>DATKKV010000001.1:0-22295 GCA_035542735.1 Bryobacteraceae bacterium
CGCCACCACCAGAATCGCGCCGTCCATCTGCGCCGCCCCGGTGATCATGTTCTTGATGTAATCGGCGTGGCCCGGGCAGTCCACGTGCGCGTAGTGACGGTTCGCCGTCTCATACTCCACGTGCGCCGCCGCGATCGTGATGCCGCGCGCCTTCTCTTCCGGCGCGTTGTCGATCGAATCGAAGCTCCGGAACTTGTTCTTCGGATTGTGCTTGGAAAGCGTCTTCGTGATCGCCGCCGTCAAAGTCGTCTTCCCGTGATCGATGTGCCCAATCGTACCCACATTCACGTGCGGCTTACTACGATCAAATTTTTCCTTCGCCATGTGTTTTCGCTTCTCCTCATTTCCCGCGCCTTAGGCCGCGGGATTATTTCGCTTCATGATCTCGTCGGCTGTACTCTTGGGCACTTCCTCGTACTGACCGAAGTGCATCGTAAACGCGCCGCGTCCCTGCGTGCGGCTGCGGAGCTCCGTCGCATACCCGAACATCGTCGACAGAGGAACCATTGCCTTAATAATCTGCGTCGAACCCATGATTTCGGTGCCTTCCAGACGGCCCCGGCGCGAAATCAGGTCGCCGTTCACCGGCCCCATATACTCGTCCGGCACCACCACTTCGACGCGCATCACTGGCTCGAGCAGCACGGGCTTGGCCTTGCGAGCCGCTTCCTTCAGGCACATCGAGCTGCAAATCTTGAACGCCATTTCCGACGAATCGACGTCGTGATAAGCGCCGTCGTAGACGGCGACGCGCACGTCCGACATCGGATAGCCGGCCAGAATGCCATGCTCCAGCGCTTCCACCACGCCTTTTTCCACCGCCGGAATAAATTCCTTGGGAATGTTGCCGCCCGTCACTTCGTTGACGAACTCGAACTCGCTTCCCGGAGGCAGCGGCTCCACGCGAAGCTTCACGCGCGCATACTGACCGCTGCCGCCCGTCTGCTTCTTGTGCGTATGATCGGCTTCCGCCATCTGCCGGATCGTCTCGCGATAGGCCACCTGCGGCTTGCCAACGTTGGCGCCCACGCCGAATTCGCGCTGCATGCGGTCGACAATAATCTCCAGGTGCAGCTCGCCCATGCCCGCCAGGATGGTCTGCCCGGTATCCGGATCGGTCGAAACCTTGAGCGTCGGATCCTCCTGCACCAGCTTGGCGATCGCCATGCCGAGCTTCTGCTGATCGTCCTTGGTCTTGGGCTCGATGGCCAACTGAATCACAGGCGCCGGGAAGTCGATCGACTCCAGAATCACCGGAGCCTTTTCATCGCAAATCGTATCGCCGGTCGAAACGTTCTTGAGCCCAACCGCCGCCGCGATATCGCCCGCCAGAACCTCGGCGATGTCCTCACGCTTGTTGGCATGCATCTTCACCAGGCGGCCGATGCGCTCCTTGCGGCCCTTCGCCACGTTGTAAACCGATTCGCCGCCCACCAGACGGCCCGAATAGACGCGCACGAAGGCCAGCTGACCCACGAACGGATCGGTCATGATCTTGAACACCAGCGCTGAAAACGGCTCCATGTCGCTGGCATTGCGGATCACTTCGACGTCTTTGTTGTCCACCGAGACACCGTGGATCGGCGGAACGTCGAGCGGAGAAGGCAGATAATCCACCACCGCGTCGAGCAGGTTCTGCACGCCCTTGTTCTTGAATGCCGTGCCGCAGATCACCGGGAAGATTTTCTGCTCAATCGTCGCCTTGCGGATGCCCGCCCGCAGCTCGGCTTCCGTGATTTTCTCGCCTTCGACGAACTTGTGGAACAGATTGTCGTCGGATTCGGACACCGCCTCCACCAGTTTGTCGTGGTATTCCTTGGCCTGATCCGCGTATTCTGCCGGGATTTCCACGTCGTCGAACTTCGCGCCCAGCGTCTCATCCCGCCAGATGCGCGCGTTCATTTTCACCAGGTCGATGACGCCTTTGAACTGATCCTCGGCTCCGATAGGGAGCTGGATCGCCACCGGACGGCACTTCAACCGGTCGATGATCGTGTCAAAGGAGCGGAAAAAGTCCGCCCCGACGCGGTCCATCTTGTTGATGAAGCACATGCGGGGGACCTTATATTTGTCGCCCTGGCGCCACACCGTTTCGGTCTGCGGCTGCACGCCGGCCACCGCATCGAACACCGCAACCGCGCCGTCCAGCACGCGCAGGCTGCGCTCGACTTCCGCCGTGAAATCGACGTGACCCGGCGTGTCGATGATGTTGATGGTGAAATCCTGCCACTGGCACGTGGTCGCGGCCGAGGTGATCGTGATGCCTCGCTCCTGTTCCTGCTCCATCCAGTCCATCACCGCCGTGCCCTCATGCACTTCGCCGATCTTATAGGTACGGCCGGTGTAATAGAGAATTCGTTCCGTAGTTGTGGTTTTACCGGCATCAATGTGCGCCATGATGCCGATATTGCGCATTTTCTGGAGTGGTACAGTACGAGCCATAAACGTTATGAAAAGTTACCAGCGATAATGCGCGAAGGCCTTGTTCGCCTCCGCCATGCGGTGTACGTCGTCCTTTTTCTTAATCGCGCCGCCGCGAAGATTGGCCGCGTCGCTCAATTCATTGGCCAGCTTCTCCGGCATGCCCTTTTCCGGGCGGGTGCGCGCGTTGATCAGAATCCAGCGGATGGCCAGCGATGTCCGGCGGTTGTTCGGAACCTCGACCGGCACCTGATAGTTGGCTCCGCCCACGCGGCGCGTCTTCACTTCGAGAAGCGGCTTGCAGTTCTCGACCGCCTTCTTGAACAGCTTCAACGGGTCGTCGCCGGAGCGCTCCCGGATCTTGTCCATTGCGCCATAAAAAATCTTCTGCGAGACGGCCTTCTTGCCATCCCACATCATCGAATTCACGAATTTCTCGGCCAGCGTCGAGTTGTACACCGGATCCGGCACAATCTCGCGGGCTTCAGGTCTGCGTCTGCGTGGCATACGATATCGTCCTTATTTCGCGGCTGCCTTGGGCCGCTTCGCTCCGTACTTCGACCGGCTCTGCTGGCGTCCGCTGACGCCTGCCGTATCGAGCGTTCCGCGCACCACGTGATAGCGCACGCCGGGAAGATCCTTCACACGGCCTCCGCGGATCAACACAATCGAGTGCTCCTGCAGATTGTGTCCCACGCCCGGAATATAGGTCGTCACTTCGATTCCGTTGGTGAGCCTCACGCGCGCCACTTTTCGCAGCGCCGAATTCGGCTTCTTGGGCGTTGTCGTGTAGACACGCGTGCAAACCCCGCGCCTCTGCGGGCAAGCCTGCAGCGCGGGACTTGCCGTCTTATAGCGCGTGGGTCGGCGACCCTTACGCACGAGCTGGTTGAACGTCGGCACGAAACTTCACTCTCCAAATATTTGGTTGAATCCACCCGGATGACGGAAAACTCACCGCATCCAAAAACCTGCGAGGGTAGTAACTTCGGACTAGTCCATACCCGGACGGCGTAGAAGCCGCCAAAGCAGCGGGACCGGCCCCCAGCCGGACCTCCCAACAGGAAGGTGGTAGCACAGGAGCAGAAGATTAGAACTCGCGAACCTCTATGAGAATAGCGAATCGGCGGTCAGCTTGTCAAATGCACAGTAGCGGGGGTAGTGGGTCCGTATAAAGATTAAGGTAACTTAACGGAGCCGCGCTTCACATCGTCGGTGGGAACGGCAAGCCAGGGGCCCTTTCAAACTCTAAAGCACGAGCGAAGGAGAGCCTAAAGCTGTTTTTGGCTTGTTTGTTGACCTGAGCCTCCACTACTTTCTCCGTGCCACGATAAAGACGAGTTTCACAATGTCCGTAGTTATCCTCACGGGGATCGTGTTCGGTCACGAGCGTAAAGACTGTGGCTCCTGGTACGTCTGCTTGGACACTCTGCGGGAGGCGCTCCCGCTGAAATTTAAAGACGGCCCATGTTCCGAAGCGCGTCCTTGGATAGAGCACGTACCAGGGCTGACTCAGTCTTTGTCTATTCGAAGAGACAGCGGGACACGTGCACTTCACGCTAATAGGATCAAGAAATCTTCCCTCTTGGACGAAGGCTGGGTCTACGCGGTAGTAAAACCACTCAAGGGCATCGAAATCCGGAACGAGCGGTCGCCCATTCCGTCTCATTTCGTCTGGACGATCAGGCATCGGCGTGGAGGGCCGAAACCTGATCTAGCGCGGCCTCAATGGCAACTGCGTTAGCGTCGATCTCACGCGAAAGTGGGTTTCCTTGCTGGTCATACCACAACAACCACATTTCGCCAGAGTTGAGGCATTCAATAGCCGCGTATTTGTCTTGAGATCGGTAGATAATTCCCACACCGCCCTCCGCAGAAGCGGTCGTGTAGGTAGGCCTGACGCGCCCCATGAGAAATGAGCGATCAAGGACGCCTAGCGCGAGATCCCTGGATCGGGCATTCGGCGGTTCAGAACCCAAGGTTTCCCAATCCGCGTCCAGGCCGCTCATGGCGTCAAGGGCACCCTGCGCCAAGTTCAGTCCGTGAGCCTGAGGGGGAACAACCAGCACGCACTCCTCGCATCCATGCGAACCAACTACATATCTCCGGCGAAAGCCATAGAATGGCGCATGGGAAATCAAGAAATTCGGCTCGACGGGATCATCTCCAACTGAACCAAGATACTGGAGGGCGACAACACTCATGGGCGTCTCTCCTCGTTGATAGTTTTCATTTGAGCTTCCATGTTCTTAATCTGGGTCTCCAGTGTTTTGATGGTGGCCTTTGCAACCGCCAAGTTCATGGAAAGGGAGATTTCTACTTCTCGCACGACGGCGTCACGAGATACCCGATCCTCCGGGATCTCATCACCTAAGCGACCGCCGACTAGCCGATGGGAAGATCTTTTTGGAATCGCGGTTCGCTCGCTAAAAAAATTCAATACGATATCGGCGTGTCCGTTCACGCCACAGACCAAACCGTCCGCCCTAGCAGTGCGAAACAAATTGCTTTTGATGTAGTCAAAATTAACGCGGTCTTGGGTCGGCTCACTCATTTTAAAAAAGAAACACAACTCTAAAATGAACGAGGAGGGATGGGATCGAAAGCTAGAAGTTAGTGAATCTATGCATAGATTCACTAATTGTGAGATTACTACACGCCGGCCAGAAACGCAAGTGCCTGTTTCTGAAACGGAAATAGTTCTTGACAAAAATTGAGAAAACTGTGGAAAACTTTAGAACTTCACACCCTTCCCGCCCAAAGCATCACCGATCTGGCTATAGGACTGCTCGATTCGGCGGCGGAGGTGCGACAACTGCTTCCCAGGTTCTTCACGGCCCACGCTAGCTCACCGCGAGGCTTGCGAAACCTATTCGGCCAGGTCCCGCGCGAGCGGATTCTCCCACCGCACGCCGGGGAAACGAGAAAAATCCCGGTCGGTTGAACAAACGAGCAAGCCGTGTTCGATCGCCAGCGCGGCAAGATCCGCGTCAGGGACAAGGTTCCGGCCGCCGCCGGCGGCCTCGAGCATCCGGCGAAGAATCGAAGCATGCCGCTCGGTCGGAGAGGGGATCCATACGTTTGGAGATTCAAGCCAGTCCTCCACCTGAGCCCATGCGTCGAGAAGAGAAACCGGGCTTGGATAAATACGCGAGTTCGTAATGAGGCGCAGGAAGGCCAGAAGGCTCGCCCATGGGAGGCCGACTCGCCCGTCGCCATTCAACTTGCTGTCGAGCCAACGCTGCGCCCGTTCTGCTTCCGCGCACTCCGTTGTCGCGTAGAGCAGGATATTCGCATCAACCAGTATCACCGGTAGCTTTCGCCCTCAGCGATTGAAAGGGCGTCGGCAATGCTCTCAATGCTGGGAACAAGGCATTTGCCCGTGCGAAAGGTTCTGGTTCGGAATGCGGTCCGCGCCTGGGCGGGCTTCGACATCGCCGCTAAGCCTCCCCGTAGCGCCGTGTTGACAACGTCTTTCAGGGTTGCGTTGTTCTGTTTCCTGACCCGCTCCAGTAGAATGGCTACGTCGTCATCAAGCGTCAACGTGGTCCTCATACATCAAAGCATATCACTCTTGATGTGCTGATGCCTACCGATGGATGTTTACCCTCAGCGAGGGGATTCTGAAACGTCATGGTGCGAGATATGAGCCAGCTACGTCGACCTTCAGCCCGAGAATCACGCGCACTGCGTCGGCGCTCTCCTTCTTGATGATCCCGTCGGCGGAATACATCGGCTGCGCCAGCCGGATCGCCTCCAACTCCGCCGCGCGATCCCCCGCCGACGGCACGTGGGCCAAAATCTCCTCCGCCGGGTGCTCGCGGATCCACGCCAGGGCCCGCAGTACCGCCCGAGCCATCTTCTTCGTCTCCTCCGGATGCGCGTCCAGCCATTCGCGCCGCGCAAGCAGACATGACGCCGGATAATCCCTCACCTGAAACGCGGCGAAAAGGCCGTCAGGTGTGCGCGTGTCCGCCAGAATCGCCGCATCCGGATGCCGTGAAAGATACGCCGTGATCGCGCTGCCGAACAGCACCGCCGCATCGACCTGGCCGTGCTCGAGCGCCGCCATCGCCGTAGCGCCCATGCCGATCGTTGCCGTGCTCACCTCCGCCGCTTTCACGCCGTTCTTCTGAAGAAGGTATATCAGGTAAGTCTGCGACGGCGAGCCGACCGAGCTGACCCCTACCGTCTTCCCCCGCAAATCGGCCAGCTTCCGGATCCCCGGAGCCCCAAGGATCGCGAAATTCGGCGACTTCAGCAGCGACAGGAACGCCACGACCGATTTGCCTTCGGCCTTCATTTGCAGCGTTTGTTCGTATACGCCTCCGCCGACGTCCGCGCTGCCTCCCACTACCGCCTCCAGCACCTTAGACGCTCCGGCGATTTGCGAAATCGCCACGTCAACGCCTTCCTCTTTATAGAACCCGAGCCACGACGCGAAATAACTGGGGTAGTTGTTAGTCGAAGGAGGCTGCAAGACGAGCCGCACCGTGCCTGGCCGCCGATTGCACGCAGCAAGCAGCGCCGCCAACAGGAGAATGCGTTTCACGATTTCCACCGCAGCAGCCAGCGCTCCAGCCGGTTCACTCCCCAGCCGACGAGAAGCACGGACGCGCTCAAGACCGCCATACCTGCGAAGACTCCCGTCGTGTCGAAAACTCCCTCGGCCTGCGAGATCAGGTAGCCCACGCCCTTCGACGCGCCCAGGTATTCTCCCACCACCACCGCGATCACCGCAAAGCCGATGCTGATGTGAAGGCTCGAAAACACCCACGTAAGCGCGCTTGGGATCAACACGTGGCGCGTCAACTGCCATTCCGATGCGCCGAGCATGCGCGCGTTGTTCACCACCGATTTATCCACGTCGCGCACGCCCTGATGCGTATTGAAAAACACGATAAAGAACACCACCGTTACACCCAGGGCCACCTTTGACCAGATGCCCAACCCGAACCAGAGCAGAAAAATCGGGGCGAGAACCACGCGCGGCAGAGCGTTTAATACGCGGATGAACGGGTCAGCCAAAGCTCCCAGCCTCGGCGACCGCGCCAAGGCGAATCCGCACACAATGCCTGAGCCAGCGCCCAGCGCGAAGGCCAGCGCAGCTTCCTCCAAGGTGACGAACAGGTGCGGCCAAATTGAGCCGGTCTGAAGCCACGTAACGATGCGCGCGGCGATATCTGTCGGGCGGCTGAAGAAAAATTTGTCTAGCTTCCCCGCGCTCACCAGTCCCTGCCAGGCCGCGAGAATCGCCGCCGCGATCGCGATTTGACCGAGCAGGAGTTTAGCGCGCATAGGACGTTAGCACTTCCTGCTTCAACTGCACCCAAATCTGGCGGTAGAGTTCGGAAAAATGCGGATCGGTACGAATATCCATCAAATTGCGAGGCCGCTCCAGATCCACCGCGTGCCACGCGACGATGCGGCTGGCCGGGCCTGCCGAGAGCACCACCACTTCGTCGGCCAGCGAAATCGCTTCTTCCAGATCGTGCGTGACGAACAGCACCGTCTTTGGCGACCCGGTCCACAAATCGAGCAGTTCCGCCTCCATGCGCATGCGGGTATGGATGTCGAGGGCGCTGAACGGCTCGTCCATCAACAGAATGTCGGGGTCAACGATCCAACACTGCGCCATCGCCGCGCGCTTGCGCATGCCTCCGCTCAACTGCGCCGGGAATTTGTCGGCGAATGCGCCCAGGCCGACGCGCTCTACCCACTCCATCGCTTTGGCCGCGGTGAACGTCCCGCGAAAATGCAGCCCCAGCCCGACGTTTTCGAGCACGGTCTTCCAGGGCAGCAACGCATCCTGCTGAAACATGTACGCCGCGCGGCCATTCAGTCCCTTCAGAGGCGAGCCGAACACCGTGACCGATCCACTGCTGGGCGCAATCAGTCCGGCGGCGAGATTCAACAGAGTTGATTTTCCGCATCCGCTTGGCCCGACCACAGCCACGAATTTCCCCGGGTCGATGGAAATCGAAATGCCGTCCACGGCCATGTATCCGCTGAAAGATTTCGAGACGTTTCCGAGGCTGATGGCAGTGGGCAAAAGGCCAGTCTAATCGATTTGCGCGGACAAAGCGTGTCGCCGCGCCGCCTCAGCGTGCGTTGGAGCGTGACATCATCCAAATGTTGCCTGTATCTTCGACGAGCACGATCGCGATTCGCCCACGGGCAGCCGACCAGCCCCCCTGCTGGTAGGATACGCGGCCGTGAAAGTGCTGGATGGCGAACGCGTCCCCCAGAGGGCGGTGAGAAGCTGCATCGATCCGCTGCGCCCACAGGCAAAAATGTCCGTCCCGGGCAGAGGTGAAATAGAGGGCTTTTCCATCGGCGGACCAGTTGGCCCAGTCTTCGGCCGCTCCTTCCGCGATCCTGATCCAGGAGCTTTCGGGAACTGGTTTCTGCCTGTCGATCGGGGCAATGGCAATCCACGAACGATTGGTATCGATTCTTACCGTGAAACTGACCCAGCGATTGTCGGGCGAGAAACGGGCGAATAGGAGGTTGTACTTGTCGTGCTTCAATATCGTGGTCTGCCGCCGGGTGGCGATGTCGAGGAGGCTTACCTGATAGGGACTCCCTGCGAAGATCAAGAGCGACTGATCGTCTCGCGACCAGTCCGTGGCCCGCAGGCAAGCTTCACACATTTTTTCCGGGATTCCGCCGGGGCTGGAAACATAGATCAATCTCTTGCCGTTTTCGTAGCTCGAAAAGGCAACTTTGCTGCCGGAGGCATTTAGCACGGGGAAGCGTTGCACAAACTGGGAGGCGGTGACCTGCGACTCTTGGCCCGTCTCCAGTTCGCGGAGCCAGATGTTGAGCCTTGTCGGCTGCGCGGCAGCAAAGGCGACGAAGCGCCCGTCGGCCGAAAGGGAAGCGTGTTCGTGCATTGCCGACCCTTCGGTGACCCGCTCCGGCGCCGTCGGCACGCCACGGCCCGGGTCGGCCGCGAAGGACCAGACAGCTCTTCTATTTTCGACGGTCGTGAAAGTGAGTGCACCTGCCGCCGGACAGCTCGGGGCCACTTCGTTCCCCGCGGAGGCGGTCAATCTCCGGAAGGTGCCGCTCACTTGTCCAGTGGTGGGCGAGATAGTGCCCTCCCACAGATCTCGGGAATCGCCGTTTTCGGCGACGGCGGAGAAGAGGATGGTATTGGTGGCCGCCACCCAACAGCATGGCCTGGGAAGATTGGGGTTCGGGATCGAGTTGGACTGCGTGATCGCTCGATCGCTAGCCTGTAGCTTGGCGCGGATCAACGCGTCGTATGCTCCGGTTCGGAGCCCGTTTCCACCATCGGTTGGGACCAGCCACCAGTCCACGAAGGCGCTTTCATAGGGCTTTTGGGAACTGTACCCAATGACGAGAAGATGCTTGCCGTCCGGAGACCAGATAGGATAGCGGGCGTTCGTCAGATTGGGGGCAAGTGGCCGAGGCTGGCCTCCGGTCACCGGGACCACCCAGACCGAGCCATTCCCAGGAACGGCAAGCGCGACACCTTCGCCGCCCACCCAGTAGGCGACGTAAGCGCCATCGGGCGAATACCTGGGGTTCCATCCGTCCTTTACCAGCAATCGCGCCTCGCCTCCGAGAGCAGGCATTTCGTAGATGCCTCCGCCGTCGCGAGTGGAACGGAACACGATTCTGTCGCCTTCCGGGGAAAAATCCGGCGTCGTATTTCCTGCGCCATCAAAAGTGAGGCGGATCGGCTGGCCTCCGGCGACCTGCTTCACGTAGAGATCGCGCGCGCCCTCCGGGCCTCGGTCGGAGGAATACGCGACCATCTTACCGTCAGGCGACAGAACCGAAGCATTCGAGAGCCCGGCGTCGGCGGTCAGGCGGGTGAGCCTTCCAGGAGTGAGCGTCGCGGGAGGATCGTGGAATCGCCACCAGGCAGCAAGGGCAAGGGCCATCAGGCAGAAGACGGCGGAAGCAAGCGGCCACCAAGTACGCGGGTGCTTCGCGGGCAGGCTTTCCGGAATATTGGCGGGAAGCGCGGCGGCGGGAGGCGGTTCCAGGGTCCCGATGAAACGGTAGCCGCGGCCGGGAACGGTCTCGATGTAACGCGGCTTTTCGGCGGAATCACTCAGAGAGCGTCGAAGGCGGTTGATGGCGGCGTTGAGGCTGTGATCGAAATCGACGAACGTGCCATCGCTCCAGATCTTCGTAAGCAGCAGCTCGCGTGTCACCAGTTCGCCGGGCTGCTCGAGCAAGGCAAGCAGAATCTGGAAGGACTGGCCGGGCAGCCGGACTCGAGCGCCATACTTGAAAAGTTCGCCGGACGCGGCGTTCACTTCAAATGGACCGAAAGCTAACCGCGCCTTGGATTGAGGCTGAGTCGCCATGCCAACCACCGATTGTCGGACGAGAGTTCATCCTACTATAACCGCGGTGATGTGATCAGACAAGCCCCCGGGCTCCAACGGCTTGGCTTGTGATGCATCTTGTGATTGGGAAATGACCGCGGCGGCATAGACTGTAGAGCCGATGGCCTGTATAGTCCAGCTCTGCGTAGTCAGATTCAACAGGAGGACATTTATGAAATCGATGACAAGATGGCTTGCCGCGAGCGGTTGGTGCGCCGCTCTGGCGATGGCGCAATCTTCGACGGCCCAGCAGCCGAAACCGCGGTACAGCATTAAAGACATGGGCACGCTGGGCGGGGCGTTCAGCTCGGCTTATGGGATCAACAATGCAGGCTGGGTGACGGGAGGGTCGGCGACGGCAACCCAGACCGGCTTGGCCCAGACGGGTTTCTTCTGGTTTGGCATTGGGCCGCTGATCAACCTGGGAACGCTCGGCGGGCCAAGCAGCGAGGCGGGCGGACCGAATGCGCTGGGAGAGTCGGCGCTGATTTCCGAGACTGCCAAAGCCGATGCGAACGGGGAAGATTTTTGCGGCTTCGGCACACATAAGCAGTGCCTGGCGGCGATCTGGAGATTTGGGTCGCTCAAGGCTCTGCCCACGCTGCCGGGTGGCAACAACGCGCAGGCGTACTGGTTGAACAATGGAGGCCAGGTAGCTGGTTTTGCGGAGAACGGAGTGGCCGACGCAACCTGCTCGACAGCGACACCTTTTCAGGTATCCCGATTTGAGGCTGTCGTGTGGGGCGCGGATGGAAAGATCAAGGCGCTTTCTCCTCTGCCCGGGGATACCGTGAGCTTTGCTTTCGGGATTAACAACAGCGGTCAGGTGATCGGAGGGTCCGGCGTTTGTGCGAATACGTCGCTGCCTCCGACCAACCCGGGCGCGCCGCACGCCGTCTTGTGGGACAGCAACGGCAAGCCGACGGATCTCGGAAACTTGGGCGCGCCTGGCGCTTTTGGCGTCGCTTCCAGCATCAACGACCGGGGCGAAGTGGTGGGGGGAGCGTTCTCTCCGATCGATGGCTCCATTCACGCCTTTATGTGGACCAAGGGCACGGGCATGCAGGATCTGGGCGCGCTGATGCCAGGCGCCGTTTTGACGACGGCGACCTGCTGCAACACGGTGAACAACTCGGGCGAAATCGTGGGCCTCGCACTGGATGCGACCTTTACGCCGCATGCCTGGGTGTACAAGAACAAGATGATGATGGATCTCAATACCCTGATTCCGGCTAACTCGGGGTGGTATTTAATGAGTTCATGCTCGCTCAACGATTTGGGGGAGATCGTGGGCTACGGCGTGATTAACGGCGAGATGCATTCTTTTCTGGCAAGGCCCGCGTTTAGCGATATCGGCGAGGTGCGGGTCTCACCTTCGTTCCAGGAAGTCACAGGAATGAAAACTGTTCCAGAAGAGTGGCGCAAAGCGGTGATGCGGAGGGCGCCAGCCGGGGGAGCGTTGATTCGTCTGCCTGGGCAGCAGAAGTAAGAAAACCGCTTAGGGGGCGGCGACCGGCTGTTTGACCGCCCCTTCGGCAGGCCGCGACGGTAGCTCAATTGCTATTGAGCATGCGGGAGGTCGCTATGGCCGATCTGCCGTTTGTCAACCGAAAACAGGCGGGACGCTTGCTGGGTGCTGAGCTTGCGTCCAGGAAACTGGAAAATGTAGTTGTCTTGGCGCTGCCCCGTGGAGGGGTTCCTGTGGGCTTGGAAGTCGCCAAAGCACTCAACGCGCCGTTGGATGTAGTGGTTGTGCGGAAGCTAGGGGTTCCGTGGCAGCCGGAATTAGCCATGGGCGCAATCGCCGGTGGCACGCGCGTGCTGGATCGCGACGTGATCCGTGCCTACGGAATCCCCTCGAGCCAGGTGGAAGCCGTGGTGGAGGCCGAAACCCAGGAAATGCGCCGCCGGGAGCAGCTGTTCCGCGGCGGGCAGCCCGCGCTGAACCTGCATGGGCGAACCGTGGTCCTGGTGGATGACGGCCTAGCCACGGGATCGACGATGGTCTCGGCAGCCCGCTGCGTCCGCACACTCCATCCGGAGGCTCTCATTGTGGCAGTTCCAGTGGGTTCCAGGCAGGCGTGCCACCGGCTGGAGAAAGAGGCGGACGAGTGCGTCTGCCTAGCCATTCCGGAGCCCTTCGCCGCCGTCGGCGAATGGTACGAGGATTTCCGTCAGGTCTCCGATCAGGAAGTCCAGGAGATCCTCAGCCGAGCTGGGTGAAATGGCGCACTTCCGAAGCTCCGGCGGGTCGCCCGGAACCGACGGACAGTTAATCTACCGCTGGTTGGAATTTGGTCGACAACTTGCTCTACACTGCGATAGGATTTTTCTAGATGAGGCACGCTTGTATACTAGACCAAAACAGTCTTATTTTGATGGCGTTTCTTGCGGTTGGGTTCTTTGCTCCTAATGGGATGGGGGCGGTCGCGGGAGGAAGTATCTCCGGAACGGTTCGCGATTCCAGCGCTGCAGTGATCCCGGGGGCGCGCATCACACTCGTCAATTCGGCGTTAGGGACTGAATTTAAAAGGACTTCCGACGGGCAAGGATTCTATTCCTTCCCTGCACTGGCGGTGGGGCGCTATGAGATTTCTATAGCAGCCGATGGGTTCAAGACCCAGAATCGGGCTAATCTGGCCGTGGACGCCGATTCGGCGCTGCGCGTCGATGCTACCCTCGAAATCGCCGAAAAATCCGAGATCGTGACTGTGAGCGAGAGCAACACCAAGCTCGATACGCAGGTGGACACTACTGCCACGCATCTGGGCGAAGTGGTTTCCGAAGCGCAGATCGCTTCGATCCCGCTGAACGGCCGCGCCTATACGGATCTTCTCGCCATTCAGCCCGGCGTAATCCCCATCAGCACGCTGACGCAGACCTCCGTGATCATGGCGGGCGTTACGGGAACCATCAATCCTTCGGGCGATCTGAATCCTGGCAATGTCTCGATCGCCGGGCAGAGGGAATCGGCCAACGGGTTCATGGTGAATGGGGTGGACGTGCAGGAGCACATGAACGGCGGCACCTCGGTGATTCCGAACCTGGACTCCATTGAGGAATTCCGCGTATTGACCACGAATTTCGATCCCGAATATGGCAACTACAACGGCGGAATGATCAACGTCATAACCAAGACCGGCAGCGGAGCGTTCCACGGCAACGCGTTTGAGTTTCTGCGCAACACCGATTTGGACGCCAAGAACTTTTTCGACGCATCTCGCGGCGCGTTCCGGCAGAATCAATACGGCGGGAGCCTCGGCGGCCCCATCCGCAAGCAGAGCGTGTTTTTCTTCACCGATTTTCAAGGCACCAACACCGCTGAAGGGATCACGTCGCCGGTGACTACGGTGCTCTCCGCCGCCGAGCGCACGGGCAACTTCAGTGACGCGGCCAGCACGCTTGCCGGTAAGGTCAGCGGGCCGTATCTGGCGGATTTGTTGACGCAAAAACTCGGCTATGGTGTGGTGCCCGGAGAACCGTATTACATGCCGGGCTGCACAGCAGCAGGGAGTTGCGTGTTTCCCAACGCGCTCATCCCCCAAAATGCCTGGTCGGCGCCGGCGGTGAATCTGCTGAAGTATATTCCCCAAGCCAACAGCGGTACAAATCTGTTCTCGACCTCGGCCTTCCCTCAGACGGTGCGGGACGACAAGGGCTCCGCCCGCATCGATGCGAACACCCGGTTTGGCCAGATTTCGGGCTACTACTTCATCGACAATTACCGGCTCGATAATCCGTATCCGGGCGCGCAGGGAGGAGCAAGCGTCCCCGGCTTTAACGCGCTCACCATCGGCCAGGCGCAGATGTTTACAGTCGGCGATACCAAGGTGATCGGCGCGGCCACGGTGAACGAGTTTCACGCGGGATTCCTCCGCAATGCGAACAACATCGGCCAGCCGCGCGGAGGCTTGGGCGTGACGCTGGCCTCGCAGGGATTCACCACGGGCGCGGGCACGCAGGGAATCGTGGTGCAGGCCCCGCAATTCGAGGGCGTGGAGAACATCACGTTTCCGTCGCTGACGATGGGCGTGCCGATTTCCAACCTCGAACAGTGGAACAACACACTGTACCTCAGCGATGCCGTGTCGTTGGTGAAGGGCGCACACACCCTCAAGATCGGCGCACAGTTTCACATTGACCAGGTGAATGAGAATCCGAACGCGACCTTCAACGGGACGTTCAACTTCAGCGGCACCGAAACCGGCTCGGCCTTTGCGGATTTCCTCATCGGCGTGCCGAGCAGTTTCCAGCAGACCACCGGCCAGCATTTCTATCTTCGCAATCACTATGCCGGCGTCTTTGCTGAGGATAGCTGGCGGATCCGTAAGAATCTGACGCTGAACGCCGGCCTGCGGTGGGACCTGATCAAGCCCTGGTCGGAAAAGTACAATTCGCTCGGAACCATCGTTCCCGGCAGACAGTCGGTGCTGTACCCCGATGCCCCGCCGGGCCTCGTCGTCGCCGGAGACCCGGGAATCCCGTCCACCATTTCGCCCGCCAAGGACCACAACTTCGGTCCGCGCATCGGCGCGGCGTATTCGCCGAAGGAAAACCTCAGCATTCGCGCCAGCTACGGCATGTTTTACACCGCGTATCCGGGATTGAACGCGGGCATCATGTACGGCGTGCCTCCGTTCGGACTGACATACTTGAGCCCGGCGCCGCCGTTGTTCGCGACGCCCTTCACCACCGCCGCCAGCGGCACGCAGAACACAAATCCGTATCCCTTTGCTTTCCCCCCGCATGGCGTCTCCCAGTCGAATCCATACACAGGGTTCAACTGGGCGTCGGTCCTGCCGGTGGGCGGCGATCCGTATTTCTACTACCGCAACTCCGTGCCCTACACGGAGAGTTACATGTTCTCTATCGAGCGCCAGTTCTTCTCGAGCGCGCGGCTGACACTTAGCTACGCGGGAAATCAGGGACATCACCTCGTGGTGCTGGTTCCGGCAAATCCTGGCAATCCGCAGGCATGCCTGGCTCAGCCGGGCTGCGGGCCTTTCGGCGAGGATTCCTACCACACGCGGGAAGGCCTCGGAGCGGACTATGGGTCGGTCACGGCACAGAAGTCGATCGGCAATTCGAACTACAATGCGCTGGAGGCCAATTTCCGGCTGGCGCTGGGCAACCGGGCGACGGCGTTGTTTGCCTACACCTATTCGAAGTCCATCGACGATGCCTCGAATCTGGGCGAGCAGATCAATCCATTCAACGAACGCGCCACGCGCGTGATCTCCTCCTTCGATCTGAAACAGGATTTCGTAGCGACTTACATTTACAACTTCAAGAGAGGATTCAGCGTTTCAGGCACCACGCGATTCAGCACCGGCTTCCCCGTGACGCTCTACGACGATTCCGACCGGTCCCTGCTGGGGACGTTCGGCAACGGGGTTAACAACCAGTTGCTGGACACGCCGCAGGTATCTCCGGGGCCCTTGCGGATCAATACCGATCCACGCGGCGGGCAGACCGCGTTCAACACGGCTCTGTTCGCGCCGGAGACGCTTGGACAATTGGGCAACTCGGCGCGCCGCTTCTTTTACGGCCCTGGAATCGCGAATTTCGACGTGCAGGTGAGCAAGACGATCAAACTGAGCGAATCGCGATCCCTGGATCTCCGCGTCGAGGCGTTCAACGTATTCAACCACGCCCAGTTCTATGGGCCGGTCTCTGTGGACGGCAAAGTGAACGACGCAAATTTCGGGCGGGTAGTGAGCGCGGCCGCCCCGCGCCTGGTGCAGCTCGCAGTGAAGTTCAAGTTCTGAAAGACTCGAGCCCGCGACCCGGTACGAACTTATTTCAACAGGTTCGCCGCAAAAAAGGCTTCGGCGCGGCGCATGGCGTCGAGGGTGGCCTTGTGATTGGCCGGCTTGTCCTGCTTGGACCGTTCCGGATCGTCGAAGTTGTGCTCGGCGCCGTCGTAGACGATTTCCTGGAGCTTGCTGCCGGCGGCGCGAGCGCGGTCGGCGAACGATTCGCAGACGGTTGGCGATACCTCCTTGTCCGCGGAGCCGATCATCAGCAAAATGGGCGCGTACGAATGGTACTTGCCCTTGACAGCATCCATGCCACAGCCGGGATATTCGGCGAGCGCGGCGCGGAATCCGGTTTCGGGCGTGGGCTGATCGATGCCCGGCGCGTTGTCCCTCATTGTCACCAGAACGGTCATACCACCGTTGGACCACCCCTGGACGCCGATCCGGTCCTTGATCACATCGGGCCGCTTGCGGAGATAGCGCAGCGCGGCGTAGGCGTCCAGCGGGCGGACGGTCTGTTCGCTGACCTCCGGCGGACGGTTCTCATAACTGCCTTGAGGGAATCCGGAGGGATAGCCGCGCGGGCCGAAGCTGTCGACGAGAATCGCCACGTAGCCGCGCTGCGCCCAAAATTCACCCCACTGCTTGTGGCGCCGGGACAGGGTGGCGGCAGTGAAGGTTCCATGCGCGGCCGACGAATATGGACCCGCCCGCCCGTGCAGCAGCACGATGGCGGCATGAGGTCCAGGGCTGGCTGGCTCGAACACATAGGCCACCAGTTTTGTCTTGTGGTCCTCGCTCTGAAAGTGGACCGTTTTCGGAATCGCCCCGGCAAATGAAGCCGCCAGCAGCAGACTGAGGACAGGAAGACGCATAGTGGCTAGGATAGCGCGCGATCACGGGTCGATTGGGAAGAAAGGGGGCTGAACTGCCGAAGCGACCGCCGGCGGAACAGTGGGATAATCTTCAGAAGACCAACTTTCAAGGACCAAACATCATGTCACTTCGCATCAACGATACGGCGCCGGACTTTACCGCCGACACAACGCAGGGAACGATCATCTTTCACGAGTGGATCGGCGACGGATGGGCAGTGCTGTTTTCCCATCCGAAGGATTTCACGCCGGTTTGCACCACTGAGCTGGGCTACATGGCAGGCCTCGCCGGCGAGTTCGCCAAGCGGAACTGCAAGATCATCGGGCTGAGCGTGGATAAAGTCGACAACCACTCCAAGTGGGCGGTCGATATTCAGGAGACGCAGGGGCATGCGGTGAATTATCCGATGATCGGCGATCCGGAACTGAAGGTCGCCAAGTTGTACGACATGCTGCCTGCCGACGCGGGAGACACATCGGAAGGACGCACGGCGGCGAACAACGCCACGGTGCGCACGGTATTCGTCATCGGCCCGGACAAGAAGATCAAGCTGATGCTGGTCTATCCGATGAGCACTGGACGAAACTTCAACGAAGTGCTGCGCGTGCTGGATTCTATCCAGTTGACGGCCAAGCATCAGGTGGCGACGCCGGTGAATTGGAATCCAGGCGAAGACGTGATCATCGTTCCGGCCGTGTCCGACGAGGACGCCAAGAAGAAGTTTCCAGAGGGATGGAAGACGGTGAAGCCATATCTGCGCGTGGTGAAGCAGCCGCAGTAGCGCGGTTTCACCCAGCCGGGAGGCAAAAAGCGACATCCCACCAATTCCTGACTGGCGTTAGAATTGCTCGTGTAAACAATGGGGGTTTGTTCTTATGAAACCGATCCTTGTGTTGTACGCGACCCGGCAGGGGCAAGCCTGCCGTATTGCCGAGCATGTTGCAGATACTCTGCGATCCCGGCATCTCACGACGGAAATTGTCGACGCGGCCGGGATTCCCGACGGGTTTTCGCTGTCGAAGTTCTCCATGGCGTTTCTCATCGCTTCGGTTCACCTGGGCAAGCATGAACCGGAGATGAAGGCGTTCATCAAGAGCCACTTGCCGGAGTTGGAAGGGATGCGGACCGCCTTCGTCTCGGTCAGCCTGTCGCAAGCCGGCGCGGAGGACCCATTGTCTCAGTCCGAGAAACGGCTGCAGGCGCACGCTGACGTGAAAAGGACGATCGGCGATTTCCTGGCCGAATGCGACTGGCATCCGTCGCGCGTCGAGGCGGTGGCGGGGGCGTTAATGTATCTCAAGTACAACTTTGCCCTGCGATTCGTGATGAAGCGCGTCGCCCGCGCGGCCGGAAAATCGACGGATACTTCGCGGAACCACGAGTTTACAGACTGGGTCAGACTAGACCAGGTGGTTCAGGATTTCGCTACTACTGAACCTTCGCTTTCGTCAGTATGAGAATGTGTTGGCGGGGCAGCGTTTCGATCACCTGATTCAGGCGGAAGCCCTCTGCCTCCAGTTCCAGTTTTACTTCCTGGACGCTCATCTTGTGCTCGGGGCGGATGGGGATAGCGGGATCCTCCTTGCGGTATTCGAGCAGCACCAGCCGGCCGTCGTCCTTCAGGGCTTCGCGCATCCCACGCAGCATTTTCTGGGGTTGCGAGAACTCGTGATAGACGTCCACCAGCAGGATGAGATCCAACGTCTTGGCGGGCAGCTTGGGATCCGCCTCAGAGCCGAGAACCGTTTGGACGTTCTCCAGCTTGGCATCAGAGGCGTTGTGTCGCAGGCGGCGCAGCATTTCCGGCTGCACGTCCTCGGCGTACACCTTGCCGGAAGGCCCGACGCGTTTCGCCATTTTCAGCGACATATAGCCGGTGCCCGCGCCGACATCGCCGACCACCATGCCGGGCTTGAGACCGAGCGCATCGAGAGCGGCGTCCGGATTCTCCTCCGACTCGCGCTCGGAACGGTCGAGCCAGTCGGCTCCGCCCACTCCCATTACCGGCGCAATGTGGCGTCCGCTAAGCGGATGCTCGGACTGAAAGGCGAATGCCGGAGCGGCAAATGCAAGAATAAGAGCAAGGAAATAAACGGGAATTTGCCTTTGCCGCGGATACCGGATAGATTGTGGAGTGGTTATCATGACAAAACAAGTGTCGATTCCATTGGTGCTGGCCTTAGCATGTTCCCTGCTGACTTTTGGATGCCGCAACACAGGCTCAAGCCGCACTGAATATCAGATCGGGGACAAAGTCCCCACCGGTCCGCTAACTTACAATGTCGTCGAAAGAGTCTGGCGAAGTCAATTGGGCGAAGGGTTTCAGATCCGGGTCCCGCAGAACCGTTTTCTGCTGGTCACCCTTTCCGCCACCAACGGCGGCGGCAGCGAAGTCTCGGTGCCCATGCTTCAGCTGGAAAGCGCGGACGGGAAGATCTACAAGGAAGTAGAGAGTGGAGAAGGAGTCGACAACTGGTTCGGACTGCTGCGGACCATTCCCCCGGCGCAGACCTTACAGGGGCGGTTGGTGTTCGATGTGCCCTTGAGCACCTATCGCCTGCGGCTTTCCGATGGTGACGCCGCCAGCGGGCACTTTGTGTATGTCCAGATTCCCCTGCAAATCGACGCCGATCCGGTGGTGGAGCCTCCCACGGTGGGTAAGCAATAAAGCAGTGAAGCTGCTGCTTCCGTTGTTGCTGCTCCCGCTCGCCGCCTCTGCCGCGGAGAAACTTGAGATCGAAAAGTTTGCCCTGCGGCAGTTCGAGGATGGCCCGGCACTGGCCGCCAGCCACGAATTTCTACCGGGCGAGACCGTGTTCTGGAGCTTCCGGATTCGCGGCTACCGCGTTATCAAGACCGAGAACGAGGCGGGCGACGAGGAGAGCCGCGTGAAGCTCGCATGGACCGTTCGCGCCGCAGATCCGAAGGGCGTGCTCATCGACAAGGAGCGCTCCGGCCTGGTAGAGACGAAGGTCTTCGAGCAGGATAAGGAGTGGACGCCTCGCGCATCCGACAGCTTCATGATTCCGCCTTTGGCTCCGGCCGGGACATATCGCGCCACAGTCACCGTAAAGGACGAAAGCGGCGAGGCCAAGGCGGAGCTCGAGTTTAAAGTGAAGGGCGACTCAATCGAGCCGAGCGAAACGCTGACCGGCCGAGACGTGCGGTTCCTGAGGAGCCAGAACGATACCGAGGCGATGAAGAACCCGGCGTATCACGCGGGTGATACGTTGTGGGTGCGGTTCGACATCACGGGATACAAGTTCGGCGAAAACAACCGCTTCGAGGTCGAGTACGGGTTGAAAATCCTGCGCGCCAACGGGCAGACGATGTTCAACCAGCCGGTGGCGGCCAAGGAGACGGCGGAATCGTTCTACCCGCAGCATTACGTGCCGGGCCTGCTGAGCCTGGGTCTGAACAACGACCTTCCCAAGGGAACGTACACCATGGTGATTACCATGCGCGACAACCTCGGCAACCAGACGTGGGAACATCGCGAGGATTTTCAAGTCCAATGAAGATCGATCGCGATTATCTTCTTGAGACACTGGCGGGCCTCGTGCGGATCAACAGCGTGAATCCATCGCTCGCGCCGGGCGCGCCTGGAGAAAGCGAGATCGCTGGATTTATCGCGGCATCGCTGAAGTCGTTCGGCCTGAAGACGGAGATCTTTGAGCCTGAGCCGGGGCGGATGAGCGTCGTGGGGACGCTGAAGGGCACCGGCGGCGGCCGCAGCCTGATGTTGAACGCACACTGCGACACGGTGGACGTGGCGGGCATGGCAGAGCCGTTTTCGGCCGCGATTCGCGAGGGGAAACTGTACGGCCGCGGCTCGTTCGATATGAAGGGCAGTCTGGCCGCGTGCATGGCGGCGGCGAAGGCGCTCGCCGATGAGGGAGTCCGGCTGCGCGGCGATGTGTTGGTGGCCGCGGTGGCCGACGAAGAGTACGGCAGCCTGGGCACGCGCGATCTGATCGGACGCGTGAAAGTGGACGGCGCGATCGTCACCGAGCCGACGGCTCTGAACACGTGTCTCGCGCATAAGGGCTATCTGTGGATCGAGGTGGAGGTCGCCGGGCGCGCGGCGCACGGCAGCAAGTTCGAACTGGGCATCGACGCGAACATGAAGATGGGCGCGTTTCTGCATGAGCTGGCGAAGCTGGAAAAAGAACTGCGCGCGCGGCCGGCGCATCCGCTTGTGGGTCCTCCGTCGCTCCATGCAGCGATGCTGAACGGAGGGTCGGGATTGAGCACCTACGCGGCGCGATCGACGGTGCAGATCGAGCGGCGTACGATTCCGGGGGAGAAGGAAGCTCAGGCCGTTGGCGAGATTCAGCGCATTGCGGACACGCTTGCCGCGGCGGACCCGGAATTTCGCGCCACGGTAAAGGTCTTTTTCGTCCGCGATCCGTTTGAGGTGCCCGCGGACGCGAGCATCGTAAAGGCCGTGGATCGGGCGGCGTCGCGGGTTCTGGGGCATGCGCCACCGCATATCGGCGACACGCCGTGGATGGACGCGGCGCTGCTGCAGGCGGCGGGCGTGGAGACCGTGGTGTTCGGGGCGACAGGCGCGGGCGCGCATGCCGACGTCGAATGGGTGGACGTGGAATCGGTGGAGATACTCGCCGAGATTCTGGCGGACACGGCCGCTGATTACTGTGGATAGGGATTATTGCGGATGGACCGGTGGCGATTCGTGCGAAGTGGCCGGGCACACTACGGCTGTGGGAAAGTCGTGCGCGGCCGGAGACCCGCCCCGAAAGCGGGACCGTACCCGGCCGCGAGTGAATCGGGCGGCATCTCGGCGAGAGGGTCCCGGGCTTTCCCAAGCGCGATTATCCCTGCTTTGATGTTCCACCCTCTGATAACT
>DATKKV010000002.1:0-86920 GCA_035542735.1 Bryobacteraceae bacterium
CCAGCAATGAGGCCTATGCAGCGCATTTTTCGCTCTACGGCGTGCTCGCCAGCGGTGCCGAACCTCGCTTCGGCTACAGTCTGTATTCGCTGGCCTGCTCGGTGGTGCCGCGAGTGCTGTGGCCGGACCGTCCCGCCGATATCTACAGTTACTATGCGGATAGCGTCGGCGCGATTCAGAACCAGGGCTACTCCGTCCATCACGCCACGGGCTGGTATCTGAACTTCGGTTTTGCCGGTGTGGCACTGGGGGCGATCGTGCTGGGCTTGGTGTGGGCGTATTGCCTGAACGCCCACCAGAAAATTCGCCCAGGCTCGGGGCTTCTGTTCCGCTTGTTCGCCACGATCTCTCCCTGGTTGTTCGTCGCCTGCCTGCCTCCCCTGATTCGCGCCGGTCCGGAGGGCTACAAAGGATTCCTCGTTGAGGGCCTGTTGATTCCGTTGATCGTTCTAGCGTTTGCGTGCCGCCCACAGAGGGCGTCTGTCCGGCTGAAATGGGACGAGCGTGCAGGCTGGGTCTTTGCGGAGGCGCGATGAGTGGGCCGGGCCCTTTCGTATCCGTCATCGTGCCCTGCCGCAACGAGTTCTCGTTCATCGGGGGCTGCCTGGACTCGATTTTGACCAGCGATTATCCAGGTCCGCTCGAGGTGATCGTCGCGGATGGAATGAGCTCCGACGGGACGCGGGAACTGCTGCAATCCCGAGCCTCCCGCGATCCAAGGGTTCGCGTCATTGATAACCCCGAACGGGCGACGCCCTCTGCGATGAACTGCGCCATCGCCGCCTCGCGCGGGGAAGTTATCCTGCGCTTCGACGCACACGCTGCGATGCCCGCCGATTATCTGCGCCGATGTGTGCAACTACTCCTGGGTTCGGGAGCCGACAACGCCGGAGGATCCATCCGCACGCGGGCGCAGACTCGCGGCCTGTTCGCGGAGACTGTTGCCGCTGCGCTCTCGAGCCGTTTTGGCGTGGGTAATTCGTCGTTCAGGACGCTTTCCGCAGGCGGACCGCGCCGGGCGGACACTGTGTTTGGCGGCTGCTGGCGCCGTGAGATCTTTTCGCGAATCGGCAGCTTCAACGAAAAACTCTCCCGCGGTCAGGATATGGAGTTCAATCTTCGCCTGCGCCGTTCAGGCGGAGTGATTTTGCTCGACCCCTCCATTGTCTGCGATTATTACGCCCGGACGGATTTGGGCTCATTCTGGCGGCACAACTTCCGCAACGGCGAGTGGGCCATCCGGCCGTTTGCTCTAAGCGACATCGTTCCGGTGCGTCCGCGACACCTGGTTCCGGCTGTTTTCGTTGCAGCGTTGGCGATGTCATTCGTTCTGCCGTTTCCCTGGTCGATCGCCGTGGCCTCCGCGTATGGCGCCGCGAATTTCGCAGCCTCCATCCATGAAGCATGGGCCGCGCGCAAGGCGAAGTACCTCTTACTGATGCCTTTGGTATTTGCCAGCCTCCATGTGGCCTACGGACTGGGCAGCCTGTGGGGCTGTATCCGATGTTGCTTCCCGATTTCCGGTTTAGGAATGCCAAAACATGCAAGTCGCACTGAGAGCTGATTATTCTACGGTCACCGAGCAGCCAGAGCAGCGCGCGACGCGCCTGCAAATGGCCATGCTGCGGACGCGCTACGCCTGGGCCGCCGGCCAGGCGTCGAATAAAGATGTAGCCGAGATCGCCTGTGGCGCGGGCCTTGGGCTGGGCTGGCTGGCGCGGATGGCACGCTCGGTCGAGGCGGGCGATCTGAATGGCGCCAACTGCCGCATCGCCCAGGAGACCTACGCCGGACGCGGCGACATTAGCGTGCGCTCGTTGGACGCTCTGAATCTGCCCTTCGCCGATGCCTCGCGCGATTTGGTGCTCCTATTTGAAGCCATTTATTACCTGCCCGACGCGGGGGCCTTCCTCGACGAAGCGCGTCGCGTGTTGCGTCCAGGCGGGACGCTGCTGCTGGCGACGGTCAACCGCGAGTGGTCCGGCTTCCATCCCAGCCCATTTCACACCCGCTACTTTTCGGCCGCGGAGATGGCGCAAGCCCTGAAGGAGAAACGATTCTCGGTCAAACTGTTCGCGGGATTCCCGGAGCGCCACGGCGCGGTCGACGCCGCCGTCCGCCATGTGCGTCGCGCCGCCGTCGCGCTGAAGATGATCCCCAACACCATGGCCGGCAAAGCGTTTCTCAAGCGCCTGTTCTATGGCTCACTGGAGGTGATCCCCAGAGAACTGGCGCCGGGAGGGCCCGCCGAGCCTTTATACCCGGTCAATTCTCAAATGGACCTCAGCACTTACCGTACTCTCTACGCGGAGGCCACAAATACCAGATGACTCTCACACTCAGCCGTCCCATACCGTTTTTCGATTACCCTCGCCTGTTCACCGACGAGGAAGACACGATTCTGGCTATTGTGCGCGACGCCGGCCGCCGCGGCGCCTTCATCCTGCAACAGGATCTGGCGCGATTTGAAGACAATCTTGCCCAATATCTTGGCGCGCGCCACGCGCTGGGAGTGGGCAACGCCACCGACGGGCTGATCATTGCGCTGCGCGCCGCCGGTGTTGGCCCAGGCGACGAGGTGATTTTTTGCACCCACACGATGGTCGCCACCGCGGCCGCGATACACTTCGCCGGTGCGATCCCGGTCCCGGTGGAGTGCGGCCCGGACCATCTGATCGATCCCGATTCGGTTGCCAATGCGATCACCCCCCGCACGAAGGTAATTCTACCGACGCAGCTGAACGGCCGCACGGCGAACATGGACGCGCTCGGCGCCTTGGCCAGCAAACACGGACTCACGATCGTGGAGGACGCCGCGCAAGCGCTCGGTTCACGGTTCAAGGGCAAAGCCGCGGGAACGTTCGGAGCGGCTGCGGCCATCAGTTTTTTCCCGGCAAAAGTACTGGGATGCCTCGGCGACGGTGGCGCGGTCGTGACCAACGACGACGCTACGCAGGACCGGATGCTGCAATTGCGCGATCACGGCCGCCGGGCCGACGGGGAGATTGTGAGCTGGGGGCTAAACTCGCGGCTCGACAATCTGCAGGCGGCGATTCTGGACGCGCGGCTCAAGAAATACCCCTCGGCCGTGGAGCGCCGCCGCGCGATTGCACGCCTCTACCGCCAACGCCTGGAGGGATTGGAGGAGTTGACGCTGCCTCCCGGCCCGGATGACGACGCGGACCATTTTGACATTTATCAGAACTACGAAATCGAGGCGGCGCGCCGGGACGAACTGCGAGCCTACCTCAAGACGTTCGGAATTGGAACACTGATCCAGTGGGGCGGAAAGGCTGTGCATCAATGGGATAAGCTTGGGTTCCCTCAAATCCTACCACTCACCGAGAAACTCTTTCGGCAGCTGCTACTTCTTCCATTGAATATGTCGCTCGGCGATGACGACATCCACCAGGTATGCGACGCCATTTGGGCGTTTTACCGGGAATGAGTTGAGCGGCGGAAATGAGGCCTTGGCCGTGACTGGATCAACACCGAGACGGATAGAGCAACCCTTAGCCTGGCTGCAACAGCAATGGACCACGATGGTCCGGATCCGCCGCGCCGAAGAGGCTGTTGCGGACTTGCTGGAGAGCGGCGAGACGCGCTGTCCTTGCCATCTGTACATCGGCCAGGAGGCGATTGCTGCCGGAGTGTGCGCCACGCTCGAGCGCACCGACACGGTTTGGGGAGGGCACCGCTCGCACGGCCACTATCTCGCCAAGGGAGGGTCGCTCGAAGCGATGTTCGCCGAAATTCTGGGCAGGGAGACGGGTTGTTCCGGCGGGCGCGGTGGATCGATGCACCTGTTTGCGGCGGAGCAAGGGATTCTCGGAACGGTTCCCATCGTCGCGGGCACCGTGCCGCTGGCGGTTGGCGCGGCGATGGCCTACAAGATGCGCGGCCAGCCCCACGTCGCAATTGCCTTCTTTGGAGACGGCTGCGTCGAGGAGGGCCACGTGCACGAATCGATGAATCTGGCTGCTCTGTACCGTCTGCCGGTGGTTTTCGTCTGCGAGAACAATTTGTACTCCAGCCATATGCACTGGAGTGAGCGCCGCTTGGCCGATAATCTGCACCGAGCCGGAGAATTTCATTCGATCCCGGGAGAACGGGTGGACGGCAACGACGTGGAGGCGGTGTTCTCGGCCACAGGGGCGGCCGTCGGCCGGGCGCGCGCGGGGAAAGGACCGTCGTTTCTCGAGTGCCGCACGTTCCGCTGGCGGGGACACGTTGGGGCGAGCATGGACCTCGATGTGGGCGTGAAGCGCCGCGGCGAGCTAGAGGAGTGGATGCAGAACGACCCGATCCTGCGCCTCGAATCCCGGTTGCGCGACCGGGGAATTCTGCTGAACGAGAGCCCAATCCGCGAAGAGATTCAAGCCGCACTCGAAGCGGCTCGCAGGACGCCTCTCCCTCCCGCCGAGCGCGTTTTCGATTACGTGTTTGCGGAGGCCGCATGCGAGTATTGACCTACGCCGCAGCCATCCGCGAGGCACACGCCCAAATTCTGGCAGGCGATCCGCGAGCCTTCGTCATCGGGCAGGGATTGTGGAGTCCCTGGTATGCGGGGGCGAGCCTGGAGAATCTCGACAACGAGTTCTCGCGCGATCGTATCCTCGATTCTCCGGTATCGGAAAACGCCACCACGGGATTGGCCGTCGGCGCCGCTCTTGCGGGCATGCGCCCCATCGTGTTTCACCCGCGCCTGGACTTCATGCTGCTGGCGGCCGATCCCATCGTCAACCAGGCGGCCAACTGGTCCTATTTGTTTGGAGGGCGGATTAACGTCCCACTGGTGATCCGAGGGGTCATCAATCGCGGCGGCGAGCAGGGGGCCCAGCACTCCCAGGCCCTTCATGCGATGTTCATGCACGTCCCTGGATTGAAGGTGGTCATGCCAGCCACTGCGTACGACGCCAAGGGCCTCATGATGGCGGCCATGGACGATCCCAACCCGGTGTTGTACATCGACGACCGGTGGTTGTATGAGACCGTCGGTGCGGTGCCCGAGGCGATGTTCCGGGTACCCATCGGAGAAGCAGTTGTGCGGCGCACGGGGTGGGACGTGACGCTGATCGGCATTTCTTGGATGGCCGCCGAGTGCGCCAATGCCGCCGACGTTCTCGCAGCCGAGGGCATCGACGCAGAGGTGATCGATTTGCGGAGCCTCAAACCCTGGGACGCCGAGAGGGTCATCGAGAGCGTCCGCAAGACCGGGCGGGCGGTGGTTGCCGATCCTGGCTGGAGGACCGCCGGCGCGTCGGCCGAGATTACGGCGACGATTTCGGCGGGAGCCTTTCACGATTTGAAGGAACCGGTGGAACGCGTCACGCTTCCGGATTGTCCGGCGCCGTCCAGCCGCCTCGAAGAGGCTCGCTACTACGCGGGGGCGAAGGAGATCTGCGAGGCCGCGCGCAAGGTGATCGGCTGCGGAAGCACGCAGGAGGCCGCCGCATAGCGATGAAACGGCTCTTCGACATCACGGCTGCCTTGACCGGATTGATGCTGCTTGCGCCGCTAATGATATTGATCGCGATCCTCATCTGGGCAGAAGACCGCCGCTCGCCGCTGTATTTGGCCAGCCGCGTGGCCCGGGGTGGTGGCGATTTCCGGATGGTCAAATTCCGCACGATGATTCCGAATGCCTGGAAGTCGGGTGTAAATTCCACGGCCGCGGGCGATCGCCGCATCACGCGTATCGGCCGGTGGCTGCGCAAAGGGAAACTGGATGAACTGCCGCAGCTCTGGAACGTGCTGCTGGGGGACATGAGCCTGGTGGGGCCGCGTCCGCAGGTTCGGGCCGACGTCGCGTTGTATACCCGCGAGGAATCGCGGATGCTTGCCGCGCGGCCAGGAATCACCGATCTCGCGTCCATTGTCTTTGCCGACGAGGGAGAAATATTGGAAGGAAGCGCCGATCCCGATCTTCGCTACAACCAAATCATCCGGCCCTGGAAAAGCCGGCTGATTCTCCTGTATCTCGAAAACTGGACCTTCGGCGGCGATCTCAATATTCTGTGGCTCACGGCGATCGCCCTATTTTCCCGTGAGCGAGCCTTGCGGGCGCTATCGCAAGGTCTCGACGTACTCGGGGCGAGCGAAAAACTGAAGATGATGGCCAGCCGAAAACATCCTCTCGAGGCGTGGCCGCCTCCGGGCGCCGAAGCTATCGTCTCGCAGTATCGGTCTGGATCATGCGGCGAGGTGGCCGCGCACGCGTGAAGCCCCTGATTCTCAAACATCGCCGCCCGGCTTCGGAGGCGATGCACATGGGATTGGCCTCCCTCGCTCTGGTGTCCGCCTTCCTTCTGCGCTTCGAATTCACCTTGGAGCCAATGTATTTGCGCATGCTGATCCGGTCTCTGCCCCTTCTGGTGGCGATGAAATTCCTTGTGTTTCGCGCCTTCGGGCTGAGAGACCTGTCCTGGCGTTTTCTCGGCTTCGACGACCTGGCACGAATTTCTCTCGCGAACGTGGTTGGCTCGGCTGCGACGACGGTGATCCTGCGGGTGGCGATCGGTCCTCGATTTCCGAGGTCAGTCTATGTTTTGGATCTGCTGGTATGCCTGATCCTAATGACCGCGGCGCGAGGCTTCATCCGATCGAGATTTGAGGCGAGACGCGTGGGCGGGGAAGCACGAAGGATCTTGATTTACGGCGCCGGGAAGGCCGGTATCACCGTGTTGTCGGAGATCCGGGCCAACCGCCGCCTCGGTTACGTCGTCGCCGGATTTTTGGACGACGATCCGCAGAAGCGCGATTTGCGGCTAGACGGAGTCAGGGTATTAGGTGGGCGGGAGGTCTTGGAACAGGTCGCCCGCAAGTACCGGGCGGAAGAGGTGTTAATCGCGTTGCCAAACGCCGCAGGCGCGGAGATTACCGCCGCCGTGGAGCGTTGCAGGAGAGCCGGCGTGGCCGCGAAGCGGATTCCGGCGCTGGCCGAGTTGATCGAACATAAAGTTCTGATCGATCAGATCCGCGATGTGCGCCTGGAGGATCTGCTGGGGCGCCCGCCGGTCCGATTGGAGCACGGGATGATTCGCGCCAAGCTGGCAGGCCGTGTGGTACTGGTCACCGGCGCCGGGGGATCGATCGGCAGCGAACTGTGCCGCCAGATCGGGCGTTTCTCACCCCGCGCGCTCGTCGGCCTGGATAGCGCCGAAACAGCGTTATATCAGATCGAGCAGGAGTTGAAGGAGCGTTTTCCTGAACTCGCGTTCTATCCGGAGATCGGCAGCATTCAGAACCGCCACCGGCTGGACGAATTGTTTCGGGATCATCGCCCTGCCGCTGTCTATCACGCTGCCGCCTACAAACATGTGCCGATGATGGAGGCGCACTTGTTTGAGGCGGTGGAAAACAACGTGTTCGGCACGCGCAGTGTGGCACGCGCGGCCTCGGCCTGGGGTGTCGAGGATTTTCTGTTGATCAGCTCGGATAAGGCCGTCCGCGCCACGAACGTCATGGGTGCGACCAAGCGTCTCGCGGAATTGATTTGCCTGGCGGCCGATCAGCGCTCGGTGACCACTCGCTTTCATGCTGTGCGCTTTGGCAACGTGCTGGGGTCGAACGGCAGCGTCATTCCGTTGTTCCAGCGGCAGATTGCCGCGGGAGGCCCGGTGACGGTGACGCATCCCGATATCCGGCGCTATTTCATGACGATTCCCGAAGCCGCTGAACTCGTTCTGCAAGCCTCAGCCATGGGACAGGGAGGAGAGATTTTCGTTCTCGATATGGGCGAGCCGGTGAGGATTCAGGACTTGGCGCGTAATCTGATTCTGCTCAGCGGTTTGAGGCCAGATGTCGACGTCCGGATCGAGTTCACGGGTCTGCGGCCGGGCGAGAAGCTGTACGAGGAGTTGAGCAGCCTGGAGGAGAATACCGTTCCCACTAGACACGCCAAGATCCGGATTTTTGCGGGGAATGGTACACCCGAGAATCTGTCCGGCTGGCTGGAGGAGTTGCGCCGGTCAACCGAAGCCCGGGAGGCCGCGGGCGCTCTCCTTTGCTTGAAGGAACTGGTCCCGGATTACAATCCCAGCAGCTTTCTGCTGCGGAAGGCTTTTAAAGAACAAGCACGTGGAGTGGTGGCGTAGTTACTTTATGGCGAAGTTATGAACGGCAAAGCCGGTGGTGACGATCCCCGTGGTCCAGTTGAGTCTGGCAAGAGTGCGGGCTGCGCCCGAGTGTTTCCGCACAATCAGGTACTCCACACCGACAGCGGTCGCGGCGACACCAAGCTTGATGGACAACGCCTTGGCCTCAAAGCCTCCGTTGGAACTGGCCAGCAATGGATTCAGCTCGCGCATGCCGTAGGAACTGGCCGCATCGAGAGTCTGGCTGGCCACCATGGGCGCCAAACTGATCTTCCAGGACTTGAGGGCGGCGCCGCAGGCGGTGTCTTCAATCGACCGGTGAGTGCTGGGAAGATCGCCGGCGCGGCCAAGATCAGGAAAAAGCAGCAGGGCAACGCACAAGAGCCAAGGTTTCATAGGGAAATTCTCCGATTTCCAGGAATACAAGAATGAGGGTAAATCCGGGCACGCGACCAATCAACCGTCCTCGGCTCAGTACCCTCTGGGTCGGAGGAACGGGGAGTTCGTTGGGTACACCGGCACGATGGAGCGCCGTGACGCTATTTCTGGCCGCTGCGGGAACCACGCTTACCATTGGCTTGCGGGAACCGTTCGTCTCTTACGCTTTCGAAATCGTGGTATTCTTGCTCGCTGCGAGCTGGTGTTTCGCGCGCGGAAATCCGATGCCGCTGGTTCCAGCAGGAGCGCTGGCGGGAATTTCGTCGTGGGGATTTGGACAACTCGCGCTCGGCGCGACTGTTTACCGGCATGCGACGCTTCAAACTTCCTTGCGTTACGCCGCATTGGGCGCGACTGCATGGACTGCGTTCCGCATTTTCTCCTCCGTCTCGGCGCATCTTGCGTTTCTCAAGGTCTTTGCCTGGTTCGGAGCGGCCGTCGGCGTGATTTCAGTGGCTGCCTATTTCACGTCGCCGGGAAAGATGTTCTGGTTGTTTGATGCAGCCTATCCCGACGTCTGGGGATGTTTTCCGAGCCGCAACAATTTTGCCCAGTTTCTCGAACTGAGCATGCCGGTGGCGTTGTGGCTTGGCCTGAGGGAAGGCAGAGGGCCCTACGTTTGGCTGGCTGCGGCAATGGTCGCCTCGGGGATTGCGTCGGCGTCGCGGGCCGGTGCGTGCATCTTGGTGCTGGAGGCGGCGATTGTCTTGCTAGGCCATCGCAACTTGCCGTCGCTCCGCCGCTCCGCGCTGGAATTCGTGTTGGCAGTGGTTGTCTTCGCGGCGATTCCGGGCATGGGAATCCTCGCCGGAAGGCTGGCAGCGCCGAATCCTTTCGAGGCGCGAAGAGAGATCGCGCAATCGACGCTACGAATGATCGAGAGCCGTCCCTGGGCGGGTCTTGGGTTAGGCGCGTTTGCGGTTGTCTACCCGGAGTTTGCGACTTTCGATTCCGGGCGGACGGTCGATCATGCGCACGACGACTGGCTTGAATGGAGCGCGGAGGGTGGAGTCCTGTTCGCTGGGTTTTGGCTGGTCTTGGCCGCACAGTCCGCTCGTCCGGCATGGCGAACGGGTTGGGGGACGGGAGTCGCGGGATGCTTCCTCCACGCCACTGTGGACTATCCCTTTGCTCGTTTCGGAATATCCGCTTGGGCCTTCATTTTAATCGGGATGTTGGCGGCAACGAGCCTGAGAGAAGTTCCTCACCCGAGGCACTAAATAAAGGGAACGACCCATTCGCAAGGAGAAACATGTTGGTGAAATTACACACGGTTGAATCCGCGATCGCGGGGCTGATGCCGTTGATCCTGGTGTTAGGCGCCGCCCGCGCGGCGGTTCCGGTAATCGGAACCGTGGCGGCAAGAGGCTCCTTTGTTCTGGACCGCGCAACAGTCACCGGCAACGCGACGCTGTTCGAGGGGGCGACTGTCGAGACCAAAGCCGCCAGCTCCCGCATGGACTTGGCCAGCGGAGCGAAGGTGTTGCTGGCGGCAGAGTCGAGAGCGAGACTCTACAGCGATCACCTGGTGCTGGAGCGGGGAGAAGGGCAATGGGAAAAGGCCGCCACTTACCACTTTGAGGCGCGCGGGCTCACGATTCAGCCGGAGACAGGCAATGCCTCCGCCAGAGTTGCTCTTGCTGGTGGAGCCCGCGTGGAATTGGCGGTGTTTTCCGGTTCGTTCCGCGTCTTGAACGCCAAGGGGATGCTGGTGGCGAACGCCGCCGCGGGGCGGTCGCTCGAACTGGAACCGCAGATGCCCGATGCATCGACCAAGCTCACGGGAACGCTCCGACTGTCCTCCGGCCACTATTTGTTGACCGACGAAACGACGAACGTCACGGTGGAATTGACGGGAGCGGGTCTATCCCAGGACGTCGGCTATCGAGTCGAAGTAACCGGCACAACCGATGTTGCGGCGACGCCGGTCAGCGATGCGGCGCATCTGGTCCGCGTGTCTTCGGCAAAACGACTGGGAAAGAGCCGGGATTCGGGGGGCGCGGCGGCGGCGGGCAAAGGCGGCGCGCCGGGCGGCGCGGCCTCTAGCGGCGTAGGAATCTCGGCGACGGCAGTCGCCATTATAGGTGGAGTCGCCGCGGCGGCGACGGTGGGCGGCCTGGCGGCTGCCGGAAAGCTGCCCGGTCAGGGAGCCCCCTCTCCCACTCCGATCAGCCGATGAGCCGCGCATGAACGTGTTGCTTCGAACATTGTCCCTGGCGGGCGCGTTGTGTTCCGCACTTGCCGCGCTGGTCGCGATCCGTCTGGCCGCGGCAGAGGCGATCGTCCGGCAGGATACCGTCACGTCGGTGCAGCGCGCTCTGACGCTGCAGGGATCGGCTCCTGCGGAGGAATTTGAACAGCGGCTGGCGGATCTCGATCCGCCTCGCGCCCGCGAGACTCTCGAATACATGGTGCGGGAGGTGAATCCAAGATCCGGGGCGGGCTGGATCGAGCTGGGGATGCTCAATGAAGCTCACGGCAATCCAGCCGCGGCGGAGCGTTCCTTGCTGAAGGCCGCGCAGGTTGATCATCAGTATCTTCCGGCCTGGACGCTGGCGAACTTCTACTTCCGCCAGGGCGCGCCCGAGTCGTTCTGGTCCTGGGCCGTGCGTGCGGCGTTCCTTTCGGCGGAGAGGCTCGCCGACAGCGATCTGGCACCGCTGTTACAACTGTGCGATGGGTTCGAACCGGATCCAGACCGGCTTCTAGCGCACTTCGCCGGAGTGCCACGTATGAGGCTTGCTTATCTCAGTTTTCTGATGACGTTGAATCGCTGGGACGCCGCGCAGCGCGTAGCTCTCGGCATGACCGGCGACCGCTCCAACGATCCATACCTGATCAACTTTGCCGACCGTCAGATTCGCGCCGGACACCCGGAGGCGGCTGTTCCCTTGTGGAATGCAGCTTCCGGACTGCCGGCGATCGATCCGACAGCAGGAAAACCGCTCTCAAACGGCGAACTGAAGCGGGCTCCGACGAACCTGGCTTTCGACTGGCGCTTGGACCGGGTCGATGGTATCGAGTCAATCTGGAAGCCCACCGAACTTGTCCTGAAGATTGATGGATCTCAGCCGGAGCGCTGCGTGATGCTGGAGCAGACTGTATACCTGACTCCGCGGCGCTACCGCCTGCGCTTCGACTATACGACGGGCGTTCTGCCATCCAGCGGAGTTCACTGGGCTCTGAACGGCCAGGAGGGTTTTGAAATTGAATCCAGTCAGGAATTGAGGGAGGGTATATTCGAGCTGCCACGGGTGCACGGTATGGCGAATCTACAGTTGATCTACCGCCGCTCTCCGGGAACGACTCGGACGGAAGAGCAAATCGAGATCCGCCATCTCCGATTGGAATCGATCCCGGAGGTTCCCTTCACGGAGGTAATGAGGTGAAAACGCAGGCATTGGAACAAGCGCAGACAGGGGTCTCAAGAAAGCACTGTCCTCGATGCAAGTCCGGTCGCGTGCACCGGTCCCACCGCAAGACGACCCTTGACCGGATCCTCAGCGCAATCGGAGGCGAGATCCGGCGTTGCCACGATTGCCGCGCCCGGCAGGCCTGGTTCGGCGGCTGCGGCTTTCTGCTCCCAATGGAGGGGATTCACGGAGGGCTCGAGTCCGCACTTCTTCTGGGAGCTGCGTTCCTCGGATCTTTCTTTTTTATTTGGTGGGTGATTTCCCGGTTTACCGAGCTTGCCGGATAAACCTGACTAGCGTCCGCTCCGGCCCCGTCGATGGAAAGCATGAGCGCGCGCGAGGTCCCTCATCGCGAGGTTGCTTTGTTCGACTTCACCATCCCGACTGAGAACGCAGCGCGGCTATCGCGACCCCTGGCGGCGAGCGCAGCTTGGCATTTTCTTGCGGCAGCTCTGCTATTCACATTCTGGTCAGCCAGTGTTGCGCCGCACCGGCACCTGACGCACGAGCGCGTCATCTTAATTGCGCAGGCCCCACAAGAACGGGTGACGCATGCCAAGATCATCGCGCCTCACCTTCGGGAGTTTCGCGCCCCCCGCGCCATACGAGTCGAAATTCCGGCCTTCCCCGTAGTTTCCACGCCATCCCCAGAATCACCCGAACCAAACCTTCCGGATCTTCCTGCGCCGGAAATCTCGGCACTACCTTCGACGCAGGCAGACGCCTTTCGCGAACCTGTGCCCGTCGCACTTCCGCCGGCTCGGAGAACACCCGTCCGGCCGTCGGGGTTCGAAAGCCTCGAGACCAATACGGCCAAGCCTGTACCGGCAAGACTGCACGCGACCGGGGCATTCGAATCCGCGTCAGCGCCCGAAGGGCCGTCTATCCGCAGGACTGCATCTGCGCCAGGAGGATTCTCCAACGCCTCAGTTTCCGCGTCCGCCGTCTCGACGCCGCGGGCCGCGCTTCAAAGCGGAATGTTCGCGGATGCAGCCGTCGAGTTCGCGGGCACAGCGCCAAAGCCGGCCGCTACCACTCGCTTCACGCCCGTCGAAATCTTGGCCAAGCCGAAGCCTGCCTATACAGACGAGGCCCGCGCAAAACAAATCGAAGGGGAGGTCCTGCTCGAAATTCAATTCAGCGCCTCGGGCGAGGCGCGTCTGCTGCGGCTGGTGCACGGGCTGGGACACGGCCTGGATGAAGCGGCGGTGGCCGCAGCGCGCGGCATCCGGTTTCGCCCAGCGATGAGGGATGGGCTGGCGGTGGATTCATCGGCCGTCGTCCACATCGTGTTTCAACTCGCCAATTGAGGAACGAAATGAAGAACGTATTTCTTGTCTGTCTGCTTGTCCTGCCGCTCGCGGCACAGGCGCCGAACGCGGGCGTCGAAAGGCTCCTGGACCGGATCGTCGAGCGCGAGCGGTCGTTCCTTGAGTCGGCCAGGAAGCGCACGCCCGTGATGGAAACCTACATCCAGGAAACGCCCGGTGCCGCGCCCGGAGGCGATGAGCGGCCCACCAAGGATCATTATTTCCTTGGCCGCTTCCGGCTGGGCAAGACCCTGGACTATGAGACGCTGGTGGCGCGATCCGACGCGCCTCCGCCAAAGACTAGTGGGCACAGGCTGCTTCACCCCGCACCGAAAAACGACGCGATGGCGTTCCTGCCGCGAGGATTCGCCCAGATGGCGGTGATCGATCTCACCGATTTCAATCGCCAGACGTACAATTTCGAATACATCCGCCGCGAATTTCTGGGCGAAGTCCGCTGTTTCGTCTTCGATGTCACGCCGCGCGATCGCGCACAGCCCGGAAAATTCGTCGGCCGCATATGGGTGGAGGATCGCGACGACTCCATCGTGCGGTTCAACGGCATCTACGTGGAGACGCCGCCGCTGCAGAAGCGCGCGCCGCCGGAGCGCTATTTTCACTTCGATAGCTGGCGTGTTCACATCGGCCCGGAGGGCTGGGTCCCGGCGCAGGTTTACGTGGAGGAGGAAGGAACGCGGGGCCAGGACGGAAGACCCGCGGTGCCGAGGTTCAAGGCCCAGACGCGCATTTGGGATTACGCCGCAGCACCCGCGAGTAAAAACGGCGAATTGACGGCAATTCTCATCGAAACCGATTCGCCCGTGAAGGATGCCGAGCCGTCAAATGACGCTTCGCCGCTCGAAAGCCAGCGCTCCTGGGAGCATCAGGCGGAGGAGAATCTTCTTGCCCGGCTGGAAAAGGGCGGCTTGCTGGCTCCGCGCGGCTCCGTGGACGAGGTGCTCGATACAGTGGCCAACAATCTTGTTGTTTCGGCCAACCTCAACGTGGAGGCGCACTGCCGTGTGATGCTCACGACGCCGATCGAGACGTTTTCCATCGGGCACACCATCGTAATCAGCCGCGGGTTGATCGACGTGCTTCCCGATGAGGCGAGCCTGGCCATGGTAATCGCCGACGAGTTGTCTCACATCGCCCTCGGCCACCGTACTCCGACGCAGTTCGCCTTCAACAACCAGACCATGCTGAGCGACGCCGAGCTGCTGCAGAAATTTCATTTCCAGCGCACGCCGGAGGAGATGCTGGCGGCGGGCAGTAAGACCATCGAGATCATGAAGGCGTCGCCGTATCAGAAAACGGCCAATGCGGGGCTGTTCCTTAAGGAACTGGCGAGCCGCGGACCGGCGCTTCCGCGGCTGCTGCAGGCGAACCTCGGCAACCAGTTTGCCAATGCTGATGCGTTAAAGCGGCTGGAGGCGTTCGCGGCCTCCGCTCCGGAGCTGGACGAATATAAAATCGATCAGATCACTGCGCTGCCTTTGGGCTCCCGCGTGAAGGTAAATCCGTGGAACAATCAAATCGTTCTCGTGAAGACGCGGCCCATCTCGCTGCTGTCGCCGCGAGAAAAAATGCCGTTTGAAATCACGCCGTTTGCGCTCTACCTGACGCGTGTCGGGCCATCTGTCGCGGCCTCGGAGCAGGCTCGCCAGTAAACTACTTAGCCTGCAATTCGGCCAGGTGCCCGCCGGTGGCTTTCTCCACCTCAGCATGCAGACTATTGCCGTGCGCGTCCATGGTCACGATGGCCGCAAAGTTATTCACGCGCAAATGCCACATGGCCTCAGGCAGGCCGAATTCCATCAGGTGGACGTCCAGTACTTTCTCAATCGCCCGTGCGTAATACTGCGCCGCGCCGCCGATGGCGTTCAGATACACAGCGCCGGCTTCCTGCAAAGCCGTAAGCGTGTTCCTGCCCATGCCTCCCTTGCCGATCACGGCACGCACGCCGTATTCCTTGATTACGTGCGCCTGATACGGCTCCTCGCGGATGCTGGTGGTGGGGCCGGCGGCTTTGGCCACCCAGCGGTCGCCTTCTTTCAGCATCACCGGGCCGCAGTGATAGAGCACGGCGCCGTGCAGATCCACGGGCGGCGGATTTTTCATTAAGTACGCGTGCACGGCATCGCGCCCAGTGAATATATCGCCGCTGATCAGCACCACGTCGCCGACGTTCAGCGCGCGAACCTGCTCCTCGGTGACCGGCGCGCGCAGGACCACTTCGCGGCCGGAGAGCGGGAAGCCCTCGCCGCGGGCCATTCTTTCGATCGTGCGCGACGGGTCGCGATACAGCCAGCCGGTGATCGCGCCGTTCTTTGCGTCAAGCCGCACGCCGAGCCGGCGGAACGCCCAGCACTCGTACGCGACGGAGACGAAGAAGCTCGCAGGCAGACGGTTCGCCGCCATAATCTTGCACCCGATCAGGGAGGACTTGCCGCCAAATCCCATGGCGCCGACGCCCAGCCGGTTGGCCTCCTCCATCACCCGTGATTCCAGCGCCGCGAGCTCAGGCACCGGATTCGTGTCGTCCAAGGTGCGGAACAATTGCCCTTTGGCCAGGTCGTAGCCGTGCGCACGATCGCTGCCGATGCAGACGCCCAGCGCTCCCGGCGCGCAGCCCTGGCCCTGCGCCTGCCAGACGGAGTGCAAAAGGCACTTGCGAACGCCCTCCAGGTTTCGATCCGCGCGGCCCAGATGCTCAAGTTCGCAAGGCAGGGAATACTGGATGTTCTTGTTCTCGCAGCCGCCTCCCTTGAGCATCAGCTTCACTTCGATTTCGTCATGTTCCCATTGGTCGAAGTGAATCACCGGCGTTTCCGTGCCCAGGTTGTTGCCGCTATTCTTCCCGGTGATCGAATCGACGGAGTTGGGCCGCAGCTTGCCGCGCCTGGTGGCCTCGGCCACCGCGTTTTGAATCGCCTTGCGCACTGCGATCTGGCTCACGCCGACGGGCGTATGCACGTAAAACGTCGGCATGCCAGTGTCCTGACAGATGGGGCCTTCGTCCTGCTGCGCCATGTCGATGTTGGAGGCGATGATGCTCAGCGCCTGCGCCGACTGCGTTCCCGGCGTCTCGTTCGCGATCGCGATGCCCATCGCCTCGCGCACGTCGGGCGGAAGATTCGTGGATGTCTGCGTGATCAGCTCAATGAGGCTTTCTTCGAGAAAGTGCATGCTGATCTCATTCTACGGCTACTTTGAAGGATAGTTCGCGTTCGCCTGTACTTCCTTGATTTGCGCCGTGTGCCGGGCCGTATGCGTTGCCATCAGCACCAGGAATTGATACGCGTCGATCGGACCCGCGGGGCTATCCATCACGTGGACGCGCAGATCGTCGGCGGTCGATTTCGCGTATGCTTCGTTCGCGTCGCGTTTGGCGGTAAATGCGTTCGCGGCGTCGGCCGGCGTGGCGATCTTACCCGACGGAACCAGCGGTTCCGGGGCGGAGGCCTTGTGGCTGCGATCCTGCACCCCGATGGCCAGCTGCCGGTCAAACTCAGCGGTCGATTTTTCCGGCCGCGGGACGGCCGGCGATTTCAACATCTGCTGCGATACGCCGAACAGGAACGTTTCGGAGATCACAATGTGCTCGGCGCACTCAGCGACGCTCCAGACGTTGGGCGCGGGCTTGAATTTCCATTGCGCCTCGCTGAGGCCGGAGATGCTGGCGAGGAAGGCTTTCTTGGACTTCTCCATCTGCTCGATCAAGAATGCGCGCTCGGCATCGTTCAGGGTTCCTCCATCGGCGGCCAGGGCCGGGGCGGCGGCGAGAATGGAAATCGCCAGAGTCGAAAGGATCGTCTTTTTTCGCATGGTTCCTCCTGAGGGTCGGTACAAAAAGTGGATGCGAGCCGGTGCGTTTGGGATTCGGGTTTCTTTACTAAGGTTGCAGTGCGCTGTTTTCCATGAGAAAATAGCCAAAGTTTTAAACGCATTCGGGCGCTTTGACTGGCTCCGCGGGTGTGGAAACGGATTTGAAGAGGAGAATTCAGTAGTGAGAGAAAAGGGTGTTGTGAAATGGTTTAACGCCGCCAAGGGCTATGGATTTATTCAGCGCTCCAGCGGCGAGGATGTTTTTGTCCACTTCTCTGCCATCGAGATGTCCGGCTACCGGACGCTTGAGGAAGGCGCGGAGGTTGAGTTTGAGGTAAAGCGCGGGCCCAAGGGTCTGCAAGCCGAGAACGTCAACCGCCCGTAAGAGTCTCCTCGTTTCCGCGAGGTCAGCAAACGAAGGGCCGTCCTGGCAAAGGACGGCCCAAGTTGTTTTAAGGGCTTTTCGGCGCTGCAGAACCGCGACCATCGGGAGCGGTCAATCTCCTTTGAGCCTGGGACTTCCCACCCGCATGGGGCTCAATTCTCGGTCGGGACCTTGTCCAGGCTGTCTATCTTCAGGACCTCCACGCTTCCTCTTTGCGATTCCAGTCGCAGCCCCAACTGATCGCGCACCGCCGCGAAAATGTCCGGCGCGCCACCGGAGGAATCGCCGCTCGTCGAACCAAACGGAAGGTAGGTCAGGACGATCATATAGTCCCCGTTGAGTCCGGTCTTGTCGATTACGGGTCGGCCCGTGACCTTTCCAAGTCTCTCGCAGAGGTCCGGCATATGCCGGGCCATGAAAAGAATTCTTCCATTATTGGTCAACGACGGCGCGGAAACACGATCGCCGTAGGGATGCATTTTCGATCCGCCTTTATCGATCACCAGAGCGAAAATCGGCCGTTCGCCCGACGCGCGACGGGCGACCAGGTGAAACCGCTCCGCAAGCAGCCCCTTGAGCATCGGCATGAGATCGCGTTCCGGGACGTCGCCTTCGACCTTTGCCTTTATGTCGTAGCACTCGGAGTCGATCCATGCGGGGCCGGACACGCGATCATCGGTCAGGTTGTAAGCGCGGCTGATGATTCTGAGAAGCGGCGCGTTTTCCGCCGTGACCGTGCCGTGCGACGCTCTAAAATCCCAGCGGCCGCGGCATCCGGCTGTATGATTCGGCCGCACGCTCGCCACATCAAAGTGCAATTTAATCGGCGCGGCCGTCTGCGCATCGAGGCAGCAACGGGCCGCACCGATCGCGAAAATGACGGAACGTATCCGCCGGGCCTGGCGCGCGATGGTCACTTGCATCGTAAAGATCATGGCATAGCAACTCGCATGCCAGGCGCGGGCCCGTCAATCAGGGAACATCTCAACCAACCCCTATGTTGCCGATTGCACACTAGTGCCTCAGGCGCTCACTGGAAAGGCGCACGCGCGCCACTCAAAACTTCTCCCGCTTCTCCAGATTTGCCTCGATCTCCTTCCGCTCCCTCCACACCGGATGCAGCTTTTTCTCCACCATCAGCGGAAGCTGGTCCTCCAGGTGCTTCGATCCCGGCTGGGAGAAATTGCCGTAGCTGAGCGAGCACTGCGCGTTCTGCTTTTCCGCGAACTCGATCGTGCAGACGAATGTCTCGCCATGCGAGGCGTAGTTCTTATTGCCCACCTTCCTCTCGAACGCGATCGTTCGGAAGATGCCCAGCCGCGCGGACCCTCCATCGCCCGGCAGATCGGCGTTGCCGCTGCCGTAGCGATTCACGTCGCCCCAAGCCACATCCAGCGATCCGTAGGTTTTCTTGCACTCCTCGGCCGCGGCCGCCAGCGCGCTCGCCGCGCCCGCCGGATCGGCCAGGCCATAGGCCGAATCCACCGGATGCAGAGGATCGAACCTCACGCGCAAATGATCCTCCACGCGATATTTGTCCGTAAACATCTTGAACAGCACCGCGCCGCGGCTTGAAACGTCGGTCATCCGGTCCCATTTCGAGAGAACGCCGGCGGCTTCGGTGCCGGCCGCTGCCTGAATTAAATCCGGCAACACCGCGTCCGCCATCTCCACACGCGTTGAGAGCTTATCGGCAGTCATCTGCTGGTAGCTGATCTTCGGCATCTCCGTCAGCATCCGGTACGACCGTTTGGCGCGATACAGCGAAGGGCCGATATCGGGCGGTGACAGATAAGCCGGATACTTCGATGCGTCGAGCATCGGCATCGTCATAAACCATGGCGGCTCATTGACGTTCTGATTGAACCCGGAGGGCGGGTCGAGCGACTTCGGCAACTCGTCGTACGACAAATATTCGGTCCAGAGCGTCTTCGATGTGTCGCCCGGTACCACGCCGGCCCAATATTTCACATCGCCGGTTGAGCGTTTCGGTACCAGGCCGTCGTACACCTGCAGGATGTGGCCGTCGGCGTCGGCGTAGTTGGCATTCCACATCGGCACGGCCATCATCTTGAGTGCATTCTGAAATTCCGTCAGATTTCGCGCCTCGCCCATGCGAAACCACTGCTCCAGCATCTTCGGACGGTCGAGACCGGCCACTCGCATCGCGACAACCATGCCCTTTTCGCTATAAACCACCGGCCCGTGGACGCTCCGCAGGACCTCGATTTTCTCTTCCTGGAACGATCCGTCGGCCTGCTTGATCTTCATCGTTTTCGTGGCGCGCTCGAACGGTCGCAGTTTGCCGTCGAACTCGTATTGATCGCCCTTCACCGTCAGGCGGTAAAAATCCACGGTGTCGATGGTATTCACGGTGCGGCCCCAGCCGGTGCGGCGATTGAACCCGATCACCGGCGTCGGGAATCCAATCTGCGGCGCGCCGTAGAAATCGTAGCCCGGCCCCACCAGGTGCACTTCCATATAGCGGTAAAACGTATCGCCCCAGGCCAGGTGAGGATTGATCACCAGCATGGATTTTCCGCTGGCGGACCGCGGAGGGCCGATGGCCCAGGTGTTCGAGCCAGGCGTGATTTCCGGAATCTCCGGCAGCACGGTGCGCGCCAGTTCCTGGCTGCGGACCGCCGCGTTCACTTCGCGCCGCATCCGCTCCATTGAACCCATGTACATGTAATGCACCGCGCGTAGCGAATGGCCGATGACGTCGACCCCCGAAACCGGCAGCACCACGCGATACTGCGCGCCGATCGTGTCCGGATGCGCCTTGGTGTAATCGTTGATGCCGCGCGCGAATTCGTCCACGTACTTGCGGAAAACGGGGTCCTGCGCGTCGTACCAGGTCTTGGCACGCTCAGGAACTTCATTCACCCTGACCCAGCGGTCGAGAGCGGCGTGCTCCGGCCCCCAATACTCGGCAGCCCTGCCTCGCGATTGGCCGTAAAGCAGCAGGAGGAGATTCCCCTGAGCCTGCGCCTGGGCCCAGCCGTGAGCGTAGAACATCGACTCCCGGTCTGGCGCGAAAATATGAGGTACGCCATACTTATCCCAGAGGATCTCGGGCGAGGCCGCGGCGGCGCATCCCGCGGCGAGCAGTGTGCAGAGGAGCGTTCGCATGATCGGAACCATTGTAATCGCGCAGCGTAACTTTTGGGCGATGCCAAACGAACAGACTGTTGAGGACGTATGAAAAGTCTCTGGCTTGTGATTCTGACCGCGGTTCAGGCCGCTGAACCTACGCCGCACGTGGCCGTCTTAGCCGAACTGTTCACTTCCGAGGGCTGCTCCAGCTGCCCTCCGGCCGACGCGCTGCTGATGAAGCTCGACCGCATGCAGCCGGTCCCAGGCGCGCAGATTATTGTCTTGAGTGAGCACGTCGATTACTGGAATCAGCTCGGTTGGAGCGATCCCTTCTCTTCGGCGCAGTTTTCGCAGCGCCAGGCCATGTACGCCCATGCCTTTGTGGACGATAGTTATACGCCGCAACTGGTGATCGACGGCCGGGCCGCCTTTATCGGCAGCCATGAGCGGGAGATTCTTCCCGCCTTGGCTAAGGCCGCCTCCAGGCCGAAGATCTCGGTGAAGATCGCGGCCGTGAAGCGCGAAGGAAACGACGCCGTGATTAGCCTCGCGACGGGCGAATCGGCCCGCAAAGCCGAGGTCTGGGTCGCCATCGCCGATGATCGCGACCAATCCAATGTCCGGCGCGGTGAGAATTCCGGCCGGACGCTGACCCATGTCGCGGTGGTGAGGAGCCTCGCCAAGGTCGGCACGGTGGCGAAGGCCGCTTCGCTTGAAAAAGAGGTCCGCGTGCCTCTGGGCGCGCAATCAGGCCCCGGGCGCATTGTCGTTTTTGTGGCCGAATCCGGAGGACCCGTGGTTGGCGCCGCGCTGCGGGAGCTTCCCTAGTGTCCTCGCGGTCGATGCAGTCCTGTTTCACGCCCCTGATTCCGGTGAGCGCTCTGCTGTGAAATGGGGCGGGCTATACGTCGGCAGCCGACCTTTAGTCGGCTTGCTGATCTTCCCGCGCTGTCCAGGCAGGAAAAGTTACGGACGGTCCGCAAATTCCTTCAGGCATTTGGCGGTGTTTGCGTGGATCGTCACGGTATCTTCCACCTGGCGCGCATATCCCCCGGCCAGCGTCACGCAGACCGGGATCTTGGCATGCTTGGCGACACCGAACACCAGCCGGTCGCGTTCCATCAGGCCGTCGATGGTCAGCGCAAGGCCGCCCAACTGATCTTCCTTATAAGGATCCGCTCCGGCCACGTACATCAAGATCTGCGGCGTGAACCGGCGCAGCGCTTTTTCCACCGCCTGGTCGAGCGCGTGTATATACTCGTCGTCGCCGACGCCGTCCTCCAGATGCACATCAATGTTCGACGGGGGCTTGTAATGTGGGTAATTATTGTACTGGTGAATCGATAGCGTGAACACCGAATCGTCGCTTGCGAAGATCGCTGCCGTGCCGTTGCCCTGATGCACGTCCACATCGACGACCAGCGCTTTCTCGATCACCCGTTCCTGTTGCAACTTGCGAATTGCCACCGCGACGTCGTGAATCGCGCAAAATCCTTCTCCGTGATTGGCGAAGGCGTGATGGAAGCCGCCGCCCACGTTGAACGCCGCGCCTTCGGTCAAAGCATGCCGCGCGGCGAGCGTGGTGCCTCCGGCGGACAGGCGAAATGCGTCCGCCATTTTCTGTGACCACGGAATTTCTAATCGCTGGATCTCCGCTTCATGCAGCGTGCCCATCTTCAGTCGCGTCACCCATCCGCGACCGTGCACCAGTAATAGATCCTCGTCGGGAGCCGGCTCCGGCGTCACAAACTCGCAGCCCTCGGATGCCAGGCGGTCGTGGATCAGCCGGTATTTTTGCGAGGGGAAGACGTGTGCGCCCAGATTCAGGTCGTAATCGTCGTGGTAGATAAGTTTCATGCGACCTAACATTATGATTATAGCTGACTTGCGAATTGACCCTTGACCCCCTAACAGAACATACGTATGATTCAATCATACGTATGACCCCACGGCTCGATACCAAGACGCGCATCCTGGACGCCGCGGAAAAACTCTTCGGCGAAAAGGGTTTCGACGCGACCTCGCTGCGCGACATCACTGCCGAAGCCGACGTGAATCTGGCGGCCGTGAATTATCATTTCCAGTCGAAGGACAGCCTGATCGACGCGGCCATTTTGAGGCGCGCCGAGCCGATCAACAGCAAACGAATCGCGATGCTCGAAGCGGCCGGGCCGCACCCGACTGTTGAGCAGATCGTCGAAGCGTTCGTGGCGCCGATTCTGGAACACGACGAGGAATCGATGGCTATGATGATGGCGCGAGTGCTCTCATCGCCGGACGTGATTCAAAGGGTTTTCCGCGGTACCATGCAGACGCTCGCGGACCGGTTCCTCGATGCGCTCGGAGTGGCGTTGCCGGAGTTGTCGCCGCGCGAGAGGATGTGGAGGCTTCATTTCATCGGGGGCGCGGCGGCGCATGCGGTGACCAGAGGGCCGATGCTGCGCGAGCTGTTCGGGCTGGATTTCCGGGATCGAAAACTTCTCATCGCGCGGCTGGTGCGGTTCGCGGCTGCGGGATTACGCGCGCCGGAGGGGCGCTAGACATGCGAAGAATCGCTCTATTCAGCATGAGCACGGTACTGGCGTTCGCCCAGGGCACGCTGCCGTTGAGCATGAAGCGCGCCGTGGAGGTCGCGCTGGCGCCGGAGGGAAGTCCGCGTGTGGAACTGGCCGAAGAGTCCATCCGGCAGGCGCAGACCCACGTCTCCCAGGCGCGCGCGGCTTTTCTGCCCGACATCGAAGGATCCGCGAGCGATCAGAACCAGACATTGAATCTGCAGTCGTACGGGCTGACGATCGAATCGCCGATTCCGGGATTCAGTTTCCCGAGTTTTGTGGGCCCGTTCAGCGGGTTCGACGCGCGAGTCTCCGCGCAGCAGTCGGTGTTCGACTTCAGCTCCATCCGTAGGTTTCAGTCTTCGAAAGTGGGCGTCGAGGCCGCAAAGGCGGATGCGGCAAATACCCGCGATCAGGTGAGCGACACGGTAGCCCGCGCTTATCTCCTGTGCCTGCGGGCCGATGCGAAGCTTGAAACCGAGCGCGCCAACGTCGAATTGTCAGACGCGCTATTGAAGCTCGCGCAGCGCCAGAAAGTCGCTGGAACCGGCCTGACCATCGAGGTTACGCGCGCGCAGGTGCAGCTCGCCAACGACCGGCAACAATTGATTGTTGCGGAAAACGATCGCCGCCGGGCGGTCTTGGGACTGCTGCGCGCGATGGGCCTCAACCTGGATGCGCACATCGAATTTACCGACAAGCTGGTGTATAAACCCGTCGACGTGGGGACCGTGGAGGCGGCTTTAGAGAAGGCGCACAGCAGCCGTCAGGAGTTGAAGGCTCAGGCGAAGCGCGAGGAGGTCGCGCGGCTGAACTACGGATCGGTGAAAGCCGAGAGCCTGCCGTCGGTCAGCGCTTTCGGTAACTACGGATCCACCGGCACGGAGATCCACGGCTCGCTGCCGACGCGTTCCATCGGAATCTCGATGAGGGTTCCCATTTTCGACGGCGGGAGACGCGGCGCCCGCCGCGCCGAGACCCTGTCGCAACTGCGCCAGGAGCAGGTACACACGCGAGATATCCAGCAGCAGGTGGATCTTGACGTGCGGCTGGCGCTCGATAGCATTCGCTCGGCGGCGAGCCAGGTGGAAACGGCTCGCGAAGGGTTGGCGCTGGCGGAAAACGAACTGGCACAGGCGCGGCGCCGGTATGAGGGAGGCGTCGCAAACTCGATTGAAGTCACCGACGCGCAGACCCGGCTCGACCGTGCCCGGGACAATCAAATCGCCGCGCTTTTTAGCTATAACCTCGCCCGTCTGGAACTGGCGACGGCCACCGGAAGTATCGCGGAGTACGTAAATCAATGAAAAAAGTTTTCCTCATCATCATTCTGTTAGGCGCCATCGGGGGAGGGATCTGGTGGTGGCGCGACACGCACTCCTTCGATCCGAACCATATCTACGTCTCCGGCAATCTGGAGCTGACGCTGGTTGACATGTCGTTCAAAATCGCGGGCCGCATGACGGACCTGTACGTGCGCGAAGGGGATTGGGTGAAGCGGAATCAGGTGATCGCGCGGCTCGATCCGGTGCTGCTGCAGCGCCAGCGCGCGCGCGATGAAGCGGCGGTGTCCAGCGCGGAATCGAATTACCGCCAGATGATCACGTCGATCGCCTATCAAAAGGCGACGCTCGAAAGCGATATCGCGGCGCGGCGCGCGGAGTTGAACGAAGCGCAGGCCAGACTGGATGAGTTGCTCAACGGAAGCCGCCAGCAGGATATTCAACAGGCCGAGGCCGCGGTGAGCGACGCGCGCGCCCAGCTGGAATTTGCGCGAGCCGATTGGGATCGCATGCAGGAACTCTACAAGAACGAGGACATCTCCAAGCAGCAGTTTGATCAGGCCAGGACGAGGTTCAATAGCGCAACGGCCATGTTGCGCCAGGCCCAGGAGCGTTACTCCTTGGTGAAGGAGGGCCCCAGGCAGGAAGAGATCGCCGTCGCGCGGGCCGCAGTGGCGCGGGCGCAGGCGGCGGTGCGAACCGCCGAGGCCAATCGCCTGGAGCTGCAGCGGAAGGAGCAGGAGCTGGGTGCGCGTGCGTCCGAGGTGAATCGCACGAAGGCGCAGGAGGGAATTTCACAGTCGCAGTTGGATGACACCGTCGTCGCGACGCCGATCGACGGCGTGGTCCTGGTGAAATCGGCCGAGGCGGGCGAGGTGCTGGCGGCGGGGACCACGATCGTGACCGTCGGAGATCTGGATCATCCCTGGCTGCGGGCCTACATCAACGAGAAGGACCTGGGCCGCGTGAAGCTGGGCCAGAAGGTGAAACTGACCACGGATTCATTTAAGGGCAAGGCGTACTGGGGCAGGGTGTCCTTCATCTCGTCGGAAGCGGAATTTACGCCCAAGCAGATCCAAACGAAGGAAGAACGCGTGAAGCTGGTCTACCGGATCAAGATCGACGTCGACAATACGAGCCACGAATTAAAGAACAACATGCCGGTAGATGCGGAGATCGTGTTGTGAGCATCATTCATGCCGAAAATCTGACGCGAAAATTCGGCGCGCTGACCGCGGTGGACCGACTAAATTTGGATATCGCGGAAGGCGAGATTTTCAGCCTGGTGGGTCCGGACGGGGCAGGAAAGACCACCACCATGCGGTTGCTGTGCGGCCTGATGAACCCCACCGAAGGCAGGGTGATCGTGGCAGGGCACGACGTCACGCTGGAACTCGACCAGGTGAAGGATCAGATCGGCTACATGGCGCAGCGCTTTGGCCTTTATCACGATCTCACGGTCGCCGAGAACATGCGGTTTTACTCCGATCTGTTCGGTATCACGGGCCGCGAGCGCGACGAGTTGACGGCCCGCCTGCTGCGGATGACGCGCATGGAGCCGTTTCAGCAGCGGCCCGCAGGGAAATTGTCTGGAGGCATGAAGCAAAAGCTCGCGTTGATGTGCACACTGCTGCACAAGCCTCGAGTGTTGTTTTTGGACGAGCCCACTAACGGCGTCGATCCGGTTTCGCGCCGCGATTTCTGGGCCATTTTGTACGATCTTGTGCGCGGCGGCCTGACGGTGTTCGTCAGTACCGCATATCTGGACGAAGCGGAGCGCGCCAATCGGGTGGCGTTCATGGATCACGGCCGCATCATCCGGTGCGATACGCCGGCCAGGCTCAAGAAGAGTCTGGAGGAGACGTGTTACCGCATTCAGACCGTTGACACTCGGGCGCTCCGCGAGGCGCTGGCGAAAGAACCAGGGGTGCTGGCGGTGGAACCGTCGGGCGCGTATCTGCACCTGTTCGTGAATCCGGCGATCGCGCCGGTGGAGGCGCTAGCGGCGAAGGCGAAATTCCAATATGAGGAAATCTCTCCCTCGCTGGAGGACGTGTTTATCGCATTGATCCGTAAAGAGGAGGCCGCACGTGCCGCCTAGCCCCATCGCCGTTCGCATCGACAATCTGACGAAGACCTTCGGCGATTTTGTCGCGGTGGATCGTGTGTCGATCGAAGTTCAGCAGGGAGAGATTTTCGGATTTCTCGGGCCAAACGGCGCAGGCAAGTCGACGACTATCCGGATTCTGTGCGGCCTGATGGCGCCGACTTCAGGAACGGCCATGGTGGCCGGATTCGACGTCGCCACCCAACCCGAGGAGATCAAGCGCCACATCGGCTACATGTCGCAGAAATTCTCCCTCTACGACGATTTGACGGTGGAAGAGAATATCGAATTCTTCGGCGGCGTCTACGGCGTTACAACGGAAAAGCTGGCGGAACGCGAAGAATATGTGCTCCAGATGGCGGTCCTGCAAGACAAGCGCAAGATGATGACGAGGCTGCTCGCGGGAGGCTGGAAGCAGCGCCTTGCGCTGGGCTGCGCGATTCTGCACGAGCCGCCGATTCTGTTCCTGGACGAGCCGACCTCAGGCGTCGATCCGATCGCACGCCGCGGCTTTTGGGAATTGATTTACCGGCTGTCCGGCGCGGGCCACACGATTTTTGTCACGACTCACTACATGGACGAGGCGGAATACTGCCACCGCCTCGCGCTGATGCATGGAGGGCGCGTGATCGCGCTCGGCTCGCCGGCGGAGTTGAAAACCTCGCTGGGCGTAGGGCGATTGCTGAACCTGGAAACCTCCGACCTGCTGCCCAGCATGACCGCGCTGGAAGGCAAGCCTGGGCTCCTGGATATCGCAGTCTTCGGCGGAGGGCTGCACGTGAAGGTGGCCGATGAGACAGCGGCGGTCGCCGAGATTCGAGGCGCGCTGGCGGGCGCGGGCATTCAAATACTGAGGCTTGAATCGATCACTCCTTCCATGGAAGACGTCTTTGTGAGCCTGATCGAGGGACAGGAGAAGGCTGCATGAACTTCCGCCGCACGGTCGCGATGGCGCGCAAAGAAGGGCTGCACATTGTTCGCGATCCGCGCAGCCTGGCGGCTGCGATCATCAACCCACTGTCGATGCTTCTGATCTTCGGCTACGCGCTGAGCCTGGACGTGGACCACATCCCGACCATGGTTTACGATCTGGATCGTTCCTCGCAGAGCCAGGATTTAATTCGCCAGTTTCGCGGCTCGCGATTCTTCGACATTGTGGGAGAAACGGACAACTATCGCCCGATTGAGCGCGAATTCAACGCGCGGAGGGTCATCATCGGGCTAGTGATTCCCGAGGATTATTCGCGCAACCTCGGCATGGGAAAGGCCGCGCAGGTGCAGTTGCTGCTGGACGGCAGCGATTCCAATACGGCGACCACGGCGCTGGCCTACGCGGAGGGTCTGGTGTCGGCGTACGGTGCGAGAATCCGCAACGAAGCGCAGAGCCAGCGCGCGGGTGCGGTGATTCACGGCGGCGTGGACGCCAGGATTCGCGTCTGGTACAACCCGGATCTGCTGTCACGGAATTTCATCGTACCGGGGCTGATCGCGGTGATCCTCATGATCATCGTGGCGAACTTGAGTTCGCTCACGGTGGCGCGCGAATGGGAGAACGGCACGATGGAGCAGTTGCTCTCGACACCGGTGCGGCCTGCCGAAATCGTGTTGGGAAAACTGTCGGCGTATTTCGTTTTGGGGATCGTCGACATGCTGATCTGCCTGATGGTGGGCGTATTTATATTCGACGTGCCGTTCAAGGGCAACATCTTTACGTTGATGATTTCCAGTTTTGTGTTCTTGTTCGGAGCGCTGGCGTGCGGAATCTTGATTTCAGCGGCTAACCGCACGCAATTGCTCGCATACCAGGTGGGGACGCTGACGTCATTTCTGCCGGCGTTTATCCTCTCCGGATTTATCTATTCGATTTCGAACATGCCGGGGATCATCCAGGCGATGGCGCTGTTTGTTCCGGCGCGCTATTTCATCAACATCCTGAACGGCCTGTTCCTGAAGGGCGTGCCGTTTTCCCTGATCTGGTTCGACTTCGTGCTGTTAGTGATCTACGGAGCGATGATGTTCTTCTTTGCGGCGCGAAAACTGCGCCAGAAGGTGGCCTGAGATGAGACAACGGTTACGGCGAATCGTCCGCAAGGAATTTCTCCAGGCGTTCCGCGATCCTCGGATGCGGACGATGCTGTTTCTGCCGCCCCTGATCCAGTTGCTCATTTTCGGCTATGCCGTGAATCTGGACGTGAACACGGCGCGCATCGCCTGGATGGATGAGGACCAGAGCACGGCAAGCCGGGAATTGCTGTCGCAGTTCCAGGGGTCGGGCCGGTTTTTGATCCTCGCTGAACCCAGCACCGACGCGCAAATGCAAAGGCTGCTTGATCAGGCTAAGGTGGACGCGGTGGTGCGCGTCCTTCCGGGCTTCGCGCGCGACGTGGAACGCGGCCGCGCCACCAGCGTACAGGTGCTGCTGGACGGGACGAATTCAAACACCGCATCTATCGTTTCTAATTATGCGGCGCAAGCCATCGGGCGCTATTCGGCCCAGGTCATGACACAGATTCAGCGGTCGAAGATGGTGGCGGGAACGCTGTCGGCGGGCGGGGCGATTCATCCCGCGGTTCCACAGATCGTCACGCGCAGCCGCGTCTGGTTCAACCCGGATTTGAAGAGCCGGAACTACTTCATCCCCGGCGTGGTGGTGAATATCATCACTCTGGTGACGCTCTCGCTAACGGCGATGGCGATCGTTCGCGAAAAGGAGATCGGCACCATGGAGCAGTTGATGGTGACGCCGATCCGGCCGACCGAGCTGATTCTCGGTAAGACGCTTCCGTTCGTGGTGGTGGGGTTGTGGGACATGCTGCTGGTGGTGGGTGCGGCGCTGGTGGTATTTCACGTTCCCTTTGCGGGGAACTTCGCGCTCCTCGTCGCCTGCACGCTGCTGTTTCTGCTGACGACGCTGGGCGCGGGATTGTTCATCTCCACGGTTTCACGCACGCAGCAGCAGGCGATGATGGCGACAGGGTTGTTTTTCCAACCATTTTTCATGCTGAGCGGATTCACGTTTCCCATCCGCAACATGCCGGTTTCCATGCAAGTGTTGACGTTCATCAACCCGGTGCGCTACTTCATGGAAATTGTGCGCGGAATTTTCCTGCAAGGAGCGGGCATCAGCACGCTATGGCCGCAGATGGTGGCGCTGGCGATCTTCGGCGTGACGATTCTCTGGCTCAGTGTCCTGCGGTTCCACAAGCAACTTGAATAATACGGGGCCCCTTGGAGGAATCCATAGATCCCTCTCGAATCCAGGCTTTCACCTTCACTGGCAAGGTCCGCTTTCTGGTGACAGGATCCCCCACAATTCGCCTGGACGAGTTCGCTCAGGGTCTCGAGAACTTGGCGAGTCGCGGCCTTGGTGTTTATTGGGAAACCCCAAGACTCTTGCCCACAAATTATGCGAGGGGTTCGGCGGAGGAGCGGGGCTGAGACACGCAAGGTCGTGGATTGACGGGAAATAGAGCGCGGCGTCAGGGAGGGAATGAGACGCTAATCGTCGATCTTGAGGACCGGCGTTTGTCGCAGCTTTTCGAGCTCTTCTTTATGTCGTGCGCGGGTTTCCCTGGCCGAAAGCTGAGCCCACCAGCGAATGGAGCCCCATAGCGCCACTGCGATCAAGGCCACTGCGTAACGCGGCACAATGCCTGTCTTGAGCAGAATGATGACCAGGACGGCCGCGGCGATGGCGGCCGCCAGAATGCGGAGGGGAGAAGCCATAAACGCGAATAAGCTCCAAAAAGACTAACATAACTATTATGGATTCTCGCCGACATTTTTTGGGCAAGTTCGCCACTGGAATCGCCGGGACGCTGGCCGCCACGCCGTCCGATGTGCTGGGCGCCAACGAGCGAGTTCGCGTCGGCATTATCGGCTTCGGCGACCGCGCAACCGAGCTGTTCAACTGGATCAAGCTCTGCCCGAACACGGAAGTGGTCGCGTTTTGCGATGTTTACACGAAGCAGCTGGAGCGCGGCAAGGCGCTGGTTCCCACTGCGGCGACGTATCTCGAGTACCGCCGGATGTTGGACGATACATCGATCGACGCCGTGGTGATCGCCACGCCGCAGCATCTGCACGCCGAGCATTTCTGCGCGGCAATGAACGCGGGCAAGCACGTGTATCAGGAAAAAACGATGGCGTTCACCGTGGAGCATGCCAAACGGATGCGCGCCGCGTATCAGAAAGACGGCGGCAAGCACACGGTGCAGATCGGCCATCAGAGCTGCTCGTCCGGCCACATGATGGACGTGCAGGCGTGGCTGGCCGATCCGGAACGGCTCGGCAAGATCACCGCGATCGACATGCACATGTACCGGAACACGCCGCACGGCAAGCCACAGTGGTCGCGAACCGCGCGTATTACGCCGGACATGAATCCGGAAAACATTTTGTGGAAGTCCTTCCTGGGGGAGGCTCCGACGCGCGACTTCGATCCGAACCGCTATATGAACTGGCGGTTTTTCTTCGATTATTCAGGCGGCAACGTGTACGAGAACATGTGCCACCAGATGAGCTTCTGGTACAAGGCCCTGAAGCTGCAAGTTCCCAAGGCCGTGACGATGAACGGCGGCATCTATCTGTGGAAGGATGGCCGCGAGGTTCCCGACACGATGAACGTTTCCGTGGAGCAGCCCGAGGACGTGCTGATCAGCTGGGCGTCCGGCTTCGGCAACAATCAACTGGGCGTGACCGAGGACGTGCTGGGCGACAACGGCACCATCCAGCGGGCCAACCAGGTGCGGTATCTGCCGCAAAAAGTGAACTCGCCCAACGGGACGGAAATGACCGGCAACGCGAAGGCCGTTCCGCATGAGCACATGCTGAATTTCTTCGACTGTGTTCGCACCGGCAGGGAGACGAACTGCCCGTTCGAGCTCGGCTATCGCGTTTCGATCGCCTGCCGCATGGCGGTGGACAGCTACCGCTTCGGCCGCACGATGCGATGGGATCCGAAGAAAGAAGATTTCGCGTAAATCGATGGACTTCGGGTTCACAGGCGAGCAGGAGCAGCTCCGAAAGACTATCCGCGAACTTTGCGAAGCGGAGATCAAGCCCCACGTGATGGAGTGGGACGAATCCCAGGAGTTTCCCGACGCCGTGTTCCGGCGGCTGGGAAAGTTGGGCGTCCTGGGCGCGGTATTTCCCGAGGATTTGGGTGGCTCCGGCTACTCCTACGTCGATTATTCGATCGTGATGGAGGAGCTGGCGCGCGTTGATCCATCGATAGCGCTGAGCGTGGCCGCTCATGTTTCGCTATGCACGAACCATATTTATCTGGCGGCCGATGACGTGCAGAAGCGGAGGTACATTCCGAAGCTCGCGTCCGGCGAGTGGATCGGCTGCTGGTCCTTGACGGAGCCCGAGGCAGGATCGGATGCGGGAGGCACGAGGACAAACGCGCTGCTCGACGGCGAAGCCTGGGTGTTAAACGGAGGGAAAACGTTCACGACGAATGCACAGGTCGCCGACGTCTGCGTGGCGATGGCGGTGACGGACCGCAGCGCGTCCTCGCATGGGATCTCGGCCTTTATTTTGGAAAAGGGCACGCCAGGTTTCAAGGTCGGCAAGAAGGAAAATAAGCTGGGCATGCGCTGCTCGCCGACGGGCGAGGTGTTGTTCACCGATTGCCGCCTGCCCGCGTCGCAGTTGTGCGGCAAGCGCGGCGAGGGATTTGTTGATAGCCTGCGCATTCTCGATGGCGGGCGAATCTCCATTGCCGCGTTGTCCGTCGGCCTGGCGCAAGGCGCCTACGAAGCGGCTCTGAAATACTCCAAGCAAAGGAAGCAGTTCAGCCGGTTCATTTCGGAATTTCAAGCGATCCAGCACAAGTTGGCGGACATGGCAACGGAAATCGACGCAGCGAGGCTGTTGACCTTGCGCGCGGCGTGGATGAAAGATTCGGGCGCGAGCGTGAACAAGGAATCGGCGATGGCGAAATTGTACGCGTCGGAAATCGCCGTGCGCGCGGCGAACGAAGCGCTGCAGATTCACGGCGGATACGGATTCATCAAGGATTATCCGGTGGAAAAATTCTATCGCGACGTTAAGTTGTGCACCATCGGCGAGGGCACCAGCGAGATCCAGAAGCTCGTCATCGCGCGGCAATTGCTCAAGATGAAATGACGGAAGCCGCGCAGAGAATTATCGACGGGGACGTCCGTGCGCTGGCTCGCGCGGCCAGCTGGATTGAAGATCGGCGCCCCGAAGCGGAAACGGTTCTGCGCGAGCTGTTTCCACGCACAGGCCGCGCGACGATTCTAGGTGTCACCGGCGCGCCAGGGGCAGGAAAGAGCACGCTCTGTGATCAAATGGTCGCCGCGCTGCGCGCGGAAGGAAAAACGGTGGGCGTGATCGCGGTGGATCCGTCCAGCCCCTACTCCGGCGGAGCAATTCTGGGCGACCGCATCCGCATGCAGCGGCATCACGCCGATCCGGGCGTGTTCATCCGTTCGATGGCGACCCGCGGTTGGCTGGGAGGCCTGGCTCGCGCGACCACGGAGATGGTGATGCTGCTCGACGCGGCGGGCCGCGACGTGGTGATCGTGGAGACAGTGGGCGTCGGCCAGGACGAAGTGGAGGTTGCGCGGCTGGCGGGAGTTACGATGGTGGTGCTGGTGCCGGGCATGGGAGACGACGTGCAGGCGATTAAAGCCGGTATCATTGAAATCGCCGACGTGTTCGTGATCAACAAGTCCGATTTGCCGGGCGCGGAGAAGCTGGAGCGGGAGCTGAATAGTTACCTCGGGTTGTCGCACCGGCCGGACGGGTGGACGCCGAAGATCGTCCGGACCGTGGCGAGCGAGGGGCAGGGCATCGCCGAGGCTCTGGCGGCGGCGCGCGAGTATCAATCGGGCGCCGAGGGAAAAATGCACACGGCGGAGATTTGGACGTTGCGGCTGCGGGAGATGCTGCGGGAGCGGCTGCTCGACCGGCTGCCCGAGGAAGAATTTCGAGAGGCGGGACGGGACGTGGCGGCGAAACGCCGCGATCCTTTCTCGGTGCTGAATGACTGGCTCAAACGGCTGTAAGATCGATCATCTGGGCATCGCCGTGCGGTCGCTCGACGAGGCGCTTAAGTTCTATCGCGATCAGCTTGGGATGGGCGTGTCTCTCCGCGAAACAGTGGAGCGGGAAAAAGTCAACGTCGCGATGCTGCCCGCGGGCGAGCCTCGCATCGAGCTGCTGGAGCCGACAGAGCCTGATTCCGTCATCGGCAAATTTCTCGAGAAGCGCGGCGAAGGACTGCATCACGTCGCGATGAAGGTGCCCGATCTGAACGCGGCGGTGGAGAAGCTGCGGGCGTCGGGTGCGCGGCTGTTGAACGAGCCTCGCACCGGCGCGGGCGGACATCTTTATGTATTCGTGCACCCGTCCTCCACGGGCGGCGTGCTGTTGGAACTGATTCAATCATGAACCCCAAAATTGGCATTATTGGCGGCAGCGGACTTTACTCCATGCCGGGATTTGAAGCGCAGGAAGAGCGCGCGATGGAGACGCCCTGGGGCGCGCCTTCGGATCATTACGTGGTCGGGAGGCTGGCCGGCAAAGAGGTCGCGTTTCTGGCGCGGCACGGACGCGGCCATCGGATTTCGCCATCGGAGCTGAATTTCCGCGCGAACATCTATGGGTTCAAGGCGCTGGGCGTGGAGCGGATTCTGTCGCTCAGCGCGGTGGGGTCGTTGAAGGAGGAGCACAAACCGCTTGATTTCGTGCTGCCGGATCAGTTCGTCGACCGAACGCGCGGCCGCGTTTCGACGTTTTTCGGCGAGGGACTGGTCGCGCACATCGGATTTTCGCAGCCGATCTGTCCGCAGCTGGCGCGCGTTGCCTATGCGGCGGCGCAGAAAGCCAATGTAACGGCGAAGTTGGGCGGGACGTATCTGTGCATGGAAGGACCGGCGTTTTCCACCCTCGCGGAATCGAATCTATACCGCAGCTGGGGCATGGACGTGATCGGCATGACGAATCTTCAGGAAGCGAAGCTCGCGCGGGAAGCGGAGATTTGCTACGTGACCGTCGCGATGGTGACCGATTACGATTGCTGGCATCCGGAACATGATGCGGTGACGGTGACCGACATCATCGCCAATCTGACGAAGAACGCGGAAAACGCCGCGAAGGTGGTCGCGGAGGCCGTGCGGGCGATGCCGGAGGCTCGCGAATGTAAGTGCGGGTCGGCGCTGGCGCACGCGCTGATCACCGACCGCAAAGCGGTTCCCGACGCGACGCGCAAGAAGCTGGAGCTGCTGGTTGGGAAGTATCTCTAGCCACGAGCTGCTCGCATATTGCCTCCGCGGGGAAGCGTGGCCTTCGGATCTGCTGAACCGCGCGATGGCCGAAGACGACGGCCGCGCGCTGCTGTCGATCGTGGTCGAGCGACTGGGCGATTTGTTCGAGCCTTCGCTGTGCGTGACGTATGAAAATCTGTTTCGCGAAGTGATCGCGCGGGCGTGCCCGGATCTGGTTCCGCGCCTGCGCGTTGCCGGCTCCGCGACTGCTCCCGCTTCGGTGAACCGTGTATACGTACTTTCTAGAATTACTCTAGGCGCGGACGTCGCAGTGACCAGCGTGATGCTCGACGCAGCGAAGAAACGATTTCCAGAGGCCGAGATCGTCTTCGTCGGACCGCGAAAATCGTACGAGATGTTCGAGGCGGATGTGCGCATACGGCATCAGGCGGTCCCGTATGCAAGATCCGGAGCGTTGGTCGACCGGCTGCGCGCCTCGGCAAGCCTGCATTTTCACGATGGCATCGTCATCGATCCCGATTCGCGTCTCACGCAGCTCGGATTGATTTCGGTTTGCGACGAATCACGTTATTTCTTTTTCAACAGCCGCGCCTATGGCGGCGATGGCGAGGAGAGGCTGCCCGCGCTTGCATCACGGTGGGCGCGGGAGGTTTTCGGCGTAGAAGACGCTCGCGCGTACGTCGCGCCGCTCCCGTCGAGCGACCCGCCCGCCGATATTACGGTTAGCCTCGGCGTCGGCGAAAACGAATCGAAGAGAATCGGCGGAGATTTCGAGCGCGAACTGCTTCGTGCGCTGGGCGACACCGGCGCAAGCGTCTTAGTGGACAAGGGCGGCAGCGCCGAAGAACACGCGCGAGTCGAACAAGCCATCCTGCCCGGGATGCGTATGCACGACGGAGCCTTCGCGCCATTCGCCGCGCAGATCGCACGCGCGAAGCTTTATGTCGGCTACGATTCGGCCGGACAGCACGTCGCGTCGGCGTGCGGTGTGCCTCTCATCAGCATTTTCAAAGGCTATGTGAGCGAACGATTTTTCGCGCGCTGGCGGCCGGAGGGCACAGTGCTTCGCGGCGACGCCCCGGACGTCTTAGGAGAAGTGGAACGCGCGATTCGGAGCTACGGAAATTTCGTCCATTCGCATCCTGGCTCGCCAGTCCCCTGATAGACGGTCCAGCCGTTCGCGAGCCACTGACTCTTGAAGGTCTCGACAGACTCGTGATGCGGGGACGCGAAGTGGATGTCTGCTTCATGGCAGAGGCGGAACCTCGCAGCGCCGGCGCCGATCCATACGTCGGCGTTCCCGTACTTAAAGAACCCAGTTCGCTCGGCGCGATCGAGATAAGTCGCAAGGTCGCCCGTGGCGACGGAGACCGCTTTCCACTGACAATCGGATTCTTCGCAGCCAAAGCCATAAACCACTTCGACACTCGCGAAACCCCAATCGGTTAGCCAGGCCATGACCTGGCCAAGCTCTGCCCGAATCTCTTCAGCGGTCAACTGCGGCTGGGTGCGGACCTCCATGGATCTACATGTACATTCCGCCGTTGACGTTCAGCACGGCCCCGGTGATGTATCCAGCTTCTTCGCTGGCCAGGAATCGCACCGCGGCGGCGACGTCTTCCGGTCTTCCGAACCGCTTCAGGGGGATGTGGGCGAGCATGTTGTCCTTCAGTTCCTGCGGTAGCGCGGCCGTCATGTCCGTATCGATGAATCCTGGCGCCACAGCGTTGACCGTAATGTTCCGGCTGGCCATCTCTTGCGCGAGAGATTTGGTCAATCCGATGAGCCCTGCCTTCGACGCGACGTAGTTCGCCTGGCCCGGATTGCCCGCTTCGCCCACCACCGACGAAATATTTATGATGCGTCCCCAGCGGGCTTTCATCATACCGTGTAGAACCTGTTGCGTCGCCAGAAACGCTCCCGTGAGATTCGTGTTGATCACCGCATCCCAATCGTCTTTTTTCATGCGCAGCGCCAGGTTGTCGCGCGTCACGGCGGCGTTGTTCACCAGAATGTCCACTTTTCCGGCCTTGGCGAATGCTTCCTTGATGGAATCGGCGGACGCAAGGTCGAGCGTCACCCAGCGGGAGTTCGGGATTGCGCTCGATGCCTGTTCCAGTTTCGCGGCGTCGCGGGCAGCGAGCACCACATGAACGCCCGTTTCCGCCAAGGCTCGCGCACAGGCCAGCCCGATGCCGCGGCTGGCTCCGGAAATAAATGCTGTCCTCGCCGTTACTTGAAGGGGCCCCTCGTTTGTCATAGTTAAATTATGGCGTACACCGACCTGAGAGACTTCATCAAGGCGCTCGACAAGCAAGGCGAGCTGAAGCGCATTCCGTTCGAGGTCTCCACTGAGCTTGAGATTACCGAATTCGCCGACCGCAGCGTGAAGTCGGGCGGCCCGGCGCTGCTGTTTGAAAAGCCGAAGGGATTCGCCATTCCCGTGCTGATCAATGCCTTCGCCAGCATGAAGCGGATGCAGATCGCGCTGGAAGTGGATTCGGTGGACGAAGTGGCCGGGCGCATCTCGGAGTTCTTGCAGATGCAGATGCCAGAAGGGCTGATCGGCAAATTGAAAATGCTACCGAAGCTCGGCGAGATTGGCGCGTTTTTTCCGAAGATCGTGTCGAATGGCCCGTGCAAGGAAGTGGTGCGGCGTGACGATCTGTCGCTCGACGAAATTCCGGTGCTGAAATGCTGGCCGGGCGACGGAGGCCGCTACATCACCCTGCCGATGGTGTTTTCGAAGAATCCGGATACGGGCAAGCGCAACTGCGGCTGCTACCGGATGCAGGTGTACGACGCCCGCACCACGGGGATGCACTGGCAGACGCATAAGCAGGGAGCGGAGCACTATCGGCGCCTTAGCGCGGCCGGACAGGTGAAGCGTATGGAGGTCGCCGTGGCGATCGGCGCGGATCCGGCCACGATGTATTCGGCGATTCTGCCCCTGCCGCCCGATATTGACGAAATGATGATCGCCGGGTTCCTGCGCTCAAAGCCGGTGGAGATGGTGAAGTGTGAAACGGTGGACATCGAGGTCCCCGCGCAGTCGGAATTCGTCCTCGAAGGCTACGTGGAGCTAGGCGAGCTGCGCCGCGAAGGGCCATTTGGCGATCATACCGGCTTTTATTCGCTGGACGACGATTACCCGGTGTTTCACGTCACCTGCATGACGCATCGCAAGAGTCCCGTTTACGCGACCACCATTGTCGGGCCTCCGCCCATGGAGGATTTTTACATGGGCAAGGCGATCGAGCGCATCTTCCTGCCTCTGATGCGCCTGCAACTGCCGGAGGTGCGCGACATCTGCATGCCGGCCGAGGGCATTTTTCACAACCTGATTCTCGTTTCGATCCGCAAGTCGTATCCGGGCCATGCGCGCAAGGTGATGCACGCCATCTGGGGTACGGGTCAGGCAATGTTTTCCAAGGTGATTGTGGTGGTGGATGAGGACGTGGACGTGCAGAACGTGAGCGAGGTGGCGTGGAAGGCGCTGAACAATATCGACCCGGAGCGGGATGTCCAGTTTGTGATGGGACCGGTCGATTCGCTGGATCACGCGAGCCGCCTGGTGAATTACGGTTCAAAGATGGGCGTCGACGCGACGAAGAAATGGCCGGAGGAAGGGTTCACGCGGCGCTGGCCGGACGTGATCCGGATGCCGGGCGACGTGCGGACGCGCGTGCACGAATTATGGAAGAAGGCCGGCCTGAAGTGATAAACTGAAAGCACACGGCGGCTGTAGCTCAGCTGGTAGTAGCGCCAGATTGTGGTTCTGGATGTCATGGGTTCAAATCCCATCAGCCGCCCCATTTACTTTCCCGCATTAGAAGCCTGAGCCGAAGCCAAGTAAACGAACGGCGTTGCCCGGACTATTCCACCTTCCGCCCGATTTGAACGCGCCCGCTGCATCCTTCGGATCTCGATGCGAGGAGCAAAGTCGGAACGCCCTCATCCGTCAGCTGAACACGCCGTACTCGATGCGATCAAGAAGGGCGGAGACGGCGTCCGCCTTTGGATCGTCCGCCAGGACTTCCTCGGGTGTCCGACCGCCAAACTCGGCAAGGGGGGTCGCAAGCCAGCGGGCAGCCTTCTTTTCGTCGCCAAAAAGCTCAAGCGTACGCTTCCAGATTGCGGGGTTGACCACGGAGACGTCCACGGCTCGATAATAGCACCTCAGGCCAAGGCAGGAACGGCGCCTACCGCTTGTCGTCCAAGACAATTCTTACAAACGATCCGCGCGGAGCCGGCGAGACTGCTGCTTCCTGCGCGGTGAGGACGGCTCGCCAAGGGTCGGGGAAGTCGGTGCGGAAGGCCATTTCGCCGCTATCGCCGATGACGGACGGCCTCATGCCTGGAACTGCCGGGACGGTTTTCGGGGCCGGTTGAACCATGAGCGCTCGCTCGCCTGCGTCGCCGACGATCCTCGGTGTGCCCGCGTTGCGCGCGGCCAATTCCACCTGGGCTTCATGCACCGGATCCCGTCCGAACGCCTCGCTCAAATCCGAAGTAATGCGATGCGTCCTGACCGACGCGAAGTCGGAAAGCTTGCCGGGAGCGTCGAAACGCATGGTCCGGTGTGCGCCGGGCTCGATGAAATGCAGGCTCCAGACTCCGGTGGCGACTTCTCGCGCGGCGTGATCGGCAAAGCTCACCATCACGTAGACCGAATCGATGGTGTAATGGCAGGCGTTGGTCCAGGTGGCCCAGTAATGCGCTTCATCGGCCCGGACCATCGAATGGACCTTGAAGCAATCCGAAACTTTCGGAGACTGGGCAAGCCCGAGCGATGCAGCCACCAGCCCCACTGCCAAGAGTTTCATCTCGGGGGACCTTACGCCTTAAGTCTCTCATTTATCGTCGGGTTCTGTCAAAACCCTTAGGCGCAGGTCAGGCGAAGGGGCTGCGCTTCACCGCGTAATCGATGGCCTCCTGCGGTATCTTGAACTCCCGGATGGCGCGATTCCCCAGGTAGCCGACCTCCTTGATGCCGGCCGGGCTTGTGTAATACGCGTCCACTGTCATGCGGCGAGCCCAGTCGAAAAATCGGATGCCCGGGGCCAGTTCCGGCGTGCGATTTTTCCGGTAGGCGATCAAGTCGAGCAGTTCGGTCCGCTGCTCGGCTTTCGCGGCCATGAAATCGGCCTGATAGCGGTGCTTTATCACCTCGTCCAGCCAACCGATGCCGCCCGTGTAAATTGCTGACATATCGGGATTTTGGCTCGATAATAGATCGATGAATTCGGCCGCGCCGCCTTTCGACGCGCCGGGCACGATGATTTCGCAGAGCGTTTTCAGCGTGTCGAACTCATGTTGCGTCAAGGCCTTCGGCTTGTAGACGCCGCCGGTGGACGTCGCCGCCGCTTTCGCCTCCTCATGAACGTGCTGTGCGGCCTCCAAACTCACTTGGCCAACCATCGCCGCGGCGGAAATTTTCGCCAGAACTTCGCGTCTTGAAATCTCCATGACTACACGTTCCCCTTTCGCATTTCTTCCGCCAGATATTCCGCCGTGCGCCACGCCAAAGCCACGATGGTCAGCGTCGGATTCTTGTCCGGATTGCTGACAAAGGGCGCGGCGTCGGCCACGAACAGGTTTTTCACATCATTGGACTGGCAATATTTGTTCAGCGGCGCTTCCTTCGGATCGTTACCCATGCGGATGGAGCCGACTTCATGGATAATGTCGCCGCCGGTCGAGATTTTTTCCTCCACCGGACGATTGCGCTTCACGACTGTACCTCCCATGGCCTCAATCAGGTCCGCGAAGGTCTTTTCCATGTGCTCCACTTGCTTGTATTCGGCGTCGGTCCATTTGAAGTGGAAGCGCAGCACCGGGATGCCGTACTTGTCGACCACGTTCGGATCGATCTCGCAGTAGGTGTCCTTGTTGGGGATCATCTCGCCGCGGCCGGCGAAGCCGACGTGAGTGCCGTAGTCGTCGTAGATCGCTTTCTTGAGCGAGTCGCCGTAGCCCTCATGCTGCGCGCAGACGCCGGCGAAGCTCCCGATACCGGGCATGTTGTACCCGCCGCCGATCTCGATGTGATACCCGCGCGGGAAGTCGGTTTTCTTGTCCCAAAGCCACCAAGGCATGTAGAGATGCGCGCCGCCCATGCCGTCGTCGTTGTGGCGAGGCATGCCGACCAGCGCGGGAATTTTCGCGCCCAGGCTGAATCCGGTGTTGTCGGTCAAGTACCGGCCCACCATCCCGGAGGAATTGCCGATGCCGTTCTCGTGTCCCTTGCCCTTGGAGTTGAGCATCAGCCGCGTGGACTCGCAGCAGCTCGCGGCCAGTACCACGGTGCGGCACTTGATCTGTTTCTCCGTGCGCGTCTTTTTGTCGATGTAGGAAACGGCGGTGATGCGGCCCTCATCGTTGGTGATCAGCTCGCGGGCCATTGCTTCGGTGATCAGCGTGACTTTTCCGGTCTTCATCGCCGGAAATACCTGCACCTGGCTGGAAGAATAATTCGACGAAGGGATGCAGCCGCGCCCGCACTGGCCGCAATAATGGCAGGCCGGACGCCCGTTCGTCGGCTGTGTGATTACCGCCAGGCGGTTCGGGATGCATGGTATGCCCAGCTTGTCGGAAGCTTTCTTGATAAGCACCTCGTGAACGCGGGGCGGTGGGCATTTTTGGAAAACTCCATCCGGAGCGCTGCGGATTCCTTCCTTGGAGCCCGTGACACCGATGAACGCCTCGGCTTTGTCGTAATACGGGGCGATGTCTTCGTACGAGATGGGCCAGTCCGTTCCGATGCCGTCGCGCGAGTACGGCTTCAGGTCGTAATCGGCGTAGCGTAGCGAGATGCGCCCATAGTGGTTGGTCCGGCCGCCGACGATGCGGGACCGGAACCAGTTGAATTTCGACCCTTCGGCGACCGTGTACGGCTCGCCCTCCAGTTGCCAGCCTCCGGCGTGTGCGGAGAAAAATCCGAATGCGCGGCCCTTTCCGAAGTAGCTCGCACCGCCCTCCCCGGCGCCACGGTGAGGGACCTGGTAAGGCCACTCGAGCATCTTGAAGTCCTTCTCTGGGTTCAAACCGGGGCCGGCTTCGAGAAGCGCCACGTTAATCCCAAGATCCGCCAGGACCTTGGTCACCGTGCCGCCTCCCGCACCGGACCCGATGACGACAACATCGTAGACTGGGGCGCTGCGAGTGATCTGGAACATTTTCCAATTATAGCCCTGCAACCAATCGGACGTTTCCTCGTCTATACTTTCGTAAGGTATGGACGAGAAGACAGTCGCGCCGGAACCTCCTGAGGAGCATACGCATTCGGCCGCCGCCGCACTCACCTGGCTGCGGGACCTGTTCCTAAGCGTGCTGATTGCCATCGTTGTCATCCTGTTCCTCTATCAGCCGGTGAAAGTCGAAGGCACCAGCATGATGCCTTCTTTGCAGAACGACGAGCGCATCTTTATCAACAAGTTCGTCTACCGCTTCGGCATCTCCGACATCGGCCGCGGCGATACCGTCGTGTTCCTTTACCCCGGCGATCCCAGCAAGTCCTACATCAAGCGCGTGATCGGCACCCCTGGCGATGCGGTGGAAATCGTTGATGGGACGGTCATTGTGAACGGGAAGTCCCTCTCGGAGCCTTACGTTCCGGACGATTATCGCGATCGCGTTCCCATGCCCCGCCGCATTGTTCCTGCGGACCAGTATTTCGTGCTGGGCGACCACCGGAGCTCCTCGAACGATAGCCGGAGTTGGGGCTGGGTACCGAGGCAGTATATCTACGGCAAGGCTGTGTTTGTCTACTGGCCGCTCGAAAACCTCGGCGCGGTGCGATAAGTGCTCCTAGCCCCAAGCTGAAGCATGGGGCTTGAAACGGGGGGTACCAAAATGAACAGCCCCATGCGTCCGCTTTGGGGCCTGCAGGCCCGTGAGGAACACTCCAAGTCACACTGTCTCCCAAAATATACAGACTGGCGCGGAGCACTCCGAATGTACCAGAATAGAAGTGTCTCGCGTCTATCGTAGTTGCGTTGTTTTTGGAGTGGGAGAGAGTTTTGTCTTTTAGACTGACGTTCGCTTTTGGAATCATCTTCGCCGGCCTGGCCGCCGCCCAGCCGCAGTACCTGATTTCGACCATTGCCGGTGGATCACTGCCGCCGACGCCATCGGCCGCGCTCTCGACGCCGCTCACCCAGCCGCAGCGGGTTACGGTGGACGCGAAGGGTAACGTCTATTTCACCGCGTCGAACGCCGTGTTTATGATGTCTGGCAGCGGAACGATCACGCTGCTGGCGGGAACCGGCCGGGTTGGCTATGCGGGTGACGGCGGCCCTGCCACGCAGGCGCAGTTCAATAACCCCAACGGCGTCGCGGTGGATTTCAAGGGAAACATCTTTGTCGCCGATACGGGCAATAGTTTGATCCGCATCATCACTCCCGACGGCAATATCAACGTGTACGCGGGCAATGTCCTCTACGGGGAGCCGACCTCTGGATGGACCGGCGATGGGGGAGCGGCCGTGGGTGCACAGCTTAACCTGCCGGTCGGAATCGCGGTGGATGCCGCGGGCAACCTGTATATCGCCGATTCGGCGAACAACACGATCCGCGAGGTCAACACCAACGGGATCATCAATACGATCGCCGGGCTGGGACCGACGGCGCCGGGCTTTTCCGGCGATACAGGAGCTGCCGTCGCGGCGAATCTCTACGGGCCTTTGGATGTGGCCGTCGATTCGAATAACAACGTCTACATCGCCGACACCAACAACGCGAATGTCCGGATGATCACCGCCTCCAGCGGCATCATTACCACAGTGGCGGGAGCGACAGCCATTGTCTCCAACGTGCCGACGTTGCACTTCGGCTACTCGGGCGATGGGGGTCCGGCCACATCGGCCTACCTGGCCGGTCCGGCGGGCGTCGCCATCGATTCCTCGGGCAACCTTTACATCGCAACCTATGCCGACAATCGGATTCGGAAGGTGACGAAGGGTGTAATCACCACGTTCGCCGGCAACAGCGGCTACGGATTCGCGGGCGACGGCGGGCCGGCGCTGAGTGCGCAGCTTTCCGCTCCACGCGGCATCTGCGTCGACGGCTCGGGCAACGTGTATCTGGCGGACCGCTGGAACAACCGCATCCGCAAGATCTCGGGCGGGAACATCTCCACCATCGCCGGAAACGGCCAGGGCAACTTCGGCGGCGACTGGGGCTCCGCGACTTCGGCGCAGTTGAGCGGTCCCGCCGGCGTCGTGGTCGATAACGCGGGTAATGTTTATATTTCTGACTTTCTGAACAATCGCGTGCGGATGGTCTCGTCGAACGGCACGATTTCTACTTACGCGGGCAACGGAAATTCGGGCTTCGGGGGCGATGGAGGCGCGGCCACCAGCGCGCAGCTGAGCCAGCCTGCCGGCCTCGCCGTGGATGCTGCGGGCAACCTGTACATCGCCGATTCGAACAACTCTGTGGTGCGCAAAGTGACTCCGTCGGGAGTAATCTCCACCGTCGCCGGCACGGGCGGCAAGCAGGGATTTTCGGGCGACGGCGGCCCGGCAACCTCGGCGAAGCTGATGGCCCCGTTCGCCCTGGCGCTCGATTCCGCGGGTAATCTCTATATCGCCGATTTTTTTGGCTGGATTCGTGAGGTGAACGCTTCAACCGGCGTAATCAGTACGATCGCTGGCAACGGCACCGTCGGGTATGCGGGCGATGGCGGCCCCGCAGCATCGGCCGTGTTCTACAATCCGGTCGGCATCGCAGTGGACATTTTCGGCAATATCTTCGTGGCCGATTCCAACAACGGCGCGGTGCGGGAGATCTCGAAGGGAACGATCAATACCATCGCGGGTAACGGGACGCTCGGCTATACCGGCGACGGCGGCCTCGCATCCTTTGCGGAGTTCAGCCAGCTGACCGGCATCGCTGTGGACGCGCAGGGCAACGTGTACGTGGCCGATAGCGGCAACAACGCCGTCCGCCTGTTCCCGCCGAACGGTCTTGTCTCGACCATCGCGGGCAACGGCGTCCAGGGCTACACGGGCGACGGCGGCATCGCGACATTCGCGGAGATGAATAATCCGAAGACTGTGGCAGTAACGCCTTCCGGCAACGTGTATTTCACGGATTCGGGCAACAACTCGGTCCGCTTGCTGAAGCGCCAATAAACCCCGGCGTCTCATTTGGGGCCGTGAGGCCCTCACGTTACACTTAAAATAGGTGTTTCCGAGAAACTTCCAAATCGGTCCTGTGCCGATCGCCCCGGCGACGGTGCTCGCCCCCATGGCGGGCGTCACCGATACTGTCTTCCGGCGGCTGATTCGCGCCCAGGGCGGCTGCGGGCTGATCATGACCGAGTTCACCAGTTCCCACGGCGTGGTGGCGATTTCCAAGGGAAAGGCTCGTCCGGGACGCACCTTCCGCTATCTCTATTTCGATCCCGACGAGCATCCGATCTCCGCTCAACTCTTCGGAGCGGATCCGCAGATCATGGCCGACGCCGCGCGCCACTGCCAGGACCGCGGCTTCGACGTCGTCGACATCAACTTCGGCTGCCCGGTGAAGAAGGTGGTGACGTGCAACGGAGGATCCGGCTTGCTCCGCGATCTGCCACTGGTCGAGCGCCTGCTGAAAGCCGTTCGCGGCGCGATCACGATTCCGCTGACCATGAAATTCCGCGCGGGCTGGAACGACCGTGAATTGGTATCTGTCCACATGGCGAAATTGGCCGAGGATTGCGGCCTGCAGGCCATCGCCCTGCACCCGCGCACGCGCGAGCAGGGCTACGCCGGCAAGGCCGACTGGACCCGCATCGGCGAAGTGAAGGCTGCCGTCAAGATTCCCGTGATCGGCAACGGCGATATTACGACGCCGGAAGACGCTGTGCGCATGGTGAAGGAAACCGGCTGCGACGCGGTGATGGTGGGCCGCGCGGCCTCGTCCAATCCCTGGATTTTCCGCCAGATCGACGAATATGTGCGCACGGGCGCGTACTTCACGCCCTCCGAGCGGGACCGCTACGAGATCATGCGCCGGTATTACGCCATGCTGGTGGATCATGATTCGCCCGACGCCGTAGGCAAGATGAAGCAGTTCGCCACGTATTTCACGCACGGCGTGCGCAACGGATCCCATCTGCGCGTGGAGATTTACAAAGCCACCGAAGCGCCCCAGATCCTGGGCATGGTGGACGCGTTTTTCGAGCGCGAACTCTTAGTGGCTGTCTAGAACGCGGCCCTGGCGGTGGTCGGCGTCCGCCCCCTTGCGATCGCCGAGCGCCCGCTTGGATGCCGCGCGAGCATAGAACGCATTGCCGAGGTCGGGGATGATTTCGATCACCTTGTCGAAGTCGGCGATGGCCAGGCGATGCTCCCCCAACAATTGATAGGTTGCGCCGCGCTGGTAGTAATTGTCGGCGTTCGGCTCCAGTTCCACGGCGCGATTGAAGTCTTCCAGAGCCTTTTTCGCATCGCCGCTCTTGCGCATGGCCGTGCCGCGCAAATTGAAGGCGATCGCCTCCCGCGGGCTGACGGCGATCGCCTGAGATGCGTCCGAGATCGCTTCTGCGAACTTGTTCAGTTCCAGGAATGCCAAGCCGCGCGCGACCCATCCGGCAGGATCTCCAGGGCGAAGCTCAATCACTCTTGAGAAATCGGCCAGGGAACGCTCCGGCTTCGCGTCGCCTACGAAGGATTTTCCCCTCATCAGGTACGCCTCGGCCATATTGGGCTGCAGGGCGATCGCGCGGTCGAAGGAAAGAATCGCCTGATTGTAGCGGGCGATCTTGTACAATCGCGTGCCGGCGTCGAAGGATTCTTTTGCGTTCAACGGATCGGTGTAGCGTTTGTACAGGAAGCCTGTCAGGGACAGAGCCGCGATAATACCGGCGATGATCGTCCATCGAACACGGACTTTACGGCGGGCTTCATCCTCCGCCGTGACCGGGATCAGCACCAGGGGCTGACGGCCGTCCGCGCCTGGTTTCTGTTCGAGCTCGGGCACTATCCCTATCATAGAAGAGATGAAAAGAGTGCAATTAATTACCGATGGTGCCTGCCTCGGCAACCCGGGGCCGGGGGGATGGGCTTGTATCCTCCGCTTCGGCGACAAGAAAAAAGAAATGTCCGGATCCGAGCCGCACACCACCAACAATCGCATGGAAATCACCGCCGCCATCGAGGGTCTGCGCGCCCTGCGCGAGCCGTGCGAAGTGGAGGTTGTCACCGATTCCGAGTATCTGAAGAACGGCATCAGCACCTGGATCAAGGGCTGGAAACGTAACGGATGGAAAACGTCGGCCAAGAAGCCGGTGGTGAATCAGGATCTTTGGATGGCGCTCGACGAGTTAGTCTCGAAGCACAAAATGCATTGGACCTGGACCAAGGGCCACGCCGATCACGACGACAATAATCGCTGCGACGAACTGGCCACAGCGGCGGCCCGAACGCAGAAATAACGGCACACCTGTGGCGCGGATGTGATGAGGATGATGCGCGCGCTCGCCGTATTTTCTTTATCATAGAGGCGGCAGGCGACGTGCAGATGAAATCGGCATGCGAAAATCGCCTCTTGCTGTTTCGCTGGCGATCCATGTAGGCGGTATTTGTTTACTTTTGCTGCTTGCATCGATTCCACCGGCGCGAGAAGCGGCAAAACATCGCCCCGATCACTTCGTAATGCTCGCCCCAAGGCCCAGGGCGCATGAGGGCGGGGGAGGGCAACGCAATCCTTTGCCTGCTTCACGAGGCCAGGCTCCGCCGCGCGCGGTGACGAGAATCTTCGTGCCTCCCATGGCTGTGCGCATCGAGCATCCTCAACTGCCAGTGGCGCAGGCGATGCTCGAAGCGCCGGAGATCAATATCTCCGCGCCGCAGATCGGCGATCCCCTGGGACAGATCGGCCCGCCCTCCGGAGGGCCAGGCGGACCCCTTGGCATCGGCAGCGGCCTTGGCCCAGGTATTGGAAACAGCGCCGGTCCGGGGCAGGGAAACCACTCCGGGCCGATTTCGTATAAGTTGCTCGGCATCACGCAGGAGCCGAAATTGATTCACTCCGAGGAGCCCGAATACTCAGAGGACGCCCGAAAGGCGCGGTATCAGGGCACGGTGCTGCTGTCAATCCAGATCGACGCCAACGGCCGCGTGTCGAACATCCGGGTGCTGCGGAGCCTCGGCCTGGGGCTCGATGAAAAGGCGATGGCTGCCGTCGAGAAATGGATCTTCAAGCCTGCCCTGGCGAACGGGCGTCCGGTGGCCGCGCCGGCGCAGGTGAGTGTAACGTTTCACCTGCTCTGAAGTATCCTGAAAGCATGAGGCTGTTTCAAACATTTCTTTGCCTTTTTGTTTTAGCCATTGGCGCCGCGGCGCAGCCCGTCACAGGTGGACTCAAGATCGGAGTGCCTTTGACGGATGCTATTACGACGGCGCAAAACCTGTCCTATCCTCCCGCAAGCGCCAGCGATTACGAAATCGGGTTTTATGGCGAAGTGCGTTTGCCGGCGAAATTTGCTCTCGAAGTCGACGCATTGCATCGGGGCTACACGTTCAGATCGCAAACCACGTCCACCTCAGCCTCGAGTTGGGAATTTCCGATTCTGCTGAAATATCACCTGCTGAACGGCCCGGTGCGGCCCTTTATCGACGGGGGCGTGAGTTTCAGCCACCTGTCGGACATCCAGAGCCTGGTTGTCAGCCAGAATCACAACACAAACTTCGGCATCGCGCTCGGTGCGGGAGTGGCTATTCACGCGCTGGTGCTCCACATAACGCCGGAAATTCGCTATACAGGCTACGCGTTGAAGAATTTCGACACCGTGGTTGACTCCAATCGCAACCAGGTTGCATTCTTAGTTGGTATCGGATTTTAGAGTTACTGCTACCTGAGCAGCCGCATCGCGTCCGCGATACCTGCTTCCTTGGCTTCCTTGCTCGGACCCCTGTCTTCCACCACGTCGCCCTCGCCCGGCGCCAGGAACAGATTCGACTCCAGGCCGTGCTGGCGCGTGTACAGATCCCAATAGCGGCCGTGCTGCTCGAATAGCGTCTCGTGCGTGCCTCGCTCGACAATTCGCCCGGATTCGACCACCAGAATCTGCTCGGCGCGGCGGATCGTCGACAGGCGGTGCGCAATCACAAATGTCGTTCGGCCTTTCATGAGGTACTTCAAGCCCTCCTGAATCAGCGCCTCAGACTCGGAATCGAGGCTCGACGTCGCTTCGTCCAGAATCAGGATGCGCGGATCGGCCAGGATTGCGCGAGCGATCGAGACCCGCTGGCGCTGGCCTCCTGACAGTTTCACGCCGCGCTCCCCGACGATGGTGTCGTACTTCTGCTCGAAATTCTCGGCGAACTCGTCCACGCGCGCGATGCGGCACGCGTTCATGATCTGTTCCTTGGTCGCGTCGGGCCGCGCAAACGCAATATTTTCCTCGATGGAGCCGTCGAACAGGAAGGTGTCCTGCAGAACAACGCCCAGTTGCGTGCGATACGTGTCCAGACGCACGGTGGAAAGATCCACGCCGTCCACCGTCACGCGGCCTTCGGAGGGAACGTGAAACGCGGCCACCAGTGAAATGATCGTCGACTTGCCCGAGCCCGACGAGCCCACCAGCGCCGTCACCGTTCCCGGCTCGGAGCGGAAGCTCACGTCGAACAGCACCTGCTTGTCTTTTTCATAAGAGAAGCTGACGTGCTCAAATTCTATAAGCCCGCTGATGGTCCCCAGTGCTACGGTGCGCTTCGGGTCCAGATCTTCCGGCCGCTCGCGCAGCACCTCGCGCGTGCGTTCCAGTCCTGCAAACGCCTCGGTCAACTGCGTCCCGATGCTGACGATCTGCACCACCGGCGCGATCAGGAACGCCAGCAGCGCGGTGAACTCCATGAACTGGCCCAGGGTGAGCGTGCCCGCGCCGATCTCCTTCGCGCCGATGTACATCACCACCGCGCCGACGATGCCCATCAGCACGGTGGCCGAAAGCCCCATCAGGGACATCGCCGTCAGCGACTTGATCACGTTGTCCAGCAGCCGTTGCACGCCACCCGCAAACACCTTCGCTTCGCGTTCCTCGGCGTGATAGCCCTTGATGACGCGCACGCCGCCCAGCGATTCGGTGAGGCGGCCAGTCACTTCGGCGTTGATCTTGCCTCGCTCACGAAAAATAGGCCGGATCTTGCCGAACGCCTGCGACAGCGCCAGTGCGAAGGCGATGATAAATGCCAGCGTCAGGCCCGTCATCAGCGCGCTGATCGTCATCAGCACTACCAGCGCGATGACCGCCGTCATCAATCCGCCGACAAAATCCACCAAGCCCGTGCCAATCAGGTTGCGCACGCCCTCCACATCGCTCATGATGCGGGATACCAGAGCACCGCTCTTGTTGGCGTCGTAGTAGCTCACTGAAAGGCGTCCGATGTGCTGCTGCACTTTGCGCCGCAGCTCCGCGATGAGCCGTTGTGCGGCTTTCGAGAGCAGTTGCGTCAGGGAGAACGACGTGATTCCCTGGATCAGCGTCGCGGCGAGCACGCCCAGGACGATTGGCGTGAGCATCTGGGTCTGGTGTTTGGTCACCACGTTGTCGACAAGGTATTTCGTCGAAACGGGCAGCACCAGTCCGGCTAAACGGTTGACCACCATCAGCAGGAACCCGAAGCCCAGCAGGGATCGCCGTGGCATCACCATTTCGCGGATGTCCGGCCAGAGCTCGCGTAGACGCTCGGACTGGCTCTTTTTCGGCTTCTTGATTATTTCCGGCACGATCCTTTCAGTGTACAGTGGCTCGTATGAGCCTCCTCTACGCAGGGACCTCGGGCTTCGCCTACCCGAGCTGGAAACCGGACTTTTATCCGCAGAAACTGGCCGCGAAAAACTTCCTGAATCACTACGCCGCGCGGCTGAACGCGGTGGAGATCAACTACACGTTCCGGCAGTTGCCCAAGGCCTCGACGCTCGAAAACTGGGTGAGCGCCACGCCCGAAGGGTTCCTGTTCGCCTGCAAGGCTCACCAGCGCATCACCCACATCAACCGCCTGCGCGAATCCGAATTTACCGAAATCTTTTTCCGCGCCATCGACCCGCTGCGGGCCACGCGCCGCCTGGGTCCGGTGCTGTTCCAGTTGCCTCCGAATTTCAAGGCCGATCCGCCTTTGCTCGCGGCGTTCCTGGAAAAGCTGCCGCGCGATATCCGCATCGCCTTCGAATTTCGCAACAAAACCTGGCTCACGGATGAGGTGAACGGCCTGCTCGCCAAGCACGGAGTCGCGCTGTGCCTCGCCGAATCGGAGAAATTCGAGGTGCCGGAAGCGGTCACGGCGAACTTCGTCTACGTCCGCCTGCGCAAGGATGATTATTCGCGCGAGGAGCGAGCCGAGATCGGGGCTCGGGTCCATCGCCTGCGCGCAGACGGCCGGGACGTGTTCGTCTTCTTTAAGCACGAGGAGACGCCGGCGGGGGCGTTCTATGCGGAGGAGTTGTTGAAGGCGGAGAGATGAAGGTACGAGACCTTATACGCCTGTTAGAATCAGAAGGTGGCAGCACGTTCGAACGGCTGGAAGCCACCGCATTTACAAGAACTCCGGGAAACCCAGACTAGTAACTGCGGCGGGAAAACCCGGCGAGGACGTGCCGACGGGCACGTTGAGAGCGATCTTGAAGGATTCTGGATTGGAGTCGAAATGAACGTGCGTTATTCGGTCATTTATGAAAAGGGTCCGACCTCCTGGGGCGCTTTCGTCCCCGATCTTCCCGGTTGTATTGCAGTTGGCTCCAGTCGAAGCGAGGCCGAGCAGTTAATCCGCGAAGCGATCCAGGCTCACTTGGAAGCGATGCGCGAATGTGGCATCGCCGTTCCTGAGCCTTTTCACGAGATCGGTGAAGTGGAAGTAACGGCGGCTTGATCTAAAATCGAATCGTGTTGCACCAACGGCAAATCGCAGCGGACGGCTTTGCGGTAACCGAAAAAGTTCTGCCCGATGCCGCAATCGCGACGCTGATCGCTGCGACCGGCTCTCACCTGGAACACGGCCGCGGAGGCATCCGCAATCTGCTTGCCTTGGGCGCCGTCGCCCGCCTCGCCGAATCACAGGCGATCCGGGACCTCGTCGAGCCCGTTCTCGGAGCCGACGCAAGAGCGGTCCGTGGGACGCTCTTCGACAAGACTCCGGATGCGAACTGGAAGGTTCCCTGGCACCAGGATCTGTCGATAGCGGTGCAGCAAAGAGTGGATCTCGACGGCTACGGCCCGTGGTCCGTCAAGGCCGGAGTGGTTCACGTGCAGCCCCCGGTGGACATTCTGGAAAAAATGCTCGCCGTACGCATCCACCTGGACGACTGTCACGAAGAAAACGGCGTGGTGCGGGTGATTCCGGGCTCGCACGCGATCGGACGCTTGAGCGTGGAAAAGATCGGCGAGATCACGGCCATAGCGCGAAGCGTTAGCTGCCCTGTCCGCGCCGGCGGGGTCCTCCTGATGCGTCCTCTGTTGCTCCATGCGTCTTCAGCATCGAGCGTGCCTTCTCATCGGCGCGTGATCCATGTTGACTATGCGTCGGCGGAGCTGCCGGCTGGGCTCAGCTGGTTTCAGAAGTAGATTTCACGCAGAGACGCTGAGATCGCAGAACGAGCCTACCCTCTCGCCCTCTTTTTCGCCGGCTTCACTTCCTCCTCCACCGCCGCGCTGTTCCAGTTGCCTCCGAATTCCTAGGCCGACCCGCCCTTGCCCGCGGCGTTTCTAGACAAACTGCCGTGCGACATCCGCATCGCCTTCGAATTTCGCAATAAGACCTGGTTAACCGATGAGGTGAACGCCCTGCTCGCCAAGCACGGTGTCGCCTTGTGCCTCGCCGAGTCAGAGAAATTCGAGGTGCCGGAGGCGGTCACCGCGAGCTTCGTCTACGTCCGCCTGCGCAAGGACGATTACTCACCCGAGGAGCGAGCCGAGATCGCGGCTCGCGTCCACCGCCTCCGGGACGTGTTCGTCTTCTTTAAGCACGAGGAGACGCCGGCGGGGGCGTTCTATGCGGAGGAGTTGTTGAAATTAGCCGCTGATGAACACAGATAAACACAAATCGGCGTTCATCCGTGTTTATCGGCGGCCGTAACGACGGGAGCTAAAATGAAATTTATTGCGGTGATTGAAAAAAGACCAAATAACTACTCCGCCTACGTTCCGGACCTTCCCGGCTGCGTTTCAACCGGGAAAACGCTCGCCGAGATCGAGCAGAACATCCGCGATGCGATTTGAGTTGAGGGCCTGATCGAGGATGGCGATCCAGTGCCGGAGCGGCCTGCTACGGCTTGAATTAGAATCGAGGTATGACGCAGGAACAGCGAATCGCCCTTGACGAAGTAGTTTGGGTCGACCCGGAGCGCATGAGCGGCGCGCCATGCTTCCGCGGAACGCGGGTGCCGATCCAAACCTTGATCGACCACTGGGAGGGCGGCTCTACCATTGAGGAATTCCTGGAGGATTTCCCAACCGTCAGCCGCGCTCAGGCATTGAAGTTCATTGAACTCGCGAAAGAGCGGCTGCTCGAGTGCGTGTCCTCTAAGACGAATGCTTGCCGGTGCCAGGCTGAAACTGGCGCTCGCGGGCCATGCGGTGAAGACAGTTCCGGAAACGGGATGGCGAAGCAGCAAGGACGGCCCGTTGCTGCGCTTTGCCGAAAAGAATTTTGACGTCTTCGTCACGATCGATCAGAAGATGGAACGGGAGCAGGATCTAAGACAGTTTGCTATCGGTTTCGTCGTTGCACGCGTCAAGAGTAATCGGCTGGAAGACTTCGCCCTGATACTCTCGGACATGCGGGCAGTAATCGCGAAGGTGAGACCTGGGCAAGTGATCCATTTGGAAACTCCCGGTTCCGAAGGGCGATAAAATATTTGGGTGAGCCTGGCCGTCGCCGTTCTGCTGCTTGCGCAAGCTACATCTCCTTCGCAGAGTGAAGAGATTGTCCGCGCCGCGAAGAATCCCTGCGATCTGGCGCGATTCATCGACTCGCACCGGGATCACGACTGGCGGCCGTTTTTCAAATCCCTAGGCGTCGATGTGCCTGTCTGCGGCAAGCAGAACTCGCTTGCGTCTGAGTGCGAGGCGGAACTGATCAGCGTCGTCGATCCGGATCAGACCATCCTTCTGATCCATGGCGGCTCAAACTTCGATGCCTATCTTCGTTACTTCGGGCGGGCCGGCGGTGCATGGAACTATGCGGGAATCCAGCTTGCGTACATCTGGAATCACCCTCCCCGCCACGAACTGCGCCGAGCGGGGGCCGTACCATTCCTGCTGTTATGGGCCCAGGGAACTCGCGGCAGCGGCGTCGATGAGGAGCGTGAAATTTGGTACGACCTCACCCAGCCGCGCTGGAAGGAGGTGTTTTCGACGGTGTCGTCCGGTTGGAGCACTGGGGTCGGCGGTTTCAGCAGGAGAGAGACCGGCGTAACAACAGTGGATGGTAGGGGCATCAACGTGTCGTTGAATATCCGCTTGTACGGGGAGGACATCGACCTAGGCAGCTTTGATTGCAGCGCGACTTACGCTGGCACTTCCATGCACGGGCCCTTTGCGTTGCGGGATGCGCGCTGCGGCATGCAGAGAATTCCTCCGGAGGATTTTCTCGCGCTGGAGGCCATTGATCCGATCGGCCCTGCAAAGGTGCCCACGATTGAGCAGCTGATCCGCTACGATTTCGCCTATCTCGAAGAAATCGCGAAGCAGCGAGACTCCGCCGCGAAGCTCTTTCTTAAATCGCTCCTTCTCGATCCGCGCCCGGCCTCGCTTCCAGCCATCCAGTCCACGCCCGAAGTCCAACGGCTCCGCGCGTTGCTGAGGTGAACCTTCTACGTAGCGAATCGCGAGCCGACTACGTAACAGATCTCTGAGTTAAGGAACGCTTACCGGAGCGCTATTCTCGATCAACACGCGCGGATTTGGATTCGGAATAGGCACCGGCCATCCTTGTTGTTCGAGGAGGCTCACGTGTTCCTCCATGCCCCATTTGGCTTGGTAAAAACAGTCTTCAATCGAGTGTCCGACTCCGGTGAAGCCTACCAATTCCGCGGAGTAAAAGCTGAAGAACGCCGGATCCTCGGTCGCCTCAATCGTCAGGTTGTACTTGAGATCGATTATTGGAGCTACCCTCTCGCTCTCTTCTTCGCCGGCTTCACTTCCTCCACCACCGCCGTCTCCGACGCGGCCGGCTTCTTGGCCATCGCGAGGCTCGCCTTCAGAGCCTCCATGATGTCCACCACCTTGGCCTGCGCGGGCTCCGGCGTGGCGACCACTTCTGCTCCGGCCTTCTTCGCCTCGATCATCTGCAGCAGATTCTCGCGGTAGTTGTCCTTGTACTTGTCCGGCTCGAAATCCGCGGCCAGCGCCTCGATCAGGCTCTGCGCCAGCGCCAGTTCCTTATCCTTCACCAGGCTGAGATCCGTCCGGAATTCATCCACTTTGCGGATTTCATGCGAGTAATACATCGTGTGCATCAGCACGCCGTTTTTCCCCGGCCTCAGGATGACGATGTGCTCGCGGTTGTGCATCGCGAGTTTGGCCACGCCCAGGCGCGAGCCCTTCTTGAGCGCGTCGAACAAGAGCGCGTACGGCTTTTCGCCCGCCTCATCGGGAGCCATGAAATAAGAGGTCTCCAGATAGATCGGGTCCACCTGATCCGCCGGCACGAATTCCAGGATCTCCATCACCTTGGCCGTTTGCGGAGCCACCTTCTTGACATCCTCATCCTCGATCACGACGTAGCGGTCCTTTTCGTACTCGTATCCCTTGACGATTTCGCTGCGCGGGATCGGCTTATCCTCCGCGGCGCAATACAGCACCTGTTTCACTCGCGAGCCATCGGCTTTGTGGAGCTGGTTGAAGCTGATGCTCTCGCTCCTCGCCGCGCTGTACAATCTGACAGGGAAGGAAACCAGCCCGAATGTCAGATGACCCTTCCAGACAGTGGACGCCATATGCTCACCTCATGCGTTGATACCGCTCTAATACTATAACCCAAACATTTTTGAGGGATTTTGTCAATTCAAAAATATCGCGAGAAGCGCTCCTTCGATAAAACCCCGGAACCCGAGCCCTCGGCGCCAAGGCCACGGCGCGGCTCGCCCACCTTCTGCGTTCAGCGCCACCACGCCACGCATCTGCATTACGACTTCCGCCTGGAGGTCGACGGCGCGCTGAAATCCTGGGCTGTGCCCAAGGGCCCCACGCTTGACCCGGCAGTGAAGCGCCTCGCCATGATGGTGGAGGATCATCCGCTCGAATACGGAGGCTTCGAGGGTGTCATCCCCAAGGGTAATTATGGCGCGGGCAGCGTCATGCTGTGGGATCGCGGGACTTACGAACTGCTCGGTGAAGCGTCGGCTGAACAGCAACTTGCGCGCGGTGATTTCAAGTTTCGTTTGACAGGAGAAAAGCTCAACGGCGAGTTCGCCATCGTCCGCACCAAACGCGGCAAAGGTAACGAATGGCTGCTCATCAAAAAGAAGGATGCAAGCGCCCACCCCGGCTGGAATCCCGAGGATTACGCCTACTCCGCTCTCACCGGTCGGTCCCAGGAGGAGATCGCCCAGGGCCTGAAAAGCTCTCTGCGAACCGGAGAGCCCGCACCGCTTCCCGAAGTTTCCCCGATGCTCGCCCAGATCGGCAAGGAGCCGATGCCCAAAGGCGATGACTGGCTCTACGAGATTAAGTGGGACGGCGTCCGCGCCATCTGTTACGTCCAGGACGGCCGTCTGCGCCTAGTTTCGCGCAATGGCAACGCCATGGAGCGCCAATACCCTGAGCTGTCGATCCTCCCGCATCGCATCAAGGCAAAGGAGGCCATTCTCGACGGCGAAATCGCCGCCTTGGACGAACGCGGCCTGCCCAGCTTCGAACTGCTCCAGCGCCGTATCACGGTCTCCGGCGAAAGCGCCATCGCAACCCTTTCGCGCAGCGTCCCAGTGGTGATTTTCCTCTTCGACCTGCTCTATCTGGACGGCCGCGACCTGCGCGGGGAGCCTCTCATCGAACGCAAAAAATTGTTGAAGAAAATCCTACAACCAAATGAAATCATTCGCTATTCCGAGCATTTCCAAGACTCCGGTGCGGAGCTTCTGGAAGCCGCCAAAGCCCAGGGCCTGGAGGGTATTGTCGCCAAGCGGGGATCGAGCTTCTACGAGTCCCGCCGCACCTCGGACTGGCTGAAATTCAAACTGGCCACTACCGACGAGTTCGTCCTCTGCGGCATGATCAAGGGAGAACGCGAGCCCTTCGGCGCCCTCGCTCTCGGCATTTACGACCACGGCAAGCTGAAGTGGGCCGGGAATGTCGGCACCGGCTTCGACCGCCGCAAAATGGACGCGATCCACGCGATCCTGAAGCCTCTGGCCACGGACAAATGCCCCCTGGAACCCGAAAAGGATCTGCCCAAGAAAGGCGTCATCTGGACCCGCCCGGAAACTGTCTGCGAAATTCGATTTTCCAACTGGACGGATGACGGGAGGCTGCGCGCTCCCGTTTGGGTCGGCCTCCGCCCCGATATCGATCCTAATGAATGTACCCGCGATCAGCCAGAGGAGCTTAAGATGTTGCTCGACCCATCGAAGAACGAAGAGATCCTCACCATCGACGGTCACCGCCTGAAGTTCACCAACCTGAATAAGCTGTATTACCCGAAAGACGGCATCGCCAAGCGCGACCTGATCAATTACTACGACGCTGTCGCTCCATTAATTCTTCCCTATCTTAAAGATAGGCCGCTTTCCTTGAAGCGATACCCCAATGGGATCGAGGAGGATTATTTCTTCCAGAAAGAGGTCTCGCCGAGCTTCCCGAAGTGGCTGCGCACTGCGGAGGCGGACGGAAACCGCTCTGTGATCGGCGACGACCGAGCCACGCTCCTGTTTCTGGTCAACCTCGGGTGTATCGACCATAATCCCTGGATGAGCCGTATCGGCTCGTTGGACCACCCCGATTACATGCTGATCGACCTCGACCCGGGCCTTAGCCGTGACTGCGGCTACGAGAGGATCGTCGAAGCGGCGCTGGTGGTCCGCGCCAAGCTGGAGTTGGTGGAGCTGGAGGGTTATCCGAAAACGACTGGCGGCGACGGCATGCATATCTTCGTGCCGCTCGCCCCGCGCTATAGCTATGAACAGGTCCGTTCGCTGGCCGAGCTTCTTTGCCACCTGGTCGCCGCCGAGCGCCCCGATCTGTTCACCACCCCTCGCTCCGTCTCTAAGCGTGACAAGAATAAAGTTTATTTCGACTGGCAGCAAATTGCCCGAGGCAAAACAATTTCGGCTCCTTATGTTGTGAGGGCTTATCCCGGAGCCCCGGTGGCCACGCCCCTCGCCTGGCGCGAAGTCACGCCGCGGCTCCGGCCGGATCAGTTCACCATCCGCAACGCCCAGGCCCGGTTCGAGCGCGTGGGCGATCTATTCGCCCAGGTCTTGGGTTCGACGCAGGAAATGGAGCCCGCGTTGCACAAATTATCGGAGCGTTTGTAATCCGCCTGAGAGACGAGTTCGTCTTGAGGGATGAAGGAGTTAAACCCCGACACTATGAAAATTAAGTTCCTCTTGGTTTCGATCGCTGCCACTGGATTGATGTTCGCCCAGGGCCGCGCGAACTTTGGCCGCCCCGGCGGTGGACCCGCTGGACCGGACACCGAGGCTCGCCTGACAAAGACGCTGAACCTGAACGCGACCCAGCAGAACGCAGTCCATACTGCCTTGCAGGAGCATCGGGTGGCTACCCAGGGCTTAGGTGAGCAGATGCACACTCTCAACACGCAGCTTCACGCCGCGATCAAGTCCGGCGCGACGGATCAGATCGACACAATCAGCGCCAGCATCGCCAACGTGCATCAGCAGCAGATCGCCAGCCAGGCCAAAGCTGCGGCGAAGATCTATTCGACGTTAACGGCGGACCAGAAGACACAACTGGGCGACCACATCGAAATGCTGATGGGCGGTCCGGGCATGGGTCGCGGCCCCGGTGGTCCTGCTCCGGCCGGCGCGGCACGTCGCGGTCCGCCTGCTGCCCAAAACTAGTTGGTTTTGAAAAAAGGGGCCGGCGAGCGACTGCCGGCCCTTTGGCCAATTACTTCGAGCCGAAACGGAAGACCACGCCTGCGGAGTAGCGCAGGTTGTTTTGGGTGAAGGTGAAGTTCGTGCCGGTCTGCGGAACCTGGGCCATCACATACTCCACCTGAACCGGTTTCAGTGCGATGCGCTTGTTCAGGTTGTAGTCAATGCCGCCGCCGATCGCTACGGCGAAGTTGTTCTGTGAGACTCCTGACGCCGACGCGCCGGTGACGGGGTTGAAGGCGGAAGAGAAGCGCTCGCCGCCCACCAGGGTCTGCACGTAGGGCGTGAAACGCGCCAGCCTCCAGTTGAAGCGCGGACCAAACAGATAGCTGAAAGTCGTGTTGTTCAACGTGAGGCCGTTCGAAGTGCCTACATGATCCCCACCCAGTTCGGCCACAACGCCGACCACTTTGTTCAGGTTGTACTCCACCGTGCCGAAGCCTCCATTGGTGTTATAGGAAGAAAGGCCGCCGCCGGGATTCACTCGCATATAAGAATAGCTGCCGCCGACCTCCACGACAGGTGTCGAAACTTCCTGCGCGCACAATAATGCTGCCGATCCGAGAATGCTCAAAGTCAAGAAAGATGTAGTTTTCATGTTGTTTTCTCCTGAAGCATATTTTTTAGACCGGGCAGACACACGTATCCTCTTCCGAATTTCGTGAAAGAGTGGCAGTGTGACTGCCCTAGGTCGCGTTTTCAAAAGGGAAGAAAGATCTCCGCCGGCTCAATGTGCCGTTTGAGAAACCTCGTCCCTGAACTACGTTAACTGTGTTCTTGGATGCGTGACGCGCGCGTCCGGTTGCAGCTGGATGCGGGAATCGACTATACCAGCACGGTGAAGACGTTTTCCGCGCGCTCGACGGGACGATACAGCGTATCGCGCTCTACCGGCTCGCGGCCCGCTTCGCGGATTAGCCGAAGAAGCTCGCCTCGGCGAAGGTTCTGGCTCGTCGTCGCGCCGGCGTCGTGATAGATTTTCTCCTCGATCACAGTGCCGTCCAGATCGTCGGCGCCGAAGCGTTGCGCGATTTGCGCGATGCGCGGCGTCATCATGATCCAATACGCCTTGATGTGCGGGATATTGTCGAGCATCAGCCGGGACACGGCGATTTCGCGGATGTCGTCGAAGCCTGTGGTGGTGGGGATATGTTCCAGGGCCGTGTTGGCGGGGTGAAACGCCAGGGGGATGAACGTCTGGAAGCCCTTCGTATCGTCCTGCAGCGCGCGCAGTTTCACAAGATGATCGACGCGATCCTCTTCGGTCTCGATGTGGCCATAGAGCATCGTGCAGTTGGAATGCACGCCCAGCTTATGCGCGGTGCGCGCGACCTCGATCCACTGCTCCCCGGTGAGTTTGTGGTCGCAGATGATGCGGCGGACGCGCTCGCTGAAAATTTCGGCTCCGCCGCCGGGCATCGAATCCATGCCGGCGTCGCGCAGGCGAGTGAGTGTTTCCAGGACGCCGATCTTGGCGCGGTTGGCGAGGTAGCCGATCTCCACCATCGTGAACGCCTTCAAGTGAACTTGCGGATAGCGCTCCTTCAGGCCGCGCAGCATTTCGCAGTACCAGTCGAGCGTCAGCTCTGGATGCAGGCCGCCAACGATGTGAAACTCGGTGACCGCTTCGCTCACGCCGTGGCCGGCGCGCTCCCACACCTGTTCGAGGGACATGGTGTAGGCCGTGGGATCCTTGGCGCGTTTGCCGAACGCGCACAGACGGCAACTGGCGACGCACACATCGGTGGGGTTGATGTGGCGGTTCACATTGAAATAGGTCTTGTCGCCGTGCAGGCGTTCGCGCACCTGGTTCGCCATCCAGCCGACGCCGAGGATGTCGGGCGAGCGGTACAGCGTGACGCCGTCCTGAAAGTCGAGGCGCATGCCGGCGTTCACTTTCTCGGCGATTGGAATCAGGCGCGGGTCGTCAAATATGGGTTTCATTTATTGAATACGATGGCACGAAGGATGTCCGTGGCCCAAAAAAGAAAGAATATCACGCTGACGTAGCCGTTCATTGTAAAGAACGCTGCGTCGATCTTGGAAAGGTCGTCGGCCTTGACCAGGCGATGCTCCCACGCGAGCAGTCCAGCGACCGCGACAACGCCCGCGATGGCGAAGGGTCCGAGGGCGAAAGCGCGCACCAGGAACGCCAGGCAGATCAGCATGCCGATATGCAGGACACGGGCCAGCCACAGAGCTCCAGCGATGCCGAATCGCTGCGGGACGCTATGCAGTCCGGAATGCACGTCGAAGGCGTAATCCTGGCAGGCATAGATCATGTCGAATCCGGCAGTCCACAGAGTGACGGCGGCGGTGAGCCAGAGAATGCGCGGATCCAACTCGCCGCGCATAGCGATCCAGGCGGCGGCGGGTGCGATGCCGAGAGAAAATCCCAGCACGACATGCGACAGTGACGTGAATCGCTTGGTGAAGGAATAGAACATTACGATGGCGAGCGCCACGGGCGCCAGGAGCTGGCAGAGAGGGTTCAACCGGCTGGCCGCGAAGATGAAAAACAGGCACCAGAGGATGATGAATCCCCAGGCGAAAGGCATGCTGATGAGTCCGGCGGGCAGATGGCGAGCGGCCGTTCGTGGATTCCGGGCGTCGATATCGGCATCGAGCACGCGGTTGAACGCCATGGCGACGGATCGGGCAGCGACCATGCAGACGACGATCCAGGCGAGCCGGTACAGCAGCCCCTGCTGAGGAAAATCGGCATCGCGCCAGGCGAGCAGGGCCCCGGTGAGCGCGAAGGGTAGCGCGAAGATCGAGTGCTCGAACTTTATCATGTCGAGCGTCAGGCGCAGGCGATGGAAAAACGTGGTCACGGGTGTTTCAAACGGCGAGCCTTTCGGCTCGAGCCTTCATGTACAGGGCGATCGCTTCATCCAGACCGGGCATCGGGCTGATGCCGAGCGTCTCGGCTTTGGCGTTGGAAAGCGCGGAGTATTTCGGACGCCGCGCGGCGGTGCGGAATTCGCGCTCGTTGGTGGGCTTCACCGGCGGATTGACGCCCGCGGCCTTGAAGATTTTTACGGCCCAATCGAACCAGGAGATCGGCGCGCCGCCGCCGAGATGAAAAATACCTTGCGCGCCGCGCTCCACCAGTTGCGCGGTGCGTTCGGCGAGCGCCGGGGCGAACGTCGGCGAGGCGACGTGATCCTCCACCACCTTGATCGGCGAGCCTTTGGCCGCCAAGCGCAGCATCATTTCCACGAAGTTTCCGCGCGCGGTGCCAAGGCCACCCGGTCCGTAAACGCCGGAAGTGCGGATCACCAGCGTGGCGTCGGAATAAGCGCGGGCATAGTGCTCACCCGCGAGCTTGGAAACGGCGTAGGCTCCGAGGGGGCGGGTTTCGTCGTGCTCGGTATAGGCGCGCCCGGCCATGCCATCGAACACGTAATCGGTTGAAAAGTGGACCAGTTTCGCATCGATCTGGCGGCAAGCGATGGCCAGGTTGCGTACGGCGAGGCCGTTGATTACCAGCGCGGCCAAGGGCTCTTTTTCGGCGACGTCCACCTGGTTGTAAGCGGCGGCGTTCAGGACGATCGACGGGTCGTACTGGGCTAGCGCCTGCTCGACTTGGGCTGGGTTCGTGATGTCGACGTTGGCGCGCTCGAAACAGGTAACTTCGTTTTCGCGGGCTGCAAAGACTGCCTTCAGTTCGACGCCCAGTTGTCCACCGCTGCCAAAGATCGCGACTCGCTTCACAATTTCATTATGACGCTTCGCTAAGCTTCGTGACGCGTCGCTAGGGCGTTTCGTCGGTGGGGGCGATGTGGAACACGGTGAGGCCAGCGACGTAGGCGAAGTCGTCTTCCTGCGGGTGCTCGTCGCAGCGATTGACCTCGCCCATCATGACGATGTGCGGAGTTTCGACCTTGACATGCGATCCGAGAGGTACGGGGTTGGGAAGACGGACCTGCAAGCCACTGCCGGACATATCGACGACGTGGCCGAACATCGGCGGCGCTCCAAGGAGTCCGAGGGCCGTGACGATAACGGATTGATTCGCCTTCAGCCGGGATTCCGTGCGTCGTTCCACGATTTGCTTATCGGCAGGGAGGGGAAAAAACATGAGCCGCGGGGCAATGCCCGCCGCACAAGGATCACCGGTAATTAAACGCCAACCATACGATCAACCCCACCGCTCCGGGCAGCAGGATCTCGGCCCAGTTGCGGCGCACGAACGCGACTACCTGGCTTCCGGCGTGCGACGGAGTGAACGGCGGCTTGAGCGCGGGCTTTACCGATAGCGACGAGGCCAGGCGCTTGCGCAAGCCGGTGGGCAGGCCATTGAGCGCACGCAGGATTTCCTCGCGGCCGCGCTTATCGGCGATCAGGATAGTCGCCGAGTTAAAGCTGTTGGTGGATGCTTCCAGTTCCTTACGAAGCTGCTGGGGAACCTCGTTTACTGAATGGTACACCTGCGTCTTTCCGCCTTTGGCGATAAAGATGGTTGACGTCTTCACAGTGACGCGCTGCATCGCTCAGTTCTCCGCCGGCAGAGCTTTTCTCTCGCCGCCCCTCTCGGCTACTCTCGCCACCGCTTGTGTTCCGTCGATGGCCGCGTACTGCAATGTGACCTCGATGAAGCCCAGCGCGGCCTTCGAGAGCGCCTTGTCCTTCCTATAGATTAGTCCAATTTGCCGCAACATGGGATCGGGCCCTAGGGAAACGGCCGCCAGCGTTCCAGTGCGCACTTCTTCGCGGCAATGCGAGCCCGCACTGAAGCCGACGCCCAATCCGGCCATGACGAACCGCTTAATCATCTCCGTGGAATCGAGTTCCATGGAGATGCGCATCTCGTCCTCGATCGGATCGAGCCAGGCAGAGAGCCGGCTGCGCGTCATGCCCGTCTTGGGCAGCAACAGAGGCACACCGCGCAGATCCTGCGGCAGGATGAACGGCTTGCCGGCGAGCGGATGCCTGGCGGGCATAATGACTTTAATCTCATCGGCGTGAATCTTCGCCACTTGCAGGCGCTTTTCCTTCACAGGAAGCTGCACGATACCGAAATCGGCCTGGTTATCCACCACTGCGTCCACGACGTGCGAACCGAAGGAACGGTCGACCGAGATCTGCACGTTGGGGAAGCGCTTCTTGTACTCGCTGAAGACGCGCGGCAGGATGTAGATGCAGGACGCTTCGTTCGCGGCGATGATCAGCTCGCCCCGAGGCACGCGCTCCAGCTCGTTGATCTGGTTCTGCGCGCGGCGTCGCAGCTCCAGGATCTGCTCGGCGTAATCGGCGAAGATGCGGCCGGCCGGCGTGAGGGCAATTTTCGTCCCAAGGCGCTCGAAAAGGGACGTGTTCAGATCCTGTTCGAGCTGGCGCACCTGCGCGCTCACCGCTGGCTGGGTGCGGAAACACGACTGGGCGGCCTTGGAGAAACTCTTCAGGCGCACAATCTCGAGAAATGTGTGGATCTGGTCGAGGTCCATCGAAGGCCCGCCACGGGATATCTTAATTTTAGCGGTTTTGAACGATCCAATGCAGAAGCGTACAATTAGCGCGCTCTTCGTGTTATTTTCGCCGGTGGCCTGCGCGCAGGGCGGCCGTCAGGTGCTGCTGGTGGTGAACGATGCTTCGCCGGTTTCTCGAACCATCGGCGATTATTACGCGCGCCGCCGCTCGATTCCGTCGGCGAATATCTGTCACATTCGCACGGCGGTGGACGAAACGCTCGCGCGGGAGGATTACGATCGCCAGATCGCCTCGCCGATTGAAAAATTCCTGCGAAAAGGCGGGTTGGAAGAAAAAATCCTCTACATTGTCACGACCTTAGGCGTGCCGCTGCGCATCGCGGCGGTAGAGGGTCATGGTCCGGATACTGACGGCGCGGCCGTCGACAGTGAACTGACGATGCTGTATCTGGACCGCGTGCGTGGCACGAAACATCCGCTGCGAGGCTCGGTTCCGAACCCGTTTTTCGCGAAGAAAGACGCGGTGTTCGCACATCCTCAGTTTCCGATGTACCTGGTGACGCGCCTGGCGGCCTACGATTTCGACGGCGTAAAGGCGATGATCGACCGGTCTCTGCGGGCGGCGAACAAAGGCGTTTTCGTGATCGACGAGAGAGAGCCGGGCGAGACTGAAGCCGGCGACCGCTGGCTGCACGAGGCGGCGGCTTATCTTCCCAAGGAACGCGTGATCGAGGACGCGACCAAGAATGTGCTCACCGGCATCGCCGATGTGATCGGCTACGCAAGCTGGGGATCGAACGACCGCAGCCGGCACATTCGTTTCGCGGGTTTCACATGGCTGCCGGGCGCGATCGCGACGGAGTTTGTCTCCTCGAACGGGCGCACGTTCAAGAAACCGCCGGATTCCTGGGTCCCGTCGATGGACTGGGCCAATCCCGCGGGCCTGTTCGCAGGCAGCCCGCAGTCGATGAGCGCGGATTACATTCTCGAGGGAGCCACCGGCGCTTCGGGGCATGTCGACGAGCCATATCTTGTGCAGACGCCGCGGCCGGATTTGTTGCTGCCTGCTTACTACGCGGGCCGGAATCTGGCTGAGAGCTACTATCTCGCGATCCGGTCGCTGAGCTGGCAGAACATCGTGCTGGGCGACCCGTTGTGCTCGCTGGGTAAGCCGTAGGCGCGCGCGTGGGAGTCTCTTAGGAACGTAGTTCAGCCGAGATTTCGGAGGCGGCCTGCCGAGCCTGCTCAACGGCGCCAATCTCGAAGCTGATCGCGCCCACCTTCGAGTGGCCTCCGCCGCCGTAGCGCTCGCAGATCGAGGCCAGGTTGTACTTGAGCGGCTCCTTCACCCACGGATTCGATCCCACGCTGACTTTGGTGCGGAAGCTCGATGTGCTCACCGAAACCGTATACACGGATTCGGGGAACAAGTAGTACGGGATAAATTTGTTATAGCCTTCAATGCCATCGCCCACCAGATCGAAGAACACCACGCCGCCCTCGAACGTGGACTTTTCTCGAATCACGTCGATCGAGCGGAGATGGCGCTGGTAAAGAGGCTCATAAATCCCGCGAATGTCCGGATCGGCGGCAATATCCGCCAGCGGCGAATGGCGCATTTTGCGGATGATCTTCTGCACCGTGTCGGAGCCGTTGGAGTTTTCGATCACCAGCGTCAACTGCGTGGCTGGGGAGCCGAGCGCTACAGCCTCTTCGGAGTTTGCATAGAGAGCGCCATCGACAATGTCGGCCCAGTCGACCAGTTCCTTCAGATCCGGCGCATCGAAGCCGAAGCGGTCCCGGGCGATGGTGGCGATATATTTCGTGCACGACTTGAAACTGGGATCGTACATCTTCCGGCCGGAGGTGTCGCGGCGGAAGTGCTCGGCGTCTTCGGGACTGAGAAAGGCGCTTTGATGATGGTCGAACCACCAGGTGAGGCGGGGATCGGTGGAGTACTTGAAATCGACGATCGCGTTTTCGTCGCCGTCGAACATTCCCGGATCGAATAATTGCGAGGCCTTGTGGGCCAGGCCGGTAAAGGCGAACTCGGCGTCTGGATGAAACTTCCCTTCGATGAAGCGGCTGAAGAACGCCGCCGAAGCCGCGCCATCGAAGCAATGATCGTGATAGAGCACCCTCATCTTCATGCAGAAAAATCCACCCAGGAAAACTTGTTAGTGTCTCGCATAAGGTGGCCCCAACGCAAGTAGAGGCGGTTCCCGCCCTTGACGGAACGGGTTGTAAGGTTGTGACCGCTCCTGCTAGCGGCTCCATTTTTCGGCGCTTGGTCCATCAACGCTGAGAGGCCGATGCTCGCGATGAATTGAACCCACCAAGGTCCAGGTACGGGAGGATCTGTGGCGATGAGTTGCGGCCCGATCCGGTCACGGCCTGCTCTCACTGGGCTTGAACTTCCCAGTCTTTTTTTCGCAGGTTTGCTCTGGCCACTTCTTATTTCAGGAGGAAGGGGTCTTCGATGCAGTCCGCCAGCGCACCGCCCCGACGCCCCAAAGAATTGCATAGGCGGCCACGCTGTAGATCGCGATATTCACAGTGTAGACCACGAACGTCGACAAGGGTCCCCAGGGACCTTGATCGCCCTCCGGGCTGAAGCCCGAATCCGGAGCGTAAGCTCCTGCCATGATCCCTAGGACAAGAAGACGGAAAGGAACGGGAGTCGCGATCCCACGGCGACCCAGCCCCTCGATTACCCCAACGAGGACTGCCCCAACAACCAGCGCCGCCAACACTCGCTTCATCACGCGCGTCTCCCAACCGTCTCCTGCGGCTGCCGGCTAGCTGGACGCCGGCTCCATTCCGAACCTTCTCAGCAGCAGAAACTCTGACAGATTTTCCGTCGTCAACAACCCGACCAGCTTTTCGCCCTCCATCACCAGCGCGCAGCGCCCGGCTTGGGCCATCAAAGGGAGTACTTCGGACAGGTCCGTATTCGGATCGAGCGACAAGTAATCTCGATCCATAACCCCGGCCACGTAGGCGTCCGGACCTTCGGAGGCCAGTGCCTTCAGGAGGAGATTGCGGCCCAGCAGGCCGACCACCTGATCGCCATGCACCACGGGGAAATCCTGTTGTGAGGTGGCCAGCAGGAGGTTCGCCGCGTCGCGGATGGTCTTGCCGTGCTCCAGCGTATGGAATTCCGAGACCATGGCCGCCCGAACCGGCACGCCGTGCGTCAGGGATCGCCCGGTGGCGGCGGCGAACTCCATCGCCGCGCCCAGGTATACGAAGAGCGCGAAGAAAACCAACATGAACTCTCCGGCGAACAGGCCGTAAAGGCCCATGGAGATGGCGAGCATTCTGCCCATCCAGGCCGAGATGCGCGTTGCCTCATCTTCGGGGCGGATATAGGACAACAGAGCCCGAAGGATTCGCCCGCCGTCCATGGGAAAGGCCGGCAGAAGATTCATGGCGACGAGCAGCAGGTTGCCGAAGGCAAGCAGACCGAACAGATTCACATCGCTCGGCGTCATCAGATCGCTGGGTTTGATCACAGCCGCCTGATGCGTGGCCGAAAGGTACCCAAACAGCGCCGCGGCGATGATGGCGTTCACCAGCGGACCGGCGGCGGAGATCCAGATCTCTTCGCTCGGCTTCAGCGTCCTCTCCATGCGCGGCAGTCCGCCGATGGGAAACATCACTACCTCGAGCGTCCGCACGTGGAGGGTTTTCGCCACCAGCGCATGGGCGGCCTCATGCAGCAGGACGCTCATCAGCATGCCGATGAGGAACCAGGTATACGTGGATGTGGTCTGATGGCCGGCGAGATCGCGGGCAATCACCACAAGCGCCAGCAGGATGAAGCTGAAGTGCAGGCTCAGCGGTGTGCCGAACAGGGAAAAGAAGCGAATGGCGCCCGCGGTGCCTCGCTGGGCTTGAGGAGCCTGATCTGGTCGAGAACGATCCACACGTGCACGATACCACAGTGCGGATCGGGTCTAGATCCTAGGGGAAGCGGCGAGGCAGCGTCTGCGTTTTTTGGCTCGGCAGAGGCCCGCCCCCGTCGGAGGTGGACACGCGCTTGCCCGGCGCATTGGAGAAATCCAGATCCGATTCGTCGAAGGTGACCGTGCGATCGAGCATCATCTCGATGGTAGTGCCCTTGGCGAGCACCGCCTCCGGTCCGCGCGTCATCAGCACGCCGACCAGTCCTGCTGTGGCTCCCGCGGCGGCTCCGATACCGGCGCCCATCCCGGCGGCGCCCGCGGCGCTTCCCGCCAGCGCACCGATACTCGCGCCGGCCGCGGCGGTCTCACCGACGGTTCTCATGTCGCCGGACTTGTTGCCTTCGCTCCTGATCGCGCCTTCGTTACGATCCAACTCTTCGCTGGCGCGCCCATCGAGCTGCGACACGCGAGCCCGAAAATCGCGCGTCACGCCATTGGGCAGCGTGAGGGAATCGAAGCGCAGATAGAATTCACCGCGGCCCTTCACCTTGCCCGGCCGCACGACGTTGGTGATGGTCCCCATGACGTAGCTGCCGGGAGGAATCACGATGCGGCCGCCGGATAGAATCGGGAAGACGGTTTCCAGATATACGCGATCGCCCGCTGCCGCGTGCTTGGTGCTGACGCTGTTGATCAGGCTGAGCGGGATGTGCGTCCCCGGCTCAACCTGAAACGATTTCACGGCAGGCTTGGGGGCGTCGTCGGGTCTCGGGACCAGCGCGGCGTCTTGCGCACAAGCCCCGAGGCTTGCGATTAAGAAACCCGCAATGGCGTAGGATCGCATCTCTTTCGAGTGTACCCCAGAATTGCTAGGAAATAATAGCGATATTTCCGGGAATAGCTTGCATATGGGGCGGCTGATAGCCCGCCACCGGCTACTTGCCGGTCAGGTTTCGGATGGCCGATATTGCGGCGGCCACGAAATCAGCGCCTCCGGTGGCAAGATTATTAGCGGTCATGTAGTCCTGCAGGATATCCGGCTGAATGCCGACGCTGTCGTAATACGGCAACGACGGGAATCCGTTGGCGGCTACGGGATTCAGCCGCATGATCAATCCTTCGGTCACGCGCGTGCTACCCTGCGAATAGGCGGTGGCCTGGCTGTAGCCCACCACGTTGCCTCCGCCGCCGTCCGTGCGCGTGCCGAAAATCGTCCCGCGCTGATTGTCCTGCAGGAACATTGTGAAAATCTCGGCGCTGGAGAGCGTGAAATTGTCGGTCAACACCAGCACCGGTTTCTTATAGGCCAGATTCTTGCCGGAAGAGGAGGTGGCCGACGGCGTCGTGGGGGTGGAACTGCACAAAGGCAGGGCTCCGGTCATGGCGCGATTCGAGGTGAGGGCCTGCTGAATCGCCGTAAGGTAAACCGAGTACAACTGCGCAACCCAGGCCGGCGCCCCGCTATTGATCGCGTTGATCCGCGCCCCGTCGAAGGAGACCTGCCAGGTTAGGTTCGCCACCACTTGCTGAGTGAGTCCCTGGAACGTGAAGGGAATCACGTAGGAGGCCAGCGTCTGGGCGTAGCAGCCCGAGCCCCCGCCGTTGCCCATCACGTCGATCACCAGTCCGTCCGTGTTCGCCTGGAAGTACTGCATCTCGTTCGCGAATTGCGCCACCGCGGCGCTCGTGCTGCTGGGGGCGAACGTCGGGATGCGGATGAATCCGATGGTGCCCGTGCCCGCTGGAAACGTGCCCGAGAGAAACTGATCGGCACTGCCGAAACCGAGGCGCAGTTTGAATCCCGCCGGCGGGTTGAAGACGGGGTAGAGGCTGTCAAAGGGCTCAAGGCTACTTCCGCTGATGGCGAACTCGGCCGAGACGTGCTTCATGTTGGCCAGAGCCGTCAGCGGCGCCATGTAGGCGGGCGGCTCGGGATCAGGCGTGTTATCGGTGGCAATAGATGTGAAGGTGGGATCGACGCCGGCGCGGAGCCAGGGGTTCACCTGCTCGACGCCCTGGTAGGGATTGGTGCCGCGGCGATGCACGTTGGTCTTGAGGCCGAGGCGTCGCGCGGTATGTTCTTTGCGGGCATCCGTGATCGCCTTGCTCATCGGCGAAGGAAAGATGCCGGCCGTCGTGACCTGCGTGCCCTGCACGTCCCACGGAATGGTGTACGTGCCCATCGTGCCGTCCTGGTGCTGCACGACGATGGTTGCGCTCGTACCGACTGATGCGAGAGGATACCAGCCCTGATAGCGCTCCGTGATGGTCGCCGCCGCGAGCCGGGCACGGGAGACCGGATTAGCCGAACCGTTCACCGAGTAGGGCGCGAATTGCGTAAGCAGGTCGGCCACGGTCACGCCATCGACCGAAATTAACTGGTCGCCAACGGCGAAGTTGTAGGTTCTTGAGGAGAGATAGGAGCGATCGATGTAGTCGATGAGGAAGTTGCCGTCGTAGAGATCGCCGTCAAAATGCAGCCAGGCGTCGTAGTCGGAAAGGATGGTGAACTCGTCGTGGCTGTCCTGAAGGCTGGCCACATAGCGGACGCAGACGTCGTAGAACTGGATGTCGTTCGTGGTCTGCGCCACCTGCGCGAGCCAGGGCTGAATATTCAACAAATCGAAGTTATAAAGCTGGATTTTCAGGTTGTACGGTGCATAGTTCACGTCGTAGAGCGCGACCAGTTGCAGGAAATCAGAGGTTTTCTGTTGAGGTGTCAGGTCAGCCAGGCCAAGCTGCGCAAGCAGGCACAGGGGCGTCAAAAATCGAAAAAATCGCATGCGAGTCTCCTTTCAAGACGTTGGAATAGTATACCTGAATATTCTCGAGAGTTTTTACTTCTTTTTCGCTGAGAGCATCAGCTTTATCAGATACTCCGTCACATGGGGTTCCAGTCCTTCGGTGTGCCCCTTGCCCTCGCGAACGACGTCGGCCATGATGCGTCCGCTTCGGCAATGCGGATACTCGAACACTTCAGCCGAACCTGGGCGAGGAAGGCGGCCCCAGGCATCGGATCCTGGATTCTGGCGCGTCGAGTCGTAGACGTAGCCGGCCTTGGTATCGACCACATCCGGCTTGCGGAATCGCGCTCCGCATCCGAGCTTCTCGGCCCACGCCGATGACTCCGGCAGACCCTTGTCGTCCATCTCATTCCGGCCGGTTTCGTAGATGAACGAGAACTCGTTATCCGGAAGAGGCTGGGCTGCCGGCGCGCCACCGCGTCCGGGGGAGGGCCCCCTGGCGGGTCCTCTTGCTGCGGCGGGAGCCGTCAGATTGCTGAAGTTTCCTCGCCCGGGATTTCCGCCTAGCCGTCCGCCGGATAGACTCAGCCAGCCGTCGACACGCTGCTTGAAGAAATCGGTGCGAATGATGCGATTCGAGGTCATGCCGCCTTGCGAATGCCCCACCAGCCAGAACGCCTTGATATTTTCCTTGCCGATCTGCTGGTAAACGAGGTTGACGATGCCTTGCAAGTATTCGTCATCCACCGGCGCCCAGGCCTTGGGCGGAGGAGCGGATGCGTTGGGCGTCGCGATCACCAGCCGGTACTTGTCCTTGAAATCCATGATCGGGAAGTAGTGGCGCTGCCAGTTCCCATACGAACCGAACCCGTGCAGCGACATGATGAACGTCACTTTCTCGCCCTTCTTCAGGCCGCAGGGATAGTCGAGGAAGAAGTTGCGGCCGGTCTTCGGCTCCACAGCGGTCCCCGATTCGGTCTGCAACGGACCAGGACAGTTCGCGTCGGGGCAGTGCATCGGCGGAGGCGTTTGGCAAGCTACGCCGGCCAGTTCGAGCGGCAGTTTCTTCGCCTGCGCGGTAAACGACGAGGCGGCAACCAGCAACAGGGGGATTGCGTGTTTCATTCGAGCGAGTATACACGTTCTATTGGAGCGGCAAAAGCCTCCCCGCTGGACTCATCGTCCCGGCATATCCGATGCGGATCTCGGGATTCGGCGGCGCATCGGCGGGAATCCGCAGATTGATTTGAAATAGACCGGCGAATGTGGGCGTGACGCCAACGTAGAGGATCTGCCTGGGGTCGACCGCCTTGCCGTTCAATAGCAGCGTGAAGCTGGAAACAGGCGTAACGCTGGCGGCCTGCTGCGGGATCTGATTGGGAATCGCCGCTGGGTCTGTGGGGCCGACGCCGGACGCGTACAGGACGATGACCTCGCCCCGGCTGGCGGGCGATGCGGCGGTGATCAACGAATTGTCCAGATGCACGCCGAGCACGGTCGCCGCGTCGGATTGAAACAGGCTGGGAGCGGCGGCGCCGAGCGTGATCGGAATCGCGGGACCCGCGAGCGCGTCGACCACCAGTTGCAGCGTTACGGGTCCGGCGATCAGCGACGTCGGCACGAGAAGATTCACCTGCGTCGGTGAAACGTAGTAAATATCGGCTGGAATATTGTTAATCAGGACGCGGACGCCGGTGCCTCCCAGGACCGTCGGAAGAGTTCCATTGGAAATGTCCGACGGCAAGAGCGAGCGCGTCGTGTAGGCGAGATTCTGGCCGTAAATCGTGACGAAGGTATTCGGCGCGTAGAGTCCGGCGACGCCGGCGGCGGAATTGGCGATGCTGTCCGCGGTGTAGTACGGCGACCCACCGTTGCCACTCGCAGCGGCTTGGAAGAGCCCGGAGGCGAGGACTGCCAGCACGGCAAAGGCAGTCATTTACATGTTCATTCTAGCGAGAATTTCGTCCAATATGTCGATGATTTCAAACACGGCGCGATTTTCGATCTTGGCCACGCTCGAGCGGTATTCGTCGAGCGATGCAAGCAACTGGCCGACCGCACCGCGGATTCCTTTGAAATTGGGCAGAACCAGGCCGGCCTGCTGCTCAAGAACCCATTCGGTGTTGTAGCGCTCCTGCGGAAGAGTCAGGATATTGCGCTCAACGATCACGGGCAGTTTCATGGCGACGGCTTCGGAGATGCTGCCCGGTCCGGGCTTGCCGATGAAAAAATCGGAGAGGTGCATGTAATAGGGAATCTCGGTGGTGAAGCCTTCGATGAAGTGCTTGGCGGTGTGTTTGCGGGCGCGAAGTTTTTCGGCCAGCGCGGTGTTTTTTCCGCAAATGAAGATCAACTGCACATCGTCGAGTAAGCGGTCGATATCGAGCATCACCTTAGAGCCTTGCCCGCCGAAGAGCACGAGGCCGGTGGGCTTCGTGGGGTCCAGGCCGAGGCGCGCGCGTTCGGCGGCGCGGTCGACGGTGACGGGTTCGTAAAAGCTCGGCCGCAGGATCATGCCGGAGGCCCGAAAGATCCGGTGCTCGGCGTGACCCATCGCGCGAGCCTGCTCAACGGCCTTCCCCGTGCCGCAGACGAAGTACTGCTCCTGCTTCTCCATCCAGAAATTGGGACCGTAATCGGCGAAATCGGTTAAAATGGAGATGTATGGAACTTGCGGACGCGCCGCCCGCAACCCCTCGAAGATCGTGCGGTTGAAGTTCGGAACCAACGAAACCACCAGATGCGGCTCTGTCGCCGCCCAATGCTCGGAGAGGAGGCGTGTTGTTTTTCCATGATTGAGGCGGACAATCGCTTGCATGAACCTCAGGCTTTGCGCCGAGCCCAGCGTCCAGCCCTTCTTCAGCATGAGGTTGTAGATGTCCTCGAGGCGAATGCCGGTCACCTTACGAAAGACATCGAGCGAATGCAGTACGTCCTGCAGATTGACGAGTCGTACGGTCCAGGGGCGATTCTGGCGCTCGATCAGTGTTTTGAGCGCTGTAGCGGCAGCCCGATGGCCTCCGCCGGCGTCAAAGTAGATGAAATCAATATTCTTCACTATTGTTTTATAGCAGCGTCACACCCCTGTTACACCAGGGCTTTAAAAAGATAACATGCAGGCCTCGGTAATTCACTGGGTCGAGACGGGCGATCACCGGCTAATGCGCCAGGTGAATCGCTGGCGTCCGCCACGCTGGCTGCGGTTGTGGATGATCGCGGCGACGCGGGGCGGAGACGGCTGGCTCTGGTACGGGTTGGCGGCGGCGCTGCTCGTGTTCGGCGGGCCGGAACGGTTTATCGCGATTCTATCGGCGGCGACGGCGGTTGGCGTCGGCGTTGCCCTGTTCCTGAAGCTGAAACGATCCTTCGGCCGCAAGCGCCCCTGCACTCTGGAGCCGCATTGCTGGGCGACTCTGCTGCCTCCGGATCAATTCTCGTTCCCCTCGGGCCATACGATCACGGCTTTTGCGGTCGCTGTTTCCGTCAGCGCATTTTATCCCCACATGCGCGCGGAACTGATGTTCTGCGCTGCAAGTATCGCGATGTCGCGGATCCTGCTCGGTATGCACTTCCTCAGCGACGTGGTCGCCGGAGGAGTGCTGGGGGCGGGGTTGGGCTATCTGTCGGTTGTGCTTTGGCGGATGGCGTAGGTCAGTTGCTCGCGGGTTGCTCGAAGTGGTCAATCACAAGGAAGCGTGCTTTGGACCTGCGAGGCACCAAAGCAAGGCCGATGTCCTTGATCCCATCCCGAAGTGACGGAAGTGCTTCGGTATTCGCCTCGGGTGTCGTCTCCACAGGCTGGAACGAGAAGGAATAGGCGTAGGGTTCCGTCAGGTCCGTCCTGTCCACAACTTCGGTGTTGAGATAGAAGTCTGCAAGATCGCGGGCCAGCTCCGCCATCATTCGGCCTTCGGAATCAATCCTGGTGTCGTAACAGGACAGCCTCTCATCGCTCAAAGTGGTCTTCCGCATTTTTGGGCCACCCTTGCCGACCACGAGATCGTACCTCGTCACGTCCCTCGTCTCGAAGTGATACCGGAGTTGGAAGCGTTCCAGGAGCAACGCCCGCAGGCGCAGCAGAGAAATCTGCGGAAAACTAGTGTGGAAAACACTGACGCGAGCCTCTGTCAGAGAGTCGTCTTCAGGCGGCAGGGCTTCGATTGTGTAGGCGTAGTGGTTGATGCCCTTGGGTCCTTCAACCCGGTAGTCCGGCAGCATCCAGGCGGCGGCAGCGATCTCGGTTAGCCGTTTGGAGGTTATCCGCATTCTGCCCCCAGGGTATACCTTTGCGGAGAGGTGCTGGGGCTTACTCACGTCAACTAACCGCACGGAAGCGGCCTCGAAGGTTGGGAGGTCCGAGTCTCCAGGGGTGGCTTGCAGCAGGCAGAGGACAAATGCTACTTCTATCACTGAACCCCCTCTTTTATTGGGCGGACGATCTCTCTTCCGCGACACGCAAAGCGGGCACTGCCGTGTTCCGCTACGCCGATGCAGCGACACCCCTCCTGGCAAACATCATCAGTCTTGCATGCTTTCATAAGGCACGCAAACCCGGAGGCGGTCGCCTTGCCCGCACTAAGGTTCATCGCGAGAAGGGTGGCTGCGCAAGCGAGCACCGCGATCTGAATCGTGATTTTGACTTTAGTCATACTTCCCCCAAGGAAAACATACCCCCCGAAGGCTTTGTCAAGAACCTTCGGTGTTCGCGGGCAACGGCTGACATTAGGCCGAGCAATCAATTCGGGGAAAACCAGACTGAACGGAAATTCCGAGTCCGTCGATCCCCGCTCCCATCGGACCGGAATGCTACCGCCCCACTGGTGTCGTGGCCCATCACTGCCGCGATACAATGGCGCATCATGCTGCTAACCCGCCGCGATTTTTCTAAACTCGCTCTGGCCGCGCTGCCGGCTACGCTCCTTGCCAAACCCAACTCGAAAATTGGGGGCGTGCAGCTCGGCCTCAATGTTCCATACAGCTATCACGGGCTGCCCGGTACGGCCGACGATATCTTGAAATTCACCACCGGTCTGAACATCAGCGCCGTTGAGCTGCGCTCGCAGCCGGTGGAAGCCTATTTCGGTGCGCCCAGTTCTTCAAGAATCGGCGCGCTTCGCGACGATGCCGCCATAGCCGAGCTCACCACATGGCGCCTGGCCGCGCCGATGGCGAAGTTCAAGGAATTTCGCAAAAAGTACGAGGATGCCGGCATCCTGATTCAGATCGTCAAGTTCGACGGCGTCGACAAGATGAAGGACGAAGTGGTGGACTACGCGTTCGAGCTGGCCCACACCTTAGGCGCGCATGCGCTCTCCTGCGAGATTCCGTTGAGCAAGACGGAGTGGCTGGGAAAATTCGCCACCAAGCACAAGCTGATGGTGGGCTATCACGGCCACACTAACGTCACCAGCCCGGAGGCGTTCGCCAAGCCCGAGAGCTGGGAAAAGGCGATGTCGTACTCGAAGTACAACGGCATCAATCTGGATCTGGGCCACTTCACGGCGGCCAATAACACGTCACCGATTCCCTTCCTCCAGAGGTATGTCGACCGCGTGACGCACGTCCACGTGAAGGATCGCAAGCTCAACAACGGCCCCAACGTGCCCTTCGGCCAAGGCGACACACCCATCAAGGAAGTCCTGCAATTGATGAGGAAGGAGCAGTACAAGTTCCAGGCCACCATCGAGTTCGAGTATCCGGTGCCGGAGGGTTCTGATGTGCTGAAGGAGATCGCCAAGTGCGTCGAATACTGCCGCAATTGCCTTGTGTAGCGTACAGCACGAGACAGGCCTGATAGACTGAGGGACGGATGGAGGCAGTCACATGAAGTACGCAGTGCTACTGCTGGCGTCGACCTGTTTTCTTGCCGCGCAGCCGACTCTATGCAACACAGCTTCCAACGCGCCTCTTCTGCGGCACGAAGGACTCACTGAGCGCATCGGCGACATCGTGTTCAACTGCACTGGTGCGGCGGGCTCGAAGATCGTCTTCAATATTTCCGTACAACTGAACGCGAACATCACCAACCGGATCACCACGGGCAACGTTGCTCTGGGCACGGTGGTGACCACCGACAACGGCACCGGCCCCCTGGTGAATCCGCAAATGCCGGTTTTGCTGACGCCGAGTCTGCTACTTTGGCAGAGCATTGGCGGGACGTTTTCCTCGCAGGGGTTTCTGACCATCCGCGTCGCGAATGTGCTGGTGAACGCATCGGGGATTCCGCTGGGCCAGCAGGTCGCTGCATTGCTGGGAGGCACGTTGAGCATCTCGCCGAGCCAGGTGATCGTCGGAATCTCTGAAAACAGCCTGTACGTGGGTTATTCGGGCAAGATTATTTGCGCGCAGAACGGGTCTCCTTTGCCCAGCACGCCGGGTTTCGCGGCGATGCTTTACGCCGGCACTCAGTTCACGTCGACTCGACTCACGGAAGCGTACCTGGGCGCGTTTAGCCCAAAGTTCGCGCCGGCGAACTTGAACGCGGATCACGGGACGCGATTCCTGATCCAATACTCCGGATTCCCGCAAGGGTCGCGATTATTCGTCCCCAACCTCATCGCAGGATCAGATGCGTCGATTCCGACGGCGGGAGGAGATTTGGGCACGCCTGCGTCCGCCGGGCAGTACACGCCGACGGCGAACGGATCGCTGCTGCTGGCGCTGGTTTCGGGCGCCGACTCGACGGGGACCGGAGGGTTGCCGAGCTACACGCCGGGGCTGCCCGGATCGGGGACGCTGACGCTCGATTCGGTCACGGAGTTGACGTTGACGGCGGGTGCTGCTTATGCGGTCTACGAAGTGGTGGACTACAATCCAACCGTGATGGAGGTCGCGCAGTTCCCCACGTTTCTGGGCCTCGCACCCAATGTGGTGCAGAACAACGTGCAAACCAGCGAAGGCGTCACCTACGCGGCGGTTTCGACGGTTACCACGGCGACGGCAAGCGATCCCATCCCTCGATTTCTGGCTCTGACGCCGTTGTCCGATTGCAACATCATCGGCGATTGCGGCGCGTCCTACTTCCCGCAGCTTCAGGTGCAGACGAGCACGCTGCAGTTTCCTTTCCCGGGAGGGACGCTGGATCAGGTCCAGTATGTTCCGGTGCTCAACGTCGGCGCCGGAGTGATGTACTGGACCGCGTCCATCACGTATTTGACCGGGGGAGGATGGCTGAGCATCAACCCCACATCGGGAGCGAATAACGGCACGATCCGAGTGGGCGTCAACACGACGAATCTGCCTGTCGGGACGTATCAGGCGAATCTGGTGGTGGACGCAGGGACGGCGGGACGCAGGCTGATCGCCGTGACGCTGACGATCGCGGCGGTGCAACTGCCGGGGCCTCAGGTTACTTCGGTCGTGAATGCCGCAACGTTCCTGGTGTCGCCGGTGGTGCCTGGGTCGCTGTCGACGATCTTCGGGTCAGGCTTTGCGGGAAAGAGCGTAACGGTGAGCTTCAACGGCCTCTTCGCGACGATTCTGTTCAGCAACGCGACGCAGATCAACATGCTGGTGCCGGCCGGGCTCGGTCCGCCGAATCCGGCGCAGATGGTGGTGACGGTGGACGGGCAATCGGCCACGCAGAACGTTCCGGTCGCCCCGTTTTCGCCGGGAATTTTCACGGGCGCGGTCTTGAATCAGGATTACTCGGTGAACTCGCAGAGCAATCCCGCGGCGGCGGGCAGCGTGGTGTTCTTCTGGGGCACCGGCTTGTCGGGCGCGGGGACGATCACGGTGCGCATCGGCACGACGGAAATCAGCGATCTCTACTATGCCGGCCCCGCGCCGGGATATCCCGGCGTGCAGCAGGTGAACGTCGGGATTCCGTATGGAGTTTCGGGCGTGACGACGCAGATCTACGCCTGCGGAACCAGCGGCGGGAATGAGGTGTGCAGCCCGGGTGTGCCGCTGGTGGTGAAGTAGGGCTGGCTTTCGGATAGACCAAAAATTTGCCTCGTCGGAGAAATCTGTGGGTCACCGAAACGCTCCAATGGGCGCCGGAAGTTCGGCTCGCGCAGCCCGCAAACCCGATGTGGGATGGCGCGGCTTCAGCTTTTCCTGTTCGTAGCCAGTTGCCTTTCGAACTAGTTTGCCCTCTCCGGTAAACGCTACGCCGTTCTGGGTGGGTAATAGGTCAACTTCCCACATGTGGCCCTTGGCCCGCGTGGGACCACGCTACGAGAAGGCGGTCTATGCCCCCCAGTGGTCTTGCGACGAGCCCGGAATGTCGGTAAAACACTTGGCGACTTAGGCTGAAGTGCCCGCCAGCGGACTGGGCGAACCCGATTGTAAGATTACTCATGAGAGCCCAACGGGCCGACGGGTCTAGACGGCGAACGAACGAGGTTTCGACGCCTTGGATCACGCGGCAGGAAGGAGCAAGTACGATGAGCAGCCCAGCCCTACCATTCATCGAATGCGCGCAAATCCACGCTGGCTTGGCGGTCAGTGACATTCCGACAGCCATCGAATTCTACGTCAAGAAGCTCGGTTTCCAGGAGGCGTTCACTTGGGGCGAGCCACCGACCTTCGCTGGCGTCAAGCTTGGTGAAGCCCAGGTGTTTTTGGGGAAAGGCACGCCGACTCCCAGTTCGGAAACCGGCGCGGTCTATTTCCTCGTCGGCGACGCCGATCAATTGTACGAATTTCACCGCGCCAATGGCGCCGAAATCGCCCAGCCAATCGACGACAGACCATACGGCATCCGCGACTATACAATGCGCGACTTGTATGGGTATTACCTCGTATTTGGACATCACTTGTTCAACGGGGGCCCACGCCTCAAAATTGAACGGGTCGACGTGCCGGTGCGTCTGGAGAAACGTCTCGCAGCGCTTCTCCGAGATCTCGCCAAACACAAGCGCATGAGTGTTGACGGCTGTCTCGAGGAGATGCTGCTGCATACGAATGAGGGCGTCGGGCCGCATACTAAAACGACCCTACGCCACATCCAAGAACTGAAGAAGCAGCACGGCATCGACTACGACAGCCACGCCAGCTATCGTTTTGTCGAGGACTGAATTCAGTGCAGGGCCATGGTAACGAGGAACGGAAAAGGCGGGACGGACGAGACCGTCCCTTTGTTGTGAGACCACACAGGGTCGACGCACCACACTTGGGCGCTAGTTTAGAAAATACGTGCGATACAGCGTATCCCGCTGCTTGGGCACGAATCCCGCGTCGCGGATCAGGCGGCGGAGTTCTTCTTCCGATGCGCGGTGATGCGCGCCGGCCGCGCTGACTACGTTTTCCTCGATCATGATGCTGCCGACGTCGTTGCCGCCGAAGCGCAGGCCAAGCTGGCAGGTCTTCAGGCCCGGCGTCACCCACGACGACTGGATGTTCAAGATGTTATCGAGGTAGATCCGCGACAGCGCCAGCATCTTCAGGTACTCCACCGCTGTCGCTTCCTGCTTCACGAACCGGCCGAGCGAGGTGTTCTCGCGCTGGAAGCTCCAGGGGATGAACGCGGTGAACATGCCGCTCTCTTCCTGCATCTGCCGCACAAGATCGAAGTGATTCATGCGCTGCTCGATGGTCTCGCCGGTGCCGAACATCATGGTGGCCGTCGTATAAATGCCGAGCGAGTGGCAGGTGCGATGCACGTCCACCCAATCCTTCACGCTCGATTTCAGGCGGCTGATGCGATGGCGGACCTCGTCGTCCAGAATTTCGGCGCCGCCGCCGGGCAGGGAATCGAGTCCCGCGTCGCGAAGGCGGGCGAGAGTATCGCGAAGGCTCAGGCCGCTGACTTTGGCGATGTTGCAGATCTCCGGAGCGGAGAAGCAGTGGCACCAGATGTTGAACTTCGCCTTAATCGAGCGAAGCAGGTCTTCATACCATTCGATTTTCAGCTCGGGATGCAGGCCGCCCTGCATCAGGATGCCGGTGCCGCCCAGGTCGATGGTCTCTTGAATTTTCGCGAAGATCACTTCCTTCGAGTGCAGATACGTCTCGGCGTGGCCGTGCGGGCGGTAAAACGCGCAGAAGCTGCAATATTCGGTGCAGGTGTTGGTGTAGTTGATATTGCGGTCGATGATGTAGCTGACGACGCCCTCCGGGTGCAGCTTGCGGCGCACGGCGTCGGCTTCCATGCCGATCCCGATGAGGTCGGGCGAATTGTACAGATCGATGGCTTCGGCGCGAGAAATCATGCGTGCACTCCTGCGGGGGCCGCGAGTTTGTCCAGCGCGGCGGCTTTCTTCAAGTATAAATTGAGGCCTTCGTGGTCGCGGGGGCCGAGTTCGAACACGATGTTGCGGGTCAGGTACTCGCGCGCCATTTCCGGCGTGATGCCGCGGATCGGCGATTGCTCCCGGACGATGTCCTCGATGTGGGCCAGGCCATCCCGGCAGGAATCGAGGAAGGCCTGTTCATACTGGGAACGCTGCATCACTTCTTTCTTGCCGGACCAGACGGCAAAAACCATCGGCAGGCCGGTCAGCAGGGTCCATTCCGAGCCGAGGTCGAGCGTTTCAAACGGCAGTTTCGCGGGATCGATGTGCAGCGCGGCGTCGCCGATCAGCAGCGCGGCGTCTGCCTGGCCCAGCATGGGCGCAAGGTCGGCGGGCAGGGAGATCAAATTCGGTTCGACGCCGTATTTTTCGGCCAGGATGATGCGGGACAGCATCACCGAGGTGCGCGACCCGGTATCGGTAGCGAGAGTCTTGATCTCTTTGAACGGAACCTTGGAGACCAGCAGAATGCTGCGCACCGCGCCGTGGCAGGCGATCCCTGTGCCACGGAAATATTCCAGCTTCTGGCGAGCCATTTCAATCACGGGCACGATGCCGATGTCGGCTTCGCCCGAGGCGAGCTGGTCGGCGCAGGCGGAAGGCAACGCGTAGCGCATGTCGAAGATGCCCCGTTGTGCGCCGTGTTCAATGCCCCAAACCAAAGGGATCGTATTGAGGTAGCTGACCGCACACACGCGCGGCCGGAAAGAATCGGAGGTCAAGCTCCAGTTTATCATCACTATATTGGAGGGAGATTGAAGACGGGTGGTGGCATTATTGTGGCGGGAAACTTGGTGGAGGACGTTGTCGCGCGTCCAGTGGAGAGTATTGCCTGGGGAGCGACGGCTTGGGTCGAATCCATCGAGCATCATCTGGGAGGAAACGGCGCGAACACGGCTTTTGCGTTGGCAACGCTGGGGATTCCCGTAAGCCTGCGCGGCGCGACGGGTAGAGATGAGGCAGGCGACCGCGTGCTGGCGCGCCTCCGTTCCGCCGGCGTGAATCTGGATGAGGCGGAGCGCAGAGATTCCCCGACGGCATCCACAGTGGTGCTGGTGGCTCCCGATGGTTCCAGGTCGTTTCTGCATGCTCCAGGGGTGAGCGGCGAAGTATTCGCCGAGCCCCTCGAATTTCCAGCCGGGGCAGGCCATTTTCATCTCGCGAATATTTTTTCGTTGCCGCAGATGAGGCGGACCGGCGCCGAATCCCTTTCCCGCGCGATTGAGGCGGGTTGGACGACGTCGCTCGACACGGGACATGACACCAAGGGCGAATGGATGGATGTACTGGAACCTTGCCTGAAGTCCATCGGGATTCTGTTTGCCAACGAAGCTGAGGCGCGCCTGATAGCCGGCGTCGAGGAGTTGCGCGCCGCGGCGAAGGTGTTCCTCAACGCCGGGGTCCAGACCGTGGTGCTGAAGCGCGGCGGCGACGGCTGCGCAGTGTTTGAGGGCGTGAAAGAGGTTTGGGCAAAAGGGTTTGCGGTGGATGTTGTGGATACAACCGGGGCGGGCGATTGTTTTATCGGAGGCTTCCTGGCGGGCCTCTACCGGGGCGGGACGATGGCCGAGGCTGCGAGGCTAGGCAACGCCTGCGGGGCGCTATCGGCCTCGAAAATGGGGAGTGTATCTGGGTTGAGAGGGTACCAGGAGACGATTGATTGGATGAGGACCACTAGTACGAATGGGCATTGACCAATGATGGATAGGCAGCCGATAGCCCCTATGTTATCTTCATAAGAAGGCGGTTCCCGCGCGCTGTCTTCGGAGAGACTCATGAGAAAACTGTTTGTTTTTATTAGTGTTATGCAAGCCAGCCTGTGGGGACAGGCGGTTTCGCCCACGATTAATCCTACCCCCACCAGGCAGTTCGGCCATCCGTCTCTGGCGGTTCCGCTAACCCAGGCCTCCCCGAATCTTGTAGAAGGCCGGGAATTGTTCGCGCCGGGCCAGATCGCGCTGGACACCAGCGTGAATCCTCCCATCCTCTATATTGCCGACAGCGGCAACAACCGGGTGATGGCCTATAAGACCTCATCCGTGACTACGCCGGGCAAATTCGCCGATCTGGTAATCGGGCAAGCGGATTTTGTCAGCGCGCTGGCGCAGGGTGGGGCGAACTCTGCATTGACCACCGGCTTTAACACTCCCATCGGTGTCGCGGTGGATAGCAAGGGCAATCTGTATGTCGCGGATGCCGGGAACAACCGCATTTTGCGCTTCCCCACTCCCTTTAATAATCCGGGCGGTTCGGTTCCGGTGCCGGATATAGTAATCGGCCAAAAGGGTTTTTCCACGGGCAATTCTCCAAATGAAGGCGGGGGTAGCCGTTGCACCGCGAAGTCGCTGTGGTTCTCAAACGGAGGTAGCGCGTACCCGGCAGCTCTGGCCATCGATGGGAACGGAAATTTGTGGAGCACCGATACGCTGAACAATCGTGTCCTGATGTATCCCGCGGCGAGTCTCACCTCGGGCGCGGCGGAGGTGCCCGCGACCGTGGTGCTTGGCCAGAATGATTTTACGACCAATAGTCAGGCGAATGGATTCACGCAACTCACCAAGACGGGCTTGTACCAGCCGGTGGCCTTGGCATTTGACTCGTCGGGAAATTTGTATGTGGCCGACGCCTACTCGCGAGTGCTCTATTACACAGGTCCGAGCATCAATCTCGGGCAATCGGCCGCCCGCGTCTTGGGCATCCCTCCGCCGCCACAGCAGGGGCAACCGGCGGTTGTTTACCCGAACCAATATACGTTGGGCTCGGGTTCGTTGAACTCCGGGCCTTACGGGTTGTTTACTTCGGGGAATAACCTGTTCGTCGCCGACACCGTACAAAGCCGTATTGTCGAGTACGACATTCCGGCGAATTGGACCGCCGAGTCTACCACGACGCCCTCTCCGCAGATCCTGAATGTTTATGGGCAGATCGTTTCCAACGTGGGGAAGCCAAATCAGGGTCAGCCTCAGCCGGCTGCGTCGACTCTGGCGGTGCCGTACTCGGGCGCGTTCGATAAGAACAACACGATGTGGGTGGCAGATACGGGGAACAATCGGGTGCTCGCGTTTCCTGTCGGGTCGGCGGGCAGCTACAACAGTGCGTCGATGGTGGTAGGGCAGTTGGATTTCTTCTATAACGCCCCGAATCTGATTGAGGGCAGGGAGGTCTTCCTGTCCGGTGCGGGCGGATCGGCGGCGGGCATGGTGGTCGATAAGAATTCCAATCCTCCGCACCTGTATATCGCGGACCCGGGCAACAATCGCATTCTGTGTTTCAACGATGCACGCAAAGTGGGGCAAACGACGCCTCCGGCCGCGGCGGATCTGGTGATCGGGCAGCCGGATTTCCGAACGTCGCAGGTCAATTATCCGAATGGGCTAGCGCTGAGCCCCTCGGCGACGGGATTGTACAGCCCCATCGGCGTGGCTGTGGATAACAAGGGCAACCTTTACGTGGCCGACGCGGGAAACGGGCGCGTGGTGCGGTTCCCGGCGCCATTCGCGCAGCCGCTCGGCCAGCAGGCGACGGCGAATCTGGTGCTCGGGCAGCCAAACTTCACCACGGTGATTCAGAATGCCAGCGCGAACTCGATGCACACGCCGTGGGGCATCGCCCTGTTTGCCGGCTCCGACGCCAACGCGACGCCGCTGGCCGGAGGGATTGCCGTGTCCGACCCGGCATACAACCGCGTGTTGATCTTCAGTAAAGGCGCGGGCGGCGATTTTACCAACGGGCAGAATGCATATCTGGTGATCGGGCAGTCGTCGTTCTCGACGATTTCCGCAGGCTCCGGGTTGGCGTCCTTCAGTAGCCCTCGCGGCATCGCCTCGGACACCTCGGATCGCTTGTACGTAGCGGATGCGGCGAACGGCCGTGTGCTCGCGTTTGGCCAGGCGCCGGAGCAGATTTCTAACGGACCAACCGCCGCGCAGCAATACACGGGACTGAGCCAGCCGTACGGCGTCGCCGTGAGTTCGATTACGACGGAGCTTTGGGTCGCAAACAGCGGATCTAACCAGATCTGGCGCTACCCCGAGTACAACCGCTGCGCGTTGATTTCCTGCGCGGTGACGTCGGTTCTGTATGCGAACGCCGCGCCGCTCGGAATCGCGCTGGATGCCACGGACAATGTGATCGTCGGCGACGTGGCGAACCGCATCACGCTGTACTACGCGCAGGCTTTTTTCCGCAACGCGGCGAATTTCAATACTCAGGGCTTGGCGCCGGGTGAACTGGCTGTCTTGGGGCGGCTGGGATTGCCGATGAGCGTCCAGACCGCGCAGGCCTCGGCTTATCCGTGGCCAATGACGCTGGCCGATTTGAATGTGACGGTAAATGGTACGCCTGCGCCGGTTTTCGCAACCAATGCCGGGTATGGCGCTGTTTACCTTCAGGTGCCTTATGAGGCTCCGACGTCGGGCACGGCGAATTTCATCATTACGCAAGCCTCGACGGGTGCGATTTTGGGCGTCGGCACATTCCAAATGGCGAAATCGAATCCCGGTTTCTTCACGGCGAACCAGCAGGGCACTGGGCAGGTGATCGCCTTGAACCTGGATGGGTCGAATACGCTGAATGGTTCCTCCAATCCGATTGCGCGCGGGGCAAACATCGAGTTTTGCCTAACGGGATTAGGCGCGGTATCGGGCGCCCCGGCGGATGGATATCCCCCTACTTCCGCGGTATCAGCCCCAATTCAGCCGGTTATCGCAATCGGCGGAGTCCAGTTGACATCGGCGCAGATCCTGTACTCAGGCCTGGGCTGCGGTTTCCCGGGCGGGTGGCAGATTAACGCCACGGTTCCGCAAGCCGTGGCTCCGGGGACAGCCAGTGTGGCGCTTCTGTACAACAACATCGCGAGCAACATTGGCGGAACAACCTCATCGGACGGAATCACTCCGGGTCCTGACCAGAAACTAACCGGGGCGTTGGCGACCACAATTACAGTGAAGTAAGCGGCATTCACGCCTAGCGAAAGATGAGCTATACTAAAGTTTGCGTCCGCTTCCCGCATGCGGGAGTGTGTGCGGAAAACACGGACAGGTGGGTGAGCGGTTAAAGCCAACAGACTGTAAATCTGTCCCTCCTTGCGAGGTACGAAGGTTCGAATCCTTCCCTGTCCACCAGTATTTTGGTTTTTTGTTCGGAATTGCCGGGAATCCGAAGGGGACAGACCGCTCTGTCCGCTGAAGGCGAATCCCGGCAAGGCGGCAAGGTGGTTCGTTCTGGGACAGAGTGGTCAGTCCCCTTCGGATGGAGTCCTTGCGCGCTGCAAGTTTGTTTAAGGGCCGTTGTAGCTCAGTTGGTAGAGCGTCCGTGACGGAAGGTCACCAGTTCTGAGCGAGGCGGTTTGTTGAGAGTTTTTGGCCGTTGTAGCTCAGTTGGTAGAGCGCGTCCTTGGTAAGGACGAGGTCACCAGTTCAATCCTGGTCAACGGCTCCAGATTTTTATCTATTCGGCGAGGAATTCATGGCGAAGGAAAAATTTGATCGTAGTAAGCCGCACGTGAATGTGGGGACAATTGGGCACATCGATCACGGGAAGACGACTTTGACGGCGGCGATCACGAAGACGCTTTCCAAGCACAATCCGAAGAACAAGTTCCGGAGCTTCGATTCGATCGACAACGCGCCGGAAGAGAAGGCGCGCGGGATCACGATCGCGGCGGCGCACGTGGAGTATGAGACGGCGAACCGTCACTACGCGCACGTGGACTGCCCGGGCCACGCCGATTACATCAAGAACATGATCACCGGGGCGGCGCAGATGGACGGCGCGATTCTGGTGGTGGCG
>DATKKV010000003.1:0-10835 GCA_035542735.1 Bryobacteraceae bacterium
CTCCGCGGCCGCCTGGTCGACTGGGACGTCATCAACGAGACTTTCACCAATCACGACTTCATGGACATCCTCGGCCGCCACGCCATGGTCGACTGGTTTCACGCCGCCCGCGCCGGCGACCCCGGGGCCAAGCTCTATATCAACGACTTCAACATTCTCGAAACCGATGACAAGGCGCATGAGGACGACTATGCGCAGACCATCCAATACCTGATCGATCAGGGAGCCCCTGTCGATGGCATCGGACTGCAAAGCCACTTCCCTGCCCGCGTCACCGGCATCGACGACCTGCTGAAGCGATTCGATCGCTTCTCGGCATTCGGCAAAGAACTCGAAATCACCGAGTTCGACATCAACACGCAGGACGAAGCCACTCAAGCCGATTACACTCGCGATTTTCTCACCATCGCCTTCAGCCAACCCAGGGTCAAGGCGTTCCTGATGTGGGGCTTCTGGGAAGGCGCGCACTGGCGGCCTACCGGCGCCATGCTCCGGCGCGACTGGTCGCCCAAGCCTAACTACGACGTTTACCGCGACCTCGTCTTCAATAAGTGGTGGACCAACGCGAGCGGGAAGACCAATCGCACAGGCGCGTTCGTCACTCGCGGATTTTTAGGTGACTACGACATCGAGGTGAAATCCGGCGGCAAGACAAAGACCGCTCACGTCACGCTCTCCAAAGATGGCTCGCGCGTGGAGTGTGTGATCGATTGATCTTCTACTGGGCAGCGCAGGTGTACGAACTCGCCGATCCGGTCGGCCCGCCAGAATACTTCGGGTACTCCGGATAGGAGCACATCGGCATGCTGCGTTCGCCCGCGATGGCAAAAACCGATTTGCCCGGTGCTTTGCCGTTCTCGACCCAGTTCGTGATCAGGCTCAGGCGCTCGTAGACGTTTGGAATCGGCTGCACGGTGACCTCGGTGGGCGGAATGTTCTGTTGCGCCGGCAAGGAAACGACGATACCGAGCAGGAAGCACAGGCAGCGGAAGGGCACCTCTTCTCTTTAACACATGAGTCGTGTCTCCGCCGCTCCGCGCTGCTCCCTGCGCCGGATGGCATAGCACTGTGGAGCGGCATTCTTCAAAGGAGCGATTCCACGCCGTTGCGGAGCGCCTTGGACTCGGCTGCATCGCCGGCGATGACGAAGCGGACCGGACTCGTGACGGAACCGAGGTTCCGTATGGCGCCATCGCTGGAAGGCGCAAAGAATGAATCGCCGCCCTATCCCGATATCCTCCTGCGGCACGCGGCGCTGGTGGAAGTCGGTGCGACGAGGAGCGCCGTAACCCAATGTCGTCGCTGGGTTGTATACTGCCCATCGTATGAATCGACGAAAGTTTGTCTTGAGCTCGCTAGCGGCAGGCGCGGCGGCGGCCGCACCGAATGGACGCGTGATCGTGCTGCCTGTGGATATGGATCGCGTTTCTACTCCAATCGATAACTTGATTTACGGGCAGTTCCTGGAACACATCAATCACTCGGTCGAGGACGGATTGTTCGCGGAACAGATTCGCGGGGCGGGTTTCGAGGGATCGGATTTCGAGACGTACTGGAAGCCGTTCGCGGAGCGCGGGGCGGTGGAAGTCGCGGACGTGGAGTTCTCGAACGGGAAGAAGAGCGTGCGATTGCGGGTGGACGGGGGCCGCGCGGGCATCCGGCAGGGGCGGATCTTCGTGGACAACGGGCGGAGGTATGACGGTTCGGCGTGGGTTCGACCGGAGTTGGGGGCGCCGGAGTTGACCCTGCAGGTCCTGGCGTCGAAGGGCGAGGCGATCGCGTCGGCACGGCTCGGTGTGTCTGGCAGCGGCTGGCAGGAAGTGCGGTTTTCGTTCAGGAGTCCGGTGCGTGATACGGAGGCTGCGGTCGAAATCGTGGCGGCGGGAAAGGGGGCGGCGCTGGTCGACTTCGTTTCGATGATGCCAGCGGATGTGCGGCGAGACGGGATGCTGCGGCCTGACCTGATGCACGCGCTCCGCGATCTTGCTCCCACGTTCATCCGCTGGCCGGGCGGGTCGTTCGCGTCGACCTATAAATGGAAGGAAGGCATTGGCCCGTATGTCTCACGCGGGTATCATCCGAACGTGTATTGGGGTGGGTACTCGGATTACTTCGGGTTCGGCACGGACGAGTTCCTGGGATTGTGCCATAAGTTGAAGGCCGAGCCGCTGATCGTGCTGGCGGCGCCGGGAACGGCGCGCGACCAGGTGGAATACGCGATGGATTGGGTCCGTTATTTGAACGATCCGCCGACGACGGATTGGGGACGCCGGCGGGCATCGAACGGACATCCCGAACCATACGGCGTGACGTTGTTCCAGATCGAGAACGAGCCGATGAACAACGGCTTTACACCGGAGCGGTACGCCGAGGTTGTGAACGTGTACGGCGCACGACTGCGGGAGATCGCGCCCGGCGCGCGGATCGTGGCCTGCGGACAGAAGCGTTCCAACGACATGGACTGGAGCGAGAAGCTCATCGACCTGGCGGGAAAGAATTTCGATATTCTCGGCGTGCACAACTACGAGTACGAACCGGTGAGCTACGAGATCGGGCTGCGCAGGATCCGCGATTACCTCTTGAAACTGCGGGATTACATCCGGGCATCGGCATGGCCACAGATCCGTGTCGGCGTGCTGGAGTGGAACCTCTCGCGGACCTACGACTGGCGGGCGGGGCTGCACGCGGCTGGGAGCCTGATGCTGTACGAGGAACTGGGGCCTGAACTGACGATGGCGTGTCCCGCCCTGCTCATGCGCAACACGGAGGACGATCCGACGTGGACGTCACTCATTTACCACGACCACGTGTCGTGGTTTCCAGGAGGGGCGTATCTGGTGGCAAGACTGTTTCGAGAGCATTATGCGGAGCGGTATCTGGCATCAGCAAGCGGCACAGAGCGGGACACGGCCGATCGAAGCCTGTTTTTCCGGGAGATCGCGACGATGAAGCCGGAAGAGTGGCAGCAGGGCACGGTCGACGCGATCGCGACAGCGAGCGCGGACGGGCGGCGGGTCGTGATCAAGACCGCGAACTACGAGGGCCGGCGAAACACCTTGCTGGCCAGATTGCGGGGCGGGCGCGTGCCGGAAAGGGCCACCGCGCGGCTGCACACGATCACGGCGGGGCTGACGGAGAAGGCATCGCTCGAGCGGCCGGACACCATCCGGCCTGTCAGCCGGACGATCGAGTACACGAAGGACCTGGTGGTGGAACTGGAACCGTATACGGTCGCCGTGGTGGAGATTCGGGCGCAGTAATTTGAAGGGATTTCACGATCAACCGGCCTGATCTTGGCCTATCGATGCGAAGCGGGTGGATTAGCGCTTCGCGGCTTCACCAAATACCGTGAACTCAGCCACCCCCGGTGTGATACCCTTCGGAGCACCCAAGATAACTAAACGCGCGGCTGTGCCGGAAGTCGGAGAGCACTCGCGATAATCGATCAGAAAGTCCTCGGTGCTGCTGCCGCGGTCGAGGGCGATGACCCACGCACCGGACGCGTTTTGCACCTCCACCTTATAGCGGAAGGGTCCAGGCGCAAGTCCTTTCGCAGTATTCAGGCCAATATCGCGCCAGACGATGCGGATCGCACGTACCGTGGCGTTGCTCACCAGTGCACTGGTGAGCGCCGGAGCCGCATCTCCAACTTGCGGTTGCCACCAGGTCCGCAGATCGTTATCGACAGCAAGACGGCTGGAGAGATTACCAGCGGCTGTTGTAGCGCTCGTCCAACGATTCGCATTCAGCGGGACCCATCCGGCCGCGGTGGCGCCCTCGCTCGTGTCCGTAAATCGCTGCGGCGTCGATGAGGGCGGTTTGACGTGCAGTTCCCCGTCTTTGCCGATGTATGCCGGGTCCATGCCCAGGCGCCGCTCAAAGCCATGCACCACGCCAGCCCGCACGGTGTAAAACGCCCAGAGCGAATGATTCGGTCCTTCGGCGAAACTGCCGTGGGCCGTGCCGGTGATCAGACCTTCAGTCGAGCGGAGGATCGGGTTGTTCTTCTGAGGCGTGAACGGTCCCATCGGCGATTTCGACGTCAGGCAACCCACCGCGTAGGTGCGGTTCTCAGTGCCGCCGGCGCTGTACGTAAGGTAATATGTACCGTTCCGCTTGAGCATCCATGAGCCCTCAATCCATCCCTGGTTCGGGTCTTCATTCCAGTCGCCGGTGCGTTGCCAGGGGAAGCGCTCTGGCTCGAATCCCAAAAGCTTCACGGGCTTGCCCAGCAGGCGCGTGGGGTGATCCGCATCCAGTTCCACGACATAAATGCCGCCGGTCGGGGTGCAGCCCCAGTAATAATACAGACGGCCGTCATCGTCGGAGAAGAGCATGGGATCGATCTGGGAGGGGAGGCCCGGCGGCAACGGAATCTTGCCTATGGGCTTGAACGGTCCGAGCGGCGAATCGGCAGTGTAGACCTCCGATTCAGACGCCATCAGAAGGAACCTGCCTTTGTGACGCACGATCGTGGGGGCATATCCGATATCGCGTATGTTGAGCGGATGGTGCTGCCAGGAGATACCGCCGTCGCTGCTGACCCAGGCCATGTCCACCGATGGATACATGTACCATTTGCCCTCGTGCCAGAGGACCGTGACGTCGGCGAGTTCACGGAACTGTTCCGTATGGTCCTGCAACCAGAGGTCGGTCGCGCCCACGGGCGTGCCGGGTACGATATCGCGAACCCGTTTTCCGATGGGATAGTCGGGAATCGCCAACGGATTGCAGTACGTCGCTGGGCGGTGAACCGGGGCGGATTGTTCCGCGCTGAATAAGGTTGCTGCCGCCGACCAGAACGCTACGAGGGCGAGGAGGGAGAGGATAGCACGCTGCATAAGGGACGATGTTCTCATGGTGTGCCACGCTTCTCAACCCGAGGCGATGTTGCGAATCGTTCTTGGCGTATCTTTGGTGGCGGCGGAAACTGCGTTCTGAGACAATGCAGGTTTTCTGGCTCAATCCCGCGATTCCGGCCCATCGCAAAGGAGCGCAAATGAAAACCTCCACAGTCCTTTTCCTCTCCGGCTTTGCCGCGAGCATCCTGAACGCCCAACCGGTGTTCCATGACAGCAAGGCTCCCCAAGTCTCCTTCGCAGCGTCCGAGATCCGTCACGCTTTCGCGCCCAGCGCACCTTCCGTCGATCGCGCCATCCGGGACCTTGCTTCCGACACCAGTCCGCTCCGCTTCGTCATCGCCGGAGATGCGGCCGAGTCCAAAGCACTCGCTCAACGGCTGGGAGTCGCTCCTCCGAGGAATGCCGGTCCGCAATGCTACGCCATCCGCCGCATCGAGCAGCGCGGCCGCCTGACGATTGCGGTCCTCGGTGCCGATCCCGCCGGAGCCATGTACGGCGGGTTCGACGTGGCGGAAGCCGTCCGCCTCGGCAGCATCCAGGAGACCCGGGATTCGGATCACTCGCCCCACATTGCCCAACGGGGTATCAAGTTCAACATTCCGTTGGACCGCCGCACCCCGTCCTACTCCGATCACAGCGATTCCGCACAAGCCAATATTCCAGAAATGTGGAGTATGGACTTCTGGCACACCTTACTCGACGAAATGGCCCGGCACCGCTTCAATGAGATTTCGCTTTGGAATCTCCATCCGTTTCCGTCGATCGCCAAGGTACCGGAGTATCCGGACATCGCGCTCAACGACGTGTGGGGCAACCGTGAGCCGTTCGACCTCAAATTCAATATGAACAGCAGCGCCATGTCCCAGGCGTTCCAGTTGGGCAATGTGGCGATCGTGAAGCGCATGACCATCGACGACAAGATCCATTTCTGGCGCGAGGTCATGCAGTATGCGAAGGACCGCGGCATCGACGTCTACTGGTACACCTGGAACATTTTCGTGTGGGGCACCGAGGGCAAACACGATATCACGGAGGACGGAAACAATCCGAACACGATCGCTTATTTTCGTGCCAGCGTTCGCGAGACGGTCAGAACGTATCCGCTCCTCGCGGGCATCGGGATCACCGCCGGCGAGAACATGAACAGCAAACAGGGTGCGTTCGACCACGAGGAGTGGCTATGGCGGACATATGGGGAAGGAATCCGCGATGCCCTCAAAGAGCAACCGGGCCGCCAGTTCCGCCTTATCCATCGATACCATCAGACATCGCAGTCCAAATCGATCGAGGCGTTTAAGGACTACCCGGGACCCTTCGACTTCAGCTTCAAGTACTCCGTGGCGCACATGTATTCCGAGCCCAATCCGCCGTTCATCGCGCCCGTGCTGGTGGAGATGCCGAAGAATCTCCGCACCTGGCTTGAGGTCCGCAACGACGATATTTACAGCTTTCGCTGGGGTGATCCCGATTATGCGAGAGCCTACGTGAAGAACATTCCCGGCCCGGACCGCGTGGCCGGTTTCAACATGGGGCCCGACGGGTACACGTGGGGCCGCGAATTCATCGATAAAGAGCCGGAAACGCCGCGGCAACTCGTGATCCAGAAGCAGTGGTACAGCTTCGCATTGTGGGGTCGGTTGAGCTATGAGCCCGATTTGCCCAATTCGCTATTTGAGCGGATGTTGGCCGCTCGCTATCCCGGCGTCCCGGCGTCCTACCTCTATGCGGCCCTGGCCAATGCTTCAAAGACCATGCCTCAGGTGACCCGTTTCTTTTGGCGCGACCTCGATTTCAAGTGGTTTCCGGAAGCGAACATCCAGAGTGGTAACGGCACGGGCTTCTTTTCCGCTGCCGATTTCATTAACGGCCAAACGATGCCCGGAAGCGGCATCCTCAATGTTCGCCAGTGGCGCGCGCGGAGGCTCAAGGGAGACAAGATGGAAGGCATCACGCCGCTTCAGGTGGCCGAAGAGTTGAAGAAGAACGCCGCCGCGGCGCACCGAGCGGTTGAGGAACTTCGGCATTTTCCAGGAAAGAGCAAGGAATTTCGGCTCACCCTGGGAGATGCGGAAGCGATGGCCGATCTCGGCGACTATTATGGTGAGAAGATTCTCGCGGCTGCCGATCTGGCCCTGTTTGACGCCGATCCCAAGCCGGAACTCAAGGCGGCGGCAATTCAGCATCTGGAATCTGCCTTAGCTCACTGGAAGGCCTATGCCGCTGTCGCAACCAGCCAGTACAAGCCGCAATATCTGGGCCGTCTCAATCGTCTTGTGGATCTGAACGTTCTGACGGCATCCGCAGCAGCCGACATCGGCGTCGCGAAGGATTGGCACCCGGGCACGATTACGGATGACGGCGAGGGTCCCGCCAAAGGGGACACGAACTTTCGGAAATGAGAGTCCCGGAGAGTGTGAGGCTCCTGAAGCTGGTATTCTGAACGCCGACTTCCTAAGCTGAGATCTCAATCTTATGAGAAAAACCCTGAGGCGGAGATTTCTGAAGCAGGCTGGTCAGGCAGCCGCGGGCGGTTGTCTGGCCGGCAGACTAACCGCGGCGTCCACGCGAATGGCGATCATCGCCGACGCAGCGGACAAGATGTCGTCTGCGGGTCCCGTTCGCTGGGCGATCGGTGAATTGCGCCGGGCAGTAGAAGTCAAAGGCGCCACCTGCGCGGTGGTCACTTCCGCCGCGCAGGCGGGAGATTTTCAGGCGGCCGTAATCATCGGCAGGCAGGAGAAGGATCTGCCCAACGAGGCGTTCCGGCTCGTGCCCGGCAAGCAGGACGAAAAAACCGCCGTCCGCGCATCCGCTTCCGATGCCCGAGGTCTCGTGTACGCCATTACGGAACTCGCCGATCGGGTTCAGCATGGGGCCGATCCCGCCGCGTCACTGAGGCTCGCAGTGCCCATCCAGGAAAAACCGGCCAACACCGTCCGCAGTATCGCCCGAGCGTTCGTGAGCGACGTCGAGGACAAAAGCTGGTTTTACGATCGGGACTACTGGCGTGACTACCTTTCGGCGCTAGTGACGAATCGCTTCAATCGCTTCAGCCTGGCGTTCGGTTGGGGCTACGATTTTCCGCGAGACGTGGTCGGCGATTACCTCCACTTCCCCTACCCCTACCTGCTGGACGTTCCGGGATACAAAGTCCGCGCGGTGCCACTCGATGACGGCGAGCGCGAGCGTAACCTGGAGACACTCCGGTTTATTGTCGAGCAAACGACAGCACGCGGGTTGGACTTTCAGCTTGCTTTATGGACCCATGCCTATCAATGGACCGACAGCCCGCACGCCCAGCATCGCATCGAAGGACTCACGCCGGAGACGCACGCTCAGTACTGCCGCGATGCGCTCGCGCTGCTGCTGAAAACCTGTCCCGGCATTCAAGGAATCACCCTGCGCGTGCATGGCGAGAGCGGTATTCCGGAAGGGAGCTACGATTTCTGGCGAACGGTTTTTCAGGGGATCGTCCGCGCGGGACGCCGCATCGAGATCGACATGCATGCGAAGGGTATCGATCAGAAGATGATCGACGTTGCGATGGAGACCGGCATGCCTGTGAAGATCTCGCCGAAATACTGGGCGGAGCACCAGGGAATGGGTTATCACCAGGCCGCCATCCGGGAATTGGAGATGCCGCGCGAGGGCGAACGAGTGGAGGGGATTTTCAGCCTCTCCAACGGTTCGCGCCGTTTCCTCCGCTATGGCTATGGCGACCTCTTCCAGCAGGGACGCCGGTATGGTGTGCTCTTCCGCATGTGGGCCGGCACTCAGCGCATGCTGCTCTGGGGCGACCCGGCCACCGCCGCGGCGTATGGCCATGCGTCTCATTTCTGCGGAGCATCCGGCGTGGAACTCTGCGAGCCTCTCTTCTTCAAAGGACGCCAAGGCACTGGCCGCCCGGGAGGCCGCTGCGGTTACATCGACGCGTCGCTGAATCCGAGCGGCGGCGACTGGCGCAAATACGAATACAGTTATCGCGTCTGGGGAAGATTGCTCTACGACCCGAATGCGGAGCCGGACCAGTGGCGGCGCTACTTACGCTCCACCTTCGGACGTGGCGCTGCGCCGGCCGAAACGGCTCTCGCCAACGCGAGCCGTGTGTTGCCTCTGCTGACTACCGCGCATCAACCCTCCGCCTCGAATCTGGGCTACTGGGTCGAAGTGCCCCCCAATATGCCCATGATGGGAGGCGGCGCTCCAGTGCCATACGGCGACACACCAACGCCGAAGCGGTTCGGTACCGTGAGCCCGCTCGACCCGGAGATGTTTTCCTCGATCGAGGAGCATGCCCTCGAACTGCTGGGCGGAACTGACAGCGGCAAGTACTCGCCCATTGAAGTAGCGCAGTTTTTCGAGGACTCGTGCGGCAAGGCCGCGCAGGCTCTGGAAGCGGCAGCCGCCGCCGTGCCGTCACGCCGCGATCCGGTCTTCCGGCGGTGGGAAGAAGATGTTCTGATTCAGGTGGCGCTGGGACGTTTCTATGCGGACAAGCTGCGAGCCGGCGTGCTCTTTGATCTGTACCGCCGAACCGGCAATGCGTCCGCGCACCAGCGCGCCGTCACAGCTTACAGTCGGGCGAGAGCGACCTGGGCGGCCATGGCGGAACGCGCCCGCGGCGTATACGTGGCGGATCTGACCTACGGCGATGCTCCGGTGCGACGCGGCCATTGGCTGGACCGCCTCTCTGCCATCGATCAGGATTTGGCAGCGGTCGAGCGTGCCCGGTTCAATTCCATACCGGAAGCACAAGACCGCCTTGACGAGGCGATGGAGCGCGCGTCAGGCCGTCCGTCCCGGCCGTCGTTCCCTTGCTCTCACACACCTGTCGCCAGCTACCAACCCGGCAAGCCATTGCCGGTGGCCGTGCGCGTAAGCGGTACTCCGACAGCGGTTACGCTGCGATATCGCCAGGTGAATCAGGCCGAGCGGTGGCAATCGATTGTCACGCAGCCGGACGGGCCGGTTTATCGGGCCGCAATACCGGCGTCTTACACCGAGTCGCCGTTTGCTCTGCAGTACTATTTCCACCTGCGGCAAGGGCCTGGGGCAGCCTTGTACCCCGGTTTCAACGAGGTGTTTGCAAATCAGCCATACTTCCTTGTCGCACGCGTCGGACCGGGAAGCAGAAATATTTGCGCGCCGTCGAGCAAGCGGTTACAATCCAGCCGTAATTTGGGAGCGTGAAATCATGAATCGAGTACGAACCATCCTACTGGGCGCCGCATTCGCTGCGCTGAGTTGCGCATACGCCGCCGATACGGGAGCCACGGCCCTTCTGCCGGCGGACTCCGCGTCAGCATTCAAGTTGAGTAGCGCTGCCGGCGAGTCTGCGAAGATGTCCACGGTGGCTGTAAAAGGCCAGCCGTTCTCGAGCGCCCTCCACATCGAAGTGAGCGCCAAGCCGCGACGGCCTGCCGACGTGCAGATCTCCGCTCCGGCAGGAGCCGCGACGGCCAGCGGCGACGTCCTGATGGTTTCGTTCTGGATGCGATCCGGCGCGGCGGGAGAAGCCACGCTCGACGCAGGATTCCGCGCCACGCCAGGAGTTGGAGGCGCACCCGGAGCCGGAAGAGCAGGAGCCCCAGGAGTCCCAGGCGCCCCGGGAGCGCCGGGACGAGGAGGAAGAGGCATGTTCTTCGGCCAGCCGGCGCTGAATGCGCCCGCCGTCGCCGGAGCATCCTGGAAGAAGGTGCAATTCCCGTTCGCGCTGCCGCGGGCCTACGACAAAGGAGAGGCCGAGGTTTTCTTCACCCTCGGAATGCGAGAGCAGACCGTGGAGATCGGCGGTATCGAGCTCGTCAATTACGGCGCGAATAAGAAGGTCGCCGACTTGCCGTTCACCAGGCTCGGATATGCGGGCAGCGAGCCCAACGCCGCCTGGCGCAAAACCGCCGAAGCGCGAATCGAGAAGATCCGTAAAGGCGATCTCACCGTCACGGTGAAGGACAGAGCCGGCAAGCCGGTTCG
>DATKKV010000004.1:0-2044 GCA_035542735.1 Bryobacteraceae bacterium
GAAGCCCCGGCCGGCGCCGGTGAGCACGATTGCGCGAACCCCGTCGTCGGCCGCGGCCTCCTGCATGGCCTGGCGGACTTCCTGCTCCATATTGCGGGTCCAGGCGTTCAGTTTGTCCGGGCGATTCAGCGTGATGGTAGCCACCCGGCCGCTTACCGTATACAAAATCTCTTTGGCGGTCATGCCGAACGATTATAACCGCCCATCATTGAGGGGCTACTGCAAGAACCTCAGCAACTCTCTGTAGAAGATATCCGGCACTTCCAGATGCGGCACGTGGCCGGCATTGGGGATGATCACCAGCTCGGCGCCGGGAATGGTGTCCGCGATGTGTTTGGCCAGCCTGGGAAAATCCTGACCATCTTTTTCGCCACCAATCACCAGCGTCTTGACCTTGATTTTGGGCCAGTCGTCGACGACGGGGTCGAGGTAGGTGATCTGCTGGTAAATCGAACGCACCATCGCCAGCCGGGGCCAATCGCCGCTGAGCGTGGGTGCGTACAGGATGCGGACGTACTGCTCGTATTCCGGTTTCCACGCACCCGGGGACGGGAAATAGCGACGGATGTTCGCGTAGAATGCCTGCCATCGTTGATCGTTGGTCTGGGCCATGGTGGCCTTGTAGGCTTCATCCGCGCTGCGCCAGGGGCGTTCGTACCGCGGATCGGTGAGGCCGATGGGATCGTAGATTACCGCGCGCTCGGTGATATCGGGAAAGGATGCGGCAAACCGGGCAGACAACATGCCGCCCATCGAGTGGCCCACGATGGTGACCCGGGCGATTCCCAGCGACTGCAGAAGACGGCGGCTGTTGAGCGCCATGTCGTGAAAGTTGTACGGGATGATCGGCTTCGACGAGCGGCCGAAACCGATCTGGTCCGGCACCACGACGCGGAAGCCCTGCTTGCGCAGCACGTCGATCGGACCGGCGAAGTAGAAGCCTCCGAAATTCATGCCGTGAAACAGCATCACCGTGCGCCCGTTGGGCTGGCCGGCGGGCGGGACGTCCATATACGCCAGGCGTACGTCCTGACCGTACATGGTCAGGGGCAGGTACGCGACGGGATACGGATATTCAATTCCCTCGTACGTAATGCTGCCCGGCTTGATGTCCGTTGGAGCCTTGGGCAGCGTTTCAGTCTGCGCGTAGACCGCGTGGGCGAGGCACAACACACAAACAGCTCGCACCTCAGATACCTCCGTGCAGCCATCATACGCGAAAAAGAGCGACCGAACGGCCGGTTTACGGTTCCGTACGCGCCGCAGCAGACGACGGCGCCTGTGCGCCAACCGCTTTCTGCCGGCGCTTGAGAAAGCCGGTGACCCACCAGCCAATCCCCGTCAGAAGAACCGCGAGCATCAACCAGCGCGCGATGGCCGCCGCCAGCGCGAGATTCCACTCCGGCAACTCGATCCGATACTGGCTCAGGCGATCGGCGCGCTCCAGCATCCAGTGCCATCCCGTGTGCGCCACCAGCGCCGAAGCGATGATCGTCCCCATGCGCTCGGCTACCACTACGCGGAAGAAGAACTCCAGGACGGGAACCAAAACCAAAAGCACAAGAAGCTGGCCCAGCTCCACTCCGATATTGAACGAGAGCAGAGAGGCGAGCAGGTGCGAGCCCGCGAACTGCAAACTCTGGCGTAGGGCGAACGAGAATCCGAATCCGTGGACCAGGCCGAAACCGAAGCTCATCATCCATCGCCGCCGGACCGTGCCGCCCCCCACGATATTTTCGAGCGCCATATAAACGATCGAGATCGCGATCAGGGTTTCGATCAGAGGCGGAAACCACAGAACGTCGGGCCCGAGGTTGTAGGCCGAGGCAATCAGCGTGATCGAGTGCGCGGCGGTGAACGAGGTCACCACCGGGATCAGCGCGCGAAATCGCCGGAAGGGGATCACCAGGCAAGACAGAAAGAGCAGGTGGTCGGTGCCGTCCAGAATATGAAAGAACCCCAGCCGGATGAATCGCAGCGCGGCCTGGTGCCAGCGCGGGTCGAGCCGCACCAGGCCGGGATCGCCGGTGAATTCGAACGCGCG
>DATKKV010000005.1:0-2013 GCA_035542735.1 Bryobacteraceae bacterium
GCCAGGAATCCCCCGGGCAAATAGCGCCGCCGGTGCACCATCAGCATTTCCAGCAGGGGAATATCGGCGCGGTGCGACTCGATGAACGCCACGTCCGCCGGCGTCGCCTCCGGTTTGATCACAATGGGCTGAAACTTCGGCAGAGCCGCGGTATTGCTCAGCTGATCCTTCAAATCGTCGAGCTGCAGGCCCAGCCCATCGGCAATCGCCGGCAGGTTTTTCTCCACCGCCGCCATGTCGTCTCGCAACAGCAGCACGCTGAACGACGGATAATTGTCCACCAGCACCCGCCCGTCGCGGTCCAGCATCCGCCCACGCGGCGCGATGATGGGAATCGAGCGCACGCGGTTGCGCTCCGCCAGTTGCCCGTATTTATCGGAATCGATGACTTGGAGTTTCCAGAAGCCCAGCAACAGAAGCGTGATCATTCCTACGATCACGTAGGAGGCGGCGGCCAGCCGTTCTTGCGGCAATCGGCTATCGTTACGAAACCAGTACGACACGCGAGCCCTGCGCGCGAGCCTTTTTCTTCTTCAGGGCTGAGCGGCGCCCGCTCGCGCAAAATCTTTGCAAAGCGTTGAAGTGCGAACTCACCGGTCTGCGAGGCTTGCAGCCCTTGCCTCGGTCCACGCGTGGAAGCTAGCGAAATCGCCGCCCGGCTCCTCGAATCCGTCTCATTCGAGAAGTCTTTTTCAAAGTAGCACCCGCTTGCACACCGCGCAACTCGTCCCTTGGTACAGGTTGCCGTCTGATTAAGGGGGGAACGCCCGGAACGCGCTGGCGTTCCTTGCCACCAAATTCCGATTAGACACATCTAACCTTTGCGTGGGGCTTTGCCCGCGCCCTCCCAAGCTAAGCCTTATAATGATCTATCACCCATTTGCGTTGGAGGAATTGTGAAAGCCGTTGGGTCCCGTTCGTTTTTTCTGCACGTCACTTTGCCCATTTTGTCCCTGGGAGTGGGTGTCGCCGCCACCTTTGGCGTTCTGCGCATGCGTTCTGCCACGCCCGTCATTAATCGAGCCGATCTGCAATTGGTCCGCGTTCAATCCGGGCCGATGACCTGCCGCGTGGACGGCCTGGGCACCCTCGTTCCCGAGGACGTCCGGTGGATGACCGCCGGCACGGAGGGTCACGTCGACCAGATCTGCCTCCGGCCCGGCGCGCACGTCAAAGCCGACACGGTCATCATGCAGTTAAGCAATCCGAATCTTGAGCGCCAGTCCGTTGACGCCGAGCTCGCTATGAAGAAATCCGAAGCGGAGCTCGCCAATCTTCGCGTCCAGTTGCAGTCCGAACTCCTCAACGAAAAAGCGCTCCAGGCGCAGCTTGAGGCCGAAGCCACCGAAGCGAAGCTCCAGGCCGACAAGGACGAATCCCTCTACAACATGCAGGTTGGCACCGCCATGAACGCCAAAATCTCCCGTGCCCGCGCGGGCTCCCTCGCCACCCGTCTCCAAATCGAGCGCGAGAAACTCGGCATCGCCGAGGAAGCCCGCCAGGCGCAACTCACCGCCAAGCAGGCCGAAGTCTCCCAGATGCAGGCTCTCTACGAACTCCGCAACGAGCAGAAACTCGGCCTTCAGGTCCGCGCGGGTATGGACGGCGTCCTCGAACAGGTTGCCGTCGGCGTCGGCCAGCAGGTCGGTCCGGACACCATCCTCGCCAAGGTCACCAACTCTTCGCGGCTCATGGCTCGCGTGCACGTTCCGGAGGCGCAGGCCAGCCAAATTGAACTGAACCAGCCCGCCAAAGTCTCTCTTCAGGACCATTTCTATCCCGCGCGTGTTGTGCACATTGATCCCAACGTGCAGGACGGCGCCGTCAGCATCGATCTGAAATTCACCGGCGCGGAGCCCCACGAAGCCCGCTCCGATCTTTCCGTTTCCGGCGCGATCGAAACGCAAAAAATTCCTTCGGCCACCTTTGTGAAGTGGCCTCTCAAAGCGCACCCGGACGAACCGCTCCAGCTCTTCCGCATCTCCCCGGACGGAAAAGAAGTCCAGCGTGTAC
>DATKKV010000006.1:0-446714 GCA_035542735.1 Bryobacteraceae bacterium
ATCAACTCCGAATCCCCCCGTGATCGTCCACGTCTGGGTCGTGCAGAGGTTATCGCCCGCGCCAGGTCCAGTATAGGCACTCCATAGCGGATAAGAACTACTGTATCCAAAACGTGTGCTTTGAAAATCCTCAAGGGTGGCGGTTTGAGCAGCCAGGAATCGCACAAGCACCACGGAAAGGGGAAGCAGTTTCAAGAGTTTCACATGAGCTGGCCGACAATACGAGTCACGAGCACAAAGATCCCCAGAGTAGGGGCGGCAAGTTGACAAATATGATCCACGAACTTTCATGCTAAACCTCAGAGAGCTAGTATCGGCAGTAATCACTGATGTCTTTAGGACCCCTCTTCTCGAACTGTTTGGCGATCGGATAGCGTTGCATTCATCGGCTCCACCTCTTCGAACAGCCAATCCTGATCGCAGTTCAACGCCAACGCGATCTTTTCCCGCAATTCGCCGTTGGGCTTTCGGAAGCCGTTCACAATCCGGCTGAAGGCGGTCTCGTCCATATGCAGAAGCTGCGCGAGGCGGTTTTGGCGGATGCCCACCTTCCACATTTGCATTTTCAAGTTGGGGTACATTGTTTTACCGCCTTAGAAATCGCTATGCGATCCGTCGTTGGTCCACCAGGCTGGAGCCGAGCGGCTCCACATCCTGTACATCTACTTCCGTCGCCACAGACTGGTTCAGGAGTTCAACCGTTAGGACTAACCGGAATTGGTTCTTGAAGCGAACCAGAAAGCCCTCGATCCCTTTGAGAGCCCCCCGGCGAATCCTAACCCGGCTGCCTTCCCGGAGAAAGGGATGAGCAAAGCAGGGAACACTTGCGGTCAGCATGGCCCGGACGCCCTCAACCTGGTCATCCGGCACTGGCTCGATCGATTGACCCTGGCCAAGGATCTGCACGACTCCGGGCGCCTTCAGGATCGCCAGGCGCGCCTCCGCCGTATCCGCGATGTGGGCAAACAAATAGCCAGGAAAAAGGGGCTGCTCGACAACCTTCTTGCGGTCTTTCCATTGGTGCAATTCGCGGAATGACGGCAAGAACACGTTCAGGCCTTTGCCGATGAGCTCGGTGGCTGCTCGCCGCTCGAAGTTTGAGCGCGTCCGGACCGCATACCACGCGGTGATGTTCCTTGCACCGATGTCGAGAATTCTGGACATAGCTTCGCCCTTTTACCTACACTAGCGTTGATAACCAACTGATTCTAAATACAAAACGACTGCCTAACCCTTGTAATACCCGTAACTTTGTCCTTTGTAGAGGAACCAGTCCTCCACGCAGTTCAGAACGCTACCGATCAGTTTATCCTTCGGCATGGTTTCCAGAGCCTTCATGCAAGTCTTACGGTCAGTGTGGTCCGGGCGGACCACCAGGATCACGCCGTCGCAGGCCACCTGGATCAGATCGAAATCGGCTACCGCGGCCATCGGCGTCGCATCCACGATCATGTAGTTGAAGCGATGTTTGCACTCCATCACCACGTCGCGCCAACGCGGTGACGCAAGCAATTCTCCAGGATTCCGATCCGCTACGCCGGCCGGCAGAATCCACAAATTGGGGAACTGCTCCAGTTGCAGGAGCGTGTCATCCAGCCCACACTCGCCCTTCAGCACGTTCGCCAAACCCGGCTTCTCCGGGATGCCTAACACTTGGGAAACGTCCCGACGGCGCAGGTCGGCGTCGATCAATAAAATCTGAAAATCCTGCTTCAGCGCGAGAACCGCAGCCAGGTTGATGGCGGTCACCGTCTTTCCATCGCCCGACGTGGCGCTTGACACGACGATGGAGCGTGGCTGCATCGGGTGGTGCATAATCTTCGTGCGGACGATGCGATATTGCTCGGCAGCCCGTGAGTGAACGTCTTCGAAGGGAAACACCGGCGACAGCGCGGAAATACGTAGCGACACCAGGTTGGACGGTCTCTCGCTTCGGACCTGCTCCGGCTGCGGCTCTTCCACTGGGCCGCTTTCAGCGGGGAGCACCGGCGCCTCTTCCACCACTGCCGTCGCCGTCTCCGCGCTGGAGCGCGATGGTGCCGCAGGCGCCTCGTCCAGCGCGGGCTCAACCACGCCCGCTTCACGCAAATGATCTGCCTTTTTCAGCGCGTCGAAAATCTTACTCATGGATTATCCTTTCGGAACACGAAGCCTTACCGTCCACCGCGAACTCTTTTTGGGCGGCATATACCGCTCCAACGTCTTGAATGAGGTAGGCGGATACTCGATCTCGCGGACAGGCGCCGGGGTCTTGGTCACTGCGGGAGGCGGAGGCGCAAGCGGTGGCGCTTCGGAAAACGCGCGCGATGCCGCCCGGCTCAAACTTGCTCCCGGAGCACTCCCCGTGCGGATTGCGCCGCTCGGAGTGAGTTGCAGATCCTTGGCTACCTCGAGGATGTGTTTCTCGCCGATGGTGTGGACCTCGTCGCCGAATGCGTTCATCAACGCGTTATCGCAGATGGAGTTGATGACGCGCGGAATGCCCCGCGAATATGCCGCGATCAACTGGATGGCATTGCCGGTAAACGGAACATCGCAGGTGGCCCCGGCGCGCGCCCAGCGGCTCCTAATATACTGTGCCACTTCTGGAGAGGCCAGCGCTTCCACGCCGACGCGCACTGCGATCCGCTGCTTCAGCTGGCGCAGTTCCTCGCGATTCAGTAAATCCGTCAGCTCAGTTTGTCCGGCCAGGATGATTTGCAGAAGCTTCTGTTCGGCCGTCTCGAAATTTGTCAGCAGCCGGATCTCTTCGAGCAGCTCCGGCGTCAGCTTTTGCGCCTCGTCGATGATCAGAACCTGCGTCCGGCCCTCGCGATGGCCGCGCACCAGAAACTGCTGCAGCTTCATCAGTCGCTGTGATTTGCTCTCGGGAATGTCCTCAAAGCCAAAATCGAGCAGCACCATTTCCAGAAACTCGCGCGGCGACAGCGTTGGATTCAGGACGTAGCTGAAGTGCGCCCGCTCCGAAGGCATGGATCGCATCACGCGGCTGAGCAAAGTAGTCTTGCCAGTGCCGGCGTCACCCGTCAACACAAGGAATCCCTTGCGGCTGGTGATGGCAAACAGCAATCCCGCCAGCGCCTCGCGATGTTTCGCCGTGAGGAACAGGAAGCCTGGATCCGGAGTCATCGAGAACGGTTCCTTCTCGAGTCCGAAGTAGGCGTAATACATAGTTAGAATCGCCCCCAAGCGAGAACCGCGGTTCCAATCGTAATCACGGCAATCGCGGCACTTGAGGCGACTGCTGCGGCATCCCGATGCCCCGTCCCCTGCACAGGCATTTCAATGGGAGGAATCCGGCCCAGCACCACCAAGTCGTGCGGAAGCTCCCATTCACCGAGCAGCGCATTCTTGCGGAATTCCAGAGCGAATCCGATCAATAAGCCCAGGACAATCGCGATCGCCGCGCCGATGCCGCCAAACAACGGGCGATTCGGTTTGGCAGGCTTTTCCGGAACGCGAGCCGGATCGATAATGTTGAATCTTTCGGCTTGCTGCCGGCGCTCCATGTCCGTGGCCATGCCCGCCGCGAGCTTCTTGTCGAGAAGCGATTTGTAATTCGCCTTGGAGTTTTCGTAATCGCGCGTCAAGGCCGCCATCTGTTGTTCCACCAGCGGCAGCCGGTCGATGCGCGCCTGATAGGAGGCCACCTGCTTCAGGAGCCTGTCCTGCTCGGCGGCCTGGAACCTCAGCTCGTTCGTAGCATTGTTCAACTGCGTTCTTATCGCGGCAATTCGCTCACGGGCGTCCAGAACTTCCTTGGTGAGCACTACGGGCTTGGGCGGAGGCGCCGCAGGCGCCGTTCCGGCTTCCTTTTTCTCGCCGTCCGTTGGGGCAGGCGTCACCGCCTTGGCTGCTTCCGCCTTGGCAATTTCCGCCTTGGCAATTTCCGCCTTGGCTGCTTCCGCCTTGGCTGCTTCCGCCTCTTCCACCTTCTTCACCCTCTCGATCTCGGCCTTCAGGGCTTGCACTTCTGGATACAGATCGCTATAACGCAATTTCATCTGCGCCAGCATCTCCTCGAGAGCCTCAGAACGCTTCTTCACCGGCGCGGCCGGAGTTCCCGAACCGCTGGATCCAGCCAAGGCCGCCGACCCTGCCCTCAGTTGCGCGCTGCGGAACAGCACTGCTTCCGTGGACTCCGCGGAATTCAGGGCAGTCTCCAGCATCATCCTGCTCTGTTGCGAACGGTTGATCGCGTCCTGTACGCCCTTCAACTGCACCTGGGTGCTAGTCGCCATTGCCAGAAGCGAATTCTCCTGTTCCGGCAGGCTCCCGGAATGCGAGGCTTTGAACTCGGAAACCTGGCGCTCCAACTCATCGAGCTTCCTCTTGGCTTGATCCACCTGGCTGTCGATGAAGTCCGCAGTGCCTTCGGCCTGCGTTTCGCGCGTCTTCATGTTCTCCTCGACATATAGGCTCGCGAGCTGGTTGGCGACACTGGCGACAACCGTCGCAGAGGGTCCTTGATACCCGATTTTGAATGCGCCCGGCCTCCCTCCAGTCCACCCCCTGATGAGGTTGATCGAGATATCCTTTCGCATCTGTTCGATAACTTCTTCCTGCGTCAGTGATTTTCGGTCTTCCTTGTAGAGGTCAAAGGTATTGATGATCTTCAACAAACGGTCCGTGCTCATGATCTGCTGGTTGATCGTCGCCAGACGGTCGCCGACATCCGAGTTCACGGTGGAGTTGACATAGCGCTCTGGGATCTTCTGAGAATCCACCAGGACGGTCGCCTCGGCCATATAAACTGACGGGAGTTCATAGACAACGATCAACGCGACCGCAATGAGGACAACCCAAGCCCCGATCACAATCCAGCGCTTCTTCCATAGCATCCGCGCGATGGAGAGAGGAGCGAACTCCGGAAGCATCAAATCCTGTTTTTTGTTCGGCATAGGTTATTTCAAGGCTCGCTTGCGCAACGTGTCAACATCTTGTTGCGAGCCTTCTCCGAAGCAATCCCTGTACCAAACCCGCAACTCCACGGAACTCCAGTACACACCGTGACGGCATACCATCGGCAAGGGACGATTTTCGGGATTTGATCCCAAATTCAATCCATTGATCTATGATTTGATGTTTCGTTACACCGGATGGCCCTTCTGGATTTGGCACGCAGAGTGCATCCAGCTCCGGGCGTCAAACCATTTGAGTGATTTGCGCCCTGAAATTGCACTGGTGTTGTCTGTGATAGACATAGGCGCCACCTAGATTTCATCGGCCTTTCCCAATGATTCTCGAATTTGGGGAAGTTTGGCAAGACTTTGGGATTTTGTCGAATACGGGCAAACCCTAGGTTGAATTGGAGGAGACGATGCGAGATTACAAGAGCTTGGGACAAATTGGCGTCGTGATGCTGACATTATGCGCATTCGGAACGATCGGATGCACTCGCTCGCCCGAGGCCAAGATGGCGAAGTATATGGAGGCGGGCAAGAAGCTCGCTGAACAGAAAGACTATAGGGCTGCCATCCTCCAATTCAGGAATGCCAGCCAGGCGATGCCGAAGAACCCCGAACCCCACTATCAGACTGGCATGGCTTACCTCGCGCTTCACGACTGGGCGAATGCGGCTTTCAGCCTGCGAAAAGCGCTCGCCTTCGACCCCAAACACATCGGCGCACAATTGGCACTGGCTGAACTCGAGACCGCCACACCAGACCGGCCAACTGTCGAACTTGCGGAGAAGCAACTGCAAACATTGTTGACCTCGGCACCGGACAATCCGGAGGTCCTCACCACCCTGGCCCTCGCAGACTGGAGGCTCGCCAAGCCCGAGGAAGCCGAAAAGCACCTGCAAGAGGCGCTTGAGAAATTCCCCAGTAACCTCTCCGCAGCGGGAGGGTTGGCGAAAGTGAAGATGGCCAAGGGAGATTTTGCCGGCGCCGAGGACGTACTCAAGAAGGCTGCGGCCAACACCCCACCCAACGCCGATGCCGTCTCGCTGCTAGGTGCCTTCTACGCGAATCGGAAGAACGACGTCGAAGCCGACGCGCAGTTCCGCCGGGCCCTTCAGATCGACCCGAAGAACATCTCCGCCCTCTTCAATTCCGCCGCGCTACAGGTCCGTCAGGGCAAGAAGGACCAGGCCGGGCAGACCTACCAGAATATCTCTACGCTCGATTCAAAATACCGCTTTGTTTACGCCTCGTACCTTTGGGAAGAAGACAAGAGAGACGCTGCGATCGCCGAATATCAGCGCATGTTCGCGGCCTCTCCCAAGGACCGCGAGGTGAGAACCCGCCTGGTCGCCGCGTTATTCGCCGCCAACCGGACTCAGGATGCCGACAAACTCCTCTCCGAGGCGATCAAGAAGAATGACAAGGACATAGACGCGCTGTTGCAGCGCTCCCGCCTCAATATCGACTCGCGCCGTTTTGCCGAAGCGCGCCGCGATCTCCAGGAGGTGCAACGCAACCAGAATTCCGGCACCGTTCAGTATCTTTTGTCCAGGGCAGACAACGCCGAGGGCCATCAACTTAGCCGGCGTGACCATCTGAATGAAGCCCTGCGCCTGGAGCCGAATTACTTGGCCGCAAGGCTGGAATTGGCCGGGCTATTGCTCCGCTCAAACAGCGCCAGGTTGGCATTGACGCTGATGGATCAAACGCCCAGGGATCAGAAGAACCTCCCGCAAACGATCGCCATGCGCAATTGGGCGCTCATCGCCGCCGGAGACAGTGCGTCCGCAAAGAAGACGGTGGAGGCGGTGATCGACCACGCACGAACCCCCGATCTTCTGCTCCAAGCCAGTATGTTCAAACTCGCCGACAAACAATACGAGGAAGCCCGCAAGCTGGTGCGGGAAGGACTTGCCCAAGCGCCTGACAGCAAGAACCTCCTGACGGCGCTCGTTATGACGTACAGAGTCCAAAACCAGATGCCTGCGGCTGTTCAGGAGATCAAGGCTCACGCCGCCCAGCGGCCCAACTCGTTTTCGGTGCAGATATTTCTGGGAGAGTTGCTTCGCCAGACGGGAGATTTCTCGGGAGCCGCCACAGCCTTCGCCGCGGCGAAAACAGCAAATCCAAGGGATGTGCAGGCCGACCTCCAGTACGCGCGCCTGTATCAGCAGCAGGGCAAGCTGGACGAAGCAGTCCGAAGCCTTAATACGGTCCTCACAACGGACACCAATAATCGTACTGCCCTGATCTGGCGGGGCGACATCGAAGCGGGCAAAGGCGATTACAACTCGGCCGTCGCCGATTACCGGCGCGTACTGGAATTCGATTCTGATAACAAGCTTGCTCTCAATAACTTGAGCTTCATACTCTCCGAGTACCTTCATCAGCAGGATGAGGCACTGAGTTACGCCCAAAGGGCGCTCCAGCTAAGTCCCAACGATCCAGCCACTCAGGACACCCTCGGATGGATTCTGTACCGGAAGGGGATGTACGATCTTTCGGTCAAGCAACTGGAAGCCGCTGCGGAGAAGCCGGGCAACGCGGTGTGGAAATATCACTTAGCGATGGCCTACGCCCGATTGGGCGAGAGGACGAAGGCGCGGGATGCTTATGACGCAGCTCGTCGGTTGAATACGGATTTACCGGAAGCAAAGGAAGCCAGTGAACTATTGGCGTTGCGGAAGCCTCCGGGAAACTAGGCTCCGTGCTATTGCGAGCCTATGAGTAGGTCGTCCGAAACGCACCTGGATTTGGCACCTTGAGTGCCCTGAAACTCCCAGTTCCGAAATACTCGAAAAATCTGCAAGCGGCGGGTATAGGGAGTTCATTAGACGCCGCGAAACCGGCTGAGTATGAGTAGAGGATGAGATGAAGAATCATAATAGCTTGGCTCGACTTTTCGTTGCGATCGTGACGCTATGCGCTTTCGTTACTCTGGGGTGTAACCGCTCCCCTGAGGCCAAAATGGCGAAGTACATGGAGGCGGGCAAGAAGCTCGTCGCGCAAAAAGACTATAGGGCTGCGGTACTGCAGTTCAGAAATGCCAGCCAGGCGATGCCCAAGAGTGCAGAGCCGTATTATCAGGCTGGTATGGCTTATCTCGCGCTGCAGGACTGGGCGAATGCTGTTCCCAGCCTGCGACACGCGCTCGCCTTGGACCCCAAACACACTGGAGCGCAGTTGGCGATGGCTCAACTCAGGACCGCCACCGCGGATCAGTCCACCGTGGAGCAAGCGGAAAAGGAGCTGACGGAGCTGTTGACCACCGCTCCCGACAATCCGGATGTTCTCACCACCCTGGCCATCGCCGATTGGAAACTCGCCAAGCCGGAGGAGGCCGAAGAGCACCTGCAAGAGGCGTTTGAGAAGTTCCCCAATAACCTCGCCGCGGCTGTGGGCTTAGCGAAGGTGAAAATGGCAAAAGGAGATTTTGCCGCAGCGGAGGAGATTCTGAAAAAAACGGCGGCTCTGACCCCGCCCAATGCCGAAGCTGTCTCGCTGCTGGGTGCATTTTACGCGATCCGGAAGAACGACGCCGAGGCCGAGGCACAGTTTCGCCGGGCGCTGCAGATCAACCCCAAGTCCACCTCCGCGCTCTTCAATTCCGCCGCGCTGCAGGTGCGCCAGGGCAAGAAGGACCAGGCCGAACAGACCTACCAGCAAATCTCCGCGCTCGATTCGCAATACCGGTTCATTTACGTATCGTTCCTATGGCAGGAAGGCAAGAAGGACGCAGCGATTGCCGAATATCAGCGCATGTTCGCAGCCTCTCCCAAGGACCGCGAGGTGAGAACCCGTCTGGTCGCCGTGCTGTTCGCCGCCAACCGGCCTAAGGACGCCGAAAAGCTGCTGTCGGATGCTATCAGCAAAAACCCGAAGGACTTAGACGCACTGCTCCAAAGGTCGCGACTTTACATCGACTCGCACCGCCTTGCCGAAGCGCGCCGCGACCTCCAGGAGGTGCAGCGCAACCAGAATTCCGCCACTGTTCAATATCTCATGTCCAGGGTAGATAATGCCGAGGGTAATCAACTTAGCCGGCGCGACCATCTGAATGAAGCCGTCCGTTTGGAACCGCATCACCTGGCCGCTCGCATAGAATTGGCGAAAGTATTGGTCCGCGAACATGGAGCCAAGTCCGCCTTGGCCTTGCTCGATCAAACGCCAGGGGATCAGAAGCATCTGGCCCAAACGATCGCGGCGCGAAATTGGACGCTCATCGCATCAGGCGATACTGCTACCGCCAAGAAGTCCGTGGAGGCAGTGGTCGGCCGCGCACCAACCACCGATTTTCTGCTCCAAGCCGCTTTGTTCAAGGTCACCGACAAACAATACGAGGAAGCCCGAAAGCTGGCGCGGCAGGGACTTGCCCAGGTGCCTGACAGCAAGGGTTTCCTGTCGGCGCTGGTTCTGAGCTACAAAGCCCAAAACCAGATGCCTGCCGCGGTTCAAGAGATCAAGGCTTATGCCGCCAAGCGGCCCAACTCGGCTCCGGTTCAGCTATTTCTGGCAGAGTTGCTTCGTCAGGCGGGAGATCTTCCGGGAGCCGGCGCAGCCTTTGCGGCGGCCAAAGCGGCTAATCCCAACGACGTTCAGAGTGATCTCTACTACGCGCGCCTCTGTCAGCAGGAGGGGAAGCCGGACGACGCGATTCGAAGCCTGAACACTGTCCTGTCGGCCGATCCTACCAACAAGACGGCTCTCCTGTGGAGGGGCAATGTAGCGGCGAGCAAGGGCGATTATAACTCCGCCGTGGCAGACTACCGGCGCCTCCTGGAACTCGATTCGGAGAACAGGGTAGCGCTGAACAACCTGAGCTTCTTTCTCGCCGAACGTCTTCATCAACCGGACGAGGCTCTCAATTACGCCCAAAAGGCGCTCCAGTTGAGTCCCAATGATCCGACCACCCAGGACACCATGGGCTGGGTTCTTTACCGGAAGGGGCTTTACGATCTTTCGGTCAAGCAACTGGAATCCGCCGCGCAGAAGCCTGGCAATGCGGTGTGGAAATACCACCTTGCCATGGCTTACGCCAAATTAGGCAGAGCGTCGGAAGCGCAGAGCGCCTTTGACGCGGCGAACCGTATGAACGCAAACCTTCCGGAAGCCAAGGAGGCCAAAGAGCTCGTGGCGCAAGCCGTTTCCGAGGCCAAGTAGTCGGATGGAAGCCTCCCGAAGTCCAGAATTTCGGTAAAGTCCAGAATTTTGGGAAGTTTCGCTCAAGAGAATTCCGATGCCTGCCTCATTAATCAATAAGTTATGAGCGATCATCGATTGGTACTTAGCGTGCAATTAGAGAGAACGCCGGCGGCGCAAAGCTAATCGGCGGAGGGAAAACGATTACAATGAATAGAAACAACAAACTCTCATGGGCGACAGCGTTCGCGGCCGGATTGCTCTTCGTCGCGGCTGCGCCGACAGCTCGCGCGGACTCGCTCCTCTATTTGAGTGATTCTTCGGGGAATTATGTGGAAGTGTACAATGGCGCAGTAATTTTCTGCAGCGGCTGCACGACCACACTAGCGGGTGGGAGTCTCACGAACGAGTTTTGGGAAGGAACCTTGGGTGGCTGGAGCCTGAACATCGACTCCGGAGTTTCCTTTCCGCCGAACGGCAGCCCCTTGATGGACTTGTCGATTCAGAACGCGCAGGATACTTCCGGCGGCGATCCTGGCCTGTCGATTTGGTTCGCCTCGCAGTCCTTCAGCAGCTTTCCCGGTTATTCGCTCGTGTCGGGCGGTAGCATCTCCGGAACGATGACCGTTGATGCCAGCGCATACCAGGGGAATGGCGCTGCTACCTTGATCGGCGACCTCGGGCCGACAAATGGTCCCATCATCAACCAGGCCGGCACCTTCGCCAATCCCGGCGGCGATGCTTCCATTTTGTATGAAATCATTAATATCACCGGCGCCGGCGCCGGCTCCTTCGTGAGCGACGACTTCAAGCTCGAGGGCGTTCCGGAGCCGACGAGCATCGTCCTGCTGGGTGGAGCTCTGCTCCTCGTCGGCCGCTCGCTGCGCCGGAAGTTCCAGAACTAGAGTCAATTCTCAATCGAGAACAAAGGGCGGGCTGCCTCCGGGCAGCCCGCCTTTTCGCTTTTTGGCGTCCTGAGATTTGGGATAGTGAAAAAGTTCGGGAACACTTGGCGAAACCGACCTGCCGCAAGTCCCCCAATTACTGATTTACAGTGGTTTACCGTTTGGCCCATACCGTGCTCCGAATGATCCGCCGTTGGCGCAAAGCTCAGCGGCGGAGGAAGAAAAGGATAAATGCAAAATAGACTCTCATGGGCAACGGCGTTCGCGGCCGGATTGCTCTTCATCGCGGCCGCGCCGTCGGCTCTGGCAGACTCGCTTCTGTATTTGAGTGATTCTAATGGGAACTACGTCGAAGTGTACAATGGCGTGGTCGTTTCCTGCAATGGCTGTACCACGTTAGCGTCCGGTGGAAACACTACGTCGGACCTTTGGGACGGTAGCCTGGGTGCTTGGAGCGTGAATATCGACTCCGGCGTTGGCTTCCCGCCGAGCGGCAACCCCTTGATGGACCTGTCCATTCAGGACCGCCATAACGACACCAGCGGCGATACCGGGCTGCTCATTGAGTTTGCGACGCAGGTCTTTGACAACTATCCCGGATATTCGCTCGTGTCGAACGGTTCGATCAGTGGCGCGATGACCGTGGCGAATTGCGCGGGCAACACCAACTCATGCAATATCGGCACCATCGGACCCACGAATGGTCCCATCATCAACCTCGCAGGCAGCTTCGCAAATCCCGGATATACTGGCGATCTGTATCAATTCGTCACGATTACTGATGCCGGCGCCAACTCCTTCGTGAGCGACGATTTCAGGCTCAGTGGCGTTCCGGAGCCGACGAGCATCGTCCTGCTGGGCGGAGCCCTGCTCCTCGCCGGCCGTTCGCTGCGCCGGAAGTTCCAGAAGGTCTAGCTCGAGTTGTATTGTGAACGAACTAAGCGGGCCGCCTCTGGCAGTCCGCTTTTTCTTTTAATCTGGTCCCGAAATTGCTATTCTAACCTCACATTTAGAGCAAAGAAGAGGAACCTGGCCTTGCCACGCTCGATTGAACTCAACCCAAACGCCGCTCCGCTAGCTCGCTCCGGTTGGAACTTGGCATGGACCGCAGCCCTCGTTCTTCCGGTGTCGTTAGCCCTGCTGCTCTACGCGGCTCCTCTGGCGAGCCTGGTGTCGGACTGGCAACACGACGAGGGCGCGTCTTATGGCTTCCTGGTTCCGCCCATCGCCCTCTACGTCGCCTGGATGGGCCGGCGCGCGACCTTCGCGGTTCCAGCGCGGACCGATCCCCGAGGGCTGCTTTTCATCCTCGCCGCCTGCCTGACGTTCCTCGCCGGACAACTCGGTGGCGAGTTCTTTACGACGCGTTTCTCGTTCGTCATGCTCCTGGCAGGAGCGGTGTGGACCTTCTGGGGCCTGGGCCGGTTGCTTACGTTGAAGCTTCCGTTTGCACTCCTTGTCACGATGATCCCTCTGCCAGCCATCATCTATAACCGGATCGCAGTTCCCCTGCAGTTGCTCGCCTCCGAAGCCGCCACCTGGACGGTACAGGCTTTTGGCGGAGCCATCTACCGGGACGGCAATGTGCTGCAGCTCCCCAACATCACTCTCGGCGTCGCGGAGGCCTGCAGCGGGCTGCACTCGCTCGCGTCGATGGTCGTCGCTTCCCTGCTCCTTGCCTATATCGAATTCGACCGCACCTGGGTGAGGGTCTTGTTGATCCTCCTCTCGATTCCCCTGGCGATTTTTGTAAATGTGGTTCGCGTCACGGGCACGGCGTTCCTCGCTTCTTACAATCCCGAGTACGCCGAGGGATTCTACCACTCGTTTTCGGGCTGGCTTGTATTTGTCGCCGGCTTCGGCGCGCTGTGGCTCGCCGCGAAACTGCTGCGCCGGTTTGGGAGGGCTGCCTAGATGTCGAGCTCGGTTCTCTCAGCCATCATTGCCACGATGCTCGCGCTCACACTCGGAGTGTCGAAGTGGAGCGATTCCCGGCCGCCGGATAGGCTTCATCAACCGCTCGAAAAATTCCCTGCTAAGGTCGGGAATTGGGAAATGAAATCCAGCTCCGAATTAACGCCCGGTGTGCTGGCTAAGCTGATTCCCACCGCCTATATCGACCGCCAATACACCAAGGCCGGCTCCCAAATTGAGTTGTTCATCGCCTACTACGACAGTCAAAGGGCTGGCGAGAGCATGCACTCTCCCAGAAACTGCCTGCCTGGAGCAGGATGGGAGATTTGGGATTACAGCACTGGGAACGTTGCCGTGAATGGCACCTCTTACCCGGTGAACAAGTTTTTCGTTCAGAACGGCCAAGCCCGCGGCGTCGTCCTTTACTGGTATCAAACGCGCGATCGTGTCGTCGCCGACGAATATCAGGCCAAGGCATTCTTCATCTGGGATAAGATCACGAAAGCCCATACCGGCGGATCGATCGTCCGTATCACCAGCACTGACCGCCCAGGAGCCCTGGACGACGAGCAGGAGTTCGCGCGGCTGGCGATTCCCGCGATGCAGGAGATCCTGGGGCGCTAAGCCCGGCTGGCCGCTTCCTCGTCGCCGAGCAGCCGATACTCCAGAATGCGGCAGCCATAGCCGAAGCCTGAGTCGAGCATCGAGACGGCGACACGTACCACCTCCACCTCGGCGTCCAGATAAAGTCCCGGGCTCGTGACGCGTTCGTTCGGCAATGTGATCCGGCAGTGGAGTCTTTCGCCCGGAGCGAAGGCCTCGGGCGTTGTACAATAAAACCCATCGGTGCTGATGTTCAGCGTTTCACTCGAGATAGATTGGTCGCCGTTGGCACGGGTCAACAGCACCGGGAGGCGCAGTCCTAATCTGTGGCGTTTCCTTTGATCGCCGTTCATGTCCGCATGCTCAAATTGGGAAACAGTACTAAAACTTATCCTCGCGCGTACCTTATTCGCCTGGCCCACGGATTCAATCATTTGATAACAAATGACTTAGATTATCTGCCGCCACTTCATATGCATGTCATACGCCAAATTATCGGCCAAACTTTAGTACTCCAGATGTAACAATAGGAGACGCAGTGAAGAACCTCATCTGCCTGGAAAAGCCAGGCAGCCTATTGGACAAGATGCGGCGGCTTACGGCCGGAGAGACAGCGGACGGCTTCGCCCTCACTACCTGCGCGGCGAATCCAGCCCCTCTCCACTGGCTCTCCGAACGTCTACGGCCGGCGCTGTTGGTGCTTGAGGAATCTGATGCCGAAAAGCTGGATCTTGAGAAGCTTCAGAGGGCCTTGGCTCCCGGCAGCCTGCAAATTCTGATTGTCTCAGAAGGACAGGACAGCACCACGATCGAGCATTACCTGCGGCTCGGCTGTAGCGGAGCCATCTTGCAGAGCGCTTCGGACGAAACTTTCCGGAAAGCCCTCGCTGCCATTTTCGGCGGCGAGATCTGGGTGCCACGAAAAGTCCTTTCGCGGCTCCTTCAGAACCTCCTGTTTGGAGAGCCTGGCCGCCGCCTCACCCGCCGCGAGATGGAAGTCCTGAAGCTGATCTGCACGGGCTCAACCAATCAACAGATTGCCGATGAGTTGTTCATCAGTCGCGAGACGGTCCGATGGCACCTTCGGAGCGTGTATTCAAAGATTGGCGTCAAGGACCGGGATAGTGCGATCCGCTACGCCCTCGACTTGGGCATCACGGAAACGAAATCCAAGCGTCCCAAGAGGACCACAGAGTAGGCCGGGCAACCCCGGGGTGGGAACTAACCACCCCTTTGCGCGGGTCACGTTTTCTGAGAATTTTGTATGTGCTCCCAGTTTTCTTCATTAGAGACCGCATAAGCGGCACTAGGTTCTAAAAAGTTGTACTACGCGGGATCGGCAGCACTCGCGAAGATTAATTTTGAATAGACGGAGTGGTCGGAGGAATGCAGACCTGTCTTATTTCACGAAGCAAGAGCATCTGCGCCTTGGTTTCCGAAGTTGTGGGGCCGGCGCTGATTGTTCGGCCGCCAGGGGCGACGCTGCCCGAGGCGGACCTCTACGTCTGGGATTTCGATCCCGACGCAGCCGCACCCGATTCCGGCGCGAAAGCCCGCTCTAAACACATCTACCTGGTCGCCCACAAGGATCTTCAGCGCTTCGATGCCATCGTGTCCAAGGACGAGGCGAGCGTGATCCTGAAGCCGCTCAATCGCGGCGTGCTGGCAGCATTTCTCGCCGCCCAGCAGGAGCCGCTTCGCGGCGGCAGGGTTCTGCGCGACGACCGCGATGCCCTGCTGCAGTACGCGCTTGAGACAAACTTGAAGCTGCAGGAGTACGATGAAGGGCGAACCAATTTCCTGGCTCGCGCGCTTCACGATTTCCGCGCACCGTTGACGGCCCTCCGGGGCTACTGCGAACTGTTGCTGGAAGGCCAGTTGGGTCCTCTGAGCGCGGACCAGGAGAACCTGATGCGCCGCATGTATCACAGTGCGCGGCGCCTGGGACGCCTAGCTTCGGGAATGTTCGAGCTCAGCGTGGAAGGCCGCGTGGATCGAACGCTTCAACTGGAGCCCGCCGAGATCGAGAATTACGTGTACCAGGCGGTCCACGAGCTGATGCCCTTCTTCCAGGAAAAGGAGATCGCGGTGGATGTCCAGATGAGTCCGCCGGAACTGCCTCTGCTCATCGATGCCCAGCAGATTGAGCAAGTCCTCGTGAACCTGATGGAGAACTCCTGCCGGTTCACCCCAAAGTGCGGAGAAATCGGAATTCATGGCTATTCCATGTTCTGGAGTCCCAAACAACGGGACTGCGATGATTCCGCCCTGACACCGAACGCCTACCGGATCGACGTTCGGGACAGCGGTCCGGGCATCGATTCCGGGCTCATCGATAAAATTTTTGAGCAATATACGACGTACTCCGGCGGCCGTGACCGCTCCGGGGGCGGTTTGGGCCTAGCCATTTGCCGCATGATCGTGGAGGCCCACGGGGGAGAAATCTGGGCTACGTCGACTGATGAAGGAGCAGTGTTCTCCCTGGTCCTTCCCTTCCAGCCGGTAAAGGCTTCCATCCTGGCCCACCCTGGCGCGGGGCGCGAGGAATCGAACGTCGCCTCGGCCAAGGTCGGTTGAGCGCGGCACGCCGCGTGCTTAAGGATGCCTGACAAGGTTAGTGGATGAAGACGATACTGATTGCCGAAGACGAGCCGGAGGTTCGGAACTATCTGCGCCTGGCATTGACGTGCCGGGGCTACGAGGTCGAATTCGCCCAAAACGGCGATGAGGCTGTGCGCTACGTTCAGAACGGGCGCGACCGATTCTCGCTCGCGCTGCTCGACATTCTCATGCCGCAGAAAGACGGCCTGGAGGCGCTGCGCGAAATTCGCGACATTTGCCCAAGTCTGCCGGTCGTGATGCTGTCCGGCGCGTCGGCACCCGCCAACATCGTGATTGCGATGAAGTACGGAGCCAGCGATTTCCTCTCCAAACCGGTTGGTCACGACGAACTTTGCCGTGTGATTGAGCGGGCGTTGCCCGTTCCGGTCTCGAACCTGCCACGTCTGGTGCCTGCGCCGGAGTTCCACGGCCCGATGACTCCACCGGTTGGCACCTGGAGCCAGCGGGTGGAGCAGTTACTGCGTAGCATCGGATCCTCGGACGTTCCGGTGTTGTTGCAAGGAGAGACGGGGGTCGGAAAAGAAGTGCTAGCGCGAAAGCTGCACGGGCGTTCGGCGCGCGCCGGCGGTCCGTTTCTGAAGCTGAACTGCGCGGCTCTGCCGTCGGAACTTGTGGAAAGCGAACTGTTCGGCTATGACCGCGGCGCGTTCACCGGCGCATTCAAGAACACGCCGGGCAAGTTCGAAATGGCCAGCGGCGGCACGATTCTGCTGGATGAAATCGGCGACATGGACTTCCGCCTCCAGGCCAAGCTGCTGCAGGTTCTCCAGGATCGCGAATTCATGCGGTTGGGCGCGAAAGAGGTTTCCCGCATCGATGTCCGCGTGATGGCGGCCACTCACTGCAACCTGGAAGACGCCATTACCCAGGGCCGCTTCCGTGAAGATCTCTATTACCGTCTGAACGTTATCGACATTCAGATTCCACCGCTGCGGGACCGAACCGACGAAATCATTCCCCTGGCGGAGTTCTTCATACGGACTCATGCCTCCCCGACCGAGCCTGTTCTGGAGATTCCTCCGGTTCTACGCACCGCTCTGCTCGAACATCAGTGGCCGGGCAACGTCCGCGAATTGGAAAACGTGATGCGGAAATATCTGATTTTGCGGAACGCATCGACCGTCGCCACGGACCTGCGGGCCAGCGCGAATCGACGGGCCGGGCGAGGCACCGTTCCGCATCCGTCACCCGACAAAGAGCACATCACGGCGCTCCCGAGCAGAGTCCGCGAGCCACGCCAGTTGCCTCCGCCAGCAGCGCCGGAGAACGGGATTTCCCCCGCGGCACCCATTCTGGAGCACGTCGATTACGCCCACAAGGCGGCCGAGGCGCAAGCCATCGTCGATGCCTTGAATTCCTGCCTTTGGAACCGCAAGCAGGCCGCGGCCATGCTTCAAATCGACTACAAGGCTCTGCTGTACAAGATGCGCAAGCTCGGCATCGGAGAGCGCAAGGCCTCCGCCACAGCCTAAGCGGTTACTGCCCGGCGCTCTGGATGGCTACCGTGACGGTATTGCTTGTCGCCATCGTTCCGTCCGCGCGCGTGACGGTGACGTAGAGCGGAACGCTGTTGCCGGTCACGACGCCGCTATTCAGCGCAACGTTCACCTGATAGAGCCCCGCCACGCCGGGCGCCAGTCCTGCGAACGAAGGCGTATAGGCAACGCCGCCCAGATACACGGTCACCTGATCGATCGTCGAAATCGTGTGATCGGTCGGCGCGGGCGTGCCCGGGGTCACCGGTTGCGTCACCGGGCCAAGACCATTCGCATAAATGGCCAGGTACTCGCCGACTTGCGCCGGACGGCTGGGGATTCCATCGGTCGGCGGCATGGCCAGGATATTCGTGCCCGCGATCAACACCGCTCCCTGGCCGCTCGCATTGATGGCAAACAGTGCGGGAGTGGTCTCCACCATGGTCGCCTGAATGGGCGGCGGCGAGACCGTGTTCGTCGTTTCCAGGGTAATCGTGAGCACTGTTCCCGGGGTCAGATTCGGGCACTGGAAGTTGACCTGTTCGCTGGTGACCGCCAGCAGAGGCGTTGCCGAGCCGTTCACCATGACTTGCACGCCGCCCAGTTGCGTAGGCCATGGAGCCTGATTCGGAAACGGCGGATTGGCAGACGTGAAGTTATAGCCCACCAGCGTCGCCAGGGAGCCCGGACTGCAGGTCTGGTCCATGGTCAGGCTCGCTGCGTTATACAAGCCGAGGATGGTGGCCTGATTCGAGGTCACGTTGATCACGGCCGTCTTGAAGCTGCTTAAACCCGCCGTGTCAGCAGCCGAAATCGTCACCGCGAAGGTTCCCATTTGCGTTGTGGTTGGGGTCCACAGGAACGCTCCTGTCTTGCCGTCGAAGGTCGCGCCGGCCGGAAGACCGGAGGCCAGTAGCGTCACAGGCAAAGAGTACGCGTCCTGAGCGGACACCGTGAACTGAATCGCCGTTGTGGTCTGCCCGCCCACTTGGGCCGGAACGGATAAGGCCGGCGGATTGCCTCCGTTCACCGCGACCGTAGCCTGCACCGTGCTGTTTCCGGCCGCTGCGCTGATCAGGGCGTTCAGATTCTGCGCCACCACCCCGCCGATGACCTGGAAGCTGGTGGTGGATTGTCCGGAGATCGCACTCACCGTGGGAGGCATGTTCAGCGCCGTTCCATTGCTGCCGTTGAGCACGATGGAGAACGCGCCGGAGGCCGGGCTGCTGAGCGTCACCGTACACGACGCCGTGTCTCCTGGACTCAGCCGGTTCGGCGCACACGCCAGGCCGGTTAACGAGTTGCCCGTGCTGATATTCAACGTTCCCGAAATCGGCAACCCTGATACCACTGCGGTGATCGTGGCCGTGCTGCCGGTCGTGGTTGAACCGACGGTCGCGACGAACGTGATGCTAGACGAGCCGGCAGGAATGGTCATCGCGGCCGGCACGGAAACCACTGGACTGTTCACGGAAATCGTCGCCGTTGTCGGGGAGTTAACTGGCGTCGACAGAGACAGCGTGCACGTAGACGTGCCGGGAGCCGCCACACTCGCCGGGCTGCACGTCAGGGACGTGGTCCCACTGGACGTGCTGAGGGTTACTTGCGTCGTCGCGGTCGTTCCGTTGCCGGTCGCGCTGATATGCGCGGTTGCGTTCGCCGAGATCGCCCCAGCGGTTACGTTGAACGTTGCGCTCGTTTGTCCGGCGGGGATGACCAGGTCGACCGGAACCGGCAGCAGTGTGGAATCGGAAGCCAGCGCAACGGCGATCGGTGTGGAGCTACTGGCACTCAAGGTCACCGTGCACGTCGCGCTCTTGTTGCTTGTCAGAGTAGAGGGTACGCAACTGACGCTCGTCACGCTAATGGCGGGAGCCAGGAACACTACCGTGGTTTGCGATTGTCCACCGAGTGTGGCCGTTACCGTCGCCTGATCGTTTCCCGTGACCGACGTCGTAGAGGCGGTGAACGTGGCCGAGGAGGCGCCTGCCGCGATGGATACGGTTCCCGGAACAATGAGCGTCGTACGGTTGCTCGACAGCGCGACCGTCGTCGCGGCCGCGGCCGGCGCGCTCAGGGAGACGGTGCAGGTGCTCGATGCGTTGCTCGACATCGAAGCGGGAGTACACGAAAGCGACGTCAGTTGGCCGGACACGGTGAAATTCAACGTCGTGCTCAGCGAGGCACCGTTCAAGGTCGCGGTGATGGACGCGGAACCGCCGACGCCAACCGAGCCGACCGTCGCCGTAAAGCTCGTGGAGCTCTGCCCCGTAGCGATAATGACTGAGGCCGGTACGGAGACGTTGGAATTGTTGCTCGAAATCGTTATCGTGGTCGCGCTCGTGGCCGGCGCCGACAGAACCACCGCGCAACTGGAAATTCCCGGCGCCGCCACCGTGGCCGGCGAGCAGGAGATCCCGCTGAGCACTGCAGTCATCGTTAGATTGACCGAGGTGGACACGGTTGCGCCATTCCAACTCGCGCTGACGGACACGGACGAGGCGGATGTTAGCGTACCCGTTGTCGCCGCGAAGCTGGCCGACGACTGTCCCGCGGGAATCGTCACGCTCGCCGGAACGGCGAGCGCCGCGTTGTTGCTGTTGAGGGACACCTGCGCAGCAGTGGTGGCGGGTTTGTTCAACGAGACCACGCAACTGCTCGAAGCGTTACTGGATAGCGTCGACGGGCTGCAGGAGATCGAAATCAGCTGGGTCGGAGCGCTGTAGCTCAGCGTCGTGCTCTGCGACACGCCGTTCCAGCTCGCCGTGATCGATGCCGAGCCATCCACCGTGACCGATCCGACGGTCGCCATGAAGCCGGCAGAGCTCTGCCCCGCTCCGATGGTCACCGATGCTGGGACCGTTACGCTGGAGTTATTGCTCGACAGCCCGACGCTGACCGCGCCTGTTGCCGCGGACGACAGCGTCACCGTGCAGGTGGAGGTTCCAGGCGCGGTCACGGTCGTGGGCGAGCAGGAGATGCCACTCAGTTGCACGACCGGCGTGAGGTTGATGGAGGTCGAGACCGTTGTTCCATTCCAGCTCGCGCTGACATTCGCGGTCGAACTTGACGACAGCGTGCCCGCCGTCGCCAGGAAGGTCGCCGACGGCTGTCCCGCCGCGATGGTCACGCTCGGCGGCACCGTGAGCGAGGCATTGTCGCTGTTCAGCGAGATCGTGGCCGCGCTCGAGGCGGCTTTGTTGAGAGATACTGTGCAGGTGGCCGAGGCGCCGCTCGACAGGGTCGACGGATTGCACGAGACCGACGTCAATTGCGCGGGCGCCGTATAGCTCAAAGACGTGCTCAGCGAAACGCCGTTCCAGCTCGCCGTAATGGATGCCGAGCCGTCTACCGTGACCGACCCTACCGTCGCGGTAAAGACAGCCGAGCTCTGTCCCGCATTGATGCTCACCGAGGCCGGCACCGTGACATTGGAATTGTTGCTCGATAACGAGACGCTCACCGTGCTGCTGGCCGTGGCCGACAGGCTCACCGTGCAGCTTGAGGTTCCCGGCGCGGTCACCGTCGTGGGCGAGCAGGAGATCCCGCCAAGTTGCAACGCCGGAACCAGGTTGATCGACGTCGAAACCGTCACTCCATTCCAGCTCGCGCTGACCGAGGCGGTCGAGCTCGATGAGAACGAGCCCGTGGTTGCAACGAAGGCCCCAGACGACTGCCCCGCCGGAACCGTCACGCTCGACGGAACAGCCAGCAATGCATTGTTGCTGTTCAAGGAAACGGTCACCGTGCTGGACGCCGCTTTGCTGAGGAAGACCGTGCAGTTGCTCGAAGAATTAGCGGCGAGCGTCGAAGGATTACAGGAGACTGATGTCAGGGTCGCCGGGCTCGACACGTTGAGCGTGAAGCTGACAGAGCCGCCATTCAACGTTGCGGTCAGGGACGCGGTTTGGTCCTGGGTGACCGTAGCCACGTTGGCGGAGAACGATCCCGAAGAATTCCCTGAGGCGATCGTCAACGTCGCCGGCACGGTGACATAGGAATTGTTGCTGGAGAGGCTTACCGAGGCCCCCGTCGCGCCGGCAGGAGCGTTTAGCGTGACCGTGCAATTGGACGAACCGGGCGCATTGACGGTTGACGGCGAGCAGGTGAACCCCGTCAGTTGGACAGGGGGCGTATAGACGAGAGAGATGCTCGCCTCGCGGCTGAGCCCGCCATACGAGGCAGTGATGGTAGCGCTCTGCGACGAGGTCAGCGTTCCGGCCGTTGCGGTAAAGTTTGCGCTCGACTGCCCTGCTGGAATCGTCACCGAGGACGGAACCGTCAACAGCCCGGTCGAGCTGCTCAGCAAGATCGTGGCCGCACTGGCAGCGGCCTGATTCAACGAGACCGTGCACTGGCTGGATGTGTTGCTGGTGAGTGTCGTGGGCGAGCATACCAGCTGGCTCAACTGCGCGGGCGCGATCACCGTAAGCGTGAAGCTCTGCGAGCTGCTTCCCACCGTGGCTGTAATCAGCGCCGACGTGTTGGAATTCACCGTCCCTACCGTTGCCGTGAAAGAGGCCGAACTTTGACCGGTACCCACCGTTACGCTTGGCGGCACAGTGACTGCACCGTTGTTGGACGACAGACTGACGGTCACCGGGCTGGGGGCTGCCGCCGAAAGGCTCACCGTGCAGTTTGACGTGCCCGGCGCGTTGACCGTGGACGGCGAGCAGGTCAAGCTTGAGACCTGGGGCGGAGCTACGACGCTGAACGTAACCGTGCGCGTGACGCCGTTGAGAGATGCGATCACGGGGATGTTTTGACTGGTGGTCACTGTTCCCGAGGTGACGGTAAAATTCGCGCTCGATTGGCCGCTCGGGACCGTTACGGTCGACGGAACGCTCAGCGGCAGCGTCGTGCTGAGGGAAATGGTTGTCGCCGAACCCGCCAGCGCGGTGAGCGAAACCGTGCAGGAGCTGGACGAGTTGCTGCTGAGCGTCGTCGGCGAGCAGGTCAGCCCGTTCAACTGCGCCGGCGGTTGAAGGCTTAGGACGAATGTCACTGAGCCGCCCGCGGTGATGGTCGCTGTTTGACTCGAGCTCACCTGCGCCGCCGAGGCGGTGAACGATCCGCTCGACTGCCCGCTGGCGATCACGATACTCGCCGGGACCGTCACATTTGCGTTGTTCGAGGACAGAGACACGGTGAATCCCCCGGTACCGGCTGCGCCGGACAGGGTCACTGTGCACGAGGAATTGGCTGGAGTAGTTAGCGTCGACGGCGTGCAGCTCAATCCCGAAACGGCCACCGTCACTGGGAGGCTAATCGAGCCCGAGCCGCCGGTAGCGGGGATTCCCGTTCCGGATGCGGTGGAAGCCACCACGCCAGTGAGCTGAATCGGAATGGGGTTCGACGACGGAGCTGAGGCGATTTGAAAGGTCGCCGTAGCGACGACCCCGTCCGGGATCGTCGTGTTGTTAATGCCAAAGATAAGGCACGTTGTGCCGTTGCACGACAGGGTCTTTTGCGCAGTTATGGTGGAGGGTCCGGCAGCGACAGTAACGCTCACAATATCACTGCTATAGGAAAACGTCCACTGCAGGCCCGCAGGCTGGGCCCCTCCGGAAGAACTCAGGGTAATCGGCAGCGTGACCGTGCCGCCGGGTACGCCGGATCCCGAGCCGATGGAAAGCGACACGCTCTGGCCGAAAACAACAGCCGGGGCAGCGAGGAGGACAGCCAGAATAAGGCGCATTGTTAGGATCGGTCCTTCAAAGAAGTCTATCGGCGTACCTTCAGGCAATGAATACTAGTACATTGCCTTAGTACTGCCCAGACTCATTTGAACGCCGGAGTGCCTAAGTTCTTTTCCATGTATTGGTTAAGCTATTGATTAGATGAATGCTTTACTCCTGGGCATAGGGTTGAATCGGTACCCTCAGAACTGGTGAGATCCCAGTCGGGCTCGAATTTGCCTCTTCGGGTATGAGAGAATCAGGATCACCGTGCCGCCCATTCGCATCCTTTGCATCGCCGGAGCCAGACCGAATTTCATGAAGCTGGCCCCTTTGTTTCGAGCATGTTCGACGCACACGGACGTTGCCCTCGCGCTGATCCACACCGGGCAGCATTACGACGACAAGATGTCTGGTCAGTTCTTCCGAGACCTTGGGTTGCCCGAGCCCCTGCGCAATCTGGAAGTGGGCTCAGGATCTCATGCGCAGCAGACTGCGGAGATCATGAAGCGTTTTGAACCCATCATGTTGGAGGAAAAACCTCATGCGGTGCTTGTAGTCGGCGACGTGAACTCCACTGTGGCATGCGCCTTGGTGGCCAAGAAACTGGGGGCATTCCTGATTCATGTGGAGGCTGGCCTGCGCAGCTTCGATCGCGCCATGCCCGAAGAGATCAACCGCCTTGTAACGGACTCGATCTCGGACCTGCTGCTCGTTACGGAAAAGAGCGGCATGGAAAACCTGGTGAAAGAGGGCGCAAGGCCCGAGACCGTCCGCTTCGTCGGCAACCTGATGATCGACTCGCTATTCTTTCATCTAGAGCGCGCCGGCGATTCTCCCATCGTGGAAAATCTCGGACTGAAGGGCAAGCGCTACGGCCTCGTGACGTTGCACCGTCCGTCCAACGTCGACGATCCGGCACAGTTGGGGGAAATCCTGCGCGCGCTGCGGGTGATTGCCAGCGACCTGCCGCTCTACTTTCCCGTCCATCCCCGCACGCACGACCGCCTGCAGGCTGACGAACTCGGCGGCAACATCCATCTTCTGGACCCGCTCGGCTATCTCGACTTCATCTGCATGATGTCGCACAGCGCGGCTGTCTTCACGGATTCGGGCGGGATTCAGGAAGAGACGACGGCTCTGCGCATCCCCTGCCTGACGCTGCGGAATAACACGGAGCGGCCTATTACCGTGGAAGAAGGAACGAACCGGCTGGCTGGAACGACCTACGATGGAATCGTGAAAGCCTGGGAAGATGTGAAGCAAAGCCCCGGACGCGGGCGCATCCCGGAGTTGTGGGACGGCAAAGCAGCCGAGCGCTGCGTAGACGCGATTCGCGCGGCTCTGGGCTGAGGAATAGGGCCGGTTCCGCACCGGCCCTTTCTTGCTTTAGTTCGCTCCTGGACCGCCACGGCCACCGGCAGGAGGCGTCGGCGCGGGCAATTCCTTGCGGGGAAGTTTTTCGGGACGCGTGGCGGCGTTATATACGAATGCCGCCTCGATAATTGCCATCTGCTCCATGTCCGCCTGTTGGATGCGGTCATAGACGTCCATGTTGGAGTGATGCGTGCGCGTGTCGTAATCCATCGGGTCCTGAATGAACTGGAAGCCCGGCAGGCCCACGCGGTCGAACGACTGGTGATCCGTGCCGCCCGTATTGCGGATCGTCACGAATCCCGGCGTCAGATCCTTAAGCGCGGCGAACCACTGCTCGAAGATCGGGCGGCACATTTCGTTATCTTGAAGATAAATTCCCCGGATGCGGCCGGTGCCGTTGTCGACGTTGAAGTAGCCCGCGAAGCCATCGTGCTCGGAGGTGGTCTTCATGGTGGCAGGATCGGCGAAGTGCTCTTTTACGTAAGCAGCCGAGCCGAGCAGTCCTTCCTCTTCACCGCCCCACAGGCCGAGCCGCACGGTGCGATCCATCTTCAGATTTGTCGACTTCAGCAGGCGCATCACCTCCATGGCGATCGCGCTGCCCGCGGCGTTATCCGTCGCACCCGTGCCCATGTGCCAGGAATCGAAGTGCCCGCCTACCATCACGATCTCGTTCGGCTTGGTCGAGCCGGGAATCTCCGCGATCACATTGAACGAATCGGTATTGCTGGTGTCCCACGCGACCTTGATATCGAACGACAGCTTCACCGGGACGTTATGCTCCAGCAGGCGCACGATGCGGTTGTAATTCTCCGCCGTGATCGCCACCGAGGGCATGTTCTTGGTCGGATCGCCGGTGCGAGGCGAGCCATTGCTGGCGAACACCGTGCCGCTCTGGCCCCGCGCGGTGGCGGTCACTTGCACCAACGCTCCTTCATCGGCGAAGAACGTGCGCTGCTTTTCCTGAAACGCCTGGCGCTCTTCCGGAGTCATCGCGGCCAGGGCCGCGGGCTGGCCTCCGCGCCCGCCTCCGCGTCCACCGGCTCCGCCCTCCGGCAGAATCTCGGGAACCAGATCGTGCAATTCTTCCATTGTGTAGCGATGGCCCATCGCGGTTGCCGGAAACGCCAGATCCTGCAACGGCGCCGTCAGCACAATCTTGCCCTTCAGCTTGCCCTTCCACTTCTCCATGTCGGCCGGCGTCTGGACCGTAGCCAGAATCACTTCGCCGGTGACGGATCCGTTGGTGCCGCCGGACCATGCCTGCGGATAGCCGATGATCGGCATGTACGTCGGCTCCACCATCGCGCCCGAGTAACCGGTAATCTCCCAGCTCGGAATCGCGCCGCCGCGGCCACCGGCAGTAGACCACTTCTCCAGGTGGGCATTCGACATGCCCCATTCCTTTAACCGGCTCACCGCCCACTCGCCGGCGCGCTTGAACTGGGGCGAGTTCACCAGGCGAGGGCCATAGCGGTCCGTCAGGTTATACATCGTGTCCATCACCTGAGACGCGCCGCGCCCGCCGCCTCCGCCGAAGCCTCCCCGGCCTCCACCACCAAGCTCGGCAGCCTTGATCTTATGAATGACGCTCAGGTCGACGTGCTCAGTGGCCTGCTGGGCGATAATTGCCAGCGGCAGTCCGAGCGCGACGACTGAAGCGAGAACAGTTTTCCTGGTCAAAAGCATTCCTTGAGCATATCAGTGTCTGGTTACAGAGTCACGGCCTTTTCCATCCGCACGATCGGCAGGGATTCGCCGTTTTCCAGAGGCACGGAAACCTGCTCCACTTCGCGGTATCCGTGGGCCTTATAAAAAGGGATACCGGTGAGCGTCGCGCCCATTTCCAGGCGGCGGAATCCGTGCGCGACGGCGGCCGATTCGCAGGCCTCGAGAATGGCCGCGCCTATGCCGCGCCGTGCCCAGTCGGGATGAACGAAAAACGCGCGGATTTTGGCGGCATCGACTGCCGGGTCGAGCAGCGAATCTTCCCTGCGCTGATAGATATCACCGCCGAACAATGTTTTCCGCTTGCTCCAGCCTCCGCAGCCGACCAGAATCCCGTCGATTTCGGCGGCTAAATACGTGCCGTCGGCGATCAATTGCGTATCGACACCGTAAACCGATTTTAGGGCGCCCTCCCGCTGCGCGGCAGAGTATTCCCCGGTTTGCAAGCCGCGCACGGAGGCAGCGATCAACGCCGTAAGCGAGGGAATGTCGGCGGGTGAGGCAAGGCGGAGGGCCACAATCCTCGGATGATAGCGCACTACGTCGGTAGTTTCTTTCCCGCCAGCTGGCTTGACTCAACCTGTCATCTTTCTGTTAAACTGACCGAGAAGCATGCGGATCGTCATTAAGTCGCGGGCCGGCAGAGCTTTAACCGTCCTCATCGCAAGCTGGTCGCTCCAGAGCTGCACGTTGACGAATCCTCCGCGTGCGGCCAAGCAGTTTTTCCTGCCGCCCGCCCGATCGCTGGCCCCTCCGGCAGAGCCGGTGCTGGATCCGCCGGCGCTTCCCAACATCTTTTATGCCAATGAGATGCCGGCGATGGTCTCGCCGCTCCCGCCGTTGCCCCGCCCCACCGACGCAGAGTTTCTGATCAAGAAAGCCGACGATTCGTTCCTCGAAGGTAAGAAGGCGCTGGAAGCCGGCCGTGACAACGACGCGCGTATGAAGTTCGACAAGGCGATCGAGGCTCTGCTGTCCGCGCCCGACAACTTGCCGGACCGCTCCAGGGTGGAACGGCGCCTGGAGGAGCTGGTCGAAGCGATCTACCGCTACGACGCCGACCAGACGGGCGATTCCGACAAAGTGGTGTACGACAAGCGCCCCATGGACGACATGGTGGAGATGATTTTTTCGCCGGACGCCGGCTCACGCAGCAAATTTGCCGATCTGATCCGGTCCACGACGTCGCAATTGCCGCTGCAACAGCATGACGTGGTCATCGGCGCGATGAATTTTTTCTCCAGCGAGCGCGGCAAGAGGATCATTGAGGCCGGCCTGCGCCGCCAAGCCAAATACAAGCCGATGATCGAGCGCATCCTGGCCGAGGAAGGCGTCCCGCAGGAGTTGATTTTCCTGGCGCAGGCCGAATCGGGCTATATGCCGCGCGCCATGTCCAATAAGCTATGCGTCGGGCTCTGGCAGTTCTCCAAGGCTACGGGGCGCGAATACGGCTTGACGCAGACCGCCGCCACCGACGATCGGATGGACCCGGAGAAAGCTACCCGCGCCGCGGCGAAACATCTCAAGGACCTGTATGAGCACTTCGGCGACTGGTATCTGGCCATGGCCGCCTACGATTGCGGCCCGGCCTGCGTGGATCACGCGGTGGCACGCACCGGTTACGCAGACTTTTTCGAGCTGCGCCGCCTGAACGTGCTGCCGAAGGAGACCGCGAACTACGTCCCGGTCATCCTGGCGATGACGATCATCGGCAAGAACGCCCAGCAGTACGGCCTGGATCACTTGGACCTGGAATCGCCGCTGGAGACGGACTCGATCGATCTGCAGGGGCCCACGCATCTGGCGTTAATCGCCGACGCAGTGGACCGTCCGTTGAGCGAGTTGAAGGAGTTGAACCCGGCGCTACTCAAATCGGTGGCTCCGGCGGGTTTCCGCATTCATATTCCGAAGGGCTCACTGGCTTCTGTGGAAACGGCATTCTCCGTGGTTCCGCCCTCGAAACGGGACTCCTGGCGGGTACATCGGCTCGCTCTGGGCGATACCTTCGCCGCACTGGCGAAGCGCTACAGCGCGCCCACCTCGGCGGTGAGCCAGGCCAACCACGGTGAACTGCCGGAGGCGGGCTCCTTGGTCGCCATTCCGGTGGCGTATCCCGGCGACAGGACGGCGGCCAAGCGAGCGACTTCGGCCAAGCGGCGCACCGCGCCGGCCTCCATCGCGGCATCGGCCCAGAAACCGAAATCCGCTCCCAAGACCGCATCGAAGACCCTGGCCAAGAAGGTCGCCCCGTCAGCCCACGCAGCAGCTCCGAAGGCTCCCGGAAAGCCCACTGTGAATCACAGCGCAGCGCTGCGCACTCCCAACAGCTAGTTTGTTTTTTTCCTTGCCTTCGCGGGAAAACGCGATATTCTAATTTTTGATTACGCTCTGGCGCCGCGTTTCGTGCGCCTCTTAAGGAGGCAATAAGAATGTTGAAGTATCGACTTTCGGTCGAGGATGACGAACTGGACGATTACGAGGAGGGTACTCCCGTCGACGACGATATGGGCGATTACGGGATCGACGACGAGGAAGAAGATGAGATGCCCGCACCGGCGGTGGCCCAGGTGATTCCGGTCACGGTGACGGAAGTCTTCGTGGTGGAAGAAACCGCACCCTCACCTGCTCCGGAGAAGAAACCCGCCGCGAAAGCTGGAGCCAAGAAGGCTCCGGCGAAACCCGCCGCGAAGAAAGCTCCTGCAAAGAAAGCTCCTGCTCCGGCAAAGAAAGCCGTGAAAAAGGCTCCGGCTAAGAAGGCTCCGGCGAAGAAAGCTCCGGCTAAGAAAGCTCCGGCTAAGAAAGCCCCGTCAAAGAAGGCAGCGGCAAAAAGAGCCCCCGTAAAGAAAGCCTCAAAGAAGGCTCCGCCAAAGAAGGCCGACAAGAAGCCGGTTTCCAAGAAGGCCGGCAAGAAGGCCGCGAAAAAGGCTGCCAGGAAAGCCGCGAAGAAAAAGGGCGGCAAGAAGAAGTAAGCCGCCTCAAATTCTTACTTTCTAAACGAAAAAGGGGCGAGCCCGAAGGCTTGCCCCTTTTCCATTTCTTGCTTAGAACGTAAAGCGTCCGCCTACGACCACTACGCGGCCCGAAACCGACGCACCCTGGAACGACCCGTAAACGCTTGTGGGAGGTCCTACGGTGGCTGTGATCTGCCCGAACGACCCGGAGGAAAGGGTGCCCGAGGGGTTCGCGAAATTCGGGTGATTCAGAATGTTGTAGAACTGCGCACCCAGGTTGAACGTGTACTTCTCCTTGATCGGGAAATTCCGCGAGATCTGGGTGTCGATATCGAAGTACCCCGGTCCGCGGAAGCTATCCGGAGCGATGTTGCCCCAGTCCGTTTGGATCGCGGTGGGAGTGCCCGAGTTAGAGGCCCAGGTGGCGAAGTCCGTCTTCGGCAAACAAGATGCGTTGATGGCCGCCTTTCCGCAATTTGCGTTCACCGCACTTGCGACCAGCAGGTCCGCGATCGGCGTCACCACGCCGCCGGCCGAGTTGACCTGCGACGGGATCTTGCTGTCGGTCGGAGTGAACGGCGATCCGCTATAGAGATAGAGCTTCATGCCGACGTTCCAACCTTGGGCAAGGGTGTTTATAAACTTGTTCTCGAACTTGTGCGGCTGGACCCACAGCAAATCACCCGCCAACTGGTGGCGGTTGTCGAAGTTCAAGCTGCCATAGCCCGTGCCGACGTTGAAGGGGTTGTACCAGCCAACCGTTCCCAGCGCGTGGCTCCAGGTGTAGTGGATCTGGCTCGTCAGCCCGTAACTGAAGGTGTGCCGGTATTGAACCGTGAGGCCGTCGTAATTGCTAACGCCATTGTTGAAGTACTGGGTAACGGTCACGAAACGCGGATCGGGGGCAGCGGTCGGAAGGCCGCTGTAGCCGCCGCCGTACCGGGTGACGCCAGCCGCACTGGTGTACATGTTGCCGTTCACGGTCTCCTGCAGGTTGTAACCGTGATTCCCCACGTAGGTCAACGTAACGAGATTGTGGGCGGTCAGAGAATGCTCAATCTCAAAGCTCCACTCGATGTCCTTGGGAGCCCGGAACGTCGGGGGGCCAGCAACGATGCTCGGGGTACTGAACGTCGCCGGCTTCACCGCCGCCTGCAGTTGCGCCAGCGTATAGCCGGCTCCAAATCCGGTAAAGAAGGCGTTCGCCGACTGCTGCGCGGAGTAGGCCGAACTGGTGGGATCGGTAGCCAGTCCGACGTTGCCGAAGTTCAGGCCGGAGGGCGCGAACTTGTTCGGGATCTGGTTGGCGAACGTGCCGGCCAGACCGTCGGTGAAGTTGGTGGAGAACAACCCGATGCCCGTTCGGATGACCGTCTTGTCGTTGCCGAAAGGCTTCCAGGCGATGCCGACGCGGGGCTGCGGGATAATCGATTCCACGTTGTAGAACGTATTGGACTGCGTCTTGATGGTCGAATTGTAGGGAACGTTCACGCCACCCTGATAGCCCGAGGAACCGAACGGGACGTTCGTCACGACGAAGCAGGTCTCGATGCAGCTCGGGTTGAAGTCCTTCTCAAACCGCATGCCAAAGGTCAGCTTGACGTTCTTCGCGACGGCCCATTCGTCCGAGACATAGAAATCAACCGAGGGGATGCGGAAGTGCAGCGCGCCGTACTTCGGAAAGCTCTGGCTGAAGCTGCTTCCCAGGTTGGCTTTGCCGTAGTTCAGAGATCCGTTGGCAAAATCCGCGAGATCGCTCAGGCTGTATGCGCCGAGGAAGGCGCCCGAGGCGATGCTGGAGTACGTGTACTTATCGTACCGGTAAGCGATACCGGCCTTGACTGCGTGCCGCCCCTTGGTCCACGACAAGTCGTCGATCAACTGGAGGTGGCCGACGTTTCTGCCGTTGGGAAATGCGCCAGCTCCTACGGTGGCAAAACCGCCGCCATTGGCTCCGCCGTCAGAAATGGCGATCGAATCCGGCATTAGCGCGCTGGTCTTGGCGAAATCCGCGACGCCGAACAGCGCTGAGTACCACAACACCGATCCGATGAAGTTGTTCACCAGCGTCGGAGTGATCACATACGTGTAATTGGCGCTTCCCTGCCACGAAGGCTGGTTGCTAAGGGAGTTGTACAGCGGGTTAATCGGGCTCGTGCCAGTTGCCTGCAAACCGAAATCGTGCTCGACGCGGAAGAACAGCTTCTGGTTATTGGAAGCGTTGTAATCGACGCGAATGGTGTACAGCTGCTCGGTATTGAGCTGCGTGTTGTTAGTCCCGAAGGCGACCGCGCAGGGCGTCGTCACGCCGAATGTCCCGCCCGCTCCATCGGGGGTACCGCTAAAGGTTCCGTTGCCGCAGCCCAGGTGGCCGTTGCCGTCCTGCAACTGGCCAGAGCCGTTGGTGACGGGCACCGCACGGTTGATTCCAGGAGAACCCTTGATCAGGTTGATATAGTCCTGATACAGAGGCAGCGACGCCGCGGGCACATGGGCCAGCACGTAGGACTGAAGCTGGGGAGAGGGTAGTGAAACCACCCCTGCGGCCGGGAGCACGTAGCGCAAGTTCTCGTCATTGAAGAAACCGAATAGCTTGTTCTTCAAGATGGCTCCGCCAAAACGGCCGCCGAACTGGTGGGCGTCCGCTCGGCCCTTCGGGGTGTGGGTGACGTTGTTGAAAAATGAGTTCGCGTTCAGACCCTGATAGTTGTAGTTGTAGAAAATGTTCCCGTGATATTGATTAGTGCCGGAAAGACCCACCAGGTTCACCTGGCCGCCAGCCATGCGCCCGTACTGCGGGCTGTAGGCGTTGAGCACCACGGCCGCTTCACCCACTTCATTGGCTCCCAGCAGGTTGTTGCTGGCGCCGGAGTTGTTCAGGTTGTTGGCCGGGTCCATTTCGTCCGTTCCGTTGAGCGTGAACAGGACGGAAGATCCCGGGATGCCGTTCGCGTTCATGTTGCCGGAACCGCCCGTGACCGCAACGCGCACGCCGGGAACGGTCATGGCCAGCGTCGTCAGATCGCCGCCCGCCATTGGGACGTTCGTCACCTGCTGCTGATTAAAGTTCGACTCCAGGTTCGCGTTCTCCGCCTGAAGGATGGGCGCTTCGGAAGTCACCTCTATAATGGTGTTCGTTCCCTGCGCATTCATCTGGATGTTGACTTCCTGCTCCTGGCCGACGAGCAGCGCGATCTTCGTGATGTTCGATTTGAGCCCTTTCGAGCTCGCCGTCACGACGTAATCGCCCGGCTTCATCAGCGGGAAGCGATACTGGCCCTGAGCGTTCGCGGTAACGGTGCGGGTTTCGCCCGATTCCACGGACTTGATGGTCACGATAGCGCCGGGCACGACGGCACCCGAACTATCGGTGATGACGCCCACCGCGTCGGCGGTGGTAATCGACTGGCTAAATACGAACGGCGCTGAGACTAACAACAGCGCCGCTAAAACGCAGATAGAGCGGACGAAATGCTTGGTCAATACAACTCTCCTCTTTTGAATTTAGAATCCTTGGAAAAGCCCCTGAAAGGACCGAACCCTGTATTTGCGTGATTGTAGCATGGCCGAAACAAACATGTAAACGCAGCGGCTCGCTGGGCAATGATGCAACCTGAACGAGACTCAGCGCTGGATAGCTAAGCTTTTGTTTATCAGCGTGATACGAGGCTTTTTGCCGGCAGGGCATTCCTGAAACGGCTGACCGGCGTAGTAGTTCAAGCCGTACTCCCAGCTTCGGCCAATGCCATCGATACATACCCCACTGACCTCATCTCGATGTGCTCGCCAAAAGCCCCGTGCGGAGACTCGCTCGTCCAGAATCGGGAAGGTGGAGCCCTTGAAATATGCCGCGCCGAACACCACCGCCATCCCGACCGTCAGTACGGCCAGCGTCGGCTTTCCGGACCACGACAACCACCAAACGACGCCGGCGACCAAAACAAACGGCGTCCCCAAAGCGAGGTGAACCGGGGTCTTGGCGAACCCGGAAATCATCGCCTCCGGCAGTGCGTGTGCGATCGTCGGCAGGGCCATCAGGAACGCCGCGCTCGCGGCCAGCAGCCCGGCCACGATTCCCGACTTCTTGAGCGCATGATCGATCCCCACGGCGAGCAGCAGCGCCAGTCCGGGCATCAGCGGCAGCAGATATCCGGCCAGCTTGTTCTGCGACGCGGAGAAGAACACAAAGCCGTAAACCAGCCACGCGCCGAGGTGCAGCATTCGCCGGTCCTCGAAAGTGCTCTTTAGCACCAGGAGGATAGCCAGGGGCGTCCACGGGAATAACCCGGCAAGCAGCACGGGCACGTAAAACCACCATTTCTGGACGTGTTGGCGTTCGGTGGTGAAGAAACGGCCGAATTGCTGACGCCAGAAATACTCGTTCCAGAAAGCCGGGCCATTGCGCAGAGAGCAGGCAATATGCCATGGGGCGGCCACTGCGATGCATCCCGTGGCAATCGCGATTCGCTTGCCGCGCGCAAAGAAGAATAACGGCGCAAAGAGCACCACCGGAACGAACGCCTTCGCCAGGATCGCCAGGCCCAGCGCCGCTCCTGCCGCCCAACCGCTCCAGGCGCGCTTTTCAAAGAATGCGAATAACATCGCCGCGCCGAGCATCGCCGCCATCGGCAAATCCGTAAGCGCGCCAAAGCTGTAGGCCAGCCAGCCGGCGGATGTCGACAGGATCGTCACCGCCGCGATCCCGGTTTTCGGAGAAAATTCCTGCGCGACGTAGTGGAACATCAGCAGCAGGAACGCGACGCTCAACAAAGCCACGGGCAGGCGGGCCGCCCATTCATCCGGCAGTCCGGCCTTGTGGCCGGCGGCAACCATCCAATACAAGAGTGGAGGCTTTTCGAACCATGCCGCGCCGTCGAGCCTCGGCGTGATCCAATCGCCCGAGTGCGCCATCTCGCGCCCGATCGACGCGTAGCGGGGCTCGTCCGTGCTCAAAAATCCAACGCCTCCCAGATCCAGGAGATAAAGCAACAAGAGAGGAGCAATGAACCAGCTTCGCGACAAGTCTCCAGTATAATGTTCAAATGCGGACTTTCGCGGCGCTGGCGGCGTTTCTATTACCGTTGGCTCTCCGCGCGCAAACGCCCTGCCCTTGCGATGCCAGCAAACCTGAGACGTTGAGCGCCCGCCAGTGTAGCCTTACCAGGCTCACGGAAGAGCAACCGCGCGAGATCCGTATCTTTTTCGTGCCCGACGCGAACCCGAAGAAGCCGAACCGCCTGCTCGCTCTGCCTCGGGAACAGACTCTGGGAATGCAGCGCATCGCCGACCTTTCGCCCGAAACGCGCCTCGAACTTTGGACCAAAGCCATCGAAAAAGCAAAGGAAAAATGGGGCGACCGCTGGGGAATCGCGTATAACGGAGATAACGTTCGGACCCAGTGCCACGTCCATGTTCATATCGGGCGGCTGATCGAAGGCGTCGAGGCGGGCGCTTTTCTGGAGGTGGACAGTCCCGCGCAAATCCCGGTTCCCGGGAAAGATGGCTATTGGATTCACCCCGTGAATGGAAAACTGCACGTCCACACGGGCGAACAGATCTGCGAAACCGTGCTCTTGAGATAACCTGATGAGCCTTGTCGGCATTTCGAAACTTCCTACCGCGGAAAATTCCGCCATCCAGCTTCACCCTCGCGACAATGTCGCCATCGCCCGCGTGCCGTTGAGCGTTGGAACTGAGTTGAAGATCGGCGGGATGAGCCTACGCACCCGGGCTTCGATTCCAGCGGGCCACAAAGTCGCCATCCGGCCGGTCGCCGCGGGTGAAACGCTGATCCGGTACGGACAGAGCATTGGCCGGGCATCGAAGGCGATCGAGCCGGGCGATCATGTCCACACGGACAACGTCGCTTTCGAGGAGCTTTCGTTCGACTACGAATTTCCCACCGGCGATATCCCGATTCCGGCCGCTCCGGCCGACGCCCCGACGTTCCTGGGGTATCTTCGTGCGGACGGCCGCGCCGGAACGCGAAACTATATCGCCGTCGTTGCCGCCAGCAACTGCGCCGCGCATACAGCCGAGCGCATCGCCGCCAGCTATGAAGGCTCTTCCCTTCCCGCCGGCGTCGACGGAGTGGTCGCGTTCCCTCACGGCGACGGCTGCGGCCAATCGCCCGGGCCTGACCTGGCTCAGCTTCGCCGCACGCTGGCCGGCGTGCTGGACCATCCGAACGTGTCCGCGGCGGTGATCCTCGGCCTCGGCTGCGAGGTGAACCAGATCGATCATTACCTGGGCGCTGGCACGCCACGGTCAGATCGTCTGGTAGGCCTGACGCTGCAGAATTCCGGAGGCACGAACTCCACGGTGGAAGCCGCGCGGCGCGAGATTGACGGCATGATCGAGCGCGCGGCGGCGGAAAAGCGCGTTCCTCTGCCGGCGTCCAAAATCTCCGTCGGCCTGAACTGCGGAGGCTCGGATTCTTTCTCCGGCATCACGGCGAATCCAGCCTTAGGCGTCGCCTGCGATCTTCTGGCCCACGCGGGAGCGAGCTTCGTGCTGGCGGAAACTACGGAGATTTTTGGCGCGGAGCATCTACTCGTTCGCCGCGCCCGCAATCGCGCCGTCGCCGAAAAGCTGCTCGGCTTCGTCGAGGGCTACAAGAAATATCTTGAGCGATTTGCGGGCAGCTTCGATGACAATCCTTCGCCGGGGAACAAAGAGGGCGGCCTCACCAACATTCTGGAAAAATCCTTGGGCGCGGTGGCCAAGGCGGGAACCACGCCGCTGAACGACGCCTACGATTACGCCGAACGCGTGACCGTCCCCGGCTTTTCCTTCATGAACACACCGGGCTTCGATCCGGTTTCGCTCACCGGCCTGGGCGCGGGCGGCGTTAACCTGATCGCCTTCACCACCGGACGAGGCAGCGCCATCGGCTTCCCGACGATTCCGGTGCTGAAAATCGCCACCAATTCGGCGATGTACAATCGCATGAAGGATAATATGGATATAAACGCCGGTAGGATCGCGGACGGCGACTCGACCGTGGCCGAGGTGGGCCACGAAATTTTCGACGCATTGCTGCGCGCGGCCTCCGGCGAGCGCACGGCAAGCGAGCGGCTCGGGCACAGGGAGTTCGTTCCCTGGCGCATCGGGCCCGTCATGTGAGACATAAGGAATTTCATGAAAACCATTGCCAGTCTTTTGATTCTTGCCGCGGGGCTCAGCTTGGGCGCCGATAAGTCCGGCCTCGATAAGGCGACGCTGGAGACCTATCTCCGCCATCTGGAACTGTGGCGTCCCGAGGTGGGCGTCAAGATCGACAACGCCAAGGACTCGAAGGACCTGCCCGGGTTCCTCGATGTCACGGTCCATCTGACGTACAACAATATGGTGCTGCCGGAGCAGCGTTACTACCTCTCGCGCGATGGAAAAAAGCTCTTCCGCGCCGACGTTTACGATATCAATAAGAATCCGTTCCAAGCGAATCTGGATAAGCTGGACTTGAAGGGCGCTCCAAGCCTCGGGCTGGCCAACGCGCCGGTTACGGTGGTGGTGTTCAGCGATTTTCAGTGCCCCTTATGCAAACAGGAAGCCGGCGTGATTCATAACCAGATCACCGCCGCGTTTCCCGGCAAGGTGAACGTGTACTTCCGCGATTTTCCGCTCGATCAGCTGCACAACTGGGCGCGCCAAGCGGCGATTGCCGGGCGCTGCGTGTACCAGTTGAATCCAGCCGCCTTCTGGGATTATCACGACTGGATTTACGATAACCAGAGCTACATCGGCATGGACAATCTCAACTCCAAGGTCCAGGAGTTCGCGGCGTCCAAGAATCTCGATGGGATGCAGCTTGGCCGCTGCATCGAGAGCAAGGCCACAGCGCCTGAGGTGAACGCGTCGGTCGCCACCGGAACCGCGCTCGCGATCAACGCCACGCCGACCATCTTCATCAACGGCCGCAAGCTGGAGGGCGCGGTGCCGTGGGATACGCTCCAGACGCTCATCAAGATGGAACTCGACCATCAGACGGCCGTGGCCGCCGCGGAAAAAGACGAGGCCTGTTGCACGGTAAAAATTCCGACCATTATCAAATAAATGCGCCGTTTTCTATTTTTGCTCCCCTTGGCCGCTCTGGCGGCCGACATCGCCCCGGATGCGTACCTGGCGCATGTCCGCTATCTGGCCTCGCCGGAGTTGAAAGGCCGCGCCACCGGCTCGCCGCAGCTCGAAAAGGCGGCGCATTACATCGCCGGCCAATTCCGTTCATACGGATTGAAACCTGCCGACGGCAGGAACTTTGAGGTCGCTTTCCCGGTTGCGCTCGGCGCGCACATGGGGAATAAGAACCACTTGAAGTTCAAGGATCCCGACCCGGCCCAACCGCTCGCGGCGGGTAAGGATTTTCTGCCGCTGAGCTTCTCGTCGTCGGGCGAGTTAAATGGCCCGGTGGTGTTCGCGGGCTACGGCGTCACCGACAAGAAAACCGGTTACGACGACTACGCGGGCATCGACGTAACAGGAAAATTCGTCCTGATCCTGCGGCATGAGCCGAAGGAGAATGCTCATCAGGAACATGTGACATTCACCGACAAGGCGATCAATGCCAAGATGCACGGCGCGCGCGGCGTCATTTTGGTGAACGATGCCGACCGGCACGAGGGCGCCGACGATTTGGGAAAATTTGCCGCCGAAGGTCCCAGGGACGCCGGGGTGTTTTTCGTGCGGATGAAATACGCGCTCGCGGAAGACTGGCTGAAGGCCGACGGCCAGGACCTGCACGCCATCGCGAAGCAGATTGACGCCGATGGCCATCCGCATTCCTTCGCATTGACGAAACTGACGGTCGATCTTTCGGTCGACGTCCGCACTGAGACCAAGACCGTGCACAACATCGCCGCGTACCTTCCTGGCGAGACCGACGAATACGTGGTCGTTGGGGCGCATTACGACCACCTGGGCTTGGGCGACGAGCACTCGCTGGCGCCGGCGCAGATTGGCACCATCCATCCCGGGGCGGACGATAACGCCTCGGGAACAGCCGGCGTGCTGGAACTCGCCCGATGGGCTTCAAAGCAGCCGAAACAGAGGCGCGGCATTCTGTTTCTGAGCTTTGCGGGTGAGGAACTGGGCCTGCTCGGCAGCGAGTGGTATGTGAATCATCCGGTTCTCCCTCTCGCGAAAGCCGTGGCGATGATCAACATGGATATGATTGGCCGCATCCGCGAAGGGAAAATTTATCTGAGCGGCACGGGCACGGGATCGACGCTGCCCAAGCTGGTGGAGGACGTGAAGCCCCCGGCGCCTCTATCCATCGATATGGCGGAAAAGGCCGGTTACGGCTCCAGTGACCATACGTCGTTCACCACCAAGGGCGTGCCGGTGTTGTTCTTTTTCTCCGGCCTGCACGGCGATTATCACAAGCCCAGCGATACGGCGGACAAGATCGACGCGGTCGACGCGGCTAGGCTGCTGGACTACATTGCCGATCTGGTTACCCATCTGGAAAACGATCCACGCCCGCAATATCAACGGGTTGCCGCGCCCCCGCAGGGTCCCGTGGGCTCCGGCGGCGGATCCGGATATGGGCCCGCTTTCGGCAGTATCCCCGATTTCAACGAGCCACCCAAAGGAGTCCGTTTTGCGGACGTCCGCGACGGAACGCCCGCCGCGAAGGCGGGCCTGAAGGCGGGCGATATTCTCATCGAATTCGATGGGAAAGAAATTGCCAATCTGTACGACTTCACCTATGCCTTGCGCTCCCACAAGCCTGGCGATTTGGTCCTGGTGAAGGTACTTCGTGGGGATCGAACAATTGAAGCCAAAGTACTGCTTGAGGAGCGGCGTTAATTTGGCATACTTGGGGTGCGAAACGTCATGTACCCGAGCCCCATTGGATCCCTTCCTCATACGAACACAGCGGCCCGCAAGCTGCCGCCGCTGATCCTGCATCCCTTCGCCGACGCCGCCGGACCCGATAAACTGGTGGAGAGTTCCCGCGCCAGCCTGATGCTGCAAGGCCTGCTGCCGACCGGGGAGCGCACCACAGAGGAGCTCGACGAGTCCCTGCTCGAAGGCCGCTATTGCGAGATCCGCATGCTGTTCTACGTCGGAAAGGACCTGGTGCGCTGGATTCAACAAGCGCTCGATCACATTCAGCGCCAGCCGGGCTACGATCCCGGCATCCGTTTCCAGAGTCTCGCCGCCTACCTGGTGCACAACACGCCTCCCGCCGTGCAGGCGAAGCTGCGCAAGTGGGGCGTGGCCGATTACAAGTCGATTTTCATGCGCGCCCTAGGCTTGAACGCGCTTCTCGCCGAGGTTCCTCCGCGAGGGGTTCTGGCAAGCGATTTCGTTCGCAATTATTATCGCTACGCCGACTCGATATTTCTGTGCCGCCAGGGCCAGACCCAGTTCACCGACGTCACCCACATGAACTTCGAATTCGACATCTTCGCCAGCGGGGAATACTCCCGGATGCTGGAACGGGAGTGGTCGGAAAACTGACAGGCCCGCGGTCGCAAAGCGTCTAAAAACCCCGCGTTGTTCCAGCTCGCCTGGCTGCCACCCTTCATTGCTGGAGGTTCAACTACGTGTTAGCCTAAACGAAGCTGCTCTTCCCAGACTGCGGAGAATATTGTTGTTGAGAGTTTGTTTAGCGATCATTTTGCTGACGCTTGCCGTCGCCCTACCGGCTTCAGCCAACACGAGTTACGTCTTAAACGGAAGTTTTGAATCGACCACGAACGGCAACGGTCAGTTGGGCTACAACACCAACGCCACGAACTGGACGAATCAGAACAACGCCGGCACGTGGGGTTACAACTTCCTGTTTGCGCCAGGCACGGCGGATACGACAGGGGCAGTCGGTTCCGCTGGAACCGTCTCTCTTTGGGGACCGGGCAACGGATCAAACAACGGTCTTACGACCAGCCCGAACGGCGGATATTTCATTGCGGCCGACCCGGTGTATCAAACCGGCACGATCAGCCAAGTTATCAACGGACTGACCGTCGGCCAGGAATACGCCGTCCAGTTTTATTGGGCCGGCGCTCAGCAGTACACCTTTAACGGCGCGACGACGGAGGGATGGCAGGTGACACTTGGATCCTCAACCCAGAGCACCGGAACGATCTCCAATGTCAGTCATGGGTTTACGGGTTGGAGACTCGCAACCATGGATTTCGTGGCTACATCGACTTCAGAAACTTTGTCGTTTCTTGCGCTTGGCACGCCTTCCGGCTTGCCTCCTTTTGTTTTGCTGGACGGCGTTAGCATGATCGCGGCACCGGAACCCGGCACCTTTGTTCTAATCGGCCTCGGACTACTCGCGATCCCATTGGGCGCGCGCCGAATCCGTAAGCGGACTTAATCTTCGCCGCGATTCATTCGGTACCATGCGTTATCTGGCTCCTTTCGGCCTCGAGTTTTTCCGGTTGTGCGTTTGGTTCATCCTCCTGACGGCCACCTTCGTGCCGCTGGAGAAGTTCTTCCCCCTGCATCCCCATAAACTGTTCCGAAAGGCCTTCGGCACCGACGTGGTTTACTATTTCCTCACCAGCCTTCTGCCGAAGCTGTTGCTGATTCTGCCGATGACCATCGTCGCCGCCGGGTTGCATCGCGTGACGCCCGGCGCATTCTACTCGTGGGTGGGAAGCCTTCCTTTGGCGATTCGCCTGGCTGGAGCGCTCCTGGTAGGAGAGATCGGTTCCTACTGGGCGCACCGCTGGTCCCACCAGATCCCGTTTCTGTGGCGATTCCACGCTGTTCACCACAGCGCCGAGGAGATCGATTGGCTGGTGAACTCCCGCGCGCATCCGGTGGATATTGTGTTCACTCGCCTCTGCAGCGTGATTCCGATGTATGCGCTGGGACTGGCCCAGCCGATGGCGAACCAGGTGGACATGGTTCCTGTTCTGGTGACGATCCTCGGCACGATCTGGGGATTCTTCATCCATGCCAACGTGAACTGGCGGCTGGGATGGTTTGAGTGGCTGGTGGCCTCTCCGGCCTTCCATCACTGGCACCACACCAACGATTCGCCCGACGTGATCGACAAGAATTACGCCGCGATGCTCCCGTGGTTGGACAAGTGTTTCGGCACGTTCTACCTCCCGAAGCGCTGGCCGGCCAGGTATGGCACCGATACTCCGGTCGCGCGCGACCTCACCGGGCAACTGCTCAATCCTTTGTTCGAACCCGCGCCAGTCACCGCGCGTCAACTCTCAGATAGGCGCGAGCTTCCGAAAAAGCCGCGTCCCCTGCCCTGCTTGTATCCACCGTCAGCTTCGGACGAGTGATCTGCTCGAACTCCGCGCGTACCTTGAGGTAAAGCTCGAACGTCCGATTCTTGGCCGGATGCTCGTTTGCGGCTTCAATTCTCTGCCGGGCAGTTTCCTCCGGGCACACGCACTCGATGATTCGCCAGGACGCGCCTAGCCGCTCCGCCAAAGCGATCACGCGGTCAATCTGATAGGCGCGCGAAAACGTGCGGCCGTCAAAGAATACGGTCAACTGCGGACGCTTCGTCAGAAGATACTCGGCCGTGCGCTGCATCAGATCTTGCACGAAGTCGTCCTGCTCGGTGGAGTATTCGACGAACCCGGCTGGAAACAGCGCCGCGCGCAGAGTATCCTTGCTGAGAACCACGCCGCCCAACTCGTCCGCCAGAGTCCGGGCGAGGGTACTCTTGCCTGTGCCCGGGAGGCCGGCCATCGCAACGATCATGGGTCCATTCTAAAGTGCCTGGCGCCCGGGACAACGAACGCTAATTTGCGGAAGGTTTTTCTACACGGTCGATCACGAGCACATCGACAGGAGCCTTGGTGGACTCCAGCTTCAATCCCAGTTGCTGCTGGAATGCGGTGAACAGATCCGGTGGAGCGTCGGCATTGTCGCCCGGGGGCGCGCCGCCGGGCGCTCCGCCCACTTGTGGCTGAGGCCCATCGGGCGTCCATCTCAGCATGAAGTCATACCGGGCGGAACCGAATCCTGTCTGGTCCACCACCGGGCGCTCCAGGATATTGGCTTGCATCATGTGGGCGAACTCCTCGATGGTTGCGTTCCTGACCATGAGGCCCCGAGGTCCTCCGCCGAAGCCGGGAAGGCCGCTTGGATTATTGTCGTTCCTTGTCATTTTTGATCCCGTCTTCGTTACGGTGATCGCGTAGACGGACAGGTCTTTCTTCTCGCGATGGAAGGTGAGCTGGAAACGATCCGCCAGCAGCTTTTGCATCATCATTTTCAGCTGCCTGCCGTTCGGGATGCCTGGCAGATCGGCCTTCGCCGTGATATCGAACTTCTCCGATTCGGCCCAGGACGGTCCTCCCGTGATCTGACGGGGATGAAGGTCATACGCGAACTTGATGAGATCGCTTAGAGACGTGTCCGTCGTGGTAAGAATTCCGCTTCGGTTCACCAGAATGGAAAAGCGTTCGTCAGGCTTGCTCGGCTTTATGGTGGCGACCTCGACTTCAGGGCTCGCATTGGCCGCCATCAGCTTCGGCGGAGGAGGAGGTTCGGGAATCGTCCAGGCCGTCGCGGGGGTGGCGCGCGCCAGGTTCAGTGGCAGCGGCATCCCCTGGCTCCACGTGCCTGTGATCGTGTTCCCGTCCGCGCTCAACTTCCCTTCGTAAGTGCCGTTAATCGGGGTGATCGTCATTTTGATGTTCGACCCGTCTTTGGTGAGCGTGGTAGCGGTGATGGGCTGGCCTCCCTGGTCGATGCTGTACATGACGGCCTTCAGCTTGTCGTCATCGAGCGAGATCTTGATCACCGTCCGTAGCTCCTGGGGACCGGCCTTCAGCGAGCCCTGCCAGGTCCCGGTTATGTTTTGGGCGTGCAACGCGCTTCCCGGCAACGCTGCCATAGCCATCATCCATAGCATCTGTTTCATGGGCGGTCTCCTAGAGAACAAGATGGGGCAACAGCCTCATTTTGGCATCATTCCAGTGGCCGTCGGGGCATGCTCACATGGATTGATTTCCGCTCGCATTGGGAGACCGTAGCGCGGTGAGCCACCAGGGCAGAATATACAAGCCCAGCCATGCGCGCCACAGGAAACCTGTCGCACAGTTTGCCCATTGGATCCGATCGCCGGCCAGCATGACGAGAACCGCGACGCCGAGGAGCGCGTGCGTGAAGATCCGATAGACGCGGTAGGTGGTATCCTTTTCTCGCGTCTCCACGTCTCGCTTATCCACGTCCTTGCGAACGAGCGCCTGAATCGCAAACGCGGCGATCGCCAGAACAAACGCCAATCCCACGTCCACCGCTCCCCACCACTTCGGGAACCCGGAGGGGTCCTTCGCCAGGCCCGCGCGAAGGGGAAATACCCAGGAAAGGAGGAAGAGAATCGAGGCAGCAGTGGCAAAAATGCGAACCGTCGGTCTCACGCCAGAACCCCCGCGCAATTCGTGAATATCGGAATCGGGGACGTCCTCTCCGTCCCCGCTTCATTCTAATTGGGAAACGATATCACTTGGTTTTCAGTCCGTCGCGCCAGGCGATTGCTTCGAGTTCGACCCGGACTGCGTCCGCGACGGGGACTACGGGGTGCGCCTGGAATACAAATGAAGGGAACGTCGAGCAGACCTTATGAACCGTCAGTGGATCGTCGCATTCCACCAACATATGCCCGCCCCAGTCGCCCACACGCACGACGAACAACTCAATCTTGAAATTGGCTGGGGCCTTCCATTGACCAAATACTTCAAGGATTCGCTTCTGGGCATTCTCATACTCCATGGGCGAACCTTGCGGGCGTTCGAACCAGCTGACCATGTATTTCATCTCATCTCCTTTTTGACATGTTCTGACCGACCTGGACCGATTCAGTCTACTCCCTAGGTGGTAGCCATTTGGCAACAATCACACACTAACCCGCAGACCATTATCATGAAGACATGGAATCCACCGCCGCTCCCGCCGAAGCCCTCTCGGCCGTCGATCAAACCGTCATGGATTTGGAGAAGAAGTATCTACTCCAGAACTACGCCCGTTTTCCTCTGGTCCTTCATCGCGGCAAGGGCTGCTATGTCTACGACACGTCGGGCAAACGTTATCTCGACCTGATCTCCGGCATCGGCGTCAACGCGCTGGGCTATGCGCATCCGCGCCTGACCAAAGTGATCCGCGAGCAGGCGGGGTTGCTGCTGCACACGTCGAATCTCTACTATCACGAGTATCAGGGGCGGCTGGCGGAGCGGATCGCGAAGATCAGCGGCCTCGATCGCGTGTTCTTCTCCAATTCCGGCACCGAGTCCATGGAAGGCGCGCTCAAGATGGTGCGCTCGCACGGGCGAAAGATCGATCACGCGAAGCATCGCGTGGTGTCGCTGGAAAATTCGTTCCACGGGCGCACGTTCGGGGCGCTCTCCATCACAGGGCAGGAGAAATACCGGAAAGATTTTGAGCCGCTGGTTCCTGGGGCGCGCTTCGTGCCCCGCAACGATATTGGGGCGCTGGTACAGATGGTGGACGAGCACACCGCCGGCATCGTGCTGGAGATCGTGCAGGGCGAGGGCGGCATTTATCCCATGACAGGCGAGTACGTGAAGAAAGCTCGCGAACTGGCAGACCGCTTCAACGCGCTGCTCGTGTTCGATGAGATTCAGTGCGGCGTCGGCCGGCCGGGGACCTACTTCGCGTATCAGATGTTCGACCCGATCGTCATGCCGGACGTGATGGTGGCGGCGAAACCTCTGGCGTGCGGGATTCCGCTCGGGTTCATCGCCGCGAATGAGCGCGCGGCCGCGGCCATCGGACCGGGCATGCACGGCTCGACGTTCGGCGGAGGGCCGCTGGCCTGCCGAGTGGCGCTCGAGTTTTTCGATATCGTCGATCCGATGCTGCCGAAAATCGCCGAGACGGGCAGCTATTTCCGTATGAGGCTGACAGAGCTGGCCAAGCGCTACGGCTTCATCAAGGAAATCCGCGGCGTGGGCCTGATGATCGGCGTGGATCTGGACATGCCGGGAAAGCAGATCGTGATCGACGCGATGGCCGAGGGCCTGCTGATCAATTGCACGCACGAAACGGTGCTGCGCATGCTGCCTCCGTACATACTGACGGAGCAGGATGTGGACCGCGCGATCACGGTGCTGAACCGCGTTTTCAAAAAAGTCAGAGCGGCGTAAATCGTCCGCCTGATCGGCTCGAGACCGCTTCCTTCAGTCACCTGACAAAGAACTCGGGTTTCCCCAGGTCCGCGTCCACGGCCACGTCGAAAAAGCCGACCATCATCTCCTCCCAGCTCTGCTGGCCGTAAGTGACGTCCGCCGAAGGGTCGGGATTGCGGGGATTATTTGGGGAATTGTCGTACACGGCCCAGCATTGCAGGCGCATGCCCTTTTTGAGCGGGATCGGCGTTTCGAAGCGATAGGAGAGCTGCCAGTAAAAATCGTATTTCGGTATGTTGAGCAGCGTTCTCACGTCGCGGTCGTCGATCAGGGCGTACGTGAACGATTTGCCGCGCAGGTGCATGTGCGGGAACAGGCTGAGCAGCAGCGCGTCATTGGGGATCGAGCCCCAGGCCGTGATCTCGAAGTGCCTGTCGCCGGCGGGGATGCGGAAATGATCGTTGTTCAATTGAAGGGTTAGGACCCGTTTTTCCGGTTTCTTCGGAGCAAAGCGCAGCGCGACCTTTGTCTGATCGGACGCAGGTTTGCCCGTCGGCGTGTAGTGGATTTCGAGCACCACGTCGGCGCCGGCGGGAATCAGCTTGGCCATGCCGTCGGGCCAGGCGTCCGGGGTCGTGCCGGGAGCATAGACGGCCAGAATGTCGTTCTTTGTCGGCCCATGGGTCCACGTGGAGCCGGGTTCGCGGATGTAGGCCACAATGTGGTGGACCACGCTAGGGTTGGCGGGCCGAACTTCGACCGCTTGCACCCATCGGTCCTCCCTGAAACCGGTCGGAATCGGGAAATACTGATATTCCACCGCACCGGAAGCTGGGATCGGGAAGGGCTTGGGCATCGAGAGTTCAAGGTCGTGCGAAGGGAGATTCCAGCCGTCCGGCCAGCTTCTCTTCGGCGGCGCGTCCCCGGAATCACCCCGGGCGGCTCCGGCTTCCGCCCAGTTTGCAAGGGTTTCGATCTCCAGCGGCGTCAGGGACCGGTCATTGGAGAAATGGCCGCAGCAGGGATCGGCGGGCCACGGAGGCATTCTACGGGTGCGGACCTGCTCGCGGATCGCCTTTGCCCAGGGTCTGGCCTGTTCGTAGGTTTCGAGAGGCATCGGAGCGATTTCGCCTGGGCGGTGGCATTCCTGGCAGCGGTTCTGGAGAATCGGCAGGACGTCACGGAAAAACGTAGGAGCGGCGGAAGCGCACGGGACGAGCATGGCGAGAAACAACGCCCGGTGCATAAACCTAACTATATGCTATAAAGCAGCTTGACGGGACCTTGCAAATGCCTCATCATGTCAGTAAGAGGAGTAAATCCATGCTCACACGGCTTTCGTTCGCGCTGCTGATGGTCGGTACGAATTCAGTTTGGGCGCAGCAGGTGATCTCCGCGCATTCGGGCGTGATTCACTACGTAGAGGGCCAGGTGACCTTGGACGGAAAGACGGTGGCGCCTAAGTTCGCGGAGTTTCCGGACGTGAAGAACGGCTCGACGCTCGCGGCGGAAGACGGGCGGGCCGAAGTGCTGCTCACCCCTGGCGTGATTCTGCGCATCGGCGAGAATAGCTCCTTCAAAATGATCTCCAACAGCCGGTCCGACACCGTGCTCAGCATCCTCTCGGGTGCGGCGATTGTCGAAGTCGGCGAACTGCTACCGTCCAACGCGATCACGCTGGTGTACAACGACACCCGCGTCGCACTCGTGAAGAGGGGCTTGTATCGCCTGGACGCGGACGAAGCGGGCAAATTCCGGGTGTATGAAGGCGAAGCGCGGGTGACGGATGGCAGCCAGACGCTGGTAGCGCGCAAGGGCCGCCAAGTGCAGCTTGGCGCTGTCCTCGACATGAGCAGCTTCGACGCGAAGGATACGGATGAGTTGACGCGCTGGGCCTCACGCCGGTCCGAGTATCTTGCGCAGGCCAATGTCTCTTCAGCGAGAACGGCTTCCGGGTCGAGCCAGAGCTATCTTGGCGGCATTTACGGAAGCGCGTATGGCTACGGCGGAGCCTGGGCCTATAATCCCTGGTTCGGGATGTTCACCTACCTGCCCTTCGGCAACGGCATGTACTACAGCCCGTTCTTTGGGTACCCATATTACAGCCCCTACAACGTCGGCTACGCGATGCCGATTGGCACTGGATCTCTAAGCGCGTTCCCCATTTCCAACTCCACGACCTCGCCGCACTTTAACGGCGGAGCGGGCGGCTTCACGCCTCGTCCGTCGAGCCCGGCGTCGCGCGGCGAATACGGCGGTTTGGGTACGGCCGGAGCGACGCGTGCGTCCTCCAGCGGTCTGGGCACGGCGGGTGCCACCGGAGTCTCCAGCGGCGGTGGCGGCTTTTCAGGGGGCGGAGCGCGTGGCGGCGGCGGCATGAGCGGCGGATCAGCCACCGGCGGACGCGGCAGATAGGCCGAGCCTAATAGAGTCTACGAGCCTGCCGGACTATAAGCCGGTTTCTGTACTCTCCTTGCGAAGAGCGACAATCATTCCTCTTGGCCGGAGATCTCTCTCCGGCTCCAGCGACCTACCCGGAAGTGTGAACGGAGCGGGCAGCTCCTCCTCCCCTATTTGGTCTTGCTCCGCATGGGGTTTGCCCTGCCGGCGTCCGTTACCGGAGCCGCGGTGCGCTCTTGCCGCACCTTTTCACCCTTACCTCCGGGAAGTCCCGAAGGCGGTATATTTTCTGTGGCACTTTCCGTAAAACCCGCTTTGAGCGAGTCCCCCCGGCCGTTAGCCGGCATGTTGCCCTGTGGAGACCGGACTTTCCTCCCGCGCACCCCTTGCAAGGAAAACGCGAGCGACTGTCCGTCCGTCAAGCTCGCTTTCATTATCCCGGCTGGCCTCCCGCGAGCGCAAGGCTAAATTTAGGAAACGATTGCTTTCCCTGGCGCATCTTCTCCAAGTTCGTGTATTCTATGACTTAAGCGTCGGGGCATAGTTGTGCTACGCTGGGTCTGAAACAAGCTTCAGCGAGATTGTTTTACACCAGCGATGTCAGTTGAGGAGGGTCAACGATGTTCAATAGGTTTGCTACGTTTCTAGCGGTGATTCCGCTGGCAGCGGTGGGAATGTACGCACAGGGTCTCGATACCAAGGCGTCGCCCAACGATTGGGAAGAAGTGAATTTTGAGTTCAACTCGTCCGTCCTGGTGGACGGATTTCCCAGCCTGCTGCGCGTGGCGGAGTTGTTGAAGAATCATCCGGGATACAAAGTGCGCATCGAAGGGCACACCGACGTGCTGGGCGGCGGCGCTTTCAACGAAAAACTGGGCCAGGCGCGCGCCGACACGGTGCGAGACTTCCTGGTGAAGTACGGCGCCAGCGCGGCGCAAATCAGCACGGGAACGCGCGGCAAGGCGGATCCCAAGTATCCGGGGCAGAAGAACGCGTTCACCAAGACAGATGAAGCGCGCTGGATGAATCGCCGCGTGGTGCTAACGGTGATGGATGAGTCCGGACGCGTGGTGGGCGCAGGCGGCGCGGGCGATGCGATTCGCGCCATGGATACGACGCCCAAGGGCGGCATGACGGATTGCTGCTCGGAAGTGCTGAAGCGTTTGGACAAGCTCGATGACATCGCGCGCCTGTTGAAAGATCTGGCGGATCAGAATGCGCAGTTGCGCAAGGAAATCGCCGACCTCAAGAACAATCAGGCTGTACTCGAATCGAAGGTGAATCAGCCTCCGCCGCCTCCGATGGCGGCTCCCGCTCCGGCTGCTCCGCCGGTTGCCAAGCATGAGGATTCCCGCTTCCAGTTGCTGGGCGTGAACGTCGGCGCGGATCAGGACCACCATGTAACCGCAGCCGGCAAGGGACGCTTCTTCGGCGTGTTCGGCGAGCACTATGCGTTGCAGGCGCAAGCCGAGTACATGTACACGCACCGCGACCGCGAAGGCCAGTTCGACGTCGGTCTGGTGGACCGCCTTGGCCGCATGCAGGCGGGCTTGTTCGCGAGCTTCAAGAGTGCCTCGCTTACCGGCATGCAGACCAATGGCACCCTGGGCCAGGCAGCGTTGACTTTCGACTACATCTTCAAATGGGGCAAGTTGGGCGTTTTCGGAACCAAAGGCTTCAAGGACGACGCCAAGGTCTACGACGCGGCCTGGGTGAATCCGAACACTGGTTATGTCTCGACCGATATCTTCCTTCGGAAGTATCTGCACATCGTGGACCAAGTGGGCGTCAGCGGGACGGTCGCGCTGGGGAGCAAAGCCTACCTGGAGGGCAACATCGGCTATCTGAGGAGCACAGCTAACGCCGACCGCCCGGGCGGCACGCTCCGTTTCGTCTTCCCGCTGAACGACAAGTTCGCGCTCACGGTGGAAGGCGGCGTGAACGAGTCCCTGCTCGGCGCCGGGAATTTGGGCCGCGCCGAAGTTGGCTTCCAAATGGGCAACCTGATGCGGCCGAAGGAAATGCTGGCATCGGGCATCCCGGTTCCGGTGGACGTGCCCCGCGTGCGTTACGAAGTGCTGACGCGCAAGGTGCACGTGGGCGAAACGCCTCCGGTGGCGGATGCGGGTCCGGATCAGCTGGGTATCCCGGCGGGCACGGTCACGCTCAACGGTTCGAATTCCTATTCGCCGGATGGCAACCCGCTGACCTATCAGTGGATCCAGGAAGGCGGCCCGACGGTGTCGCTGTCCGCGCCGACCGCGGCGGTGACGACGTTCACGGCGACGGGTAACCAGTCGTACACGTTCCGTTTGGTTGTGAAGGACAACTACGGCGGCCAGGGTTCGTCGCGGGTACACATCACCACGGCGTCCAGCTCGGCTCCGATTATTTCTTCGTTCACGGCGAATCCGACCTCGATTACCAGCGGTCAGGCCGCGGTTCTGGCCTGGAGCGTGTCGGGTGCGACGACCGTAAGCATCTCCTCGGTGGGCGCAGTCCAGCCGAGCGGCACGGCATCCGTTTCGCCGACGGCCACAACGACGTACACATTGACGGCGACCAACGCCAACGGCAGCACGAACGCAACAGCCACGGTGGTGGTGAACACGCCGCAAACGCAAATGCTCGCCTGCTACGCATCGCCGGCCAACATCATGGTGGGCGAATCGGCGACGTTGAATTACCAATCGCAGAACGCGACCTCGGTGGCCATCACGCCGGGCGTGGGCGCGGTTGGCCTGAGCGGCAGCGTGGCGGTGAGCCCGACCTCGTCGACCACCTACACGGTGACGGCGACGGGCGCGAACAACCAGACGGCGTCTTGCAGCATCGCGGTGCAGGTGACCGCGGGCGCTCTGCCGAGGATCGTCCAGTTCTCGGCTTCGCCGTTGTCAATCCTGAGCGGCCAAAGCACGACTCTCGTGTGGGTGGTGGATAACGCCACGTCCCAGACGATCACCACTCTGGGCACGGTGGTGGCGGCGGGCTCGCAGAGCATCTCCCCGACCGCGACGACCACGTACACGCTGACGGCGACCAATAACGCCGGTAGCGTGAACGCGACGGTAACGGTAACCGTGACGCAGATCCCGAACCCGGTGATCGTCAGCTTCACGGCATCGCCGAATCCGTCGACAACGCCAGGAGCTCCGGTGGTGTTGAGCTGCTCGACGCAGAACACGGCCAGCATCACGATGGCCGGGCTCACGTTCCTGCCGCCGATCGCCACCTACACTGTCTACCCGCAGGCCACCACGTCGTACAATTGCATTGCGACGGGTGAAAACGGCGTGACAGCGACCAAGTCGGTGACGGTGACGGTGGGCTCGACCGCTCCGCCAGCTGGTCAGCCGCCGGTGATCGTCATCGCGGGCGGCAGCACGCAGACGACGACGGTCCGCACGGTGCTGATCGACGCGTCCGGCTCCAGCAGCCCGTCCGGCAACAACCCGCTGAGCTACAGCCTGGCTGTGCTGTACGGTTCGGCCGAGACGATCAACGCCAACACGTCGAAGCCGACGGTGGTGCTTGGCGCCGCGCCGGGTCCGTACTACTTCAACCTGACGGTGACGGACAGCAAGGGCATGTCCACCACGCAGGAGATCACGATCATCTACCAGCCTTAGGGTTGGGGATTGTCGAGAAAAACCAAGGCGGGTCCGGGAAACCGGACCCGCTTCTTCGTCGGGAGAAACTAAAAAAGGCGGACCCGATTGGGCCCGCCTTTTCGCTTTTGGAGACTTATTCAGCCTCGCGAGGACGCTTCTTGCGATTCCGCTTGCGTGCCAAAGCTTCCTTGGTGCGCTGCTTCTCGCCTGGCTTCAGGTAGAACGAGTGCCGCTTGATCTCTTTGATGATGTCTTCCTGCTGAACCTTCCGCTTAAAGCGGCGCAGCGCGCTCTCAAGGGTCTCGCCGTCCTGGATGTGGACTTCCGCCAAACTAAACTCACCTCACTCTCAAAACCTTAGGATAGCAGCTTTTGGCTCTCGATCCGATAGAAGATCAGGTAGGCGAGCCCTACGCTGGCGCGAATGGACGCGCATACTCCCGTTCGCCGCCGGGGTCGCGTTCTTTGCCATCTTGAAATAGTGTATTGTTTCGGGGATGGCAAGCATCTTTCGGGACAATCTATTGAACGGCCAGGTCGCCTTCGTGACCGGAGGCGGCAGCGGAATCGGCCAGGCGATGGCGGAGCGGTTCTCGCAGCACGGGGCTAGAGTGGTTCTCGCCGGGCGCAAGCAGGAGAAACTGGACGCGGCTGCGGCCGTGATTCATTCGGCCGGGGGGTTCGCGACGACGGCGGCTCTGGACGTGCGCGATTACGCGGCGGTGGAGGCCGCGGTAAAGAAGACTCGGGATGAACTGGGGCCGATCGATATTCTGCTGTGCGGCGCGGCGGGTAACTTCCCCGCTCCGGTGACTGGCATGTCGGCCAACGGATTCAAGGCCGTCATCGACATCGATCTGCTCGGAACGTTCAACACCTGCCGCGCGGCGTACGAACATCTGCGGAAGCCCGGCGCGTCGGTGATCAGCATTTCCGCGAATCAGGCCACTGTGGCGATGCCCTGGCAATCCCACGTTGGCGCGGCCAAGGCCGGCATCGAACTGCTGATGAAGACGCTGGCCCTCGAGTGGGGAAGGGACGGAATTCGCGCGAATTGCATCACGCCAGGACCGACCGGCGATACCGAGGGCATGCGAAGGCTCGCGCCCACGCCGGAGGCTCGCGAGAGGGCGATCAAGACGGTTCCCCTAGGACGCTACGGCACCAAGGATGAGCTGGCGGATCTGGCGCTTTTCCTTTGCTCGCCCGCGGCGGCGTACATCACTGGCTCGGTGTATCACTGCGATGGAGGAACGTCGCTGACGCGGCACACCGTTGGCTAGAAGGTCGGCTAAAATCATAACTTCATGACGCGCACAGCGGATGTGGCGATCGTCGGCGGAGGCATCGTCGGCGCGAGCATTGCCTACCAACTCACCGCGGCGAGATGCCGCAACGTGGTCATTCTCGAACGGGAAACCAGCCAGGGCAAGGGATCGACGGGAAAGAGCATGGGAGGCGTGCGGGCTCAGTTCTCGACTCCCGTGAATATCCAGATGTCTCTCTACTCGATTCCCTTTTTTCGGGATTTCGAGAGGACGCTGGGGCATCCGTCGGGCTATCGGGCACAGGGCTATCTGTTCGTCGCGACGGCACAGAAACATCTCGATTATCTGCGCGCCAATTACGAGCGCCAAGTGGCCGCGGGCCTGAAGACCGCCTCGCTGGCGACGCGCGAAGAGATTGTTAGAATGGTCCCGCAGCTTCGTTCGGACGATATTTTGGGCGGCAGCTTCTGCTCAACGGACGGCTTTGTCGATCCGTACAGCGTCATGACCGGATTCACGCTGCGCGCGGTGGAGCAGGGCGCGGAGTTGATTCGCGACGCGCAAGTCACCGGCATCAAGCTGGACGCGCAAGGCGTCGCGGGCGTCGAGACGACACAGGGCGAGATCGCCACGCGGACGGTGGTGAACTGCGCGGGCGCATGGTCGGCGGCGGTGGCGAAAATGGCCGGGATCGATCTTCCCGTTGAGCCTTTGCGGCGCATGCTGGTGCCGACCGAGCCCTTCGACAAGGTGTCGCATGGCGCGCCGATGGTGGTGGACATGAGCACCGGCTTCCATTTCCGGCCGGAGGGCCTGGGGTTGCTGCTCGCCTGGAACGATCCCGAGGAGAAGGCCGGATTCAATACAACTTTCGACCGCGGGTTCATCGAGAAGATCCTGACGCGGGCCGTGGATCGCGTGCCGGTGTTCGAGGAGCTGGAGGTGAATCCGTCAAAGGCGTGGGCAGGGTTGTATGAAATGACGCCGGACCACCATCCGGTGCTCGGCGCGGCTCCGGGGGTGAACGGATTCTATTTCGCCAACGGGTTCAGCGGGCACGGCGTGATGCATTCGCCGGCGACGGGAAAGATTTTGGCCGATTTGATTTTGAAGGGCTCGACCGATTTAATCGACGCGAATCTGCTGGATTACGCGCGCTTCGCGGAGGGGCGCTTGATCGAAGAAACTGCTGTGCTGTGACGTATCAGTGTCGGCTCGATTGGTCCCCGCACTCACGTGCGGGGCTGTTCTTGCCCCATGGCTACAGCCCCTGGCGTCAGCCAGGGGACACGTTGAACGGCGCCAAACTCCCTCCTCGATTCGATATGGTATGCCGATGGTGAGCGTGAACGCCGGTCTCTACTCAAGAAGGTATGACCTGCTTACGACTGCCTCTGTTTCTTCCATTCCTGCCAGTCCTTCATTGTGGCCTCGAACATTTCTTCCGCCGCCCTGTGCAGCCAGGTGGGCGGCCGCTTCGCCAAGTCCTTCAGGAGCATGGACGCCTTTGCGCTACCCAGGTGTACATTGGCCGTTTCCCATCCCATCGCGAACAACAGCTTCTCGGCGTCGTGTTTTTCTGGTAGGGAGCATAGCTCGATGCGGGAGCAATCCGGCGCGAGGCGCCGCAGCATCCAGCGGCCTTGCGGCTTTGCGAACGGATCTGGGCAGCGGACGGAGCGGTTCAGAATCTCCCGGTAGAATATTTTGGTCTTACGCTTAGCCGGATGCGCCCAGAGCCATGCGGACGTAGTCAATTCCTTCGCCTCGCGCGCGATGCTGCCGCCGTGCCAATCCGCCAGCGCCACGAAGCGCAGGCGTCCCAGGCTGCCGAGGCCCGCGACGCGGTGCACCACGCGATACTTTAGCTTCGGATCTGGCATCATTCGTTTCATGGCCTTCGCGGCGCTCGAGGGAATCTTGCCGGTGTGCGTCTTGAGCGCCAGCATCTTCTCCCAGAACAGTTCAGGCCGCTTCAGTCGTTCCACGGCCATTTCCCGCAGCACCGGGTGATGCTCGGCCAGAACGAACACTCGGCCACCGGCCCTTAGCGCCGCGCGATAGCCGTCCAGAATCGCTTTGGACGCTTTCGCTGGCGTGATCAATCTCAGATGCCCCCCCGAGATGGCGAAGTGCGCGCTGGTTGTCAATCGAACCAAATCGCAGGTGTATGGCATCCACCCGACCTCGTCGAAATCGTTTATGCCCCATACGAGGCGTCCGTCAACATCGCGCCAGGTGCCGAAATTTTCGACGTGCAGGTCCCCAACCGCGAGCAGTTCCGGCGCATCGGCCGACGTTGGGGACACCTCCGGCCAGAGTTGGGCCCAACGGTAGAACGTCGCTCGAAGAAACGGAAAGGGAGCTTCGCTCATGTGTTGATGCTTCAGCGCGAGGTCACCGGGCAGCAAAGGAATCCTCTTGCTGAGCCACGCCTCGTACCGCTCTGTCGCCTTGAAAATATTCATGACCCAAACAGGTTAACGCGATTAGGATAAAATCGCAGCTAATGAAACGACTTCTCTCCATCGTCATCGTCATCTCCTGCTCGCTCCCCGCGCCCGCGCAGCGCCGCGGCGGACAAGGCTCGGGCGAAGGTGCTCCCAATATTCAAGGCCCCCTGCGTAGCGTGCACTGGCGCTCCATCGGCCCGTTCCGCGGCGGCCGCGCGACAGCCGTCGCCGGCATTCCCTCGCAGCCCCAGACGTATTATTTCGGTGCGACCGGTGGAGGTATTTGGAAGACCACCGATGGAGGTTTCAACTGGCTGCCGGTTGCCGACGGCCAGATCGCCACGGGATCTGTCGGCGCGATCGCCGTGTCTGAATCGGATCCGAACGTAGTCTACGCAGGCATGGGCGAGGCCTGTATTCGCGGCAACGCGTCGCCCGGCGATGGCGTGTATAAGTCCACCGACGCAGGTCGCACCTGGAAGCACATGGGCCTGGAGCAAACGCAGCAGATCGGCGCGGTGGTGGTGCACCCGCAGAATCCGAACGTCGTATACGTCGCGGCGCTGGGACATCAGTTCGCCGCGAACCCGGAGCGAGGCGTGTACAAATCCACCGACGGCGGCACGACCTGGAAACAGGTTCTGACCCGCGGCCCCAAGGCCGGCGCCGTTGACATCGTAATGGACCCGCACAACGCCAACGTCCTCTATGCGGCTTTCTGGGAGGTCTATCGCACCCCTTATAGCCTGGAGAGCGGTGGCCCGGGTAGCGGCATCTGGAAGTCCACCGACGGCGGTGAAACGTGGAGCGATCTCACGCGCGCTCCAGGCCTGCCTCGTGGCACCCTCGGCAAGATCGGCGTCACCGTTTCGGGTGCGGACTCCGATCGCGTTTGGGCCATCGTCGAGGCAGACGACGGCGGCGTGTATCGCTCCGATAACGGCGGCACCTCCTGGACGCGAGTGAATCAACAGCGCGACCTTCGGCAGCGCGCCTGGTATTACACGCATATCTACGCCGATCCGAAGAACCGCGACGAGGTGTATGTGCTGAACACGGGCGTCTATCGGTCGAACGACGGAGGCAGGACCTATACCACCATCGCCACGCCGCACGGCGATAATCATGACCTGTGGATCGATCCAAATAACCCCGACCGCATGATCGAATGCAACGATGGAGGCGCGAACGTTACCACCAATGGCGGCCGCATCTGGTCGCCTGAGAATAATCAGCCGACGGCACAATTCTATCGCGTCGCACTGGACAACGATTTTCCGTATCACGCCTACGGAGCCCAACAGGACAACACCACCGTACGCACGGCGACACGCGGCCGCGGAGGCATCACCGAGCGCGACTGGTACGACGTCGGCGGCGGCGAAAGCGGCTGGATTCAGCCCGATCCCCGCGATTCGCGGATCGTCTACGCGGGCTCCTATGGCAACCTGATCACGCGCTTCGACGCGGCGACCGGCGTCGAGCGCGACATTAATCCCTGGCCCGACAATCCGATGGGGCATCCCGCGTCCGATCTGAAGTATCGCTTCCAATGGAGTTTCCCCATCGTCATTTCGCCGCATGATCCGAAGACGATCTACGCCGGCGCGAACGTGTTGTTCCGCAGCACGGATGAAGGGCAAAGCTGGGAGCCCATTTCGAAGGATCTGACGCGCGACGACAAGTCGCGCCAGGGATCCTCGGGCGGGCCGATCACCAAGGACAACACCAGCATCGAGTATTACTGCACCATCTTCACAGTAAACGAGTCGCTGCTGACAAAGGGCCTGATCTGGGTCGGCTCCGACGACGGCCTGGTGCATCTGACGCGCGATGGCGGGAGGACGTGGACCAACGTAACCCCGCCAAAAGACATTCTGCCCGAATGGTCCCAAATCAACGCGATTGAACCGTCGCCCCACGATCCGGGCACGGCCTATATCGCCGCGACGATGTACAAATCCGACGACTATCACCCGTATTTGTACAAGACCAGCGATTACGGGAAGACCTGGAAGAAGATTGTTAACGGCATCCCGGTTACGCACTTCACTCGCGTGATTCGGGAAGACCTGAAGCAGAAGGGTCTGTTGTTCGCCGGCACTGAGTTCGGTATTTACGTCTCCTACGACGATGGCGAGAACTGGAAGTCGATCCAGTTGAACCTACCGGTGGTGCCGATCACCGATCTGGCGTTCCACAAGCGAGATGACGAACTGGTGGTCGCCACCCAGGGCCGCGCGTTCTGGATCATGGACGATCTCCCGCTGCTGCGCGCGCTGAGGGGCGAGGCGCCCACGGAAGATGTGAAGCTGTTCACGCCAAAGCCGTCGATTCGTGGCGAGGGTGGCGGTCGCGGAGGCGGGCGCGGCTTCTCATCGGTTGGGCAGAATCCGCCCGGAGGGGCGGTGCTCGATTACTGGCTGAAGGAACGTCCCACGGGCGAAGTGAGAATCGAGATCTTCGATTCGGCCGGGAAGTCAGTGAACAAGTACTCCAGCAATCCTCCGGCGAGTCCCGCCGGCATGGGCGACTCCACGCCCCAAATCGCCGAACAGGGCGCGGGTTTTGGACGTGGCGGCGGCGCTCCGGCGCGCGTGCCAGCGCAGGCTGGAATGAATCGCTTCATCTGGAATTTGCGTTATCCCGACGCGACCACGTTCCCCGGCCTGATTATGTGGGCCGGCGGGACGCAAGGGCCGCTAATCGTCCCGGGCACGTACACGGCAAAGCTTACGGTGGGCGATAAAAACCAATCAACGCAGTTCACAGTGATCAACGATCCGCGGCTGAAAACCACCCCGGACCAGTTCAAAGCCCAGTTGGAGCTGTCGATTCAGATTCGCGACAAGCTGTCACAGGTGAATCAAGCGGTTGTGGATATTCGCGCGGCGAAGAAGCAGCTCGAAGACTACGCGGCGCGCCTGAAGGATGACGCGGCGGCGAAGAAGGTGGCCGACGCGGCGCGCGATCTGGATAAGAAGCTCACAGCGGTAGAAGAGGAGCTGTATCAGACCAAGAACCAGAGCAGCCAGGATCCACTAAACTTTCCGATCAAGCTCAACAACCGCCTAGCGGCGCTGCTGGGCGTGGTGCAGGCGAATGACGCGGGTCCAACCAAGCAGTCGAACATGGTCTACGAAGGCCTGGCAAGCGAGGCCAACGCGCAGATTCGCGCGGCGGATAAGCTGCTGAAGGACGACGTGGGCGCGTTCAACAAACTGGTCCGCGACTCGAACATTCCGGCGGTATCGATCCCGCGGAAGGAGAACTAGTAGGGTGCAACAAAGCATGATCGGGCTCACGGGCGACCGTCCCCTCCCTCACGGAAGGGGCTGCAGCCCCTGGCGTCAGCCAGGGGATTCTAGGTCGTAATTGTGGAACTCTACCTCCTCCGTCACGGCATCGCAGAAGATCATTCGGCGACCGGCCGCGACGCCGACCGGTCTCTGACGGAGGAGGGCCGCGAAAAACTGAAGCGTGTTCTAAAGCGCGCCGCATCCGCAGGCGTGGAGCCATCGCTCATCTTATCGAGCCCGTATAAACGGGCTCTGGAGACGGCGGAGATCGCAGCCTCTCTGCTTGGCTACACAAGGGAGATCCTGAACGTAAGTTCGCTAAAGCCGCACTCTTCCCCGCCCGCCGTGTGGTCCGACATCCGCGACCATCTGGACCAACCGTCGATTCTCTTGGCCGGGCATGAGCCGCTGTTTTCGGCCACGGTGGCCTGGTTGCTCGGCTCGACTCGGGCGATGATGGAGTTCAAGAAAGGCGCCCTCGTGCGGATCGATATTCCAGGCCCGTCTCCGCAGGGAGTGCTGCAGTGGATGATCACCGCGAAGATTTCGTGATGATGTTACCCTGAAATTTCCGTGCCAACATCCGAGCCCAAACCATCGCCCGCTGAGGGATTTGCCCGCTTAGTCGAGATCATGGCGCGCCTGCGGGCGCCCGGCGGCTGCCCCTGGGATCGCGACCAGAATTTCGACACCATCAAGCCCTACTTGCTCGAAGAAACCTATGAGGTGATGGACGCCATCGACGCCCGCGACTGGAAGGGGCTCGCCGAGGAACTGGGCGACCTGATGCTCCAGTCGGTCTTCTTCGCGCAGATGGCTTCAGAAGCCGGACACTTCGACATCCGCGATTCGCTGGAGGCGATCAACAGCAAGCTGGTGCGGCGTCATCCACACGTATTCGGCGACGGCGATGCAAAAACCCCCGACGATGTAAAGCGCAAGTGGGACGAGATCAAGAAAGCGGAGAAGCCTCGGCCGCAGGGGCTGCTGGAAGGTGTTCCGCGCACCCTGCCCGCGCTGGTCGAGGCACAGCAGATCGCCGCACGCGCGGCCACGGCCGGGTTCGACTGGGAAAATGCGAGTCAGGTGTTCGACAAACTGGATGAAGAACTCACCGAGTTGCATGACGCCGCCTCGCACGAAGACCGCGAGGATGAATTGGGCGATATTCTGTTCGTGATCGTGAATCTGGCGCGGTTCCTGAAGGTCGATCCGGAGCAGGCCCTGCGGCGCGCCAACCGCAAATTCCGCTCCCGGTTCGGCTACGTCGAGCAGGGGCTGACCGCGCGGGGAAAATCGCCCAAGGAGTCCACGCTCGAGGAAATGGAAGCGCTCTGGCAGGAGGCCAAGACAAAGCAACGATGATCGAGATCCGCAAATTAACGCAGGTGCCCGAATTCGCCGAAGCCGTCGAGCTGCAAAAGACGATCTGGGGGTTTGACGACGTGGACCTGCTGCCGACGCGTCTGTTCGTAACTGCCGGCAAGATCGGCGGCCATTCGTTCGGAGCCTTCGATGGCGGCCGCATGGTCGGCTTCTGCCTGGCGATTCCCGGAGTGAAGCCGGATGGCAAAAGTTATCTGCACAGCCACATGCTTGGCGTGATGAAGGAGTATCGTGACGCGGGGTTGGGCCGGAAACTGAAGCTGGCCCAGCGGACGGACGCCATCGCGGAGGGGCTCGACCTGATCGAATGGACGTTCGATCCGCTGGAAATCAAGAACGCGTTTTTCAACATTGAACGCCTCGGCGCGATCGTGCGGCGCTTTGTGTTAAATCAGTACGGAACCACGTCCAGCCCCCTCAATGCCGGCCTGCCGACCGATCGCTGCACGGCAGAATGGTGGCTGAAATCGGACCGGGTCAGCGCCATACTCGAAGGCCGCGAGCCCGAGAGGGGCGAGATCGTTGGCCGCATCTCCATCACCAACGACATTTATACGATCAAGGCGAACGATTTCGCCCGCGCAAGGGAAATTCAGAAGCGCGTGGCCGATCAGTTCCTGGACTATTTCTCAAAAAACCTGGCCGTAACCGGCTTCGAACGGTCGGCGGAAAATGGAACGTATCTTTTCACGCAATGGGAATCAAAATAGATCGCATCACTTTGCGCCAGATCCGGATGCCTCTGGTGCACTTCTTCGAAACCAGCTTCGGGCGCACGTATGAACGCCACATCGTGCTGGTGGAGGTCGCCTCCGAGGGCATCTCCGGCTGGGGTGAGGTCACGGCCGGCGAGAATCCTTTTTATAACGAGGAGTGGACCGACTCCGCATGGATGATCGTGCGCGATTACGTTGCGCCGCGCGTGCTGAACTACGAACTGTCGGGGCCGGAGGAGACGGCATCGCGCTCGTCACATGTTCGAGGGCATTTGATGGCGCGCGGAGGCCTCGAAACAGCCGTCTGGGACCTGGCGGCTCGCCGCAACGGCGTTTCTTTGACCACGCAGATTGGCGGAGGGGCTCGCGCAGGGATCGGATGCGGCGTCTCGATCGGCATTCAGGATTCTGTCGCGCAGCTGATCAAAAAGATCGAAACCGAGGTCAACGCCGGCTACCAGCGCATCAAGATGAAGATCAAGCCGGGCTGGGACGTGGACGTGATTCGCGAAGTGCGCGCGGCGTTCCCCAACATCCGGCTGATGGCGGACGCCAATTCCGCATACACTCTGGCCGATGTGGATCGCCTCAAGAGGCTCGACGAGTTCAATCTGATGATGATCGAGCAGCCGCTGGCACACGATGAGATCATCGACCACGTGGCGCTGCAGGCTCAGCTCAACACTCCGATTTGTCTCGACGAGTGCATCCGCAGCGCGCATCAGGCCGAGCAGGCGATCCGCATGAAGGCGTGCGGCATCATCAACATCAAACTGGGGCGTGTGGGCGGATTCGCGGGCGCCAGGCGCGTGCATGACGTGGCGCAGGCCCACGGCATTCCCGTGTGGTGCGGAGGCATGCTCGAATCGGGTATCGGCCGTGCCCACAACATCGCGTTATCCACGTTGCCCAATTTCGTTTTGCCCGGCGACGTATCGGCCAGCAAGCGATACTGGACACGCGACATCATTACTCCGGCCGTTGAAGTCTCTGCGCAGGGCACCATCACCGTTCCCACCGGCATCGGTTTCGGCTATGAGATCGATCACGATTTTCTTAAGTCCGTCACCGTCCGGGAGGAAACGGTGAGTTGAGCAGGTTCAGCGAGCTCCTTCGCGGCAATCGCAACCACCGCTTCACCTGGACAGGCCAAGTGGTCGGCGAGGTGGGCGACCACGTCAATAACGTCCCTGAGTCCGCGCTCGCCTTGGCGAATACCGGCTCCGGGCTGGTCGTAGCCGGCATCTTGATCGCGCGAACCATCTGCGCCGTGCTCGCGGGCCCGGTGATCGGCGCCTGGAGCGGCGGGTTCAGCTCCAGCACGGCCGTTTTTTGGGCCTGGCCGAATTGGACCGGCCGTCTGCCTGAACCTGCCCTCTCCGGGGTCGATCCCGACGATGTGGACGTTCACGACGACCTGACGGTCTAAACTGAAGACGTGGCGGCCTTAAATCAGCGAGTGATTCTGGTTACTGGCGCGGCGAAGCGCATCGGGCGGGCGATCGCCCTGCGGCTGGCGAAAGAGGGCGCCCAGGTAGCGATTCACTACAACGAGTCAGAAGAAGAGGCTCGCGCGACGGCTCAGGAATGCGGCGCATCTTTGTACCGCGCGAATCTCAGGCGCGTCGACGAGATCAAGCAGCTATTCGATCAAATTGTGCGCGATCACGGCCGGATCGACGGCCTGGTGAACAACGCGGCGCGATTCACGCGCTTCGATCCGTTGGATATCACCGAAGCGGATTGGGATTTCATTCACGAGATCAACCTCAAAGCGACGTTTTTCTGCTGCCAGCAGGCGGCTAAACACATGCTCGCGGCCGAGGGCGGCAAGATCGTCAACCTCAGTTCTCTGGGTGCAATCAAGCCGTGGGCACATCATGCGCATTACTGCGCCTCCAAGGCAGGAGTAGTGATGCTAACCAGAGCACTGGCCAAGGCTTGGGCTCCCAAGATCTCCGTGAACACCGTGGCGCCTGGAGTTATTCCATTCGGCGGACATGATGAGCGCATTGATCGCCTGATCGCCGCGACTCCCGCGGGCCGCGAGGGAACGGGCGATGAGATCGCGGACGCGGTGATGTATTTCCTGACGGCGACAAACTTCGTCACGGGTCAACTCGTCGCCGTCGATGGCGGATTGAGTCAGAGATAATCGCGCGGATACGCCCGGCGGTGCTCCTCCGCCATCTCCATCGCCGTGCCGATCTGAATCAGCGGCCCTTTTCCGATTCCGGGACAATACTTTCCTGTCCGGCTCCATTCCTTGCGATTCTCCACCAGTTCCGGCCAGAACGGAAACGTCCGGCACTGCGTCGGCTTGGCGGGATGAAGGCCGCAGGCGTGCTCCAACAAAAATGGGCATTGCTTGTCGCGGGGCTTGCGGAAACGCAGCTGATGGCGGGTGCGGTAGACGTACTTGCGTTCAAAGGCGCGCGGCGTCATTCCTGTGAACTTCGCGGCGCGCTTCAGATCATCCTCTGTGAGATAGACGAAGCCATCCTGATCGCAGCAGTTGATGCAGCCGCGCTGGCAGGTGAAGCGGAGGCCGTCCATGTGATTCAGTGTACCTACTTGGCCAGTTGCCAGATCGCGGTGTGGCGAATGCGGCTGGCCAAGCGTCCGCTGGCCCAGATCGCCACATCCAGCACCACGAACTCGTGCCCCTTGCGCTCGAACGCGTCGACGATTCGGCCGTGGACGGTCACGCCCTCGCCATCGCAAATCGCGGAGGCATTCCGAATCTCGCTCGAAGCGTGAATCCAAGGCCCCAGCACGAAGTTCCGCATCAGAATCTCGTTGGCTAACGCCAGCACGATGGCGGGATGGGCCACACGCTCGTCACCAATGAACGCGTCGAGGGGCGCACTCACGCCGGGTGTCGACAGGTCGAGATGCTTTTCGAAGCTGCCGAGAACGAAACCGCGCCGAATCGTATCGCGGGACGCTGGCAGGCGCTCCGGCGACGCTCGCTCGGGGATGTCCTCCGCGGTGGGCGCAGAGCTCTCGATCCAGGCCATCGCGGAGGCTCGCGATCCAGCCCGCGCCTGCCAACGGCCCTCACCTTCCTCCGATACGGACACCAACACCTGCTCGCCTTCGTAGAAAGGCTCGAAGAAGCGCACGTCCATCGCGCCCCGGTCCAACCAGCGCGGGCCCACGAAATTCAGCAAAGCGGACGCCATGTAGCCGTATACGGTAACGCCGGGAACGAGGCCACCCCGAAAGCCATATTCGGCGGCAACTTTATCGTCGTGGATTTGATTTTCCGAGTCGGTGGCGGTGTTGACCGCACGGACCAGGAATGTGTCGCCTGAGGTTCCCATGGCATGAGTATATTGAAATCCGCCCTGGTCCTGCGTGAACAGGTTACGACCCGAACGCGGCAAAGCTATACTGCGCTGAGGGGTCAAATGACCGGAGATGTCGTAAAACGGCTGGCGAGGGAGTGCGGCTTCGAGCTAGCTGGCGTCGCTGCGGCGGAACCCTCGGCGGATTTTCCCAGATACCTGGATTGGGTGCAGCAAGGCTACGCAGGTGAGATGCGCTACCTCTCGGATCGGCGCGCTGGCGTAAGGGCGGACCCGAAGAATCTCCTGGCAAGCGCGAAGTCGATCATCTGTGTAGGCAAACTGTACAACACCGAAGGTCCGGCGGGTCCGATCTCGCGATATGCGTGGGGCAAGGACTATCATCGCGTGATGCGCGACGGGTTGGAACGGATGGTGGCGTTGCTTGGGCCGGGAGAGCACAAGATTTGCGTCGATACCGCTCCGCTTCTGGAACGAAGCTACGCGCGGCAGGCCGGATTGGGCTGGATTGGCAAGAATACCTGCCTGATTCATGAGCCGCTGGGGTCATGGTTCTTTCTCGGCGAGATTCTGACGTCACTGGAGATCGCGCCGGATTCTCCGCCGCCTGATCGCTGCGGGACCTGCACGCGCTGCATTGACGCCTGTCCCACTCAAGCGATTGTCCCCAAGGGCCGTGGCTGGACGCTCGATTCGCGCCGCTGCATCTCTTATTTCACCATCGAGCTGCGCGGGCCGATCCCCGAAGAACACCGGGCAGGCGTGGGGGAACACGTTTTCGGCTGCGACATTTGCCAGGATGTTTGTCCGTGGAACTCTGGGGCGCCTCTTGCAGAAGAAGGATCCTTCCGCGCGACGGCGACATCGGACTTGGGAGCTATGGCACGCCTATCGATTGAGGAATTTCAAGAAGCCTTTGCCGATGGCCCAGTGGCGCGAGCAAAGCATTCGGGCTTCCTACGAAATGTGGCCGTGGCGATGGGCAATTCAGGCGATGAGCGGTACCGCCCGGCTCTGGAGGAATTGGCGCGCTCCACGGATGAGCTCGTGGCGGAGCACGCCCGGTGGGCACTCACACGATTACGCTGAGGCCGCGCGGTGTCATCAGCACGGTCCGGAAACTGCATCCACCTGCTCGTGACGTGACCAGTGATTCCTGCACCAGTCGACAAGACTGGAAGACAGATATCACCCGTCACGTCAGGGGCGGCAACACGCCGCCCGAGATGCGAATCTTCTCTTGTGCCAGGAGAGCCGCTATGCACGAAGCCGGCGGAGCGCCCATGCACCCGCACAGCACAGCAGTCCGACAAAGCCAATGAGAGGTAATTCACTGGCGGTCTCCGGAAGCTTCGAAGGTGGCTGCGACTGAACCGGTTCTGGGACGCTGACCGGAGGCGGCGCGCTCTGCGCAACCTGACGAGGTTCCGGCGTCGGGGCCGGCTCATGTCTTGGGGCCGGCGGCCGGGGTTGCTCCGCGGCGGGAGCCTTGGCTACTTGCGGCGCAGGCATCGTCCCTGTGACGCGGCGGTCGGTTGCCATGAGGACCGCCGGCTCCTCAACGATCCTTACGGCCTGGACTTTCATACCCTTCCGAAGATCCTGCACGGTTGCCGGCTTCCCGTCGATGATGAACTTATAATCCTCTTTGACCTTATATTCCCGGTTCTCGCCGTTCGGGAGGGTCAGGATGACGTAATTGCCAGCCACCCACCACACGGTGCCGGAGCCAACCGTAGTCGTCCGCTCTGTCACCGAAGTCTTCGTGGTGGTCACAGTGGCATTCAATTTCATCCCTGGTTTTAACTCATTGATGGTCATCTCCTTGCCGTCGATCACGTATTTCAGATCCGGTGGTGGCGTGAACATCCGGACCTCTCCGGTGCTCATTTTCATGACGAGCGTGTTCCCTTCGACGGCCATGACCGTTCCCGATGCTTTTTCGGTGGTTGTCGCCGTGCCCTTGTGAATCTGTTCCTTCTTGGTTTGCGGCATTTCTTGCGCCAACAGCATGCTGCCGAGAGCGAAAATCGTTGTGGAAGCAATTACATTCAACCTAATCATCTTTCTGTCTCCTTATGGTAAGTCTGTACTTTGTGATTGTTCGATACGAGCGCTGCCGCCCGATACATAACTGGCGTGAACGATATAACGCCGGGGGTATCCCCCACATACTAAAACTCCGCTGTTGCCGAGCCGCAGGACTGCCACGGGGTCCGGAACCGAATGTTGAAAACTACTCAGATATCCCTCTACCCGCTTCGTCGGCCACAAGCTGAAATCCACGTGGCCGTTAGGGATGGTGGGCACTCTGGCTGGATCCGCCTGAATTGCCTTCTTCTGGATGTCAACCTCCTTTAAGGCTTGGCGCTCCCCAGACCACCTAAGAACATAGCCAGACGCAAAAACGGCAAAAAAGGCGATAACCATCAACGTCAAGCCACGCTCGAGTAGGCGAAGACCGGAGCTGTTTTTCGGCGCCAACACAACTTCCACTTTCGGCTCACGATGCAAGCCAATTCGCCGCGATCTAATTTATTTTTTGCGGGTGGGTCTCGACGATTGGCCAACCGTCTTTTTTCGGGAACGTCGGCGAAACGGCTGTCCGGGAACCAGCCCAGAGCGGCAGCCGGCGTTGAAGGAGAACCAGACTTGTGACACCTCGGCAAGGCGATGAAATCAGGTAAGATAATGACTGGAGGAATGGGTGAGTGGTTGAAACCGGCGGTCTTGAAAACCGTTGAACTCGAAAGGGTTCCGGGGGTTCGAATCCCTCTTCCTCCGCCACTTCTTTATGCTCTTTCGCTACACGGTTTTCCTCGGCGCCTCAGCACTGTTCGCTCAAACGAAACCTCCTACTTTTGATTCAGCCGCCGTGGAGCGCGGCCGCACACAGTTCAAGTCCAGCTGCGGATTCTGCCACGCCGACGATGCCACGGGCAATCGCGCGCCGGATCTGATCCGCTCCGCGCTGCTCAGTCACGACGTCAATGGCGACCTGATTGGTCCCGTGATCCGCAACGGGCGTCCGGATAAAGACATGCCTGCGTTCCCGATTCTGAGCGACAAGGCCGTCGCGGATATTGTCGTTTTTCTCCACAAACAGGCCGATGACGCGCTGCACAGCGCGGGGGTGCCGAACGATTATCCGCTCAAGAAGTTACTTACCGGGAATGCAGACGCGGGGAAAGCGTATTTCAACGGCCCGGGAGGGTGTTCGGCATGCCATTCGCCATCAGGAGATCTGGCGGGAGTCGCACAAAAGTATTCACCGCTCAATCTGCAACAACGATTTCTCTATCCCGCCCGAGCCGCTCGCGTGACGGCGACCGTGACGCTCGCCGACGGCCGGAAATTCGAGGGTGCGGTGGTCCACAACGACGAATTTGAGATCGCGATTACGGCAGCGGGCGGCTGGTATCAGTCCTGGAAACGCCGCGAAGTCACGGTGGAGCTTCACGATCCTCTGGCCGCACACCGTGCGCTGATGTCGAAATATACCGACAAAGACATTCATGATCTGTTCGCGTACCTGGAGACGCTCCAATGAAGAGGCTCGCCGCCGTACTCCTCACCCTGCCGATGTTCGCCGCCGACGGCCTTGATCCGGCCAAGATGCTGGCGCCGCCCACCGACACATGGCCCACCTATAACGGCGATTATTCGGGCCAGCGTTACAGCACCCTCAGCCAGATCAATCAAGCCAACGTGAATCAGTTGACGATTGCCTGGGTCGCGACGCTGCGCACAGGCACGATCAAATCGACGCCTCTGGTGGTGAACGGCGTCATGTACATGACTACGCCGGATAACGTCTGGGCGCTCGACGCGCGCAGCGGTCGTACCGTCTGGCATTACTTCCGCGAATCGCAGGGCGACCATATCGGCCAACGAGGCGTGGGGATGTACAAAGACTGGCTCTATTTTGAAACGCCCGATTGCCACCTGATCTCGCTCAACGCCAAGGACGGAACCGTCCGTTGGGACATTGAACTCGCCGATCCGAAGCTCGGCTATTTCGCCACCATGGCTCCGCTGGTGATCCGCGATCACGTGCTGGTGGGAGTCTCGGGAGACGTAACGGACATTCCGGGCTTTCTGGAATCGATTGACCCGGCCACCGGCAAGGTCCAGTGGCGCTGGTACAGCGAGCCGAAGCCGGGCGAGCCTGGATCGGAAACCTGGCCCAAGGGAACCGACGCCATTCTGCACGGCGGCGGCATGACCTGGGTTACCGGAACCTACGATCCGCAGTTGAACTTGACCTATTGGGGCACGGGAAATCCAAATCCGGTGCTGAACGGCGATGGACGACCGGGCGATAACCTGTACACCTGCTCGATTGTGGCGCTCAATCCGGACACCGGGAAATTGCAGTGGTATTTTCAGCCGTCTCCGCACGACACGCACGATTGGGACGCGGCGCAAACGCCGATTCTATTCGAAGACATAAAGAACGGAGTGCAGCGCAAGCTCATCGCACAGGCCAGCCGTAACGGGTACTTCTTTGTGATGGATCGCTCCACCGGCGAGCACATTTTGACCAAGCCATTCATCGAGACGAACTGGTCGCAAGGCATCGACGCGCATGGCCAGCCCCGGCCCAAGAAGGAAAAAGAGCCGAAGCCCGATGGCGCGCTGGTTTCCCCCGGCTCCGATGGTGCGACAAATTGGATGGCGCCCAGCTACGACCCCCATTCCGGCCTCTATTTCGTCAGCGCGCGGCGGATGTGGAGCGAATTTTACATGACCGCCGACGGCAAGCCGGAAGGGTGGGCCGGCCGTGACCGCAATCTGTGGGCGGAATCGGTTCTAGAGGCCATCGACCCGAAGACCGGCGATATTCGCTGGCGGAAGGACGTGGGCGAAGGCGAAAATTCTTCCGGCATGCTGTCCACGGCGGGACATCTTCTGTTTGCGCAGGATAATTCGAACAATCTGCTCGCGATGGACCCGGCTACAGGCAAGACGTTGTGGCACGTTCCCGTCGGCGGGAGGATGGCAGCCTCTCCGATGACGTACGAGTTGGAGGGCCGGCAATACCTGATCACCGCTATTGAGAACTCCATCTTCGCCTGGGCCTTGCCGGAGAAGAACTGAGTTTCTAACGTATTCGGGCTTGCTCGGCGATGGCCTTCAGCAGCCGCTGTGCCTTTTCGTATTGCGGATTCCCGGCTGGGATGGTGAGCAAAACATCGCGCGCTTTGGCGATCTCGCCCTTCTGCACATAGGCCGCGGCGAGAAGGTACTGCGCGGGAGCATTCGGATCAATCCGCAGACTGGTCTGAAACGCTGTGACGGCCTTGTCCATTTCGCCGGTGAGGTAATAGAACCGCCCCGCGCCGATGTCCTGCTCCGCGTCGTCATTGTTGGCGTCAGCCCGGGCGCGGAACAGCTTTTTCGCAGCCTCGAACCGTTTCCCATCCTCGCCCGGCAACTCGTGCACGCCCAAGCTCACTAGTGTCGCCGTCGCGCCGATCCTCACCGGCGCCACGCGATCTCCGAGCGCCGCGACCAGGGCCTTCACGGCCGTCTGGCGATCCGCCGGTCCTGGGTGGATACGGAGGGAAGCCACGGAGCGAACCACATCTTCGGAATCCTTTAAAGCGCTTACCAGCGCCGTGAACACCGTGGGATCTTCGGAAAACTGGCTCAAGTGCCCCGCCGCGTTCGCGCGTACCAATGGACCCTCGGAGGGCTCGGCCAGAATGGCCAGCAAACCGGGGATGGAGCCGGGATCGCCCTTGGCCGCCAGTGCGAACGCATCGGCGCGGCGGATCAGCTTCTGCCGCGAACGGTCGCCATACCAGGCGTTCATATTCTTGAGGGTCCACGCCGCGTCGCGATCCTTATGGCAGATATTGCAGGCGTTCGGAATCCCGTGGCGGATCGTGTTCTCAGGCACCGGAATGGTCATCGAATGGTCGCGAATCTCGGCCTTGATGCTGTACACGGTCCTCGGCATGTGGCATTCGATACAGGAACTGCCCGCGCTGCCCGCCGCGTGATGCGTGTGCGCCGGAACCGCCGCTCCGATCGCCGTGTGGCATCGGGTGCAAAGCGCATTGGCCGTTGGCCGCAGCTGCGGGTTCTTTTCGATCTCCACGTCATGCACGGTCGTATGGCACGCCACGCAGGTCACGCCGCCCTTCAGGAAACACTCGCTCTGCCATAGCCCATAGGAATCGTTGGAGAATCGCCGCGTGCGCCCGTCGGGCCAGTAGGCAGGATCGCCGTCCTTGGGCTGATCGTATTCAAGAATCGGAAGAAAATAATCGTAATAATTCGCGCCCGCGGCAAATCCCCTCGCGTAGATGTCGCGGAACGAATGGCATTGCGCGCAAACCATCGTATTGCGGGCCGCATCGAGCCTGGTCTGCACCACGATATCGGTGGCTTTGCCCTTCGGCGGCGTGGGAGACGAATAATGCTCTACGTGGGCTTTCCCAGGACCATGGCAGCGCTCGCAGTTCGTGCCGAAATCGAGCCAGGCCGTCTTATACTCATTGGTCTCGGCGTTGAAGTTCTTCTCCTGCTGGCTGACATGGCAGGAATAACAGTTCTTATTCCAGACTTGGACCTCGACGCCCTCAGGTTGATCCGGATCGGCGATGTCCAGATTGTGGAACCAGCCCTTTCGTAAGACGTCCCAACTAGGCGGCAGGACGATGATTTTTCCGTCGTCCAGGGTGGTCAGATAATGCTGGATACGCCGGTTGCCGAGCGTATAATCGACGCGGTGCTCCTGTGGTTTTCCGGTGAGATACGTCTCGGTGATATAGTAAACGCCGTCTCGCTCCCGCAGCAGATAGGTGAGATCGCGGAGCCGGACGCTGGCTGCCTTGAAGTCGCCCTTGACGCTTTCCTTGGTCGCGGGCTGCACCATCTTGCTGTGGCGGGAGTGCGTCCACTGGCGATGAATCTCGGCATGGCACTTCGCGCAAGCGGCCATTCCCGCGTAGCCGGGGGCCGTAGCTGTGGCGCCACGAGCCATTGCGCCCGCCAGGAGGAAAAAGCCGGCCGTATAAAGCAGGATCCGCAATTCTTCAGCGTACCGGATTTTGGAGCTTAGTGGAGCAGGAACCGCGCCTGGCTATCCACCGCCGGCTCGCCCGATTTGTCCCACGCATAGCTGCCATCCGGCAGCATGTGGCGGGCGTTGCGATTGTCCGCCAGATAGGTGCCCAGGATTTCGTCCCGCAACCGCGCCATGATCCGCTTGTTCTCGATGGGGAACAACAGTTCCACGCGGTGATGAAGATTGCGATTCATCAGATCCGCACTGCCGAGGTAGATTTCCTCATGGCCGCCGTTTTCGAAGTAGTAGATACGGCTGTGCTCCAGAAACCGCCCCACGATGCTGGTCACGCGGATATTATCGCTTACCTGCGGAACTCCGGCGCGCAGCGAGCAGATCCCGCGCACCAGCAGATCCACTTGCACGCCCGCCTGTGATGCCTGATACAAAAGCCGCACCATGTGCAAGTCTTCCAGGCCGTTCATCTTGAGGATCAACCGCGCTTTAACGCCTCTTTGCGCGTGGGCGATCTCCCGGCGGATCAGGTCCTCCAGATTCTCGTGCATATTGATCGGCGCAACCAGGAGCTTGCGAAACTCGTTCTTGGCCGAATAGCCGGTTACGTAGTTGAACAGGTCCGTGACGTCGGCGCCGATCTGTTCGTCGGACGTGAAGAAGCTCATGTCGGTGTATAACCGCGCCGTGGTCGGGTTGTAGTTGCCCGTTCCTAAGTGGACGTAGCGGCGCATAATGTCGCCTTCGCGGCGAACCACCAGCGCCACCTTGGAGTGAACCTTCAGCCCCACCAGGCCGTACACCACATGCACGCCCGCGGCTTCCAGCGCCCTGGCCCACTCGATGTTGCTCTCCTCATCGAAGCGAGCCTTCAGTTCCACAAGCACAGCCACCTGCTTTCCGTTTTCAATTGCACTCAGCAGGCTCTCAACGATCGGTGAATTGCGCCCCACGCGATACAGCGTGATCTTGATGGCCAACACATCCGGATCCACCGCGGCCTTGCGCAAGAACTCCACCACCGGCTGGAAGGAATCGAACGGGTGGTGGAGCAGGAGATCGTCCCGGCGCAGTACGGCGAAAATATCGTCCTCGGACTTGGGATGCAACTCCGGCGGAGTATAGGGCTGAAACGGAGCGTCCTTCAGATCCGGCCTGTCCACGCTCAACAACTGCCGCAGGCGGCTCAAATCCACCGGACCGTCCACGTGATAGACATCGCGCGGGTCCAGTTCCAGGTTCGCCGTCAGGATCTCCAGCAGGTGGTCAGGAATATCGCGCGACACCTGCATCCGCACGACTGCCCGGAAGCGCCGCTGCCAGACCGCCTCTTCGATGGTTTCCAGAAGATCGTCGCTTTCCAGCTCCTGAATCTCCATTTCCGCGTCGCGCGTGACGCGGAACGGATACGCTTCGATGATTTCCAGGCCGGGAAACAACGCGTGCAGGTTTTCGATGATCAGCTGCTCCAGCCAGATCAACGCCGGGCGGGCGCCGGCAGGCTGATCCGGCATAGACACGGGAACCAGCTGCGGCAGCGTATCGGGAACCTTCACGCGGGCGAACCGATCCACGCCTTTGGCGTCCCGCACTGCTACCGCCAGATTGAGGCTGAGATTCGAGATGTGCGGGAACGGCCGCCCCGGGTCGAACGCCAGCGGTGTCAGCACCGGGTAGACCACCTGGCGGAAGTACGTTTCCATCAGGCTACGCTCACGGTTGGTGAGGTCCCGATAATCACGCAGTTCAATGCCCGCCTGCTTCAGCGCGCTTTCAATTTCCCTCCAGGCCGGATATGCGTCGCGCATCAATTGCTGGACGGCGGCGCGGATTCGATCGAGTTGCTCCCCGATGGAAGGGTCCTGCACGGTGGCCGCTTTCTGCTTTAGCACCGCGAAGCGGACCATGAAAAACTCGTCCACGTTGGAAAACAGGATGGAAAGGAACTTTACCCTTTCTAGCAGCGCATTAGCCGGGTCCTGGGCTTCTTCGAGAACGCGCCGCTGAAACGCCAGCAGGCTGAGTTCGCGGTCTATGTATAGGTTGGGATCGTTGAGGACTTCGGCGGGCATACTCGTGGTTGCGAAGCTAGACATGGCCAACTCCAGTTTATCCCACGATTTGTTACAGAATTGTGGCGACCCGTCCTCCCAGAACAGGTCAGGATGGGCCGCCCAGGAGTCTTAGAAACTGAATCGAAGCGACATATCGATGCGGCGATTGAACGCCTGTCCGCCACCACCGAATCCGCCGCTGGCCAGCGACGTGGACTGCCCGAACAGCGGGCTGTTCAGCGAGCCAACCGGGATGCCCTCGTTCACCGTGTTGAACAGGTTGTGGAACATAACGCTCGCGGTCAATGAATACCTGCGGCCGCTGGAATCGCCGCCGCCCATACCCATTCCGCCGCCCGGGCCGCCAGGGCCACCGCCGCGTCCACCGCCGCCGCCCGGACGTCCGCCCGCTGCTTGTCCGAAGCCCGGTCCGCGTCCACCGCCGGCCTGATCCTGCTGCTGCCGGTTTCGAGCCGCCTGGGTCAGTTCGCCGAAACCCCAGGTGCGGCTGACGCGTACGTTCACGTTGACCTGTGAGTGCGCGATGCCGTAGTTCACAGGGATGATCGTCATACCCTGAGTCGGATTCACAACGAATCCGTGGCTGACGCAAGGAGCAGCGCCCGCCACCACGCGGCCGGCGCAAGCCGGGATGCTGGCGCCCGACGGGAGGAATGCCGGACGGTCGTTCACCACCGAGTCGCCATTGGTATCGATCCCCTCGACAATGTTAAACGGCGGCGCGGAACGCAATCCGATGTTCGGCGAGAAACGGATGCCCCACGGGGCCAGAATGCTGCCGTTGATATTGGCCTGATGTCGGATGTCGTAACTGGCGCGCCCGTAGTCCTGTGCGAAGTTGTACGGGTTGGACGGCGCTCCGTTGGCGTCCGTCTTCACGTGACCGTAGACGTAGTACCCAAAGAGGCTGATCTTCGAGTTGATGCGCGCATTCGAGTTGAAAATCAGCTGATTCTGCCGGTAAACGCCATTTGCGCCGTACAATTGCTGAATACCCGCCGCCTGGCCGAACGGATACTCGCCCTGCGCCGGCACGCCCGGCGACGGAGGAATGTACGTGCCCGGATACGGAGCGTTCATGTTGTAGGGCAGCAGAGTGTGCGTGCCGCGCGTGTTGAGATAATTAAACGAAACCGACACGTTATGCGGTAGTTGACGGTCGATGCCCACCGCCGATTGCAACTGCGTTGGCACATGCAGGTCCGAATCCACGTGATATACAGTGGAGCCCGCCAGAGGCAGCGTCGAGACGGGCGGAATCGGTACCCCGGCCGCAGGATAGAACGTCGGGTTGGTGACGATGTAAGAAACCTGGTTGACGCCGTTGAACCGTTCGGCGTTCAAGGTGTTCGACAGGCTGAAGCGATCGTAGAAGTAACCCGAACCGGCCCGGATCACGGTCTTCGGCTGGCGGAAACGTCCCGTTCCACCGCCTAGTCCCCAAGCCCATCCGATGCGTGGCGCGACGTCGCCATGGTCGTTGATGTTGGTTTGAACTTCGTAGCGCAGACCGAGACTTAGCGTCATGCTCGGGATCAGCTTCCAGTCATCCTGAAAGAACAGCCCGGCGTCAAACTGATTTCCCGCAATCAGAGGCTCGCCCGCGGCGACCTGGTACTGGATCGGCCCGCCCCCGTTGGCAATGATCGCCGACAGAGGCAATCCCGCGGCAATTCCCGCCTCCATAAGCTGGTAGGTCTGAATGTTGGAAAAGTTGAATTGGCCCAGAAAGTTGTTGGTGTTATAGTTGCTTAGCCGCGTCTCGCGGAGCCGCCCGCCGAACTTGATGAACTGCGTCCCGTGCGTGATCGACGTGTAGTTCTGGAATTCGTAGTTCCCGCTGTTGGAGTATCCCGTCTCAAAATTGCTGCCTTCTGTAAACGCGCTGGCGACCGAGATATTCAACACGGGATCGTTGCCCGTACTATGCGAATCGTTGCGGAAATACTGGAACCGCGATTCGTTAATGGTCGTGCTGTTCAGCACCGCCGTTTCAGTGAGGAAAAACTGCTGATTGGTGCCGTGCTGGGTCGCGCCGGTGCTGGGCTGATTGAAGCCGCCCACTCCCTGGTTGTCCGTCTCGCTCTTGCTGTAAACGTAGCGCGCATCGAGCGTGATCTTCGACGTCAGCTGATAGTTCACGCGCGGGCTGATGCGCGTATTCGTGGTCGGCGCGATAATGCCAAATGACTGCAGCGGCAGGATCGCATATGTGGTCGGGTCGAGCAACTGCTGGTTCACCAGCGCCGCTTCGCGCAACTGGCGGCGTGAAAAATCGAGGAAGAACGAAGCCTTCTTGTTGATCGGCCCGCTGAGAGTTGCCATCAGGTTCTTGGTATCGGAGGCAGGCAACCCGCTGGTCTGGGTGTTGTAAGGATTGCGTGCATTCCAGATGTGGTCGGTGTAGATGGCGTTTATGCTGCCGTGAAACTTGTCGGAACCAGGCTTGGTGAAGATCTCGATACGGCCGTGCCCCTGCGTGTCGAACTCTGCCGAGTAGGGATTCGAATTGATGCGAATCTCGCGGATCGAATCCTTCGGCGGAAGCTGGCCGCTCGAAAATCCGTCAATGAATATCTGCCCGCCGTTGGGACCCGCCGCCGGACCGGCCAGCGCCATCAAGTCCGCCTGCAAATCGTCCGGATCGTCCGAAAGCATGTCGAGATCCGCTTCCTTCAGCACCAGCGCCCCGGCGTTCTTGGCCGGATCGAGTTCCACCTGCTGGACGTCTTTGACCGTCACTTCCTGCTTCTCGCTGGCGACAACCAGCTTCGCGTCGAAGGAGGAAGCACGCCCGCCGGGCAGGTTCTCGATGGTTCCCTCAAACAGGTCGAACCCGGCCGCAATCACGCGCACGGTCCACTTGCCCGGCGGCAGTCCCACTGCGGTGAACACCCCGTTGCTGTCGCTTTGGGCAACCTTCACCACACCGTTCGGGCCGGTCAATGTGACCGTCGCTCCGGGAACAGCCGCGCCCGACGGATCGAGCACCGAGCCCTTCACACTGGCCGGCGCCTGCGCAATGAGTGCGGCCGACATCGACATCACGGCCAGCACCAGGAAAAACAAAAAGACCGCTCGTTTCGCGAAAATCATCTCTTATCCTTCACGCCAAAAAGTTCTGCCACGCTTAAATTTCTGAACGCGGCTAATTGCCGCCGCCCATATCTCCGCCGCCGCCAAGATTCCAACCGCCCAGCGACATCTCCGGCCTGCCCGGCGAGCGGAGAATCGGCTCCACTCCCGCCAGCATCGTGATCGCCATGATGTGATCCGTCGCCGCGCCCACTGCGCTTGAAATCACGATCGGCTCACCCACTTTCAAATCCGCCAGCGTCACCGCAGGCTGGCTGTCGAGCATCTGCTGCAAATCGCCGCCGCGCCCGCCACCCCGGCCTCCTGGTCCGCCGCCGCGCATCCCGCCGCCTTCCGGTGGAGGTCCGCCCACGCCGCGTCCAGCGCCCTCGCCACGGCCGCCGCCCCGTCCTTCATAATTTTCCGGATGCACGCGCCGCGCGATCATCTGCGCGATGGGATCCGATAAGCGCTTCATGTTCGAATCGGCATTGACCTTGACCACGAGCGTTTTCTTCGTCTCCAGGTCCTTCACCGTCATCTGCTGTTTCGCCGCGTCGATGGATACCACCGTGGCCGCGATCGTCTTGAATGTTCCCGAGACAATTTCATCCGCCGTCAGCTTCAATCCGTCCTCGCTCTTATCGCCCCGCGCCCGGACCTGATCGCCTGCTTTGATTTCAGCCAGCGTCGATTCCTTCGCGTCAGAGAACTTCACGGAGTCGGTCGTATAGCGCCGCACAATCGCCTTCGCCGCCGGAATCACCGTCACCGTCCTTGCGCCGGCCTTCAAGGTCACCGACTCCGCCGAAACAGCCGTCACAATGCCGTTCACGCCGCGCTTGTCCCAGTCCGCGCGATCCGCTTCCTGCTTCTTCGCGACGTCCGACGACGACATCACCACGATCAGTGTCGCGGCGATTTCCTTCTGATCCTCGGACTCCTTGCCGCGAGCCGCCACGCGATCACCCGCCGCGATGTCCTTGAATTCAATTGTCGCCGCGTTCCGCAAATCCTTTTCGCCGAGCGCCACTTTTCGCAGAGCGTGCTTCGGAGCCAGCGTGACCTTCACTTCGGCCCCCGCATCGGATTTCATCACCAGCTCATTTGCGCCGGCATCCACTTTCAGCACGGTTCCATTGACCTGCTTCGCTGCCGCCGCATCCTGCGCAAGCGCCACGGTCTGCGCCGCAATCATCAATAGCGACGCATACGCAACCGCAAACATGGCTTTGCTTTTCATAGACTTCTCCCCTGCCGTGACATTTGTAATGACTTAGTTTTCGATGCCGTTGGTTACAACGCTTAAGGTAAATTTACATTCAAAGCTGTTGATTCTTAGGGGCGTTGGAGGCCGCTTGTCACCTTCAAACCCACCGGAGGCAAGTACATTCCTTTTGCCTCCCGCTTCCACCAATTGCCCGTCCGATGCCGCTCTTCCGCGGTTGTGAACGAGTAATCGTAGACTTCAGCCCTGACGTACTGCGGAGCCCTTCCGTGGAATGGATCGGCGTCCAGCAAATCCCTTACCTCGGCCGATCCTTCTAGCAATCTTACCGCGAAACTTACGAACCACGGATTTTCGCGATAATTCCCCATTGCGGCGAACCACATCTGCCAATCGAGCCTCGGCTGATGCGGCTCCACCCAACGCGGAGCTTTCGACAGATCGCCGGGCTTATAACGGAACGGATACGGCGTCCAGGTCTCGCCGTCCATCGAGCCTTCGATCACAATCTCCGGCCGCATCGTCGTCATCACCGCGAACAGCCCGTAGGAATTCACGATTTGAAATGGCGCCGTATACCGCACCAGGGCGAACGATTCGCCCGTCAACATCTCCACACCGCGCAGCACGCCGAGCGTCAGCACCAGCATCGCCACCGCGCCTGCGACGCGACGCGCCAGCCTGCCCGCTGCCTCAGACGCGCGCGGCTTGAACCACCGTTCAAAATCGCGGTCCTCGAACAGAAACACGCACAGGGCCAGTGTCAGCAAGTTGAAAAACGCGAAATTGCCCGTCAGGAATATCAACACCTGAAGCAGGATCAGGCACCAGGCCCCGAACATCCGGCACCGTCGCGGGGCAAAAATCAAAAATGGGACCGCGAGCTCGATTCCCAGAGCCCAGCCGGTTGAGAATTTCTGAAACCACTCTGGAGCCTGCGCCATATACCAGGCGATGCGGTTCGGCAGCGGCTGCGTCCAGTAATGAAAACTCAGCGCCGACAAATCCCGCCACGATTTGTCATGGCTGAGCAATTTCACCGCTCCCGAGGAAAATATCAGCCGGAAGAGGAGCCACCGGAAGGTCCAGACAATGATGCGCGAACGCCCGAGAAATATCGCCAGGAACCCCGTTTCCAGCAGCAGAGAATCCCATTGAAAGGACAAGAATTCCTGGCCTGTCGAGCTCAAGGACAAATACAGGACAAACAGAATCGCCAACCCGATGCGTTCGAAGAATCCCATCAGCACCAGCAGCGCGACCGCTATGCCCGCATAGCAGACGCCCTGCAATGCGCCATCCGATGCGTTCATCCAGAACACGGTCGGGACATCCCAGAACCGCATCGAGCCGGCAGCCTCCGCCACTGCTTGTAGATAACGGCTCACTGGCAGAATTCCGTGCGCGCCGAGCAGTCCTTTCACCTGCTCGCTCAGCGACGCGAAGGCGATCGCGTAAATCGCGGCCAGCAGCCGCACGAAGATCCACTGCGTCCGGGCGAATCTCGCTGGTTGAATGTCGGTGCCGAAGGTCCACTTCGTGGCGTGATAAAAAAAGTCGCGGTGCCGCGCAATCAGCGCGTAGCCCCACTCAAAGGGCCAGGGGAGGTAATACTTCTCCCTGCCCAGCGCCTCGAAAACGGCTCGCGCGCCGTTTGCGACGGACCCGTCGGGGCGCACCAGTTGAACGGATTTCGAGAACTCCGCCTTGGGGATTTGCGGATATTGCTCGCCGACCTCCTGCGAAGGCGCGTACTCAATCCGGTCGCCGGTCAGCTCGCGCCAATACTTTAACCAGAGTCCGCAGAAGCCGCATTTCCCATCGTAGATTAGCAGCGGTTTGGAGGAGGGCACGCTATTACTATCCTATGCGACCGGCCTCCACGTCGGTAGAAATTTAACCCCCAACGGACAGCGCACTGGTATCGTCTAAGAAGCAGGAAGGCCCATGCGAACCGCCGCGCTCCTATTCGTCTCCACGCTCGCCTTGGCGCAGACCCCGCAATTCGAGGTCGCCTCCATCCGCGTCGGCGTTCAGGATAACAACCACAACACGAACTCCGACAAAGGCATCTTCCGCACGCATAACATTTCTCTGAAGCGACTGATCGCCCGCGCCTACGACGTGGATGAAGGGGAGGTCTTCGGCGGACCAAACTGGGTCGAGTCGCTCGGCTTCGACATCAACGCCAAGATTCCTGAGGAGTTCGCCAATAACACGCGCGAAACGGTTCCGATCATGCTCCGCAACTTTCTTGCCGATCGCTTTCATCTCACCGTGCACCGCGAGCAGCGCGAAACGTCAGGCTATGTTCTCGCCGTGGCAAAGAAAGGTGTGAAGATGACACCCGCCAAAGGGACGCGGCCCGGCTCCCGCATGAGCACGCACAACACCGAACTCGTGGCGGAAGGCGTCACTATGGAAATCTTCGCGCGCGATCTCACCCGCATGCTTGAGAAACCCGTAACGGACAAGACCGAATTGTCCGGCGCTTTCGACTTCAAGATGGAATGGGCGGACAGCGACCCTTCTGACGACCGCCCGTCCCTGTTCACAGCGCTGCAGGAACAGCTCGGCCTCAAGCTGGAGTCGGCCAAGGTGACTTACTCGGCGGTAGTGATCGATCACGCCGAGAAGCCCGGAGAGAACTAACACGCGAACTCGCCGCTCCGCTATCATGTTCTGATGCCTCGTCTGCATCCGATTCTTTTCGCCGCGGTTCTCCCGCTCTCTGCCGCCATCAGTGACCCCATCCACGTCGAGCAAGGTCTCCTCAATGGCGTCTCCGGCTCATCGGCCGACGTTCGCGTGTTCAAGGGCATCCCGTATGCGGCGCCCCCGGTGGGCGATCTTCGCTGGCGCGCCCCCAAACCCGCCGCGGCGTGGACCGGTGTCCGGAAGGCCGACGAATTCTCAGCCACCTGCATGCAGACCCCGTATCCGGAAGGTTCGCTTTATCGGGGCGCACCGCAGCCGATCAGCGAAGACTGCCTGTACCTGAACATTTGGACCGCTGCGAAGTCCCCTTCGGACAAGCGGCCCGTCATGGTCTGGATTCACGGCGGCGCATTCACGCGAGGCTCCGGCTCCACGCCGACCTATGACGGCGAGCATTTCGCTGAAAAAGGTGTCGTGCTCGTCACCATCAACTACCGCCTCGGCATCTTTGGGTTCCTCGCCCACCCCGAACTCACCGCCGAGTCCGAGCATCATTCCTCCGGCAACTACGCCCTGCTCGACCAGATCGCGGCGCTCCAATGGGTCCGTAAGAACATCGCGGCCTTCGGCGGCGATCCCAATCGCGTGACGATCTTCGGCGAATCGGCCGGGTCGTGGGCCGTGAATGCGCTCGTCGCCTCACCGCTGGCCAAAGGGCTGTTTCATCGGGCTATCGGGGAGAGCGGAGGCAACTTCGGCAACATCGCGAAGCTCGCCGATCTGGAAAAGGCCGGCTCGAACCTCGATAAATCCATCGCCTCGCTCCGCGCCAAATCCGCCGAGGATATTCTCAAGATCACCACACCATTCAGCCTGAACGTCGATGGCTGGTTCCTGCCCACCAACCCGAGGGCGATCTTTGAGGAAGGCCGTCAGAACGACGTGCCGATTTTAATCGGCTCCAACGCCGACGAAGGCACCGCCTTCATGCCGCCGAAGACCACAGTCGCGGCCTTTGAAGCGAACGCCAAGCAGCGTTTTGGAGCCAACGCCGACAAGGCACTGGAGATCTATCGGGCAACCAACGACGAAGAGGCCTGGAGCGCCTCCGCCCACCTGATGCGCGACCAGACCTTCGGTCTCCAAATGCGCATGTGGGCCCGGCTTCAATCGGCCAAGGGGAAATCCCCGGCGTATCTTTACTATTTCAGCCGAGTGCCATCCGGAGGTGACCTCGCTCCGCGTTACGGCGCGTTCCACGCGTCGGAGATTTCATATGTCTTTGGGACAGGAGACCTCGGACGGCGGCCGTGGAACCAGGACGATCGTAAACTCAGCGATATCATGTCCTCGTACTGGGTAAATTTCGCCACGACCGGCGACCCAAATGGACCCGGTCTTCCAAAATGGCCACAATATACTGAAAAGAAAGATCTTGCCATGAGCTTTGGCGATACCGTCGAGCCGATCCCCGTTCCCAACAAGGAGGCTTTGGACTTCCTGACCGGCCTCCTCCTCGCCCCGAAATGACCCAGCTGGCGTGTCCGATTGACCTTGACATTAGACCGTAATCTGGAGTATAGTGAATGTTCGTTAATCTAACGGTAACTGCGAACGGTACTCTCCGGCCGTTGGCGTGCAATGCGCGCCGATCAGTCGAATGAGTCAGGAGATAGATGAAGCAGCACTATTTCGTAGTTGTCCTTGCGCACTCCTTGCATGGACGATTACGCAGAATCCATATTCCCCACCAGGCCCTTTACTTGGTTCTGGCGTTGTCCCTTTTCGGCACGTTTTCCCTGTTCGGCATGGTTTCCAGCTACCTTCGGATGACCTGGAAGATATCCAATTACAACCATCTCCGGTCTGAGGTCGATACCCTCCGCACGAAGTATCAGGATCTACAGCGCGACAACGATCAGAAGCAGGAGCAACTGGCGTCCTTGCAATTGATGGCCAGCGAAGTTAGCGTGGCGCTCGGATTAAAGCGCAAGCTCGAAGGTTCTGACGATATTGCCGAAGAAGGTCCTCTTGTTCCCTCCTTCCGAGAGTCGATTGAAGAATACAACTTCCTGAAATCGGCCAGTTTCTCCCGCCTTCATCATGAATATCCGCGCTTATGGCAGAAGAACATCATCCCGACGATGTGGCCGCTTAACGGCGTCCTGCTAAGCCGCTTCGGAGAGCGAACCGATCCGTTCTCGGGCGAAGGCGCGATCCATCCCGGCGTCGATATTTCCGCGCCCATAGGAACCGCAGTGCACTCGGCCGCCGACGGAATTGTCGTGCGCGCTGAGTATTATTTCGGTTACGGCAAGCTCGTCGTGATCGATCACGGCAATGGAATGACCACGCGCTATGGCCACCTTTCGCGTTTCAACGTGGTTCCGGGCCAGGAAGTGCGACGCGGCGATGTGATCGCCCTCTCCGGCGCGACCGGCCGCGTGACCGCTCCCCACCTGCACTACGAAGTGCGCATGGGCGGCGCGGCGGTGAATCCGCATCCGTATCTGACGCGTTCCGCCACGGTGCCGTCGGGCAAATCGGACCTGCCCTTCTAGAGCATTCTTATACCACGCGCGTAGTTGAGTTGATACACTGTAGGGCAATCATGCGCATGCTGCCCCGTCTATTGCTCGCATCCGCCGGTATTATGATGCTCTGCGCCGCCTATTACCGGATCAATTCCCCGGCCGTGATGGCCGGCGCGGCCAAGGCGTTTCTGGCTTCCCTTCCTCCTGATCAGAAAGCGCGCGTCAGCTTCTCGTTTAGCGACGAAGAGCGCTTCAACTGGCATTTCATTCCTCGGGAACGAAAAGGGGTGGCTTTTCGGGAGATGTCTCCCGGCCCGCGCCAACTCGCCCACGCCCTGCTCGCGGCTGGACTAAGCCAACAGGGAGTCATCAAGGCCGACACCGTGATGAGCCTTGATCAGGTGTTGAAGGAGATTGAAGTCAATCCCACCAACGAGCGCGATCCGGAAAAATATTACTTCAGCATCTTCGGCGAGCCGGCAGAGAAAGGCACCTGGGGTTATCGGGTCGAAGGCCATCACCTGGCGCTGAACTTCACCATCGTCAACGGACATGTGGCATCGACACCGAGCTTTTTCGGCGCCAATCCGGCTGAGGTGCGGGGCACCTCGCGCAACGGGCTGCGGACTCTCGCGCGGGAAGAAGATCTGGCGAGGGATCTCGTCAAAGCGCTCACCGACGCCCAGCGGGGCATTGCGATTGTCGACAAGACCGCTTATCCGGACATCCTCACGGCAGCGTCGCGCAAGGCGGCATTGAAGGGCCAGCCAAATGGTCTTCCGTTCGCCAATCTGACGCCGAAGCAGCGCGAATTGCTCGACGCCCTGGTCACGGAGTACGCCAACGATTTTCCCACCCCGATCGCCGATGCTCGCATGGAGGAGTATCGCAAGAGTCAAAGCGGCCTGTACTTCGCCTGGGCCGGTGGCATCGAAAAGGGCGATCCGCACTACTACCGCATCCAGACGCCGGTGTTCCTGATTGAATATGACGACACACAGAATAACGCGAATCATATTCACTCGGTCTGGCGAGACTACGAAGGCGACTTTGGCGTAGACCTGCTCGGAGAGCACTATAAAACCAGCCATAAGCAGTAAGACAGCGGAGCGATTCGCCGGGCCGGCGTTGCTGTTTGCCCTCAGTGTGCTGTTTCACTGGAAGCTGGTCCTCACCAATCAGTACACGTGGCTCGAATCGGGCGATATCGGCAGCCTGATTCTGCCATGGTTCCAATTTCAGGCAGGCGAGTGGCATCAGTGGCGATTTCCCTTGTGGGATCCCTATAGCTGGGCCGGGCAGCCCCTGTTCGGGCAAGCACAGCCAGGCGCCGCGTATCCCATTAACTGGCTGCTGTTCTGGATGCCTCTCGATCACGGTTGGTTGAGACAGGACGTCCTGCACTGGTTCTACGTGCTGGTTCACTATCTTGCCGGATTGACTGCCTACGCCCTGGCGAGAGACCTGCGCCGTTCGCGCCCGGCATCCGTGCTGGCCGGCATCGTCTACTCGCTCGGCGGTTATGTTGCATCCATCGATTCGCCGCAGATGCTGCATGGCGCGGTCTGGTCCCCGCTCGTGCTGCTGTTTCTCTTCCGCGCCGAACGGGGCGAGCGGCCGCTGGCCAATTCCCTTCTCTCCGGATTCTTCCTTGGAGTCGCCTGGCTGGTGGGTCATCACCAGATGCAGATTTTTTTATCGCTCGCCGTGGCAGGCATTTGGATTCTTCTGATCCTGCGGCAAGGAATGAAGATGGCGCGTCTCGCGGCGGCAGCATTTATGATGACCGCCGCGACCAGTGCGTTTCAAACCTTGCCTGCTGCAGAGTACGGGCGCCAAGCCGTTCGATGGGTGGGAGCGGATCAACCGCAGGGCCTGAATGGCACCGTGCCGTATCCGGTGCACATGCAGTACGCGATGAAGCCGATGGGACTCGTCGGCATTTTCGTCGCCGGCGTCGAGCAGCATCCGTACGACGCCTTCGTTGGCATCGTGGCACTCACCTTGGCGATCCTGGGCGCGCTGGCGTGCTGGCGCGAGCGATGCGCCCGCTGGCTCGCGGTTCTCGCACTCTGTGGCGTGATCTTCGCGCTCGGGGGCAACAGCGTCTATCACGGGATGTTTTACGCATTGGCGCCGCTCGTGGAAAAGGCGAGAGTACCCGAAGCGGCGACGTCGATTTTTGCGTTAGGCCTGGCGCCTCTCGCTGCGTTCGGATTGGATGCGCTCAAGAACGCGGAAGGCGCGGCCCTCGCGCGGCGCGCGGTTCCGATGCTGGCTGGTTTCGGCGCGGCGCTCGCCTTCTTTGTCTTGTTTACGTACGCGGCAAAAGGAGCCGCTGCTGTCGGCGATGGCCGCATGCTGATCACGGCTCTGTGCGCATTTCTGGCGGCGGGATTGCTCGCGGCGTGGCGCACGCGGGCGATCTCCGACCGTTTGGCCTCAGTAGCCGCCATCGGGCTGGTGCTGTTCGAACTGGGGAACGTCACCGACTATCAACTGGCGACGGCCGATCGAGCCAAGCATCCGTACCTGTATCAGCTCGCCGCGCATTACGATCTGGCAGCGTTCGTCAAAGGCAAGGGCGACCCCGCCAGAATCGTCTACGACAGCAAAGCGATCCCCTACAACATCGGCGACTGGTATGGCCTGGAAGCGTTGAACGCCTATGCCGCAAGCGTGCCTGCCAGCTTGTGGCAGCACGATGTGTTCTCCCGGCGCGTCGAGGACATTTTGGGTGTCCGCTACTACTTCGGGATGGTGCCCGAAAGACCCGACTTGCACGAGGTATTTCAAGGCGCGAGCGGAGTGAAGGTGTTCGAGAATCCGCACGCCTTTCCGCGCGTCTGGACGGTCCATGGCAGTACCGATGCTCCGGATCAAACACGAGCTCGAGCGCTGCTGGCCGATCCGGCCTTCAACGCCAGGAGCACGGTGTTCCTGGTGGGAGAGAACGCTCCGCCCATGGAAACCTGCGGCGGCGACGATGTCTGGATGCCGCGGCACGGGCCCAATTCGGTGGTCATCCAAGCAACAATGAACTGCCGGGGCATGGTGATTCTCACCGATAGCTGGTATCCGGGATGGCAAGCAACCGTGGACGGCCGCCCGGCGGGGATCGAGAAGGCATTTGGGGCCTTTCGCGGCGTAATGCTGGATGCTGGGGATCACACCATCGAGATGCGGTATCGTCCCGGAAGCGTCTACCTCGGCGCGGCGATTACGCTGGCCGCCGCGTGTGTGGCGATGCTGAGTGCGATGAAGCGCCTATGAAGGTGAAGCACTCCTACTATCCGGCCTTCGACGTGTTTCGGGGCCTCGCCATCATTTGCGTTATGCTGGCGCACACGCCCGGATACAGAAACATTCTGGATCCCATCCGGCCGCTCGGCGTGCTGGGCGTCCACATGTTTTTCGCGATGAGCGGATTCCTCATCACGTTCCGGTTCGTCGAAGAGCACGAGCAGACGGGCCGCATCGATCTGCGCGCCTTTTACAAGCGGCGCGTGCGGAGAATCATTCCTCCGGCGGTGATTTACCTGTCGCTGCTGACCCTGCTGGGCCCGGCTCTGCATAAGCTTCCAGTGAGTAAAGCGGAACTGGCCGCCGCGCTGCTGTTTTATCGGAACATCTATATCGCGCCGGCTCCCAATGGCTGGTACACGGGTCATTTCTGGAGCCTCAGCCTGGAGGAGCAGTTCTATATGGCTTGGCCGCTCCTGCTGGCGATGCTCGGGCCGAGAACGAAGCGCGCGCGCCTCGGTGCCATCGGGATCATCGCAGCGACCATCGCCTGGAGGATTCATGTGACGTCGGTGGATCCGTCGGCCAACGTCTACCGGCCGGATCTTCTTGCCGATCACCTGGTGTGGGGATGTCTGATTGCCCTTCTCTGGAGGAGGATTACAGAAAAGATTCCGGCGCGTGCGCGGGCCGTCATAGGAGTCATTGGAATCGTCGCGGCGGTTGCTCTGTTGTACGAGCAGCCCATGTTCTGGCAGCCTCTATTTGCGATGTGCGTGGCAGGAGGCTTCATTTTTGCTGCAGAGACTTCGGAAGGATGGTGCGAGAAACTCCCTCCGCTCAAGAAGCTGGGCGAGGCCAGTTACGACTGCTATATCTGGCAATCCCTATTCCTGCCGCTCCCGTTCCCTGCGATGGCTCTGCCGTGGGCGCAGCGCGTGCCTTGGGGATTTTTTTGCGTCGCGATCGCAACATCGGCGAGTTTCCTGTTGACGTATCCGAAGCGGAGACGATCCGCTGCCTAGTGAGCACGTTGGTGTTAGCATGAAGGTCATGGCGCTGTCGCGCCGCTGGTTCCTGGCGTCTCTTCCGGCGGCTTGTTTGGCTCAATCTGGCAAGGGGCGCGTTCTTCCTTCCGCGATCACTCGATACCCCGATCCGGCGACGGAGTTTCCCATCGCCAGGCTGACCGACCCAGGCTGTTCGAGCATCCTTTCCGGTCCGCGCGCAATCTCAAAGCATGGGTTTCTCGTGTGCGCCTCCGATGGCTCGGGGCGCTACGAAGCCTACCGGATCGACCTGAAAAACGGCCAGCAGAAGCAACTCACCGACGCTGCCGATCTCGATCCGCATTCGATGACCCTGACTCCCGATGACCGCGGCCTCGTCTATCGCGACGGACCGAGCCTGATGTTGACGAATTTGTCTTCGCTTCGAGCGCGCGAAATCTACCGAATTCCGGAGGGATTCACACCTGGAAAGGGCATTGGCCTTTCCGAAGACGGAATCTACGCAACCTTGATCGAGAAAAAGGAGTCCACCTTTCGCGTGCGGCTAGCCAGCATGTTAAAGGGCACAGCCGAAACGCTCGCCGAGGCCGAGGAGGAGATGAGCGATCCGACGCCACGGCCCAGGCGGGCCTCGGTGCTGTACCGGCGCGCGGGCGGCTGGTGGCTCGCCAATTACGACGGAAAGCAGAATTACCGACTCCGGCTGGCTGACGGCGGGTTGGGCCCAGCGTTATGGGGTCCGGACGGGCGCTCCATCTTTTATTTGAGCTATCCGGCCGATCCGCGCAAGCTGCACACTCTACGCGAGTTCGTGCCGGATTCCAACGAGGATTCGCTGGTCGCGGAGACCAGCCAGTTTGTGGGCTTCGGGCGCAACGCCGACGCCAGCGTCTTTGCCGGGGCCAGTGGTAGCAAAGCCTCCCCTTACGTGCTCCTGCTCGTTCGGGCAGTGAGACGGGAATTGACGCTTTGCGAACACAGATCGAGCGATCCTTCCCTGGTCACGCCAGCATTCTCTCCCAACAGCCAACGAGTGTTCTTCGGCAGCGACCGGCATGGCAAGCCCGCCATTTATTCGCTGGCCGTAGACAAGCTGGTAGCCGAAACAGAGTCGATGTAGCAAGGCAGATTTCCCTGCCTTGAAACGACTCAACAGGATTCCCATTTTACATATCAATTCTTCCAGAAGTTGATGAGTCTAAAAGGATTCGCTATTAGTGCTAAAGAATTGACAAACGTGTGAACTTTGCATATACTCCTCGCGAGGGTCTAATGAGAAATCTAAGTAGGATTTGCGCAACGTTGGCGCTCGCGGCGATGTTTGACGCGACCGCTTATTCCCAAGCCGTCAGCGGCTCTCTGGTAGGCACCGTCACCGATTCGACCGGAGCGATCGTTCCGAACGCGAAGGTCACCATCACCGAAACGAACACCAACACGATTAAAGCGGCCTCCACTAATGACAGTGGAAACTACTCTTTCCCGGACCTGCCTCCCGGCAAGTACATGGTCACCGTGGAACAGCCCGGCTTCAAGAAGGAGAGCCAGAAAGACATCGACGTGCTGGTGAACAGCACGGTCCGTGTGAACCTGACACTGCAACCCGGAAATGTCAGTGAAACGGTGGAAGTGACGGGTGCGCCTCCGCCTCTCCAAGCCGATCGTGCGGACACGGGCGCCAAGATTGAAGTTCGCCTGGTATCCGACGCGCCGCTGGGCAACAACCGCAACTTCCAGAGCCTGCTGAACCTGATTCCAGGCACGGCTCCGGCGACTTTCCAGCATTCGCAATTCTTTAACGCATCCAGTTCGCTGCAGACCGAAGTGAACGGACAAATGCGCATGGGCAACAACTATCTGATCGAAGGCGTGGACGACAACGAACGCACCGGCCTGCTGCAGATCATGATTCCGCCGATCGAGGCCATTCAGACAGTGGACGTGGCGACCAGCAACTTCGACCCCGAAATGGGACGCGCCAGCGGCGCGGTGACCAATGCCATTCTGAAGTCGGGCACGAACGAGTTCCACGGAGCAGCCTACGAATTTCTGCAGAACAGCGAATTCAATGCGCGCAGCTTCTTTAACCCTTCCGTTGCTCCGCTCCACTACAACTACGTCGGCGGCAACATCGGGGGTCGGTTCAAGAAGAACAAGCTGTTTTTCTTCGGCGATTATCTGCGTGTGATGGACCACGAAGGTACGGCTACGCTCGAGACGATTCCGTCGGCGGCGTATCGCACTGGCGATTTGAGCGCAGCTTCGACCGTGGTCTACGACCCGAACACCGGTGATCCGTTCACCGGCGTCGGCCGGACTCCGTTCGGGGGTAATCAAATCCCCCTGACCCGTATTAACCAGGTTGCGTTGAACATCATGAAGCTGATTCCTGCCACCAATCAGGCGTTCAACCAGGCGTCGCCGTCGAACAACTATTACGCGGCGCTTCCGTTCACCAAGACGACCGACTCGTTCGACTATAAGATGGACTACAACATCACCGACAAGGACCGCCTGGCGGGGCGGTTCAGCTTCGCACGGCCGGTGATCTTCCAGGCTCCGATTTTCGGCAGCGCGGGCGGTGGAAACGCCAATGGCTCATTCCAGGGGACGGGCGTGCAGAAAACTTATAGCGCAGGTTTGAACTACGATCATGTGTTCACGCCGACGTTGCTGACCGAGGTTCGCTTGGGCATTGCGCACTATAACAACAAGGCGCAGCCTTCCGACTACGGCCAGAATGACGCCGAAAAGCTCGGTATTCCGGGCGTGAATATCAGCGAGTTCACCAGCGGCCAGGTGGGCATCAGCATCGGCGGCTTCACCAGCCCGATGATCGGCTATTCGGCCAGCCTGCCCTGGATTCGCGCGGAAGCCAACGTGGACTTTGTGAACACCTGGACCAAGATCATCCGCAACCACACCATCAAGTTCGGCGCGGACCTGCGCCGCCTGCGCGACGACCTGCTCCAGGATCAGACCTATAGCGCGCGCGGTGTCTATACGTTCGGTACCAACCAGACGGCGCTTTGCAGCAATCCGACTTCCTCGGGTTCATGCGGCACCACATCGGCTACCGGCATCGCCAACGATTTCGCATCCTTCCTTCTGGATAGCCCCAGTTCGGTGGGCCGCGACATTAATACGTATTTCCCGGCCTATCGCGCTTGGCAGTACTTCATGTTCGTGGGCGACAAATGGCAGGTTAACCAGAAGCTGACCGTTGATCTCGGCCTGCGGTGGGAATACTATGCGCCGCCGACTCCGCAGTTCGCGGGCGGATTCTCCAACTACATCCCCTCCACCAACCAACTGGTGATTGCGGGCGTGGGCGGCAACCCGAGCAACCTAGGTTTGGAGGCGCGCTACCGCTACTTCGCGCCGCGCACCGGAATTGCCTATCGCTTGAGCGAAAAGACCGTCATCCGCGCCGGCTTCGGCATGAGCTATACGCCGTTCCCCGATAACACGTATGCCTACAACTACCCGGTGCGCGCCAACAACGCGTACAGCACGATCGGCAATGGCTTTGGTCCGGCGGTATTGGCCGATGGGCAGACTCCGGCCACCTTCCAGGGGGGATTCCCACTGCCGGTGCCGATCACAATCCCTTCGAACGGCATCATCCAGATCCAGAAGGGTACGGCTCTCAACAGCCAAGCGTACGTGTTCCTGCCGACCAACTGGAAGAACCCCTACGTCGAGTCGTGGAACCTCGCGGTGCAGCAATCGCTGCCGTATCACTTCACGCTGGACGTGGCGTACGTCGGCAATCACGGCGTCGACACGGTTGCCGCTCCGAACATTAACTCCGTGTCGGTGGCGGGAACGGGCGCGGCCGGCGAGCCGGGAGCGGTCTTTGGCCGCACCGCAAGCACGACCCAGTATTTCGATGCCTTCTCGTCGAGCTATCAGTCGTTGCAAGTGAAGTTCAACAGGCGGTTCACCAGCGGTTTGATGATTACCACATCGTTCACCTGGCAAAAAGCGATGAGCTTCCAGTCGGGCGACGACGGGGGACTGGTGTTCTGGATCAACCAGCAGCGCAACTACGCTCCGACCGACTTCGACCGCAAGCTGAACTTCATTCAGAGCTATGTCTACGAACTGCCCTTCGGACCCGGGAAGAAGTGGCTGGATTCCGGCGTGGCGTCGCACATTCTCGGCGGATGGCAGGTTTCCGGCATCCTGACGTTGTTGACCGGCACGCCGTTCTATGTGACCGCCAACGGCGGATCGCTGAACTCTCCGGGCAGCACCCAGACGGCAAACCAGATCGCTCCCGTCACCTATCCGAAAGGAATCAACGTCGGCAACCAATGGTTCAGCACGGCCAGTTTCGCCCAACCGACAGGCTCTGGCGTTTTCGGCACGGTGGGCCGCAACAACATGTTCGGACCCGGACTGTTCGGCTTGAACCTGTCTCTGTTTAAACACATCAAGATCACCGAGCGTATCAGCGCAGAGTTCCGCGCCGAAGCGTTCCAGATCACTAATACGCCGCAGTTCAGCAATCCGCAAACGTCGCTTACCAGCGCCACCTTCGGCTATGTAACGGGCACGCTAGGAAGCGGTAGCGGCGTCAACGGTGTCGGCGGCGGCCGCGCAGTGCAGCTCGGCGCTAAGTTGATCTTCTAAGAAGGCTAACGTTTCGACCGGCGAGCGCCGATTGCATGCTTATGAGTAGGATAAGAGGCATGCGTTCGGTTCTCGCCGGTTTTGTTTTTCTGCTCATTATTCCCGCCGCACAGGCCGGAACGAGCCCTAAGTCCCAGTGCAAAAATACGTGCAGCTCCAGCTATACGCTTTGCATGAAGCGTTCCAACACCAAATCGGCGCGGAAAGCATGCAAAACGCAGAACAAATCGTGCAAGAAGGGCTGTAAGGGCTAGGCTGCGGAATAGCGCCGCTTGAGGCTCTGAAATTGCTTCTGCCGGACCAGATTCATGCGGTGTAGCTGATACCGAACCAACACTCCCAAGATCGATAATCCGTACCTACAACTGGCAAGGAAAGATGCCGACGAAGCCTGCGGAAAATAGCGCGTAGGCACGGGAATTTCCGCAATCCGCATGCCGGCGTCGACGAACTGAGCGATGATCTCCTGGTCGAATACGAACTTATCGGAGTTCATGTCCAGATTCGCCGCTTCCAGCGCATCCCGCCGGTAGGCCCGGTAGCCCGTGTGATATTCAGCCAATTTCAGCCCAAAAACGCGGTTCTCGAGCGCGGTGAGAAACCGGTTGGCCGCATACTTCCACCACGGCATGCCCTGTTTCAAGACGTTGCCACCCAGCAAACGCGAACCGAGCACGACGTCGGCCGTTCCATCCTCAATCGGCCGGATGATTTGAGGCAGCAGCGTGGGGTCGTACTGATAATCGGGGTGCACCATCACCACGATATTGGCCCCTGCTCTCAGGGCCTCGCGATAGCAGGTCTTCTGGTTCGCGCCGTAGCCGTAATTGCGGTCGTGAACGAACACTTCCAGCTTCAATTCACGGGCGACGCGCAGGGTTTCGTCGGAGGAGCCGTCGTCGACCAGGATCACGAGGTCGACGATGTCGTGGGGTAGCTCGGCATAGGTCATGTGGAGAGTTTTTGCGGCGTTGTAAGCCGGCATCACCACGACCACTTTCGACTTTCCCATGCGCGCCCCAGTGTAACATTTTTGGGCGTAAATGGCCCTGATTTAAGTACTAAGGTATACGCCCCGGCGAGCCGATTCTATCTCTATGAGGCTATTGGAGGTCCTGCTGTTTACCCTGGGGGGAATCTGGCAGGGGCTCCGCCTGGACTTCAATCTGCTGGAAGCAGTGCTGATCGCAGCGCTGCTCTATGCCTGGCAGAAGGGCTGGCGACCGCGGAGAATGAACTGGCCGAGCCTGCCGCATCCGGCGCTGGCGGCCGTGGGCATGGCGCTCGGGTTTGTCGCGCTGCGGCTGGCACTGATCCCGGTGCTACGCGCCCCCGTGCCGGTGGTGACGGACGAATTCAGCCACCTGTTGCTGGCCGATACGCTGCTGCACGGACGAGTCGCGAATCCGGTGCATCCGTTCTGGCCTCATTTCGAGAGCCTGCACGTCCTGATGAAGCCTCACTATGTGTCGGACTTTTTTCCGGCGCAGGCGCTGTGGCTGGCGACGGGAAGGCTCTTGACGGGAAGCGCCTGGACCGGAGTTCTGGCCGAATGCGTGGCGTTCCTGCTGGCGTTGTACTGGATGCTGCGCGGATGGATGCCGGCGCGCTGGGCGCTGTTCGGGGTCCTGCTGGCGGGCCTGCGATTCGCCATCGGGAGCTATTGGATCAACAACTATCATGGAGGGTTCCTGCCCGCGCTCGGCGGGGCGCTTGTGGCCGGCGCGTTCGCCCGGCTCGTGAAGAAACCGGGTTTGGCGCAAGGCCTCATCTTCGGCATCGGACTGGCGATTCTGGCATCCGTGCGGCCAGTGGAGGGAGCGCTGTACAGCCTACCCTTCGCCGCGGCGCTGGCCTGGAATATCCGGCGCAACTGGACAGCCTTGGCGATCGCCTTGATTCCGGTGCTGTTGACGATGGGAGCGCTCGGCATGTATTTTTCGCGCGTCACCGGCAGCCCTTTCGTTACTGCCTATCAGGTGAATCAAAGAACATACGGCTGGCCGATGACGCTCGCCTTCTTCACGCCTCCGAAGATCCACAACGAAAATCCGGAACTGGCGCGCTACTACGATTTCGAGCTATCCGAGCATGAGCGGGTCGACGGCCCGGTCCATTTCGTGCAATACCTGACATTCCGCGTGCAGGAATACTGGCGATTCTTTCTCGGCCCGGTGCTGACGGTTCCTTTACTGATGCTCAAGCGCGTGTGGTGCAGGCGCAGGATGCTGCTGCTGGGCGCAGGAGGGGGGCTGTTCGCCGTGATGCTGGAGGGAGGCATGTCGCCCCACTACCTGGCCCCAGCGACCGCCGTGCTCGTCGCTATCGTCGTTGAATGCTGCCGCCACCTGCGCGCGTCGCGTGTGTACATCGTGAAGCTGCTTCCGGCCGCGATGGTGTTGGTGCTTGCGCTCAGGATCGGAGCGCAGGCGTTCGGGCTGCCGTATACGCAGAGGTACAATTTTCAATCGTGGTGCTGCCGCGTGGAGGGCGATCACAATAAGGAACGCATCTCCACGACCCTGGCGGGGATTCCCGGAAATCATCTGGTATTCGTCAAAACCAAGACGGACGAACACAATCTATTCCAATGGATTTATAACGACGCCGACATCGATGCCTCACGAATCGTGTGGGCGCGCGATCTTGGGCCGGACCGCGATGCGGAATTGAGGCGGTACTACGCCGGGCGCGATGTCTGGATGGTGGATCCGAACGTGAATCCTGCGACCTGCACTCAGCTATTGGCCAGATAATAGCCGGTGTAGGATTCCTTCACCTTCGCCAACAACTCGGGCGTGCCTTCGGCCACGATGCGTCCACCCGCGCCTCCGCCCTCGGGGCCCAGGTCGATCACCCAATCGGCGTGACGAATCACTTCCATGTTGTGCTCGATGATCAGAATGCTGGCGCCGGAACGCAGCAGGCGCTCGAAGGCATCGAGCAGCTTGGCGATGTCGTCGAAATGCAGGCCGGTGGTGGGTTCGTCGAAAATGTAGAGCGTCCCCTCGCTGGTCGATTGCGACAGATGCGCGGCGAGTTTCACGCGCTGAGCTTCCCCGCCCGACAGCGTCGTCGCCGACTGCCCGAGGCGCAAGTAGCCGAGGCCCACGTCGTTCAGCACCTTCAGTTTTTGCACCAGCCGCGGCGTCGACGAGAAGAACGTCTCGGCCTCATGAACCGTGAGTTGCAGCACCTCGTGGATGTTCAGACCCTGGTAGCGAACATCAAGGACACTCGGCTTAAAGCGAGTGCCCTTGCAATCCTCGCAGACCAGCTCGACGTCGGCGAGGAACTGCATCTCCACGGTCACCGTGCCGTCGCCCTGGCAGGTTTCGCAGCGGCCTCCGGGGATGTTGAAGGAGAAATGGCCCGCCGTATAGCCGCGGCGATCTGCCTCTGTGGTCGATGCAAACAATTCCCGGATGATATCAAACGCCTTGATATAGGTTACTGGATTCGACCGCGGCGTGCGCCCGATCGGGGATTGATCGACGAGTACCACCTGAGTCAGCAGTTCCGCGCGCTCGACTTTCCTGCACGTCAACTTCTCGGGCGCGATGCCCCACGCTTCGGCCTCATCGGACGGCTGCGAAGATTCACGATTCATCCTCTTGGCTAGAGACTTGTAAATCACCTCATGCACCAGCGTCGATTTGCCGGAGCCGGAGACGCCCGTAATGGCCACCATCATGTTCAAGGGAATCGAAACGTCGATGCCCTTCAGATTATTGGCCTGCGCGCCGAGGAAACGGATCACGCGCTTGGGGTTGATCTTGCGGTGCTCGGTGAAATGCGATGTCTTCAGCTCGCCGCGCAGATAGCGCGATGTGAGGGAAGTTTCCCCGTCCTGCATCAGCTTGGGAAACGAACCTTCGAAAATCACGCGGCCGCCGGTTTCACCCGCGCCCGGACCCATGTCGACGATATGGTCCGCGGCGCGCATAACGTCGGGATCATGTTCAACGACAACAATCGTGTTACCCAGGTCCCGCAGTTCTTTCAAAATGCCGATCAGACGTCCGGTATCGCGGCTGTGCAGCCCGATCGACGGCTCGTCGAGCACATAGCAAGCGCCCACCAGGCGTGAGCCTAAGCACGTCGCGAGCTGGATGCGCTGCGCCTCCCCGCCCGAAAGCGTCGCCGACAAGCGGTCCAGTGTCAGGTATTCGAGTCCCACGTCGTTCAGGAACTTCAGCCGCTGCTGAATCTCGACGAGCACCTTGTCGGCGATCCGGGTCTCTTCGGGCGACAGTTTCAGCGCGTCGAAGAACTCCTTCGCTTCGGCGATGTTCATCCGCGCCAACTCGGCAAGATTCTTGTCGCCCACGCGGATATACAGCGCCTCCGGCCGTAGACGCGATCCGCCGCAATCCGGGCACGTGGTATAGCCGCGATATCGGCTCATGAAGACGCGCACGTGGACTTTGTACTTCTTCTTCTCCACTTCGCGAAAGAACCGGAGAACGTGCTGGGACACCAGCGCGCGTTCGGCTGGATTCAATTCGAGAAAAGGAACCTGCGTCCGGACCTTCGTCTTCACGGATTGGCGAAACTCGTCCAGGTACCAGGAATATTGCGGCTTGGTCCATGGATCGACCGCTCCCTGGGCGATGGAGATCGATCTATCGGGCACCACCAGGTCCATGTCGTAATCGATGGTGTTGCCGAAGCCCTGGCAGCGCTTGCAGGCGCCGTAAGGATTGTTGAAGCTGAACAGGCTCGGCTCCGGCGTCAGGAATTCCTTACCGCAGGTCTTGCAGGCGAATTTCTCGTTGAATTTCACCGGCTGCGCGCCGGGCTCGGCCGGCTCAAAGATCACTTCCCCGGCTTCGCGATAGCAGATCTCGACGGTATCGACCAGCCGCTGGCGCGCATCGGACGAAATGGCGAGCCGATCCACCAATATAAAAACCGGCTTGCTGAAATCGACGTCGAGCAGCGACTCCGGCGTCGAAAATTCATAAACGCGCCCACCTTGATACAGGCGGTTAAATCCCTTCTTGCGAAGATCGAACAGGCGATCTCGCAGCGCGTTGGTGTCTTTTTCCTTCGGGATGGGGAACAGTGCATACCAGCGGGACTTGTCGGGCTGCGCCATCATCTTGGCGGCGATCTGGTCCACCGTGTCGCGTTCAACGTGCGTCCCGCAGTTGGGGCAGTACGTTCGCCCGGCGCGAGCCCAAAGCAGGCGCAGAAAATCGTACAACTCGGTCGACGTAGCCACCGTGGATCGGGGGTTGCGCGTCGTGTTCTTCTGGCGGATGGCCACCGGGGGCGCGATGCCGTCGATCTCATCCACGTCCGGCTTCTCCATCCGTTCCAGGAATTGGCGGGCGTAGGCGGAGAGCGATTCGACGTAGCGGCGTTGCCCCTCGGCGTAGATGGTGTCGAAGGCCAGCGACGATTTGCCCGATCCCGACACGCCGGTTACGACGGTCAACTTTTCGTGAGGGATGTCGAGCGAGATGTTCTTAAGGTTGTGAACGCGCGCGCCTCTGATCTGAATTGAATCCGGCATAGGAGCAAAGTTGGGGGGCTTATCCTTTAGTATAAGGTGTTGGACGCGCCGCTCATTCGAAGAAAATTAACCGGTTGGTACGATCGCAACAAGCGCGCGCTGCCCTGGCGAAACACTTCCGATCCCTACGCCATCTGGATTTCAGAGATCATGCTGCAGCAAACGCGCGTGGCCGCAGTGATTCCGTACTACGAACGATTTTTGAAGGAGTTTCCCAATCCCGAGGCGCTCGCGGATGCGCCGGAAGAGCACCTGTTGACCCTGTGGAGCGGGCTCGGCTACTATTCGCGGGCGCGAAATCTGCAAAAAGCGGCGAGGCAGATCGTCGCAGACGGCACATTTCCCGTCACTTACGAGGAGATTCGCAGCTTGGCGGGAGTTGGCGAGTACACGGCGGCCGCGGTAGCAAGCATCGCGTTCCAGTTGCCTCATGCTGCAGTGGATGGAAACGTCCGGCGCGTCATCGCAAGGCTAACCAATGGCAAGGGCGATGCCCGGGAAACCGCGGATCTGCTGCTGGATCGCAAGAATCCTTCGCGCTGGAATCAGGCCATGATGGAGTTGGGCGCTGTTGTTTGCCGGCCTCGGGATCCACTGTGCGATCAGTGTCCCATCGCTGCGGATTGCGAGGCGTTCCGGCGTGGAACGCAGAGGGATCTGCCGGGAAGGCGGGCGAAGCCGGAAACTATTTACATTCAAAGAGATTTGCTGGTGATCCGGCGCGAGGGGAAGATTTTGCTCGCCCCCAGCAGCCGGGTTCAGGGGTTTTGGGACCTGCCCGAGCCGTTTCCCGGCGCCAGGATCGGCGCGAAACTGGGCGAGTTTCGCCACGTGATCACCCATCACAGTTACCGGTTCCAGGTGAGCGAAGCGATTGCAAAGAAAGCGCCAGTCGCTCTCCGTTGGTTCGACGAAAAAGAAATCGGAGAAATTCCCCTTAGCACCGCAGCAAAAAAAGGGCTGCGGTGTTCTATACATCATGAGTAATTGGGGTCGAATGCATTTAACGAAAAAGCAGCTTGCATGGGCAGTGGCGGGAACGTTCTCAGTGATCGCGCCAGTGGCCCTGTGGGCGCACTATTATGGGCCTGATCCGGGCGCCTCCGGCGCGCCGAACGATGTCTATGGGAACCTTGCCTGCGCGGCATCGGGTTGCCACACGGGAAGCGCGAAGGGTGGGCCGGTGAATGCCGACGGTGGTGCAGTGACGGCGACGTTCTCCGGAGGGATGACGTATACGCCGGGTGGTCCGCCAATCATCATCACCGTGACGGTGACCGATCCGGTGAACAAAAAGTACGGTTTCCAGATGAGCGCCCGCGCCGCGTCCGACGATTCGCAAGCTGGCGATTTCGCTTATGACGCAAGCATACAGAACCTGCTGATCCTTTGCAGCGACACGACGGACATTCCACAGAATACGCCCAACCCGGTCAACACAGGCTCCGCCTGCCCCTCCAGCACACCTCTACAATTCATCGAGCACTACTATCCGGCGGCCGCTGTGGTCGGAACGAGTCCGTACACGTTCACGTGGACGCCTCCAGCCACCAACGTCGGCAACATCATCTTTTACGTTGCAGGCAATGCCGTCAATGGCGATGGGCAAGCCGATGGTGGCGATCACGCTTACACGAAGCAATACACGATGACCCCTGCGGCAACGTGTTCGATCTCCAGCGCTCCCACGGTGACTGCCATCAACTCCGCCAGCGACTTCGGCGGTTGGTCGAACTTCGCCTCGGGCTCTTATCTTGAAATCAAGGGGAGCAACCTCGCGCCGGATTCACGCACTTGGGCAGGCACGGATTTCAGCGGCAGTAACGCACCCACTTCTCTTGATGGCGTCAGCGTTTCGATCAATGGCAAGAGCGCATTTGTGTATTACATCAGCGCTACGCAGCTTGACGTACAAGCCCCCGACGATTCCGCTACCGGCAACGTTCCGATTACCGTGACAAACTGCGGCGGCACCAGCAATTCCCTGTCCGTGAACAAGACCGCTCTGGCGGCGGGCATGCAGGCTCCCGCGAGCTTCCATGTAAACGGCACGCAGTATATGGTCGCATTGATTTCAGATTCGACCAAACCGCTCGGCTACGCCTTTGTCGGGAACACGAATCTGAGCAATCCACCTTATTACTTCCAACCGGCGAAGCCGGGGCAGAACATCATCGTGTACGGATTAGGCTTCGGACCCGTGACTCCGAATAACCCGTCGGGAACGATCACGGCGGCTGGCAATTCCCTGATCTCCGCGGACGCCATCACCATGTCGTTCGGATCGACCAAGGCGAATCTTTCGTATGCTGGTCTTGCGCCAGGGTTCGTCGGCCTCTATCAGTTCAACATCGCCGTGCCTTCGACACTCTCCAACGGAGATTATCCGATTAACATCACCATCGGCGGCCAGCCTCTGGCGCAGAAGCTTTCGCTGACGGTGCATAACTAGCCCCACGGCGCAAGCCTGGGGCTATGCGCGGTTAGCCCCGCCTCACGGACGGGGCTCTCGTATGGGGTCCTGGACTCATACCCCGCGCTTGTCGCCCCACAAATCGATGTGCAGCCGCGGGCTGTAACGAAATCTCTCGCGCTTGCAGACCTCGACGAGCCACTGCGCGCGCTCGTAGATCGTCTCGACGTTGGTTCCCTCCGCCATGAGCATTACACGGCTACGGTCCGCGCCCGTTTCCTCAATGATTTTTTCGATCTCCTCCAGATCGCTTTCGGCGGACACGACGAATTTCAATTGATACGCGTACTCGCTCATCAACCGCCTCAGCACCTCTGGCTGATACCGCAAGCGATCGTGCTGCGCCGCCCATCTGCCTCCATCCCGGCGATGCGGAGTCGAGTTGGCGAGCTTCGGGCTGATGCTCATCAGATCGCAGGTCACTGGCGCATACACGGTCCCCGCCGTCTCAATCGTGATGTGCTGATCCAGGCCCTTTAGTTTTTCCGTGAGCACAACGATGCCGGGAGAAATCATCGGCTCGCCACCCGTCACCACCACGTGCGAGGCCCAATTCCTTCGGACGTCGGCCAGGATCGAGCCGAGCATCCGCTCCTCGCCCTCCGGCTCCCACGACGCGTACGGAGTATCGCACCATTTGCAGCGCAGATTACAGCCGCTGAGGCGTACGAACACGCTCGGGACGCCCGCCAGCATCCCCTCGCCTTGCACCGAATAGAAAATCTCCGCGATGTTCAGGCGCGGTAACGAAGAGGGTCCGGAATCCCCGCCTCCGAAAAGCCCTTCCGGCGCAGGAGACAGGAGTCGCATTGTCCGCACGGCCGACCTCCTTCATCAGGATCATAGCAACTGTGGGTCAGCGCAAAATCCAGGCCGACCTCCGCTCCCAACCGCACAATCCCGGCCTTATTCAACTGCGCCAGAGGCGTGTGAATCTTCAGCACGGTGCGCCCCTCGACGCCGGCCTTGGTCGCCAGATTCGCCATCCGCTCAAACGCGGCGATGAACTCCGGACGGCAATCGGGATAACCGGAATAATCGATGGCGTTGACACCGATAAAAATATCCGACGATTCCAGCACCTCCGCCCAGGCCATCGCAAACGACAGAAAAATCGTGTTGCGCGCCGGAACGTAGGTGATCGGAATGCCTGCGCCGATCTCATGCACCGATTGATGCTTCGGCACGGATAAATCAGCCGTCAGGGCGCTGGCCCCGAATACGCGCAAGTCGATCTCGGCGATCTTGTGCTCGCGCGCCTGATAATGCTTCGCGACGCGAGCCGCCGCCTCCAGCTCCACCGCATGCCTCTGGCCGTAGTCGAACGACAACGCGTAGCACTCGAACCCATCACGCCGCGCCACACCCAGGCAGGTAGCGGAGTCCAATCCTCCGCTCAATAAACAGACCGCTCGTTTCATTTGTTCGAGGAAATTCTATTGTAACGTGAGGGTTCCCTTGAATGATATGATCGTCCGTTCAACTACTATGGCTTCCCAACATCGTCCTTTTGTTCCTGAAAACGTGAAGATGAAGGAACTGACGCTCCGCGCCGTCCTGCTAGGGTTAGTAATGACCGTCGTGCTCGGAGCGGCCAACGCGTACCTTGGCTTGCACGCGGGCATGACGATCGCCGCAACCTATCCTGCAGCGGTGATCGGCATGGCCGTCCTGCGCGGAGTCAAGGGCAGCGTGCTCGAAGAAAATATCGCGCGAACCGCGGGGTCCATCGGAGAATCCGTCGCCGCCGGGGCGATCTTCACCTTGCCGGCGTTCATCATGGCGGGATCGTGGACGTCCTTCGATCCCGCCCACGCCTATTGGAAATCGACGGCATTGATGCTCATCGGCAGCGTGCTCGGCGTCCTGTTCGTTTCACTGGTACGGCGCGCGCTTGTGGAAGATCCCGAGCTACCCTTCCCCGAATCCGTTGCCGCGGCGGAGATTCACAAGGCCGGGCGACGCGGTGCGGAGGCGGCTCGCTATCTGTTCTGGAGCATGGGAATCGGCACGCTGGTTCAAACCCTAGGCGAATTGAAGCTGTACGCCGTGGATAAGGACTTCATGGTCCGCATCGGACAGATCGGCAAGAGCACGCTGCGCATGGGACCGATCGGCAGCACGAAGGTTCTGCAAACCGGTGCGATTTCTACGGTCGCCGCCCCAACCGTGAGCCCCGCATACCTCGGCGTCGGCTATGTGATCGGCTTGGAACTGGCTGCGCTGAATTTCTCGGGTAGCGTGTTCGCCTGGGGCTTGCTGGTGCCGCTGTTCATGTACTTCCTCGGACCTCAATTGCAGAACTTCATTCCGGCCGGGACGGGCGATGCCGGATGGGCGTCCCAAGCCGCTTCCGTGTGGCGATACATCGTCCGTCCCATCGCGGTGGGCGGCATGATGGTGGGCGCGGCGTTCACTCTGTTCAAAATGCGCAAGAATCTGACCTCCAGCCTGGGGCGAGCGTTCGCCGAGGTACGCCATGGCGCGCCTCCCATGGAATCGATGGCTCGCACCGAGCGCTATATGTCCGCGAAGACCGTCTTCGGCTTGATCGCCATTGTTTTCGGCCTGATGATCGCGCTGTATATTTACGTATCCGGCCTGGTAGTGGCGGGCGTGGTCGCGGCGATTGTGATGCTGATCGTCGGATTCTTCTTCGCTACGGTCTCCGGCAACCTTGTCGGCGTCATCGGTTCGTCGAACAACCCCATCTCCGGCTTGACGTTGTCGACGCTGATCATCGCCGCCGTATTGATGGTCGCGCTGGGAGTCGGAGGGCCGGGAGGCGTCGCAGTGGTGCTCGCCGTGGCCGCCGTTGTCTGCGTCTCTTCAGCCGTCGCAGGAGAGCTATTACAAGACTTCAAGGCCGGCTATCTGCTCGGCGGTACTCCGCGGTCGATCCAGATCGTGGAACTCATCGCCGTGGTCGTCGCCAGCGCAGTGATGTATTACCCGCTTTACGTTCTGCAAGTGGCGAACATAAAAACCGGCGGCACCGGATTCGGCGACCCCAAGCTTGCCGCTCCGCAGGCCGGATTGATGGCAGCTCTGGCGCAGGGCATCGTCGGAGGTGAGATGGCCTGGCCGCTGGTGATCGCGGGCATGATGTTCGGCGTCTCCATGATCATGTTCAAGGTGCGCAGCCCGATGCTGGTGGCCGTCGGCATGTATCTTCCCTTCCCCACCACCTTCGCGATTTTCGTGGGCGGCATCATGCGCTGGATCACCGATCAGTTGAGCGTTCGAGCCGGGCATAACGATGCGCAGCGCATTCGCGTGGAAAGCGTCGGCGTGCTGGCGGCCAGCGGCCTGATCGCGGGCGAGGCGCTCACCGGACTCCTGTTTGCCTGGTTCAAATACAAGGACATTCCGATTTACTCGTTCTTCAGCGATCCGTCCTATGTGGGCGGATTCGCTGTACTGGTGGCGCTCTGCTTCATCATGGTGCGTCTCCCGCTGGAGAAGGCCGGGCGGCCGGAGGATCCCGCGCCTCCCGCCGCGATGATGTAGCCGATGTTCCGGCGCCCGATCGTTTTGGCGGCCCTGGCAACGGCGGTCCTCTGGTTATGTCAGTTCTCCGCAGTCCGAGTCCTTTACGGAGGCAACTGGACCGGCCTGTTTTGCATCTCGCCCTCCATGCCCGTTCCGGAATTTCTGCGGTCGGAGCGGCTTTATCTCTTTCAAGGCTCGCCGGGCTACGACGGGCAGCTGTTTCACCTGATCGCTCACGATCCCTGGATGAGGCGGGGTTCCGCACAGGCCATCGGAGGCGCGAAATTTCGCTATCAGCGCATCCTGGTTCCAGCGCTGGCCTGGATGCTCGCGATGGGCCGCGACGAGTGGGTCCATGCCGCTTATTTCGCGGTCATCCTGGGATTCACGTTTCTGGGAGTCTTCTGGCTGGCGCGCTGGGCCCAGACGCGCGCATTGCATCCCGCATGGGGTCTTGCCTTCCTCGCGATTCCCGCCACCATCACCTCGGCGGATCGAATGACGGCGGATGTCGCGCTTGCCGCGCTCGCGGTCGGCTTCGCGTTGTATGCCGGCTCAAGTCCGATCTGGATCACAACAGTAATTGCCGCAGCCGCCATCCTGACGCGCGAAACCGGAGGACTGATCGTGGCCGGCTATGCCATCTATCTGCTCTCCCGCAGACAATTCGCCCGCTTGATTGCCACGGGATGTGCTTTCTTGCCCGCCTCCGCATGGTTCCTCTATGTGAACCAGGGCAGGCTCAGGTCCCAGGCGATCCATTATCTGGACTGGATTCCATTGAAAGGGCTGCTCGATCGTATTATTCGTCCGGCAGTCTATCCGATGGGCGGTTGGCGCGGCGAGGCCGCGATTTTATTCGATTTCTTCGCGCTCGCGGGCGTTGTGCTGCTGCTGGCGGCCATCGCCAAACTTGCGCTGGCGCACGACTGGGACGCCGTCTCTGCCGCGATCTTCGCCTTTGCGTTAACGACCATCTTCTTATCCAGCCGCGACGTTTGGGAAGATGCGTATAACTTCGGACGCGTTCTCTCTCCGCTGCTGTTGCTCGTCTTTATCAAAGAACTCCCTGTCCGGCCCCTTGCCGCGCTCGCGCCGATGACCCTCATCGACCTTCGAATAGGCCTCAACATCGGCCACGAATTGGAAGAAATCCTCCGAGGGCTGCTAAAGTAAAATATTGTCGCGAATCAGCTCGTCATCGCCTCCGCATTCAACCGACACCGTGCGCTGGCGCCAACTCTACTTGGGGCTCGGCTTCACGACGATGGCCACGTTGATTCTGGAGCTGTCGCTCACGCGGATTTTTTCCGTCGTCTTTTACTACCACCTTGCCTTCCTGGCAATTTCGATTGCCCTGTTCGGCCTGGGCGCGGGCGGCGTGTTTTCCTACGTCGTTTCATCGCGCCCGGGCAGCCTTTACGTAAAGTTGGGCTGGCTGGCGGTTGTCAACAGCTTATGCGTAGTCGGGTCCCTCTGGTTCATTCTGTCCCGATCCGCCAATCCCGGCAGCCTGACGCTCGCCGCCGTCTATTTTGCCGCGGCACTGCCGTTTTTTCTTGCCGGGACGGTCGTGTCGCTGGCGATCTCGGAAGCGATCGAGCGGATCGATCGCGCCTATTTTTTCGACCTCGCCGGCGCCGCCGCCGGCTGCCTTCTGCTGATTCCTTTCCTGGAAGGCTTCGGCGGGCCCAATACGTTGATCGCGGCGGGCGTCCTGTTCGCGATTTCCGCCGCCATCTGGTTCAATCAGGCCGAGGCCTTCCGCCACCGGGCGATGGCGGTTCTGGTGGCGCTTCTCCTGGTCGGCCTGATGGTAGTGAACGGTAGGCGAGGCCGTGTGCTCGATATCCACGTCGCCAAGGGGCAAGCGCTCCCGGATGAAAAGTTCGTCGCCTGGAATGGAATCTCCCGCATCGGTGTTTCCATGACAAACGGCGGATGGAGCATCGTGATCGACGCCGATGCCGCCACCGGCATCTCCCCCTACGACTGGGACAATCTGAAGCCCGAGGATCGGTTTCAGCTTCTGCACCAAGGCCCCGGCTTTCCTTACGCGATTCGCCCCGGAGCGAAAGCTCTGGTGATCGGCTCCGGCGGAGGTTACGATGTGGCCCGGGCCCTGGCGTCGGGCAGCCGCGACATCACCGCCGTGGAGATTAACCCCATCATCGCCAATAGCGTGATGCGCGGCCAGTTCGCGGCCGAAAGCCACTACATCTACACGCATCCCGGCGTGCGCGTCTTCGTCGAGGACGGCCGCTCCTTCGTCCGCCGCAGCGACGAAAAATATCAGGTGCTGCAAGCGACCCTGGTCGACACCTGGGCCTCCACCGCAGCCGGTGCGTTCGCGCTCAGCGAAAATAATCTCTACACCGCCGACGCCTTCACCGATTATCTGTCCCACCTGACCGACGACGGCGTGCTGGCCTTCACGCGCTGGGGCTTCGATCCTCCGCGCGAGTCGCTTCGTCTGCTTTCGCTGGCCATGACCGCGCTGCCGCGCGCCGGCGAGAGCGATCCGGCGCGTCACGTCATGGTCGTGCGCGAGGATACGGCGAAAATCCAGGGCTGGGGCGCGCTCGATACCGTGCTCATCTCGCGAAAGCCTTTCTCGGAAGCCGACGTCGCCCATGCGCGCCAGATCATCGCCGAGGCGCACATGGATGAGGTCTATCTGCCCGGGGACGCGCCTCGTAACGCCTTCGGCCAGTTGCTGACCTCGAACGATCCCTCCGCCTTTTGGCGCGACTATCCGTTTGACGTTTCGCCTGTTGCCGACGACCGTCCATTCTTCTTCTACACCGTTCAACCGCGCGATCTGTGGGATTACATCGCCACGGCGAACCGCACCAGTGCGGACTTCAAGGTGAATCGCGCCGTGCCCCTTCTCTTTGGACTGCTGGCCGTCAGCATAAGCGCGACAGCCCTCATCTTAATCCTCCCGCGGCTCCTGCTGGGCGCGAGCTTGCCGAAACAGGGCGGCATCATTGGCTTTCTCTGGTATTTCATCTGCCTCGGCGCGGGCTACATCCTGATTCAGGTCGCCCTGATTCAGAAGTTTGTCCTGCTGCTCGGCCATCCGACGTACGCGCTGGTCGTCATCGTCTTCTCGATGCTGGTCGCGAGCGGCGCCGGCAGCTTTTTCAGCCGCCGCGTCGTTCAAGGCGATGACGCGCGCCTGATGCGCGTTCTCGTCGCCATCGCGATTCTGGTCGCGGCGCTGGCATTTGGCGCGCGGCCTTTGACGCAAACCGCTGCCGTCTGGCCTCTTCCCGCGAAGATGCTGATCACGGTGCTGGCGATCGCGCCGGCAGCGTTCCTCATGGGCATGCCCTTTCCCAGCGGCCTTCGCCGCCTCGAACATGCCCACGCCCCTTCCGTCCGGTGGGCCTGGTCGCTGAACGCCGCGGCCAGCGTGCTCGGCTCCGCGGCCGCGATCTTTCTGGCGATTTACATCGGCCTGCGTGCGACGCTTCTGGTGGGCGGAGCGCTCTATCTCTGCGCGCTGCTGATCGTCGCGGTGACGAAGTCTATTCGCCAGCCTGCTTGAGCAGCCTCGTCGCTTCTTCCACTTGCGCGACCATTGCCTTCAGCGCCTGCGCCACGCGCCTCGCCTGTTGATTTGCTTCTTCCCAGTGCTTGGCGTCCACCGCCTCGCGTACGCCGGGCACCGTCTTGACGCCGTATCCTGTGTACAAGCCTGGCGCGTAGATCTGGTGCCGGTACCATTCGCGATGCGGCAGTCCATCGGCCAGCAGCAGAGTCCTTTCGGCATGCTCCAGCGATTCGTTGACCTTCACCAACTTCTCCGGAGGAATCGACGAGACGCGCTTCATCAGCGCGTTCAATTCCGTATCGTAGGCCTGCGAAGCGTCATGCAGCCCTGTCAACTGCGCCTGGATTTCGTGAAAATCCACTGCGCCCCCGCTCTTCCGCGCTTCTTTCTGAATCTCATCCACGTAGCCGCGCACCGTGCGGGATAAGGCCTGAAACTCAAACGGCAGCACCGGCGCGTCGGCCAGGCGAATCAGTGCCGTCACCATCACCTGGGACAAAGCGCGAGCATACGTCTCCTCTCCGTCGGAGAACCGGCGGAACCACTCCACCGTGTCGTACACCGAATGATACACGCCGCCTGGATCCGCGCCGCCAAAACCAAGGTTCAGGCTGGCCACTCCCGCGTGATCGATGAAGCTCGAATAGTCCGAGCCCGAGCCCAGCGCTCCCAAACGGAACGGCTGCGCGCCTTTAGAGGTATCAAGAAGACTCTTCTGCGTAACCGGATCGTTCACGTCGCGCACCACCTCCCGCATGAACACCTCGAGCGTATGTGACCCTTCCGTGCCGATCTTTCCGCGTCCGTTCGAATCGGAGTTGATATAGACCGCGGCACTGCGCTCCAGTTCCTCCTGATGCTTCTCGGTCCATTCGGTCGAGCCGATCAGCCCGAATTCCTCGCCGTCCCACAGCGCAAGGCGGATGGTCCGCTTCGGCTGCCAGCCCTGTTTGTGCAGCGCCGCCAGCGCCCGCGCCGTTTCGAGCAGCGACACGCCGCCGCTGGTGGGATCGCTCGCGCCATTCACCCAGGCGTCGTGATGATTGCCGTAAATGATCCACTGGTCTTTATAGGCGCCGCCCCAGATCGTCGCGATCACATCGTTGACAGGCTTGTTTGTCCAGTCGAAGTCGAGCTTCAGGTGTACCACCGCAGGTCCTGGCCCGGTGTGATACGTGATGCCCAGCGCGCCGCGCCACGGCTCCGGGGCAACAGGCCCGCGCAATTGTTCGAGCAGAGGCTGCGCGTCGCCGTAGGAGATCGGCATCACCGGAATTTTCAGGATTGTCTGCGCCTCGGCGCGATTCAGGCGCTTCGCCCCCGGCACCGACGCCCACCCCGGAGTCAGCGGATCGCCCGGGTACACCGGCATGTCCATGACGCTGCCCCGTTGCACTCCCTGTGGCGGCCTCATCGGCCCGGTAGGATAGACGTCGCCGGCGAAATAACCGTCTTCCCTTGGATCGGAGTAGATCAGGCACCCCACCGCGCCGTTTTCCTGAGCCAGCTTCGGCTTGATGCCACGCCAGCTGCGGCCGTAACGCGCAAGGACGATCTTGCCCTTCACGTCGACGCCGAGTTTGGCCAGCGTTTCGTAGTCCTCTGGCAGCCCGTAGTTCACGTACACCAGGGGCGCGGTGACATCGCCTGAACCCGAAAAGGCGTTGAACGACGGGATCTGATTCGGGTCATCGGTACCCTCGTCGCCGGCGATCGCGGGCTCCTTGATCACCGCCCGGTAACGGACCGGCTCGGTCATCTCCAGCACGCGCGCCGTCGGATAAGGCAGCAGCGCGTCGAACGTTTCGATCTGCGCGTCGAAGCCCCATTCTTTGAACAGGCTCAGCGCATATTCGGCCACCGCCCGCGATCCGGCCGAGCCGGCGTGGTGAGGCTTGGACGCCATCCGCTCCATATAGATCTTCATGCGCTCGCGCTGCGGGATGGCCTGAGCTTTCTCCTCCCGCTCGTGCTGAGCCTTCCATTGATCGGCGCCAAAACCCCGGATCGGAGCCTGGCTGAAGGCGGGAACCGTAAGGGAAAAAACAAGAAAGAAGCGAAGCATACCCAAGAAATGCAGTGTAGCACCTGCGGGCACACTCCGAAGGAAACGCTTAGTACAAGAAACCGAACGCCGCCGTCACAAACGAGTTGTCAGTGCTGGACAGATAGTGGTTATACCGCACATCGATGGCTAGCTTAAACCGGTTGGCGAATGGAGAATATGTCAGGCCGCCGCCCGCGCCAAATCCGGGCTTGTAAATGATATTCGACGCGACGATCGGCGCGCTGGATGACTGGCAGCCATGCCCGTAGTATGGATCGCAATACGTCTGAATCTGCGATGGATCCGTAAACGCAATCTCCCGGGCATAAAGCCCGGCACCCGCCGTGACATAACCGCCTAACTTGTGATTGCGATGGAAATAATAGCGTGGACTGACGCTGAACGTCCAGAAGCGGCCAAACCCGGCTGGCTGGTTGTTCGCTTTTAACGTTGATGTCGTCAATCCGAAATGGTCATATTGAAATTCGATAAATGCTGCGATGGAAGGAGTGAAGTTCCTACCGCCTCCGAGTAGGACGTTGTAGCCCGTCGTCAGATCGTTTGCCGCCGACCCGACGGGTAGGCTAATGCCGCCAAGGGCCTCGATCGAAATCTTCTTCTCTTCTTGGGCGGAGCAAATCTGGCTGGTAAGACTAAGGGAAAAAAGCGCGAGGAAGATACGATTCATCGCAGTGGGATATTTTTGATGCACGCTCTTTAGTTTACAGGTTTTTAGAGATTTACGGCTTACAACGAGGATTGCAGCGTTCCGGGCGGCCGGGTCTTCAGAAAGCCCAGAAACTCGGCCGTATCCGTCGTCCGGTGGTCGAACGACGCGATCACCTTTTCGTCCGGGTCAATGATTGCATAGAACGGGATCGCGACGGTCGCGAATTTCTCATCCTGCACCTTCTGGTTCACTTCCGACGCCGCGTCCGTGCCGTCGGTGTACAACTCCACGGGCACCAGATCCTTCATCGCCGCTTGAATTTCCGGCTTCGGAAACATGTTGGCCTTCATCCAATGGCAGTTCGTGCAGGCATAGCCGGTGAAGCTCACCAGCACCAGCTTGTTTTCCCGCCGCGCGCGATCAAGCGCCTCGCGGTACTGATTCTTCATCCACTCGGGACCCGCATCCGCAGCCGCGCGCCCGCCGATCGCGCCGCCTGACGCCGCCGGCACAAACGCGTCCAGTTCGCCCAGAGGCGCGCCGAACATCCCGGGGAGCAGGCTGAATGCGAAAATCAGAATCGCGCTGGCGGTCAACAGCCGGGAAATCCCCAGCGTCTCGCCCGGCTCCACGCCTTCCAGGCGCAACAGACCGAGCAGGTACAACCCCGCCATCGCGAACAAGACAAACCAGCCGGCTAGGAAGCGCTCCCGCGTCAGCCAGTTCAATTGCAGCACCTGGTCGATGTTGCTGGCATACTTCAGCATCATGGCCAGCAGCGCGAATCCCATCACCGTCTTCACGCGAGCCAGCCAGCCTCCGCTTCGCGGCAGCTTTTTCAGATATCCGGGAAATGCCGCCAGGAAGAAGAACGGAAAGGCCAGCCCGGTGGCGAAGCTCGCCATGCCGAGCACGGGCTGCAACCCCTTCAACTGCACCGACGCCGCGAGAAGACTGCCCACGAACGGCCCGACGCAGGCAAACGAGGTTAATGCGAACGTCAGCCCCATCAGGAGCGTGCCGAGATACCCACCCCGCCGCGAAGCCGCGTCCAGTTTCGTCAGCAGGCTGGATGGCAACGTGATCTCAAAAGCGCCCAGAAGGCTGACCGCAAACGCCCCGAAAACCAGGGCGATGAATCCGTTCACCCACGGGTTCGAGGCCAATTGCACCACACCGAACGGCCCAACCGCCGCCGTCACGCCGAATCCCAGCGCGCAAAACAGCACGATGATTCCCAACGAAAACACGATCGCCTGCCTGATCCCTCCCCGATCGTTTAAGAAGAACGACACCGTAATCGGGATCATTGGGAACACGCACGGCGTAAAGATCGCGGCCAGGCCGAGGCCGAACGCGGTGAGCAAGAATACGCCCATGCCGCCCGCTTGCGCCTTCGTAGCCGCCGGTTTCGGCGCAGCGGACGCCGCCGGAGCCGCCGTGTCGATGTATCCCGCTGGAGCCGTAAACGGCGCGGCCGACGCCGTCGCGTCCACCGTCAGGATAAACGTAGCCTCTTTCGTCTTCGGAGGCAGGCAGCGCTTCGAATCGCACACCGCGTAGCGAACCTGCGCCGCGATCTCCAAGGGCCCCGCCGCCGCATCCTTCTTCACTTCATATGGAATCACGAACGTCGCTTCTTTTTCGTAAAACTCGGCGTTGGCCGCCAGCGCGTCGTCGTATTTCTTTTCCGGCGCGGGCTGGAACACGTGCGCAGGCGCATCGCCGAGGGAGACCTTCAGAGGGATGGTGGGCGGTGGCGTCGTGACCGAATAAATATGCCAGCCATCGTCGATTTTCGCGGTCAGCCGCAGCGGAATCATGGCGCCCGGCGCCGCCTTGGAAACGCCGGAGGAAAGCGTCCAGGAAACCGGGTTGAGAGCACCGAAGCAAGCAGCGCTAGACAGAACGATCAGCGCCGCGATTCTGGCTACTGGCTTCTGGCTCCTTGCTACGTCTTTCATTGAGTTACTGATGTCGCTCGCGCTAGCTCCGCTTCAATTTTCTCATTAACTCCGCCCTCGGCGAACTCTGCCGCCACGCGGATGGCGTTCTTCATGGCGTTCCCGTTGGAACGGCCATGACACACGATGTTGACTCCCTTCACGCCCAGCAGAGGCGCGCCGCCGTATTCGGAATAGTCTAACCTTTTGCGAAAATCGAGAAACGCGTTGCGAGCCAGCACCGCGCCGACCTTGCGCGTAACCGTCGCCGTCAGCGCTTCCTTGAGCATGTCGCGGATCATCTCCACCAGGCCCTCGCTCACCTTGAGCGCGACGTTGCCGATAAACCCGTCGCACACCACCACATCGGCAATACCCGAATAAATGTCCCGGCCCTCGACGTTGCCGATGAAGTTCAGTGGCAGCATCTTCAATAAAGGCGTCACTGACCGCGTCAGCTCGTTGCCCTTGTGTTCTTCCTCGCCGATCGACAACAGGCCGACCCGCGGGCTGGGATTGTGAAAAATGATGCGCGAGTAGATCTCGCCCATGACGGCGAACTGCGCCAGCATCTCGGCCGACGAATCAACGTTCGCGCCGACGTCGATCACCACTACGGGCGTACCTTTAAACGTGGGAAACGCCCCGGCCAGCGCCGGTCGATCCACGCCGCGGACCATCCCCTGCACCATCTTAGCTGTGGCCATCGCCGCGCCGGTGTTGCCCGCCGACACCACTCCCTGCACCTCGCCCGACTTCAGGAGCTTCGCCGCGATCCGCAGAGAGGAGTCCCGCTTGGTGCGGACCGCCTTGGCGGAGTCCTCCATCGTGATCACTTCGCTGGCGTGCTCGACCCGAATCGGCAAGGCGGCTGCGGAAGGATGCTTCTGCAGTTCCCTCTTGACCACCTCTTGCCGGCCCACCAGCACGACGCCGACGTTCAGTTCAGAGGCGGCAAGAATCGCGCCTTCTACTTCCGATTTGGGGGCGTGGTCGCCGCCCATGGCGTCTACCGCTATCGTCAGCATTGAAGAGGAAATTACTCTTCCACGACCTCGATCACTTCTCGGCCCTTGTACTTGCCGCAGTGCGGGCACACGCGGTGCGGAAGCTTCGGCTCGTGACAGCTCGGGCACTCAGACAGCACGGACTTCGTGAGCGAGTCGTGCGTGCGGCGCGCCAAACGGCGGCGCTTGGAATGTCTACGTTTCGGATTAGGCATGATTCTTCACAAAACCGGCATCCATTCTCGCTGCCGGTTCCTGACTCCTTCTAGTTCAATTTTTTCAGCGCCGCCCAGCGGTCGTCCACGGACGCCGTCTGGCACGCGCATTTGTTCTTGTTCCGGTTCTGACCGCACTCCGGACAAATTCCCTTGCAATCCTCGCTGCACACCCGCTGCATCGGCAGCGTCAGCAGGACAAATTCCCGCAAAACGTCGTTGAGCTTCAGTCCGTCGCCTTCAAAGAAGCCCATCTCCGCTTCGCCTTCGTCGATCTCTCTCTCCTCGCCGTAGCCGTCAGTCACCGGCCGGTAGTACAACTGAAAATCGGCGTCGATCGGAAACTCCGCAGGCTCCAGGCAGCGGTCGCAATCGGCATCCATCAGAACCGAGACATGCCCCTTCACCCGAACCTCGCTCAATACGTCCGAAACCAGCTCGGCGACGCCCGAGGCCTTCAGCGTCCCCTTTTGCCGTAGCTTGGGATCGAAAAATTCGATCACGCCAGGCTCCAGCGTCACTTCGAACGGACGCGCCTTCAGCTCCAAATCGCGGATATGAAAGAACAAGGCAATCCTCCAGGGCGCGGGCGCACCAGCCCCACTGGGTAAAATTTAGTATATCAAGGACTTCGCCCGTTCTGCTACATTGAGGTATCATGATCGTCGAAATTGACGGGGTCCAGCTGCATCTTGCTCACCCGGATGAGCTTTCCGTCACCTGGGTGGGTCAGGAGGAAGTGATGCGCCAGCTCTTGGCCGCATGGCTGGTCATCGACTCCCAGGATCTGCCCATGAACCCGCGTCTGCTGGGCAAACCCGGCGTCGGCAAGACCACTCTGGCCTATGCGGCGGCGAAGCGTCTCGGCCGCGAAGTCTACATCCTGCAAGCCACCGTCGACACACGCCCCGAGGACCTCCTCGTCACCCCGGTGATCGAAGGCCAGTCGAAACTTCGCTACGTGGCTTCTCCGCTGGTAACGGCCATGTTGCGGGGCGGCATCGTCATCCTCGACGAAGGAAACCGCATGAGCGAAAAAAGCTGGGCAAGCCTCGCCCCGCTGCTCGATAATCGCCGCTACGTGGAATCGATCGTCGCCGGCATCAAGATCAAGGCTCATCCCCTGTTCCGGCTCGTCGCGACCATGAACGACGACGCCTCCACCTTCGATCTGCCCGAGTACATTCACTCCCGGTTGCAGCCGCAAATTCTAATCGACTTTCCCGAGCGGCACGAAGAGTTTGCCATTCTCAAAGAGAATCTGCCCTTCGGCGACGACCATATCCTGAACTATGTCACCGATTTTCTGCAGCAGGCACACGCCGCCGACGAACGCTACACGGCCCGCGACGGCGTCAACATCGCCCGCTTCGCCATGAAGCTTGCCCAGCAGGCCGATTCGCCCGTCCAGATCGAACTTCTGCGCGCCGCCATCGTCCAAACCCTTGGCGAAGAAGCTCTTCGCTATGTCGCTCGAATCTGACATCAAAGCCGGAAGTCTCGAACGCGGACGGTTCCGTTACTTCCCCGTAGTCCCTGGGCGCGTCGAATTCTCGGTCGAACTGCGCAAGCTGCTGCTGGCCGAAAAACCGCCCATCGTCGCCGTCGAACTCCCCGGCTTTCTTGCCGAGCATTACGAGAGAGCCCTCCAACGTTTGCCGGAAATGTCGGTGATTCTCTATCTTCCCGACGTCAACAACGACGACAACCCGGCGGTCTACGTGCCCGTCGAGCCCACCGATCCCTTTATCGAGGCGCTCCGCTCCGCGCGCGAAATCGGCGCGGAGATCCTCTTTCTGGAGCCTGACTCCGCGGACCGCCCCCACCTGCACGACACCTACCCGGACACCTACGCCATCCGCCACATCGGGCTCGACAAATACATCGAGGCCTACCGCGTCTGGCCCCAGTCCCGCAGCGAGGACGTCACCGCGCACGCTAACGCCATGGCCTGGAAGCTGCAAGGCGCCGACCCGTCCGCCAATGTCGTGGTCGTCGTTTCGTTGAACCTCCTCGATCCGCTACTCGACTCCATGGAGGCTCCGCAGGACCCTCCTCCGCCGCATCCCAAACACTTCGATGTGCAATTGTTGAACCCGCATCCGGACTGCCTGGCGGAGATCACCGTCGAATATCCCTATCTGCAGGAGCGCTACGAGTTCTCGCGACTCGACGTGCACGATGCGGACCGCTTGCACCGCCCCAAAGTCCAGCTTGCCCTGATGCGCGAGGCCGAAAAGAAATACACCGAATCCACCGGTGAGAAGGTCGCCCACTGGCAGCGCCGCCTGATCGCCCGCTACACGCGCAACCTGGCGCACATGTCCGGCGACCTGGTGGCCAACGTCTACGACCTCGCGGTCGCCGCGCGCTCCATCATCGATGACAACTACGGCTGGGAGGTCTGGCAGATGGCGAATCGCTATCTGGCCCAGTCCGAGCATTCCGACCTGGAAACTGTGCGCCTCACCGCCTCCGAAATCTGGATCAACACCAAGCGTCTCCGCATCCGCCGCCGCCTGCCCCGCCCCAAGCAGCAGCTGAAGCCCACGGGCATCAAGCCTCGCAAGCGCGAAAAGACTCCCGGTGAGTGGGCCAAACAAACCACCGGCGACGCGATTTGCTCCTACCCTCCCGAGGACCTGCAAATCGAAGACTACGGCCGCTTCCTGAAGAAAAAGGCGAAGGCCCTGTTGTCCGAAGAACGCGTCCGCGTCGAGCCGTTCACCACTTCTCTGCTCGACGGCATCGATATCCGCGAAACCATCCGCAACTGGCATCAGCAGAAGATTTTCGTCCGCCATGCCGATCGCCTCGCCGGCGAAGTCGGCGCAGTCGTGATCATTTTTGACGAAGATCTCGAGGACCGCTACCAATATCTGACCACATGGCTGGGCGAGCACCAGAATGAATCCGATATGGCGTTTTACTCGACATTTCCGTTCGACAACATCGTCGGGCCCGGCATCGGCCGCGCCGAATACGGCGGCCTGCTCATGACTCTTCCGCCGCGCCGCCTGTTCGATGTTTGGGCTGACGACGACTACCAGTTCGCCGAAACCAAACCGGAGCGCCTGCTGATGGCCGCGCTCGATTACTCGGTGGAGCGCTTCGTCGTCTACGTTGCCGCCAAACCTCCGCGGAGCATTTTTCGATCCATCGCCGCGCATTTGGGCCGCAAGATCCTGTATGTCCCCATAGGCGCGCTGTCACCCACCAGAATGAAGCGCCTCCGCGTGGTTCACGTCCTCGATAGCTATGAGCGCCGGGCCGAGGCGAAGGACTACATCTGGTAACCGTTGACTTTGTCAATGAAATGCTTGACACTGTCAACCATGGACCGCCCCTCGCTCGTCCGCCGGTTTAACCGCTTTTACACCCGCCGCTTCCGCCTCTTGAATGAAGGCCTCCTCGATAGCCCTCTCTCCCTTACCGAGGCGCGGGTGCTGTTCGAGCTCGCACACCGCGAAAGCCCGCCAGCCTCCGATCTGGCCGTTGCTCTCGATCTGGACCCCGGATACCTCAGCCGCATCCTCGACAGCTTCGTTCGCAAGGGATACCTCACGCGCCGCCCTTCCCCGGCAGACAGCCGCAAGCGCTGTTTGTCACTTACCAAAACCGGACGGAAGCTGTTCGCGGCGCTGGACGCCAGATCACACGAGCAAGCTTCGGCGATGCTCGCCCAACTTCCCGAAGCCGGCCAAGCCAAGCTGATCGCCTCCATGCAGGACATCGAAAATATCCTGGAACCCAAGCCCGCCGCGCCCTACCTGCTCCACACCCACCGCCCCGGCGACATCGGATGGATCATCCACCGGCACGGCGCTCTTTATGCTCAGGAATACGGCTGGGATGAAAAGTTCGAAGCCATGGTGGCGCAGATCGCGGCGAAGTTCATTCTGAACTACGACTCCAGGCGCGAGCGGTGCTGGATGGCCGAGCAGGACGGCAACATCATCGGCTCAGTAACACTGGTCAAGAAGACGGACCGCATCGCGAAGCTTCGCATGCTGTACGTCGAGCCGTCCGCGCGAGGCATGGGCGTGGGCCAGCGGCTCGTCGAAGAGTGCATCCGCTTCGCGCGTCAGGCGGGCTATCGAAAAATCACGCTCTGGACGAACCACATCCTGATCGCGGCCCGTCGCATCTACGAACGGCAAGGCTTCAAGATGGTCTCCACCGATGGCGATTTTGAAACCTGGGAATTGAAGTTGCAATAGCCCCGTCCCGTGAGGGCGGGGCTCTCTGACCCATTTACAGAGTCGTCTGCGGCTGCGCCGGCGGCAGGATCTTAAAATTATCCGGCGTGAACAGCACCACACGAACCTGGCCGCGAGGCCCGATCGGCCCGATGGCTTTTCCGTTCCACCGCACTTCCAGCCCGCCCGCGTTGCCAACGCGCATGCGGGCCACATCGGAAGCCTTCAGCGTCTTGGTCTGGCTCGGCTCCAGAACGCCGGAGAAGATCTGTTTCCCTTCGCTGGTGATCTGCAGCCAGGTGGTCTCGGTCGCCGAAAGATTCAGCACCACATGATTCACGCCGTCCGGACCGGTTTCGGTCGTGACGTTCATCGTTGGTTGCGCCTGCTGCGATGCGTTCACCACCGGAACCGCGGCCGCCTGCCGCGCCTGAGCCCCGCCGCCGCGCGACGCCTTGTTCCACCAGGTATAGAACCCTGAGCAGCCCAGCAGCACCACGGCCAGCGCCGCCACGGGGAGTCCTACTCGTTTATCGGAAAAGTACCGGCGGTTGGTATCCGCTACAATCGGATCCACCTGCCTTACCGGATGGTACTTTGGATCAGCGCCCGGCAAGGGAAGGGGTTCCGCAGTGGCCGTTAGTTCGTCGACGCCGGTCTGAATCTTCGCTTCCTCGAGCCCTAAAAGTGCAGCGTATTGCTTTACAAAACTCTTGTAAAAGAAAGCTCCAGGCAGACTTTCCAGGTCGTCGTCTTCGATTGCCTGCACGTACCGTTGCGTGATGCAAAGATCTTCCGCGATCTCCGCCATCTCACGCCCCTGGGCCAGCCGCTCCCGTCGAAGAATTTCACCCACGGAGGTCATAAGAGATTAAGATAATATCACAATCCTAGCCCGAAGGGGCCATGCTAAAAAAGTCCCAGGAGCCATTTACCTGCCGCCAGCCCCGCTTATTTCCGTGATCGTCGTCAATTGGAACCGCAAGGAATTGCTCCGCTGCTGTCTGGATTCGCTCGCCCGGCAAACGTTTCCCGATTTTGAGGTCATTGTGGTGGACAACGGTTCTACCGACGGCTCCGTGGAGCTGCTCCGGACGCTCGATTTTCCCCGCCCCCTGCGGATCATCGAAAACCGCGACAATCGGGGCTTCTGCGCCGCCAACAACCAGGGCTTCGCGGCCGCGCTGGGCGAGTATTTCGCGCTCCTCAACAATGACGCCGAGGCCGATCCACGCTGGCTGGCCGAGCTTCTCGCTGCCATCCAAATCAAGCCCGCGGTCGGCGAAAGCGACGTCGGCATGATCGCCTCGAAAATTCTGGTATGGGAAGATCCCACAATCATCGACAAGTGCGGCCACCTGATCTACCCCGACGGCCAGAATCGAGGCCGCGGCGCGGGGCAAATCGACCGCGGGCAGTTCGATCGCCAGGGGGAAGCGTTGTGGCCCGATGGATGCGCCGCGCTCTATCGTCGTGCGATGCTAGATGAAGTTGGCGGTTTTGACGAAGAATTTTTCGCCTACGCCGACGACGCCGAGCTAGGGCTGCGTGCGCGAATTGCTGGTTGGAATTGCCTGTACGCACCCGGCGCGGTGGTGCGCCACCATCGGGGCGCAACGCTGGGTTTGAACTCAGCCAAGCGTCTCACGCTGATTGAACGCAATCGCGTATTATTGGTGGTCAAACTTTTTCCTTGGAATTTACTTTGGCTAAACGGCGCGTATCATCTGGCAAGAATCGGCGCGGGCGCAATCGCGGCGCTCCGCAACCGGGGGGAGATCCGGCGCTATTCGGGCCCAATGGGCAAACTCACGGCGGCTATGGCTCTACTGCGGGGGACCTTTTCAGCCCTGCCTCTGATCCCGTCGATGATCCGCAAACGCCGGGCGTTCCGGCCAAAGCATCGCCTCAACCCGAAACAAGTGCGCCGCCTCCTGCTCCGGTACCGGATCCCCCTGCGCGAACTGTCCGAACATTCGACGTGACGCCTTCCGGCATCACCACACCTGACCCCTGCCCCGCCTGCTCCTCCCGCGAATCGCGCCTGCTGTTTTCCGGCACCGACCGCCTCTACGGGACCACGAACAAGATTTTCCGCATCGTCGAGTGCCGCAACTGCCGCCTGATCCGCCTCGACCCGCAGCCCAATCCTCTCGAACTTCGTGAATACTATCCGCCTTCGTATTGGTACACCTCCGAAGAGGACAGCGCCGCCCATCTCGAACAAACCTACCGCCGTTTCGTGCTGCGCGACCATCTCTCCTTCGTCGAACGCGCCCTGCGCGAATCCGAGGAAAAAGGCACCGTGCTCGACGTCGGCTGCGGCGGCGGCCTGTTCCTCGAGATGCTGGCCGAGCGCGGCGTGAAGAACACCATCGGCCTCGATTTTTCGTTGGATGCCGCCCACGTCGCATGGCGCCGCGCCGGCGTTCCCACGGTCTGCGCCACGTTGACGCGGGCTCCATTCGCCCCGGAAAGCTGTGCCGCCGTCACCATGTTTCACGTCCTGGAACATCTCTACGATCCGGCCAGCTATCTCGACGCCGCGCATCAACTGCTCCGGCCCGATGGCCGCTTGATCGTCCAGGTCCCAAACGCTGCTTCCTGGCAGTTCCTCCTGTTCGGCGAACGCTGGAATGGTATCGACGTCCCGCGGCACCTGATCGATTTCCGCCTCTCCGACCTCGAAACGTTGCTCGACGCCTGCGGTTTTGAAATTCTCCGCTATAAGCATTTTTCGCTGCGCGATAATCCCGCTGGACTCGCCACCAGCCTCGCTCCGTCACTCGATCCCATGGCGCGCCGTTTGCGCCAGATTCCGGAAACGCCACGCCAGCGCCTGATGAAGGACCTGCTGTACGCCGCGCTGGTTGTCGCCTCCATTCCCTTCACCCTGCTCGAGGCGGCCTGCCGAGCCGGCTCCACCGTCATGGTCGAAGCGCGTAAAAAATCGTGATCTATCAGCGCCTCCGCGACCTCCTGCCCGGGCCTTTGCGCCGCTACGTTCTGCATTTTGAGACCTTGATCCAGGACGCGGTAACGGAATTCGCTGAGTCGTTGCCGAAAGGCGCGGCGATCCTCGACGCCGGTGCCGGCGAGGGCAACTATAAACATTATTTTTCGTCGCAGCGCTACTGCGGACTGGATCTCGGTATCGGCGATGCGCAATGGAATTATGCGCGCCTCGACGTCATCGGAGATCTGTGCGCCCTGCCGTTCCGCTCTTCGTCGTTCGATGCCTGTCTAAACGTCGTCACTCTCGAACACGTCAAAGATCCCGCCCTGGTGCTTCGCGAGATCGCCCGCGCCCTTGCGCCCGGCGGACGCCTGCTGCTCATCGTGCCGTTCGAATGGGAGGAGCACCAGCAGCCCCACGACTATTTCCGCTTCACGCGCTACAGCCTCGCCTATCTTCTCGACCAGGCCGGCTTGAAGGACGCCTCTATCCGTCCCGCCGGCGGATTCTTCCGCCTTCTCTCAAGGCGCCTGTTCTCCGCGTTACAATTCTTCCCCGGCCCCCTGATGTTCCTTGCCGCAATTTTCTTCGTCCCTCCCGCGCTGCTATTGCCTTTGTTCGAACCACTGGACCGCCATCAAAACTTTACACTGGGGTATATATGTTCCGCGCGCAAACCGGACAAGTAAGCGTATCCGAATTGAACCCAGGCCAAATGTGGACTTTGAGGCGGCTCGTTTTCATCGCCGCTATTTTCGCCCTCGCCTGCCACGCAGCCGATTTCTCCGGACCCTCCGCGTTCAAATATACGCAGGACGCCGTAGCATTCGGTCCCCGCCCCTCCGGCTCCACCGCGAATCGCCAGTTGCAGGCGTATATCCGCACGCAGCTCCACCAGTGGAAGTGCGAAGTCACCGAGGATCCCTTCATGGCCAAGACACCCAAGGGCGACGTCCCGATGACCAACATCATCGCCAAGTTCCCCGGCAAGAGTGGCCGCGCGATCGTCGTTACCGGACACTTCGACACCAAGCTCTTCCCCGGCCGGAAGTTTGTTGGCGCCAATGACGGAGGCTCATCCACCGGCCTGCTGCTGGAACTCGCGCGCGCTCTTTCCGGCACCTCTCGCGTCGACGATGTATACGTCGTCTTTTTCGACGGCGAAGAGGCTGTCAACGACTGGACCGAAACCGACAGCGTCTACGGCAGCCGCCACCTTGCCTATAAGTGGAAGGCCGACGGCACGCTGGCCCGCATCAAGGCCCTGATCAACGTCGACATGGTCGGCGATAAGAACCTCGGCCTGCTGATCGAGGAAAACTCCACGTATTCGCTCCGGAAGCTTGTCTGGGACACCGCCGCCGAACTGGGTTACAAGGCGTATTTTCTCGATAGCGGCGAGAAAATCGAAGACGATCACCTGCCGTTCCTCAAACTCGGCGTCCCCGCGCTCGACCTTATTGACTTTGACTACGACCCGTGGCACAAAGACTCCGACACGATGGACAAGGTGAGCCCGAAGAGCCTGGAAATCGTGGGCACGGTCGTCTTGGAATCGGTGAAACGGCTGGAGCGGCGCTAGTGGACCGCCGCTCCTTCTTCGCAACCCTCGCGGCCCCCCTCATCTCCTCCGCCGCACCGCGCGATCTTTGGGCCGACGTCGCCATCATCGGCGCCAGCGTCGGTGGATGCGCCGCCGCGCTCGCTGCCCTGCGCAACGGCCTGCGCGTCATCCTCACCGAGGAAACCGATTGGATCGGAGGCCAACTCACCTCGCAGGGCGTCCCTCCCGACGAGCATCCCTGGATCGAGCAGTTCGGCTGCACACGCGCCTATCGCGACTACCGCAACGCCGTCCGCCAGTATTATCGCGACCATTACCCGCTCACCGAAGACGCACGCCATCGCCCGAATCTAAACCCCGGCGACGGCTCCGTTTCGCGCCTCACGCATGAGCCGAAGGTGTCTCTTGCCGTCCTCGAAGCGATGCTCGCGCCCTACGCCAGCTCGGGTATGCTGACGCTGCTCCTCCGCCACAAGCCGATGGCCGCCGTCGCCGATCGCGATCATGTGAAATCCGTCAGCGTCCGCAGCGACTCGGGCATCGCCCGCACCATCACCGCGCCCTATTTCCTCGACGCCACCGAACAAGGCGACCTGCTGCCGCTTGCCCGCGTCGAATATGTGGTCGGCGCCGAATCGCGCACCGAAACAGGCGAGCCTCACGCCGCTGAGATCGCCTCTTCTTCGAACATCCAGTCCCTCACCGTCTGTTTCGCCATGGATCACCTTCCCGGCGAGGATCACACCATCGACAAGCCCTCGGAGTACGATTTCTGGCGCGATTATGTCCCGCAGGTCACGCCTGAGTGGCCCGGTAAGCTGCTTAGCTGGTCGCCGCCGAATCCGCAGACCCTCCAGCCGCGCGTATTTCCATTCGAAACCGCCTGGATCTACCGCCGCATCGCGCATCGCGAAAATTTCCTGCCGGGTGCCTTCCAAAGCGATATAACGTTGGTCAACTGGCCGCAAAACGATTACTGGCTCGGCCCTCTCATCGACGTTCCGATGTCCGAAGCCGCGAAGAATCTTGAACGCGCCCGCCAGTTGAGCCTTTCCCTGCTCTACTGGCTGCAAACCGACCAGGGCTACAAAGGCCTGCGCCTCCGGCCCGACGTCATGGGCACCGAAGACGGCCTCGCCAAAGCTCCATACATTCGAGAATCCCGACGTATCCGCGCGGAGTTCACCGTGCTCGAACAGCACGTCAACAAGGCCTCGCCCGAATTTTCCGATTCGGTCGGCGTCGGCAGCTATCGCATCGATCTGCACCCGTCGACCGGTGGCGACAACTACATCGATATCAGCTCGATGCCGTTTCAGATCCCCCTAGGTTCGCTGATTCCCCGCCGCGTCGAAAACCTTCTTCCCGCCTGCAAGAATCTCGGCGTGACGCACATCACCAACGGCTGTTACCGCCTTCACCCGGTGGAGTGGAACATCGGAGAAGCCGCTGGAGCACTCGCCGCGCATGCCCTCAAGACCAAACAGACGCCCCGCCGCATCCGCAACGACGCAAAGCTCCTCGCCGATTTTCAAAAATCGATTGTCGCCCAGGGCTTCGAGATCGCCTGGCCGAAGCTCACCGCCCGTTAGCGTGGCGCACGCACTCGTGCGTGCTGCGTCGACACTCGTGTCGACGCCTGTTCCCTCGACAACTCACTGGCGCATCAGCACCATCGCTAACACCGACGCCAGCACCCCCAGGCCAATCGCGATCCACATCACAATCATCGGCATCTGCCCCGGCCCCGGCATGTTCACCGCCGCCGGCAGCTTGAACATCTCCTCGGTCAGATCCTTCATCGTGAGAGAATCCCCGCGCCAGCGCTCGCCCAAATATCGCGCGAACGCCGCCAAAACCTCGTCGCGCTTCGGACCTGTTTTTTCGATCATCACCTGCGCCAGCGACCGGTCCTCGATGATGATCCACAGTGAATCGTGCGATGCGAAAAAGGGCGTCACCTTCTCCGTCACGCGCTCCAGTTTCATGTGTCCTTCGTGATTCCCGCCCATCCCGGCCAGCTTTACTGTGTCCCACGGAATCGTCCGCACCGCACCCGTCGCCGTCCGTAATTTCAACCAGCCAGGTTCGGCAAAGACTGAGGAGCAGCCGACCACCGCGTCCACGTTCATCGAGTTACCCCTTGGTCAGATCGCGGCCCGTCATCTCGGCCGGTTGCGGCACGCCGAACAGCCCGAGCATCGTCGGTGCGATGTCCTGCAGGGAGCCGTTCTGCTTCAGCGGCCTGCGTTCTTCGTCCACGACGATGAACGGAACGGGATTCGTCGTGTGATACGTGTGCGGACCCTTCGTCACCGGATCGATCATCATCTCCGCGTTGCCGTGATCCGCGGTGATAATCCACCGTCCGCCCTTGCGCTTCAGGGCATTGTAAATCCGCCCCAGTTGCGCATCGACGCACTCGACCGCCTTCACCGTGGCCTCCATCTTGCCCGAATGCCCTACCATGTCAGCGTTGGCGAAGTTCATCACGATTACGTCAAAATCGCGCTTCTCGATGGCCTTTTCCACCACATCGCTGATGCCCTCCGCACTCATCTGAGGCATTAAGTCGTAGGTCGCCACCTTCGGAGACGGGACCATTTCCCGCTCCTCTCCTGCGTAGGGCTTCTCGTTTCCTCCGTTGAAGAAATACGTCACGTGGGCGTACTTTTCGGTCTCCGCGACTCTCAGGTTCTTCCAATTCAAGTCCGCCATGACGTTCGCCAGAATATGCGTCGGCAACTCTTTGGACAGTACGAACGGGCACGTCAGCGCCTTGTCGTACTGCGTCATGGTGGTGTAGTGAAGCTTCAGATCTGACTCGGTAAGCTTCTGAGACATCTCGCGCCCGCGGTCCGCCCGATAGTTGAAAAAGATACAGGCGTCCTCTGCGCGAATCCGCCCTACCGGTTCCAGCCTCTCATCGACGATCACCACCGGCTCGATAAACTCGTCGGTCACGCCTTTTTCGTAGGAGCGCTTCGCCGCCGCCACCGGATCGGTCGCCTTTTCCCCCTTGCCATCGACCATGGCCTCGCGAGCCTTCTCAATCCGCTCCCAGCGCTTGTCGCGATCCATGGCGTAATACCGCCCCGCGATCGTCGCGATGCGGCCCACGCCGATATTTCGGATCTGCTGCTGAAGCGCTTCAAGATAACCGGCGCCGCTATTCGGAGGTGTATCGCGTCCGTCCATAAAACAGTGGACGCACACGTCGGTCACTCCCTCGCGCTTGGCCATTTCAAGCAGCGCATAAAGGTGCGTGTTCATCGAATGGACGCCGCCGTCGCTCACCAGGCCCATGATGTGCAGCCGCCGGGTCTTGGCATGCTTCATCGAGGCGAGTAATGTCGGATCACGGAAAAATTCGCCCGTCGCGATCATCTTGTCGATGCGCATCACGTCCATCAATAAAATGCGCCCTGCGCCAATGTTCAGATGGCCCACTTCGCTGTTGCCCATCTGCCCCTCCGGCAGCCCGACGAATGGTCCAGAGGTATGAACCAACGTATTAGGAAAGTCGCGTAACAGACGGTCATAATTTGGTTTATGCGCCGCCATAATTGCGTTGCCCTCGATGGCCGGGGAATATCCCCAACCATCCAGGATGGTCAAAATCAGAGGCCGGCCGTTCATCAATGGGCTCATCATTTCTGTTTGAACGCCTTCCGTCCCGGGAACCTCGCGCTGGAGCCCAATTCCTGCTCGATCCGCAGCAGCTCGTTGTACTTCGCAATGCGGTCCGTACGGCTCGCCGAACCGGTCTTGATCTGCCCGACACCCGTCGCTACCGCCAGGTCCGCAATGAACGCGTCCTCGGTCTCGCCTGAGCGGTGCGAAATCACCGACGTATATCCCGCGTCCGTCGCCATCTTGATCGCGTCCAGCGTCTCGGTAAGCGATCCGATCTGGTTCACCTTGATCAGGATCGAATTGGCGATGCCCTTCTCGATGCCCTGCGCGAGCCTGGTCACGTTGGTGACGAACAAGTCGTCGCCCACGATCTGAATCTTCTTGCCCAGCGCGTCGCTCATCAGCTTCCAGCCTTCCCAATCGTCCTCGGCCATGCCGTCTTCAATCGAGACGATGGGGTACTGCCTCACCCAGTCCGACCAGAACTCCACCATTTGAGCCGACGTGCGCTCGCTCTTATCCGACTTCTTGAACACGTATTTCTTCTTGTCCGCGTCGTAAAACTCGCTGGCCGCCGGATCAAGCGCGATGCCCACCTGATCGCCGGGCGTGTAGCCTGCCTTGGTGATGGCTTCCAGAACCACTTCAAGCGCTTCCACGTTGGACTTCAAGTTCGGCGCGAACCCCCCCTCGTCTCCCACCGACGTCGAATAGCCCTTCTTTTTCAGCACACCCTTCAGTGTGTGGAAAATTTCCGCGCCCCAGCGCAGAGCTTCGGAAAACTTTTCTGCGCCGTAGGGCATGATCATGAATTCCTGCGGATCGACCGAGTTGTCCGCGTGCGCGCCGCCGTTCAGGATGTTCATCATCGGCACCGGCAGAACCGACGCGGAAACGCCTCCCAGATAACGGTACAAAGGAGTCTGCTGCGAATCGGCCGCGGCGCGCGCCACAGCCATCGAAACAGCCAGAATCGCGTTCGCGCCCAAATTGCCTTTATTCGGCGTGCCATCCAGCTTGATCATCTGGTGGTCGATCGACGCCTGGAGCTCGGCATCCTGGCCGAGCAGCGCCGGAGCAATATGCTCGTCGATATTCTTCACCGCCTTGAGCGTGCCCTTGCCCAAGTAGCGGCTCTTGTCGCCGTCCCGAAGCTCGACGGCCTCGTGCTCACCCGTCGATGCGCCAGAAGGAACCGCGGCGCGCCCCATGCTCCCGTCGGCCAGATAAACATCTGCCTCAACCGTGGGATTTCCGCGGCTGTCTAAAATCTCTCGTGCAATAATTTTGGTGATTTCCATAGGATCCTTTTTTGGTGGAACCTACCAGCTTACACCCGTGGGACAGGTCGAGGGCGAGAGCGATATGACCTCTTTGTCAATAGACTTACTTGACATTAGCGAAAACGCCCGCTATACTGCTCTTATGCTGTATATGTGCCGCCTCAACCGATGTTGTTAACCTCTTGTAGTTTTTCTTGTAAGTTCTCTACTTTAATCTATCATTTTAGGAGTTTTATGACTGAGCAAGATGTGTTGTTCCGCATTAGCGAAATCGTTAACGGACGCCAGGACTTCCTTCATGCCATGGAACAGATCGCTCTGCTGCTGGAGCGCGCCTTTGGAGGAAAAGGAGTCTTCCTGGATCACGCGCCGGACGCCTTCCAGAGGCTGGAATCGCTGCCCCAGCCCTACCGGTCCCTGTACACGGTCGATTTGCGTGACGCTGGCCGAAGCCTGGGCAAACTCACTCTTCTGTTCGCCTCGGGTTCATTCCAGGGCGATGCCCCGCGCCGGATTGCGGACTTCGTGGGAGAGCAGCTCGGCATGCTCCTGGCCCGCCTCCGCCTCGCTGGGCGCACAGCCGAACTCAAGCAGGAGATCTCCGCCATGGAACGCGACCTGGCCGAGCGAAAGCTCATCCAACGAGCCGAAGGTTTGCTTGTCGCCCGCCGCGGAATGACGGCCTCCGCGGCCCACGCCTGGATCTCCACCCAAAGTAAGAACATGGGCCTCTCAAAAGCTGGCGTCGCCGACCGGATTATCGCGTATCATCAAGCTTCGGCCCTGATGCCGCAAAAAATCGCCTGATGAACATTCTTGCCCTCGCCCTTGCCGCATCCGCCTTCGCCTCCGATCCTAACTACATCCGCGAGGTCGAGCAGTACCGGGTCAGCACCGAGGCCAAGCTCAAGGCTGACGACGGCTGGCTCACCGTGGTCGGCCTGTTCCGTCTGAAGGAGGGCGAAAACCGTGTCGGCTCCGGCGAGGCGAATGAGATTACCCTGCCCGCTCCAGCTCCCGCGAGCCTCGGCACGATCGTTTTCTCGAACGGCACAGCGACTTATCGTGCCGATGGCCAGCCCGCGCACGCCCTGACGCCAAACACCGACATCATCCGTAGTGGCCCCGTCAGTTTCTTCCTCATCAAGCGCGGCGACGAACTGCTGGTGCGGGTGAAAGACCACAACAGCGAGCTGCGGCGCACGTTTACCGGACAGAAATGGTTCCCCATCGACCCGTCGTGGAAGATCACTGCTAAGTTCACGCCTTTTGATCAGCCGAGAACAATCCTATTCGACAGCCAGAACAACGTAAAGCAGCCGATGAGAAACCCCGGTTCAGCGACCTTCACCCGCGATGGCAAGCAGTATCGTCTCGACCCAGTTTGGGAAGGAAAACGGCTCTTCTTCATCTTCCGCGACGCAACCAGCAACAAATCCACTTATGGCGCGGCCCGCTTCCTTTACGCCGAACCTGGCGCGGATGGCACCGTGATCCTGGACTTCAACAAGGCCATCAATCCGCCCTGCGCCTTCACCCCGTATGCAACGTGTCCTCTGCCCCCGCCGCAGAATCGTCTCACGCTGGCTATCACCGCGGGTGAAAAGAAGTACTCTGACCGGATCGAGTAGGCTCCTACTTCAAGGCTCTCGCCAGGAACTCAAGCACCTTCGGCTGCCCACCCGCTATAATTTCAAGACGGGCCTGCCTTTACCTAGGTTGACAAGCCCCGCAAGGTCCGGTATAGTTCTGAAGTACTGACGTATCAACGGTTTGTCGGAGTCCAGGACCATGGCGAGCGCGGATAAACAAGGGATGGACGTAGACTTTCCCTCGGAGGAAGAATACGGGCATCTCATTGACGACTATAGCCACTTCGCGCCTCCCTCCGAAGGAGAGCTGCTTCAGGGCCATGTCGTCAAGGTAAATCCTCAGGAACTGATCGTCGATTTCGGCTACAAGCTGGAAGGCGTCGTTCCCATAGAGCAAGTGCGCCTGCCGGACGGCACTGTCCCGTACAAGAAGGGCGATCCGATCGACGTTATGGTGGACCGCTCCGGCCCGCAGCCCGAAGGCTACGTGCTGCTGTCGAACTCCAAAGCCAGCCGCCTGCGCGTCTGGGATACGCTCGAACGGGCCATGCGCGACCAATTGCTCGTTTCCGGGCGCGTCATCGAGCGCACCAAGGGCGGTCTGATGGTGGACGTTGGCGTGCCCGCGTTCATGCCCGGTTCGCAAGTGGATCTGCGGCCGATTCACGACCTCGACCAATTCCTCAACCAGGACATTCCCGTTAAGGTTCTGAAGATCAACCGGCGCAGGGGCAACGTTGTCGTCTCCCGCAAAATCGCCATTGAAGAAGAATTAAAGGCGCGCAAGAATACCGCAATCGAAGTGATCGCCGAAGGGGTGGTTGTCACCGGTACGGTGAAGAATCTCACCGACTACGGAGCCTTCGTCGACCTCGGCGGCATCGACGGGCTGCTGCACGTCAGCGATATGTCGCACGGCCGCGTTACGCACCCGTCGGAAGTGGTGCACGTCGGCGACGAGATCACGGTCAAGGTTCTGAAGTTCGACAAGGAAAAAGAGCGCATCTCGCTCGGCATTCGCCAGCTGACGCCGGATCCTTGGGAGACGTTGCCCGCGCGCTTCCCCGCTGGAAGCCGCGTTGTGGGCCGCGTGGTGAGCGTCACGGATTACGGCGCGTTTGTCGAGATCGAGCCAGGCGTCGAGGGCTTGATCCACATCTCCGAGATGACCTGGAGCCGCCGCATGAAGCACCCCAGCAAGGTGGTGAAGTCGGGCGATCAGGTGGAAGCGGTGGTGCTCGAGGTGAAGGTGAAAGAGCGCCGCGTGTCGCTCGGCATCAAGCAGCTCGAGGCCGACCCTTGGACCACCGTGGGCGAGCGCTACTCCATCGGCTCGGTGGTCGAAGGCCGCGTCCGCAAGCTGACCGATTTCGGCGCCTTCGTCGAAATCGAAGACGGCGTCGATGGTTTGGTCCACGTCTCCGATCTAAGCTGGACCAAGCACATCAAGCATCCCTCGGAGATGCTGAAGAAAGGCCAGATGATGCAGGCAGTCATCCTGAGCATCGATGCGCCGAATCGCCGTCTGTCGCTCGGCGTCAAGCAACTGCAGCCGGACGCCTGGGAGAGCTTTTTCCGGTCGCATGAAGTAGGCGATCTGGTCAGGGGCCGCGTGTGCCGCGCCGCCGCATTCGGCATGTTCGTCGAACTGGCGCCGGGCGTGGAAGCGCTGTGCCACAAATCGGAAATCCCCGCCATGCCGGAGAAGCAGGGCGCGGGCGAGCACCTGCTCCCCATCGGGGATGAGTATGATTTTAAGATAATTAAGATGAATGAATCCGAGAAAAAGATTGGCCTGAGTCTTCGCGCCGTCGCCGAGGACGAGGAGCGGACGCGCCTGGAAGACTATCAACGGCAGGCCGCCGCAGCGACCATGACCATCGAGGAAGCTATGCAAATTCGAGGAAAAGGGGAAGGCCGGTAAACATGACCAAGGCTGAGTTAATCGAGGAAGTTTCGCGCGTCGTCGAAATGACGCGCAAGGATTCGGAAGTAATCGTCGAGGCGATTTTCGATAGTGTGGTGAAATCGTTGCGCAGCGGCGATAAGATCGAAATCCGAGGCTTCGGCAGCTTCCGCACGCGCCAGCGCCAGCCTCGCGTTGGGCGTAATCCGAAGACGGGCGCGCGCGTCGAGGTTCCCGCCAAGCGCATCCCGTATTTTAAGCCGTCGAAGGAATTGAAAGACCTCGTGAACGAGGACGGCCGCACGCCGGACGCCATCATTCCCGACGGCACGCCCATGTAAATGGAGCACATCTGGAGTCCTTGGCGCTACCGCTACGTCTCGAAGGAGCGCTCGGACGAATGCATTTTCTGCGCCAAAAAGAGTGAATACATTCTGCACCGCGCGGAACATAACTTCGTTCTGCTGAACCTGTATCCCTACACCAGCGGCCACCTGATGATCGCGCCGTATCAGCACGTCGCCACGCTGGCGGAGTCAGGCCCGGCCGCGCTCAAGGAGATGATGCTGCTGGCCCAGCGCGCCGAGATCGCGCTCAAGAAAGTCTACAACGCGGCGGGTTTCAACATGGGCCTGAACATCGGCGAAGCCGCGGGCGCGGGCGTCGCCGGCCATATCCACATGCACGTCCTGCCCCGCTGGCCGGGTGACGCGAACTTCATGACCACCATCGCCGAAACGCGGGTGCTGCCGGAGGATCTGGAGACGACCTACAAGAGGCTGCTCGAGGTGTTTTGATGAAGTCCGCTGTGCTCCTTGCCTCAGTCGCACTCTTGGCCCGTGCAGGGAGCATTAGTGGTTCCGTGATCGATCCGGCTGGCGCGTCGATTGCGGGAGCCAAAGTTGTCGTGAACGGTTCGGAGGAAGTTAAGACAGACTCAAGCGGGCACTTTGTCGTCTCCGGAGTGGCGGCAGGACTTAATTCCGTTGAGGTTTCCTTTCCCGGTTTTCAGTGGGTTCCTCCGCCAATGCTGTGTCTGTAGCTCTGTTTCTCAGACGAACCGGCCAACCGTTCTCGGAGAGAGCGACGATCATCTCGTCAGGTCCGACGAAGAGTTCAGACGCATTCGAAGATCATTGAAAACAACCCCGTTAAGGCCGGGACGGTGGAGAGGCCCGAGGATTTCCTCCGGTCAAGCGCTGGAGCCTGCTGAAAGCAGGCTGCCGGCTAAATAGCCCGCCCCACAAGATCGCCGTTAACACTTTCTATCCGAATCGCGTCCTTGTCCTAGGAGGTCACGATGCAGTTGACTGCGCTCGTAGCCGGGTTATTTCTCTCCGCGGACTTGCCCTTTGACCGCATCCCTCTGTCCGCCGGCCAAGGCCCGGGCTCCGTCGCCATCGCTGACGTCAATCATGACGGCCATCCCGACATCCTCATCGCCAACACCACCGGACGCACGCTGACGGTCCTGCTCGGCGACGGTCGCGGCCACTTTCATCCCGCTCCCGGCGAGCCCTGCCCCACCGGGCAGTCTCCCAACGACCTCGCGCTGGGCGACTTCAACGGCGACGGCAATCTCGACGTGGCCATCGCCAACACCGAAACGCCGTTGATCACCATCCTGCTGGGCGACGGCAAGGGCGGGTTCAAGCCCTCGCCGCATTCGCCGTTCACCGTCGATTCGCATCCGCACGTGCACGGCCTCGCGGCAGCGGATTTCACGGGCGATGGCAAGCTCGACGTGGTCACCGACGATTGGGGACGCAACCAGATCCGCCTCCTCGCGGGCGATGGGGCAGGAAACCTGATCGGCTCCGGCAAGGCGTTCCCAACCGGCAAGCGCCCCTACCAGCGGGTGCGCTCGGGGGACTTCAATCGCGACGGCAAGCCCGATGTGGTGACCACAAACCTCGACGAAAACACCGTTTCCATTCTCTTAAATGACGGCAAGGGAGGGTTCCAAAGCGCGACGTTTCCCGCAGGCGTTTTCCCCTGGGCCGTCGCCGTGGACGATCTCGACAAAGACGGCAACCTCGACCTGGCAGTCATTCCTTACGATCGCGACATCCGTGACCCCAGGCAACTCGGCTTGACGGTCCTCTTGGGCGACGGCAAAGGAGCATTTCGCACGATGCCGGGCTCGCCGTTTTCGCTTGCCGGGTGCCGCGGTCCCGACCGCGTGGCCATCGGCGATATCAACGGAGATGGCCTGCGCGACATCGTCGTCTCCTGCGCGCAGAACAACAAGCTGATCGTGTTTCTCGGCTCCAGCGGAGGGTATCAGTCATCCGCCATCGACGTTCCCACGGGATGGGCCGGCCTCGCGGTAGGCGATCTGAACGGTGACGGGAAAGAAGACATCGTCGTGACGAATAACAGCGGCTCCGGGCCCGGCGTCACGATTTTGTTGAGTCGCTAGAGCTAACTGACCAGCTTGTCATACTCAGCGTGCGTCCCGATCCACACCCACGTCACGTTGTCCGTCTCAAGATCGTGAACAGATCATCGCGCCCCTGCAGCCGCCGAAACTGCAACGAAGGATGGTTGGGAGAGGTCCGCCACAGGAGATAATTCTTCTCAGCCAGGCGTTGAATATTCTCAGGCAAGGCTCTGAGCAAACGCCAGAACCGCCGCGTTCCGCGAGACCTCAAGGCCGATTCTTGGGAAATCCGTCTTCGCCGGGTCTAGCCTCTTCCCGCAAGTAATCCAGCTTACCTGCGGCAGCGTCGCGGTCGAGTTTCTCGTCCCACCGCCGTTGGTCGAGTTCCCGCACCCAGCGCGCGAGTTCTAAGAACTCTCCCGGACTCAGCTGTTCAATCGCGCTCTCAAGTTCTTCAACTCGGCTCATGTTACAAATTCCTCTTGAGAAAATTGCAGATGTGATAGCCGTCCATAAACTTAAACGGCGTCTCGCCGAGCGTGTAGTGCCCGCACGGCAGCACGACCACCTTGTGATCGAAGCCGATCTCCCGCGCCCTCTCGATCACCTGCTCGGAAAACCGCACTGGAAACGTCGTGTCGTACTTGGCGTAAATGAACAGCGTCTTCTTGCCCAGAGCCGCGTAACGGTCGAAGTAGTGCGGCGGGCTGATCGCCATCCAGGCGTCCCGTAGCTGCTCGATGGTCACGGCCGATTCCAGGCTCTGGCGGATGTGTTGCGTGGACAGGCCTTCCCACACCACGTCGGCGAAATACGTCGAGCAGTGGTTGAACACGTTCACCCGCAGCCGCGTATCATGCGTGCTCGCCAGGAACGCGTAGCAGGACCCGAGGCTGGTCCCGCAGATCCCGATGCTTTCATACCCCTGCTGCTCCAGCCAGTCGATGCAGGCGCGCACGTCGATCACGGCCTGACGCGTCGCGTCGATCGTCCGCGCGACGTTGGCCGATACGGCGTAATCGGCGCGCTCCAGCTCTGCCGGCATCCGGTAATCGTGATACGGCAGGCTGACGCGTAGGGCCGACATGCCCAGCTTCGCCATGCCCGCGCACAGCGCTCCGTGCTGGCCAACCGAGGCGTTCCAATGCGGCAGCACCAGCACCGCCACCTTTCGCTTGCCCGGCTTGTGTTTGGCCGGATACCACTGCCCGTGGACGATGTTGTTTTCCGGATACGGCGTATTCACCGGGCTGCTGAAGCGCAGAATATTGCCCTCCAGCTCAAAATCGGAGGGCGGCTTGTAGGAGAAGAATTCGTCACTCGATTCGAGGACGGCCTCGTTCAACACCTTCAAATATTCGCCCGGGCCATGGCCATTGAGTGGATTCTGCGTCGTCACCGGCCATTCGCCGGTCCACTCCAGTCCCCAGTCAAACGGCCGGACAATTCGATTGGTGGCGCGAAAGCACAGACGATTCTCCCAATCCATCATCCATCGTGCATACAAAGATCCCATTGCGTTCAACTACTAGGTTACAACCGTTCGGCAGCGCGCAGTGCCTCGACGATGATGGGCAGCTCGTTCGGATCGAGCGCAAAGTCGAAAGCGATGTAATTGGAGTGCGCGAAATCGTCGCGCACGGAGCCCGCTGCCGTGTAGTGTCCTTTCCCATCGCCCGTAACAGTCATGTCGATGTTCGGCGTCAGGCGCTGGGCCAGCACGGCTTGCCCCTTCGTGTCCGCATGAAGCTTTTCGATATCCTGCGCAAACTGGTGCAGTTCCCCCCGCAGGAATGCCGTATCGCACATGCCGCTCCAATGCCCGTTGCTGACGTTCACTTTCGCGGCAAGCTTATCTTCCGAGGGAAACACATGGAAGGAGACATGGCGCCATCCGTGCTTCCCGATGACGATCGAACCCCCGTTGGGCCGCTGCATTTAATTTAAGGATACAGGAAAAGGAGACGCGCGCCGGACGCTCCGATGAGGCCCGGCGCGCGCAAGGAGAAAGTCGATTTAGTTGTTCAGCAGGCTCAGTCCGGCCGACGCCGCGGTAGGCATGCTGGCCTGGGTGCGGAATTCGTAGTGTTGGATCTCAATGGCGGCGCGGCCACCTTCAAATCGAACCACCCGGCCGCGCGCCACCAACTTGAGCGCGCATTTATTGTTCAATTGCGCGGGCCAGCTGATGGCAAGCTCCATGCGGCGTCCTGGTAACAGTAGGTGCTCGGTCGTGAAGAGCACGCCGGAGCTGGAGATGTTCAGGGTCTTGCCCGCTCCAGACTCTTCGTTGCTGCGTTTGTTCAAGACTCGATACCGCACTTCACGCTCAATCGGAAAGCGATCCGAATGGCGGCGGTCGGCTTGCGCGTTGTCGTGTAGGTGATTCACCCTATTCTTCCTCTTGTGCCAGAAGCGGTTCAAAACTCCGTCTTATGACACTCCGAGTTTGCCCGTTTCCCCCTGTAGCTGCAATAGCGTACGAGGCCCATTTCATGCCGGTACCCTCGTACCCGAAGGCCCACTCTTTCTTCCTATCTGAGCTATCATGGCTCGCATGCGAAAAAAACTTTTCCTCGGTGTGACCTTCGTACTGGTCCTGTGCGGGCTCGGCCTAGCCTATAGTGCCGGAATCAAGAAAAAAGCTGTAACTCCCAAGGACTTTCCCACGGGTAGGCCCTTTAGCGCAGGGATCTTGGTAGGCGATACGCTCTATGTTTCGGGTTCAACCGGAGCGGATCTGAAGACCGGGAAAGTACCAGAGAAGTTTGAAGATGAGGTCCAGCTTTGCTTCGATAACATCCACGAAATCCTGAAAGCCGGCGGCATGGATTTTTCGGACGCGGTCTCCGTGCAGGTGTATTTGACCGACATGACCTTGTTTCCCCGCATGAACGCCGTCTACATCAAGAATTTCCCCGAGCCTCGGCCGACCCGCACGACGGTCGGCGTCACGGCCTTGGCCGGCGGCGCACACATGGAGGTCACGGTCACGGCGAGGAAGTAGGGGAAAAAGCAGGAGCCATTAGCCGGAAGCCAGTAGCCAGAATTTTGGGTATCTCAAGCGCGATTCGGAAACGGCTCGCGCGACCCTGTTGCCGTAGAATGGGGTTTGAAGGTCATCTACAAAGTCACCTATCCTAACGGCAAGATCTATATCGGCCAGGATCGCACGGATAGCATCAACTATTTCGGGAGCGCCAACAATGCCCTCATCGCAGCCGACTTCACAAGGGAGCAGCGACGAGACTTCGCGATTCGAAAAGAAATACTTTGGGAATCGGAGGAAGCCACGGATGCTGAAGTGACTCGGAAAGAACTCGAGTTCATATTCCTCTTGAAGTCCAATGATCCGGCCACTGGCTACAACCGGTGGCCAAAGCGAAACTCTTCGGCGTGATTCAGCGGCAGCCGCCCTCTGGGCGGCCTGGCTCATGGCTCCCGACTCCTGGCTCCTGCCTCTTCCGCCTCAACTCCTCGAGCCTCGCGGCGATCCTCTGCTCCACTCCGCGATCAGTCGGCTCATAAAACCTCGTGCCGCGGAGAGACTCCGGCAGGCACTCCATCGTATTGATGGCATCCTCGAACTGATGCGCATGCTGATACCCCGCGCCGTAGCCCCACTGCTTCATCGCCTTCGTCGGCGCATTGCGGAGCTGCATGGGCACCGGCTCGGCGGGCGATTTCTCCACCGTCTCCATGGCGGCGTTCAGCGCCCGGTACGCCGCGTCCGACTTCGGCGCGATCGCCAGGTAGATCGCCACCTGCGCCAGCGCCTGATCGCCCTCCGGCATTCCCAAGAAATGAGCGGCCTGCTGCGCCGCAATGGCTTGCTCCAGCGCGCGAGGATCGGCCAGGCCTATATCCTCCACTGCCATCCGCACAAGCCGCCGCGCAATATATAAACGATCCTCACCCGCCTCCAGCATCCGCGCCAGCCAGTACAGCGCCGCGTCCGGATCGGAGGATCGAATGCTCTTATGAAGCGCCGAAATCAGGTTGAAGTGCTCTTCGCCCGATTTGTCATAGAGCAGCACCTTGCGCTCGATCACCGATTCCACGGCTTCCTGCTCCAGAACGCCATCGCGCGCGACGGCCGAGGCCAGTTCCAGGATGTTGTACGCCGTTCTCGCGTCGCCATTAGCGTAAATTGCAATTTGCTCCAGAAGTTCCCGCGTCGCCGAAAGCTCCATCGTCTTCAGTGCGCGCTCGAGCAACAAGACGATCTCATCCATCGACAGCGCGCGCAACGCGTACACTTTGGCCCGCGACAGCAGCGCCGAGTTCACTTCAAACGATGGATTCTCGGTCGTTGCGCCGATCAGGATGATGTCGCCCCGCTCTACATACGGCAGAAACGCGTCCTGCTGCGCTTTGTTGAAGCGGTGAATTTCATCTACGAACACCACGGTCCGGCGGCCCAGTTTGCGAGCGCGCTCTGAATCGGCCATTACGGCCTTGATTTCTTTGATCCCGGCCAGCACGGCGCTGAACGGAATAAAGTCAGCCTTGGTCAACCGCGCGATGAGCCGCGCCAGCGTAGTCTTGCCGACGCCCGGCGGTCCCCACAGGATCAGCGACTGCAACTGGTCGCGCTCAATCTGCACGCGCAGAGGCTTGCCGGGGCCGAGAATATGCTGCTGGCCGACGAAATCTTCGAACGTCTCCGGGCGCATGCGCTCCGCCAGCGGACGCTTCGAATTGTCCATCGATTCTAAGGGCGCGGAATCGAATAGGCTCATGCGCTCCTCTGCCGACAAGCTTCATAGAACAAGATACCTGCCGCGACGGCCGCGTTCAACGACTCGACGTTCGATGTCGGGATTCGCAGGGCCACGGCGCGCGCGGAGAGGGCGTCGCGCACTCCCCTGCCCTCGCTGCCGATCAGAATGGCACAGCTTCGTTTGAAGTTGGCCGCGGAAATCTGCAGTTCCGCGCGAGGCATGGCGGCGTACAATGCGATTCGCTTACTGGCGAGCGAGGCCATCAGCAGCGACTCATCCATCGCCGGAGCCACCGGCAGCCTGAAAATCGACCCGGCGGACGCGCGCATGCATTTCGGATTGTACGGACTCACCGAGCCTTTTAAGAACGCCGCGCCTGTCGCACCGAACGCCTCGGCTGCGCGTAGAATCGCGCCCGCGTTGCCCGGATCCTGAATGCCGTCGAGCACCGCGACCAGGGCCTTCCCGCGCAGCAGCTCATCCAGCGTCCAGGCCGGGGGTTTCACCAGCGCTACCACGCCCTGTGGCGTTTCCGTCGACGCCAACGCCTGGAAATCCGCGTCGCGCACCGTCAGCACGCGAATCTTCAGGCCCCTTACATGCGATTCGATGGCCGTCTTCACCGATTGCGCCACGATGACGGCCCCTATTTGGGCTCGGCTCTTGATCGCCTCTTCCAGCAGATGAAAACCCTCGGCGACGGCGAAACCGTCGTCCGTCAGCGAGCCTTTCTGCGAGGCGCGGCGCACCTGCTTCAGAAGCGGATTCTTGTCGCTGGTCAGGACTTCCATTGCGTTCAATTACAATGTCAGCTTAGCGTACATGAAGCAGAGCCTCATCAGGATCGCCGTTGGACTGACGCTCGCCGCGGCGATCGGGCTGGTGTGGAGCCTGTTTTCGGTGGCTGGAGACATCCGCCGGCAGTCAGATCTGGAGGAGGCTCAGCCTGCCGACGTGATTCTCGTGCTGGGCGCGGCCGAGTACCGCGGGCGGCCCTCGCCGATCCTCGAAGCCCGCCTCAATCACGCACTGGTTCTCTACCGCCAGGGCTTGGCCCCGCGCATCCTCACCACGGGGGGCAAGGGTAAGGACCCGCGGTTCACCGAAGGCGAAGTGGGACGCGCATATCTGAGCCGCCACGGCGTCCCCTCGGAAGCGATCATCGTCGAATCCGAAGGCGAAACGACCGTCCACAGCACCATCGCCGCGGCGGAGATCATGCAGCGCATGAATCTGCACTCCTGTATCGTGGTGAGCGACGGGTATCACATTTATCGTGTGAAGAGGATGCTTCAGTTTCAGGGCATCAATGTATACGGCTCGCCCAGGCCAACCGTGCCGCGTCACGGCTGGCGGCAGGAATGGGTCTATCTGCGCCAGGCCATCGCGTTCGGGCTGTGGCGGATCGGGATCCCCATATGAAGCTCGCCTGCTTTTTCTTCATAAGTGCGCTCGTCGCGGCACAGTCTGCCTTCGAGGTCGCTTCTGTCCGGCAAACGCCGCCGGGCAGTGTCGGGTTCTCCATCAGCCCTCCCGGAGCCGCGACGTTCACGGCCAGAAGTGTCACCCTGGAAATCCTCATTTCCATGGCCTATGGGATCGACGGGGACCGCATCTCCAGCAAGCGCTGAACGCGTGTCAATCCAAAACTAGCCTGGCCCGGCTGCGCCAAACGCCGACGAGGGCGTCGGCTGCGGACCCGGGGGTCCGCCCTACCTAGTGTCTTAAAACTATACGCGAAGAGCCCGGCTCGCCTTATACTGAGGGCAGTATGAGATTCGGAGTGTCGGTGGCGCTGGCGGTTCTGCTCCTGGGGATGCCTCTGGGATGCGTGTTGGCCTCGGCTCCAGCCCATCCTTGCTGCCCCCACCATAAGCCGGACACCAGCGCGAGCATTAAGTGCCCGTACGACGTGTTCGACAGCGCAACCACCGGCAATCTGCCGGCTCCGGTTGCCGCGCTTCCGGTGCAGGCGGCAGCATTTGTTCCGCATACGCAGAACTTCGCGCCCACCGGCACTCCGATAGTCGTTGAGGACGGCAGCGACCTGCTGCTGGTCAACAGAATTCTCCGGATCTAGCCGTGTCTTTGCGGTTTCACGCCCGAAGACACAGTTTTAGATTTTTTCAAAAAGGAGAATTGTTATGATGAAGTTATTTGGAATGGTGCTTGCCCTTACGATGATGGCCAGCGCGGCGGTCTATGCGTGCACGTGCTGCGATACGCCGACGTGCACTTGCCCGTGCTGCCATCACGTGCAGAAGTAACCGAAGGGAGAGGGGCCGCTGCGCCCCCTCTTCTCAATATTTCCTCAAACCGGCCAGCCAGACCCCTTAGTACGGCAATCGGCGAGCCATATGCCGACGAGGGCGTCGGCCGCCCCACCTGGTGTCTCCCCTTGTCAAACTAGGAGAGTTCGGATATACTCCTAGTTAGACTAGGGGGACGCGATCATGGCTAAGACCGCCGAGCTGTTGCCGGGTACTCTCGACATGCTGATTCTGAAGGCCGTGTCGTTGAAACCGCGCCATGGATACGGCGTGTTGCAGCGTATCCAGCAGATTTCAGGCGATGCGCTGGAGATTCCCCAAGGGTCCTTGTATCCGGCGCTTTACCGATTAGAGCATCAGGATCTGATCGCCGCCGAATGGGGTCTGAGCGAGAATAATCGCCGGGCGAAGTATTACACGTTAACCGCCTTGGGACGGCGTCGCCTGCGGGAGGAAACGGCCGGGTGGAATCGGCTGGCGTCGGCGATCACCGCGGCCCTCAGCACGGCGCCGGAGGAGGCGTGACGTGCTAAGGCGCCTTCGCTCCCTTTCGCGCGTGATCAGGTCCCGGCGTGATTTCGAACAGGGTATGACCGAGGAGTTGCGGTTTCACATCGAGCAATATACAGACGAGCTGGTGCGCTCCGGAGTATCTCCCGCGGAAGCCGGGCGGCGTGCCCGGATCGAGTTCGGCAGCCTGAGCAGCGCACAGGAAGAGTGCCGCGAAGCTCGCGGGCTCCGCCCATTCGACGAGCTGGTCAGGCAACTGCGCCACGCTGTGCGGTTGCTGTGCAAGACACCCAGATTTACCGCAACTGCCCTGGTTACCCTCGCCGTCTGCCTTGGCGCGAACCTGACGATCTTCGCGGTGGTGGACTCCATCCTGCTCCGCCCCCTGCCGTTTCCTGAGGCGGGCCGCCTAGTCACCATCTTCAATACATATCCCAAAGCCGGCGTCGACCGTGACGGCTCCTCGGTTGCCAACTACTACGAACGCCGAGGCCAGATTCCCGCCTTCTCCGACGTCGCCCTCTATTCCGACGGCACGGCGGTCGTTGGCGAGGCTGGCACGACGGAACGCGAGCCCATCGCGCGAGTGTCCCCGGAGTTTTTGGCGACGCTAGGGACGGGTCCGTACATTGGGCGCAGCTTCACGGAGGAAGAGACCTCGGTGCAAGCCGACAAAGTCGTGATTCTCACCGACGCCTACTGGCGGCAGCATTTCGGCGCCGACCCCCACGTCATTGGCAGGCAGCTTCGCGTGAACGGGCTGAGCTACGCGGTTGTGGGGGTTCTGGCTCCCGGCTTCCGATTCCTCTCCTCGGAGGCGCGCTTGTACTTCCCCTTTTCGTCGCGGCCCCAAGATCGTGGTTCCGCGGAGAGGCATTCGGGCGGGAATTCCAGGCACATGATTGCCCGCCTGAAGCCAGGCCAGACCCTGGCGCAGGCGCAGGCCCAGATCGACGCGCAGAATGTCACGCTGGAAGCGAACGATCCCGAGGCGAAAATGATTGCCGACGCCGGCTTTCGCTCCGTGGTGGCGCCCCTGCACGCGGACCAGGTTCGATCCATCCGTCCTGCCCTGTTGTGGATGCAGGCGGGCGCTTTCGCTCTGTTGCTGATCGGCGCGGTCAACCTGACGAACCTGCTCCTGATCCGGGCCAGCAGCCGTTCGAAGGAAATCGCTGTCCGGCAGGCGCTCGGCGCCAGCCGGCTGCACGTGGTGAGCGAGGCGATTGTCGAGACCACTCTGCTCGCTTTGGCCGGAGGCCTCCTCGGGCTCGCCGCCGGAGCCGGCGGCATCCGGCTCCTGAGCGTCCTGGCTGTCGATCGTTTGCCGCTGGGGAGTCACATCGCAATGGACTTTCGCTTGGCGTGCATCGCGGTTCTGGGAGCCGCCGCGATGGGGCTTGCGCTCGCGGCGCCCATCGCGTGGTTCAACTTGCGAGGCAATCTGACGACCGCGATCCAATCGGAGACCCGGGGCGGAACGTCCAGCCGCGCCGCCCAAAGCCTGCGCCATGGCTTTATCGTGGCGCAGATCGCGATGGCAATGGTTCTTTTGAGCGGAGCGGGTCTGCTGGGGCTCAGTCTGGAGCGGGCGATGGCAGTCTCTCCGGGCTTTCGGTCGGACCATGTTCTGTCGGGCCAAATCTCGGTGCCGTGGAACAGATACCGGAACTGGCCAGCTCGGCTGGCATTCAATGAGAGGCTGTTGAATGAGCTCGCGCGCCAGCCCGGAGTTTTAGCCGCCGGAGCGGTCAACAATGTGCCCTTGAGCGGCAGCATCGGAAAGAGCGCCGCCACGGTGGTGGGCCACGTTCGCCAGCCGGGCGAATCGCCCCGGGGACATTACTCTTATGGTGTCGATGGCGACTACTTCGCCGCCATGGGCTTCTCCCTGCGCGAAGGACGTTTCCTCACGGCGGACGATTCGCGCCGGTCAACGCGCGTCTGCGTCGTGGACGAGGACTTCGCGCGGTATTACTGGCCGCACACCAGCGCTCTTGGCCAACACCTGTTCGAAGGCAGCGAAGCGACTACCGATGCGCAATCGTTCACCGTGGTCGGCGTGGTCGGCGCCGCGAAACAAGCGGGACTGACGGACGAGACGGCCCAGGGAGCGATCTACTATCCTTACGGCTTGAGCGGCGACGACCGCCTTTTCATTGTTGTCCGCACCAGCCTGCAGCCGGAATCGCTCGGCCAGGGACTGCAAAAAGTCGTCCGGCAAATCGACCGCGAGTTGCCGGTGAACGATCTCAGGTCGATGGATACCCGTATCGCAGATAGCCTTGTGGCGCAGCGCACACCGGCTTTGCTTGCAGCCATTTTCTCGCTGATCGCGGTACTCCTGGTCGGGGTTGGAACCTACGGCGTCCTGAGTTATGCCGTGGCGCAGCGGCGCCGCGAGATCGGTGTGCGAATGGCTCTGGGGGCGCAGCCGGCGCAGATACGCAGCCAGTTTCTTGGAATCGCCCTGCGTTTGCTGATCGCCGGCACCATCCTCGGAGTCATCGGAGCGTGGCTGATCGGCCGAGCCATGCAGACTCTTCTGTTTCAGGTGCCTGCTCTTCATATGGCGACCCTTGCAGCGGCTGCAGGCATCATCGGCGCGGTCTCGCTGATCGCCTGTCTGCTGCCATCTCAACGCGCCACGCGGATCTCCCCGGTGGAGGCACTAGCCGACTTGTAGGGATTCAGTATTTCCGCAAAACGGCTAGCAGTTTGCCCTGGATCTGCAGCGCGTCCCGGTTCACGTAGATCGGCTGCATCGACGAATTCGCCGGCTGCAGCCGGACGCGGCCGCCATCCTCGCGATAGAACCGCTTCAGGGTGGTCTCCACACCGTCGACCAAGGCCACCACGATGTCTCCATCGCGAGCCTCGCTGGCCTTCTCAATCAGAACGAAGTCCCCGTCGCAGATGTGGTCCTCGATCATCGATTCGCCGCGGACCTGGAGCGCATAAGTGCCCGGGTCGCCCGCAAAATCGGCGAAATTCAGCGTGTCCTGCCCCGCAATCGCCTCCACCGGCGAACCAGCGGCGATGCGGCCCAGCAGGGGAACCTCCACCGAGGCGGGCATCTGACGGTGCTGCCTCTGTTCCTCATAGTACTTGGGGGCGATTTCGAGCGATCGGCTCTGGTTGAATCCACGCTTGACGTAATGCTTGGATTCCAAAGCCATGATGTGCTTGTGCACGGTGGCGAGAGAGGCCAGATCCAGCCCCTCGGCAATCTCCTCGTAGCTGGGACTATAGCCGCGCTTCTCGAGAAAGCCGGCCAGAAAGTCCAAAAACTCCTTTTGCCGTTTGGTGAGTGCCATGGACCCATTATAGGCGAAGAAAAAGAGAATTTTCAAGAAGTTATTTCAGCTAGCTCAGCGGAACTCAGGCGGAAATCCGCCGCGCCGATGACCCCGGCCAGCTGACCAGCGTTGCGCAAGCCGACGATGGCGGCGGTTACCTCGGGCCTCCGGAGTGTCCAGGCGATGGCGACCTCGCCGGGAGTCCTTCCGTGGCGATTTCCGATCGCGCGCAGCTTTTCCACCAGTGCCAGATTGCGGCTCAGGTTCGGCTCCTGGAACGGAGGCATCCGGCGGCGGACGTCGTCCTCGGGCAGATTCTCGACCCGCTCCTTGGTCATCGTGCCACTCAGCAGGCCGTTTCGCATGGGCGAATAGACGATCACGCCGATATTGTTCGCGCCACAGTAAGGCAGAATCGACTCCTCGATCTCCGGAGAAATCAGCGAATAGGGCGGCTGGAGCGACGCCGGCGGGGCGATTCTGGAAATGCGCTCCAGTTGCGAGACGTTAAAATTAGACACGCCGATGTTTCGCACCTTGCCCTGCTCTTTCAGGCGCACCATCGCTTCCCAGCCTTCTTCGACATCCTCATCCGGCTCCGGCCAATGGATTTGATACAGATCGATGCGATCCACTTTGAGGCGCTTCAGGCTCGTCTCGCATTCGGCGAAGACCGAATCGCGCTTCAGGCGCTTGAGGATGTTACCGTCGGCGTCCCAGCAGCGCGCGCACTTGGTGAAGATGTATGGCTTCGGTGAAAGGCCCGCGATGGCTCGGGCAACAACCTCCTCGGAGTGGCCGAGACCGTACACGGCGGCGGTGTCGATCCAGTTGATACCCGCGTCGACCGCGGCGCGGATGGCAGCGATGGAGTCGTTATCGTCCTGAGGGCCCCAGGAAAAGGCCCATCCGGCGCCTCCCATGGCCCACGCGCCGACGCCCAATGGAGTAACGTGAAGATCGCTGTTGCCGAGTTGCCTGGTTTGCATGCTCCATTTAAAATACCAAGGCCGGCAGGCGCAACCGCCTGCCCTACCAAATCTTTTCGATTGTTCGGAGCGGTAGGACGGGCGGTTTCGCCTGTCACAGCGGTTCCGTTATTCTGTATGAGTGGAGACCCGCCATTCCGTTTGCGCCTTGGATTGTCCGGACACCTGCTCCCTTTTGGTGAACGTCGAAAACGGCGTCGCGAGCAGGCTGCGCGGCAATCCCGATCATCCCGTCACGCGCGGATTTTTGTGCGGCAAGGTCGCGCGGTATCTGGAGCGCGAATATTCTCCCCACCGCTTGCTCTATCCACAGAAACGCATCGGGAACAAGGGCGAGGGCCGATTCGCGCGCATCGGATGGGATGAAGCGCTCGATACGATCGCGGCGAGGCTGAAGGCACTCGCGGGTGAGTTCGGGCCCGAGGCGATTCTGCCCTACAGTTACGCGGGCACGATGGGCCTGCTCAACGGCAACGGCATGGACCGGCGTTTTTTTCATCGCCTGGGTGCGAGCCGGCTTGACCGGACGATCTGCTCGGCCGCGGGCAGCGCGGGGCTGACAGCGACGCTCGGGTATCGCTACGGCACGGAGCCGGAGCAGTTTTCCAAAGCCAAGCTGATTATCGCCTGGGGCGCGAATATTCATGGGACAAGCGTCCACCTGTGGCCCTTCATCGTCGAGGCGAGACGCAACGGCGCAAAGCTGATCGTGATTGACCCGGTGCGGACGCGCACGGCGGCGGTGGCCGACCAGCATCTGCGCGTGAACCCTGGCAGCGACCAGGCGCTGGCCTTCGGGCTGATCCACGTGATCGTTGGCGAGAAGCTCCACGACGCCGATTACATCGCGCGCTTCACCAACGGCTTCGACGCGCTGGCCGAGAAAGCGCGCGCGTATGATCCGGAACGGGTCGCCGCACTGACCGGGATCGCGAAAGAAGAGATCATCGCCCTGGCACGCGAGTACGCGACGATCAAGCCCGCAGTGATTCGCGCGAATTACGGCCTGCAGCGCAGCGAGCGCGGAGGCACGGCCGTGCGCACGATCACGGCTCTGCCCGCACTCACCGGATCGTGGAAAGAGGTCGGCGGAGGCTTGCAGTTATCCACGAGTCAGGCGTTTCAGTTCGACCGCAAGGCGCTGGAGATGCCTCATATTGGGCCTCCAGCGCGTACGGTGAACATGTCGGAACTGGCCTCCGCGCTGAGCGCGCTGGACAATCCTCCCGTGAAGGCGATGGTGGTTTATAACTCCAATCCGGCGGCTATCGCGCCTGATCAGAATCGCGTTCTCAAGGGCCTGAAGCGCGACGATCTGTTCACAGTGGTGCTGGAACAATTCCAGACGGACACTGCGGATTATGCCGATATTCTGCTGCCAGCGACCACGTTCCTGGAGCACACCGATGTGTATCTCGCATATGGGCACTACCATTTGCAGCTCGCGAGGCCAGTGGTAAACGCTCCGGGCGAGGCTCGGTCAAACGTCGACGTGTTTCGCGCGCTGGCCCTGCGCATGGGCTTCGAAGATGCCTGTTTCCGGGATTCCGAAGATGACATGATCCGGGCGATGCTGGCGTCGGGGCATCCGTTTTTGGAGGGAATCACGCTGGAGCGGCTGGAGCGCGAGCATTCGGTGCGCCTGAACGTTCCTTCGCCGTTCCTGCCGTTCGCCGAAGGCGGGTTCGGCACCGCGTCGGGCAAATGCGAACTGGATGTGCCGGATTACGCGCCTCCGGTGGAGTCGCGGTTCGGAAACGCGGCACTTCGGAAGAAATATCCGCTGGAATTTGTTTCGTCGAAGAACGATGACAGCATGAATTCGACATTCGGCAATCGCGACGCGGTGGACAAGCAGACGTCGGTGCTGCACATGACGCCCGAAGACGCGGCGGCGCGCGGAATTTCGTCGGGAGATCTGGTGCGCGCGTTCAACGATCGAGGAAGCCTGCTGTTGACGGCCGAGGTGGATGGAGTCGTCGGGCGAGGCGTAGTTCGCGCGCCCGCCGTGCGCTGGGCGAAGCGATCGGCGGACGGCCGCAGCGCAAATGCGTTGACGTCGGAGAGGCTGACGGACATCGGCGGCGGGCCGACATTTTACAGTTGCTTAGTCGAGGTGGAAAAGTGCGGAGATTGATGGCGGCGTTCGTGCTGCTGACGTTTGTTGCATTTGGGTCGACGGGGTGCCGTCGCAAGAAGAAAATCAAGGCTCGCGAGGACGGCCTGGCGAGCGTGGTCAACGTGGCCGATCCCGCCGATTCGGCGCAACTGGTGCGCGGATTTTCAAACGTCGAGGCGGATGCCTGGCGCTGGAGCACATCGAAATTCTCCGTGGTGCTGAGGCCCCCTGCTGGCGCGGCTCAGAACGGCGCGAAGTTGCAGATGGTGTTCACGCTGCACGAGGCGGTGGTGAAGCCGCTGGGTCCGATTACGGTCAACGCGACGGTGAACGGAACGGCAGTCGCTCCCGAAACATATTCGGCAGCGGGGGATTATACGTACACGAAGGATGTGCCCGCGTCGGCGCTCGGGTCCGATGTGGTGACGGTGGAATTTACGACGGATAAGGCGCTGGCACCGACAGATAAAGATAAGCGGGAGTTGGCGTTGATTGTGAAGTCGATTGGGCTGGTGCCATAAGAATCGGTGATCATGCGTCGTTTGGCGTTTGCCATTTTCTTCGCTTGACTCGGCGCGTTGGCTACCCTCGGTGGGAGTTGCTCTGGGGAGTGCTCTACCCCAGCATTGACCTTGAGGCAGTCTTTCGAGTTGTTGATCTGCAACGGTTAGCCTGACGTGGCGCACGCACTCGTGCGTGCCGCATCGAGACTCGTCTCGATGCATGCCGAAGACCAGCGAAATTCCGCAGGTGTCCGCACAAGCCCGGCTTTCACGGGATTGTTCTCGATATACGCGCGGATCCTGAAGAACTCGTCGTCATTCCGTACCCAGTGATCGTAGGATTCTTTTTGCCAAAAAGGCTGGCCGGTGCGGCCTAATGCGATGTTCGCTTCGCGGGCTGACGCCCCCTTTAAGGAACGGAGGCGGCGGGAGGGGTCGATCAAAGGGCGGATCAGCAGGTGAACATGATTCGCCATCACTATGTATGCGGCCAGTTGATAGTGACCAAGTTCCGCGCCTCTTTGAATGGATTCGACAACGATTTGTGCGATTTCTGGCCTCTTCAGAAAGAGCGGACCGCTTCTGGGGTTGTCTATCTGCCGATCCAGCCAGACGAATGCTTCCCCCGATTTAAGGGGCGCTGGCGGGCTCAGATGGTGCGGGAGGCTTCCGTGGAGGTGGAAGGTGGCGAACAGTGCTGCGCCTTCCGGATAGATGTGCGGCAGTCTGCGGCGCGTCATGCTTGATTAGTTCGGTGGCGAGTCTAAAGTTCTCACAGGCGTCGAGACGAGTCTCGACGCGGCACGCCACGGGCGTGCGCCACGCCGGGTATCAAGAATCAAATGGCGTCTGAGATCGACGTTAGCGGAAAATCCGTCGCCACGATCGCAGGCGAGATCATCATGCCGCCTTCTAAACCGCGCACGCGGGCGGCTTGGCCGATCATTTTCGTGTTTTTCAGCAAACGGACCGGGCTTTCGTTGAAGCGGAAATTCATGATCGGCGTGGTGATCTTGCCGTTCTCAATCAGGAAGAGCCCGTCGCGGGTGAGGCCGGTGTTTTGCAGCGTCTGCTGGCTCACGCCGCGGATGTACCAGAAGTGAGTGACGAGCAGACCGCGATCCACGGACGCGATCAGCTTTTCAAGAGGCGTCTCGGTTCCTTCCATGATCAGCGAGCCTCCTCCGCCGAAACCTCCTCCGCCGCCGCGACCTCCGCCCGAGCCGCCGTTTGGCTGCTTGCCCGTCTTCTCCGCCCAGTAGCGATCGTAGCCGAGATTGGCGACCACGCCCTTGTCGATATACGTCAATGCCTGCGCGGGCAGCCAGTCTCCAGTCCATGGCGACGACGGTTGGCGAGGATCGAAGGGATCAGTGCGCAGCGTCACCGATTCGGGGAACATTTTTTCGCCGAGCAGAGTTCCGCCTCCACGCTTCGACAAGAAGGTGCGGCCTTCTTCGGTGGCGCGAGCGGAGAAGCCTCCGGTCATCAGTCGAACCAGATCGCCGGTGGCTGTCGGTTCCAGCACCACGGTGTAGTTGCCCGGCGGGAGTTTCTGCGGATTCTTCCAGCGCTTGCACTTTTCGATGGCCGTCGAGGCCAGGTGAGCGCTGTCGATCTCCGCGAGTTTCATCGAGGGCGCACCCGCCCACCCGGAGCTGGAGCCGTCAGCCATGCGAATCGTCGTGGTGAGCTGCGCGTCGCTTGAATTGTGATATCCGAACAGCCCGGCGTTATTGGCGATGGCCGTGATGCGATGCGAGCGCTCAACCAGTCCCGCAGCAACGAGCCCCTGCTTCATCGCGGCGTCGATGATTGTCTTTACGTGCGGGATCATCTCCGGCGAGCGCGCGTTGGCGGTGCGCTCGTCGTAATCGAACACCTTGGGGAATTTCTGTGGGCCTACGGGGCTGAGCCGCTCCGGATTGGGAGGCGAGATGGAAGCCAGTTCCTCGGCTTTTTTCACCGCGGCACGGAGCGAATCGTCGTCCAGATCATTGGTGGCATACGATCCGGTGCGGGCGTCGCGCGTGGTGACGATATTCACGTTGTGCCGCAGCGCGAAGGACGCGGTGGTGATGCCGTTATTGGCGAATCGCGTATACGCCTGTTCCTGCGCGGTGATGGTCACCTGGCATTCGGGAAACGACGACATCCCGAGAACTTTCTGTGCGAGTTTTTGAGCTTCGTCCTGAGTGAGCATGTATTAGTCCGTTAAGATGACGTCAATGCCGCGGAAGCGCGTGGGGGAGCAGCCGTGGCTGATGGAATTGATCTGCGTGGGTTCGCCCTTTGCGTCGCCCGTGGTGCCGAATTGGCGCCAATAGGACGGCCCGGCGGTGCCGTCGCAGGCTTGCCAGAAGTCGGGGGTGCGGGCTTGATACGAAACGCGCGAAATCATGCCGCGCTTCTTGCCGCCCTTGATTTCCCAGAACGCGTCGCCGCCGAACTGGAAGTTGTAACGCTGCTGATCGATGGAGTAGCTGCCGCGACCGTCGATCAGCACGCCGTCGTCGATGCCGGCGATCAGGTCTTCGAGCGTGGTCTCCTTCGGGCCCGGCTTCAGCCAAACGTTCGGCATGCGCTGGAACGGAACCGTCGCCCAGGAATCCGCCTGGCAGCAGCCGTGCGATTCCTTGTCGCCCACCAGATGAGCCTGCTCGCGCGTGGTCTGGTAGTTGCGAAAAATGCCTTTATCGATGATGGTGAACTCGCTGGTTTTCACGCCGTCGTCGTCGTAGCCGCAAGTGCCCAGGCCGCGGGCCTGCGTGCGGTCGCCGACGAACGTGCAATGATCGCTTGCGATGCGCTTGCCGATTTTATCCGGCGTGATGTAGCTGGTTCCCGCGTAATTGGCCTCATAGCCGAGGGCGCGGTCAAGCTCGGTGGGATGCGCGACGCTTTCATGAATCGTCAGCATCAGGTGGTTTGGCATCAGCAGCAGGTCTTTCTTGCCGGGTTTCACCGGAGGCGCGTTCAGGTGCTCGATCACCTCCTCGCGCAGACGCATGGCGTTCTCTTCGAGGTTCATCTCGGGAACATATTCCCAGCCGGCGGAAGCTTGCGTCGGCGTGTAGTTGCGCGTGGCGGAGGTGCCGGCCTGGCGATCGACGGCGGTGGCCGCCGCGGAGCCGTAGATCTGAATGATCAACTGCTGGATGGATGAGCCCTCGGACGACGCGAAGTACTTGTCTTCAGTGCGGAAGTTGATGTTCGCACTGCCGCTCTGCACGCGCTGGTTCTTCTTGATCTCGGCGCAAACGCGCTGTAGCAGGTCGATCTTTTCCTCCATCGACACTTTGAACGGATCTTTTTCGTGCGGCGTGACCCAGACATCGCGGTAGGCTTTGACCGGCGCAAGCTGCACGGGCTTGGGCTGGATGCTCGCGTTCGCCTTGGCGACGATCACTGCCTCGCCGGTGATGCGCGCGATCTCTTCCGGCGTAACCACGGGCGAGGCGGCGAAGCCCCAGGCTCCGTTGACGATCACGCGAACGCCGAAGCCGAAGGTGGAATCCTCGCCGACGTTCGGCACACTTACGTTCTTGCCCGTGCCGCGATCTGCCTGGATGCGCAGGCCGATGCGCTGATCCCGCAGGCGGACGATGCGGATGTCGCAATAGGTGGCCTTGTATTTCTTGGCCTCGCGCAGAGCCACCGCGCCGAGTTTTTCCAGATCGGCGGGAGGCGTCTTCGAGCCCTGAGGCTCGCCAAACAGGTTCGCGGCGAAGGCGGCCGTGGAAGCGGCGAGAAAGTGCCTGCGAGTGAGCATAAGAGGCTAGTGTAGCGTGGATCGCAGAGGATTGGCGGTGTTTCAAGCCTCGTACATCCACCTGCCCCCGACCATCGTGCGCTCGATGGGGATCGTGACCAGCGTAGACGGGTCCTCTCTGAGGGGATCGCGTGCGAGCACGGTGAGGTCGGCTAGTTTTCCCGCTTCGATGGACCCTTTCACCTTCTCGTCAAACGACGCGTAGGCGCCATGCATGGTGGCCACGCGAAGGGCCTCCTGCACGGTGATGCGCTGCTTCGGGCCCCAGAGGTTGCCCTTGATATCGGTGCGCGTGACGGCCGATTGCAGGAACATCATGGGCTCGTAGGGCCCGGGCCCATAGTCGGAGGACATAGTGGCGGGAATGCCCGCGTCGAGAAAGCTGCGGAGCGCGAACATCCAGTTGAGCCGCTCGGCGCCGTACTCGCGCATCTTTTCGCCGTGATAGTAAACGTAGCTGGAAAACGGCGTCGGGATCACACCCTGGGCCTTGATGCGGCGGACCAGGTCGGGATTGATGACAGTGCAGTGCTCGATGCGCAGGCGCGGGTCGGGGCGCGGATTCTCTTTTTGCAGCCGCGCGTAGACGCGGAGGACCAGATCGATGGCCAGATCGCCGTTGGCGTGCGTGCCGATCTGCCAGCCGGCGTCGAAGGCGGGCTTGGCGTCATTGTACAACTGATCCTCGGTTCGAACCTGAATGCCATGATCGCTGGGGCGCCCGACGTATGGCTCGGAAACCCAGGCCGTGCGTTCGGAGATGGAGCCGTCGGCCACCATCTTCATCGCGCCGACGCGCACCCATTCGTTGCCGAGGCCAGTCTTGACGCCAGCGGCCAGCATGCGCGGAACGAAATTCGAGCTGAGGAACTGGTAGACGCGGACGCTGAGCTCGCCCGCGTCGTAGGCGTCCTGATACGCCATCAGGTCGTCGGTTGAGCCCTGCGGATCGTCAACCGATGTGATGCCACTCTTGACCAGCATCTTTGAAATGAGCTTGACGCCATCGCGGCGGTCGGCGCGCGTGGCGGCGGTGGGAATTTTCGCGCGGAAACGATTGCTGGCCTGTTCCTCAATGCGTCCGGTGAGCTTGCCGTTGGGACCACGCTGGAAACGACCTCCCGGGGGATCGGGTGTGGATTCGTTCACGTCGGCGATCTCCATCGCCTTGGAGTTGACGTAGTTGGTATGACCGCCGCGATGATTCACCAACACGGGATGATCGGGTACGGCCGCGTCGAGGTCGGCTTTGGTCAGCGGGCGGCCTTCAGTGGTCTTGGTGTCGTCGTACATGAAGCCGACCACCCATTGGCCCTTCGGCGTTTTGGCGGCGCGCTCGCGAAGTGCGGCTTGGATCGCGGCGATGGAGCGCAGGTCGCAGTTGACTTCTTTAAGAAGCCGCAGTCCCGACGACGCCGTGTGCAGATGAGCGTCAATGAAACCGGGCACGACGGTGCGTCCGCCAAGGTCGACACGCGAGACGCCGGTCAGGTTTGCGACTTCTTCGTTGCTCCCCACGGCGAAGAATTTCCCACCGAGGATCGCGACCGATTGGGCGTGCGGATTCGACGGGTCCATGGTGTGGATGTTTCCGTTGAACAGGATCAGGTCCGGTTTGAGCGTCGTGCCACGAAGGGCCGCGGCCGCGCCCAGCGCCGTGAGAAAGCTTCGACGGGTAAACATAAGTTTGTCTGCCAGGATACGTCATTCGTCGGCGACGCAGCGGAAGCCGATGCCGGCGGAGCGGTCCTTGCCGTCGCTCATCAGAAGATACTTGCCGTGTTCGTTCAGCTTGTAAGTTTGCGGAAAATACCAATGAGAGCCTTCAGGCTGATAATAGCTGCCTCCGCGAAGAATCCCCGCGCGGGTGCGCTCGTCCTGATACTCGTCGGTCCACTGCCAGAGCGTGCCGACGAGGTCCTGAACGCCGAGCGCGCTGGCTCCTTGCGGGTGCGTGGCGACATCGTCGGGAGGCCGCATGGTTCGGCCGCGATCTACCGTAGGAACGGCGGAGGGGCGCCAGTCCGAACCCCAGGGATACAAGCGGCCGTCGGTGCCCTGCGCGGCGTATTGCCACTCCCACTCGTGCGGAAGCCTTTTGCCGGCCCACCTTGCGTACGCGCGGGCATCTTCAAGACTCACCCAGGTGACCGGCTTGTTGGCCCCACCGCCGGGATACTTACCGTCTTTCCAATCGCGCAAAAAGTTGTGATCGTCCGCGGGATGGTAGCCGGTGGCTCTCAGAAACGCGGCGAACTGCGCGTTGGTGACCAGCGTGCGGTCGATCCAGAACGAATCGATGTGCATGGGATGCAGATGATGGCGGCGTGCGGAGGGCTCCCAGGGATACTGTACGTCGACGCCGTCGCTGTTGCCGCCTTCGATCTCAATGCCAGAGACGTTAAAGTCAAACTCGCCTGCGGGGACATGGATCATGCCGTCGTGTTGCGTCGAAGCCGCGCGAGGAATCTCGACGATGCGCTGGGGCATCGCTCGCCATTCACGGGAAAAGTCGGCCAGTGGTTTGAACGCGTGCATGCGGGTGAGGAAAGCTGCATCGGCGTCCTTCGCGACGAGGATCGCGCCGTAGCCGTTGGGTTCCATTTCAAAACTGAGGCGCGAGTGTTCGGCGTGAAGTTCGACGCCGTGCCACAGATCGAAGTAACGATAGCCGGCGGGCGCATCGATTTGCGGGCCGATGACGGCGTACTCATTGCGATTGACGAAGGTCCACAAAATCGCGCCATTTGCGGGGAATTTGCTCGCGTAGACGCCAGTCTGGAGCACGGGCGTGTGCGGCTCCCACGCAGGGCTTGTGAGGAATGACGCGTAATGGCGCTCAATCATCGCGATGCGGCGAAGCGCCTCGGCATCGCGCGGCGTAAGCCCGTTCCAGATGCCCCAGATGTTTTCCCAACTCTCGAAACCGACGCCGTTAAAGAAGGCGTGCTGCAGATCGTCCGTGTGGTCGCGAGCCCAGCGGCGGCAGATGTTCACCATGTGGCGAGGCTCCAGCCATTTGTAGCGGCTGACGCCTGGAATTGCCGAGTACTTCCAGTAGCCCCAGCTCTGGTTGTTCCAGGCGAGCATCTCGTCGGCTTCGAGCTGGCCTTCGGGTTCGAGGACAAGCGGCCGCGATGTTGCGTCGGAGGCGTCGCGGTAGGCGCGGGGAATGCCCGAAAACGTGTCCCCGTTGACGCCATCGGCGCCGATTTCCGCGAGCAGCCGCGCGGTGGCTTGGGCGTTCGGCATGCCTGGGTCGTTCGTGCCCTGGTCCCACGGCATGACGGGGAAAAATACTTTGACGCCGCGCCGGTGAAAATCGTCGATCATGGCGTGGATTCCGGCGATGCCTCCGGGCAGATCGCGGATGAGGTCGTACTGGCTGCGCGAGTCGATGCCGATGTTGGGATAGACGGGCCATATGAGCACGCTGTCGATACCTCCGTAGCGGCGGTCGAGATCGTCGAGATAGCGGTCGACTGTATAGCGGCGCTGGACGGGGTCGTAAAAATATCGATCCTCCACCATCATCTGCGGCTGAACGAAATTCGATTGCGACCACTTGAGTTCAGGGCGCTGGTATTGGGCTCCGTCGTAGCCCATGCGGATGAGCCGCTCATTGCGCCAGTGCACGATGTCGGCCAGCCATTCGCGGAACGCGGCGGGACTCGGAGGTCCGGGTAGCGTTTCCCCGTCGGGCCGGTAGACCGTGTCCTGCGCGAACAAGGGAAAGATCAGCAGCGTGAGGGTGAGCGTTCTCACGGCAGGCCGGCTCCCGGGACATCGACGCGAACCACCTCGATGCGGCCCTTGCGGGTATGGATGGTCCTGTCTGGCAGATGATCCTCGGCGGTGCAGATGTAGAGATCGCGCCGGTCCGCGCCGCCGAGCATACAGGCGTAGGAGCGGCGGCCGGGAAGAGGAATGTCTTTGGTGATCTTGCCGCCTTCGATGACGCGAATGATGCGATCTTCGCTGGCGCACGCGGCCCAGATTCCGTCTTCGGCATCAAGGCAGATGCCGTCGGCGAAGACTCCTGGAATTTCGGCGAAGACCCTGCGGTTGATGAGATCTCCATTGGGGAGAATATCGAACGCGGTGAGCCGGCCGGCGAACGTTTCCGCGATGATGAACGTGCGATTGTCCGGCGTGATCACAGCTCCGTTAGGGAACATCATGTTTTCGGCCACGATGCGGGCTGAGCCGCCGGGGTCGACGCAGATCAAAACCGTCGGCTTGGGCGATTCGCCGCCGTTGAGATCGAAACCGAAGTTGCCCACGTAAGCGCGGCCCAGGTGATCCATCACCATGTCGTTGGTAAAGCCGGGGGCGAGGGCGCTGAGGTCGGCCAGGACGGTGAGGCCGTTCGGGGCCCTGCGCATCAGGCAGCGATCCCGCATGGAGACGACTTGGAGAGTCCCGTCGGAGAGCCAGCCGAGTCCGCCGGGGAAAGCGGGCAAGTCCAGAACCTTCGTGGATACACCTTGGGCGTCGATACGCCAGACGGCGCCCGCGTGCATGTCGGAGAAGAACAGCGCGTTGTCGTGCCAGCGGGGGCACTCGGGGAAGGCGAGGCCTTCGAGGATGGTCTGCGGGGTCATCGGAAACAACCTATCAGAATTTCGGGCGTCGAGATGCGCTTCGTTCGTGGACCGAAGGGGACAGACCGCTCTCTCCACGCGGCGGGTCGGTGATCGAGCCTTCGCCAAGTCTTGTGGCCGCCTTGGGACAGAGAAGTCAATCCCCTCTCGGTAATCCTGTCAATGATCTGGTGAAACGATTTATCGGGCCGGCCCTTTAGCATAGAGTTTTACTTCGACCCCGCTCGAAGTCCGTTTCTTTAGCCCGCAACGGCGAGGGGCCGGTATCGTCCGACGTGACGTCCAACGCGGCGGAAGAGCGCATGAACTCCTGCCTATAAAGTAGGCCAAAGTTGCGCGATGGCGCGCGGGCAAAGCGCGATGTGGCTGAATCGGCTGGAAATTGAGATGATTTAACCGCGGTTCATGCCGAGGCTGTTTTCAATGCGGCTGAGGCGGGTGTCGAGGTCGCCGAAGCGGTGGAGCATTTCGGAGTGGTTCTTTTCCATATTCGCTTCGACGGCTTTCATTTCTGCGCGCAAAGTTTCTTTGACATCCCCCAGGCGGGAGTGTACGTCATTCAAGCGGGCGTTATTAATCAGGATTCCGATGAGTACGACGACCATCGTCGGTACCGTGGTGAGCGCCACAGAGAGCAGTTGAGTTTCGCTCATGGCTCTCATCCTAGCCCACCTCACTTCGCGCCGACGGTGGTGATCTGCGTCAACACCGCTTCGGCATCGGCTTCGGTGAACTCCTGGGTCTTGACCGAGTGGTTCATGGAGCAGAACTTCGGGCCGCACATCGAACAGAACGCGGCGTCCTTGAAGCCTTCGTCGGGCAGCGTCTCGTCGTGGTAGGCCTTGGCTGTTTCGGGGTCGAGCGAAAGCTCAAACTGCTTATTCCAGTCAAAGGCAAAGCGGGCGCGGGAGAGTTCGTCGTCACGGTCGCGGGCGCCGGGGCGATGGCGGGCGATATCGGCGGCGTGGGCGGCGATTTTATAAGCGATCAAGCCCTGCTTCACGTCCTCCTTGTTCGGCAGGCCCAAGTGCTCCTTGGGCGTGACATAGCAGAGCATCGACGCGCCGTGCCAACCGATCATCGCTGCGCCGATAGCAGACGTGATGTGGTCGTAGCCGGGGGCAAAGTCGGTTACCAGCGGGCCGAGCGTATAAAAAGGCGCTTCCTGGCAGATGAGGTTTTCCTTTTCCACCTGCATCTTGATTTGATCCATGGGGATGTGCCCGGGGCCTTCGATCATAGTCTGGACGTCATACTTCCAGGCGATTTTGGTCAGCTCGCCCAGGGTTTCGAGTTCGGCGAACTGTGCTCGATCGCTGGCATCAGCCAGGGAGCCGGGGCGCAGGCCATCGCCGAGCGAGAAGCTGACGTCGTGCTTCTGGAAGATTTTGCAGATGTCTTCGAAGTGCTCGTAGAGGAAGTTCTGGCGGTGATTCTTCACCATCCATTCAGCGAGAATGGCTCCGCCGCGGCTGACGATGCCGGTGACGCGGCGCGTGGTCAAGGGAATGTACTGCACCAGGACGCCGGCGTGGATGGTCATGTAGTCAACGCCCTGCTCCGCCTGCTCCTCGATGACCTCCAACATTACGCTTATGTTTAAATCCTCGACGCGGCGGACGCGGGAGAGAGCCTCGTAAATGGGCACGGTGCCGATGGGCACGGGCGATGCTTCAATGATCGCCTTGCGAATGCGCGGGATATCGCCGCCGGTGGACAGATCCATCACCGTGTCGGCTCCGTAGCGGACGGCGTAGTGGAGTTTTTCGACCTCGCCTTCGATGTTCGATGTGGTGGAAGAGTTTCCGATGTTGGCGTTGACCTTACACAGGGAGTTGACGCCGATGCACATGGGCTCCAGATTGGTGTGGTGGATGTTGGCAGGGATGATCATGCGCCCGCGAGCGACCTCGTCGCGCACGAAATCGGGGGCGATTTTCTCGCGTTTGGCGACGTAGTCCATCTCCTCGGTGATTCGGCCCTGTCGGGCGTAGTGCATCTGCGTGCGGATGCGGTCGCCGGAGCGCCGCGCTATCCATTCGTGTCGCATACCTAAGATCGATTATACAGGGGACGCCTGGAGGGGACAGATCGCCTGGTGCGGCAGTGTCACGAATTTCGCGGTTTGGCCATAATGGGCCGATTGAGCACCTATTCGTCTCTCGTCGAGGAAGCCCCGGGCTTCCCCGTTTTCCTAAGTATCGAACGGCGGAGCTCTTGAAAATGAGGCCGCAATGGCCAGAAATTAGGAATCGCAAAATTCACACTTGACATCTGACAGGCACTCCACAACCATATGGTTGTGGATCAATTGGGTACAACATTTGCTGCTTTGTCTGATCCAACCCGGCGGGGGATGATCGAGCGACTCTCACATGGTCCTGCCTCTGTGCATGGATTGACGCAATCGTTTCCACTCTCGCAGCAGATGATTTCAAAACATATTGCCTACCTGGTGCGGGCGCGGATTGTGACCAAGACGAAGCGTGGACGAGAGAGTGTGTGCACGCTTAGGCCAGAGGCGATAAAGACAGTCAGCGACTGGGCGATTAGCTATCGCCGATTCTGGGAAGAGAGTTTCGACAAGTTGAGTGTGGTTGTGAATCAAATGAAACAAGCGGAGGTCAGAGATGACAAAAACCCCGGTTAACGAGAAAGAGCGGATGGTTGTCACTAGAGTGTTTGATGCCCCACGCGCATTGGTTTGGGAGGCGTGGACAAACCCGAAATATGTGATGCAGTGGTGGGGGCCGAAAGGTTTTACTGCGCCTTTTTGCGAGATGGATTTTCGCGTAGGAGGAAAATTTCGCTGCTGCATGAGAACGCCGGATGGGCAGGAGTTCTGGAATGCTGGGGAATACCACGAGATTGTTCTGCACGAGAAGATCGTTTCCTCCATGTACTTTTCCGACTCGAAGGGAAACAAGGTTGAGCCTGCGCACTATGGAATAGAACATGAGGCCATAGACGATGCGCACGACGTGGTTATTTTTGAGGATTTTGGAAACGGCCAGACGAAACTCACCTTCATTGGAAATGAAACCATGGAGAACGCAAAAAACAGCGGTCAACTAGAGGGCTGGAATCAGATACTCGATAAAGTCGCCGCAGTTGTTGCGGGGCTAGCGCAGGCGAAATAAGAAGTTGAAGTTTTGATGATCGTCATGCGCGAGATACTGAACGAAAAGCAAACGCAGGTCCGTCCCGGAGACCCCAGCTAAGGGAAAAGGGGACAGCCCAGTCATCGGTCGCCAGGGGTGCACTCCACGGGAACAGATAGAATGAGACGGCTGGCCACGTTGAACAGCGATAAGCTGTGAACACACTTTATAGGGTGCAAGGGAGACCCAGCCATGAAGAAGCATAGCAAAACCTGTGAGCCGTATCCAGCCGAGACGATTGGAATCAATTTGAGGGAAAAAGGGGGAAAAGAGGGGAAAAAAGGGGCAGACGAATTTTCTTTAGCTGCGGTAGGGCAGACTGAACGCTCTCGCACACTTAAACCGCGATTCGTTCCACCTCATCGAAGCTTCGTTGTTCGTGGCGACTCGCGGCCGCGATCTCAAGCGTTCCTCCATTGTGGAAATACGCGTGTCCCCGGTGAAAACCGCTCCCGATGGTCGCGGTTCTGTTTCGTGCGCGGGCGGCACGACGGGTCATTAAATTGTCTATACTAGCGGGGAGCCGTAAGTCATTGAAAGACGGCAGGCATCAAGGTCATAGAAAGTTTTGATTGGACCGACGGGCGGGTTGCGTTTACGCTCGACTGTATGATTGCCACTGAGATTATGGAACCGCAAAGCTCCGATGCCTCCGTTCTGCACAGAGTGAGCCGGATCGTCAGCTCAGAACTGTCGTTGGACGAAATGCTCGGGGAAATCGTTGGATTGACGGCGCAGGTTTCCGGCTGCGACGCCTGTCTGGTGTACCTGGTGGAGTCGGAAACCGGAGAATTCGTGCTGCGCGCCTCACAGGTGCCGCACGCGCACGATTTGGGTAGTCTTCGCATGAAGATGGGCGAGGGCGTCACGGGCTGGGTCGCCGAACATCAGTCCTGCGTCGCGCTGGCGACCAACGCTGCGTCGGATCCGCGCTTCAAGATTTTTCCGGCGCTGATCGAGGACACCTATGAGGCGTTTCTCTCGGTGCCGCTGGTGAATCGCGGCAAGGCGATTGGCGTGATCAACGTTCACCATCGCGAGCCGCACGCCCATACGGCCGACGAAGTCGCGACGATCTCCTTCATCGGAGAGCAAATGGGCAGCGCGATCGCCAAGAGCCTGCTGGAAGAGGAAAACGCCCGGCTGGCAGAGGAAACCGCGGAAATGAAGCGGCAGCTCGAAACCCGCAAGGCGGTGGAGCGCGCCAAAGGCATCCTGCAGCGGCGTCAGAATCTGACGGAAGAAGAGGCGTATCTGCGGATGCGCAACGAGAGCCGACGGCTGCGGCGTCCGATGAAGGAACTCGCCGAAGCGATCATTCTGGCTGAGGAACTGGGCCGGAAGGATTCCGCGGGGCGGGAGCAGTAACTACTTACTGCACGGCGACGCAGAGGGCTTCCGAGGCGTAGACTTCTTCGGAAGCCAGCCAACCCGCGAAACGCTCTATATGCTCTTGACGATCCACCAGGCTGCACACGGGCAGGCCGGTGATCTCTTCAGCCTGCTCTGAGATGACGCCGCCGGGGACCCGCTCCAGCAGCAAACCGCATTGATCGGCGATCCCGATAGCCTTCAGCCAGTCCTTCTTGTCGCGCGCCATTTGAAGCGATCGGACGTCGGAATAGCTGACGATGAAGACACACTCGGAAGCGCGCAGGGTCTCCGTCGCCTGAACCTCCTTAGCGTTGCTTAGGTCGAAGCAAACCGTGCGGTAGCTTCGCCGGGCATAGTCAAGGACCCGGGGGAGCTGGCGCGGGTAGACTTCGCCGGCATCCAGAATCTCGAGGCCGTGCGAGTCGAAGACAAATGCACCCCAAGTCTGCCCGTCGAGCCGGCGCGGCGAGTCGGCCGGATTCCAGAGAAGATAGTTCTGGATCGAGAATCCGGCCAGCAGCACAGGGAATCCAGGGACCTCCGCCAGGGCGCGGCAGATCTGCTCTGCAACCGCGCCCGCCCTGCATCCTCCGTGTGCCGGAACAAACGAATAGATCGGACCCCGCGTTAGTCCTACCTCAGCCGGATTCGAATTCATGAGATTGTCTCGCCGCATAGCACTTTAGGCCTAGCACGCGAGTTTCCACGGAAGAAAGTGCAACAAAATCGCGGAAAATGAAGGGTTCGCGGGCTGGGCCGGCGACAGAGTGTCGCACCGCAAGGCGACATTCTGTCCCATTTCAACTCCGCGTCATGTTCCTTGACAGCAGGTTACGCATGGCATATCACTTGCTTGCTAGCCCTACTTCAAATGCTGCTTTATAAGAGTTGGCTGGCGATCAGCGTCATTCTGATCCTGGCCGGCACAGCGTTTATCGGAGCAGGGCCGAACACGAATCCGTACTTTGCCTTTTCCGTGCTGGCGTTGCTGGCATTCGGATTGGATCTGGCGGATGGCTCGAACATGGGATTCGTGTTCATCCTGGTGGCCTTGCCGCATCTGGCATGGCACGATGCGCTGCTGCTGGCCGAATCGGCGACGTTTATCCATGCCGTGACACACCCGGAGCGGGTGGCTCCGAGGGCGCTGCTGCGATCGTTGTGCTCAATCGCCCTGGCGATTCTCGTCACACAGGTGTTTTTCCACGGGCGGTTGCTGGCCTTCATTCCGGAACCCCTGCGCTTGATGCTCTCCTCCGGAGTCTGTTTCCTGGCGTTGAACGTCCTGCGGTGGAACCGCAAGAACCTGTGGTCGTTCCCGTACTATCCAGTCGCGGCGGCGATCGCGGCATTGTTCCCGGCCTCGGTGGCGCTAGTCCCCCTCCTCTACTTGACCTGGTGGTCGTACCGCCTGTACGAAAGGCGGCTGGAACAGCAACAGAAGGAGTGCAAGAAGGCGGCGGATCTTTATTTTCGAACAGTGGAGACGCTGGCTCTGGCGATCGAGGCGAAGGATCAACCCATGGTGGGCCATTCCCGCCGCGTCCAGATTTACGCCACGGAGATGGCGAAGGAGCTCGGGCTGGAGCAGCGCGAAATCGACGCTCTTATGACCGCTTCCCTGCTCTACGATATCGGCGAGCTGGCCGTGCCGGAACATATCATTCTAAAGCCTGGCCCGTTGACGCCGGAAGAATACGAGAAGGTGAAGATCCATCCGATGGTGGCGGCCGAGATTCTGGAGCGGGTGAAATTTCCCTATCCGGTGGCGCCGATTGTATTGGCCCATCACGAACGTTGGGACGGCAAGGGGTATCCATTCGGACTCAAAGGGACGGAGATACCTATCGGAGCGCGGATCCTGGCTGCCGTCGATACCCTGGACGCCTACGCATCGCCGAGGAGGCATCGCGCCGCGGTGGGAATGAAGGAGGCTCTGGAAAAGGTCGCGGCGGAAAGCGGCAAGGCCTTCGATCCACGCGTCGTCACACTCCTCAAGAGAAACCAAAAACAGTGGGAAAGGAGGGTGGCGGCTCCGGATCACAGATTTATCGACTCGATTTTTTCGGCTCAACGAGAAGCCCATGCGCTGTTCGATCTAACGCGCAAGCTGGGCAGTTCACTCGACCTGGACGAGACATTCGCCGCGTTGTCGCCGTCGCTGGAACAACTGGTACATCTGGACTCCTTCGTGGTGTGGATCGAGCGAGACGGCGCGCTGCATGCGGAGTATGTGGCGGGGCGACTTGCTTCACTCTTTTCGTCGCTGAAGATTCCCATGGGGCGGGGGCTGTCCGGCTGGGTTGCGGCCAACCAGAAGTCCATCATTAACGGAGATGCGGCGACGGAGATGGCGCATCTGGGATCGTCTTCGTACATGGTGTTCCCGTCATCGGTGAGACACACTCTTTCGGTACCGCTTTCGGATGGAGGCGTGCGGGGAGCGCTAACGCTGTACCGCAATCAGAATCCTTTGTTCACCACGGAAGACGCCCGCATCGCGGCGACCATCGCGCCCAAGCTTTGCGGCGCGATCGCCAATAGCCTGCGCTTCCGGCGAGCCAACGCCGAAGCGGTGACGGATTCCATGACCGGCCTGCCGAATGTCGCTGCGCTGGCGATGCGTCTGGAGGCAAATGACTCGCCGGCCGCGGTTGTGGTCTGCGATCTGGACGGATTCAAGGCGGTGAACGACCAGTTCGGCCATCTTATGGGGAACCGCCTGCTGGAAGCCTTGGCGGAACGGTTCCAAAAATCGTGCCGTGCGGGCGACTTCGTGGCACGGCTGGGCGGCGACGAATTTGTCCTGCTGCTGGCCGGAGTGGGACCGGATGATGTGGGGCCGCGCATCGCCCAGTTTCGGGAAACCGTGCGCGCGACCGGCCGGGCGCTCTGCAACGAGGACGTCCTGGATGCGAGCTTCGGAGCGGCCTTCTTTCCGGCGGACGGTACGACATCCGACGCGCTGCTGGCGACGGCGGACCAGCGCATGTACCGGCTCAAAGCAGAACACAAGAACGGCGTATTGCGCATCAAGCAGCGCCAGATAAACGCATAGCGCGGGAATCGGCCAAGCGGGTCTTTCGTATAATGACCTCATGCCGCACGTCGACAAGCACGCCCCCGGCACGTTCTGCTGGGTAGAGCTGGAAACCACGGATCTGGAGGCGGCCAAAGCCTTTTATGACTCGCTGTTTGGATGGAGCTTCGTAGATCATCCAATGGGCCCGGCCGGGGTTTACACGATCTTCCAGCTGAACGGCCGCGAGGCCGCTGCCGCTTATCAACAACAGGAGTCCGAGAGAGCCCGCGGTGTGCGCTCGCACTGGAATCTGTATATCGCGGCAGACGACGCCGATGCGTCCGCGGCGCGCGCCGCGGAGCTGGGCGCCACCATTCTGGCCGGGCCGTTCGACGTGACGACCAGCGGCCGCATGGCGATCCTTTCAGATCCCACCGGAGCCGTGTTTTGTCTCTGGCAGCCAAACAAGAACGCGGGGCTGGGCGTGATGGGGGAGAACAACTGCTATTGCTGGGCGGATTTGAGCACAGCCGACCGAGCTGGGGCAAAGCGGTTTTACGAAAGGCTATTTGGCTGGAAAGCCGCACCGGGCAAGGGGAAGGACGACTCTACCTATCTGCATATCGGCTTGGGCGAGCACTATTTCGCGGGAATTTTGCCGGATTCGCATCGTAATCCAAAGGCGCCGCCGCACTGGATGGCGTACTTCATGACATCGGATGCGGACGCAGCGACCGAGAAGGCGCAGGCACTGGGCGCGACGGTTGTGGCTCCGCCAATGAACGTCGGCGAATCGTTGCGAATGGCAATTCTGTGCGATCCGCAAGGCGCCGTGTTCGCGCTGTTCCAAGCCTAGGCAGGGAATGGAATCGCCGCCGGCCTATTGCGACGTTAGCCTGCCCGTTCCAATGGATCACGTATTCACGTACCTGTTGCCGGAGACGCTGCGGCATCGCGTACAGACCGGCTCGCGCGTGCTCGCCCCGTTCGGGCACCGGAAACTGGCAGGGATCGTGCTTCGAACGCATTCGGAGAAGCCGGATGCGCCGGCTCGCGAGCTGCTGCGGCTGCTCGAAGAAGAACCGGCGCTCGATGAGGATCTGCTAAAGCTGGGGCGCTGGATTGCGGAGTATTATTGCGCGCCTCTGGGCGAAGTTCTGCGGGCGATGACGCCTCTGGCAGGAGATGTCCGGCGGGGCAAGATCATCTCGCTAACTCCATCCGGCCGGGACGCGGCGCGACAACTGCATCTGACCGATGGAGCGGAGGACGATCCAGCGAGGGCCATCCTGCAAATGCTGGACGCGCGCGCGATGTCGGCGTCCTATCTGAAGCAGAAAGTTCCCAGGGCGGCGGCCGTACTGCGGTCGCTTGAAAAGAAGGGATTCATCGAGGCCGAGGATGTGGCGGCGGAGCGCGATCCCCTGCGGGCCAGCGCGGCCCGGCTGCGGGCCGAGTTTGTGAAGCGGCCGGGCGAAGAAAAGCTGCCCAAATCGCAACGCGAGCTACTTTCCTACCTGGAGTTGCATCCGGGCAGCCACAATGTGGCTGAGTTGGAGAAGGCGGTGGCCAGCGCGAGCACGGCGGCGCGGGCGCTGGCCCGGAAGGATCTGGCAAAGCTCACGCTGGAGGCGGTGGGAGCCACGTTGACGCCCTTCCGCCCCCCGCATGACCTGAACGCGCATCAGCAGGAGGCGTTCGACCACATCCGCGCTGCGTTGGCGAAGAAGGAATTCCAGACGTTCTTGCTGGAAGGCGTGACCGGATCGGGCAAGACGGAAGTCTACCTCAATGCCATCGATGCGGCGCTCGAACTCGGGCGCAGCTCGCTGATGCTGGTACCGGAGATTGGGCTGACGCCGGCGGTCGCCGGGCAGTTCCACCATCGATTCGGCGATCGCGTGGCAATTCTGCATTCGGCGTTTCACGATTCCGAGCGTGCCCAGGAGTGGAGACGCATCCGCGCAGGCGAGGCGCGCGTGGTGGTGGCGACGCGTTCTGGAGTGTTCGCGCCGGTGCGGAATCTCGGGCTGATTATCGTCGACGAGGAGCACGACCAAAGCTACAAGCAGCAGGAAACACCGCGATATCACGGGCGGGACGTGGCGATCGTACGGGCTCGGGATGCGGGCGCGGCGGTCGTGTTGGGATCGGCCACGCCAAGCCTGGAAAGCCGTTACAACACGGAACGGGGGAAATATCAGCGATTACTGCTGCCGGAGCGCGTCGAGAGCCGTCCTTTGCCGAAGGTCGAGGTGATCGACATGCGGCAGGAGTTTCTGGAAACACGCAAGCAGGCGACGTTTTCGCGCGCACTGGTGGACGCGGTGGCCGAGCGGCTGGACAATCACGAACAGGCGATGCTGCTGCTGAACCGGCGCGGGTTTTCGAGCTTCATGACGTGCCGCGCCTGTGGGGCGAGGCTGGAGTGCCCGAACTGCTCCGTCACGCTGACATTTCATCGCCGCGACCGGCGGATGCTGTGCCACTACTGCAATTACTCCTGCCGCGTGCCGGAACGCTGCCCGACATGCGATAGCGATCACATCCAGTTTCTGGGGATCGGGTCGGAGCGGGTAGAGGACGAACTTCACGGTGCATTTCCGAGGGCGAGGATCGCCCGCATCGACCGCGACACGGTGGGCGGCAAGCGCGACTACGAAACGATTCTGGCCAAATTTCGCGATGGCGAATATGATCTGTTGGTGGGCACGCAGATGATCGCTAAGGGCCACGATATTCCGAACGTCACGCTGGTGGGGATCGTCAGCGCGGACACGGGGCTCGGATTGCCCGACTTTCGCGCCGCGGAACGCACGTTTCAACTGTTGACGCAGGCGGCCGGGCGCGCCGGGCGCGGCACGCAACCGGGAATCGTGCTGATGCAGACGATCAATCCGGATCACTATGCGATCGTGTGCGCGGCGGAGCAGAATTACGAGAAGTTCTACGCGCGCGAGATCGAGTTCCGGAGGCTGATGCACTATCCGCCATTCGCCGCGCTGGCGAACGTCATCATACGAGGATCAAAGGAGGAAGAAGCCCTGGAGCGAAGCGCGTCGCTGGGGCGTCTGCTCAATCCGGCGCCGGAGGGCGTGAAGATCCTGGGGCCGGCGGCCGCTTCCCTTTCCAAGCTTAAGAACGAGTATCGTTATCAGATGCTGATTAAGACGCCCAGCCGCAAGCGGCTCACGGAGGTCCTCCGGGACGTGCGCCGGTTCGCGGCCCAGGAGAAATGGAATCCAACGTCGCTGGTGATCGATGTGGACCCGATGACACTGCTCTAAGAACCATGCAAGAGTTCCTGACGGTGGAAGAAAATCTGCGCTGCGCGATGCGCTTCTTCGGCGAGGCGACTGGCCGGGGCGAGATCCGCACGATGGCGCGGACGGTGGCGATGTATTCCGGCCTCGACTACGGCGTGTTCAACATTTCCTTATTAACCCGCGCGGTGACGGCCGCCGAGGGAGGGCTGCAAGCCGCGCTCGCCGAAACCGAACAATACTTCAAGGAACGGACCCGGCGCTGGTCTTTCTGGTTGTGCGAGGATCTGCTCGACTCGCAAACCCGCCGAAAAATGCGGGGCATTTGCGGAGACTTCGGGCTGCGGCCGATATCCTATCCGCCCGGCATGATCGCGGACAAACTGCTGCCGCCAGCCAGACTCTTGCCGAAGATCGAATGCCGCCCTGTGGCGGACGCCCGGATGCGGCAGGCGTTCGCGGAGATTACATCGGCGTGTTTCGAGATTCCGCCGGGGATCGCCGAGGCAGTTTATAGACCGGAATCGGCCTGGCGGGGACTGTACAAAGGATTCGTGGGACTGGTGGGCGATCGCCCGGTGGCCATCGCCGCAATGGTGCAGGCGGCGGGCGCGCTCGGCATTTATTCGCTGGGAACGGTGCCAGGCCAGAGGCGTCAGGGCTACGGAGAGGCGCTGCTGAGGGCCGCGGTGCATGCCTCAAGACCGGAGGCGAGCGCCGAACCTTACATTTTGCAGTCCACCGAGGCCGGCCATGGACTCTACAAACGAATGGGCTTTCGCGACGTGACCAAATTCACAGTTTATCTGACACGATAAAATGGAAGACGGTATGTGGGTTTTGCTCGCGGTCTTTCTGTCGCAGACGGTGGATTATTCGGCCGAGGGCGCGAAAGCACTGGACGCTCACAAATACGACGCCGCAGTGGAGATGTTCACCAAGGCCGTGGCCGCGGATCCGAAGGATTATGGCGCCCGCTTTAACCTCGCGCTCGCCTACGGATTCCAGAACAAGTTCGCCGAATCCATTCCGCAGTACAAAGCCGTGCTCGACCTGAAGCCGGGATTGTATGAGGCGGAGCTGAACCTGGGCATTTCCCTGCTCCGCGTGAAGGACTTCGCGGGCGCGTCGGCGCAGTTGAAGGCCGCATGCGAGCAGAGGCCGAAGGAATTTCGCCCGATTTATTATCTCGCCGAGGCTCTGATGGAATCGGGTTCGCTGGCGGAGGCCCAGGCGGCGTACATGACGGCGATCGAGCTGAAAGCGGATTCGGCGGAGGCCGAGCTGGGCCTTGCGCAAACGCTAATGGGCGAGAAACAGCTGGCCGATGCCGAGCCGCATCTGCGCAAAGCAGCCTCACTGAATCCGCGATACCGCAGTTATCTGCTGGACCTGGCGTCGCGCTACGAATCGGGAGGCCAGGCCGAAAAGGCCGTGGCACTGTATCGCGAATTTCCGGACGATCCGGGCGCGCGGGAACACTTGGGCGCGCTGCTCATGAAGTCGGGCGACGCGGCGGAGGCCATCCCGGCTTTGGAGGCGGCGGTAGCCAAGTCTCCCACACCGGGCAATCGGGCCGCGCTGGCGCAGGCATATCTCAAAGCCAAGCAGGACGATAAGGCGATCGCGGTGGCGGCTCAGATGGTGGCCGCCGAACCTCAGGCCTACGATGTGCGTATGTTCGCGGGAAAGATGCTGCGCGATCTCCACAAGTTGCCGCAGGCCGAGGGGCAGTTCGCAGCGGCAACCAGGATCAAGCCGGATTCCGTGGCGGCGTGGAGCGAACTGAGCGCGGCGCTGGTGATCGATCAGAAGTATCCAGAGGGCATCGCGGCGCTGGACAGGCTGCGGGCGCTGGGCGTGGATACGCCGGGGCAGATGTTCTTCCGCGCGATATCGTACGATCATCTGCACATGCTGAAGGAGGCCCTCGCCGCCTACAAAGAGTTCCTGGCGGCGAGCGACGGGAAGAATCCGGACGAGGAGTTCAAGGCCCGGCAAAGGGCCAGAATTCTCCAGCATGAGCTGGATAAGAAATAGACATGTCCCTGCTGCTGATATTGTTTCTTGCGCTCGATTTGGCCGCGATCCGGCAGGAGCCAAATCCGGAACGGCGCAGCGAGCGCGCCACCGATAACGCGATGGCGGCAATGGAATCCGCCCGTGAAGCCTCGACGGCGGGCAATTTTGAGAAAATGAAGATGAGTCTAAATGAGTTGCGCGAATCAGTGGACTTGGCATACGAGTCGCTGGAAGGTTCGGGCAAAGATGCACGCAAGAGCCCGAAATTTTTCAAGCGCGCCGAGCTAAAAACCCGGGAATTGGTGCGGCGTCTGGAGGGATTGGCGCAGTCCGTGGATCCCGACCAGCGAGTCTTGGTGGAAAGCGTGCGCGACAGCGTTTCAAAGGTGCATGATGAGCTGATTCAGGACATCATGCACAAGAAGTGAAGGAGGCTCCGGTGAAAAGCGTCATCTGCATGGTGATTTTGGGCGCGTGCGCATGGGCACAGGCAAACCGGGATTTTCTCACCTCGGACGAAGCGGACCAGATCCGGGAGGTGCAGGAACCGACCGCGCGCATGAAGCTGTATCTCCACTTCGCCAAGCAGCGCCTGGATCAGGTGGAGAAACTGTTAACCAAGGACAAGGCCGGACGGAGCGCCCTGGTGCACGACTTGCTGGAGGACTACGCAAAGATCATCGACGCGGTGGACGTGGTGGCGGACGACGCCATGCGGCGCAAGATCCCGGTGGACCTGGGAGTCGCCGGGGTGACCGCGTCGGAAAAGGAAATGCTCGAGCAGTTGAAGAGGATCGAGGAAAAACAGCCGAAGGATATCGCACGGTATGAGTTCGTGCTGAAGGAGGCGATCGATCAGACGCAGGACAGCGTGGATCTATCGCAGGAAGACTTGAAGGAGCGGGCGGCAACCATCGAGGTCAAGGAAAAGAAGCTCAAGGAGGAGCGGGAGGCGGCGATGACGCCTCAGGAATTGGCCAAGCAGAAAGCTGACGAAAAAGCCACTGCGAAAAAGAAAGCCCCCAGCCTGTTAAAGCCAGGGGAGAAGCTTTCCGACGTGAACTCGCCGAATAAACCGAACAAGCCCGAGTAGTTATTTCTTCTCTTCCGCAGGCGCGCCAGGCGCGGGGGCCGGAGTTCCTGCCGCTGGAGCGGGGGTAGTCACGGCCGGCTTCAGGTTAAACGGCTGCAGATCCGAGCGCGTATCGAAGTCGATCAGCGTGAACATCAGGAACAGGCCTAAGAACATGAATCCGGAGGCGGCGATGACTCCGTTCACCGGCTTGTCGTGCAGCAAGTGCATGAAGAACAACGCGACCAGCGTAGCCTTGATCGTGGCGATGGTAAGCGCGACAACGACATTGGCCGCGCTGGAGCCGAAGTGGATATAGGACGCTCCCACCGTGATTCCGGTGAGCACCAGAAGGATCAGCAGGGTCCGAAGATAAAGGGCGGCTTCCGCCTTGGGGTTGGTTGTATGTTCGCTCATGATATCAGGTAGTACAGCGGGAACAGATAGATCCAGATCATATCGACCAGGTGCCAGTAAAGGCCGACCAGATCCACCGGGGTGTAGTAGTTGCTGTTAAATTCACCGCGATTCGCGCGAATCGCGATCCAGGCAAGCAATGCGATGCCGACCACGATGTGGATGCCGTGCAGGCCGGTCATCATGAAGTAGAAGCTGAAGAACGTCGCGTAGCCATTGGCGCCATTGACGACAGGAATCAGGTCGCCATGATGGTGATAGAAGTGGCCCGGTAGCAACCCTTCCTCGATCTTGTGAGAGTATTCGAAGTACTTTACTCCAAGGAAGATGAACGCGCAGAGGATGGTGATGACCAGAAAAATCACCGTCTTCTTTTTCTGATTGGTGCGGGCGGAGAGCACGCCCATCACCATGGTCCAGCTGGAGAACAGAAGCACGACGGTATTCAGGGCGCCGAGGGGACGCTGCAAGTGGTGGTGCGCTTCCTTGAACATCTCGGGGAAACGGGCCTGCATCAGGCCGAAACCGACAAAGAGGCCTCCAAACAGCAGGACTTCGGTTGCCAGGAAGATCCACATGCCGATCTTCGTGGTATCGAACTGCTGCTCCAGCGTCGAGAAGTGGTGCTGAAAGTGGGGATCGCTCGGATGATCCCCGTGGCCGCCATGATCGTGCGGGTTCACATCAACGGTCGAAGTACTCATGCAGGTTTTTTCACTTTCGGCCGGTAATCGTAGGGTTCATGCTCCAGAACCGGCTGACCTTCGAAATTGTGGGTAATGGGAGGAGAAACCGTGTCCCATTCCATGGTGGTTCCGCCCCAGGGATTGTCGGGCGCGTCCGCCGGCTTGCGCAGCGAAGCCAGCAAGTACGCGGCTGTGATGAACAATCCGAGGCCCAGCACCCAGGAGCCGAACGTCGAGAACGCGTGCAGGGGCTGGTACTGATCCAGGTAATTGTAATAGCGGCGCGGCATACCCCTGCTGCCCAGGAAGAACTGGGTGAGAAAGGTCATGTTGAAGCCGACGAACACCAGCGCGCACGCGATGCGGCCCCAGGTCTCGCTGTACATGCGGCCGGTAATCTTCGGCCACCAGTAATGCACGCCGCCGATAAAGGCGATGACCGTTCCGCCCATCATCACGTAGTGGAAGTGCGCGACCACGAAGTAAGTGTCAGTCAGGTGGACGTCTGTGGATAGAGCGCCGAGGAAAATGCCGGTTAGTCCGCCGATGGCGAACAGCAGCAGGAACGAAATCGCGTACAGCATCGGCGTTTCCAGCGAAATGTTGCCCTTGTACATCGTCGCCAGCCAGTTAAACAGCTTGACGCCGGAGGGAATCGCAACCAGGAACGTCAGCGCGGAGAAGAGGACCGTAGCCAACTCGGACTGTCCGGCGACGAACAGGTGGTGGCCCCAGACCAAGAATCCGAGCAGCGCCAGAGCGACGCTCGAATACGCAATCGCGCGATAGCCGAAGATCGTCTTCCGTGAGAACGTCGGGATGATTTCACTGATGATCGCCATGCCCGGCAGAATCATGATGTAGACCGCGGGGTGCGAATAGAACCAGAAGAAGTGCTGGAACAGGACCGGGTCGCCGCCGATCTTGGGATCGAAGATGCCGATGTTGAAGATGCGCTCCAGAGCGAGCAGCACCATGGTGATGCCGAGCACGGGAGTGGCCAGCACCTGAATGATCGCGGTGGCGTAGGTGCCCCACACAAACAAAGGCATGTCGAAGAAGCCCATGCCCGGAGCGCGCAGCTTATGGACCGTCGCGATGAAGTTCAAACCGGTGAAGATCGAGGAGAACCCCAGGATGAAGACGGCCATGGTCATCAGGCCGACCGCGTTCTGCGTGGTGGTCGAGTACGGAGTGTAGAACGTCCAGCCGGTATCGACCGCGCCGAAGACCATGGAAGCGACGGCAGTAACAGCGCCCAAACACCAGAGGTAAAAGCTCGCCAGATTGAGCCTGGGGAACGCGACGTCCTTGGCGCCGAGCATCAGGGGCAAGACGAAATTCGCCAGCGATCCGGGAATCGAGGGAATGATGAACAGGAACACCATGATTGCGCCATGCAGGGTGAAGACGCGGTTATAGGTGTCGGCGTCGATCAGGACCTTGCCGAACAGCTTGTGGCTGGGCGTGAGCAGCGTGAGGCGAACCAGCAAAGCGAGAATGCCGCCGAGGAAGAACGCAGCGGAAACGGCGACCAGGTACATCACGCCGATGCGCTTGTGGTCCACCGTGGTCATCCAGCTCCAGATTCCGGTGGTTTCGTTGAGGTAATTCTTCGCGGGCCGCGGACGGTCCCCGATGTGCGGATCGCTATGTGTGAGTGCTTGTGCCATATTCCATCAACCTCTACTTCAACGACTTGATATACGCAATCAGCCCGTTAATATCCTGCGGATGCAGCAAGCCCTGGAACGACGGCATGATCGGCTCGAAGCTGGCCACGATCTTGGCGTTCGGCATCAGCATGGATTCGCGCAGGTACGCGTCATCCACCAGATACTCCTTGCCATCGTTCATCTTTTCCATTTTGCCGTAGATCCCCTTCCAGCTGGGACCCTGGCCGCGCTTCCCGTCGATGGAGTGGCAGGTGGCGCAGCCCTTCTGCTCGCGCTGCATCTCACCCCATTTTTCGGGGGTGTAACTCTTCCATTCGTCGCCTCCCGTTTCCATCCACTTCTTGAAGTCGGCGTCGTTGTCGACCATAAGCTTCGCCATCATGTCGGAGTGGCCTTTGCCGCAGTACTCGGCGCAGGTGATCTGGTGGCGCCCCAGGACGGTGGGCGTGAACCAGACCTCGGTGTAGCGCCCCGGGATGATGTCATGCTTCACACGCATATCGGGGACGAAGAAATCGTGCAGGACGTCCTCGCTGGTCATGACGAACTTCACGGCCTTGCCCACGGGCACGTGCAGCTCGTTTGCGGTACGCGAACCATCCGGATACTCGAACTGCCAGAGCCACTTCTTGGCCGTCACCTGAATCTCCATCGCTTCGCCCGGCGCCACGGAGTACTTCAGCCAGCTCTTGAAGCCCCAGAAGAAGATCACGACGCAGAGCAGCAGCGGCAGAACGCTCCAGACGATCTCCAGAGTGGTGTTGTGCGTGATATGAGGGGTCACGCGGCCGGGTTTATAGCGGTAGCGAAAAGCGAAATAGATGGCCGCGAATGCGATCCCGATAAACAGGACGGTGCTGAGCCCGACCAGGAACATATAAAGGGTATCCACTTCGGCCGCGAACGCGGATCCTTGCGGCGGCAGAAATATCGAACGTATCCACTCCATTAGGCAATTCCCTCTTTAAATCCCCCGGGCTTGGCGCCTGCGGCGGATTTCTTGTGCTCCGCCACATACATTCGCCGCAGGAAGAAACCGATGAATAAAACCGTGAGCACTCCGCCGATGCGCATCAGGTTGGTGGCGAACAGCACGTAACCTCCCGCTTGCGGATCGTAGTGATAGCAATACAGCAGAATTTTTTGCACCGCCATGGTGGTGCGGTTTTCCGACGCTTCCGCCAACGCGAACCGCAGGTCCCGCGGATGGAAGCTGGCTCCGTAGAGATAGCGGGCCACCTTGCCATCCGGCGTCAGCACCATGATGCCGGCAGCGTGAGCGAACTGCTGCGTGCGCTCGTCCCAGCGGTATTTGTAACCGATCAGCTCCGCGAGCTTCTTGGCGTTGCCGTCGCGGTCGCACAGGAAGTGCCAGCCCGGCGCCGGATGGTCGAAGCTGCTGGTATAAAGCGCCTTTTTTTTCCGCGCCAGATCGAACGACTCCTGCGGATCGATGCTGATGGTCACGATTTCATACTCGCTGCCCGGCGTCCATGGGAGGATCTCGCGCATGGCCTGCGTCTGGCCGTTCAGCACCAGCGTGCACAGGTTCGGGCAGGAGTAATAGATCAGGTCCAGAATCACCGGCCTGCCCTTGTGAAAATACTCGCTCAGGGCGACGGGATAGCCGCTCTCGGCGGTGAACTGCAAATTCAAATCGATCTGGCGGCCGAGATGTTCTTCAATGCCGACGCCTTCTAGCATGGCGGGCTTGACGCCCACCGGGAGCGCCCCGGGGATGCCATAGCGGTCGAGGCGGGGTTGGGCCGAAAGGCCCACGGCCAGAAGCCACGCGACGAATCCGAATTGGAGCGCTGTTCTCATTCCTTCTTTACTTCTTCTCCGGAGCGGCAGGAGCAGCAGGCGTACCGGGCGCGCCGGCAGCCGGAGCCGCCGTGGGAGCCGCAGCAGGTTCTTCCTTCTTCGGGGCGGTGGCCTTGGCGGGATAGAACGTCTTCCCCGCGGCGGCGTCCTGAAGCATCAGCTCCATCGCGTGGTCCACCGGAATCCGAACTTGGCCGGTCGCCTTATTCATGTACATGTAGTGCGTCAGATTCCAGTCGTCGCGGCCGCGCACATCGCGCAGCTGCTCGCTGGGCGCCGAAAGCACCTTCTCGTAGACCGCTTCGTCATAGACGTGGTTGAAGTACTGCGTGATGGCGGCGATGGTCAGCACCAGCAGAATCATGCTGCCGATGGCAAACAGAGCAATCGCGCCGGAGCTGGGCTCCCGGCGATCAAATCCTTCGTGAGGATCGTGTGGAATTACCGGCTTTCCGTCTTCTACGCTCATAGGATTCCCTTACGCATTCTCAAAGTGCAGGCTCTGTTCGAATCGAAGATCGCCCACCGGAGCCAGCTTGTGATGCTGGAAGCGGCTCCAGAAAACCAATCCGCAGATGCTGACCGTTGCGGCCAGTGTCGCGAAATCCATCCAGGAAATTTGCGGCCCGTTCTTGAAGTAGGTCGGCATCACGACCCAGTACAGGTCGATGTACTCCACCACGATCGACCATACGGCGATCGCGGCCACCATCTTGATGCTCCGCTTCGCCGGGCGGGACAGCAGCGCGAAGAATGGAATCAGGAACCTGATGAACGGCATCGCAAGACTGATAGGCAACCAGGTCCCGGCCATGCGGTGGCGATACCAGATCGTTTCCTCGGGCAGGTTCGCGTACCAGATCAGCATGTATTGCGAGAAGGCCACATAAGTGTGGAACGCGGTTAGCGCAAAGAGCCACTTGCCGAGGTCGTGATAGTGCTCGTTGGTGATGGAATTCTTGAGAATCCCCGCACGGCGGAAGCCCAGGCAAATCAGCGTGAGGAACGACATGAACGTCAACGCGCCCCCGGATAGGAACACCAGGCCGAAAATCGTCGAATACCATTTCGGCTCCAGCGACATCAGCCAGTCGAACGACGCCAGCGAGCCCACCACCACCACCAGGAACAAGCCCGGCGCCGACCAGCGCGAAATGGCGTGCATCTGATTGACCGATCGTTCCTTGTCCTGCTTGGTGGATTGATGGTAAATCGCGAAGATCCAGATCGACCAGAGGGCAAAGAAGATATAGGCGCGCAGAACGAACATCTCCTGGGTCAAGTAGCTGGCCTTCAGCTTCAACACCGGATCGGCCAGGACCATGGCGCGGTCCATCCACGGATAGATATCCTTCAGGCCGAACGCAATCGGGATGAACAGGAACACGCCGGCGGGGAGCGTGAACATGATGTTCTCCATGATGCGCCGCATGGTGACGCTCCACGCCGAGCCGCTCAGGTACTGCACCATGACGAAGAAAAACGCGCCCAGTCCGATGGCTGCGACATAGGCGAAGGCCACCAGATAGGACTGATGAAAACGCACCGGGTCATTCAGGTAACCCGCCACGCAGGCGATCACCGAGATCAGCACAGCCAGCATCAGCGTATTGCGCCCCTTCGCCCAGCGGCTCGCCTCCATCTGGTAGTTATCTTGGTGGGTGTGACTTATTTCGCTCATTGAAGATCCGCCGCGTGTTCTGCCGGGACATCGGCCTTGGTGCCATGCGCCGCGCGCTGCAAGGCGCGCACATAAGCGATGATGGCCCAACGGTCCTCGACCGTGATTTGAAAACGATAGGCCGGCATGGAACGCCGCCCGTTGGTAATAACGTTGAAAATATCGCCGTCGGCGGCCTGCACCAGACGATCCTCGGTGAGATTGGAGGGCTGCCAGGTGGGCACGCGCGTCGGGACTATGCCCATGCCGGAGCCGGTCTTGTCATGACAGGGCTGGCAATAGGTGTTGAAGCGCAGCTGCCCCTGATGCAGCAGGGCCGGAGTTAACGGCACAGGGCTCTTGCCGACGTACAGATCGCCCTCCATGCCGGTGTAGAACGCCGTCTGCTCCGTCATGTGATCCCGGGCGATCGTGCCCTCGGGAGGACGGCGCGCGTCGCGGTGGTCTTTCAGGAAGTCCAGATCGTTGGCGCCCTGGGGATGAAACTTCGGTTGTTGCTTCATGTCGTCCCAGACCTGCAACGGAGGAGTCCGCTGCACGCTGGAGCAACCCGTAAGAGCGACAACCGCCGCAGCCACCAAAATCGTCTTTATGCCCAGGCTTGTCATCCGACGACGACCTCCACGGTGCCCGCTCCTACGCTTTTTAGATGCTCGGAGGTTACTTGCGGGTTAAATTTGGGATCGTTCGCCTCAACGATCAGAATGAACCGGTCGTCGGTGGCGCGATGCGCCAAACGGTAATTGTTCGAGGGATGGTACAGCCTCGGCAGCCCGTTGATCGCGAACATTCCCAAAAAACTTGCGAACGCCGAGAACAACACCGTCAGCTCGAAGGTGATCGGGATCGAGTAGGAAAAGTCGAAGAAGGGTTTGCCGCCGATGACCAACTGATAGTTGATGGCGCCGACGTACCATTGCAGCAGCAGCGCCGTCGCCGAGCCGCACAGTCCGATGCAAATCACCATCCAGCCGAGTTTCGATTGAGGCACGCCGATCGCGTCGTCGATGCCGTGAACTGGAAACGGCGAGAGTGCGTCGATCTTGGTGTAGCCCATTTCGCGAATCTTGCGGCCGGCATGAACCAGGTCGTGCGGATCGGAGAACTCGCCCATCACCGCGTAGACCTTGTCCTCGCCCAGGCCCAATTTGTCTTTGATCTGTTCGATGTCGACTTGTGGCATTAGTGATGACCCACGGTTTCTTTGGCGAACGTCTGTTTTTCCACCGCCAGCACGCCTTTCACTTCCGAAATCGCGATCATCGGCAGGAAGCGCGCGAACAGCAGGAACAGCGTCAGGAACAGGCCGATGGTGCCGGTGAAGGTGCAGATATCGACGTATGTCGGCCGGAAGTAGCCCCACGAGCTGGGCAGGAAGTCGCGGTGCAGACTGGTGACGATAATCACAAAACGCTCGAACCACATGCCGATATTGGTAGTGATCGAGATAATGAACATCACCGGAATTGAGGTGCGCATGCTCTTGAACCAGTACAACTGCGGGATGAGCACGTTGCAGGAGATCATCGTCCAGTAGGCCCAATAGTAAGGCCCAAAGGCGCGGTTGATGAATGCGAACCGCTCGTAGCCGTTGCCGGAGTACCAGGCGATGAAGAACTCAGTGGCGTAGGCGTAGCCGACGATCGATCCTGTCACCAGGATGATCTTGTTCATGTTCTCCAGGTGCTTGATCGTGATGAGATTTTCCAGGTTGAGCGACCAGCGGGCGATGACCAGCAGCGTCATCACGCAGGCGAAGCCGGAGAAAATCGCGCCGGCGACGAAGTAGGGGGGGAAGATGGTGGTGTGCCATCCGGGAATCACCGAGGTGGCGAAGTCGAAGCTCACGATGGAGTGCACGCTGAGCACCAGGGGCGTCGAAATGGCCGCCAGGATCAGATAGGCCTTCTCATAATGATTCCAGTGCCGCGCCGACCCGCGCCAGCCCAGGCTCAGCAGGCCGAAGATCCACTGCCGGAGCTTGGTGGTCGCGCGGTCGCGCAGCGTGGCCAGATCGGGCACCAGGCCGGTGAACCAGAACAGCAGCGAAACGGTGAAATATGTGGAGACCGCGAACACGTCCCAGATCAGCGGGCTGCGGAAGTTCTGCCAGAGGTTCAGGTCGGTGTTGGGAACCGGGAACAGCCAGTAGGCGCGCCACGGACGGCCGGTATGGAACAAGGGAAAAATGCCGGCGCACATCACGGCGAACAGCGTCATCGCTTCGGCCGAGCGGTTGATGGACGTTCTCCACTTCTGCCGGAACAGGAACAGAATGGCCGAAATCAACGTACCAGCGTGGCCGATACCGATCCAGAAGACGAAGTTCGTGATGTCCCACGCCCAGCCGACGGGCCGGTTATTGCCCCACACGCCGATACCGGTAGCAACCAGATATGTCAGCATGCCCAGCAGCATCACCGTAATCGAGCCGGTGACGCCGAGAGTAATCCAGTACTTGAGGGGCGTCTTGAGAATGTCGCCCTCGATGATGGTGCTGATCTGCTCGGTGAGGTCGTGATACCCTTCCGCGCGAACCAGCGGAGGGTTGGTATCGAGTAGCGCCGGGTTCTGCCGGATTGCGATATCAGCCATTCTTAGTTAACTCCGGGTTGGGATTCCGCAGCTTCGCCAGATACGTCGTGCGAGGCTTAATGTCGAGTTCGGCCAGAAGAGCGTAGTTGCGCTCCTGCTTCTTCAGTTTCGAGACGCGCGATTCAGGGTCGTTGATGTTCCCGAACACAATCGCCTCCGCCGGGCAGGTCTGCTGGCAGGCGGTCTGAATTTCGCCGTCCTTGATCGGCCTGCGGCCTTCGAGCTTGGCCTTGATCTTGGTTTCCTGAATGCGCTGGACACAGTAGGTGCACTTTTCCATGACGCCTCGCATGCGGACGGTCACGTCCGGATTCTGCGCCATGGCGAATTCCGGTGAATCGTTCTTGTGGAAGTTCAGGAAGTTAAAGTGGCGCACCTTGACCGGGCAGTTGTTGGCGCAGTATCGAGTGCCGACGCAGCGGTTGTACGCCATGTCGTTCAACCCTTCCGGACTGTGGCTGGTGGCCTGCACCGGACAAACGTTCTCGCAGGGCGCGTTCTCGCACTGCATGCAGGGGATCGGCTGCTCGACGATCTGAGGATCGTCGTCCGGGCCGACGTAATAACGGTCCATGCGGATCCAGTGCATTTCGCGGCCGCGCATCACCTGGTCCTTGCCGACCACGGGGATGTTGTTTTCCGCCTGGCAGGCAACCACGCAGGCGTTGCATCCGGTGCAGGAGGTCAGGTCGATCGCCATGCCCCACTGGTTGCCGGTGTTGTAGAGGCGCTCCGGATAAATCGAGTGAAGCTCGGGAACTTCCGACATCTCCTCGATCACCTTCGGCTGCTTCTTGTACTCTTCGAGCGTCGCTTGGCGGTACACCGGGCGCTCATTCAGATGCTCGGCATTGACGCCATTGTCGCCGGGCACGCCATGCTCCTGCGTGGTGGCATGAGGCACCTTGCGGCCCGTCGCCGCGACGGAGAATCCATCGCCGAACCAGTAGGCGTCCGAGGTGCGGATCAGGTTGGCGTTGAAGCCGACGTCCTTGCCGACGCGTCCGCAGCGCACACGGCCGTATCCAAGGGAAATCGAGATGCTCTGCTCGGCGTGGCCGGGCTGGACCATCACCGCGGCTTCCATTTTGTAGCTGCCCCGCGAAATCGAGATGACATCCCCGTCCTCGAGCTTTTGCTCGCGAGCCATTTTCGGCGACATCATCGCCGCGTTGCCCCAGGTGAGCTTCGTGATCGGGTCCGGCGCTTCCTGCATCCAACCGTTGTTGGCGAAGCGTCCGTCCCAGGCACACGCGCTGGGATAGAAACCGACCTCGATGCCGGTGGCGGAAGCTTTCGCTTCCGCTCCCGCCGCGGCCGAAAGCTTTTTTGCGTCGAGCGAAACTTTCACGGAATCGGGGGGCTTGGCCGATGCGATGATCCCATCGTTCAGGGCCTTCTTCCACACCGCTTCCTTATCCCTCTCTTTATTTTGGCCCGCCCACTGACCCAGCCAGAAGTTCTTGACGATGTCGTAGGCCTTCTTGTCCTTGGCGTCGATCAGCAGCGCAACGATCTCCGCCGCCGTCTTGCCGTCGAACAGAGGTGAAATGAGGGGCTGCTGAATCGCGGCCGTGCCGTCAGCCGAGCGCGCGTCCGACCAGCTTTCGAGGAAATGCGCCTCTGGGATATGCCACTTCACGGCCGCAGCCGTCTCGTCGTCATCGAGGCCCAGGTGAATTGAGTTGGCGACTTTCGAAACCGACACCGCGAATTGAAGGTCGGCTGGAGCCGTATAGGCCGGGTTGCCGCCGAGGATGACCAGAGTCTGCACCTGACCCGAAGTCATTTCGGTGGCGAGCGAGCGGAGCGCCTCGACCCCGAAATCGGTCTTGTCACTCTTGACATAGGAAACCGCGGCGCTGCCGAGAGACTGATTGATTGCCGCCGCCAGGGCATGCACAATCGCAGGCTGGCGGGCTCCGGCCACCACCAGGGCTTCCGCGCCCGCGGCCTTCAGGTCTTTTACAGCCGATGCAAGGAACTTGGCGCGGGTATCGCTGCCCTGCACCACGTTGAGGCCCGGCACGGCGCCCAGCGCGGACGCCAGATCCATAGCGAACTGCTTCACCTCGGCCGAGCGCATCCGCAAGCGATGGTCGGCGTTGGCGCCCGTGATCGAAAACTGGCTCTCCACCGCGTACAGCCGATTTGCGTGCTCAAAGTCCTCTTCGGAGGTGAACTTGCGGCGCTTAGAGAACTGCCTGGTGGGAATAACCGTCGGCGAGTCGAGACCGAGGAAGTCGGCATCAAGCGCCACGATCACTTTGGCCTTATCGAAGTGGGTCACCGGCTCGAGAGACTGGCCGAAGGCCATATTCAGGGCGGCGCTTTCATTCTCTCGCGAGATCGGTTCGTATTCGACCCACTTCGCCTTGGGAAACTTCTTCAGAGCATCGGCGCGAAGCGAAGCCAACGACGGCGACGTCACAGCCTCGCTCAAGAACCGTAGTCCGGAGCCGTCGCCGAGCGAAAGCGCCTTCGCGGCCTTTTCAAACGATGCCCAATCGGACGGCTTGCCGCTCTCGAGAACGGTCGCCGAGCGGTCCGGATCGTAGAGGCCGAGAATCGCCGCCTGCTGCATCGCCGATGCCGCGCCCAGGCTTCCAGAATGATCGGGATTGCCTTCGATCTTGGTCGGACGCCCATCGTGCGATTCCACCAGCAGTCCGCTCACTCCGCCCGACAGCGACATCACCGTGGAGTAAAAATAGGGACTGCCGGGGATCATATCCTCCACGCCCTTGGCGTACGGGAGGATGTGTTCGACGGGACGGTGGCAGGCGGTGAGCCCGGCGAGGCCGAACGAGGCCGCCATCAGCTTCAAGACCGTGCGGCGTGAATTCGCGTCCAGCATCTCCGAGGCATTCGCGGGAAACTCGCGATGAACCCACTCGCTGAATTCCTTGGTGCCGGCAAGTTGGTTGAGAGACCGCCAATACTTCGGTCCACTCTGTTTGGTCGCAATATTGATAAGATTCGTCACGTGACTCACCGATGGCACCCGGAACAGTTCGTCGGAGGATTGATGTGCTTGGCGGCAACCAGTTCTCGCCCGATCTCCGCCGGATCGCGATCCGGCACCCAGTCGAGCTTGGTCACCAGTTCCACCGGGCGGATATTTGGCGCGGGGTTGCGGTGGCACTCCAGGCAAAACGCCATATTCAGAGGCTTGTCCTGATGCACTTCAATCATTTGGTCGATTCGCCCGTGGCAGCTCACGCAGCTCACGCCTGCGTTGATGTGCGCGGAGTGATTGAAATAAACGTAGTCGGGAAGGTGATGGATCTGCACCCAGGGAATCGGCTGCCCTGTGGCGTAGCTTTCCCGCACCTTTTCAAGTCGTGGGCTCGTCGACTTCACCCGGTTGTGGCAGTTCATGCAGGTTTCCGTCGCCGGGACCGCCGCGTAAGCGGCCTTGTACACCGTCGAGTGGCAATAATAGCAATCCATGCCCAACTGGCCGGCGTGCAGCTTGTGGCTATACGGCACCGGCTGAACCGGTTGATAACCTGTATCGATTACCGTCGGGTAGGTGTAATAGGCATAGGCACCGGCGCCTGCCAGAGCCCCGAGCCCGAGCACGGCGCCTGCCACCTTTAAAATGATGTCAGACGACTTAGGAAAGATAGCTGCCATCGCGAGTGTTGGTCTCCAGGGCCCTACGTTGGTCCTCTTTAGTTTCTATCATAACGAGAGGCTCTCCGCAACCGGAGTAAAATTTCTTGTCTAACAATAAAGATTCCAGCGCCATTAGATTATTCGGCAATTTACGCGTCCGGCCGAAACTGATGGTTCTTCACAACCTCTTCTTTTTAGTGCTCACGTGCGCGGTTTACTTCTCGCTCGTTCCACTCTTTGAGAAGCAGGTTTCCGATGCTCAATCCAAGGAATCGACTATTGTGCACCAAACGAAGGCCCTAGAGCAAGGCCCAGGTGCGGCGAAATCGGACAGGATCGTCCGTGTCCGCATTACACTCTTCCTTGTGTTGGGTAGTATCTACGTGCTAGCCGTGCTTGTTCTGGAATCGATCATCATGCCCCTCTATGTTTACCGGCCCTTACGAAAGATGCTGGAGGCCGACGAGGCGACGCAGCGAGGCGACCGCGATAGAGAACTGATTCCCGCCGAAGAGATCCTCGCAGATGAGATCGGTCAGATCATGAAGAGCCGAAACGCGACGGTGGCGGAACTTCGCAGGCACGAAGACGAACTCGCCGCGGCGCTGCACCGGCTGGAAGAGCAGGACCGGCTGGTGAGCTTGGGACTGCTTTCGGCCAGCGTGGCTCACGAATTGAACACGCCGCTGGCCGTGCTGAACGGCTCGATCGAGAAATTAATCGAAACGACGGAGGATGCGTCGACGCTGGAGCGGCTGGCCCGGATGCAGAAGGTCGCACAGAGATTAAAGCGGATCAGCGAGAGCCTGGTGGATTTTTCCCGCGTGCGCCGGCAGCACATGGGTCTGATCGCGCTGCGGCCCCTGATCGATGAGGCATGGAGCCTGGTGGCGATCGACGACAAAGCAAAATCCGTTACGTTCACCAATCACCTGGCTGTCGAGGATTCCGCGGTGGGCAATGCGGACCGCCTGATGCAGGTGTTCGTGAATCTGCTGCGGAACTCGCTGAACGCGGTGGAGGCGGGAAAAGGAAAGATCGACGTGCGGGCGCGCTGTGGGACGCGCGGAGTCACCATCGCGGTAGAGGACAACGGCGGCGGGATTCCGCCCGAGGTTCTGCCCGGCATCTTCGACGCGTTTGTCACCACCCGGCTGGACGCGAGCGGCACGGGGCTGGGGCTGACCATAGCGGAGGGAATCGTGACGCAGCACGGGGGTACGATCTCAGCCGCGAATCGCCCCGAAGGTGGAGCGCGGCTGGAGGTCACGCTTCCCGCGGCGCGTTAGAACCTCAGTTCGCCCGCGCGCTAAAGTAAATCTTTGCGTTTTTGTTTTTCGAGCTGCTTCACCAGCTCGCCCACCTGCTGAGCTCGCCTCCGGTCGGAGATCAGTAATGCGTCCGGCGTATCGACCACCACCAGGTCGTTCACACCGAGCAGGGCGATCAGCTTCTTCTTGGCGCCGTCGACGTAATTGCCGTAGCTGTCGTACAAGAGCGCCTCGCCAACCACGGCGTTGTTGTGGGCATCGCGTCGCTGCAGCTCATACACGGCGTTCCAGCTGCCGACGTCGTTCCAGCCGATGTCGCCAGCCGGGATTCCGACCACGTTCGAGGCTCGCTCCAGCACGGCGTAGTCGATAGAGATGTTCTCGCAGCGCGGAAACGTCTCGGCCAGCCGGGCATTGAATCGGCGGCTGGAAAATGGCGGCAATCCGGCAAGCAGCGTCGCGGTCTTCGGCAGATAATGGCGCAGGGCATCCAGCAGCACCGACGTCTTCCAGAAGAACATCCCCGCGTTCCAATAGAAATTCCCCGCAGCCAAGAATTTCTCGGCCGTCTCGGCGTCCGGCTTCTCGCGAAAGCTGGTCACTGGCGTTTGGCCATTGGCCACCCCCTGCGGGAATTCGATGTAGCCGTAGCCCGTTTCCGCCCATCGCGGCTGAATTCCGAAGACAACGATCTTGCCCTGCCTGGCGGCTTGGAACGCCGGGCGCAGCAGGCGGACGTAATCGCGGGTCCGGCCGATGACATGGTCGGCGGGAAACACGCCCATCACCGCTTCCGGATCGATCGATTGCAGAATATGCGCGGCGAGGCCGATGGCGGGCGCGGTATTGCGCTGCGCGGGCTCGGCCAGGATCTGCTTCTTCGGAACCTCCGGCAACTGCTTGACGATTTCGGCGCGCAGATGATCGTTAGTGAGGACCCAGATGCGCTCGGGAGGCAACACCGGGCGGAGGCGGTCGACGGTTTGCTGAATCAGGGACCGGCCACCGAAAAACTTCAGCACTTGCTTCGCCTGCGAACGGCGGCTGCGCGGCCAGAAGCGCGTTCCCCGCCCTCCAGCGAGGATCAATCCGTAGTTGTGCGGCATTTTATTGAACGGGATAACCGCGCACCAGCTTCAGTGTGCGTTCCCAGCGGGTCTTGCGGAAGAAATTTTTCGCCAGATCGATAAAGTGGTTGGAATTGTAATCCACCCAATCCTCGGTGGGAGCGTCGTAGGACCAGAAAATGATCAGCGGCTTTCCAATGATGTTCTCGCGCGGCACGAAACCCCAGTAACGGCTATCGAGCGAGTTGTCGCGATTGTCACCCATGGCGAAATAGCTGCCTTCCGGCACCACGATCTCACCATTCACGACATGCTCCGCCAGCATCTGGCGCGCACGATCGTAAACCGGGCCGTAGGGCTCCGACGGGAAATTGTCGCGGTACGGCTCCATGCGAGGGAAGACGTGCTGGACGTACGGCTCGACCAGTTTCTTGCCGTTGAGATACAGTTCCTTGTCCACGACTTTGAGATGGTCGCCCGGCACGCCCATGCAGCGCTTTACATAGTTCATCGAAATGTCCATGGGATAGCGGAACACGATGATGTCGCCGCGCTTGGGTTCGGTGAACGGAAGCAGATGCTTGCTCAAGCCATCGGCTGGCGCGTAGGAGAGCTTATCGACCAATAGATGGTCGCCTACCTTAACGGTAGTATCCATGGACGGCGTCGGCACGATGAAGGCCTGCACCAGCGTGGTGGTGCCGAACAGAAGAATGATGATGTTGAGCGCCCATTCATGGATGAAGTCACGAACGGAATTAGCGAAGTTTTTCATTGGACGGGATACCCGTGGATCAACATGAAGGTGCGCTTCCAGCGCGTCTTGGGGAAGAAATTCTTTACCAGGTCGATGGCGTGGCTGATGCTTAAGCCGGAGTCCTGCAGCTGATCGGTGGTGGCATCGTAGGACCAGTAAACGATCAGCGGCTTGCCGACGATATTGTCGCGCGGCACGAATCCCCAGTACCGGCTGTCGAGCGAGGAATCGCGATTGTCGCCCATGGCGAAATAATAGCCCGGTGGCACGACGACCTCGCCGTTCACGACGTGGTGCGTCAGCATGTCGATGGCGCCGGACTCGACACTGACATTCGGCTCGCCCGGGAAATTATCGCGGTAGGAGTCGAAGTAGTCGGTTTTGTGAACTTTGTACGGCTCGTCCAGCTTCACGCCGTTGAGGTACACCTGCTTGTTGACGATACGGATGCGGTCGCCGGGAACGCCCATACATCGTTTGACGAAAGTCTGTTTAATATCGACCGGGAAACGGAACACAATAATATCGCCTCGTTTGACGGGGCGATAGGGAAGAATGTACTTGCTGATTGGTCCTGAGGGCGCGTAGGCCAGCTTGTCCACCAAAAGGTGGTCGCCGATGAGCAGCGTATCCTCCATGGATCCGGTGGGAATCACGAAGGCCTGCACCAGCGCGGTAGTCAGGAACAGAAGCAGCAGGATGGTAATGGTCCATTCCGCGATGGCGCCTCGCGGCTCCTCAACCTGCGCAGCGGCCGGATGAGGCGGCTCTGAGGAGACAGCCGCCGTTACGGGAACAAGTTCGGGGGTAACGGGCTCGGAGGAATCCGTCGTGTTTTCGAGGCTCACTATCTTTCAGTTTAACAAGAGAACTTACTGCTGTGCCCTGGAATCGGCCCGCACGGTGGGGGCAATCCGCTGCGCCAAGAGAAGATTCGACGTGATCTTGCGGTATCCGTAACCGACATGCATCGGCAGGGGCTTGGTTCCGGGCTGGCGGTAGGCTTCCCGCAGATCCACTTGCTCCATGTATTTGAAGCTCCCGTAGGGATGATCGTAATCGCCGTAGAGCTGGACCTTCCACCGGTTGGCATCGAACATCCGGTAAGGAATGCCCGAATCGTCCTGCAGAACCGCCGCGCTGTTGTCGAGCACCAGATTGCGGATCACCGAAAATTCCTTATGATGCATCATGTAGGACGTTGATTTGAACATCGTGGTGGCGCCCTTCAGGCTTTGCACATACGCCCGGAACGGCCTGTTTTCCGTCAGGCGATCGTCGGCCAGATTCACTGAGAAGTAATAAAGCTGATGGACGGACTGGTCCGCATCCGAACGAAATTCGATCTGCACGCCCTTGTTCCCGTAACGCGTGGTGGCGTGATAATCCAGGGTACGGTCGATGACGTTGCCACGCTCATCCAGGCGGACGTAGCGGAACCCCAGCACGGTATAATTGCTGCGCACCAGCAATTGGAGGATGGGCAGCAGCAGGCCATCGGTCACCTGGCCGCGGAACTGCTTGTCCATCTGTCGCGTGATGAAGAAGCTCCGCCCAAGCTCCGAGGCCATCGTGGAGCGCATCGCCGCCAGATACTCCGACATGTCCTCTTTTTTCAGAATCTGATCGGCGGGCGGTAGCGTTCCGGCCGGCTCCAGCGCGGCGAACAAATAGACCGGTGCTTTCGGGAAATACTCGGTGGCGACCAGTGCGTCTGGACCGCTGAAGGGATAAAACACCGGGCCGTCGCCCATCGGCGAAGCCTTCAATTCCTGGGTTTGGAATTCGCGCAGGCCTTGTAACAATTCGCCATCCGCTTTGTTCCAGGCAGCATCCACCTCTTCGCGGTGCTTCTGCCAGGCGTCTTGCTTTTCCAACTCGGCATAGGGGCTACCGGGCGTGCCTGGCAGTCCGGCGAGGAAGCGCGCAAGATCGTCGGCTTCGCGCGAATACTTCACGGGACCGTTGGATTCCGAGGGCGTGGCTTTCGCTGAGACGGGAGCCACTTGCCCGCATCCCGTCAACAGGATCGCGCACAAGCCTATGCAAACAAGCCGCGTAAGAGAAGAACTCCGATAATGGAAAAACATGAAAAATCGCTATCCAATGAACAATACCAAATTATACAGTAGTTTTGGTACTATTCACCGACCATGGCGACCAGCTGCTGCGTAACGGCGTCCATGGCCTCGGATTGGGCCGACATAGACGAACTGGCGGTGGCGCTTTGTTGCGCGCTGGCCGCAGCGTGTTGCGTGATACGCTCGATCTCGCTCAGCGCGCCGGCAATGTGCTCGATTCCGCGCGCCTGCTCGCCGCTGGAGACGCTGACTTCATCCACCAGCCGCTTGACCTCCACGGTCGATTCGGTGATGCCGCGAATCGCGGCGGCCATGTGATCGAGCTTCGCCTTCCCTTCCCGCGTCGTTTCGATCGACTCCGCGATCAGGTCCGACGTATCCTTCGCCGCCTGGGCGCATCTTCCGGCGAGATTGCGCACTTCATCGGCCACCACCGCAAAGCCCATGCCGGCTTCTCCGGCGCGCGCCGCTTCCACCGCGGCGTTCAAGGCGAGGATATTGGTCTGAAATGCGATCTCGTCGATGATCTTGATTATCCGCGCGATCTTCTCACTGGCCGCGCCGATGTTCTGCATGCTTGACACCATTTCGGCTAACTGACGGTTGGCTTCGGTCACCTGCGTATCGGTCTTGGCCATCAGGCGCGTGGCTTCCTGGGAATTATTGGCGTTGCTCAGCGTCATGGAGCTGAGTTCCTGGCTGGAGGCGGATGTTTCCTCGAGCGATCCGGCCTGGCGCGAGGCTCCATCGGCAAGCGCGCGGCTGGCCGACGAAATCTGGCTCGACGCATCGGAGACGCCGCGCGCGCAGCCGGCGATCTGGCCCGTGAGATCGCGCAGCCGCGCCGTTATGCCGCGCGCCACAAACACCAGCCCGATGCCGACGCCGGCGCACAGCGCGAGCAACCCGACGGTCACCCAACGGCTGCCTCCCTCTTTGGCCTCGGCATTTCGCGAGATCACGGCCAATTGCTCGGCCTGTTGATCCACCAGGCCCTTGGCTAGTTCACTCATCTTCGCCAGCTTCGGCAGCAGCGTATCGTCGAAGGTTTTCAGCGCTTGATCCATCTTCTGCTTTTGAAGCATGACGACGAAAGCTTCCTGCGCTTTTTGAAGCGCCTTCTGCTCCGTATCGAGCGCGGCTAGCTGCGCGCGCGTCTCCTCGGAGGAGGGCAACTGAACGAACTCCTTCAGTTCCTCCCGTACACGCTTCTCGGCCTCGGCATACTGCTTCAGGAAGGCCGCCGATTTGTCCTTCTGCTGGAGCATCTCGGCGGAAGCGACGCCGCGCTCCACCGCGGTCATCTCCGCCGATGTGGCCAGAATCTGGCCAGCAAGCATCTGTTTTTTCGCGGTCACGCGAACCGCGTTATCCAGTTCCGATCCCAGATCCAGATTGATCTTCAGGGATGTCACCCCGAGGATCAACACCAGCGCGAGCATCGCGCAAAAGCTCGAATACAGCTTCACTCCGATGGTTCTTTTCCATTTCACGGCGATGGTCTCCTTAGGCGGAACTACATCTTGAAGTCGAACCGAAGTTGCGCGACGGCCTTGGCCGGCGCGCCGTCCTGGGTAAACGGTGTGAATTTCCACCTCTTGACTGCCGTGACCACCGAAGGCGTCAACATCGCGTTGCCGGAGACAATCGTCACGTTCTCCACGTTGCCGCCGGCGTCGATGGTCACGTCCACTTCCACCTTGCCCGAGATTTTCAACTGCTTGGCCATCGCCGGATACTCCGGAGGCGCTTTCTTGGTGGCGGCTTTCAGAGCATCATCGCTGGCGACCCGCAGTTCCGCGCTCGCCAGCGGGGCAAAGGTCAGCAGCATCACCAGAGTGGCGGCGTAGGCAGGTAACTTGTGCATGAGGATCTCCTTTGATGGTTCGCGCACGGCGCACACGAACCATATCGGAGACCGGTTGGGTTTCTTGAGGAGGAGCGGGGTTAATACGACGAACGCTCGTAGGACTCTTCCGCGGCGATGCGCGAGCGCACACGGCGGCTGCCCGGCCAGTCCAGGCGCATATCCTTGCAGACTTCGTCGAGCATTTCCACGGTGCAGACCTTCGATTCGGCGGCGAACGCGCTCAACAGCATGTTGTCGCAGATGGCATTGATCAGACGGGGGATGCCCTGCGAGCGCAGGTGAATCTCCGCCATCAGCGCCTCGGAGAAAATCTTCTGGTCCGGCATGCCGGCGGTTTCCAGGCGCGATTCCATGTATTCCACCGCATCGCGCAGGGTGAACGCCTGCAAATTGCAGCGCAGCACGATTCTTTGCTTCAACTGGCGTAGATTCGGCGCATCCAGCTTGCGATCCAGTTCCGGCTGTCCGGCCAGGATAATCTGCAGCAGCTTGCCGTGGCGGTTTTCCAGGTTGCCCAGCAGGCGGATCTCTTCGAGAACGTCCCAATCCAGGTTATGCGCTTCATCGACGATCAGCACCACAGTGCGCCCGTCCTGGGCCTGTTCCACCAGAAGCTGGTTCAAGGCGAAAAGGACCTCGGTTTTCGAGGTTCGCGCGCAGGGCAGATCCAGGTCGTAGGCGATCATTTCGAAAAACTGATCGGGATTAATCCGGGAGTTAAAAAGAAACGCAAATTCGATGTAATTCGCCTCGAGGTAATCGCGGAGGCACTCGAGCATCGTCGTCTTGCCCGTGCCGACTTCACCCGACAGAACGATAAATCCTTTGCGGGCCTGGACGCCATAAACCAGATTCGCAAGGGCTTCTTCGTGCTGCTCGCTACGGTAGAAAAACGCCGGGTCGGGACTTAAACTAAATGGGCTCTCCGAGAAACCAAAGAAGGCGTTATACATGTTGTGGCTATCGGCCAATACCGGTCGAGATCGGAGGGTTTTCTCCCTCTTTCCACGCTCTCTAAGTCAATACTCTTTGATACTACCACGCAAATGTGTGAATACAAAGGGATTTTCCGTCCGCCTCCTGAACTATCTATTTTTCAGATACTTCAAGCAAAACCAAGCCGGGAAGCGTGGAGGGCTGATTGCCTTCGAACACCACGCGGCGGGTCTTCGGGAACGGGAGGCCTGTTTGGATCGCACGCTGATAAACAGCCGTCTGCCGGAGGATTTTCCGGTACGATTCGTCTTGAGTTTCCAGATAAGCAGCCTTGCCGATCAGCCCACTTCCCCACCCGATCGACAGGAGGCAGGCGTCCTGCCTCTGCGCGGTTTCCGCGGCCCTCGCCGCCAGAGCGTCCAGATTAGCGCCGAGCTTCACCAGCCCGGCCATTTCAGCATAGGCCTTGTGATGCGCCAGCAACTTGCTCGCGTAGCGATTGGCGGCCTGAAACAATTTGATACGGTCGGCGGGCGATTTTTCCCGCCAGAAGCCCTCGAAGGAGATCCCCTCCGCGGCCATTTCGGCGAAGTGAGGCGTGGAATCGTCCACCCGGCGCGCGTCCACGGAGCCTCGCTGGGATTTCCAACCCAGTTCGAACTTCCCGCCGCCTTTCGCAACCAGCGTCGAGACGCGCAGCAGGTACACCTTCATTCCGGCATGCGCAACGGGCGCGGAATCGGCGGCTGCGAAGCGTTTCATACGGCTCGCGCCGGAGCCTCCCAATACAGCCTCCTCGGCTTTTAGCGCGGGTTGCCTCGGCAGGCGCTCTTCGGCGGTGAGGCGCTCGGAAAGATCGCGGAAGAATCCTTCGGTCCAGCGATCGGAAACCGCGCCCGTTCGCAGCGCGCCCTTGACAGCGGAGCCGGGAATATACGGGCCGTTCAGGGAAGTAGCAAACGTCGGGATGAACAGGTTCTCCGGGTAAGCCTTCTCCCATAGAGGAATCACCGAGGGTGCTTCAAATGGAATGCGGCGGCCGGCAAAATTTTGGGCGAATCCTCCCCAACTCGCGAATTCCAGGCGATCCGCTTTCTTCAGCTGCGCGAGATAGCCATCGAGGCGAGGCCCTTTTGACAACAACTTGAAAATCCGCCTCTGGTCGAGAACGTTGACGTGATCCTTCCAGACCATGTAATCGATGGGTGCGAGCTTCTGGCCGTCGCCGATCAGAGTGGGAGTCAGGCAAGTGATGCGATACTTCATGCCGGCCTCGCTAAAGGAGCCAAAGGAACCGGGATTGCCAGCGCAAATCCTGAGCGGTAGACGGGATGCGCGAAATTTTCCGGCGCCACGTCCGAGGTCGCGCCGACCGGAGCGGAGGCGCTGACCACCACGCTGCCTTCCGTCAGCATGCGCGTAGGCATTTTTGCGCCGCCCGTGCTTTCGATTCGTCCGCCGCGCGTGGTCAAGGAATAGTTGCCATGCTGCCAGTCGATGGAATCGGTCGCGGCCGGATGAAATACGGACAGCAGCCAGTACGCGCCCGCTTCCTCGCCGGGATTCAACAGCAGTTGCGGCAGTTCACCATCCGTGACCTCCGGTATCTGTGAACGTCCCCAGCCTTTGGACCTGCCTCCGCCGAAGCCGGAATCGGCCAATAGGCGGAGCGCGCCTTCGAGAGGTGGTTTCCAGCGTTCCCGCGCCGCGTCATCAGCGAACGACGCGATGAACCACAAACCCGCTCCGGGGGTAAATTCCAGGCACGCCGAAGAGTGCGGCGCTACGCCGTCTCCGCCGCGATCCACCGCGGCATTGGAGCGCACGTTGACGCGGAACGGACCTTGTGCCCCGCCGGCAATGAGGCATTCGCTGGGGACGTCAATGGCCCAGTTGTCCTCCGTCATCGCGCGGCCGGAGATGAGTGTTTCCACTACCCGCAACGGCACGAAGCGCGCGCCTTTAAACCGGGTCTTCGCAGAGGCCGGAGGAGGCCAAACATTGCGCGGCGGCACGACGTAGAGGGTTTCGCCGTAGAACGGGAAACAGGAACTGAAGCGGACGGCCGGTTCGGCCGCTCGCGCGGTGGCTTCGAGCCAGCCGTCAAGGTCGCCCAGTTGGGACATGGCGCCGCACACAGCCGAATACAAGGAATCGCTGTGATAGACGCGGTCCACGCGATCGCGATCGCCGGAGTCGGGGCCAATGCGCCACGGACCCGTGGGCCGCAGCTTGATGAGCAAAGCGGGCATCGATTTACTCGGACAGTTTTTCGACGAACGACGCGTCGTTGGCCAGCGCCTGCACCGCGCCGAGCTCGGCATCGGCTGCCAGATCGACTTCGGGGGCTCCCGAGGAGTAGAACGAGCGCCCGCGCCACACCAGCTTCAGGTTCTTGAAGCTGACCCGACCGCTGCCGCGCGATCCTCCGCCGCCAAGGGCGTCGTCTTCAAGCAGGCGCAGGCCCTCCAACACGCGGGCCGGAAGCGACTTGTCTTCCTCGCACAGAATGTCGATCACCAGGCGAACCTTGAAGCGGGCACCCGACGGAACGCGTTCGAGCGTGCGCGGATTCGCCTGCGAGGTGATGCGATCGATGGCGTTCTCGCTCTTTACCTCGGTGATTTCATCGTCGAGATTCTCGCGCATCTGCGCGGTGATGCTCTCCTGATCGAGAGGAGCGTCGTAGATCGTCAGGCGCGCGGGCGTCGCCGAAGCTGCGTCGAGCGCTTCCCCTTCAACCCGCTCCAACCTCAGAGGACTGCGGCCGAACAGGAGGCCGATTTCGTCGTCTGGGCGGTCGCTTTGGTGAATCCGAACTTCCTGTCCTTTGCGCTTGGACAGGTAAACCAACTCAGCGGGCGACGTCAGGCCGAGCGCGTTCTCCAGAAGCGAGCGAATCTTTCCGCGCAGGGAACTGCCCGGGATATAAGGGAGGCCGAAAGCGTCCTTCACGACGGGGTTATCCGCGCCGCCGATTTCGAGCGAGCCCTTTCCCGCGCCAATATGAAGTCCGGTTTCGCAGTGCAGGTCTCCGGAGAGAATCAGTTTGCCGATCAACTGCAATTTCGTTTGAGCCGTGTGGGTGGCCATGATATTCCTTCGTTACTCGTTGGCGCTATTCGTTGTAAGCAACGATCGCCTCGAACAGATCCTTAAAGCGCTCGTAGCCGCGCGCGTCGTTCTTGCGCGTCACCTGGAGCAACAAACGCTCCAGTGCATCCAGGCTACGCAGGGAATGGCGCGCGATGGTGTAGGCCAGGCGCGCACGCAGCATCACGAACTGGTGCTGGCGCTCGCTTTCCGGGGCACGGACGGCGCGGCGGACCGCGTTGTATAAGCGCCGCAGCTGACTCTTTGTGCCCGAATCCATGTCGCGCATGCGCATCACGACGATGTGGGCCTGATTGTCAAGATACAGGCTGTCGGAGATGAGCTTTTCGAGTTCGATGTCGACGGGGCCTTCAAAGCCTCTCCCGCCGCCAAAGCCCGGACGGCCGCCTTCGCGCCGTTCTCCCCGTTCGCCGCCGCGCTCTGGACGCGGGCCACGATCGCCTCCGCCGCCGGGACGATTGCCGCCGCGGTTGTCACCACGACTCTCACCACGAAGCTCACTGCGGCCTTTGTCCTGACGCGGGCCCTCGGGCCGCCCTCCGCCTTGCGGGCGAGGCTGAGGCTTCGCCGCTTCCGGTTTGGCCTCGGCTTTCGGAGCCTCCTCTTTTGGAGCTTCCTTGGGGGCTTCCTTGGGAGTTTCCGCGGGAGTTTCTACTTTTTCCAATTCGGGTTGAACTTCTTCTGACATACGATTCCCTTCGTTACGAGGCGGCGGACAGCCTCGCCCATTCTAGCGCCACGCGGCCGGCGGGCCGCAACTTCACGGTCACTGCGCTGCGGCCGATCAAATCGGCGATCAGAGCTGTCTGCGCTTTCTGAAAATCGGCGCGATGCGAGCCGCCGGAGCGCGCCGCGCCCAAAATTCTGCGGATGCGGCGGTGATACCGCCATGGCCGCTCGCCTCCACTACGGCGGGCCTGCCGCTTGGACATCTTGGACTGCGTTTCGCGATAGATGCCGCACAGATCGTTCAAGTATTGTGGAGAGACGCCAAAATCCGCCACCATGCGGGTGAGCGAATCCTTCAACTCGGCGGCCTCGGCGAACTGCTTCCATTCAAGCGTGCGGCCCAGAATCCAGATGCAGTCCTTGTCGGCCGATTTCGCGGCTTCCAGGCGCTGGCCGGCCTCTTCGAACACCGCACCCAAAGAAGCGTCGCCGGACGGCGCCAGCGCGAGCGCCATGCTGATGGTCTTGCCCTCGGGTCCGTCGAAGTTCTTTAAGTTCGCATCGGCGAAGCGATGGAACAGCCGCTCCAGTTCGCGCGCCAGCGCGACCAGCGAGTCCCAGGCGCCGTAGACGGCGAAATCATCTCCGCCTGAAAAAATTACGGTTACTTTGCGCCAGAACTCGGGCATGGAACAGAGCACTTCCAGTTCGCCGGCGAAAAACTGTTTATAGAGGACCGAGAGCTGGATGTGTTCCTCCACGGTCGCCGCGCGCCGGATGCGGATGCCGAAGTTATCGACGTCGCCGCGAAGGACGCCCCAGGTCTGCAAACCGGCCGCGCGGGACGCCAACTCGTTAGTGGAGGCGGGATCGACGCCATCATCCGATGGCGCGGCGTGACGGGCAAACGGCAGCGCGTCCGCGGCGGACCAGGCCAGCGTCCAGACGTGCTTCCCTTCTCCGATCTGGATGCGGCCCGGAGTCTCCGGCGACCATGCCGCCGACTCCGCGTTCCGCAGCTTCATGCCAAGTTGGGTAGCGAAATACTCCTCGCCGGCCTCGATCGAGCCGGGTGCATCGGTAAAGCCGGGCGTTCCGCGGCGGCGTTCCATTTCCTCGTTCAGGCGGCGGCGCACGATGCTCCAGTCGCCCAAATTCTCGGTGACGCTCCAGATGAGCTTCAGAACCCCGCCGCTGAGGGCGGAAATCTCGGCTCCGGCGGACTCCAGAAATTTCTCTGCGTCGCCGCGCGATTCCTCGGGCAGTAGCACCAGGAACTGGCCTCCGCCGCTCGATCCCAGGAGGATCTTCGAGAGGCCCAATTCGGCCAGCAGGGCGCGAGGGAGCACCTCGCCCAACAGAGCGATCCAGTGCGACCGGCCGGTGAAGACCTGGTCGTGGTCGTTTTGCGTTGGCGAATACAGAAACTCTTCGATTCCGAGGAGTTTCCCCTGGAGAAAGATCTGCAAGGACATCTAGGGCGAAAGATTCAGAGTATCACGCCGTCCCAGCGGAGGGTCAAGGCTTCGGTTGGCGCTGCCTCGGAACTGGGAACGGCTGTATGATGGGTTCCACGTCCTGACCAAGGGGTCCGTTTGAACTACCTGATCGGTTTGATGACTTTCGCGTTCGCATCAGGGCAGTCGGTTTCGCTGACGGTTTATCCCGGCTCCGTGCTCCCTGGGGGCACAGCGACACTGACGCTAACCTACAACGACGCCTCACCCACGGCAAACGTCGCGGCCATACAATGGCAGTTGGCGATTCCCGCGACACTCTCCGCCGAAGTGCCGGTAGCCGGCGACGAAGCAATCGCGACAAACAAAGTGATTTCCTACAACACGGTGAACGGGTATACCATCCTGGCGGGAACGGGCAAACCGCTAAATGCCACTCCGATGACCTCGGGTGTGCTGGCAACGATTTTAGTCACCGCGCCGCTGAATGCGGGCTCGGGCGTAAGGACCATTGGATTCGGCTCCGATTTGCCGCTGCTGGGCGCTGGGCCAAACGGCGACGCCGTGACGATCTCAGGCGGATCGGTGACGTTGACCGTCCTGTCGCGGGTCCGCGACCGCCGCCCCTTTTTCGCGGCCTCCACAAGAAGGATTCCCCATGAACCCTAGTTCGCGATTTATCGATACCAACGGCATTCGCATGCACTACATGGAGGCCGGAAGCGGACCGCTGGTCGTACTGCTGCACGGATTCCCGGAATCCTGGCATTCGTGGCGCCATCAGTTGCCGGCGCTGGCCGAAGCCGGGTTCCACGCCGTGGCGCCGGATCTGCGCGGCTACGGACGCACGGATCAACCTTCGGCCCAGGAAGCGTACGACATTTTTCAACTCACCGGCGACATCGTCGGGTTGGTCAACGCGCTCGGCGCGGAGTCAGCCGTCATCTTCGGGCATGATTGGGGCGCAGCCATCGCGGCGTACCTCGCCTTGTTCCGGCCCGACCTGTTTCGCGCGGTGGCGCTGCTGAGCGTGCCCTATGCGCCTCGCGGAAAAGTGTGTCCGACCCAGTGGGAACAACAGAGATACCCGGGGAAGATTTTTTATCAGGCCGCGCTGCGCGCGCCAGGCACGGATGCGTACCTGAAGTCCGATATTCGCATGAACCTGCTGAAGGGCCTCTATGCGCTGTCGGGCGAGGCAGAGGGGGCGGATCGCTGGAGTCCGGTCCGGGATCCCTCCGTGCACAGCGCGCCCGCCCAGGTGAAAATGCCCTCCTGGCTGACCGAGGCGGATCTGGATTTTGTTGAGGCCGAGTATCGGATGGCCGGCTTCACCGGCGGCCTGAACTACTACCGCAATATGGACCGCAATTGGGCCATGACGCCATTTCTCGATGGCGCCAAAATCATCCAGCCGGCGCTGTTCATCGCCGGAGACCGCGACGCGGTGATCGATTTCCTGCGCCCCGCCTGGGAGCGGCTTGAGTTGAACATGCCGAACCTCACGAAAAAGGTTCTGCTTCCGGGCGCCGGCCACTGGACGCAGCAGGAAAAGCCGGAGGAAGTGAACCGGCTGCTGATCGAGTTTCTTCAATCCCTCCCGAAGCATTAGACTGGAGGGAATGAAACGATTCATCCCCGTTCTCGCCCTGTGCGGCATCACCGCCGCGTTTGCATGGCAGCAGAAGCCGGACCTGCCGGCACCCTACGCGACTCCGTCTTCCCGCAATAATCCCAAGGTGATTAAACGCCCGGAGGGCGCTCAGTTGAAGCTCGCCGCGGGATTCAGCGCCGAGGAATACCTGACCGATTTCAAGGTTCCGCGGTACATGCTGCTCGGCTCACATGGAGAACTGCTGGTGGCCGATAGCGCCCGCAATAATGAAGGCAGCGTCTGGGTGTATCCCGACATCGCTCACGGCAAGGACCGGCATGTGCTGATCGAAAAGCTCGACCGTCCTTACGGCATTGCACTGTGGAAGGACTACATTTACGTCGGCGAGCCGACCTCGATCAAGCGGTACAAGTACGACGCGATGGCCAAGACTGTGGGGCCAGGCGAAGAAGTTGTTTCTCTAAAGGGCTTCGACCGCGGCCACTGGACGCGCTCGCTGCTATTCGATCGCAGAGGTGAGAAGCTGTATGTGGGCGTGGGCTCGGCCAGCAACGTGGATGCGGGCGAGGATCCGACGCGCGCGGCGATCAATCGCTACAACCCCGACGGCAGCGGCCACGAGACCTTTGCCAGCGGCACGCGCAATCCCATTGGGCTGCACTGGTATCCGGGCACGGACACGCTGTGGGCGGCTGTTCAAGAGCGCGATGAACTGGGCGACGACCTGGTACCAGATTATTTCACCCACATTCAACAGGGCGGATTTTACGGCTGGCCCTTCGCCTACGCGGGCACGCATGAGGATCCGCGACGCAAGGGCGAGCGTCCGGACCTGGTGGCCAAGACCATCCAGGGCGACGTTCTTCTGCCCTCGCACGCCGCCGTGCTCGATTTCGCGTTCTACACGGGAAAGATGTTCCCGAAACATTATCAGGGCGGCGCGTTTTTGGCGTTCCACGGGTCGTGGAACCGGTCCATGCGGCTCGGCTACTCGGTGAACTTTGTTCCGTTCACCAACGGCAAGCCTTCGGGTCCGATTGAGGAGATCGTGGCCGGATGGATGCTCGCGCCGGACCAGAAAGAAGTCTGGGGGCGCCCGGTGGCGATCCTGCAGATGCCCGACGGCAGCCTGTTGATCGCGGAAGACGGCGGCAGCAAGATTTGGCGACTTACGTACAAGGGCTAGGCTGTTTGTGGGGCGGGCTATACAGCCGGCAGCCGGCTCTGAGCCGGCTTGTCCGGTCGCTGGGGAGAGCCGCTTGAAAAGCGGCTGCCGCCAATATTGGCCGACCCACAAGGCAAAGCACTGCGTGGTGGCAATACTATTCGTGCTCTTCGCGAGCTCTCTTTCCGCCGCCGACTTCTCGCATCGCGCGCACCTGGCGCAGGGGCTGGAGTGCACGCATTGCCATGTGTCGGTCACGAAGAGCACGCGCGTGGAGGATAACAACCTGCCGCGTCCCGAAGTTTGCCTGGAATGCCACGAAGCTGCTCCGGCTATCAAGCGGCCTCGCGAATTCCCGCTGGCGCGGTTCCCGCACGCCAGGCACGCCGGGGCGATTCCCTGCCTAGGCTGCCACAAGGGCATCGACACGGCGGACGTCACGAGCAACGCGAATTTTCCGGCTATGGCGCAATGCGTGATGTGTCACAGCCAGGTGGATATCCCCGATAGCTGCTATTTCTGCCACGCAAAGACCATGAATCTGGAGCCTGCCTCACACGACATCCATTGGGTGGATGCGCATAGCCGGACGCGTCGTGATGCGGCGCAGAAGGCGAGCTGCCAGACCTGCCACGGCAGGAATTTCCACTGCGCCGGGTGCCACTGACGGGTCAGCGAGAACACTCCGTTGTTCTCCCTTTGGTCGCGGCTCTATGAGAAGCTACTATATTATTTCGACTATGAACACCCGCGGATGGATCCTCTTGCTCGCTTCGGCGGCGCCTCTTGCTTTTGGTTTTCAGCCGGCGAATGTCACGACGAAGGCCGTCCAGGCGGCAAACGCTTTCCTGGCGACGCTTTCCCCCGCCGAACGCGCCAAGGGCACGTTCGACTTCACCAGCAGCCAGAAAACCGGCTGGTCCAATCTCCCCACCGGAATTTTTCAGCGTAACGGCCTGCGCTTCGGCGACATGAAATCGCCACAGCGCGAAGCCGCCTTGAAGCTGGTTGCCGCCACGCTGAGCCGCGAGGGTTACCAGAAGGTCACCGACATCATGAACGGCGACGAGGTGCTGAAAAACGCCGGAGGCGGGCGCACTGGCGGGCGTCCTACGCCAGGCGGCATTCGTTTTGGGCTCGACGAGTATTACATCGCGCTTCTCGGAACGCCCTCAGCCACCACTCCTTGGATGATCCAGTTCGGCGGCCATCATCTGGCCATCAACGTCACCATCGCGGGCGACGCGAGCGTCATGACCCCCAGCCTTCCCGCCGCCCAGCCCACCAAGTACACGCTAAACGGCCAGACCATTCGCCCGCTCGGCCGCGAAAACGACAAGGGCTTCGCGCTGATCGGCGCGCTGAATGCCGCGCAACTCAAGAAAGCGGTGCTCAACTACGAAGTCAAGGATCTGGTGCTTGGACCCGGCAACGACGGAAAAGTGATCCAGCCGGAAGGCATCCTGGCGTCAGAGTTGGACGCCAGCCAGCAGGCCACGCTACTTGACATCGCGCATGAATGGGTGGGCATCCTCAATGAGCAAGCCGCCAACGAGAAGATGGCGGAGATCAAGGCCAATCTGCCGAAGACCTATTTCGCCTGGAGCGGAGCCACGAAGAACGGCGGCCTGGCGTATTACCGCATCCAAGGCCCGACGGTGATCATTGAGTATGCGCCGCAATTCGGCGACATTGACCACGTCCACACCATCTACCGCGACCCGACGAACGATTACGGCGCGAAGCTCGTCAAGAAATGAACCGCCGAGCGGCGACATTCGGGATTTGGCTGGCGATAATCTCTCCCGCCGGCGCGCATCGTCTGGATGAATACCTGCAAGCGACGCGCCTGTCGGTCGGCATCGCGAGGGTGGAGGTGGAGATCGACCTCACACCCGGTATTTTGCTGGCGTCCAATGTGTTTGGCTGGATCGATACGAATCGCGACGGCCAGATCTCAGATGCGGAAGGTCTGGCATACGCGCGCGCCATGCTCCGTTCCACAGTACTGAAAGCCGACGGCGCGCCCGTGCAGATGACACTTGAAGAGCGAAGTTTCCCGACGTTCGATGCCATGAGCGAAGGCATAGGAACCATCCGTCTGCGGGCAACGGCGGCGATTCCGCCAGCGGCTCCCGGGCGCCATCAGATTTCGTTTCTCAACATGCACCGCCCGGAGTCGAGCGTCTATCTGGTGAATGTGCTGGTTCCCGAAAACCCCCGGCTTCAGTTCGGAGAGCAGCGGCGCGACGTCGCGCAGCACGGACTTACTCTGGATTACACCCTCAGAGGCGATGCTCCGCAGGACAGGACGCTCGCGCTGTTTCTTGGATTGGCGATGGCGGGATGCTTGTTCCTGCGCCACGGCCCACTACGCCGCGACCGCGGGCTCAAAACTTCGACTTAATAAATTCCCAGATCTGCAAATGCTTGCCGGGGCACCGCGCCTCGCCCGGGGGAGCAAAGCCGAGCACGTTGGTGCTGGTTTCCACCCACAAACCAAACGGCTCGACCTTGGGAATATTGACGGCGAAGATGACGCCGCTGCCGCAGACGTCGACGTTTTCGATTTTGGCTTGGGCGGCGTCCTTGTACAAGCCGGACGGGCCCCAATCCTCAGTAAACTTGTCCGGCGGATAGTACTTACAAGGGTTGTCCTGCGTGCATCCCCAGAGCGCGTACGCATCCTGATACTTCTGCTCCTTTAACAGGGACAGAAACTGCTTCACCACCCGCTCCTGCTTGTAGGTCCTGAACGTGAAATAGAGGATGCTGCCGACGATGAGGACTCCCAAAGTCGTCAACACGATCAACTTGACGCGGCGCTCGCGGCGCGCATCGGCGACACCGTACGACGAGTCCAGGAATCCGCTCATGGCTTTAGTCTATTTAACGGGAAACGCCTTGTCGTAGGCCGCGATCACATCGTTGGTGATGTCGAGCGCAGGCTTGAAGGTGATCAATGCGTTCGCTTCCACTACCATGTCGAGGCCCTTCTCATCAGAGACCTTCTTGACGATATCCTGTATGCGCGTCTGGGCGCGGGCGAGAATCTCATTGCGGTCGCGCTCGATGTCGGCGCGCAGATCTTCGTCCAGGCGTTTCACTTCACGCTCCTTGCGGGCGCCCCGAGCCGTCAGGTCCGCTTCGCCGGCCGCGCTCAACTTGCCCTGGGCGCTTTGCAACTGCATCTGAATGTCGTTCAATTCGCGCGACGCCTTGTCGAGGTCGTCCTGGCGCTTCTTGTACTTTATCTGCATGTCGTTGCCGGCCTTCTTGATCTCAGCTGTCTCAAGGATGGCTTTTTGGAGGCTGACAACGCCCACCTTCGACTGCGCCATCGCAGGCATGGAAACGAGCCCGGCGGAGCACACCGCGAGGGCGAGGATAGAACGAAACATAGTTAGCATCAAACTCCTTTTGATGAAATTATTTTAGCAGCATCTCGCCGAGCACTCATCCGACGCTGCCGCACGTCACGCGGCGGAGCCGTATTCCGGCTCCGCGTGCGCAAAGACGGGTTTGCCTTGCGCTACTGGTTCGGCTTGCCTTCTTTGGCTAAGCGGACTTTGGCGCTTTCGAGCTTGCTCCTCACCTTGGCGATGTCGCCCGGATCCGCGTCGCCCGGCGAACCGGCTTCAAATTCCTTCAGCGACAGCTGCCACTGCGCGATGGCTTCCTTTACCTTCGACTCGCGCAACAGGACGTCGCCCATATGGTCGTGAACCGTGGCATCGCGAGGCGTGCGCAACAGCGCCTGGCGGAGGTTCTCCTCCGCTTCCGGCAGACGATTCAGCTTGAAATAAACCCAGCCGAGGCTGTCGAGATACGCGCCGTTGTTCGGGTCCTTGTCGAGCGCCTTGGTGACCAGTTCCAGGGCCTCGGCCAGCTTCACATTGCGATCCGCCAACATATAGCCGAGGTAGTTCAAGGTCGGGGCGCTATCTGGATTGATCTCCAGAATCTTCCGGAACTCCGCTTCCGCCAGATCGATTTTCTTCGTCTTTTCGAACATGGCGCCGCGCTGGAACCAGACGTCTTCCTTCTCTTCCTTATTGGCGGCCAGCTTGTCCGCGGCATCCAGAGCCTTCGCTTCGTCGTCAAACTTCCGGCCCTTGTCGTAGATCTGGGCCAGCGCGATGTACATCTGACGGTCGCCCTTGCCGTCCATCAACTTCTTCATGTCGGCGGCGGCAGCATCGATCTGCCCAATATCGGCCAGCAGCGTTGCGCGCACGATGCGCAGTGTGCGATCCTCGGGCCACTTCTTCATCGCGGCATCCGATTCCTTCTGCGCCTTGGCGAAGTCCTTGCCCAAGCGGTACGTATCCACGATTTCCGCCGCGACCACGGCATCCTTGTCGTGATCCAACTCCCCAATCTGCCGCAAGGCGTCCACGGCAAGATCGGTCTGATCGTTCATGCGATACAACCCGGAGAGTCTCTCGAGCAACAGAATGCGATTCTCGCGATCCTCCCTGCTGTAATTTCGCTTCGCCGTCGTGTCGAGGATTTCCTTCAGCCGCTGGATCGCATCGGCCGTCTTGCCTTGCGACTCCAGAATGCTGACTTCGTTGTAGCGGACCTCCAGATTGTTCGGCTCAATCGCGCGGGCCTTATCCTCTGCCTCGCGAGCCTTGGCGAAGTCGCGAAGCTGCGTATAGATATTCGACATCCGCAGATACGACTCGGCGTCGTTCGGCTCCTCGGCAACCAGGTCCTGATAAACCTTCAGCGCTTCCTGGAATTTCTGTGCTTTTCTCAGGTCCGCGGCCATGGAGCGCTTGAGATCGGCGGCGTTTGGCGGGCTCAACTCCAGCGTGCGCCTCAGCGTCTCCGCAGCCAGCGAGTATTCGCGCATCTGCTCGTACGCTGCGGCAAGGGCCTGCAGGCTGCGCGGCGTCGGATTCTTGGCAGCTAGTTTCTTCAGCAGATCCGCGGCGGACGTGCTGTCGCCCAGGTCCGCGTACACCATCGCCAGCCCGGTGAGGGCATCTTCATTATCGACATCTATCTCCAGAGCCTTCTTGTAAGCGTTTTGCGCTTCGACCGAGTTCTGCGCCACCTTTTCGAGACGGCCCAGCATGACCCAGGAATCGGTATCCTTCGGGTCCAGCGAAGTGATCTTCTTGTACTCGTCGATCGCTTTCTTCAGCATCGACTCGTCGATGCGGCGCTCCTGGCTGTCGCCGATCTGGCGCGTGAAGATGCGGCCCAGCATGCGATGCGCGTTTATGTCGTTCGGATTGGCTTTCAGCGCCTCCTCGGCATCGTTCTGCATTTCGCGCAGCCGTCCGGTCTGGATGTAGAGATCGGAAAGTTCCTCGGCAATCATCGGCGTCTTGGGATCTTCCTTGATCGCCAGTTTGTAATTTTCGATGGCCTTGCGGATATATTCGGAGCTTCCATTAATGCTCGCCAGATCGGCGTACATGTGACCCAGCGAATAGTGGTAGTATGCCGAAGCGCGGTCCGGCGCCTGCGCCGAGGCCACCGATGCCGCCAGACACGCAACCATAGCCACCGTGCAAGCTGTTTTAAAATTTGAGGATACCTTCATGCCAACTCTCTTCTCCAGGACCGACTTCCATCTTTAGTATATAAGTTCGGCTCGCCTGCCGGGGTACGATGGCAACAGTGAGCGTCCACGCGAATCCGCCATTGCTTGTCATCGTCGGACCCACGGGGTCGGGCAAGAGCACTTTGGCGCTGCAGGTCTGTGAACAGCATTCCGGCGAGATCGTCAACTGCGATTCCCTTCAGTTGTATCGGGGATTCCACGTGGGAACGGCGAAGACTCCGGAATCCGAGCGCAGAGGTGTCCCTCACCACCTGTTGGACGTGCTCGACCCGCCGGACGGTTACTCGGCAGGCGAGTACGCCAGGATCGCCCGAGGGATTCTCGGCGAGATTTCCACGCGAGGCCGCCTGCCTGTCGTCGTCGGCGGCACGGGCTTCTACCTCCGCGCTTTGCTGAACGGCCTCCCCAGGCTGCCGGAAAGCGACGAGGCTGTCCGTGCTCGTCTGATGGATCGCGAACAGCGGCATCCTGGAAGCATGAGCCGTCTGCTGCGCCGCCTCGATCCCACCGCCGCCGCTCGGCTTCATCCGAATGACACGCAGCGGGTGATGCGCGCAGTTGAGATTCGTCTTGTCAGCGGGAAGTCCTCCCCTCCGGCGGTCGAGACCGAGCCGCTTGCGGGCTACAGGTTGCTGAAGCTTGGCCTCGATCCCGATCGGGCGCTGCTTTATCAAGCGTTGAATGTCCGCACCCGGACGATGTTCGAATCCGGCTTGGTCGAGGAAGTCCGAGCCTTGCTGGCAGGGGGCTGTACGGGCGAGGAGAAGCCTTTCGAATCGCTTGGCTACCGCCAGGCCCTGGCCTACTTGCGGGGAGAATACGACCTGGAGCGCGCGATATACCTGACTCAGTTAGAGACCCGACACTACGCCAAGCGCCAATGGACCTGGTTCCGCCGCGACCCGGACATCCAGTGGTTACGGGGATTCGGAGACTCACCCGTGGTGTGGGAAAAATGCTCACAAATACTGCGACGTTTTCTATAAGTTTTGTTTGATCCCGTAACAACCTGACACCTCCCTTCGTCTCATCAAGCGTAAGAGTGAGGCATGTTCACTCCACGAAACTATTGATCCGTTGCAAGTTCGTAACGGTCAACCATGAGGAAATTACCTATGAAAAAAATGCTGTTGTTGTTCGTGACCCTCGCCCTGGCTGTCGCGAGCGCCGCTTCCAGCTATCACTTCTCCCTCTTCCAACCCTCCTACGTCGGCGGGAAAGAGCTGAAGGCCGGCGATTATAAGCTTGAATTAAATGGAGATAAGGCCACCATCAAGGTCGGTAAGGAAACTTTTGAGGCGACCGTGAAAGTGGAGAACGGCTCGGAGAAGTTCACGGAGACTTCGGTACGTTATACCAGCGCGGACGGCAAAATGTCCGTTCAGGAAATCCGCTTGGGCGGTACCAAAACCAAGCTAGTCTTCAGTAACTAATTTAAACCAATTAGTCATCGGCCGGGAGCAATGGAGTCAAATCCATGGTGTCCCGGCTTTTCTATTTTTCCGCCATACACCCGATCATTTCTTTCTATGGACGACCGCGTAACTGCGGCGGCTGGCTTGGCCGTTTTCTATATATGAAGCTTTTTCGAATTGTTCTTTCCTCCGTGGCGCTCCCGCTTATCGCGAGTGCTGCTCCCGTTTATAAAGTTACTCTGACGCAGCCCGCGGTCGTCGCTGGTTCCGTCGTGAAGCCCGGCGACTACAAGATTGTGGTCAACGGCGAAAAGGCTGTCCTGACCTCCGGCAAGGTCACCTTGGAAGTACCGGTGAAGGTCGAGACCGGAAAACAGAAGTTCGCCCACACCTCCGTGGAATCCCGCGAGGAAGGCGGCAAGATTCTGCTGGAAGACATTCAGGTGGGTGGAACCACCACCACGTTGATCTTCAGCCGGTAACCATCCGTCATCCGCGAACCCAAGCCGATTCGCGGTTTTTCCTACCGGTCCGGCAACCTCACTTGGTACAATCGAAGAAATGCAGCGTTGGCTCGCCGTAGGATTGCTTGGATTCGCTGCGCTCCATCCCCTGGCCGCCGACACTGCAGCGGTTCTTCCATTCCTCAACAAGACTGCCGCCGCGCCGAACCTGGATTGGATCGGCGAAAGCCTTGCGGAGACCGTCCGCGAGGCCCTCGGCATCACCGGCATCATGACGCTGGACCGCGAGGAGATTCTGGAGGCTTATCGGCGCCTGAATCTGCGCTCCGGCGTCGCCCTGACAGAGGCATCGGTGATGAAAATCGGCGAGACGCTCGACGCCGAGCATGTGGTATGCGGGTCGTTCGAGTTCACTCCTCCGGCGTCCGGTCCCGTCACCGCCGGAGCCTTGAAAGTGACCGCGCGGATTCTGGACCGCCGCCATCTGCGCGCCAGCCCCGAGTTCACGGAGTCGGCCGCGTTGCAGGACCTCGGCACACTTGAGGCGCATCTGGCATGGCGAACGCTCAAGTTGATCGCCCCCTCAATGGCGCCTCCCGAATCGGACTTTCTCTCCCTGCGCACGCCGATTCGCCTGGACGCGGAGGAAAACTACGTGCGCGGACTTCTCGCCGCCACACCGGAGCAGAAGGAGAAGTACTTCCTGCAGGCATCCCGGCTCGACCCTCGCCTTGCGCACGCCTATTACCAGCTCGGGCAGCTTCACTATCAGCGGAAGGAATATAAGCAGGCGGTCTCGTGGCTCGAAAAAGTCGGCCTGGCCGATATTCATTCGCACGAGGCGAGCTTCCTGCTCGGCCTGGCGCGGTTCCAATCCGGAGACTACAAGGGCGCGCAGCAGACTTTTCAGATGATCGCGGCCGTAGTTCCGCTAAGTGAGGTTTATAACAACCTCGGCGCCGCTGAGAGCCGCGCCAATCTCCTGCAGCCCGCGATCGACGACCTGCGCAAGGCGCTGGAGGGCGACGCCAATGACCCCGTCTACCGTTTCAATCTCGGGTACGTGCTGTGGAAGAAGGGAGACTTCGCCGCCGCAGCCGATTCCTTTCGTGCTCTGCTCGATCTGGATCCCGCGGATCCAGCCGCGCCTCTGCTGCTGGCACGCTGCCAGAAAAAACAGGGCCCTCGCAGCAGCTCCGATCCGCGTCTTGATAATCTGGAACGCTTGAAGAGCAATTTCGAGGAGCGCGCGTACCAGCAGTTGAAGTCGCTCCTGGTGCCGGAGAGCGCAAAGCCGGAGATGCAGTGGCAGGAAGAGAAGCGTCCATGAAGATACGGATTCGTTGGGGTGCTCACGGGACGGAACCATCGCGAGAGTCAGCCCCGGAGCCTTCGCCGGCGTCCGAGCCTGCCGCGCCCGCGAGCGTGAAGAAGGACGACTCCATTCCAACCTCTGCCACACCGGCGGCCGTAGATGCGCCTCTCGAACCGGGTATAATCGAAAAGCTCATGATCGAAGCCTACGGCGCCTCCAACGTGGGATGTGTTCGGACAAATAACGAAGACTATTTCCTCGTCGCACCGACGGTCGGCCTCTACGTGGTTGCTGACGGCATGGGCGGCGCACAGGCCGGCGAACATGCCTCGAAGCTCGCCGTCGAGACTGTTTACGACCAGGTGGAAAAACTCGACCTGTCGCACTCCAATGAGGAGACCATCTCCGATTCGCTGGTCGACGCATTTGAGGAGGCGAACCGGCGGGTGATGGACGCGGCCTCCAACGATCCGAGCTTGGAGGGCATGGGCACCACGATGGTCTCCGTGATGGAGTGTGGGGGCGATTCTCTGATCGTCGCCAGCGTAGGCGACAGCCGCGTCTTCGTGTTTCAAGACGGCAAGCTGAACCTCGTCACAGAGGATCAGACCTGGGTAAACGAAGTGGGCCGCCGCCTGGGCATCGATGAGGAGAGTCTGAAAACGCATCCGATGCGCCACGTGCTCACCATGGCCATCGGCGTTTCCGAGCAACTGCGCGTTCACACCTACCGGCTGCATCCGGCCCCCGGGACGCAGATCCTTCTTTGCAGCGATGGCCTTCACGGCGTGGCTCCGGAGAACGAAATCGTGGAGATCCTTGCCTCGGACGACGATTTACAAGCAAAGTGCGATCGCCTCATCGCCTCCGCCCGCGCCCACGGCGGGCCCGATAACGTGACGGCCGTGCTCCTGCGCGTCGTGTAGCTTTCTATCGCGGTACGATGTTCACGTGCACACCCTGTTGCTGAGCCTGTTTCTTGCCCAGACCCCGCCTGTCAATTACGACGAATCGAAGGTGGGAACCTACACCCTTCCCGATCCCTTAAAACTGGAGAATGGCCAGCCCGTGCGCAGCAAGACGGACTGGGAGAAGAAGCGGCGCCCGGAACTCCTCGCGTTGTTTGAAACGAACATGCACGGCCGCGTTCCCGAGGCGGCTAAGCGCGCCAAGGTGACGTACGACGTCGTCGACAACGCCCGCGATGCGCTCGGCGGCAAGGCCATCCGCAAACAGGTGGTGATGCATTTCGGCCGAGGCCACGACGCGACCATTCTCATGTACCTGCCTGCGTCCGGCCTGCCCGCGCCTGTTTTCCTTGCGCTGAATTTCACCGGCAACCACACCATTCTTCCCGACCCGGCCATTCGCCTGCCCGAAATCTGGGACGCAAAGAGCAAAACGCACCACACCGCTACCGAGAGTTCGCGAAACAAATCCAGCCAATGGCAGGTAGAGACGATGCTGGCGCGCGGATACGGCCTCGTTACGATTTACTACAACGAGATCGAGCCTGACTTCGACGGAGGCATCGCATTCGGCGTGCGGTCGCTCTATCCGAAGCCTGCTCCAGACGAATGGGGAGCGTTCGCCGCCTGGGCCTACGGTCTGAGCCGCGCGATGGATTATCTGGAAACGGATCATGACGTCGACAAGGAGCGCGTCGTTGTGATGGGCCACTCCAGGCTCGCTAAGACCGCGCTGTGGGCGGGAGCGCAGGATACGCGCTTCGCCATGGCGGTTGCCGCCGGTTCGGGCGAGGGTGGTGCGGCTCTATCCCGGCGCGATTACGGCGAAACGATCTTGCTGGTGAACCAGCGCTTCCCGCACTGGACCTGCGAGAACTACAAGAAATATTCGAACGACCCGAGCAAGCTGCCTTTCGATTCACACGAGTTGCTTGCGCTGATCGCGCCGAGGCCTCTGTATCTAGCCGCGGCCGAAGACGACCGCTGGGCCGATCCCCGCGGCGAATTTCTCGCCGCTATTGCCGCCGGACCGGTTTATAAATTGTTCGGCAAACAGGGGCTCGAAGGCGACGACATGCCCGCTCTCGAAAAACCCATCATGAACACCATAGGCTTCCACATCCGCCCCGGCAAGCATGAGGTGACGGCCTACGATTGGGATCGCTTTCTCGACTTCGCCGACAAGCGTCTGGGCAAGTAGCCTGACTATATGATTCGTGGCGCACGAGTGCGCGCGCCACAGTAACGATCTCTCGGCGGTCACTACGAAGCGGTCGACGAGGGACGCGCGTCCTTCATCATGATCTGCCAAGGCGAATAGCCGCGGGCGGCTGAATAGGCGTCGTCCTCGACGGTAAACGCCAGGTCGATGCGCGAGCCCGGTTCGAACTCCCCTGCCCGCTCCGCCCAATTCCAGGCCTTGGCCTGGAGCAGCCTTCCCTGCGACTTCAGCTTGACGAAGACGTGCTTTTCCTTCTTGATATCGCAACTCACGACTTCCAGGTCGCGGGCGACAAACACGGGCGCGGGATTGCCCATTCCGAAGGGTGCCAGACTCAGGATTCCGGCGGCCGAGGCGTCGTCGAGTTCGCGAAAGTCCACCTGGGCGTCAATTTCCAGGGTCTTGACGAAGTCTTCCGGCGACAGCTTGGTAGCTGCGTGGGCACGGAATCGCTCGCGGAACTCTTCAATACGTGCGGCGTCCAGCGTCAGACCCGCAGCTTGCCGGTGCCCTCCGAATTTGCTGAACAGGTCCGGCATCGCCTCCAGCGCTTCGAGTAAATGAAACGCGGGGATGCTTCGGCCGGAACCCTGCGCGACGCCGTTTTCAATCCCGAGCACAAACACCGGACGGTGGAATCGCTCCACCACTCGGCTGGCGGCTATGCCCACCACTCCACGATGCCATCCCTCGCCGGCGAACACCAGCGCCGCGTCTTGATCGGTGACCGAAGGGCACAGCTCGAAGATGGCCTGCACGATGCCCGCTTCGGTATGCTGCCGATCTTTGTTCAGATCGTGAAGCTGGCCGGCGATGGCTCGGGCGCGGGCCGCGTCGTTGGTGGTGAACAGCTCGATCACGTCTTTCGCGCTGGCCATTCGGCCGGCGGCGTTGATGCGTGGAGCCACGCGGAATGCGATCTCTCGCGCGCTCGGCGAGGCTCCTTCGCTCAACTCCGAGACGTCGAGTAGCGCACGGAGACCCGGATTCCGGACCTCGCGCAGACCTTGCAGGCCCAGCTTGACGATCACCCGATTTTCTCCAGTAAGTGGCACCACGTCGGCGACCGTGGCTATGGCCACCAACTTCAGGAACGACTCCACGAACGCCTCGCGCTTGGGATGGTTTTCGAGCAGCGCCTGAATTAGCTTCAGCGCCATGCCGGCGCCGCAGAGATTTTTCTCCGGATACGAACAATCCGGGCGGTTGGGATTGAGCACGGCGACGGCGGGCGGAAGCTCGGCTTCGGGAAGGTGATGATCGGTGACGATGGTGTCGATGCCTAGCGCCGATGCGGTGCGGACCACCTCCGCCGCGCGAATGCCTGTATCCACGCTCACAATCAGCTTGACGCCCCGCTCTGCGGCATCTTCCACCACGTCGGCGCGCATGCCGTAGCCGTCGCGCAGGCGGTGCGGCACATGAAAAGAGACATCGGCGCCTAGCAGTTCCAGGCCTTTTTTCAAGATGACCACCGAGGACGTGCCGTCCACGTCGTAATCGCCGTAAAGCAGGATGCGCTCTTTTTGTTCGACAGCGCGGCGGACGCGCTCGACCGCTGCCGGCATGGACTGGAGCAGGTAAGGATCGTTCAGGTCGTTAAGAGACGGCGTGACGAAGCGGCGGGCTTCAGCCGGATCGCGATAGCCTCGCGCCCAGAGCACCCGGGCGGCCGGCGGCGCGAGTTTCAGTTCCCTGGCCAGATCCGATACGCCAGCCGGATCGGTGGGAGAGATGGACCACTTCATCAATTCCGGGAGAAATAGCCGCCGCTCAACGGCGGTTCACCGCTCGGCTTCTGCGCGGCGTCGTCCACGCGGTCGAGCAGATCATTCAGATCGTCAAACCATTCCGTGCGGAGATCGAAAATATAGACGCGGGGCGCGAGGTCGAAGGATAATTCGATCTGGCAGGTGAATCCGACATAGCTGCGCATTTCCTTGATCCGCATCTCAATGGCGCGGCGCTCGTCGCGTGGCAGGTTCGCGGTGGAGGCGTGATCCAGCGCGTCGTCGAGGATGTCCTCGTTGAACTCGCGCGCGTGGATGGTAATCAATTTTGCGCCCGCCGATTCGGCGGCGGCCAGAAACTGCTTATAGTCGGGATGCGCTTCCGTGTCCCAAAACACTGGAGCGGAGGCGTCCGCTCCCCTTGGATGACTATGAAAAATAACGATGCCGTGCGATTCGAGGTAGTTCTCGATCTCGGCGCGAAGGGAGTCCAGATTTAACTTCACGGTTCACCGCCAGCATACGCTACCGGTGGTGGAAGGATCAAGTGCCTTACTTCTTCAGAGTGCCCGGCCCAAGCGTGATCTTTGTGGCCCTGGTCGTAAACCATCGCGCCAGGGGTCGCCCTGCCTCGCCCACGTCCGCGGTTTGCAGGAAAGAAACGGGGGTGATCTCCGAAATCACTTCGTGAAACACCTGTTTTTTCCCGTCCTGTTCGGTCTCCACGTGAAGAACGAGCCTGTTTCCATCCCATTGTGGGCCTGGCAGAGGAGGTGGAGGAAACATCTCGCAGCCGGTGGGATAGACGTTAATGCACCATAGGTGTTGAAGATTCCTTTTCGCGTCCCACCAGATAAGGCCAAATCCGAAGAGTTCGCCGGCTGGTGTCTTTGAATAATACTCCTCCTCTATCGTCAATCCGCCCGGGCCGGGCCGGAACACCACCTCCCCTCGCCCTTCGCCCCCCTTTGGCGTTAGGAACGTGGGCTCATACTTTTCAAGAGTGGACCACCTGCCACCGAGAGCCTTGATTAGGGTCCTGATATCCTCCGCTGGCGCCGGAGGACTCATCTGTTCGCTTGAAAATGCCGGCGAAACCAACAGGGAAACAACCGCCGCCGGCAGAAACAGGGACAAGATGATCAGGCGCATGACTGAATCTCCTCCGTCTTGATTGAGTCGGGCATACTCGGGTTAGTCTAACACTTCGCTCCCGCTTGAACATGAGCCCTAAGTTACTCATTCGTTGAACGATGGAAAAAGTCGTCATAGCTTGTCATCCGAAGGGGGCAGAAACTCGTCTTTTCGCTAAATGACGGGTGCAACTGATATTAGTCGTTGAAATGGCTAGTGTAACCTCCACCCGGTCCAGGGCCATCATTACTACGTACGTTTGTAACGTTTGAAACAACTGAGGGAGAAAAGATGATGAAAAAGCTGATTTCTTTGTGCACGCTGTTCGCGCTCACCACGGTGATGGCGCTGGCGGCTGACGTGACGGGAACCTGGAAGGGTGAAGCCAATCCGAACGGTAAGGGCGGACCGCCGACCTTCACGTTTAAGCAGGACGGAGCCAAGCTGACCGGTACCACGTCTGGCCGCGGAGGCGACATTGAGATCTCCAACGGCAAGATCGACGGCGATAAGGTCTACTTCGAAGTCACCCGTCAGATGGGCGACAACACGGTGACCACGAAATACTCGGGCACGGTTTCCGGCTCGACGATGAAGTTAACCGCTGAGTCGGCGCGCGGCTCGCGAGATATCACGCTCACTAAGCAGTAAGTTCGACCCAAATCTCGGTTCGCACGCCGGTTCAGAGGGGGTTGTTATTTCTACGGTGAGAAATCTTTTACTGGCCGGCGTGTGGATCGCGGCTCTTTCATTCCCCGGTATCGCGCTAGGGCAGACGGGTATGGTTAAGGCGGAAAATCAGCCCATTCCCGGCGCCACGGTGAAGGCTACGCAGGGCGATAAAATGCTCTCGACCTTGACCGACGATGACGGCGCGTACCAAATCGACGGCACGACACCAGGCAACTGGATCATGACCGTGGAAATGTTCGGATTCACCACCGCGCGCAAGGAAGTCACCATCGGCGCGAACCCCACGAAAATCGATTTTGCCTTGACTCTGCGCGAGCCCCGGCAGTTCGGGCGAGGCGCAGGCGCGCAACAGCAGGGCGCGACGGAGGCGGAATCCTCCACGGTTGACCAGACGGCGACCCCGCAGGCTCCTCCCGGAGTTGAGACGGCGGCCGGCGGCGCCGATCAATCGCTCAGTGTTCAGGGCAGCATGAGTACCGGCGTCACAACCAATGCGGGCGACATGCGGCCGGATGACATGGGCGCGGGCTTCGGCCGGGGCGGCGGATTTGGAGGTCCCGGCGGCCCGGGTGGTCCGGGCGGGCAGATGAACGCCGGCATGGGCGGACCAGGCGGCGGACGCGGAGGCGGCGGATTTGGCGGCGGTGGCGGCCGCGGAGGCGGTGGTCCGGGCGGACGTGGTGGTCCCGGCGGCCGCGGTCCGCGGGATCGAAACGGAAATGCGGCCTTCATCGGCAACCGCGCGCGAGGCAACACCAACCGCATCACGGGATCGTTGTTTTATACCTTCGGAAATTCGGTGCTGAACGCGCGTCCGTATTCGGTCAACGGTTTGGTCGCGCCGAAGGCGGCCTATTCGCAGAACCGCTTTGGCGTTTCCGCGGGCGGTCCGATGTTCATTCCAAAACTACTCAACTGGGACAAGATTACCTGGTTCTTCAACTACACCGGCAATTTGCTACGCAACGGCGTGGACCAGGCGTCGAGCCTGCCGAATGCGGCCGAGCGCGGCGGGGATTTTTCCGGCATCCCCCAAGTGATTTACGACCCCCTTTCCGGCGCGCCGTTTCCAAACAATGTGATTCCGGCGAACCGGATCAGCTCCATTGCGCAAGGACTGCTGCAATTCATCCCCCTGCCGAATCAGGCCGTGGCGACCACGAATCAGAATTACCGGCTGATCACCGCCAACCCGAACGATCAGCATGCGCTCAACACGCGGCTCAATGCCACGGTGACGCCCAAAGACAACCTGGCGTTCGTGGTCAACTGGCAGCACCGTAGCGCGCGCAACGAACAATATTTCGGCTGCTGCGACGCGACCACCGGCAACGGTTTCAACGGTAGCGTCACATGGAGGCACCGTCTGGCGACTCGCAGCTTCGAATCGATCCAGATCACGTTCAACCGTAATACAAGCCTCGCCACGCCATATTTCGAGACGCTGGGCCGAGACGTGGCCTCCGAACTGGGTATTCAGGGGACCGCCGGAACGCCCCCAAATTATGGGCCGCCCAGCCTCAGTTTCACCAACTTCAGCGGTCTGAACGACGCGGTGGCATCGCACTCCGCAGTGGAGAGTTTCGGCATCAACGACACCTTAACGCTGCACAAAGGGAAGCACAACTGGAGCTTCGGCGGAGGCGCGACGCATTATCTGAACAATCTGGTCACGGACCCCAACGGGCGCGGGGCGTTCAGCTTCTCCGGACTGGTGACGGCGCAGTACGTGAACGGCGTGCAGACCACCAACACTGGTTTCGACTTTGCGGACTTTCTGCTGGGTTTGCCGGAAACCAGTGCGATCCGCTACGGCGACACGAGCACGTACTACCGCAGCACGGGATTCAACGGCTTTGTTGTGGACGATTATCGTTTGTCAACCGGGCTCAGCCTGAACCTCGGAATCCGCTACGAGTATTTCGAGCCATGGCACGAGAAGTATGGCCACGCCGCGAATCTGGCGGTCGGGCCGAATTTCTCCTCCGTGGAGCCGGTGCTGCCAGGGCAGTCCGCTTATGGCGTGACGTACCCGGCGGCGTTAATTAAGTCCGACAAGAACAACTTCGCCCCGCGGCTGGCGCTGGCCTGGAAGCCGAACCCGAAGGGCAAGATCCTGATTCGCGCCGGTTACGGATGGTATTACAATCCGAGCCAGTACAATAAATTCCAATCGTCGCTTGCCGCGCAGCCTCCATTCGCCGTGACCAACACCATCACGACCTCGACCGATGCCCCCTTGACGCTCTCCGCCGGACTGCTTCAGAGATCGGGCAAGACCGTGACAAATACCTATGCGGTCGCGCTGAATTACCTGGACATGTACGCGCAGAGCTGGAACATCAGCGTCCAGAGGGATCTGCCCAGGCAGATGGTGCTTGAAGTTTCCTACCAGGGAACAAAGGGCACGCGGCTGGACGTGCCGGAATCGCCCAACCAGGCGCCTCTCGGGTCGGCGCTGAACTCGGTGCAGCGCTATCCGATCGCCGACGTGGGCAACTTCACCTACGACACTCCGGTGGGCAATTCGATTTATCACTCCGGGACGGCCCGCCTCACGCGGCGCTTCAGCCGCGGAGTTTCCGGCAACCTGCTCTATACCTACTCCAAGGCGATGGACGACGCTGTGCTGGCGCAGAATTTCTACGATCAGGCCGCGGAGCGGGCGATTTCCACCTTTAACCACACGCAGGTCGCGACGCTGAATTTCGTACTGGCGTCGCCCGTCGACGCGACCAAAGGCTTTCTGTCGCACCCCGTCTTCCTCGCCAAGGCATTGAAGGACTGGTCGCTGTCGGGCTCGGTCACGGCGCAGACCGGCGCTCCCCAGACCGCGACCGTGAGTGGCAACCTAGACGGAACCGGATCCAGCGCTGCCCTTCGCGCGAATGCCACCGGGGAACCGGTGAGTTCCGGCTCTGGTTATTTCAACCTGGCCGCCTTCTCGATTCCCCCTGCGGCGACCTTCGGCAACGCCGGACGCGACACGATCATCGGACCGGGCTCGGTGGTGCTGAACCTGTCGCTGTCGCGCAGCATCAACCTGAAGTCGGAGCGTCGGCGGCTGGAGATACGCGTTGATACGAACAACTTCCTGAATCACGTGAATCCGTCCGGATTGATCACGGTAGTGAACTCACGGCAGTACGGCGAGATTACCAGTGCGGGCGCGATGCGCTCCATCACCGCTACTCTGAGGTTGAGATTCTAATTTATGAAGAAGTCCCTGCTGGCGCTGATGATCGTTTCTGTTGTTGTCGCATCGCTTTCGGCGCAATTCACGGCGGAAACCCGCCTCGTGATCGTTAACCTGTCCGCCAAGGACCGGTCAGGACGGCCGATCATGACGCTCAAGAAGGCAGACGTCGAGGTTTACGAGGACGGCGTCAAACAGGACATCAAGGTGTTCGAACTGCAGAGGCTCGAAGGAGAGTCCCTGCCGCGCATCGCCGATGCTGACATCTCCAAATCGAAGACCATTGAGGAAAAGGTGAAGACCGAGGCTCCCAGGGCTTACGTCGCGCCGGCCAAGGACAGCGTTATTAAATATCAGGACCGCCGGCTGTTGTGCCTGCTGTTCGACATGACCTCCATGCAACCCCCCGAGCAACTCCGCGCTCAGGAAGCAGCGATTAAGTTCGTGGAGACGCAGATGACGTCCAACGATCTTGTGGAGATCATGACGTTCAACTCCAACATCAAGGTTGTCGAGGAGTTCACGGCGGATCGCGAACGCGTGATCACATCCCTCAAGAAGCTGACCGTGGGCGCGGGCTCCGACTTTGCCGACATGGCCTCGACCAGCGCCGATGAAGGCGACGACAGCGGCAGTTTCGCCGCCGACGACACGGAATTCAATATCTTCAACACGGATCGCAAGCTGAGCGCACTCGAAGACGCGTCGCGCAAACTGGGAGCGTTTCCAGAGAAAAAGGCTCTGATTTACTTCACTAGCGGCATCGGAAAGACCGGCGTGGAAAACCAATCGCAGATTAAGGCGACCACGAACGCCGCGGTCCGCGCCAACGTGGCGATTTATTCGGTGGACGCGCGCGGCCTTGTGGCCACGCCTCCCGGAGGCGACGCCTCGCAAGCTTCGCCGCGCGGCACTGGTATCCTCACTGGCACCAAACAGGCCGGGCTGAAGGCGAGTTTTCAGGACTCGCAGGAAACGCTGACCACGCTTTCGGCCGATACCGGCGGCAAGGCGATGCTCGATACCAACGACCTGACGTTGGGCATTCGCCAGGCGCAGGAGGATATCAATAGCTACTACATCATCGCGTACTCGCCGAAAAACATTGCCGACGACGGTAAGCTCCGCCGCATCGATGTCCGTTTAGTGAACAAGACAATCAGCGCCAAGCTCGATTTTCGCAAGGCGTACTACGCAAACAAGACGTTCGCGAAATTCAACGCCACAGACAAGGAACGCCAGCTTGAAGAGGCTCTCATGCTCGGCGATCCGGTGAGCGAGTTGCCCCTGGCCCTCGAGGTGGATTATTTTCGGGTGGCGAAGGAACGCTACTCCGTGCCGATTTCCGTGAAGATCCCCGGCTCCGCCATCGGATTGCAGAAAAAGGGCGCGAAGCAGACCAGTGAGCTGGATTTCATCGGCCAGGTCCGGGACGCCTCCGGCAAGCTGATCGGCGGCGTGCGCGATAACATCACGGTAAAGCTGGGCGAAAGCGACGCTGCACAGATCGGGCACAGGAATTTGCAATACGATACCGTGCTGACGCTGGCTCCAGGGACCTATTCTCTGCGCTTCCTGGCGCGCGAAAATCTGAGCGGTAAAATGGGGACATTCGAGACCAAGTTCACCATCCCGGATCTGAGCGCGGCCAAGACACTGCGCGTCAGTTCCGTCATCTGGAGCAACCAGCGCGAAGCGATCGCCGCCGCGGTCGGCGCGGCAGAGACGAATAAGAAGCTTCTCGCCGCGCATCCGCTGGTGCAGGACGGCCAGAAGGTGGTCCCCAGCATCACCCGCGTATTTCGCAAGGATCAGACGCTGTATGTGTTCTTTGAGGTGTACGATCCCGCACTGGACCCGGATCGCAAGGTCCCGAGCTTGACTGCGGAAGTTGAGCTATTGTCTGGCGGCAGGCGGATCTATTCTTCGCCGCCCGTCCGGCAGAATAGGCTAGTGGATAAGCGCCCCGGAGTCTCGCAGTTCAGTTTCCAGATTCCCCTGGCAAAACTGGCGCCCGGTCAGTACACTTCTCAGGTCACTGTGATTGATGAAACGGGACGGAAGTTCGCCTTTCCGCGCAATCAGATCGTCTTGCTCGCCGCGGAGACGAAAACTCAGGCGAGCGCAAATACTGCCACGCCCGTAGAGCGAACTATGAACGGGCCTTTTGGCGCTAACCCATGAAGTGAACGCCGACGATCAGCCCGCCGAATACAATCCCGGCAGCGAGAACGTACAGCGCCCATCTCACAATTCTTTCCTTGCTGGTACTGACCTTGTCCTCATCCTTCTTCATCTGGTCGTCGAGGCTGTCGAACATGGAACTTCCCCCTTCGTGAACAAAGACGTATGATTCGGACACGCTGTTCAAATAACAATCAACTAACCGAAGAATACACCTATTTAGGGAAGAAAGGAAGCCCCCTAGTATCTTCCTAGGAAAGGCCCATCCGTTCGAGTTTCCGATAGAGCGTCTTGCGTTCGATCCCCAGGATCTTGGCTGCGCGGCTCTTATTGTTATTCGTGGCCGCCAGCACGCGGCGGATCTGCTCGGCCTCCGTGTCGGCGAGCGATTCGCTGGCCGCGTCGCGGGAATCCATCTGTTCGATGGCCTGCTTCACAGCCGCCCCGTCGATTCGGCCGCCTGGGGCGAGAATCGTCAGGCGCTCCATCATGTGTTGGAGCTGCCGGATATTTCCCGGCCAGCTGTATTCCTCCATCGCCTTGAGACCGGATTCGGTTAACTTCGTGTCCAGCGAATAACGCGAGTTATAACGGGTGAGGAAATAATGCACCAGCAGCGGAATATCGCTCGACCGTTCGCAAAGCGGAGGCACCGAGATTCGCACCGTATTCAGGCGGTACCAGAGGTCCTCGCGGAACTTGCCCTCGTCCACCAGCTTCTGCATGTCCCTGTTGGTGGCCGCCACCACCCGCACGTCGACCTTCTTGGCCCTGGGCGAGCCAAGGGGACGAATTTCACGTTCCTGCAGGAAACGAAGCAATTTCAGCTGGAATCCGAATTCGATATCGCCAATTTCATCCAGAAAGATCGTCCCGTTGTTGGCCGCTTCGAACACGCCCATGCGATCCCGGTCGGCGCCGGTATAGGCGCCTTTCAACGTGCCGAACAGTTCGCTTTCCAGCAACGATGGAGCAATGGCTCCGCAATCCACCGGAACGAAGGGCTGGCTGGCACGCTTGCTGTTGCGGTGAATCATGCGGGCGATCAGGTCCTTTCCCGTGCCGGTCTCGCCTTCGATCAGCACCGTGGCGTCGGTCGGCGCGACTTTGGAGATCTGCTTGTAGATCTCCACCATGCGCGGCGAGCTGCCGATCATCTCCGTTTCCGGCAGATCGTCAATGGAGGCCGCTTCCTCCTCTTCTTCCTCGCCGGTAAACGATCTTTCGGCACGCTTGATCGTGTCGATCATCTGCGACATCTCAAAGGGCTTCGCCAGATAATCGAAGGCACCGCCGGAGGTGGCCGCCATTACCGTCTCCATGCTGCCGCGGCCGGACATGAGAATCACCGCGCCCAAGGGATTGTGCAGGCGCGCGGTTTTCAATACGTCGATGCCGGTGCGATCGTCCAGGTAAATGTCCGAAATCACAATGGGATAGGGCTGCGCCTCCAAACGGTGGATCGCTTCGCGCGTGGAAGCAACCGCCTCCACGTCGTACCCCTCCAGTTCGAGCACCGTAACCATCGTGCTGCGAACCGACGCGTCGTCCTCAACGATTAAAAGTTTCTGCATTATGCGATTCGGCGGTCTTTTCCGCCGCCGGCGGAACCTTTGTGTTGGACGCGGACAATACTATAGTAAAACAAGATCCCTTCCCCGGCTCACTGGTCACATCCATCCGCCCGTGGTGATGCGTGACAATCTGTTCGACGATGGATAGCCCGATTCCGGTTCCCACCTCTCCCGAGGCCTCGGCGCGCTTGGTGCGGTAGAACTTCTTGAAGATGTTTTTCAGCTCGTGCTCGTCCATGCCCATGCCCTGATCGCGGACGGAAAGCCGCAATTCCCCGCCCGCTAACTGGGCGGACACGTGAATTTCCGTCTCCGGAGGCGAGTATTTCACGGCATTCGTCAGGAGGTTGTAAAACGCGTATTCCATCAGCTCGCGGTCGCCCGTCAGTGCCGCTTCGACCGGCGTGTCCAGAGACACCTTGATGTTCTTGCGCTCCGCGATCGGCCCGACGCGTTTCAGGCACGCATCGACCACATCCCGAGCTTCGAAAGGTTCTCTCTTTAATTCCATCTGGCCGTCGGCCAACCGTTCAATGTCCAGGAACGTCTGAATCATGCGAGCCATTCTCTTAGACTCCGCGTTAATCATTTCGCTCAACTGCTTGCCTTTTTCCTCCGGCAATTTATAGCGCGTCATGATCTCGCTGGAACCCTGGATAGCCGTCAGCGGCGACCGCATCTCGTGAGCCACCCAATGAATCGCCTGCTGGTAGCGGGACTTTTCGGACTCCGAGGTGCGCAACTGCCTTCGCACGAAAAAGTACTGGAAAGTAGCCGCTCCCGCGCTGGCCAGCCACGCCACGACCACTGGCCCGAAGAACGGAAACACGGTGCCTCTCTGGAACGATGCATAGGGAATCAGGAACGCCGCGCCCAGCAGCAGCACGTCCACCGCGTACGCCCACCATCCGGGCACGTAGACGAAGATCAACCCCGCCGCGACGGCCATCGCGATGCAGGCCGCCAGCACCGATGCTCCTCCGGCCGGCGTTAGGAATCGGTTCAGATCCATCGTCTCGAATGCTTGCGCGTGAACCTCCACGCCCGGTACGCTGTTGCCGTAGGAGTTGGTAAGGCGGTCGCGCGCGGCCGTTAACGCCGTGATCCCCAGAAATACGACCGAGCCTCGAATCCTCTCGCGATTCTCCTGAATATGCATCACCGAGATCGTGGGAATCGTTCCAGGAGGTAAATACCGGATGACCAGCGTCCGCGCTTCCACTTCCACCGGCTCCGGGATCGTTGTGCGGCCGATCTGCAGCGCCGCGGGCGCGTTAAATTCCACCACCGGCTGCCCCTGAAACGCCGAAAACGCTTCCAGCGAGAGAGCCCATCGGCGGTCGCTTCCGCTAATTTTTTCCAACGGAATCTGCCGATTCACTCCGTCCGCGGATTTTTCGGCCAGATGCACGTGGCCCAGCGCCGCTGCGGCCGATTTGAATTCCGGAAGAGGATCTTCCCACTTTTCGCCGATCAGTTCGCAATCCAGGACCAGAGGATGGATAGCGTGAAGGGCGGCGGCGAGCTTCGCGTCCTCGTCCTCCGCGCCCTTGTCGGCTAGCACCACGTCGATAGCCACCACTTTCGGCTGCGCATCGGCGATCTCTTGCAACGCCTCGGTCAGAATCGGGCGGATGTTGCGCATCCCTCCCTTGGCGCGCAGGGTCTCTTCATCGACGGCAACCACCACCGCGTTCGTCTTCAGGGAGGCCGCATCGATAGCCGCGGTGTACTTCGTCAGAACGTCGTAAAACACGTCGTCGAAGCGCTCGCCGATGGAGGTGAATCCCACCCCAAAGCCCACCGCGAAGCATCCCGTGAGGACCGCGATATAAAGAACCGTGTTCTGGCGCCGCTTACTTGGCAACGAGCCTCTCAATCTCGTCTACCTCTTTCGGCAGCGCCCCGCTGAGGATCTTGCAGCCCGTTTCGGTCACCAGAATCGTATCCTCGATGCGCACGCCGATGTTTTCCTCGGGAATGTAAATTCCAGGCTCGATGGTGATCACCATTCCCGGCTTCAGTTCCACGCCCGGCTCCGACGGATCGTGCACGTCGAGCCCCACGTGATGGCTCAGCCCGTGCGTGAAATATTTTCCCAGAGGCTGGCCGTGCACATCCTTGCCGTGGGTGTTGATGTAATCGAAGGCGATCTGCTGAAGCGTGCCGGGTCCCCGGCCTGCCTTGATGCCCGGCTTGATGGCCGCGATAGCCGCCTTCTGCGCGCCCAGCACAATTTCGTAAATCTCGCGCTGACGGTCCGAAAATTTGCCGCTTACCGGAACCGTGCGCGTCACGTCCATCGCGTAATCGCTGCATTCGGCGGCGACGTCCATCACAACCACTTCGCCCGCATCCATCTTGCGCTTATTCGCCGAGTAATGCAGAATTACGCTGTTCGGACCGCTCCCGACGATCGGCGCATAGGCGCTGCGCTCGCATCCCATGCTGAAGTAGGTGTTGGTCATCACCGCCGAGATCTCATATTCGCTCTTGCCGCTCTTCATCGCATGCCACGCCGCCAGGTGAGCGGCCACGGTCGCGTCGGCGGCCTTCTGTAGCAGCGCCAGTTCCGCGGGCGATTTCATCTCCCTCAGCTTGGCGACCAGAGCCGTCGCATTGCCCTCCGGATGCAGCGGCGCAAGCGCCATCAGTTTTTCCAGCTGTGCCTCACCGCGCAGGCCGTAGACCTTCGGCGTTGTCTCGATCAGCCGCAGGAACGTAGTTTCAATGGAAGAAACCGGCTGCACGGTCGAGAACCCCGTCTTTTCCGAAACATCCTTGTCGCCAGGATCGATCACGCGGCCGTAGAAAATCTCCGACGTACGGTTGCGCCTCGGCAGAAAGAGAATCTCTTCCTTCGCCGTGATCATCAGCGCGGCGCCCGGATCGCGCCAGCCGGTGAAATAGAGGAAATTCGGCTCTTGAATGTAGTCGCGCAGGTCGTCATCCGCCCTGGCGAACAGCACCAGCACGCCGTCCAGGTTCTTCCGTAGTTCGGCCCGCCTGGCCTGATACTCCTCCCGAGGAATCCCGCCGGCAAACACGGGAGCGATCAGCAGCAGAAGACCCAGAAGCATTCTCATGGAGAAAAGTATAGCGATAAAGCTGCCAAATCGCCCGAATCACGATCCGGCGCACCAACCAAGTACATCGCCGCCTTCGAGCCCGGGACAGCCGTTCGTGCCAACATGGCCTCAGTGTGTCTCGAGAAAACGGCGCCGCGACCTGCGGGAGCGGTCTGACACATCGGGTCCTGACATCAGAGATGATGAGGTTTCGGGTCAATCCAACCGTCAAAGTCCTCAGTCAATTCGTCAGCCGCCGCCGGACCCCACGTGCCGGGCTGATACTCGTGCACCGGACCCGGCTCGGTGAGCACCGGCTCCACGATCCGCCACTGCGCCTCGATCGCCGTTTCGCTCGCGAATAGCGATTGATCGCCCCTCATCGCGTCGCCGAGCAGCCGTTCATAAGGAGCCATTTCGCTGCCGGTCTGATGCGTGGCGACCAGTTCCACGTCCTCTCCCGTCATGTGTTCGCCCGGAGTTTTCACGCGCATTCCCAAGGCGATCAGCACGTCGGGACTCAGGCGCAGGCGCAGATGGTCGCCGATTCCAGTGACGGTTTCGCCGAACGTTTCGCGAGGAGGGCGCTTGAAATCGACGATTACCTCGGTCGCGGTCACCGGAAGACATTTTCCGGCGCGGATAAAGAATGGCACGTCGGCCCATCTCCACGTATCGATGTGCAGCTTCAGGGCCGCGAACGTTTCCACGTCGGAGTCGGGCGCGACTCCGCGTTCCTGCCGGTAGCCCTCGAATTGACCGCGCACCAAGTCAGCCGGCGCAAGCGGGCGAACGGCTTTCAAAATGCGCGATTTCTCATCCCGAATGGCGTCGTGCACTTGGCCGCTGGGCGGATCCATCGTCAGGCAGGCAAGCACCTGCAGCAGGTGATTCTGCACAACGTCGCGCAGGCAGCCGGCTTCCTCGTAAAACGCGCCGCGGCCCTTGACCCCGAAATCCTCTGCCATGGTGATCTGCACCGAACGCACGTGGATCCGGTTCCACACCGGCTCCAGGAAGAAATTAGCGAAGCGCGTGTAGAGGATGTTTTGCACCGGCTCCTTGCCCAGGAAATGATCGATGCGGAAGATCGACTCCTCGGGGAAGCACTTTTCCAGGATTGCGTTGAGTTCCCGCGCGGACGCCAGATCCCGGCCGAACGGTTTTTCGACCACCACACGCGCGTTGACGGCGCAGTTGGAGCCGGCCAAGCCCTCCACGACTGTCGCGAAAAAAGCCGGCGGAATCGCCAGATAGTGCAAAGGGCTCCTGGCCCCGTCGATGGCCGCGCGCAGATCGGCGTACGTCCTGGCGTCGCGATAATCGCCGTCGACATAGCGCAGCAGGCCGGAGAATCGTTGGAACATGCCCTCATCGAAAGGGCCGTGCGCGGTGATACTTTCGCGGGCTCGCTGCTTAAATTGATCCAGGTTCCAGCCGGCCTTGGCCACGCCGACGATGGGGATATTCAGATCGTGCCGCGCGACCAGAGCGAGCAGCGCAGGAAAGATCTGTTTGAAGGCGAGATCGCCCGTCGCGCCGAAAAACACAAGCGCATCCGATTGTTCCGGGGCCATGCGAGGATGATACCATTCAGGCCAGAACGGAAAAGCGTCCCTACTTGATGTCCAGAATGTCCTTTTCCTTCGCCTTGGCCGCCTGATCGATCTTGGCGATGTGGGCGTCGGTAGTCTTCTGAACCTCGTCGAGGGCACGCTTCTCTTCGTCCTCGCTGATCAGCTTATCTTTCAGAAGCTTCTTGAGATGCTCGTTGGCGTCGCGGCGGATGTTGCGCGCGGCCACCCGATGCTCTTCGGTGATCGCATGCAGCTTCTTGACGATCTCCTTGCGGCGCTCCTCGGTCAAAGCTGGAATCGGCACGCGGATGATTTTTCCGTCGTTGGCCGGATTCAGCCCCATGTCGGCCGAGCGAATCGCTTTCTCAATGGTTCCGATCTGCGAAACATCCCACGGCTGGATGGTAATCAACGTGGGCTCCGGCACGTGCAGGTTTGCCACCTGGTTGATAGGCGTAGGCGTGCCGTAATAATCCACACGCAAATTGTCGAAAATCGCCACCGAGGCGCGGCCCGTGCGAATCGCAGCCATTTCGTGCTGCAAGCCCGAAATCACCTTGTCCATGCGTCCCTTGGCATGGGCTTCCACGTCTTTTACGCTCTGAAACGCGTGCGTTACTGGTTGTTCTGGCTTCATATATTTAGTGGATGAGTGTCCCGATGGGTTCTCCCATCGCCATTCGCATTATATTGCCATACACATTCAAATTGAAAACCACGATGGCGAGCCGGTTATCCCGGCACATCGCCACCGCCGACGCATCCATCACCTTCAGATTCCTGGTGAGAACGTCCGAATAGCTGATTTCCGAAAACCTCACCGCGTCCGCGCTCTTCAACGGGTCCTTATCGTAAACACCGTCGACGCGCGTCGCCTTGGCCACAACTTCGGCGTGAATTTCCAAGCCGCGCAGCGTCGCAGCCGTATCAGTTGAAAAGTAAGGGTTCGATGTGCCCGCCGCGAAGATCACGATGCGGCCTTTTTCCAGGTGCCGGATGGCGCGGCGCCGGATGTACGGCTCGGCCACCTCGTGCATTTCGATGGCGGTCATCACTCGCGTCGGCGCGTTCTGCTTTTCGAGCGCGTCCTGAAGAGCCAGCGCGTTGATAACCGTGGCGAGCATCCCCATGTGGTCCGCCGCCACGCGATCCATGTTTTGCGCCGCCGCCGCGACGCCGCGGAAGAAGTTTCCACCCCCGACCACCAGCCCGATCTGTACGCCGGTGCGCGCCACCTCGGCTACTTCCGCAGCGAGTGCGGCGACACGGGCTGCATCGATGCCAAACGAGCTTTCGCCCGCCAGCACCTCCCCGCTCAGCTTCAGCAGAATGCGCCCGTATTTCGCCACGTTATTCGGCGGCCGTATCGCCCACCTTGAACCGCACAAAGCGCGACACCGAAATATTTTCACCCAGCTTGGCGATCTTGGTCTTGATCACCTCGGCGATGGTGGTGGTGTTGTCCTTGATGAAGGGCTGCTCGTAAAGGCAGACTTCCTCGTAGTACTTGTTCATACGGCCCTCGACGATCTTGTCGGCCATCTTCTCGGGCTTGCCCTCGTTGATCGCGCGGGCGCGCTGAATGTCGCGCTCCTTGGCCAGCGCCGCCTCCGTCACGTCTTCCTTGCGGACAAACTGGGGATCGGCCGCGGCCACTTGCATCGCCAGGTCTTTCACCAGCTCCTGAAAATCGTCGGTGCGCGCCACGAAATCGCTTTCGCAGTTCACCTCAATCAGCACGCCCAGCTGAGCGCCCGGGTGAATATAACTGCCAACGACTCCCTGCTTGGTCGAACGCGTGGACTTCTTTCCGGCCGACGCGATGCCGTGCTTGCGCAGCACCACTTCGGCTGCGGCCAAATCGCCCTTGGCCTCGGTCAGAGCCTTCTTGCACTCCATCATCCCCGCCCCGGTGCGATCCCGGAGCTGCTTCACAAGCTGTGCACTGATTTCCATGTTGTCCTCAAAGGAGACAGACTACTCTGCCCCCGCTTTGTTTCATTTGCCGCAGTGCCCGCCCGGGGGCCGCGGACAGAGCGGTCTGTCCTCGCCCGTGGGGCACAGCAGACTAGAGATTCTTCGCCGCCAGCTCTTCGGCCGATTCCGCCGCCGGTCCCTTGCGAGAGACCGAATTTGACGGCAGATCCTCGTCGGCCACCGGGTTCTCCGACATGAGTTGCTCGGCGTACTTCGGATCGATATACTGCGCGTATTCCGCTTCGTCCAAAGAAATCTCTTCGCCGGCCGATGGCTTGTCCGCCGCAGCCAGGTCGTGCTCGCTCACCAGCTGACGTCCCTCGACCACCGCGTCCGAAATCTTGTTGGTGAACAGGCGGATGGCGCGCAGAGCGTCGTCATTGCCGGGAATCACGTAGTCGACCTTGTCGGGGTCGCAGTTGGTATCGACCACGGCCACCACCGGAATGCCTAGCTTGCGGGCCTCTTCGACGGCGATCGCTTCCTTGTTCGAATCCACTACGAACAGAAGATCCGGCAGACCGTTCATGTCCTTGATGCCGGCCAGGTTCTGGTTGAGGTGCTTGCGCTCGCGTTCGAGCCTCACGATTTCCTTCTTCTGGCGGCCTTCCCAGTTATTTTCCGTCGCCATCGCGTCCAGTTCCTTCAACCGTTTGATCGATTTCTGGACCGTGGCCATGTTGGTGAGCAGCCCTCCCAACCAGCGCTGGTTCACATAGAACATGCTGCAGCGCGTGGCTTCCTCGGCGATGGCTTCCTGCGCCTGGCGCTTGGTGCCGACAAACAGCACCGTCTTGCCCGAGGCAGCCATTTCCTGCACATACCGCATCGCGTCCTTGAACAGCTTCAGTGTCTTCTGGAGATCGATGATATAGATCCCGTTACGTTCGCCAAAGATGTATTCCTTCATCTTTGGATTCCAGCGCTTGGTCTGGTGCCCGAAGTGAACGCCGGCTTCGAGCAATTCTTTCATACTGATCGACGGCAAAAATGCCTCCTAAATGCTCTGTCCCTTTACTCCAGGGGAGCGGATTGGCCCGTGCCGCGGCCCAAGTCGGAATTTGCGGCAACGGGAGGTGAATAACAAAGGCGCGCATGCGTACGCGCGCCTCAAACGGAAAAACCTTCTCGTCTCTCGATCGCTCGCGCCGCGAGGCGCGCAATAAAGGCCAGAGGCCCTAGCGCTTGGAGAACTGGAAGCGTTTGCGAGCGCCCTTCTGCCCGTACTTCTTGCGCTCGTGCTGGCGCGCATCGCGCGTCAACATTCCCAACTCTTTCAACTTTCCGCGTAGTTCCGCATTGAACTCCAGCAGAGCTCGCGCGATGCCCAACTTCGCCGCGCCGGCCTGGCCCGTTGGCCCGCCGCCCGCGGTGGTGATCAAAACATCAAACTTATCGGCCGTCTCGGTCGCGAGCAGCGGCTGCCGCACAACCGCGCGCGACGCCTCGCTCGGAAAATAGCTTTCGAAGGTCCGGCCGTTCACCGTAATCGTGCCCTTCCCCGACCGCAGAAATACTCTCGCCACCGCCGTCTTCCGGCGCCCCGTTCCCAAATGTTGTACCAACGCCACTTCTTATAGTTCTCCCTTAACCGATCGTCAACTCGACGGGCTTCTGCGCCTGATGAGGGTGCTTCGGACCTGCGTATACCTGAAGCTTCCGGTACATCTGCTTGCCCATTTTGGTCTTCGGCAGCATACCCTGGATGGCTTCTTCAATCATCCGCGTGGGACGCGTGGCGCGAACCTTGCTCGCCTGCGTCTCCGTCAGTCCGCCCGGATAGCCCGAGTGACGGCGGTATAGTTTCTGATCTTCTTTGCGCCCGGTGAGCCGGATCTTCTCGGCGTTGACCACGATCACGTGGTCTCCGGTGTCGATGAACGGCGTGTAGCTGGGCTTATGCTTGCCCATCAACAGGCGGGCGGCCTTGCTTGCCACGCGCCCCAACACTTCTTTCTCAGCGTCGATTAAGTGCCATTTGCGCTCGATTCCGGGGGCGGATGGAATTGCGGTTTTCATGTAGACAGACGTTCTCCCTGCGAGTTCTTAGACCTTTTTAGAGTAGCGAATCAGCAGGTTGAGTGTCAAACGCGCGAATTGCGCCCACCGCGCGGCGCTAGCCCGCCAAGCGAGGATTGGACCATGTATGCGGAGCGCGTTAGGCACAGTTTTCTGGCTGCGGCTCGATCTTCCGGAGTTGGCTCTCCCGCGCCGTGAGATTGACACGGATAATCCGGTCCTGGGAAGGCTCCACGCTTACCAGAATCGCCACCGCGCCCTTTCGGTCGGGATCTGAGACAAGATCGTCCAAAGTGGAGGCTCTGGGGATTCTCTCACCATCCTCTTTCATGCCTTCGATATGCAGCGCGAGTGCTTCCGGCGCGAGGCGACGCGCCTCGTCCAGCGTCTTGCCCGTCGTGACGCAGCCCGGAAAATCCGGAAAGCTGACGCCAAAATCGGAATCGGAGTCCTTGTGCAAGTAGGCGATATATTCGATGGATTTCACTTCAATCTCAATCCCGATTGCTTCTCGATACTGCGCAGTGTACCCGCCGGAATGTCCCGTTTCCGATGTGGAACCGTGACGCGCCCCGATCTACTCGCGTGGCGGAACTGTTTGTGGCTGCCAACCTGATTGACTTCGAACCAGTCCGGTCTGAGTCAACCGTTTGATCACCTCGCGGCTGGTTCATCCCGATCGCATTCCACATCCATCATACACATCGCGTGCGCACTGGGTCCGCGCAGCCTGATCCCAGGGCTAGGGCCGAAGTGCTGCGACAGCATCAGTTACTTTTCAGAAATCAGTGCACCAGCTTATCGAGCGCCCATTCTTTGTCCACGCCCTTCAACTGGAACACCACCGGGGCGTCCGGAGTGAACTTGCCCTTGCGGATCCCCATAACCCGCAGGGGGGAGCCGAAACACTCGTGGTTGATCACGACGCCTAACTTGACCTCCGCCAGCTTCCTCCCTGGATCCCCGTCGCGCAGTTTAACGACTTGGGAAACCCGCACCGGGAACGTGCCGGTCACTTGGGTGTAGGGAACGTTGATGTCGGGGTCCCCCAAGCGGATGTCGTCCGAGAATTTCAAATCCCTCCCTTTCTGCGTCAGGCGAGCCATGTTGCCGCTCGGAGGATCAAAGAGGTCGCTCTGGACGCCGCAGTCCAACTGACCCTGGGTCAGCGTAACTTGCTCTCCGGATAATGCCACCGGCGCTCCCTCCAAAATCCCCTTCACCGACTCCGGGCCGAACTCAGAACTCCCGCAGCCCGCCAGCACGAGCGCCATCATGGCCAAAAGATAAGGCAGAAATCGAATCATCGGAACCTCAGATTACGTGCGCCGGAACGCCGAAGTCAAGCCGCGGGAACTCTATCGTTCGCCCCAACCCGCTGAATTAATTGATACTTCCCGCAGGTTTGGATCGTATTTCTTCACCTTATCCCGGATCTTATCCGCAGCACCCAGTATCACAAACGTAAGATCGTCTGTCCGGTAATATTTCTTGATGGCCGCGTTGGCGCGCTCCACCGTCACCGCGTCGATCCGGCCGAAAAATCCGTCCACTTCATCGCGCCCGAGGCCGAACAGCTCGATCTCGCCGATCAGATTCGCCAGCTGATCCATGGTCTCCAGGCGCTGCGTCGGGTACACTCCCTTCACATAGGCCTTGGCGGAGGCGAGTTGCGCCTCGGATATCCCCTTTTCATTCAATCGCTTCAAGACATCCAGCGCCAGATCGAGGGCCTGCGCGGTGGTGTCTGTTTTCGTGTACGTGCTGATTGAGATAGCCCCTGGTAGCCGGTTTTGATCCAACCGGCAGCCCGCGCCATAGGTCAGCCCCGAATTGACGCGCAGTTCGTCATTCAGCATGGACGTAAACCTGCCGCCGAATAGCGTGTTGACGATTTCCAGCGTGGTGCGGTCCGGGTTCTTGATATCGATCCCCGGCTGGGCAATCTGGAAATAGGTCTGGGTCGCATCCGGCTTGTTGATCAGCAGCATCTGCCCGCGCCGCGCGAGCGCCGGAGCCTTCGCCCATGCGTACGCTTCGCCAGCGGGAGCAGCGCCGAACACTGTGGTCAATTTCCCTTTGGCCGCCGTTGCATCGAAATCGCCCGTCACGACGATCAGCATGTTTTTTCCGCAAAAGAGCCTGGCGTGGTAGCCGGCGATGTCCTCGCGCGCGATCTTCGCGTAGGACGCTTCGTCCGGAGGCGTCCCATACGGGTGCCCCTGACCGAAGAACGTCGCTCGGAAATAGGACGCGATGGCTCCTTGCGGATTATCCCGAATCGATTTCGCCTGGTCGACTCTCCTCGCCACCTCCTTGCGCACCTCGCTATCGGTGAACGCCGGATGCAGCACTGCGTCGCTCAACAGCTCCAAGCCGGCGTCGAAATCCTTGCTCAGAAACTCCGCCGAGATGGCCGTTGCCCCCGCGTACTCGCCGAAAAATCCGGCGTTGAACGTTCCGCCGAGATAATCAAGCTCTTCAGCGAACTGCGCGGCCGAACGCTTCGCCGTTCCCCGGCGCAGAAGGGCTGCCGTGACGTTGGACAGCCCGGCTTTACTCGCCGGGTCCGATTCCACGCCGCCGCGAATCAAGATTCGGAAATGCACCAATGGCACGCCCGCGCGCGGCAGCAGGAACAGTTGCGAGCCGTTCGGCAGGACGTCTCTTGAGTATTGCGGCAGCCTCGCCTGTCCAAAAGCCAGTGACGCGGCGACGAACATCAGGACGGTTTTCATTTGTCTGTTCCTTCCGGAATCAGCGTCGCCACGGTTCGATTCTTTTCCGTGAAGTATTTCTTCGCCACGCGCTGAATGTCGGCTGCCGTCACCGCCTGGAAATCCTTATCGATAGTGAACGTCTTGTTGTAATCGCCGAAAATCACCTCGTAATGGCCCAAGAGCGAGGCTCTACCGGCGATGGTTTTCAAGCGGCTGTAATGCTCGGTCAGCAATTGGTTCTTGGCCTTCTGCAGCTCCCGCGCGGAAACGTCCGCGGTTTTCAGCCGGTCAAGTTCCTCATAGAGGACTTTTTCCGTCCGCGCCGGATCCACGCCGTTTCGCGGCTGGATAGTGAATATCATCAGCGTCGGATCAAGCGCATCGCCTTGCCCTCCCCGCACCGACAGCGCGAGAGGCTCTTCGTCGACCATCCTCTTATAAAGCCGCGAACTCTGCCCAGTCGAAAGCAGTGTCGTGATCAGGTCCAGTACCGTCGCGTCGGGATTCCTCGCCTCCGGCACATGATACGCGATCATCTGAATCGGCAGCTGCGCGGCCTTCTTCACCACCAGCCGCCGTTCGCCCAATTGCTCCGGCTCCTTCGTCCGCACTGGCGGAGGAGGATCGTGGCGTGGAATCGGCTCGATGTATTTCTTCGCCAGCTCCATCACGCGAGCCACGGTCACGTCGCCCACCACCACCATCGTGCAGTTGTTGGGCGCATAGCCGATGGCAAAATAGTCCTTCAAGTCCTGCTGCGTCCACGCCTCGATATCGGACGGCCAGCCGAGCACTGGCCAGTGATACGGATGGGCAATGAACGCGGCCGCTTGCATTTGCTCGTAAAGAATGCCGAAATTGCTGTTGTCCACCGAGGAACGCCGTTCCGAGTAGACGACTTCGCGCTCGGATTGCACCATTTTCGGATCGAGCGCCAGGTCGCGGATCCGGTCCGCTTCCATGTCGAACATCAGTTCCAGCGCGCTGGACGGAAACCAGTCGGTATAAGTCGTCAGATCCTGGCCCGTGGTGGCGTTGTTGTTGCCGCCCGCCTTTTCCATCTCGTTATCGAACTGCTTGGGGCCGTATTTTTTCGCGCCGTTGAACATCATGTGCTCGAAAAAATGCGAAATTCCGGTAATTCCCGGCCGCTCGTTGCGCGAGCCGATTTTGTAGAAAAAATACATCGCCACGTTGGGAATATTGTGGTCTTCCTGGATGATGACTTTCATCCCATTGGCCAGCGTCGCGGTGTGAACATCCTGCGCGGCAGCCAGCGCGGAAACAAGCAGCAGAATCGAGAAGCGTCGCATGGGGCTAACTTATCACGCTTCGATTACCCGCATATGTCGGCTTTGAACCGCCATGCATCACCATGCCGCTGGTGGCCCTCCCCGGGCTTACGCCACGGGGTCATAACCCCACACGTCAGTGCGGGGATCAGGCAGCAACCCTAACCCGTCATCTTTTGGCCCATGCCGATGGCGTTCACTGTCAGCAGTAGCGACGTGAGCGTCTCCTCTCTCGGCTCCGCGCGCCAGCTTCGCAGCAGGCGTACCTGCTCATGATGCAGTTGATCCAAAGCGCGGCGGCGCAGTTGCACCGCTTGCGCCAGCCTGCGGCGGTGCACCAGGAAATCGCTGAACAATTCCTCAATCACCGAAACGGATAATTTATATTCGTCGAAGATCGTGTCAAATAACCGCTTGCGAAGCTCGTAGTCGTCCACCAGCGATGCATAGAGCCGCATCAGCTCGGGATTGGCCATCATCAGGCTCGCCTCGGCGTTGTGCAGCAAGTAGGACAGGAACGGCCACAACCTCACTTGCGCCTTCAACTTCGCCCAATCGTCCGGACATTCGCGCCGCAGCCAGTCAAACGCGGAGCCGACTCCATACCATCCGGGCAGATGGAACCGCGCCTGGCTCCAACTGAATACCCAGGGAATTGCGCGCAAATCTTCTAACGACTCCGCCCCCGTGCGCCGCGCCGGACGCGAGCCGAGTTGGGTCTGCTCAATCGCGTCGATCGGCGTTGCCTGACGGAAGAAGGTCACGAATCCCTCGGTTTCGACGAGCTGCCGGTAGGCGCGGTAACTCCGGTCGACCACTACCGGCAGAATTGATTCGAGCGCGTACACGATCTCCACCTGGTCCGCCGAATGCAAAATCGTCGTACGCGTCACGCCGGCCAGCAGGCGCTCCAACTGGAACGTCGCCGTCACGCGATTCGCGTATTTCTGCGCGATCACTTCGCCCTGCTCGGTCACGCGCATCTTCCCCATCAGCGAGCCCTGCGGCAAGGCCTCCAGAAATACGTGGGTAGGACCCGCGCCGCGACCCACCGTGCCTCCGCGTCCATGGAAAAACGTCAGGCGCGTATTATGCTTCTTGGCAACCGCGGTCAGTTCGCGTTCGGCGCGATGCAAGCTCCACTGGCTGGCCAGCACGCCGCCATCCTTGTTGCTATCGCTGTAGCCGAGCATCACGATCACGTCGTTCACCGGCCGCCGCATCGACACGGGATGGCTCAAGAACGCGTCGAGAATCCCGGCGCTGTGCTCCAGGTCGCGAATGGTTTCAAACAGCGGCGCGACGGCCAGTTCGCATGCCAATCCGCCCGGCGCTTCCACCAGCAGGCCTCCTTCGCGGGCCAGCAGATACACGACGAGCAGATCGGCGAGCCCGCGCGTCATGCTGACAATCACCGGACCCAGCCCTTCCGGCCCGTGGTCGTCCAGATGAGTTCGCAGATTGCGGAATAGCTCGGTAACGTGCGCGGCCTCGGGATCGAGCTTCATGTGCGGACCGGCAAACGGGCGTTGTGTCTGCAACTCGCGATTGAGAAAATCGAGCTTCTCCGCTTCGCTCCAGTTGGGAAAATCGCACTTCCCGAATCCTGCCGCGCGCAGCAATCCGGCCATCGCCCGGTCGTGATACTGGCTGTTCTGGCGGACGTCGAGCGCGGCTAAATGAAACCCAAACACGCGCGCCTGCGCCACCGCGGGCCGCGCGTCCATATCGGCGACGTTCGACGCTCCGGCCTCCCGGAGGGATTTTTCCAGAATTTCAAAATCCTCGATGTACTCCGACGACGACGCGTAACCGCCCGGCTGATCCATGCAATCGAGCCGGGCGAGCATCAGATTCACCATCTGCCGCCACGGCTCGTGAGGATTTCGCGCCACGGCGGCCCGGGCGGCGTCCGCTCCCAAAACGGCGCTCGACTTCGCGATCCGCTCGCGCAGGATCGCGGGCACCTCCACTTCGGATTCGGCCAGGCTGAGGCTTGCGCCGAGTTTCCGCAGGCGGTCGCGGGCAACATCGAGCGCGGCGCGCCGTAACTGGATGAGAGTGCGCGCGGTGACCTCGGGCGTCACCAGCGGATGACCGTCGCGGTCGCCTCCTACCCAGCTTCCGAAGGCAAGTCGCGGCAACCGGGGCGCTACGGAGCCGAACGTGGCCTGCCAGGAATGCTGGAATCGCTGGTCGAGCAGTTCGACGACATCGGGAAATACCGAGCGAAGGTAGTATAGGACGCCTTGCGCCTCACTTTCAATGCGCGGGCGCTCCAACCGAATCTCGCCAGTGCGCCACAGGCGTTCAAGCGCGGCTTTCATGCGGCGGCGGAAGATGGCGGCCTCAACGTCGGTAAACTGGCGGGAATCGCGCTCCACCAGGAGCAGGTAAATCGCCCGGTGATGCTCCAGCACCGTCGCGCGCTTTGCTTCCGTAGGATGCGCGGTCAGCACCGGCTCTACTGAGACCTGCTCCATGGCTGCGCGCACCGCCTGCTCGGAAAATCCGTGCGCGCGAATGTCGTTCAGATTATAAAGCCAGAGGCCGGGCTCGCCTTCCTGCCGCCGAGGATCCTCTGCGCGGCGGCGAACCTGATTGGCGGTGTTTTCCTCGACGATGTCGAGCAGTTGGAAAACGATCGAAAGCGCCTGGCAGTATTCGGCGGGTAACGCCGCCAGTTCCATCGGCCCGGCCGAGTCGTCAAAACAGGCGCGCAAAAACGACGCGAGATCCGCGCTGCCTTCTTCGTCGAGCATTTCGCAGAAGATGGCGCGGATCTCGCTGAAGTCATCTAGCCACTTGGAGAAGCCCTCGCGCAACAGTTCGGAAGGGCGAGGGTTCATTTCGCCGTGAAGGTCACCGATGCGACGATATTCTCCCAGGCGATTTCCAGCTTGCCCTTGCCGCCGCCCGCATCAGACAGCGTAATCTTCAGCTGCTCCGTGAGCGAGGGCGCCGTGTTGGTGGTCATCTCCACTCGGCCCAGATCCATCGCTTTGTTATAAGACAGGCCCCACTGCTTGGTCTGCTTGTTGATGATCAGTTCCCACCGCATCTTGTCCACCTGCGTGAAGACTGTGTAGTCGCCCGCCGGGACCGACAGGCTACCGATCATCAGGTCGGCGTCCGTGTGCAGAGCCGTGGCGCTATCGGCGCCTGTGCGCCACACCGGGTACGTCGGATCCTTGCTGACGAGGCCGCCGGGTCCGAAGATCTTGCGCCCGCGCACGGAAGGTGCGGAGTACTTAATCGCAATTGTCTTGCCGTTGATCGTGACCTTGGTTTCCGCGGCCGGACTCTGCGGATTGCTCGCAAATGCAAAGGCCGAAAGGCCCAGCAACATGGCTGAAATCAGAGTGAATTTGCTCATGAATCGAGTATACCCGTCTTATTTCGCCACCGAGGCGATCATCTGGTCGAATTTCGCCTGGTTCGCGGTCACCGTTTTCTCCGGCCCTGTGAACTTGAAGAATACGTTGCCGCCCGGGCCCTCCACGATCGCGCCGAGCATGCGATAGCCGGGCTTGGGGGACCCTCCGCCCATGCCGCTGTAGGTGCCCGAGACGTCGATGGTAGTCACCGTCATGCCGTGAACGCTGCGCTTATCCGTCTTGGAAACGGCAGGTTTGCCCGCCACTCCCTGGAACTGACTCTGCCAGCGCTGCAGGTTGGCCTGGATTCCTCCGCCCTGGCCCTCGCCGAAGAAATAGACAGCGCACTCGCCTGTATCTTTGTCGCCGGGCGACGATGGAATCAGGTACGTGGCGGCGCGCATGGGCCGCGCGGCCGGATCGGTTTTCCAGCCCGCCGGGGGCGTCCACTTCAAACCGGCGATCGTGTCCGCGTACAAAGCGAGGACGGAGGCGAACAACAGACAGGAGATGAGTCTCATACTTCCATTCTTGATCATTTTGCGTTTTATCGCGCGACCGCGTGGCTTGAGCAACAACAAGAAGAACTGCCCACGCAAAGGCGGACCGCTCTTTCGACCTCGCGATAGAGCTACTTTGCCGGGTGTCCGGAGGGTTTTCCGGCGCCCTTGCTGCCGCCATTGCTGCCGCCGCTCGGATGTGCCTGCCCGCCAGCAGTCGGATGAGGCTGGCCACTTCCGGCTGGGGAATTGCTCACACTGGGTGATGCGTGATTCACGCTGCCCACGGGTCTGCTCGCCGCAGGAGAATTCTGGCTCGGCGATCCGCCCGGACGGCCCGGCGCGCCCGAACTTACGCGATTCGACGCGGCCGAAGGATGATTCATCGCTCCCGCGGAACGAGTTCCGCCCACCGGCGAACCAGCGCCAGCCGGACGTGCCATTGCCATACTGGCAGGCCGCCCGTGATTCACCGACGCCAGTTGGCCGCGATCGCGGCTCGCGATTTCATGGTGCAGGTTTTGCTCGCGGGTCGGCTCGAAGTGATGCTCGGCCATTGCCGACCGCTCAAACGCCGACGGCTGCGCCCGCAACCCGCCCTCGCCTCCGTTGTAGCTGGTGTGAATATTGTTGACGACCACGTTTTCACGATAGGAGTTCACCACTACGCCGCCGCCTACGTTCATCACCGCGGCGTTATAGGAGAATACACCACCCATCCAGCGCCCGCCGTAATAGCCGACGCCAGTATAGCCAAACCCGTAGTTCACGCCGCCATAGAAGCCCACATGAGGACCCCAAAACCCGGCGTTCCACACATAGAATCCGCCGCGCCAGCCCCAATACCCGGGAGTCCACAGTAAGCCCGGTTGTGGCGGGAGTATCCAGGTTCCCGGCACCCAGAAGTAACCGTCCGGGCCGTATGCCCAATATCCGGGCGCCCAGATATACCCGGGCGCGGGGAGTGGCGGTTGCACGTATACCGGCAGAACCGGCGGAGCGATGGCCACCGACACAAAAACTCCGGCGTGGGCAACTGTCGGCAGGACACTCAGGGCCAAAGCGAAAAAGGCGCTTTGAACCGCTACAGGGGATCTCATCTCATTTCTCCTCGCCATCCCATCGGATGGCCTCCTTGATTCCGTAACCCGCCGAAGGCGTGAATGTCGCCGGGATGTGAGAAATTTAATGCCTTACTTGCCGGAACGCGCCTGCATGATCTGGAGCGTCCGCTGCAGTTCCTTGATCTTTTCCTGTTGGCTTCGATTTTGCCGGGTCAGGCGGTCCACTTCCTCCTGCAGATCGTCGCGCTGCTTCTTCAAATCGCTGATCTCTCCCGGGTCGACCTTTGCCGCGGGTTGTCCGAGGAACCGGGAGGCTTCCTGAACTTTTCCGCCCGAGCCGTCCTCCACCAGCATGCGCACTTCGACATCGCCGCTTTTCCTCGCGTACGTATAGCTGCCTTGAGTCAGGTCACGGGGCGAAAGCGCGAATGTCTGCGTATCGTGCCCGTCGTTGATTACCAGCGTTCCGCGGGTCGCCGCCGCCACCGGATGAGAGGCGTGGTTCCATTCGATTCGCAACTGCCCGTCGCGCTCCACGACGGAGAGCGAGATCGGTTCGACGACCGGCCGGTAAAACCAGTACCGCCAGGCGAACACCCCAGCCAGAATCACCACGAAGGCCCATGCGATCAACCAAGGCCACTTTTTCTTCGGCGGGCCTGTGGGGATGTACGCGGGTTGCCCAAAGGTCGGCGGCGGCACGGCTTCCGGGAGGTCCCGCCGTAGGGCGGCGACAGGTCCGGGAGCGCTGGGCAATACATCGGTGCGAGAGGGAGCACTGCGCCGCCTTTCGCCCAGCCGCTCAAGCGGCCTCTCCGGCATGCCCTCGGGAAACCTGGAAACCGGCGTTGAGAGCAAGCCCGCCAGGCGGTCGGGAAAATCGAAGTCGAGGTAGCTGTGCTCCGCGTTCACGGAACCGTCGGGTTCGCGCATAAAGAAACCGGCCCGCATCGAGCCGCCGCGCCCGGGGCGAACCACCAGCGTCACTTGCCACGGAGCGGGGAAGAAGATCGAGTACACTTCCAGATCGGAATCGCTAAGGGAAATATCGCTGCGCGTGTGCGACAGATACCAGCCGACCGAAATCAGTCCATCCAGTTGCGGATCGGAGGCTTCGGCGGCGATCTGTTCGTTCAGCGCCTTGCGATCTTTATCGGAAAGCAGAAACGCTGGACCTCGTGCGTGCTCGCAGGCGATGGGGCGCATGGCCTGAATCCGTACCGTCCGGTCATCGCGGGTGCCGTAGAGAATGCCTCCCACCTCGATGCCGCCGCGCGACAACCTCTGAAACCCCTCGGCCACCGCGTGTCGAATTTCCTCGATCGCCACGAGCGAATACTCGATCGTGATCGCACTTTGGGGTACGCTCCAGGAGTCGAATTTCAGGTCGCTCATCGTGCCGGCTCCCGCATTGGGATCAAACGGGTGATGGAATTCTCTTCGGGGCCCTGATCGTCATTCTCATGGATGTGATAATAATACGTCGTTGCACCCATCCCAGCGGCGATCAACAGGGCCAGCATGAGGCAGGCAATGGTTTTCGCGTTCCAGGGCCGTTCGTGGGACATCGCCGCGCTGGTTCCCATCACCGTCGCGAGGGCCAGTGCGAGCGTAAAGCCCAATTTCGCGTACCAAGGCATCAGATCCAGGTGCCCCTGCCCGCCAGCCATGCTCCAGGTTTCGAAAATGGCCACGAGAGCCACCAGGAATTCCGTCATCAGTGCCAGTCTCAGGATGTAAGGAGGCATCTTTGCGTTACAGAAGTACCAGTAATGAAGATACCATTGTACGGAAAATGGACGATCTGCTCCGCTTCCTCCGTATCCCCAGCATAAGCGCCGATCCAGCTTATTCGGGCGAGGTTCGTCGCGCCGCTGAATTCGTTCGCGACTGGCTGGAACAGGCCGGCCTCAAGAACGCCCGGTTGATCGAATCGGACCAGCCCGGCGAGCACCCCCTGGTCTACGCCGATTGGCTCCAGGCGACCGGCCGCCCGACGCTGCTGCTGTACGGCCATTACGACGTGCAGCCGCCCGATCCCTTGGAGGAGTGGATATCGCCCCCGTTCGAGCCGACGATCCGCGACGGGAATCTCTATGCCCGCGGTGCGGCGGACGACAAAGGCCAGCTCTTTATCTTGATGACGGCCGTGGCCCGCTTATTACGGGAACATGACGGTCGACTACCGGTCAATGTGAGGTTCTTGATCGAAGGCGAGGAAGAATCCAGCGGCGCCCATGTCGAGCATTACGTGAAGAGCCACGCCGCCCACCTTTCGGCCGATGCGGCGGTGATTTGCGATACCGCGATGTTCGCTCCGGGAATCCCTTCTATTACGACTGGCCTGCGGGGCATTGTGTACGGCGAGATCCACGCCCAGGGCGCAGCCCGCGATTTGCATTCCGGCGATTACGGCGGGGCGGCACCCAATCCCCTGGAGGCGATCGCGCACATCATCGGAGCCTTGAAATCGCCGGCGGGTAAGATTCTAATCCCCGGAATCTACGACCGCGTTCTGCCACCCGCGCCCGCCGAAATCGAGGCCTGGCAGCAGCTGCCTTTCGACGCCGAAACATTCCGGCGAACCGAGGTCGGATCCATGGCGCTGGCCGGCGAGCCTGGATTCGACGTCCTCATGCGGATCTGGGCGCGGCCGACGTTGGAGGTCCACGGCATCCGCGGAGGCTACACCGGCGAGGGCGCCAAGACGGTGATCCCGGCAAAGGCTTCGGCGAAGATCAGCCTGCGCCTGGTTCCCGATCAGGATCCGGCCGAGGTGCAGACGATGCTCGCCGCCGCCGTGGCCGCAGCCGCCCCTGCTGGGATCCGCGCCGAATTTCGTCCGATGAGCGCCGCACCTCCCTGCCTCATCGACCCGTCCAATCGGCTGGTAGCAGCGGCCGCGGAAGCGATGACCCGGGTCTTCGGACATGAGACCGCGTACATTCGCTGCGGAGGGTCCATTCCAATTGTCGGCCTGTTTCAGAGGAACCTGGGAATCCCGAGTATCCTTGCTGGATTCGGGCTTCCCGATGATCAGATCCACGGGCCGAACGAAAAGTTGTCCATTTACAACTATATAGCTGGTATCGATAGTATGATCCAGTACTGCAGCGGCCTTAGCGCGTCCTGGCTATCATCAAAATCGGGTGAAAACCACTAGATCTTGTGGTTCTGGAACAAAGGTACTAATGGCCTAGGGGATAAAAAGGAGTAAGAAAGCGCTTTCCACCGTACTCCTGTTATGTTACCATCGCTTAAGTTCTGAAACTCGAAGGGATTTCTGTCGATAGAGGAACGAGCAGCAAATTACGCGCGGGGGAGTCAGAGATGAAGAACTGGTTATCGGCCGTGGCAGCAGCTGTCGTGCTCTGCGGCAGCATGTTCGCGGACACGATCACAGGAACAGGTTCGCTCTCCGGTTTTGTCGCCCCCATCAGCACTCAAACCTGGAACGGGCCCGGCACTCCACCCTCCTCGCCCCCTCCGCAGAATCCGGCCATTTTTTGGAATAATCCATCTGACGACGGTGCCATTTCAGGTGACCCGAATTCCGGCAATCACCTGCTGAACATCGGTTACTTGCTCAGCGGCACGGGCGGATACGCGGGCGGGGTTACGAATGTCTTCAACGGCACAACGGATTCCATGACGGGTGGGTCCGAGTACGCCGGCGCAGGCGGCGCCGATCCGACCTCGTTCAACTTCGTCCGGACCGCAGCCGCGGAGAACATCACGTTGCTGTTCGCCTACGGCGGCGAGGACACGGGCAACCCTCCGGACACATCCGGTCTCTCGCCCTTCCTGCAAATCGGATACTACCAGAATTCTTGCACTTTCCTCCCCAACGGGGATGGCTGCTCCAACGGGACCGTACTGTATAACTCCGTCACGACGCAGACTTCCACTGCGTCATTCAATCCGCAACCCTTTGGCGCCAGCGGCACCTATGGTTTCTACGCGATCGTGTGCTATCAGAGCACCACGATTCCAAGCTGCGAAACCTACACGACAAATGGCAACAGCGGACCCTGGACAAACTTCGGCACGGGCGACGCCTGGAATCACTTCGCTGCGTTCCAGACGGCCCAGGGCAACTGGATTATCGGCTTCACCGGGCAGAACCAGTTTCTTGGCGAAAATCAGGGCGACTTCCAGGATGCCGTGTTCGAAATCAGCGGCGCGGTTCCAGAGCCGGGCACCGCTGGCATCATCGGTCTGGGTCTCGTGGCGTTGGGAGTTCTCGCGCGACGCCGGTCTGCAAAGTAGTTTTCCTCCTTCGATACAAAAACGGCCAGTCACCCTTTGCGGACGACTGGCCGTTCTTATGTTGATACTGAGTTAGGCCGAAGCCGCGCCGCCGACGACGAGCTTTTTCGCAGCCGCCAGAGCCGCATCGTAATCCGGGTGAGTGCCAACCTCTTTCACGTATTCCACGTACTTTAGCGTGTTGTCCTTGTCCACCACGAAAACCGCGCGGCTATGAATCTGCAGCTCCTTGATCAGCGTGCCGTAATGCTCGCCAAACGATCCGGTACGGTGATCGGAAACCATCTTCACGTGGTCCACGCCATAGGCGCCGCACCAGCGCTTTTGTGCGAACGGCAGATCCATGCTAATGGTATACACGCTCAACTCCGGCAGCTTCCCCGCCTCGTCATTGAAGCGCTTGGTCTGGGCGTCGCACACCGGCGTATCCAGTGAAGGCACGACGCTAAAGATGCGTACTCCGTGACCGGTGCTTTCCAGATTCACCGGCTTCAGGGAGTCGTCCACCGCCTGAAAATCCGGCGCTTTGTCCCCGGGTTTCAATTCCGGCCCGAGGACGGTCAGCGGATTTCCTTTTAAAGTAGTCGCTCCAGGTCTTTCAATAGGCATATAGTTGCTATTCTAGCAACTCGTCGAGCTTGTCCACGTCCGTTAAGGGCAAGTGGCACGCGAAATTCTCGCAGACGTAAGCGGTGGGTTTGGCGTCGATCGCCAGCATTGGCGTAGGAGCATCCTCCGCCCTCGCGATTGCGGCGTTAGGCAGGAAGTGGCGCCGGATCGCAGCGAGCATGGCGGCGTCCGTAGGGCCCGCGAGGACGATCTCCATCGGCTTGGCGATCGAGAAGGCCAGCGCCACCAACATCTGCGGCACGCCCGCACCGCCGGAAGCAAGACGCGAGGAAAACGCCTCCAGCGTCCGCTCCGCCGCTCTGCGGAAGTCCTCGCGTCCGGTGGCACGGGCCAAACGCACCAGAGCCATTGCCATGGCGGAGTTGCCGGATGGTTCCGCGCCGTCGTAATCGTCCTTCAAACGCAACACCAGATTTTCCGCGCCCTCCGCGGTGGAGAAGAATCCGCCGTTGGCGCGATCCTCGAACAATTCGAGGGCGCGCTCGGCCAGGCGAATGGCGAATTTCAGATCCCCCGCATCGAAGCGAGCCTCGTACAGATCCAAGAACGCCTGCGCGCAGAAAGCGTAGTCGTCCAGGAACCCGTCAATGGCCGATTCGCCGTCGCGGAAGCGGCGCAGGAGCACGCCCCGTGCGTCGTCCCACAGGCGAGCACGGATAAAACCAGCCGCGGCAGCCGCGGCGTCCAGGTAGGCGTCCTCGCCCAGAATCTGTGCACCCTTCGCAAACGCGGAAATCATGAGGCCGTTCCATCCGGCGAGGATTTTATCGTCCAGATGGGGCCGAGGACGTTTCGCGCGCAGATCGAACAGTGTCTTCGCGGTCGAGCGGAGTTCGGCGCGCGCATCGTCCACGCTCACTCCGTGCGCGGCGGCCGCTTCTTCAATCGTACAAGCCTGATACAAAATGTTCCGGCCCTCAAACTCGCCGTGCGGATCTTCTTCGACGTTTCCCGCGGGCTTCACGCCGTAGCGTTGGGCGAACAAAGGGCTGTCAATCTCCGGCTCCTTCCAGACGTAGAAGGCGCCCTCCCGTTTTTCCTTGGCCCCGGGCGACTCGGCGCTATCCGCATCCTCGGCGGAATAAAAACCGCCTTCCGGATGCGTCATGTCCCGCTGGACGTAGGAAAAGATATCGCGCGCGATCGCGGCATACTGGCCATCGCGCGTGATTTGAAATGCCTCCAAGTACGACACGGCAAGCTGAGCCTGATCGTAGAGCATCTTTTCGAAATGCGGCACGAACCAGCGCCCGTCGACGGAATAGCGATGAAAGCCTCCGCCCAACTGATCGTTCATGCCGCCCTTGGCCATCTCCCGCAGCGTAAGCAGCACCATGTCGAGCGCCTCGTCATTGCCGGTCGACGCGTAATAGCGCAGCAAGAAGTTGAACACGCTGGGCCGGGGAAATTTCGGAGCCGGGCCGAAGCCGCCGAACCGCGCATCGAACATACGGCGGAAGGCGTAGAAGGCCGAATCGAGCGCCGCCGTGTCCACCGACTGATTGCCGCGCGTCACCGAGGAGTATTGCGCCAGCTGCTCCACCACCGCCGCGCCCGATTCTTCGATGCGCGCGCGATCGTCGCGCCAGGCACGCGCCAGATGCTCAAGAATGGCCCTGAATCCAGGCCTGCCGTAGCGATTGTCCGGCGGGAAATACGTCCCGCCGAAAAACGGCCTGCGGTCCGGCGTCAGCCATACCGACATCGGCCAGCCGCCGCTGCCGGTCGACGTCTGTACGAACAGCATGTAAACGCGATCCACGTCGGGGCGCTCCTCGCGGTCCACCTTCACGGGCACGAAATACTCATTCAGCACGCGAGCCGTCGCTTCATCCTCAAACGATTCGCGCTCCATCACGTGGCACCAGTGACAGGTGGAGTAGCCAATGGACAAGAAAATGGGCTTCTGTTCGCGCGCAGCTTTTTCGAACGCCTCGTCTCCCCACGGATACCAGTCCACGGGGTTGTGCGCGTGCTGCAGGAGATACGGACTCTTCTCGTTTGCGAGGCGGTTCATCGATACTCCTATTCTGGCGTGCCGACGCGAGCCCCATGCTGACGCATGGGGCTATTCAAGCAGGAGTCGTTAGCCCCATGTGTAAGCGTGGGGCTGACACGCGGCCTTAGCAAAGTTCGTATCCTGTCTTGTCGATCTTCGCCCACACGACTTCGCTCGCGTGGCCGTTTCTCAGAAATACCTCGCGGACCAGCTCGCAGACCTCTTCATGGCCCCGCTCGTAAAAAACCAGAATCGACGGCCCCGCGCCACTGAGCGCACAGCCCAGCAGACCGGTCGCACGGAGCTTCGTCGCCTCCTCGAGACCAGGCACCAAAGGGAACCGGTAAGGTTGATGCAGGCGGTCCTCCAAAGCCTCCGGAAACGCGCTCGTCGTGCCGGAGGTGAGCGCGGCGATCAACAGTGCGCTGCGTTGCACGTTGAAAACCGCGTCTGCGCGCGAATAGGACGCCGGCAGCACCCGTCTCGCTTCCACCGTGGGCAGCGGAAAATCCGGCGCGACCACCGCAACGCCGTAATGCGAATCGATCTCCATGCGCACCGCGCGCGCCACGCCTTCTCCATCGAGCGCGCTGGCCACAATCGAGCCTAGAACGCATGCGGCGACGTTATCGGGATGGCCCTCAATGCGAGCCGCTTCATCGAGAATTTTCGCGCGCGACCATCCGAGGTCCAGCATCTCCGCCGCGATCACGACACCGGCAGTCAGCGCCGCGGCGCTGGAGCCAAGCCCTTTACCGATGGGAATGTCGTTGTCGATTTCCAGCTCCACCGGAGGCAGGGTCTTACTGACGTCGCTTGCGACTTTCAACGCTGTCTGCCAAATGAGGTTATCGTCGGCGGTGGAGATGCATTCGGCGTCGCGACCAGCGGCGCGGATGATCAACTGCGGTGCGCCTCGAAAGCGGCATTCGAGATAGATGCCCAGCGCCAGGCCCAGCGCGTCGAACCCCGGTCCGAGGTTCGCGCTCGAAGCCGAAACGCGGACGCATTTCCAGTCTTTTTCAGACCCTGCGTCAGGCACCCAGCACGACCTTCGAGCCCTCCCGGCAGGACCGGTAGATCGCGTCCACCAGCTCCAGCGCGCGGTAGCCTTCTTCGCCCGAAACCAGAGGTTTGCGGCCATCGCGAATCGCCTCGCCGAAATCGAGGAACTGGCGCTCGAACGGCGTCAGCGAAATTGCCATCGGATCGGATGCGCCCGAGGCGACCTGACGGTCGATCGGCGCGGGATCGCCGGAATCGTTCTCAATGTCCCACGTCGTCAGTTTGTCGCCCGAGATGACCGCCGTGCCCTTGGTACCGTGAATTTCCAGGCGCTCCGTGTATCCGGGCCAGAACGCCGTGGAGGCTTGAATGACGCCGGTCGCGCCGTTTTCGTAGCGCATCAGCGCGGAGATTACGTCCTCACTTTCGATTTTATGCAGCGCGCCGAGCTGCCATTCACCGGCCACCGACTTTACTCCGCCGATGAGCCAGAGAAGAATATCCACCTGGTGCACGGCCTGATTGATGAGCGCGCCGCCGCCTTCCACCTTCCAACTGCCCTTGATCGGCCGCGAATAATACTCGGCCGAGCGGTACCACTTCACGTACGCATCGGCTTGCAGAATTTTGCCCATGCGGCCTTCGGCGATCGCCCTTTTCAGGAAGCGGCTCGAATCGTCAAAGCGATGTTGGCTGACGACGCTTAGCAAAATGCTGCCCTTCGCCGCGGTTTCGACCATCGCTTTCGCCGTAGCGAGATTCGTCGCAATGGGCTTCTGTACCTGCACGTGCTTTTTCGTGGTGACGCAGAGTTCGATCGGCTCCAGGCGAAAATCGGGAAACGTACAGACGTCGATGAAATCGACGCGGGGATGGCGGCAGAGGTCCTGCCAGGTGGCGACGGGATCGCCTCCATACTTCGCACAGAACTCGGCGGCGCGGCCCGGAGCAGTATCGCACGCGGCGGCAATCTCAAAGCCGATGTTGCGGTACGCCTGCGCATGTTTGTGCGAAATCGCTCCGGTGCCAATGAGCCCTACGCGCACAGTTCCTCCTCTTTGATGCCGCAGATCGCGACCTCGAGACCAAGCTCGTCGAACGCCTCGGCTTTCGCCGCCAGAGCCTTCCTGGCCGAAGCTTCATCCGTTGCGTAGGCAACTTGAATATGATTCGCTTTGTGACGCGCCATCATCTGGTCGCGCGAAACACCTCGCGTGACCGCGTGCATCATCGGCCACTGCGGCGTGGTGTTCTTCCAGCGCCGCTCGGTTTCCTCGCGCGGCAGCTCGACGGAATCGGCCAGGCCCAAATCCGCCTTCAGCTTTCCTCCATCGACGTAAATGCGCGACCAGACCACGACTCCGGGCTTGCTGACGCCCTTCACCGTGCCGCCGCCGAGGCGGAAATACATAGGAGGCTGGCGCTCGCTGACCGTGCCCGCGTAGCCGCCAGTGAGATGCGCGGGAGGAACCGCGCCGGAAATTTCGAATACCCACACAAAACGGCCGTTGTATTCCTCGCCGTAGCGCAGATCGTGCAAGGTGTTTTCAGGCGACAGGCCGAGTTTCGTCCACAATCGATTCGTGACCAGGCCGTCGAGTCCGGCGCACTCGTCCACTTCGTTGAAGTGCGGTAGAGCCTCACCGGCATAGAGTTCGCGGCCGTTGCGGACCACCGGCGGCCGGTCGACGTTGTTGAGCAGGCCCTCCACGAGATCGGAAGCCGGCGCAAGGTCCTTCAAGCCCTGCTGATACTGAATTCCGATCGTCGCGCAGCCGAAATCGTCGGCGATGTTCAATGCCGCAATGTACATTTTGCACTGCTCGATTACCTGAGCCTCGGTCAGATCGGTTTCAGGATTCGGGCCGTAGTGGAATTTCATGCCCTTCTTGAGCAGCCAATTGTAGACGGCGCGCGCTTCGGGTTCCGCCACCTCGCGCATCGCGGCGTAAAGGGCCGACTGGCTCAGCCGCTCTTTAAACACGCCCGTGGCATGCAGCAGTTCGTCAGGGATAATGGCGTTGTACATGCCCATGCAGCCTTCGTCGAAGATGCCCATGATGGCTTTCTTCGAACGAAGCTCGCGGGCCAGGTCGCGGCCGGGATTCGCGGGCAACTTGTACGCTGAAAGAGGCCGGACGTGCGACAAATCGTGCGCCAAGGGCTGGCCGTGGAGCCATTTGCGCAAGCCGGATTTGAAGAATTCGTCTGTAAAATCGACGCTCCAGAGCGTAGAGTATTTGACGCCTGCTTTGGTCAGCGATCCGTTCAGATTCAGCATGCCCACCAGGCCGGGCCACTGGCCGCTCCAGTTGGCGACCGTCAGAATCGGCCCTCGATGGGTGTAAAGACCATGGAGCACGTGATGGCTATACTGCCAGACGGCCTCCGCGACGATCAGAGGAGCCGTCGGCGAAATTGAGCGGAACACTTCCATGCCCTGCTTCTGGCTGCCGATGAAGCCGTGACCGGCGGCTTCGTCCACTGGATGGCCACGACGGACTTCGAATCCCTCGGCGCGCACCGCGGCCATCACTTGCTGTTCCATGGCGTGCTGCGCGGGCCAGCACATCGCGTTCGCCGAGAGGCGCAGGTCGCCGCTGGCGATTAAAATGACGGGTTCACCCATAAGGTTCCTATTTTACGATCTTTGGCGATAAAGCTCGACAGGCGAATGCGCCTGTCCCACCCCGTGATTCGTCAGCACGCGAGGTAGGGCAGGCGGTTCGCCTGCCAAATTCCTTGGATTGGAGCTCAAGCTTTTACGGGCTTGTCGGACACTTTCCAGGTCTTCTCGTCGAAATAGAGGACCTTGCCGCGGCGATAGGATTCCACTGCCATGGTAATCAGTACCTGGGCGCAGGCTCCGGTCTCCACCTGCAGATGAGGCTTCTGTCGGGTGTGCATGCAATCCAGGAAGTTGTTCACGTGCGCGGCCATTACGTCCGTCTTTTCCACCGGGATCTTCACTTCCTCGGTGCCGAACTTGTAGCCTTCGAACATCGGCTTCACTTCCCACGGCGCGTCGCGGTTGGCGCGATGCCGCGACACTTCGGGCTTCAGCGTGATGTGATCGGTCGTGCTTTCAAACTGCCCATTATCGACCATCGTGATGGTGCCCTCATGGCCGCGGATCAGGCCGGGGATATGCGTCGAGTTCGCCATCGACGAACTCAGCACCAGCGAATGGCCCTCGGCGTATTCGGCCATCAGGTGGAACGTATCAGGCACTTCGCGCTTGTATTCGAACTTGGGGCCCCCGTAGATTCCGCCCGACGCAACCACTTTGTGCGGGAACTGGGGCTTATCCCAACAGATATTCAGCGGTGCAACGACGTGATAGAACAGATCGGTGGCGATGCCGCCCGAATAATCCCAATACTTGCGGAAGCGGAAAAACCGGTCCGGATCCCAGGGATGCTGCGGAGCCTTGCCGAGCCACATCTTCCAATCGATGAAGTCCTCGCCCTTGGCGTCCGGTCCGGCGCCCTCGTCAATGGGGTAATTCCACTCGCCTTCTACCGAGTCGCGATGGTAAGATCCCTGACTCATGATCATCTTGCCGATCATCCCGTCAGCGATGGCTTTCTTTGCCTTCCACCATTGGTCGGCGGAAGTGGTCTGCGAGCCCACCTGCAGCACGCGGCCCGTCTCTTTCACGGTGTTTACCAGCATGTGCGCTTCTTCAATCGTGTGGCACATCGGTTTTTCAAGATAGACGTCCTTGCCCGAGTCCATCGCTTCTAGCGCGATGCGGGCGTGCCAGTGATCGGGGGTGGCGACGATCACGGCGTCGATGTCTTTGCGATTGATGATTTCGCGGTAGTCGAGATAGCCGTCGCACTTGTGATGCTCTTTGTTCTTGGTGACGCGGCGCTGGTAGGGGTCGGCTACGGCGACGATCTGGCAGGAATTGTTCTTCGCGCCGATCTCGGCAAATGTGTTGCCGACGTAGGTTCCGCGTCCGCCAACGCCGATCACGCCGATGGCGATGCGGTCATTCGCGCCCAGGACGCGTCCGCTCGAGCGGGCGGAGGCGCTCTTGGCACCCTTCGACGCGGCGAGCGCTGAACTGGCGCTGCCCAAAACTGCGCCGACGGCGCTCGCTTTGCGTAAAAAATCTCTGCGATCTAACGCGTTGTTCTCTTCTGAAGACATGCGTTGGCTCCTTTGATTTGAAGGACCAGTTTACTCCCCGAAGCCCCCTGGGGTCAAAGACTTCTCGCTGGCGTCAGAGGCGAATCTCAGTCATAATCGTTTAAGAAGTGAGTACACTTTCATGCGACTCGCAAAGTGGGTTTTTCTCCCGGCCTTCCTGAACGCCCAGGCGCCTCCCGCAGACGCTGTTTCCGTCCGCTCTGTCGCGATCGAGGCTCCCACTCCCGGCGGCGCTTATTCCCTCGTCACCGTCGGGCTCGAAAACCGTTCGAAGAAATCGATCACAGCCTTCCGCGTTAGCCTCACGAGCACTTTCGAAGACGGTTCGGTAAGGAAGCAGCAGGATGGATTCGTGGACCTGCTGCCGCTCTACATCCTTGGCCAGCAGGACTTCCGCCCCGGAGAAACATACGATTACCGTGTCTCCCTCTACGGCGCGCCCACAAAAGTCGAGGTGCTTGTCTCAGCCGTTGCCTTGGACGACCACACGGTGCTGGGCTCCCCCGAAGACGCCTCCGCGCTCTTGGACCAGCGGGCTCACAACGAGAGGCTGCTCAAGAGCGTAGTCGAGGCCCTGAAGATGATGATCGTGCAGTCGCCCGATCCTGACGTGCTTGGCCGCTCGCGCGAGCGCTGGTTCTCCTACTCGGACCCTCCGAATGAGCGGGACCGGATGCTCTACGCCGTCCTGCAATCGACCAAAGGCAAAAAAGCTTCCATCGAGAAAGTCATTCGCGACTCCGAAGCCTGCATCGAGGCGATGAAGCGTCAATACGTGACGTGGGGTGTCGAGCACCAGTAGCCCGGCTATTTCTTCACCACGTCGCGGCACTTTTCGAATAACTGGAGCAGCGTATCCACCTGCTCTTCCGGAGTCTTCGGGCTCTTCCCGCCGAAGCCCGCGCCGGAGCCGGTTTTGCCGATTCCGGTCGTGGTGGCAATGAAGCGCATCAGCTCCAGCGCGACCTCGTCCTTGCTGGATCCGCTGTGCGGCGTTGTTTCTTTTTCGTCCGTCATATAATTTTAAAGGTACCCGATTCCCATGCGTCCATGCCAACCGCCGCGCGCCGTCTGATCCGAAAAATGCGCGGCGGAGCCCAGGCGCACCTTCTCGAAGCCGCAGACGGCCATTGCTACGTGGTGAAATTCGTTAATAATCCGCAGCACCGGCGGATCTTAGTGAACGAGTGGATTGCAGCCGTGTTTCTGAATTACCTCGGCATCGCCTCGCCTGCCGCGGAGATTGTGGAAATTTCCGGCGATTTTCTGGCTTCGAATCCCGACGTGCACCTGCAGCTCGGCTCCCGGCGGCTGGCGCCCGAGCCGGGCTGGCATTTTGGCTCGCGCTTCCCTGGCGATCCGGCGCGGATCGTTGTTTACGACTTTTTGCCCGATACGATTCTCGAAAAAATCGAGAATCTGGGCGATTTCGCCGGGGTGCTGGCCTTCGATAAGTGGATGGGGAACGCCGACGCTCGTCAATCGATCTTCTTTCGCGCCCGGTTGAAGGATTGGATCCCTGGCTCCGAGGCGCATTCGCTGAAGATGGGCTTCGTGGCGCAGATGATCGACAACGGCTTTGTATTCGACGGGCCGAACTGGAGCTTCGGCGATTCCGCCAGCCAGGGCCTCTATTTCCGCCCCATGGTGTACCGCAATATTCGGGGATTCGCCGACTTTGAGCCTTGGCTTTCCCGTATCGTTCATTTTCCCGAGGAGGTAGTGGACCGCGCGGTGAAGGCGATTCCTCCGGCTTGGCTGGCCGGCGAGGAGGAAGCGCTCGACGTGTTGCTCGCCAGGCTGTGGAAGCGCCGCACGCGTGTGCCGGATCTCATTGAAGCGTCACGCCGGGGGCGCAGCGATCCATTTCCCGACTGGAAATGAGCCGGCGCCCGTAGCTGATATACTGGCCGTCGTTTCCCATGAAAACCACTGTTTTCCTTCTGGTCTCCACAGTTCCGCTGCTGGCGCAGCCGCAGCCAACTCCCTCCCAGGCCGATGTCACTCGGCAACGGGCGGAATACACGCTCGCCCACTATACGAAGTTCGACTTCCGGATCCCCATGCGCGACGGCGTGAGGCTGTTCACCAGCGTTTACGTCCCCAAGGATTCCAGCCAGCGCTACCCGCTCCTGATGCAGCGGACGCCGTATTCCATCCCGCCGTACGGGGTCGACAACTATCCGGTGACCCTGGGGCCGGATGATTCGTTCACGAAGGAAGGTTTCATTTTCGTTTATCAGGACGTGCGCGGGCGCTATCTATCCGAGGGCACCTTCGTTGACGTTCCCATCCACAAGACGCGCCTCGACGGGCCCAGGGACACCGATGAAAGCACGGACACCTACGACACCATCGACTGGCTGGTGAAGAACGTACCGAACAACAACGGGCGCGTGGGGATTTGGGGCATCTCCTATCCGGGCTTCTACGCGGCCTTCAGTCTAATGAATTCCCATCCGGCGTTAAAGGCGGTTTCGCCGCAAGCGCCGATGGGCGACGTCGGCAACGGCGACGACGCTTACCACAACGGCGCGTTCTACCTGGCTGCCAATTTCGGTTTCTATTCCAGCTTTAAGCCGCGCAAGGATCCGGAGCGGCCCCGGGCTCGGGCGCCGTTCGACTATGGCACGCAGGATCAATACGATTTCTACCTGCGCATGGGCCCGTTGGCCAACGCGAACGAGTATTACTTTCACAACGAAAACGTCTACTGGGATAATCTGCTGAAGCACCCCAACTACGACGCTTTCTGGCAATCTCGCGCGCAGGCGCCGCATATAAAGAACGTGACGCCGGCAGTGCTTTGGGTGGGCGGATGGTTCGACGCCGAGGATCTGTCGGGTCCGCTGAAGCTCTTTTATGCCAACGAGAAAGCCGGCCCGGCATCGCCCCAGACGCTGATCATGGGTCCGTGGCCGCACGGAGGCTGGTCGCGCCAGGATGGCGATAAGCTCGGGAACCTGAACTTCGCCTCGAAAACAGGCGAATTCTTCCGCGAGCAAATCCAGTTGCCGTTCTTCCTGGCCAATCTGAAGAGCAAAGGCAACGGCCTGAAGGCCTCGCCTGAGGCGAGCATTCCGAGGGCGTGGGTGTTCGCCACGGGCACGAATGAGTGGACGCGTTTCGAGCAGTGGCCCCCGAAAGCTTCTACCGAGCGCTCGCTTTATTTCGGCCCCGGCGGCGCGCTCTCGTTCGATCCTGCCGAAGCCGCTGCATTTGACGAATACGTGAGCGATCCCGCCAAGCCCGTTCCCGTAACAGCGGAAATCGGCGCCGGGATGGCCAGCGATTATATGACCTACGACCAGCGCTTCGCCGCCCGCCGCACCGACGTGCTGGTGTATCAGACCGAGCCGCTCGAAAAAGACCTGACCATCGCCGGGCCGATTCAGCCCATGCTGCAAGTCTCCTCGAGTGGCACGGACTCGGATTTCGTCGTCAAGCTCATCGACGTGTATCCTAACGATTATCCCGATCCCAACCCGAACCCGACGCGCATTCACATGGGCGGGTATCAGCAAATGGTCCGCGGCGAGCCGTTCCGGGGTAAATTCCGCATTGGATTCGACAAACCGGAGCCGTTTGTGCCGGGCAAACCCGCCCGTATCGACTTTACGATGCCCGACATCTGTCATGTCTTTCGCACCGGGCACCGCATCATGGTGCAGATCCAGAGCTCGTGGTTCCCGTTGACCGACCGGAATCCGCAGGTGTTTCTGGACATTCCTTCGGCGAAGGCAAGCGATTTTCAGAAGGCCACTGAACGCGTCTATCGAGGTGGCCCGGAAGGTTCGCGGATTCGGGTGCGGGTGGTGGAGTGAAGATGAAGATAATGACAGAACGAGTCACGGCGGTAATCATCAGCGACAACCCGCCTCCGCACATTGGACTGTAAGAGGCCGACGAGGGGCGTCGGCCGCGGACCTATGGCGTCAGCCCCACTCGGGTCCGGATCTTGACCGTCGCGGTATTGTAAAAGTACATGGGTTCAATTCTCACGCCGACGCGGTCGGCTGAATTTCGCGAGGCGCTGGCGAACCGCGTTCTGGTGGCCGACGGGGCCATGGGGACCGTTCTCTACCAAAAAGGCGTTTTCATTAACCGCTGCTACGACGAGCTGAACCTGTCGCTTCCGGCCATGGTGCGGGATGTCCATCAGGAATACATCAAGGCCGGCGCGGAGATCCTGGAAACCAACACATTCGGAGCGAACCGCAAGCGGCTGGGCGCGTACGGATTCGCCGAAAAGGTTCGGCTGATCAACCATGCCGGCGTGCGGATCGCCCGCGAGGCTGCTCGGGATCAGGCATTTGTAGCTGGTACCGTAGGACCCCTGGGAGTACGGCTGGAACCGCTCGGCCCGACCGGATTCGACGAAGCGCGGGCCATTTTCCGCGAGCAGATCGAGGCGCTCGTGGAAGCAGGCATCGACCTGCTGGTGCTGGAGACCTTCCGCGACTCGAACGAAATTCGCGAGGCCATTTTCGCCGCCCGCGAAGCGGCCGGAGACGACGTGCCCGTTATCGCGCTAGTCAGCATCGAAGATGATGGACGCCTGCGCGACGGTACCTCGACGGAGGACTTCACGCGGCGGTTGGACGAATGGCCTGTGGATGTGGTCGGATTGAACTGCTCCTCGGGCCCGAAGGTGATGCTGGAGGCGATCGAGAAAATGCTCGCCTTCACGAAGAAACCGTTGTGTGCGATGCCCAATGCGGGCCTCCCGGCGACGGTCGACGGACGGAATATCTATTTGTGCTCGCCGGAGTACATGGCGCAGTATGCCCGGCGATTCCTGATGGCCGGTGTCCGCGTCGTCGGAGGCTGTTGCGGCACGACAGCCGCGCACATCAAGGAAATCCGCAGCGAAGCACGAAGTCTGGCGCCCGGGATGCGCGCGCTGAACGTGACCATCCAGGTGCCTGCCTCCTCAAAGGACAAAGCGATCGAGAAAATTCCCGTAGCGAACAAGAGCGCGTTGGGCGCAAAGCTGGCCGAAGGAAAGTTTGTCTCCTTCGTCGAGATTCTGCCGCCTCGCGGCGTGGACGCCTCGAAGGAAATTGAAGGCGCGAAATTGTGCAAAGCGGCGGGCATCGATTGCATCAACGTGCCTGACGGACCGCGCGCCAGCGCCCGCATGAGCGCGCAGGTCACCTGCCAGTTAATTCAGGAGCAAGCGGGCATCGAAGCGGTGCTCCACTTCTGCTGCCGCGATCGCAATATCCTGAGCATCCAGAGCGGATTGCTGGGCGCTCACGCGGTCGGCGTGAAGAACCTGATTCTGATCACCGGCGATCCGCCGCGCATGGGCGCGTATCCGGATGCTACCGCGGTGTTCGATGTCGATTCCATTGGCCTGACGAATATCGCCAACAATTTGAATCGAGGCATGGATCTGGGCGGCAACCCCATGGGATCGCAGACGGGCCTGCTGCTGGGCGTAGGCGCGAACCCAGGCGCTCTGAACATGGACGAGGAACTGAAGCGCTTCGACTTCAAAGTCGAGGCGGGCGCCGAGTACGTCGTGACGCAGCCGGTGTTCGATCTCGACCTTCTAGAAGCGTTTCTGAAGCGCACCGCGCATCACAAGCTGCCGTTCATCGCCGGGATCTGGCCGCTCACCAGTCTGCGCAATGCCGAATTCATGGTGAACGAGCTCCGCGTGCCCGTGCCCGCCGAGTACATGGAGCGCATGCGCTGCGCCGAGAATGCGGAAGCCGCGCGCGCCGAAGGCGTCGCCATCGCGCGTGAAATGGTGGAGCGCGTTCAAGGAATGGTGGCCGGCGTGCAGTTGAGTGCGCCATTTGGACGCTACCAGATGGCCATTGAAGTGTCCGGCGCCATCTCACGATAAACAGGCTCGCCGTTAGCTGCTAGAAAACGTTACACTAAGTCGGTGGCCACCGATCTCATTGAGATTAACGCCGAGCAGCCTTCTATGACCGCGATTGAGCGCGCGGCCGCGGTTGTCCGCCGTGGTGGCGTGGTTGCAATCCCCACCGACGCGCTGTACACCCTGGTGGCGGATCCTTTGAATTTGCACGCGGTGGGCCAGGTGTTCGCCGCCAAGGGCCGCGATATTCACCGCTCCCTCCCGCTGCTGGTGAGTGACATCGTCATGGCCGAAGAAATGGTCAAGGAAGTTTCCGCGCGCTTTCGCCTGCTGGCCCGCTATTTTTGGCCGGGCGAGTTGACCATCATCGGCCCCGCTTCGTCGCGCGTACCCTTGAAGGTCACCGGAAATACCGGCCGTGTCGCCATGCGGCAATCGAAGTCGAAGGTGGCCAATGCGCTGCTCGAACGGCTCGCCCAGCCGCTGATCGCGACGAGCGCGAATTTATCCGGCCAACCGACGTGCACGCGCGGCATCGAGTGCTTTGCCACGATGGACGGACGCGTGGACCTGGTGCTGGATGGAGGGCTCGCGACAGGTACGGGCGCGACCACGGTGGACGTGACGGAGCCTTATTGGCGCGTGATTAAAGAAGGCGCCATCTCCGAGAAGGACATCGCCGAGGTGCTGAAGGGCACGTAACGCGCCACTTCATCCGCGGAATTTCAGCATCACCGGCCACGCGGCCCAACCGTAGTAGGGGAGGACCGTTGCGACGATCAGGCAGGCGGCAAAAATCGACGCGGCGTGTCAGACGCGAAAGCCCATGAGGGCGGCGTCGGCATGGACCAGACCGAACTCCGCTGCGTCCGCAGAAGAACCGAAGGTGAAAGGTTGATCGTTATGAAAAAACTTCTCTCTTTTTGTCTGGTGGCCGCCTGTGCACCGGCGGGGAAAATTCCCGCGCCGGCGACCGATGTGGCCGCCAACGGCTCGAAGACTGCGACGGCTGTCTTCGCCGGGGGCTGTTTCTGGGGCGTGGAAGCGGTGTTTGAGCGCTTGAAGGGAGTCTCGAAAGCCGTCTCCGGATTCGCCGGAGGCGAGAGGAAAACGGCGCACTATGACTTAGTGAGCGAGGGCAACACGGGCCACGCCGAGTCAGTGGAGGTGACCTACGATCCTTCGCAGATCAGCTACGGCCAACTGCTACACGTCTTCTTCTCCGTCGCGCACGATCCGACGGAGCTGAATCGGCAGGGACCGGACGAGGGCACTCAGTACCGGTCGGGGATTTTCTACGCCAACAACGAGCAGAAGCGCGTGGCTGAGGCCTATATCAAACAGCTCCACGAAGCCAGAGTGTTCCGGCGCCGCATCGTGACGCAAGTAGCGCGGCTCAATGGATTCTACGCCGCCGAGGCGAATCATCAACACTTCTTCGACCGGAATCCGAACTATCCGTATATCGTCTACAACGACCTGCCGAAGGTGCGGGAACTGGAAAAACTGTTCCCGGATCTGGTCGCAAAACGATTGACGGGCAAGTTATAATCTGAATGGAGCGCGGGAGTAACTCAGTGGTAGAGTCACAGCCTTCCAAGCTGTTGGTCGCGGGTCCGATTCCCGTCTCCCGCTCCATTCCCTAAGGTGAGATTTCCCGCGAAACTTCCCTCGGATTTACGCCTCGGCTTGGGCACCGCGGTCAGTTCTTCAGATATTTGGCCAGGAACGCGTAAACTTCCTCGCGCGAGTCGCGGGCCAGCTTGGTGTCCAGGCGATTGAACATGTGGCCGCCGGGGGCGTCCTCGTAGATTTTGTAGTCGAACTTTTTGCCTTCGGCCTTCAGGGCCGTGATCATGCGCTTCACTTCGAGCACATTCACGTCCTCGTCGTTGGTATTGGTGTGGATCAGCAGAGGAGTTTTCAGATTCGCCGCGTAAGTAATGGGCGATCGCTTCTCATACTCCTTAATATCGTCGCGCACCGTTTTTCCGATGTGATTCGGCGACGAGTATATCGCGCGGTAAGCGTCGGACTGATAGCCGAGGCGCAGCACCAGATCGCTCACCGGCACGCCGGCGTAGGCCGCGGCGAAGCCGTCGGGATGCAGGAGGATCTCCATCAGCGTGATTAAACCGCCGTGGCTCCAGCCGATGGCGCCCACGCGCTTGGGGTCCAAGAAGCCGTATTTTTCCAGCATCCAGTCCCGGCCGGCGATCACGTCATCTACTTCTTTGCCGCCGTAATCGATCTGATTTAGAAATCCCTGCCCGTAGCCGGAGCTGCCGCGATAATCCGGCGCGATGACGGCGTAGCTCTGCTCCATCAGCTCGCGCATGATGTGTGCCAGTTCCACGGAATTAACGCTGCCGTGGATGCCTTGATGCGCCAGTACCAGCAAAGGCTGCTTCTTCGTGCGGTCCATTTTCTTGGGAATGAATGTGTAGGCGCGAATGATGAGCGGATTCCCCGCCCCGGGCGCAGTCTTGTTGGGAATATGCGCGGGCGGAGGGCCGGCGTAGGCGACCTTATCGACGTCGGCAATGTCGCTCAACTTCTGCACCCACATGACGTCGTCGAGGGCCTTCAGCACCGTATCGTTGGGATTGACCTGGCCCTGCGCCGGCGTTGCAGGCGCGGCCGCGGCGGGTGTTGCTCCCGGTGTTGCGCCTCCGCGTCCTCCGGCAGTTACGGGAGCAGCCGTAGGAGGCGCGTTTTGGGCAAGAAGAGAGACGGAAAGCAGGATCAAGGAGAGCCGCATCAGATTAGTCTAGCTGAGGCGACCGAAAATCGAAAAGCCCCGAGCCGGGATTGAACCAGCGACATCCAGTTTACAAAACTGGCGCTCTACCAACTGAGCTATCGGGGCGTGCTTTCATTTTAAACGAAACGGGGCCTTTTATGGCTCCCCGCTCTTCTTTTCACTTGCAATTGACGCATTCACCGCTATACTCCTTCAAGGCCAAGAGGCCTATGTAGAAGAGGGGATTCTAGTGAAAGTGGAAAATACGAAGGTTTTCAAGAAAAGTGCCGTTGCATTGACGATGGCGCTCGGATTCAGCTCCTTTGGCTTCGCGCAACCGGTGGCGACCACCACGTTTAGAGTGCAGGTCGTTCACATCAAGCCCGACATGGTGAACGAATGGGCAGACCTGCAAAAGTACGAGGTGATCCCGGCGCTCAAAAAGGCGGGCCAGAGCACCAGGACCGTCTATCAGACGTACGCGTTTGGGAGCAGCTACGAGTACACGATCGTCACGCCGTTCGCGAAGTTCGCCGAGTTCGACGGGCAGACCCCGTTGCTGAAGGCGCTGGGACAACCCGCTACCGCCCGCCTCAATATGAAATTGGCCAAGTGCATTGAGAGTTCCACCGCCTACGCCCTCACCCGCATGACTGACATCTCTAACGTCCTGCCCGAGCCAACGGAGTTCATCGTGTCCGCGCGGTACCGCATCGCGGCGGGGAAAATGCAGGACTTTCAGAACCTGGTGAAGTCGGACGTGCTTCCCGTGTACAAGAAGGCCAACACGAGCCTCCTGGTCAACCGGAGAACCTACGGCGCGAATCCCAACGACGTCACGATGGTGACCGGGTATTCGAAGATGGCCGACCTCGATGGTGGGACTCTCTTGACCAAGCAGCTCGGCGAGGATGGGGCAGCCAAGGTGAACGCGAAGTTCACCGGGATCCGGACGATCATTGAGGTTTTGATCCGCCGGCGAGTGGCGGATTTGAGTTTCTAGTGCGGAAGCCCCGCCCTTATGGGGCGAGGCTACAGCCCGAACACGTACAGAACCCGATCCGACGCGATCGCGATGCACTGCTTGCCATCGAGCGAAAAAGAAATCGGATTCGACAGAACCGGGCCGCCGGATTGAAAATTCCACAGCGGCTTACCGGAGCCGGCATCGAGCGCGAAGACGTAGCCGTCGTTCGTGCCGGAAAATACCAAACCGCCGGCGGTGGAAAGCACACCGGACCACGACGCCGAATGCAGGGGAAATTCCCAGCGCTGCTTGCCCGTCGATACCTCCAGCGCACGGATCGCGCCAGTACGTTCGGTATTCGGGATCGGCGCCTCGCCTCCGCCGGCGAAAAACGTGCCGGGTTTGTAATCGGCTTCGCGCTTGTAGTAAATCGAGCCGATCTCGCGCACGGAGACGTAAAACAGACTTGTCACTGGACTATAGGACGGGCTGAACCACACGGTAGCGCCGTTGAGATTTGGCCAGACGATGGTTCCTTCGGCGCTCGGCTCGGTGTTGGGCAGCACCATCGGGCGGCCGCGATCGTCCAGGCCTTTGGCCCAGGTCTGTTTTGAATACGCCCGGCCGGCGACAAACTCGCCGGTCGAACGGTCGAGCACGTAGTAAAACGCGTTGCGATTCGCCACCGCCACCAACTTGCGCTTCACGCCGCGCACTTCGGCTTCGTACAGCACCGGAACGTGCGTCGAATCCCAATCGTGCGAATCGTGGGGGGTGAATTGGAAATGCCACTTGAGCGCGCCGGTATCACCGTCGAGCGCGACCAGTGAGCAGGTATACAGATTGTCACCGGGGCGCGAATCAGGATTCCAGTCCGGTCCGGGATTGCCGATACCCCAATAGACGAGATTCGTGTCGGGATCGTAGGAGCCGGTGACCCAGGTCGATCCGCCGCCGGTTCTCCAGCTGTCTTTATACTTGCCGTCGTGCGGCCAGGTTTCGCTGCCTGGTTCGCCAGGCGCCGGGATGGTATAGAAGCGCCAGGAGCGCTTTCCGGAGGCGGCTTCGTAGGCGTCCACAAAACCGCGGATGCCCGCTTCGCCTCCGCTGACGCCCACCAGAACCTTTCCTTTGATGGCCAGCGGCGCGAGCGTCATACTGTAGCCGGGCTTGTAGTCCTCCACCCGGGCCGACCATCGCTCGGCGCCGCTCTTCAGATCGAGTGCGATGAGGTAACAATCGAGCGTGGCGACGAATAGCTTGTCATCGAGAATGGCCGGGCCTCGATTCACGTGCCCGTATCCGATAGATTGATAATCCTTCGGGATGGGACGCGACCACTTCCATAGTTCCCTTCCCGTGTGCAGGTCGAGCGCGGCGGCCATGTTCGGCCCGGTGACGTACATCACGCCATCGGCCACGATCGGCGAAGTTTCGGTGCGCGGACTATCGAACTGATACGCCCATTTGACGTGCAGCCCGGCTACGTTCGAGGGCGTCACCTGATTCAGCGGCGAGAAGCGATGGCCTTGATAATTACCCGAGTACGTCAGCCAGCTGCCGGGTTCTTTCGCCGCGTTGAGAATGCGGTCATACGGGACCTGCGCCCACGCCACGGCACACAATAACCACGCGATACACTTCATGATTTGCCCTTCAGACTGGCCAGATAGGCCACCAGATCGTCCAGTTCCGCGGCGCTCAACGCGCCTTCAAACGACGGCATCGGCGTTTCGCCGCGCAGTTTCTTCAAGTCCTTCAATTCGGATTTCACGAGGCTGTGAAATCGCCCCAGCGAGTCCTTGATCTGAATCGTGAACGAGTCTTCGTTCACGCGGATGCCGCGGACCGTTCCGGCTTCCGTCACCGCCGCGACATACACGAAATCCTCGGGGAGCGCCGCGGCTGGATGAAGAATCACTTGGCGGAGATGCGCGCCGTTGCGCCGCGCGCCGATGGCGCTAAGCTCCGGTCCAAAGCCCTCGCCCTTGCCGTTGATGATGTGGCACCCGGCGCATCCCTTGCTTTGATACACCTGCTCGCCGCGGACTGGATCGCCGGGGAGTTTCTCGGATGGAATCGCGCCGAGGGAACGAACATAGAGGATCAGGGACAGGACCTCGCGCGGGTTTAACTGCCAGGAGCCGGGCATCTCCGGCGGGATGCCTTGGGCGATCACCTTTGCCAGCGCCTCATCGTCGGGCGCGTGGGCGAGTTTGGAACGATTCAGGCTCGGTCCGCGGCCACCGGTCCCGGTTTGGCCGTGGCAGAGAGCGCACTGCGATTCGAAGATCTTCTTGCCGGTGGCCGCGTCGGGAACCTGCGCGCTGGCGGTCATCGCAAGCGTCAAAAGAAGAACCCATTTCGGCATGTTCGGCCAGTATACACCCGTCTTATGCCGTCGAATTGACTTTCTCCTCCAACTCCGCCCAGCGCGCGTACAACGCGTCGACGGCGGCCTGCCTTTTTTCGAGCTCCGCCATTGCCGTTTCCAGTTCCTTGCCGCCCTTCGATGCGGCGATCTGGACGGCCTCGTGTTGGGCCTCCAGAGCCAGCTCGGCCTCCGCCACGCGCTGCTCGATGGTGTCGTAGTCGCGCGCGTCGATGTAGGAGAGCTTCTTCTTTACCGGAGTCGCCTTCGGCGAGGCTGGCGCGGCGGTTCTCACCGCCTTTTTCGCTGCCTGCCATTCGTTCCACTGCGAATAGTCGGCGAAGCGCTCCGCGCCTCCTTTGCCATCAAGGCCCAGCACCACGGTGGCCACACGGTCAAGCAAGTAGCGATCATGCGTCACCAGAACCAAGGCTCCGGGAAACTCGAGCAGGCTTTCTTCCAGGATTTCGAGCGTGGGAATGTCCAGATCATTGGTCGGCTCGTCGAGCAGGAGCAGGTCCGCGGGTGCCAGCATCAGCCGGGCGATCAGGACGCGGGCGCGTTCGCCGCCGGAGAGCCGGCTGACCGGCTGATTCAACTGCTCGCTCGAAAACGCGAAACGCGAAGCCCAGGAAGCCACGTGAATCGCGCGGTCGCGATAGACGACGGAATCGCTATCGGGCGCGAGCGCCCGGCGCAGCGTGAGATTGGGATCGAGTTCACGCACCTGGTCGAAGGCTACGATGCGCAGATTGTCGGCGCGCTGAATTTCACCGCGCGTCGGTTGCAGTTCGCCCGTCAGCAGCTTTAGCAGAGTGGTCTTGCCGCTGCCATTGGCGCCGACCAGGCCGACCCGCATTCCGGCGGTGATGGTGAAGCTCGCGTTTTCGAACAATACCGAGTCGCCGAAGCTATGGCAGACGCCTTCCAGATGCACCAGGCGCTTCGTCTTGCGATCCGACGCCGTGAATTCAATGTCCGTCAGCTCCACACGGGTGCGGACCTTCAGGTCATTCAATTCGCCGATCAGTTCCTGCGCTTTGTCGATGCGCGCTTTGGCCTTGGTGGCGCGCGCCTTGGGGCCGCGGCGAAGCCAATCCATTTCTACCTTGACCCGATTTTCCAGCGCCTCCTGATGCCTGGCCTGCGCGTGCAGGAATTCGGCCTTCTTTTCCAGGAACGCGCTATAGTTCCCGGCGACGTAAAACGTCCCGTTGGGGAAGGCAGGATTCAGCTCCACCATTGCATTCGCGACGTTTTCCAGGAAATAGCGGTCGTGGCTCACCACGACGCAGGCGAATCTCGCGGATTCGAGCAACTCCTCCAGCCACGCGATGCCGATCAGATCCAGATGATTGGTCGGCTCGTCGAGCATCAGGATATCGGGCGAGAGCACCAGCGCCTCGGCGATCGCCAGGCGTTTGCGCCATCCGCCGGAGAGGCTGGAGGCATCCTGATCGAAATCCTCGAATCCCGCGCGGCCCAGCGTCTCGGCTTCACGCGCGAGTTTCTCATCCTCGGCGATTCCTGCGACCGACATCGCGCGGCGCACCACTTCGCGCACGCTCGTTCCCGTCGGAAACGTCGAATCCTGCGTGACGTAGGCGAGCTTCGTCCCTTTCCGGAGCGCCACGGCTCCGCTGTCCGGCTCGCGGCGTCCGGTGAGGATTTCAAGCAGTGTCGATTTTCCGGCACCATTCGGCCCGATGAGGCCCAGCCGGTCGCCATCGGAGATGTTGAGCGACACGTTTTCGAACAGCGGCGCGATCCCGAATCGCTTCGAGATCCCAGAGACGTTAATGAGTGACGGCATCCTCTATTGGACCGACACCGTGGCTCCGGATTGGCTCTGCACCGCGTTGGCTCCGTTGATCGTCACTATGATCGGCAGAGCCGTGCCGCTGACTCCCGTAGGTACCTGGATGTTGAACTGAACGACTCCGGTCACGTAGCCCGGCGCCGCGCCGGAAAATACCACCGGAGCGTTCTTTCCGCCGATCGTCGCGGTCACGTAGGGTGACAGCACCAACGGCAACAGGCTGTTGGGGCTCACTTCGCCCGTGGTGCTGGCGGGAATCGTTTGTCCGCCGCCGGTGGCGTAGAGCGAAATGTAGGAACCCTGCGCGGCAGGCGTTGTGGCTGTGTTGTAGGTATAGTTTTGATTCAGGATGCTCGCCTGACCCGTGCCGGTGGAGTTGTTGGTGAACAGCCCCAACGCCGCGGAGGCGACCTGCTGCGTAAAGACCGCCGAGGATACGCCGTTGTAGGTGACCACGATATTGGTCGACGCCGTGCCAGCCACCTCGTATGGCACCGTGACGTTGATCTGGCTCGACGAGACATAGAGCAGCGTCCCGGGGATTCCGCTGAAGGTGACTCCCACGCCGCCGAGCGTCGGTTGCTTGAGCGAGTCGAGTGTGAACGACTGCGGAGTTGCCGGCCCAAGCTGCGAGCCCTTGATGGTGATGATTTCGCCCGGGGCGAGCTGCCCGCCCACGCCGCTGGCCGCGTTGCCGATAATGAATACCTGCGGCACCGCGCTCTGCGTGACGTTCAGCGTTACGTTGAAGACCACTGACGGCGCGCTGGGGGAACTCAGCGTGAACGAACCTGTATAACTTCCCGGAGCTAGGCTCTGAGGCGTCACGGATACGGAAATCGATCCCGGCGTAGTACCGCTGCTGGGCGTCACAGAAAGCCAGCTCTGGCTGATGGACCCAACCGTGTAGGCAATGGCGCTGCCGGCAAGGTTGGTGATGCTCACGTTCTGCGCCGCCGGAGCCGACCCGCTGGTTAGATACGTAAACGTGAGCGAAGACGGCGACGGCACCAGCGTCGAGACGGGCGGGCCGACCGAGAGGCTCACCGGGATCGTGATCGGCGAGATGCCCGAGCTCTGGAAGGAAATGGTCACCAGGCTCGAATAGGTGCCCTGGCCCAGCGTGTTGGGCAGCACCGTCAGTGTGACCGTTCCCGGCGTCGATTGCGTGACCGATCCGCTGGAGGGTGTAGCCTGTAGCCATAATCCCCCCGATTGCTGTGTAACCGACGTCGTGAACGTTGCGCTGCTGGTACTTGTCAACGTCAGCGTGATCGGCGCAGGCGGGGAGCCTCCCTGCGACTGATTGAAGTTTTGGGTGCCGGAAGGAGTCACCGTGACCGCACTGGGCGAGGTCAGGTTAAACGTAATCGGGATCGTGAGTTGCCCATTGAGAAGCGCGGAGGAGGCGATCGTAATGGAGCCAGTATAGTTGCCGGGCGCCAAGGTCTGGTTGGGAGTCACCTGGACATTCAAGCTTGCAGGCGTCGAACCAGTCACGGGCGATACCGCCAACCATGCATTATCCGAGCCGGGCGCGGTGTTCGCAGTGAAGTTCAGAGGGACGCTTGGGTCGGAACTGGTTAGCGGCACGGCAAACTGCACGGGATTAGCTCCCTTCTGAAGCGTCACGGACGTAATTCCAGCCGGAATCGCGACATTCAGCAGGGGACTGGTACTCACATAAAGCGTCACCCCGATCTGCACCGACGTCGAGCCGTTGCCAGGGCTGGTGGAATTCACCGAAACAGCTCCGGTGCAGGTGCCCGGGGTCAGGCCGGAGGTCACGACGCTCACGGTTATGGTGGCCGGTGTCGAGCCGGACGATGAGGACGCCTGCAGCCAGCCCGAGGGGCAGTTGTTCGTGGGCGCGGTATTCGTGGTCACGGAGCTAATCGGAATATTGATTCCTGTGGCCGTGATCTGCACACCTTGTGAGGCAGGGCCGGCCTGAGCGACTTGGAAAGAAAAGTTAAGTTGCGACAGAGACGCCACGAGCGTTGATGTGGCCGGTCCGTTTCCGGTGACCGTCAGCGTCACCGTGATGGTGGCCGTTGGACTGCCGTTGGTTGGGGTCAGCGTGATGTGTCCCGTGTAATTCCCCGCATTCAGCGAACTGGAGGTCACCTGGATCGTGAGCGGTTCGTTCGGGCCGGAAGTGCCGCCATCCCCGCAAAACTGGCAGGCCGATGCCAGCAGCCAGGTCTGATCGGAGGAAATCTTGTAGTTGATCGCCGCTCCCGTGCTACCAACCGATACCGTTTGAAACGGAGGCGACGGATTGTTCCCCTGTGCCGCGGTGAAACTGAGGGTGTTGGTACTGAGCGTCAGCGTCTGGCCCTGAGCCGTGTCAAAACTACCCAACACGGACAACAGCGCCAGGGCTGCAACACTTAGAAACCGGACACTCACCAGGCGGAACAGAATCAACATATTCCTATTGAAGCATTTTAGGGACCAAGCTCATAATGTGTCGTGGGCTTCGGTCTTTGGATCGATATCGAAAACGGCATCGCCTGGGCGCAGGGAACGCACGAATACCGTCCCATGGGCGCGGCCGCCATCTCCTCCACGGACCGTTTCCGGCCTAGGGATTTCAAGCAGATGCGGAGGCGGCCCAAGTCCCTCGAAAACTCGTTTGCGGGATTTTTCGGGTCCCTCGAGGAAGTAAATGTCCGATTGCGCTCACGCGCCAGGTGGAAGACAACGCGAACACCGGCGCACCTGCTCTGAATGAGGTCGCTACTTCACCTTCCATTCCATGAGGCCGGCCGACCAGTTCGGCTGCATCGTGACTTCCAGGCGCAGGCCGCCGGTTGAAACAGCCTTGAATGTCACCTTGTTGTACTTGTCCTTTTCCACGCCATAGGAAGACGCGCTGTCGACCGGCTTCCAAGCGTCGCCGTCCCGATACAGAATCCTCCACGACGCAGGCATGCGGACTTCGCCATCCCCTGTATCGTCGAACCAATACACCTCGGCCGAGGATACCGTCGCCGGCTTGTCAAAGGCGTACTCCACCCATTCGGTGGTTCCCTTTTTCGGCCACCAGTCAAAGGATGTGGACTCATCGCCATCGTTGACGCTTAAGGGACTCCGCCGCGACGGCGACGACGTCACCTTCGGCGTCAGGAACGGCGCAGGCTTCGCGGCGGCCTCTGTTTCCGGGAGCCAAACGATCATTTGGCCTCGGCCGCGGTTGGCCCAGGCGTAGTACGGAATCGCAGTGAACGGCTGCGGACTCTTCAGGAGTTTTCCCTGCGCGTCGTACGAGAGCGCCGTCGCGCGGCCTTGAATCACCTCGACTCCTTTGAGGAGCGCGGGCTTGAACTCGGCGGTGAGCCTTTCATTGCGCGGGACCACCAGATTGCGGACTTTGCCGCCCGGCACATCCGGCCATTCGACCGCATATAGAATCGGACCGCGCTCCAGCGCGACGCGTCCGCGATCGGCAGCCACTTCATCGTTGGCGATCACGCGGCGGACCGGCATGGGCAGCTTCAGGTCGATGGTGTCGCCAGCTTTCCATTCGCGCGCGATGATCGCGTAGCCCTTGTCGAGTGCGGTCGCAACCGGTTTGCCGTTCACCACGATCGTCGGGGCGGGGCTTGCTCCATCGGTGTAGCGATACAGATCGCTCGGCACCGGCTGATTGCGCGCCCAGCCCGGAATGCGGATCTTCACGGTAAATTTTGCAGGATGATCCGGGCGGACGGTCATTCTTACCGCACCCTCCCAGGGATATTCCGTCTCCTGCGTGATGTTCAACGTCACGCCGCTGTCGAGCTTCACGTCGGCATTGTTCGCCACGAACAGATTCACATACAGTTGGTCACCGCTCTGCGCATAAACGTAACCAGGCATGGAGGCAACGAAACGCGTGATGTTCGACGGGCAGCAGGCCGTGCCGAACCAGGGACTGCGCGCGTGCTGGCCGTTCGATTCCAAGGGATTCGGATAAAAGAAAGTCTTGCCATCGAGCGAGACGCCGCTGATCGCGCCGTTGTAAAGCGTGCGCTCCAGCACGTCAATGTACTTGGAATCGGCGTGGAGCAAGAACAGGCGATGATTCCAGAAATCGTTGCCCACAGCCGCGCAGGTCTCGTTGTACGCCGTCATGTTCGGAAGTTCGTAGTTCTTGCCAAACGCCTCGCCGGCGTTGGTCGCCCCGATGCCTCCGGTGATGTACAGCTTCTTGCCGGCGACGTTCTCCCAGATTTTGTCGAGGGCTCGCACGTACTCCTGATCGCCGGTGAGCGCGGCGACATCGGCCATGCCCGAGTACATATAGGTCGCACGAACAGCGTGGCCGACGGCTTCGGTCTGATCGACCACGTGCATGTGAGACTGGTTGTATTCGCGGCCCGAGCCCGGCATGCCGTCCGGCCCGCGCGAATCGAGCAGAAACTTCGCCAGCGCCAGATAGTGCTGATTGCCGGTGGTGAGATACATCTTCGCCAAGCCGATTTCCGCCACCTGATGCCCCGGCCATATCGTCATTTTCCCGGGCCCGAACGTGCGGTCGAGCAGGTCGGCCGAACGCAGCGCGATCTCGAGCAAGGTCCGCTTGCCCGTAGCCTGATAATGCGCCATCGCCGCTTCGTACAAGTGGCCGAGGTTATAGAGCTCGTGGCTCAGCTCGCGATCCAGCATCCACCTCTCCGGCCCGGCCCACACATGCGGATGCAGCGGATCGATGGTGCGCGCGGTATACAGATAACCATCCGGCTCCTGCGCCGCGGCGATGCGCGCGATCAGGCGGTCCAAGAACGCGTCCAACTGCGGGTCTGGATGAGAGAGCAGTGCGTAGGAAGCGCCTTCGATCACCTTGAAGACATCGCTATCGTCGTAAGGATTCTTAGGGATCCGCTTGTCAACCGATTTGTCTCCCCGCAACACGGCCGCTGCGCGGTCGAAATTATCGAAATCGCCGGCTCTCTCGAGCTGTACGAACGCGGAAGGAATGGTCGCCGTGCGGTTGATCTCAATGCGCGGCGCCCAGAAATCGTCATGAAAATGAACCGCCGTGAAAGGAACGGGCTTCACGGGATAGCTGGCGTTCTGGGCGAACGCGAGCGACGCGGTCAAAAACAACAAGCGCATGCAAGGAGTTTATCCGACGACACACATCCGGTGGGGACTGACCTATCTGTCCCAAGGCGCCACAACAATTCTAAGGAAAACGAACGACGCCGGCCCGCGTGGACAGAGCGGTTTGTCCCTTTCGGTTTCAACTGTTCACTCCCGACGCCAAGAATCCTCCGTCCACCACGATGCACTGCCCCGTGATGAAGCTCGCCGCATCGGAAGCAAGCAACACCGCTGCTCCGTTCAGCTCCTCGGTCTTCCCGAAGCGCTTCATCGGCGTTCGCATCAACAGTTCCCTGCCGCGATCAGTGGAGTCGAGCAGATTCTTATTCAGGTCCGTGCGAAACACACCGGGCGCGATGGCGTTGACGTTAATCCCTTCGGCCGACCATTCCACCGCCAAACTGCGCGTCAGCCCCAGCAGAGCCGACTTCGACGCCGCGTACGCCGCGACCTCCCGCAGGCTGACGTAGGAATTGAGCGAAACAATATTGATAATACGGCCGTGACCGGAAGCCTTCAACGGTTCGTAAAAAGCCTGGCAGGCTCGCAGAGCCCCTGTGACGTTGACGTTGAACGTCTCGTCCCACTCAGCTTCCGGAAACGTGACGGTGGGCTTGCGCCCGATCTTTCCGGCGGCGTTCAGGAGAATATCCACATGTCCAAAGTGCTTCACCACGGCGTCGCGCAGCGCGTCGACCGAGGCGCGGTCGAGCACATCCACGGCAACGGTCAGCGATTTTCGGCCCTTGGCCTCAATCTCGGCCGCCACTTCGTGCACCAGACTTTCGCGGCGCCCTGTGGCCACCACGTCAGCTCCGGCTTCGGCCAATCCAAGGGCCAGAGTGCGGCCAATTCCCGACGTGCCTCCGATCACAACAGCCACGCGGCCCGTCAAATCCAGACTTTTCAGCATAACCTCCTACTGTATCCTGAAAGGTTAAACGGTATGAGCAAACCTGTTCTTCTCCCCAAATATACATTCGGCGTCGGCGACCGTTTCGCCCATCAGGCCGAAGCGCAGCTGAGCGCCTGCATGATGGCGGCCGAACAAGGCGTAGACGTCATTCCCGTTTGGAACAAGTCCAACCGCGAGCATACGATCATCGGCTCCAAGCCGGCCAGCGTTCGCAGGGCGGCGGATCGAGCAGTGGGCAAACTCGGCTGGCGCAAGCCGTATTTCTGCGACGCGGATCATATCAATTTTGATACCGTCGACGGCTTCGTCGACGCCTGTGATTTCTACACGATCGACGTCGCGGATTGGATCGGCAAAACGGCGGACGCATCGGCCTTTGTCGCGAAGCACCCGGAGTTGATCGGCGAATTGAATATTCCCGGTATCGATCAGAGCCTGCGCACCTCGAAAGAATTCGTCGCGACGACCGCCGCGAAGTACTTGGCCGCGGTGACCGAGGCGGGACGAATCTATCGCAAGATCGAGGCCGCAAAAGGGAAAGGCAAATTCGTCACCGAAGTTTCGATGGACGAGACCGATTCGCCGCAAACACCCGCCGAACTGCTGATTATCCTGGCCGCCATCGCCGACGAGGGCATTCCGATTCAGACCATCGCGCCGAAGTTCACGGGACGATTCAATAAAGGTGTCGATTACGTCGGAGATGTGGCCAAATTCACCACCGAGTTTTCCGACGACGTCGCCGCCATCGCCTTTGCGGTGAAGAATTACGGCCTGCCGGCACCGCTGAAGCTAAGTGTCCATTCGGGCAGCGACAAATTCTCCCTCTACGAGCCGATCAAACGGACGCTCCAGAAGTTCGGCGCCGGCGTGCACGTGAAAACGGCGGGCACGAACTGGCTGGAAGAATTGATCGGCCTGGCCGAGGGCGGCGGAGAAGGCCTGGTGATGGCCAAGGAGATTTACGCGGAGGCGTTCGACCACGCCGAGGAGTTGTGCAAACCCTACGCCACGGTGATCGACATAGACGCGAGGAAACTGCCGTCGCCGGACAAGGTAAAGGGATGGACGTCGGAGCAGTATGTGAAGGCGCTCCGGCACGATCAGAAGTGCAGCGAGTTCAATCCCAGCCTGCGCCAGCTACTGCACGTCGGCTTCAAGATCGCGGCGAAGAAGGGAAACGCGTATCTGGACTTGCTGGACGAGTATAAAGAAGAAATCGCGAGGAATGTGACAGGAAATTTGTTTGACCGGCATATTGTGCCGTTGTTTTTGTGAGGATGGGGCGATGCCGGAGCTGAGCCGGTTCCGAGACGGCAGATAAGATTGGTGGAGGCGTGGGCGGAAACTGCATCAGGCTGAGCTAGGAGCCGATTGGGAACGTCTACAAGAGGGGCGAGAGCCGTTCCCAATTGACCCGTTGAAGTAGGTTTGTTATGAATCATCCGATTTGTCGAGTTCGATGCTTCGAGATCACCTCCGACTTCACACTGCGCGTTCGATTCGACGATTTTACAGAGCAAACGATCGACTTCCGACCGGTTCTTGCGGGCGAGTTGTACGACCCATTGCGCGACGTGCAACTGTTCAATCAGGTTCGCGTTGATCCTGAGGTGCACACATTGGTCTGGCCCAGCGGAGCCGATTTCGACCCGGCAACGTTGCACGATTGGCCAGAACATCGGCATGCGTTTCACGGAGCTCGCTCGACGATGGGAGCACGCCAGGGCGTGACCGTGGGGCCGCCAATTCTGGCGCAAGCTGGCCCAAAGCCGGCGCAATCTGGAAATCCAGAGGAGCCGCCTGGAAAAGGTCGGCTGCCCCCGCTGGGAGCAAGCCCACTGCCGGGCGAGTCAACACAACGTGCGGAGTATCGGAAACTGGACGTGGTCATTTCGAGGCACGTCCCTGCGAATCCGGCGCGGACTACTGGAGGCGCAGCGCGCGCCAGAAGGAGCGGGCTCTCAGGCCCACAATAAAGGGGTGCCACTCCACTCTCGGATTTGGGCTATAGCCATCTTGTTGCTGACGCTGAGCGGGACCGTCTCCGCAATTGAGAAGTGGATCTTTATCCGGACCGCGGATGCGGTCGTCGCCGGAGAGCTAAAGCTTTCGAGTTACTTTCTTTCGTTCGACGGATTACATGTGAATGGGACTATCGAGGCGAGCGAAGTCCTTTACGGAGAACAGCACGCCGGGCAGGGGCTCGAATACCACGTGGTCGTGCCATGCTCGCTCTGGGAGGCGATCTCCGGGGTTTGTGACTATCGAGGAGTGTGGCAGCATTGGTCGGAAACGAAAGAACTCTTTACTCGGAAACGAATCTGGGCGCTCGTGAAAGGAAAGGGGTCGTCGTGGACCGCCGTCGACCCCAAGCTAGCCCCCATTTACGATCTCACCGATCGCGAACGAGTGATTTCCGTTTTAGAGGAACGCAAGAAATCCGATAGGCCGAAGCCATAGCGCTTTGCCTGGGCCTCCTTCATGCGCTGGCCTTGAATTGCTGTGCACAGGGCCTCTGTCAAACACCTTCCTGGGTTTTTGGTTTACTAGACGATAAAGTATGAAATCGTCTAACAGTCGGCGCGGCCCCCGCGCAGGCCCGGCCTCTGTTTCAATGAACGCGTGAACGTCAAAATGACCCTATCGGGCCTCGGCTATTGGATCGCTTCGCTGGGGCGACTGATCTCGCTTTCTCTGGCGGCGACGGGTCTGGCTCTCAGCTGTCTCGTACATGTCGCCACGTTCTTCGGACTAGGGCTGCCCATGGTTTGTCTTTTCGCGATGCACCTCGGCATCTTCGTGGTCTTCGGGCGTGCGATCCTGGTTTCGGAACGGCCACAGTTCAATTGGGAGAGGCCATGGGAAAGCTGGCGCAGGGGCCAGCTCTGGGAAATCCCGCGAGGGTGCCCGGTGTGGATGAGAGTGATGGTTCCTTGTGTTACTGCTTACGGATTGCTGAGCTTTCTTATTTTTGGGCCGAGCGCACCTCGACACCCTCCGCCAGGTCCAGACCTGACCATCGTTGTGCGCATGTTTTCTGGGGTGCGGATGTTTTTCTACGCGGCGTCGCTGGCGATGCTTTACGCGCGTAGATGCCCTCAAAGGCACGTCGTTGGATTGCACGATCACTGCTGCAAACGATGTGGGCTGCCCATCGTTGAGGAACGCACACCTAGCGCAACATAAAGGACGTAGTGTCGCGCGGGGAAAACGTGGCGAGCAACGGGCGGCGATCGGTGCCTTCTCGGCTAGAATCAAGCGCCTCGTAGCAAGGTGGATCGCGCCTATCTCTTCTGCGCGCGGCTAGACGCCCCAGCAGTAATCTTCCACCGCCCGATCAATCGTCGGATCGTTCTCACTGAGCCGCATTAGTTCCAGGCGCAAAGCGTCGACCAGCGCGTACCAGCTCGCCTCGATTACGTTTTCCGACACGCCCACCGTCGACCAGCTGCGGCGGTGATCGGACCACTCGACTAAAACGCGCACGCGCGCCGCGGTGCCTTTTTTGAAGTCCAGCACGCGGACTTTGTAATCGGTCAGCTTCACGTCAGCAATCGACGGATACAGCGTTGACAGGCACTGCCGCAGCGCCAGGTCGAGCGCATTCACCGGGCCGTTGCCGTTGGCCGTGGCCGAATGGACGCCGTCCTGAGCTTTCAGCGTGACAGTGGCCGTGGTGCCGTTCGGCCGCGTGGTCACCTCATAGCTGACCACCTCGAACAGTTGCAAGCCCGGATGCAGCGACTCGCGCACCAGAAGCTCGAAGGTTCCTTCGGCGGCCTCCAGTTCGTATCCCTGGAACTCCATCTGCTTAATGCGATCGAGAAGTTCGCGGCGAGCCGTGTCGTCCAGGCGCTCTTCCAAGCCATGCTGCTTGAGCTTGTAAAGGATGCTTCCCTTCCCGGAAAGATCGCTCAGCAAAACCCGCTGGCGGTTGCCGATCAGCTTGGGATTGATGTGCTCATACGTCGTCGAATCCTTCAGCACGGCCGCGACGTGCACGCCGCCCTTGTGCGCAAACGCGCTGTCACCCACAAACGGCTGATCGCTGCGCAGAGGCAGATTGGCCAGTTCGGCGATGAAGCGAGCCGCCGACGTCAACCCGGTCAGCTTCTCCTTGCCGATGGTCGTGTGCCCCATCTTCAATTCCAGATTGGCGATGATCGACGTGAGATTCGCGTTGCCGCAGCGCTCGCCGTAGCCGTTCATGCAGCCCTGCACGTGCGCGAAGCCTTGCTCGACCGCGGCCAGCGCATTGGCCACGGCCAGGTCGGAATCGTTATGCGTGTGAATACCGAGCATACTGTCGAAGCGCTGTCTGACGTCGGCGCAGATCTGCGAAAGGCGGCTGGTGATGGTGCCGCCGTTGGTATCGCACAGCACGATCACATCCGCGCCGGCCTTCTTCGCCGCTTCGATCGTCCGAAGCGCGAAGTCCTTATTCGCCGCGTAGCCATCAAAAAAGTGTTCCGCGTCGTAGACCACTTCCTTGCCGTGGTCCTTCAGATACTTAACCGTATCGGCGATCAGCGCGAGGTTCTCCTCTTCGGTGATGCCGAGCGCGCGGTGCACGTGCAGGTCCCAGCTCTTGCCGAAGATCGACACGACGGGTGTTCCGGACTTTATCAGGGCGTTGACGCTCGCGTCCTTCTCCACCGGATTGCGGGCGAAACGGGTGGCTCCGAAGGCCACCATGCGGGCGTGCTTCAGCGTCATTTCGCGAGCTCGCGTGAAGAACTCCCTGTCCTTCGGATTGGAGCCCGGCCAACCGCCTTCAATATAGTCGATGCCAAGCTCATCCAGCTTGTGAGCGATCAGCACCTTGTCGTCTGCGGAGAAGCTGACATTCTCGCCCTGGGTGCCATCCCGCAGCGTCGTGTCGAACGTAAAAACTCGCATGGTTTTATGTGGCGGCCGGTACTCCAGCCTCTTTTTTCTTCTTCAGGAACGGCATCATCTTGCGAAGCTCGGCGCCCACCTTTTCGATGGTCTGATCCTCTTGCCTCTTTCGCATCGCCAGGAACTTGGCGCGGCCGGCTTTGTTTTCGCCCAGCCACTGGCGCGCGAACTCGCCCGATTGAATCTCGCCCAGAATCTTCTTCATCTCGGCGCGCGTCTCATCGTTCACGATGCGCGGACCGCGGGTGTAATCGCCGTACTCCGCCGTATCCGAGACCGAATAACGCATGTAGCTTAAGCCGCCCTCATAAATAAGATCGACAATCAGCTTCAATTCGTGTAGGCACTCAAAATAGGCAATTTCAGGCGCGTAACCGGCCTCAACAAGCGTCTCGAAACCGGCCCGGATCAATTCCGCCGCGCCGCCACAAAGAACGGCCTGTTCTCCAAAGAGATCGCTTTCGGTCTCTTCCTTAAACGTGGTCTCGATCACGCCGGCTTTGAGGCATCCAAGGCCCAGCGCGTATGCCAGCGCTTGCGCGCGAGCTTTCCCCGAAGCGTCCTGATGCACCGCGACCAGCGCAGGAACGCCCATGCCGTCCGTAAACAACTCCCGGACGCGATGGCCCGGAGCCTTGGGCGCGATCATCGTCACGTCGACGCCGGATGGCGGCTGGATCGCTCCGAAATGGATGTTGAATCCGTGCGCGAACATCAGCGTCTTACCCGGCGTCAGATGCGGCGCGATGTCGGACTTATATAAATCGCCTTGAATGTGGTCCGGCACCAGAATCATCATTACGTCGGCGGCCTTGGCGGCTTCGGCGGGCGTCATCACCTTCAGCCCGGCGGCCTCCGCCTTGGCGCGGCTCTTGCTCGATTCCGGCAAGCCGACCACAACGTCGAGGCCCGAATCGCGCAGGTTCAGCGCATGCGCGTGACCCTGGCTTCCGTAGCCGATTATGGCGATCTTCTTGCCCTTCAGGAGCGACAGGTCGCCGTCTTTTTCGTAAAAGCGCGTGGCTTTCATTTCCATCATTACTTCAGAACTCCGTCCGTTTCAATTTCCGATTCTTTCGCCACCGGAGGCGCCAGGCGCAGCTTCTTCGCTTCCAGAGCCACGGCCACCAGGCCCGATCGCGTCACTTCTATCTCACCGTAACTGCGCATCACGTCGATAAACTCGTCCAGCTTTTCCGAATCGCCGGTGGCCTCGAGCACAAAGCCCTCCACCGAGGAATCCACCGCGCGGGCGCCGAAGATCTCGGCTTCCTTCAGGATCGCCGTGCGATTCTGCATCGACGATCGTACGCGCACCAGCGTCAGTTCGCGCCGAACCGCCGGGGCTTCCGTCAGATCCGACGCCTGAAGCACATTGATCAGCTTGTTGATCTGCTTAATCAGCTGCATGCGCTGCTTGTCGCCCGCTTCGCCAGGCTCGATGTCCACCACAATGCTCATGCGCGAAAGCTGCGGGTCCAGCGTGCGGGCCACCGTCAGACTTTCGATGTTGTAGCCGCGCGCCGTCAGCAATCCCGTGACGCGCATCAGCGCGCCCGGCTTGTTCTCCATCAGGATGGAAATGTGTTGCAGCATCGTTTATGCCTCCACCGGTTGCGGCGCGCCGAGCACCATTTCGTTGATCGCCCCGCCGGCAGGAACCATCGGATAGACGTTCTCAAATGGCGTCACGCGGACATTCAACAGGTACGGACCGGGCTCCTTGACCGCCGCTTCCAGCGCCACGCGCAATTCGCGAGGGCTCTCCACCGTGCGGCCCCTGAATCCGTACGCTCCGGCCAGTTTTTCCGGATCCGGAAACGTATCGAGCTTCACGGACGACAGGCGATTGTTATAGAACAGCTCCTGCCACTGCCGGACCATCCCCAGATAGCCGTTGTTCATCACAATGATCTTTACCGGCAGGGCGTGGTTGGCGATGGTGGCGAGTTCTGGAATCGACATCTGGAAGCCGCCGTCGCCGACGATCGAGAACACCAGTTTATCCGGCCGGGCGAACTGTGCGCCGATCGCCGACGGCAGGCCGAATCCCATGGACCCCAGGCCTCCGGAATTGATCCACAGCCGCGGATGGTTGAAGCGGATGAACTGCGCGCCCCACATCTGGTGCTGGCCAACGTCGCTGGTGACGATCGCCTCCCCGCCCGACAGGCGGTCGATCTCGGCCATCAGGTGTTGCGGCTTGATCTCGTCGGCGGAAACTTCCGCGTGGAACGGATGCTCGCTCTGCCACTCTTTGATCTGTCCCCACCAGGCCGCGCGGGCGGTCACGTTCTTGCTGCGCATCTCGCCGGCCGTCTCTTCCAGAGCTGCGTTTAGCTTCTTCAGCACGCGCTTTACGTCGCCCACGATGGGAATTTCCGGAGTGCGAATCTTGCCGATCTCGGCCGGGTCGATGTCGACGTGGATCACCTTGGCGTGCGGCGCGAACGCGCTCAGGCGACCGGTGACGCGGTCGTCGAAGCGCACACCCAGCGCGACGATCAGGTCCGTCTCGGACATGCCCATGTTGGCGGCGTAGCTGCCGTGCATGCCGGGCATGCTCACGAAGTTCGGATGTGAGCCCGGAAGGCCGCCCAGGCCCATCAGCGTGCAGACGGCAGGCGCATCGACGAACTCCACCAACTCCCGCAGTTCGTCGCTGGCGTCTGCGGCAATGATGCCTCCGCCCGCGTAGACGAACGGACGCTTGGCCTCCCAGATCATCTGCGCCGCGCGGCGGATCTGTCCGGCGTGCCCCTCGGTGTAAACCTTGTAGCCCGGCAGATGGATCGCATTGACAGGCGAATAATGCGCCGTGCCCTGGAAGACGTCTTTCGTGATGTCCACCAGCACCGGACCCGGCCGTCCGCTCGCGGCAATGTGAAACGCCTCGTGAATCGCCTGTGGAAGCTCGACGATGCTCTTCACCAAAAAATTGTGCTTCGTGGCCGAGCGCGTGATCCCGAAGGTATCTGCTTCCTGAAACGCGTCGCTGCCGATCAGCTTGCTCGTGACCTGGCCTGTCAGCGCGACGATCGGGATCGAGTCCATCATAGCGTCCACCAGGCCCGTGACCAGATTCGTCGCGCCCGGACCCGAGGTCGCGCAGCAGACACCGACCTTTCCAGTGGCTCGCGCATAGCCCTGCGCGGCGAACGCGGCGTTCTGCTCATGCCGGACGAGGACGTGCTTGATCGGGGAGTCGTACATCGCGTCGTAGAAAGGAAGCGTCACGCCGCCGGGATAACCGAAGATGATCTCCACCTGTTCCCGCGTCAGACACTCCAGAACGATCTTTGCGCCGTTGGTCAAACTGGACATTTACCTAGCTCCTATAGCAAAAAAGCCACTGTCCGGGGTTTGGTTCCCCCGCCAGTGGCCAAGATTGGTTCAATCGGGCCGTTCAGGCGGGGCCGGTAATTACACCGACCCCAATAATAAGAACGATTCCCGATACCGGTAAGAATGCGGTGGAGATGACGACGCCGTTTCGGAGAGCCTGGTTGGGGTCCGTGGTATGCATCGCAATCTCTTGTAAGTCAGAATACAGGAGAAGGGGAGCAAATGCAATAGCCCATTTCAATAATAAATATTTATCACTCTATGTTTTGAGCACATGTTCGGACAACGCGACTGGAATGGACACGAGGGACACTCTTGAAAAAAACAATCCGCTCTCGTGCCTACCACCGCCGCTGATAGGAGACCAGCCCGCTCATCTGATCTGTCCCTGGTGTCCACTTAACTGTTGTCTACTCTGGTGTACACTGGTGTCCACTCTGAGGATCGTTTATGCCAGCCACTTCTCTAGGCGAGATAATTGCCGAGCGTATACTCACACTCCCCGACGAAGGCCTCACATTGCGAGTGCAATTGGGTAAGCCTGAAGAGGTCGCAGACGGCGAATATTTTCGATGTCCATTTACCATTCTCGGCGTCGAAGATCAACAAGTTAGGTACGCCCCAGGCTCGGACGGGTTTCAGGCTCTCATCCATGCGTTGCGAATCATAGCGATAGAAATCTCGCTCAGGAATCAGAGCTATAGTGGGCGACTTCAGTGGGACGGGAATTGTGATCTGGGGTTCCCCGAATGGGAGTCAGGGACAACCCCATCTTTCTCCTCCCCCGTTTAGCCGGCTACTACAGGACTCTGAGGGCGACTAGGACAGTCAGAATCGACGCACTCGCAAAGCGGAAAAACGACCGCCGCAAACCGTGGCGGTCATACGAGTTGCATAGCGAAGGGACACTTGGCTCAGTCGCCTTCGCCAAATTCGGCATAAGAATGAGGACTCTGCCGTCAGCATCTCCGGCCCGGCCGGCGTGGGACATGCTGAAAAATTGCGCACCTGCCGAATATATCACCTTTGGCTTACCCAGATTCATGCCTGCTCGTATGGCTGGATTCCAGGCCCACCAACGCCGCAAGCAACTAACACAAAGAGGATTAATACCTTGGAGGATCTCCCTTTGCCCGGAAATCACAAGGCACTGGTTCCCCACGTGCAGCGGGAAGTCTAGAGCGGACGTACTCCACATTACCCCCCTGGAGGCAGGCGTAGAAGACGTATGGCACTTCGCAAAGGCGTTTATATTGTTCCAACCAGCACCTGGTACATCGAACGAACCGTCTGGTTGATCGCGGGATTTGTTCTCTTGGCCAGCACCGCGCTGGCGCTTCTGGTGGATCGCCGCTTCATCCTGGGCGTCATCGCGACTGGACTGGTATCCATCAGCGTAGCGTTTACCGGCTTTTGCCCCGTCGGCAATGTGCTGCTGCGTCTTGGGTTCAAGCCCATGCTCGGATCCGATCCTTCTAGCCGCTGGTACCGCATGCAGCTCGACCGATGGTATCTCGAGAGGCGCATTTATGTCGCTGTGGGGTTCAACATCACCGTGGCGTCCCTTCTCATCCTCCTCTACAGCCCCTGGGTGTCTCTGTTCACGCTTTTCGTAGGCGGCGCCATGGTATGGTTCGCCGCGACCGGTTTTTGCGTGATGGCCAATGGCTTGTACTGGCTGGGCGCCGAGCCGCGATTGAACCCGGACGCCGCTCCATCCGCACGCTGCGTCGAATGTCCCAAATCCGGCGAGTGCCTCGGCGGACGCCCGATCATCGCGCCGCAGGAATCGATCAAGCCCGCGGCGTCACACTAGCGCATGGGCCGTCTCGTTGTTTTCCCAGCTACGCCGTAAGTAACTCCGGGCGATACAGCTGATGCGGCGCGCGGCTGGGCATCAGGCAGAAGTTGATGTCCATCTCTTCGCCGAGGCAATGGCACTTCACCAGCACCCAATCCTTCACGCCGGCCGAGCGAGTTTGATAATTTCGTCCGAAGATGACCGTCGGCACCGTCAGCCCCATCGGCCCGAGCCTTTCTTCGAAGATTGTCTTCACGTTACCGATGATCATGTTGGCCACCTCGGCCACCGCGTCGAGCACCTCCTCGTTCACCGCATCAAACTCGCTCATCAGAAGCGCGCCCGCCAGCTTTTCAGCAAACTGCGGCGAGCAGGAGAGGTGGCCCGTTCCCGTCCACGATCCTGCCACACCCACCAGCGCCACCACGCCGTGAAACGTCTCCGGCTCGATATGGTTCCGCATGATGGAGGAATCGATTTCAAGCGGCAGTCCGAGCATGGTGTTGAATACCTCGCAGGCGGCCTGGGAGACGGCCTGTTCTATGTCCTGCTGGGTTACAGTGTCCATTTAAATAATCCCCGTAAGCTTCTCTTTAATCTGGTCCGCCGTGAACGGCTTCTTCACATATCCGGCGGCGCCGAGTTGGAGGGCCTGCATCACTTTGGCCTGGCTGCCCTCGGTGGTCACCATTAGCACGGGAACAGCTTTGAATGCGTCCTCCCCTTTCACCTTGGTGAGGAACTCAATACCGTCCATGTTCGGCATGTTGATGTCGGACAGAATCAGCCCGATCTTCTCCGTCTTCAGCTTTTCGAAGGCTTCCTGGCCGTCGCCGGCCTCATGCACTTGGCCGAGCGGCACCTCGGCCTGCACCAGAACCCGGTGGAGGATCTTCCGAATCGCCGCCGAGTCGTCCACAATCAATACGTCCAATGCCATCGCACGCACCTTTCGCTACCGTGAATCTTATCGGCCCGATCCGGTGGTTATGAGAACGCTTCCGGCCCTCTTTCGCGTGAAAGCGCGACACAACTGGTCGCGCAGAGCGGTAATAGCCGGAAGGGCCGCCTCGTCCGAGCTTCTAGGCTCCTGCCGGTCGAAATACAGGCATCCAATAAGCACGCCCCCGGCGATCAGGGGACAGACGCCGAACACGGGCGCGGGAAAAAGCTGGCAGAACCGCGTCCCTTCGAACTGGCGGTCCCGCCGACCGGCGACGAAGGTATCGGTTCGCTTTAGCACCGCGGAAGCCACCGGACCATAGGCACCTGTCACTGGAAAATTGAAGTTTTCGATGCAAGTGTCAATCGACTCGCCGAACCCCAGCTTTCCCACCAGGCGTCGGCTTTTTTCTTCGAGCAACGCGAACAGCACGTGATCGAACGGGCCGCCCCGATAGATGGCCTCCATCACCATTAAAGTGGTGGCGCGAAGGTCTTGCCCCGCGTCGCGATCGACATGAGAGGTCACGTCGCGCAGCAGGGACGCGAGCGTGTCGGGCTCGGCCTCGGCTTCTGTCCCGTCCTCCTCTGCCGGTTCCTCATCGAGTTCTTCGAGCGCCACCTCAGTCTGCCGGCGCAGCCGTAACTGGTCTATCGGCACGGACATGGCGTGGAATATTTCCTGTGTCTCCTGAAGCGCATGTTCGACGATTTCCCGGACGTCGTTGTGGGTCAGATTCAGCACCGGCCCGAGGCTGCTGAGCAGCAGGTTGACGCTGGCGCGCGCGCCGTTCGGCTCGCGGCGGTAAACAGCGGTGGTCAGCTTGTGGGCGAAATGCGTCACGGCTTCCAGGCGCTCGGCTTCCGTCGCCCGGGCGCGGCGCAGGCGGATCAGGCGGTCGCTCATGCAGTCCCGGACGCATTGCGGAAGGCGCCAGCGCCCGGCGACGGCTCGCCCGGCCTGATCGTAGTCGAAACCCAGGACGTCATGGCAGGCGTGCGCGACGGGAATCCGCTCCTCCTGCATCCGCAAGAGAACCGCCGCGTAACCTCGGGAGTGATAGCAGGCGACTAGAATCTCGCCCAGATTGCGAAACATCCCGCACAGGTAGGCTTCTTCTTTTCGCGGATAATGGACCCGCTTGGCGAGCTCACGCGCATGGTTGGCGCTAAGCAGCGATAGCAGGATCAGTTCCTTCAATCCCGGGGAACGTTTGCGGAAGTGCTGCAGCAGCACCACGCTGGTGGCCATCTCGCGAACCGCCTCCACACCCAATAGAGCCACGGCCTGAGAGATGGAACGAATCTCCCGTCCGCCGCGGTAATGGAGAGCGGAATTGGCCGTCCGGAGGATGCGGAGCGTCAGGCTGTAATCCTTGAGGATCACGTTGGTAATATGTTGAATCGACGCCTCTTCGTCCACCTTCAACATTACCTCTTCGATGGAGAGTGAGAGCGCAGGAAACTCAGGCGCCTGGGCGATCTCCGCCAGGAACTCCTGAAGTTTTTCGCCGCCCTGTAGGTCTTCGCCCATAGGGGGCTTATCGGCCACCCGCGAGGCATCCGATTGTCAGTTTCTAAGGAATGCTCCTACTCAACGCCATTGCTAGACCAGGGCGAGATTCGCCTGAGCCTTCAAATCGTAACCGGCGAACTCAAGGCGCTCGAGTTTCGGGAACGCGGCCGCAGCGATCATCGCTGCGTTATCGGTGGCCAGGCCGGGCGACGGGAAATAGACTGGACAGGGCATCCTGCGGCGCGTGGCCGCCGCTTGGAGACCGGCGTTGCACGCGACTCCTCCCGAGATGATCGCGCTGCGGGCTGCGATTTCTTCAGCCGATCGCGCCGCTCGGCGCAGCAGTTCGTCGATGACCGTAGCTTGAAACGAAGCGAGAAGATCGAGCGTAGCGCGAGGCGTCACGCGCAACCACTCCTCGGTGGTGCGTGCGCCGCTGGCTCGCCTCGCCGCGATTTCCTCGGCCATCTCGCGGGCCTCGACCCATCGCAGAACGGCGGTTTTCAGGCCGCTGAAGCTGAAATCGAGCGTGTTTCCCTTCATCTTAGCGAGCGTAAATTTCACGGCATGAGGATCGCCGTAGGGCGCGAGCTTGTCGATCACCGGTCCGCCGGGATAACCGAAGCCGAGCAGCTTAGCGACCTTGTCATACGCCTCGCCCGCCGCGTCATCGCGCGTTTTGCCGAGCAGGCGGTAGTGATGGTCTTCGCTCACCTCGAATAAATGCGTGTGGCCACCACTAACTACCAGCGCGAGCGCGGGAAGCTCCACCAGATTCTGGCTTTCGACCGCATAGATATGTCCTTCGATGTGATTCACCGCGATCAAAGGGATGCCGCGCGCCATCGCCAAAGCCTTGCCGTACGTGATGCCGACCAGCAGCGAGCCGATCAGGCCGGGCCCCTGCGTCACCGCGATGGCGTCGATCTCGTCCAGCGTTTTCGAGCACTGCGCGAGGGCTTCGCGAACCACGGGTACGATGGCCCGCAGATGTTCGCGCGAGGCGAGCTCGGGCACCACGCCGCCGTACTTGGCGTGGGTCGACATCTGCGACGCGACGACGCTAGAAAGAATCGTCGAGCCGTCTTGGACCACGGCCGCGGCGGTTTCGTCGCACGAAGATTCGATGCCGAGAATCACCATCTTCTTCTAGTCTAGAGGAAGTGCTGGTTTCCGACTTCGATTACGAGCTTCCCGAACCATTGATCGCGCAGGAGCCATTGGCAGAGCGCGACGCCTCACGCATGTTGGTTCTCAACCGCGCGAAAGGTACGTGGGAAGACCGCATGTTCCGCGATTTTCCTTCGTATACACACGAAGGCGATTGCATGGTGTTGAACGACTCTCGCGTGTTCCCTTCCCGCCTCTATGGCCGCCGCGAGCATGGCACCGGACGCGTGGAAATCTTTCTTACGAAACAGATCACGGCAAATACGTGGGAGGCGCTCGTGCGGCCGGGACGCAAAATGCGCACAGGCGAGCGGATTTTCATCTCCGACGATCTGACCGCGGAGATTCTCGGCCGGGGCGAATTTGGCGAGCGCGTCGTGCGGCTCGATCCACGCGGCGATTTGTTTGAAGTGCTCGAAAGAGTCGGCCACATGCCCCTGCCACCGTACATCCACCGGCCCGATACGGAGGCGGACCGTTCGCGATATCAGACCGTGTTCGCGGCAAATCGCGGCTCGGTGGCAGCTCCCACCGCAGGACTGCACTTCACTCCGGAGATTCTGGCACGGTGCAAAGGGGAGATCGCGCGCGTGACGCTGCACGTCGGGCTCGGGACGTTTCAGCCGCTGCATTCCGAGGTGGTGGAGGAAAATGTCCTGCACGAAGAGTCGTTCGTCGTGCCGCCCGCGGCCGTTCAGGCGATGGATCGGGCAAAACGGGTGATCGCAGTGGGCACCACCAGCGTACGGGCAATTGAGAGCGACCCGGCGAGACCCACCACGCGCCTGTTTCTCTATCCCGGAGCCACGTTCAAGCGCACGGGAGCGATCCTGACCAATTTTCATCTGCCCAAGTCGAGCCTTCTGATCCTGGTCTGCGCATTTGCGGGAACAGATCTGACGCTCGAAGCCTATCGGCACGCGGTGAAAGAGAAGTACAGATTTTTTTCTTATGGCGACTGCATGTTGATACTATAAGGCGTCACGCGGTTGGAAGAAGACGGCTGAACTTACGTAAAATACTGTGAGGATTACCGAAAAACGAATGAGGCGACGCAGAACGCCCGTAAGTTTACTCTACTACGCGATGTGGCGTGTTCGATGCGCTGCCCGGCGAGGCCTCACGCAGTTGGGCCGTGTTGTACCACTCCTATTCTTCGCGTTGGAGAGTCTGTCCAAAGCTTGGCGGCCATGGAAGACAATTGCTTCCTGCACGGCGGTTGGCGGTCTTGTGGCCGCGGCGTATTTGTGGACGCTTCCTGATGCATATGTTTCGCGGGCGGTGCTCAAGACGGGAGATACCGGTGCGGACGGGGTGATGGCCGCGGCACAACAGGTAGAAAGCCGATCAATGCTGTCTCAGCTAATCACGCAGGAAAACCTCTACGCAAGCGAACGCGGGCAGATGCCAATCGAGGACCTCGTCGAACAGATGAGGGCTCATGACATCACGATTAGTCCGACTAACGGCGGGGCGGAGTTTGCCGTCACTTTTTCTGCCTCGGACGCTCGGCAGGCGAAACGAGTGACTCAGAAGCTGGCTTCCGCGCTCGTCGACGCGAAAGCGGGCGAGATTCTCGACTGGGCAGGACCGCCGTCGCGCTCGGACACCGCCCGACGGTTGCAGATCCTCTTCGCGGGCCTGGGAATTGGCCTCTCCTTGGGCTTATTGGCGGCGCTGTTTACAGGATTGTGCGTATGGAAGCTCGCGGCGGAATTCGGAATAGGGGGACTCCTTTTGACCTTGTTCCCATGGTGTTTCGTGCCTGACTTATGGTCCTCCAGAGCCTTAATTAGCATCGGTGCGGCAAGTACCGCGGCGCCGCCCGATTTGCGCCAGGTAATCGAGGAGGCGAGCTCGGCGCTCAGGCTAGAGGCAGTCGCCAAGGACCTGGGTATCGAAAAAAAGTGGCTTCGAGCGCATCTTCAAATCAGCGTTATGAAGAGTTCCGGCATTGTGATCTCGGTGCAGTATGAGGACAAGGACCGCAACCATGCCAACCAAGTGACGGCAAAATTCGCTCAGCTGCTCATAGACGCAGGTTCTTCACAGGGTTTGAGTCTGAAATTGCTCGACCCGGCGAGCCTCCCCGCAGATCCGTCCTATCCGAACCGGGCGATCCCCGCGCTTATCGGGCTCTTCCTCGGTATCAGTGGCGCAGTCGCGGTCGGGATGCGGCGGCGAGGAATGGCTCTGGCGGCCTAAAGCACGTCGGCAAATCCGCGTTTCAGGTGGCGGAAGAACAGGCCTCCGACGATGAACGTGCCGACGGAGTAGGCGGTGAGAATCAGCAACTCCTGCCAGTGAGGCCACTCGGCCGAAAGCAGGCGATAGCGATACGCTCGAACGATCCAGCTCAGCGGGTTCCAAGCGACTAAAAAGCGGAATTGCGGCGGAATCAGCGTCTCGGAAATCATGATGGGCGTGATCCAGAACCACAGCGTCATCGCGACCGTCAGGAATTGAACCGTGTCGCGCAGGTACACCTGAAGGCTCGAAACGATCCAGCCGACGCCGACACCGAGCAAACCCACGAACACCATGTAGATCGGCAGCAGAAGCACCTTGGCGCTCAGATGTTTTTCCACCAGCAGCACGGCGATCAGCGCCAGCGCCAGGCCGATCAGGTGATGAATCAGCGACGAAAGAAACACCGAAACCGGCAGTACTTCGGACGGAAACACTGTCTTGGTGATGAGATTGGCATTCTCCACCATGCTGTTGGCGGAGCGCAGGACGGTTTCCTGAAACAGCATCCATGGCAGGAATCCGCAAAACAGGAACATCAGGTAACTCTGGGTGACGGAGCCGGGCGGCATGGTCTGCTTTAGGCACTTCACGAAGATGAAGTACCAGATGCCCAGTTGCACCAGCGGATGCACCACGCCCCACAGCCAGCCCGCCACCGATCCGACGTAGCGCTGCTGAAAATCGCGGCGGACAAGTTGGGCCACCAGCGCTCGGCCGGTGACGAGGTTGCGGACGAAGTGGCGGCCGGGAAGACTCACGCTATGAGTGTACAATGGCCACATGAAATTCGGCACCCTGGTTCTGACTGCATTCCTCGTCGACGCAGCAGCGCGGGCGCAGGATGCGTATCGCGCACCGGCCGACGTGGCGTGGCGCAAGGCCAACATCATGAGCGAAGGCACGCGGATGTCGGCGGAGGTTTTTACGCCCAAGTCCGCCCGCGCGGATCAGAAGCTGCCAGTGATCATCATGGCGCACGGCTGGGGCGGAGTGGTGGCGAACCTGCGCCGCGAGGCGGCGACATTTGCGCGCAACGGATTCTTCGTGGTGGCCTTCGATTACCGCGGCTGGGGTGAAAGCGATTCGCGCGTGATCCTCACCGCGCCGGAGCCCGCCGTGCATCCCGACGGTAGGTTCACCGCCGAAGTAAAGGAACTGCGCGAGGTCGTGGATCCCATCGACATGGTGACCGATTGGTTCAACGCAATTCATTGGACCGCGGGCGAGCCTCAGGCCGACATGAATCACCTGGGCCTGTGGGGCAGCAGTTTTTCAGGCGGGCTGGTAGTGTACGTCGCCGAATACGATATGCGTGTCAAGGCGATTCACAGCCAGGTGGGCTCGCTCGACGGCCGCTGGGTCCTGACCGACGCGGAAAGACATCGGTCCTACGAAGATTCGACCAAGCGTGCGCGCGGCGAAATCGGTTATCCGGCGCCGGGCGCCAAGGAACTGGGCAATTTGCGCGGAGCGCCGATTCGCTCCAAGTTCATGTGGTACGCGCCAGTCGACCATGTGGAGAAGGCGCCGAACTGCGCGATGCAATTCCTCATCGCCGAGCAAGAGGAGCTGTTCGATAATCGGGACAATGTGCTGAAGGCGTATCCGCGCGTGAAAGGTCCGAAAAACCTGGTCATCATCCCGAAAATCACGCACTACGGTATCTATTATGAAGCCCGCGATCAGGCGGAAAAGCTGGCTGTGGACTGGTTCAACAAGTATCTGAAGTGAGCGAAGCCGTTCCGCCTCGGTGTAAACTCGAAAATGAATGCGGGATTACGCCGGCGCGCTTGCCTTGTTCTTCTCCGCCTGTTGGACGCTACCGGCGCAGACGCTGACGGTGCCCTCCACCGAGCGGCTCACCTACGACATCGAATGGCGATTGATCCACGCCGGACAAGCCGTGGTGGAGGCCGGCAAGACCAACGCGCATCTGAGAATCGAGTCGGCGGGGATGGTTTCGACGCTCTTTAAGGTCGAGGACGCCTATGGAGTCAACTACGACGAGCCGTTTTGCGCGACCAGCAGCACCTTGGATGCCAAGGAAGGCAAGCGGCACCGCGAAACGCACGTGTTGTACGACCGTGCCAACAACAAAGCCTCAAGCGTCGAGCGGGATCTGCTGAAAAATGTCGTCCTGCACACTTACGAAGTGGCGATTCCCAACTGTGTCCACGACGTGCTGGGCGCGCTGATCAGCGTGCGCCAGATTCCGTTGAGTCCGGGGCAGACGGCGCAATTGCCGGTGAGCGACGGACATCGTTCTGCGTCAGTCAGAGTGGAGGCGCAGGAGCGCGAGGTGCTGAAGACGCCAACGGCGACCTACAAAACCATCCGCTGCGAAACGTTCCTGATGAACGGCGTGGTCTACATGCGGAGAGGCCGGGTGTTCGTGTGGATGACCGACGACGAAAAGAGGCTGCCCGTGCAGATCCAACTGCGGGTGAATTTTCCCATCGGCACGGTGACGCTGCGTTTGACGAAGGAGGAGAAGCTGTGAGAGAAGTCAGGAGTCAGAAGTCAGGGGTCAGAATATTCGCACTGGCGCTGATCGCGGCTTCCATCTCCGCCGCGCAAGCGCCCAGTCCTTTATTGAATGCGGTGCAGATGAATCAGCTCTGCCAGAGGACTGTGCAGTTGATGGATGCCGGCGGCATCGCGGTGCCGGATCTGAAGCGCGCGGCGGAGCCGGTGCTGGAAAGTGCCAGGCAATCGTGCGTGGCCCTGGAGGCGAAGCCGGGAACCACGCAGCCGGTGTTCGCGCTGATGAATTCGCTGAAGGCGTTTCTGACGCTGTCCGACGCCGTGCCGAAGCCGTTCCCCTTCCCCGAGACAGCGCAGAAGCAGCTCGCCGAGCTGCGCGATGACGAGACGCGGCTCGATACCCATTTTCGGGCGCTGCTCGATGCCAAGGAGGCGCGGCTTGCCAATCCGGACCGCGACAATTTGAAGCGCTACGCCGAGGACAATCGGAAGCTGGGCGTGCCCGATCCGGCCAAGCCTCGGGTGATTTTCTATGGCGATTCCATCACCGATCTCTGGCGGCTGAACGAGTATTTCCCCGGCCGGCCCTTCGTGAACCGAGGCATTGGCGGGCAGATCACCGGAGAAATGCTGGGGCGCCTGAAGGCCGACGTGATCGACCTGCGGCCGTCTGCGGTCGTGATTCTGGCCGGAACGAACGATCTGGCGCGAGGCATCCCGCTGACCCGCATCGAAGACAACCTGCTGATGATCGGCGACCTGTGCGATACGTACAAGATCAAGGTGATTTTCGCGTCTGTGCTGCCGGTAAGCGACTATCACAAAGCGGACAACAAATCCTACGAGCGAACGCCGGACCGGCCTCCGGTGTTCATCAAGGCTCTAAACGAGTGGATCCAGAGTTTTTGTGCCAACCGGCACCACACTTACTTGGACTATTGGTCGGCGATGGTGGACTCAAAGGGCGAATTGAAGGAAGATCTGGCGGACGACGGCTTGCATCCGAACGCCAAGGGGTATCGGATTATGGCTCCGCTGGCGCTGGACGCGATCGCAAAGGCTCTCCCGCCCCGCGCAGCGCCGCCAACAACGGAGAAACCCGCGAAGAAGCGCGGAACGTCTAACAATTAAGGTTCATGACCATAAGGCGAGTAGTGTGCGCGTTATTATTCGCAGCCACTCTTGCGCTCGCGCAACGGACCTTCACCGTGGCCGAGCTCACCACCTTCATCAGGAACACTCTAAAGCAGAGGCAGGACGACAGGCTGGTGGCGGATTACCTGCTAAAGCACTTCAAGATGAAAGAACGCCTGGAGGATAAGACCGTCGAGGAACTGCAAGGGATGGGCGCGGGTCCCCGCACGACCGTCGCGCTGCGAAAACTGAGCCAGGAATCGGCCGGTTTGCCCGCCGCGGCTCCGCAGCTGCCTGAAAGAGCGGCTGCTCCCGCTCCGCCGCCGATTCCTCCGCCCAACTCCATGGAACAGGCCGAGATTCTCGACCAAGTCCGCGCCTATGCGCTGAACTACAGTAATAATCTGCCGAATTTCCTCTGCACGCAGGTGACAAGGCGCAATGTCGATCCCACCGGCACGGGCGATCACTGGCGTCAGGTCGACACGATCCAGGAGCAGCTCAGCTATAACGAGCATCGCGAAAAATACGTCGTCACGATGGTGAACGGAGCGATGGTCACCGGCCGCGATCATGACAAGCTGGGCGGCGCGACGTCGTCGGGCGAGTTCGGCACCATGCTATACGATATCTTCAACCCCGCCACCGAAACGCAGTTCGAATGGGAGCGTTGGACCACCTGGCACGGGCGGCGCACCTACGTGTTTTCCTTCGAAGTGCGGCAGGACCGGTCCCGTTACGACATCTATCATCAACCGTCTGACAGGCACGTGGTGGCCGCCTATCGGGGGTTGATTTATGCCGACATGCTGACCAAGAACGTGATGCGGATCCGCATGGAGTGCATCAACCTGCCGGCGAGTTTTCCCATTCAGGAAGCGTCGCAGGATCTGCAATACGAGATGGCCAAGATCTCCGATCAGGAGTTCCTGCTGCCCGCCAAATCCGAACTGAACTCGCGGGAGGCGCGCTATCTGGTGAAGAACGTGACGACTTTCCACCTCTATCACAAGTTCTCGGCGACAGAGTCGATCTCATTCGAAGAAGTGACCGATGATACCAAGCAAGATAGACCCAAGGAAGATCCGGAAAAACCGGTGAAGAAGCCATGAAACGAGTTTTCCTCCTGATCGGCGTGGCGGCGGCTTTGCTCGCCCAGCGGGCCATGACCGTCGACCAGTTGACCCAATTCATAAAGTCCCAAATCAAGATGAAGGGCGACGATCGCACTACGGCGGATTTTATCCGCACGAAAATCAAGCTGACGCAGAAGCTCGAAGACCGGACAATTGAAGAGTTGCAAGGCATGGGCGCCGGGCCGCGCACGGTGGCCGCGCTGCGAAAGCTGGAAGAAGAATCAGCGGGATTGGCTGCTGCGCCACCGCCTCCGCCGCGCGCGCCGACGACTCCCACCAGACCGGCGCCGGACTTGAAGGAACAGGGCGAAGCAATCGCCGCGATGCGCGAATACGCGCTGAATTACACCGCGAAGTTGCCGAACTATCTCTGCGTGCAGACCACGCGGCGGCACTACGACCCCAAGGACTCCCGGTATCGCGCCGGCGGCGACGTGATTCAGGAGCAACTCAGCTTCTTCGACAAGAAAGAGACGTACAAGGTCCAGATGATCAACGGACAGGCCGTGCACAACATCAGCCATGAGCAGATCGGCGGCGTGCGGTCCTCGGGCGAGTTCGGCACCATGCTGCACAACATTTTCGATCCCAACCACGAAGCGCAGTTCGACTGGGACCACTGGGGAACGCTGCGCGGCAAGCTGATGTACGTGTTTTCGTACCGCATTGAGAAGGACCACGGCTACTCCATGTACGACGATGAGTCGAAGAAGCAGTACACGTCGGCCTACACGGGCCTGGTCTATGCCGACGTCCTGACCAAGGAGATTCAGCGCATCACGCTGAAGACCGTGGAAATTCCATCGGATTTCCCGGTCCGCGACGTGGCGCTGACGCTCGACTATAAACCGACGGACATCGCCGGTCAGATTTTCACGCTACCGTTCCATTACGAGCTGGACTCGGTTCATAACCGGGGCAACTCGAAGAACGAGGCCGAATACAAGCTGTATCAGATGTACGGCGCATCGTCGGCGATCACGTTCGAGGATTCCGGCCCCACGCCCGAGGATCAGTTGAAAGAAGAACCGGTGAAGCCGGAGACTCCGCCGAAGAAGAAGCCCTAATGTGGGGCGGAACCCTGTTCCGCGGCCGACGCCCTGTCGGCCAAGTGACCCGGATGGACAGCCGGACCAGGGGGTCCGGCGCGGACGCGGGCGTCCGCCCTACCTGGTGGTCTAAGTTCGGGGGTTCTGCGGCGTCCATCTCCATCGCGGCAAGGGAGGAATGCAGGCAAGTGCGCTACACTCTTGGATTAAGCCATGAACGCAAGAAATCTCTTCATCGCTCTCGCCGCCTGTTCCGCGCTCTTGTGCGCCCGCCACAAACCCGACGACTGGAAGCCAATGTTCGACGGCTCGACACTGGACGGATGGAAGGCGAACGAGCATCCCGAGTCTTGGACCGTCAAAAACGGCGCCATTACCGGCGACGGCCCGGCCAGCCATCTGTTCTGGATGAAAGAAAAGTGCGTCAACTGCGAGTTCAAGGCCGAGGTCAGGATCAACCACGGCGGCAATTCCGGCATGTACTTTCGCACCGCTTTCGGTCCAGGGTTTCCCAAGGGATATGAGGCGCAGGTGGACAACACGCACACTGATCCGGTGCGCACCGGCAGCCTGTATAATTTCGTCAAAGTGTTCGAACAGTTGATCCCCGACGATACCTGGTGGACGCAGCGCATCGTCGTTCAGGGCAATCATATTCAGATCTTCGTGAACGATAAGATGACGGTCGATTTCACCGACGAAAAGAACACGTTTACAGACGGCTATCTTGCCCTGCAGCAACACAACGCCGGGAGCGTTGTTGAATTCAAGAACCTGATGATGCGCCATCTGCCTTCGCCCGCCAACGCGCTCGATGGAACCTGGCGTCTGAGCGTCGCCCGGTCGAAGTTCGCCAGCGAAGCTCCGAAGCAAGAAGAAATTCGCGTCCTCGACGAGCGGGACGGCATCCGCTTCCAGTCCGCCGTGATCACCGCCGATGGAAGCAAGCAGGGCGTCAACTTTTTCGCCCGCATCCAGGATCAGGCTTACGCGGTGACCGGCGCGAACGGCTACGACCACATCACCATCGTGGACGTCGGCCGCAAGCACGTGCACGAGATCCTGAGAGGGGCGAAAGTGCGCAGAAAAGCGGACGATACGGTGTTCGAGGTCACGAAGAAGTCTCGCTATAATGCCGTGGACACGGCGCTGTATACCGTTTCGGCCGATGGCAAGACGCTCACCATCGCGGGCAGCAAAGTGGAAGCCGACGGCAAGACGACGCCATATAACGAAGTGTTTGAAAAGGTCGAATAGATGGCGCTTGGAGTGGAGAGGGTCGATGGCGAGGGTTCGATCAGCGTCGTATTCCTGCGCGGCAAGCTGATGCTGGGCGAGGATTGCCGCCAATTCGACATCGTGATGCCGGCGTTGCTCAAGGACGGCCGCACTCGCCTGATTTTTGAGATGAGCGGCGTGACGCACATCGATTCCACCGGCATCGGACGCTTCATCGACACGTACGGGCAACTGGCGAAGCTCGGTGGAGCCATGCGGATGGTGGGCGCCAAAGGCACGGTGCGGGACTCATTCCGCGTCACGCGCCTGGATACCGTTTTCCCCTTCTTCGCCACGGTGGACGAGGCCAAGGCCGGCCTGTAACCGATCACTTTTCACACAGAGTCGTGAGCCGGCGGCGTAGCGTTACCAGCATCCGGCTTGGCTCGCTGCGCCTTGGCCAACTCCAAGATTTGATCCGCTGCCAGTTGCGGCCGGTCGATCGACCGGATCACGATGCGGCTGCCCGTCCCCGCCGTTTCAAACGATAAATCGCCCACTCCGGCGATCCTTTGGCCGAGCGTCTGATCCACGCGCACGTCCTGCACCTTCGCGAGTTCCAGCGTGCGCGTCGATTTCGATAACAACCCGGCTTCATAGCGCAGCCGGTCGCCTGTAATTTCCAGCTTCACCAGGCGCTTGCCAATATGACGCGCCGCCGTGAGCAGAATCAGTCCCACGGGCACCCCCAGAATCCACCAGAGCCGGGCATCGGACGGTCCTTTGGCTTTCAAATACGCGCCAAGCGCAGCGGCCAGCATCAGGCTTAGCGCGTAACTCAGTTTGATGAACTTCGTTGAGGGGCGGACCTGCATGGCAGGCATGATACCATGCGCGTCACCTGTCACAATGGAAGTATCCGATGGAAACCGAACGGGATTTGACACGAGTGCTGGTGGTCGACGACGAGGAGTCCCAGCGCACCGCGCTGGCGGGCATGATCAAGCTATGGGGCTACGCCGTGGAAACGGCCGCCGACGGACAGGAAGCCCTGGACAAGCACGCCACATTTAACGCGCATGTGATCGTCACGGATCTGAACATGCCTCGCATGAACGGGCAGGAACTGTTGAAGCGCTTGAAGGACGAAGGCGACGCCACCCCAGCCATCGTGCAAACGGCGTACGGAAGCCTGGAAACAGCCGTCAACATGGTGCACGATCTGGGAGCCTTCTGGTTCCTGGAGAAACCTGTGCAGTCGCAGGCGCTGCGCCTGCTGCTGGAACGCGCGGCGGCCCAGGAGAAGCTCGCGGAACACGCCGAGCGCCTCGAACGGCAGTTGAGCAATCAGGGATTGCTGGGTGAGATGGTCGGCTCCTCGCCCACGATGCGCGAAGTCTTCAGCCTGATCCAGCAGGTCGCGCCCAGCCGCGCCGCCGTGCTGATCACGGGGGAAAGCGGCACGGGAAAAGAACTGGCGGCGCGCGCGATTCATATGCTGAGTCCTCGCCGCAGCGGACCGTTTGTGGCGTTAAACTGTGCGGCCATGCCGGATACGCTCATGGAAAGCGAGCTGTTCGGCCATGAAAAGGGCGCTTTCACGGGGGCCGTTGACCGCCGCGCCGGATGCTTCGAACTGGCGCAGAACGGAACCGTCTTGCTCGACGAAATCGGCGACATGCCGCTGAGCTTGCAGGCTAAGCTGCTGCGCGTGCTCGAGGACGGGCGCGTGCGCCGGCTCGGCGGCAAGAGCGAGATTCAGCTGGACGTGCGGATTCTTGCCGCTACTAATGCGCCTCTGGACGCCGCCATCCGCGAAGGCAAGTTTCGCGAGGATCTGTTTTACCGGCTGAACGTGTTCCCCATTCCCCTGCCCCCTTTGCGGGAGCGCAAGGAGGATCTGCCCGCGCTGGCATCCGCTCTGCTCGGCGAGCTAAACCGCAAGCACGGAACGAAGGTGACCGATGTTTCCAAAGAAGTGCTGGAACGCTTCCGCGCTTATCACTGGCCGGGCAATGTGCGCGAGCTTCGCAACGTGATGGAGCGCGCGGTAATTCTCGCCAGCGAAGGCACGATCTTGCCGGCGCATCTTGCGGCGGGCTTCGGCGGTGGGGCGCCGGCCGCTCCGGTTGCCGCCGCCGCTTCGGCCAGTGGCGAGGAACTGCGCATACCCGTGGGCTCCACCATCGAGCAGGCGGAGCGCGCGTTGATCGAGTTGACGCTCGAACATACCAGGCATAACAAGACCCGCGCGGCGGAGGTGCTTGGCATCAGCCAGAAGACGCTCTTCAATAAATTGAAGGAATATGGCGCGCAGACCGCGGGAGTTTAGATTATTGTGCGCGTTCGCGTCCAGCTTCCGCAAACGACGCTGATGCCCATCAATATGTCCCTGCGCATCCGCCTGGTTTTGCTGATCGTGGTGCTGGTGGCGGCGGTGGCCATTGCCGTTTCCCTGGTTCACCTGGCAAACCTGGCGGACCTGCTTTCGACCGAAGTGCTGGAGCACAGCAAATTGGCCGCGGATCAGGCCAAGGCCTTTGTCACCGATCGCATCCGCCAGAAATCGGAGGCCTATCCCGCGCCCTCCGATATGGACGCCGTGAAGGCCTTGTGGACCGGCATCGTGTCCGCCGACCCGGACATTCCCACGATGCTGGTAAACATGCTGAAGCTGTCGCCGGCCATCGAGGACATTAACATCGCCGGACCCGCGGGCACGATTGTCGCGTCTTCGAACCCCTTGGGCGTCGGCAAGCCGATGGTGACTCTGTCCTCGTTCGCCGATTGGAGCGCACGGCCTTTTTACCGGCGCTTGTGGGATCTGATTCTGCGCGAAGCGCGTCCGGATTATCAGTTCCTGGTGCCCTTGGGCGTGAAGGGCGAGGCGCAGCCGCTGTTCCGCATTCAGGTGATTGTTTCGAGCGCGCTGCTGCGCGCGGCCGTGGTCGCGCAGATCGCCACCCTTGGCTATGTGTCCGGCGCGGCGCTGCTGCTGTCCGTGCTCATCACACTGCTGGCGAGCAACCGTGTGCTGCGGCCGCTCAAACGGATCGAAGCCACCATCGACCGGATCGTGCAGGGGAATTTTCTCAGCGCCGACACGCAGGTAAACCCCGCGCCCGAATTCGCTGCCGTGGAAGGGAAATTGAACGTCCTGGGTGAGGAATTTCGCGGCGCGCGGGAACAGGCGGTGGAGCTCCAAAATAACCTCGACGGACTGCTGGATCGCATGGCCACGGAACTGGACGTGGCGTCGAGGCTGGCCGCCATCAGCCGCATCACCAGCGGCGTCGCGCATGAAATCAAGAATCCGTTAAATGCCATCTCCCTGCGCCTGGATCTGCTGCGCGCGCGATTGGGCGAGCCGGAAGAGGAACTCCTCGGCGAAATCGACATCTTGACCAAGGAGGTCCGCCGCTTGGATCGCGTGGTGAAAACGTTCCTCGATTTCTCGAAGCCTGTCGACGTGAAGCTCACCGAAGTGGACCTGGCTTCCATCGCGCGGGAAGTCGCCGAACTGACCACGCCACAGGCAAGTCTCGCCAACATCAAAGTATGGTTTGAGGCGGCATCTGAGCCGGCGCTGATCCGGGGCGACGCCGATATGCTGAAGCAGGCGATCTTGAATCTGGTCCTGAACGCGATCGAGGCAATGAAAAGCGGCGGCAACTTGTGGCTGCGAGTCTCGCGCGAGGGGAAGGTTGTTGCGCTGAACGTTTCCGATGACGGCCCAGGCATCCCTCCGGAAGCGCGGGACAAGGTGTTTCAGCTCTACTTCACCACCAAAGAAAGGGGCTCCGGCATCGGTTTAGCGATGACGTACCGGGCGGTTCAATTGCATAATGGTACTATCAATTTTTCAACAGAGCTTGGACGCGGGACGTCCTTTCAGATGCAGTTTCCCGCGCTGGTCCGGCATGTTTGATCTTTAAATAGAACGAGATGCGAAACGCGCGGGCCATTTTCGGCATCCTGGCGCTGACGCTGGCATCGACCTCGTGCCTGCGGCAGAAAACACAGGCGCGTGTCTTCATTCCGCCGCCGGCGCGGCCGGCCGCCAAAGTTCCTCAGGAACCTCCTCCGCTTCCTGAACCGCCCCAGATCGCAGCGGATCAAGCGGCACCACCTTCGCTGCCGGAGATGACTCCGGGGGCTTTCGGCGAGATTCCTGAAGCGCCCAAGCGCGTGCCCAGGCGGCCGGCACAGCACATCGACACGCCCAAGCCGGTGATAGCGCCCGCCGCGCCGGAGCCCGCAGCTCCGCCGAAGCTCGCGCAGATGTTCACGCCCGAGGAGTTCCGGCAAAACACTCGGACGTTGGAAGAGAGCCTAGAACGTGTGGCTCGCGCCTTGGCAATTGTGGAGGGAAAAAGTCTGACTCCGGATCAGAGGGAAATTGTGGAGAGGATCCGGACGTTCCGGAAACAAGCAGAGCAGGCGCGGGACGAAGACCTTCTGACGGCAGTCAGTTTAGCGAAGCGTGCAGATCTCCTCGCAAAAGACCTTCTCGAGCGCCTGCCCTGAAAAAGGCCGCCGGGTCGGAGGGTCCGGCGGCCTAGCCCTCAAAACCTTTTACTGCTGCGCGCCAGCGCGGGCGGCCACAGCCTTGGAAGCGTTCGTCGCCTCCGGAACATACAGGCGGATTTCCACGCGGCGGTTCAGCTTGCGGCCTTCGCGCGTCTTGTCGTCGGCCACCGGCTGGGCATAGCCGGAACCGAGCAGCGAAATGCTGCGCACTGGAATCTTGTGTTCGTTGGCCAGATAGCGCGCCACTTCCTGGGCTCGTGCCTGGCTGAGACGCTCGTTAATCTCCATCGTGCCGGTCTTGTCCGTAAAACCCTGCACTTCGATGACGAAGCGCTCCAGGCCTGCGGAGGCCTTAGCCAGTTCATCGAGCTGCGCCTTGGCTTCGTCCGTCAGCGTCGAATGGTTCACCGCGAATAGCACCGTTTCAGCTTTCAGAACCTGGTACTTGTTCATCGCGTCGACGGTGTGGGCCAACTGCGCATTGGCGTCCAGGCCCTGCTGCGCCAGGCTCTTGGCTCCATCGGCGGCTTTCCACGCCCCGTCGGCCTTCTGATCGGCCTTGGCGGCGGCATCGCCGGCGGCGATCGCCTTGGAATCAGTGTCCTTCAACTGCTCACGCGTCCGCGAAAGGCCGCGATCGAGCTCCTCGATATTCTTAGCCTGCTCAGCGATTTGCTTATCCTGTTCGGTGTTCTTCGTTTCGGTTCCGGTTACCCGCGCGTCGATGGGTGCGACAGTCTGTGCAACGTACTTCTTGGTTGCGCACGCGGTTCCGACGAGACTCAATGCTGCGATGGCTGCGATCTTGATCGTGAGTTTCATCTTATCTTCTCCCCTAAAAACAGTCTACTACCGATCTCCCGGGTCAGCGAAGAAAACGCCAACCCGGGAATCGGCGCCCGCGGGAGCAACCACGGGATCTCTTTGTTTGCCGCATTCTTACGGCAAATCGGTAACTTTTACTGGGCTACGGCCGAGAGGATTTTCCGAATCACTTCTAAACCTCTTATTCTGTAACGACCGACGCACTCATTACGCCCTATAGCAGCAAGTTGTTGGCCAAATCCGCTACACTATCCAGTTCGGGGGCTGAGATAGATAGCTGAACTTCAACAAGGAATTTTCTTGATTCATATACTCGTCGCCGATGACCATCCCCTGCTTCGAAGTGGTCTTCGCTATGTTCTGGAACGTGAACCTGGTTTTGGCCCCCCGGGAGAGGCCGAAACCGCCGAACAGGTGCTGCAAAAAATAGACGAGCGTCACTGGGACGCAGTCGTGCTCGATATTGTCATGCCGGGAAGAAGCGGCCTTGAATTGCTGCAGGAAATTCGCAAGAGGAGGCCTGCTCTTCCGGTGCTGATGCTGAGCATGCACTCGGAAGAGGTCTACGCCGTCCGGGCCATCAAGGCCGGCGCCAACGGATACCTCACCAAGAGCAGCGCAGCCACGGAACTGGTGGGCGCCATCCGCCGTATCCTCGCGGGCAAGCGCTATCTAAGCATGGCGCTGGCCGAGGTGCTGGCCAACGCCGTGGAAGCCGGAACGGAACGTCCGACGCACGAGATCCTGTCCGACCGCGAATATCACGTGGTCTGCCAGATCGCTTCGGGAAAGACTGTCTCCCAAATCGCCCAGGAAACGTCGCTCAGCGTAAAGACCATCAGCACCTATCGCGCCCGGGCCCTCGAAAAAATGAAGATGCGCACCAACGCAGAACTCGCGCGCTACGCGATCCGCAGCGGTTTGGTGGACTGAACCGCGCCGCGGCGCCGGGGGCTCAATTCCACGCATTTCGCCAGCGCACGCGATTTATAGAGGCGAAATTGCGTAGCCGTGAGGCCCATTTCGCGGCAAATTGTCGGCGGGTCCTGCTCCTCAAAATAGAAACGCACGAGAATTTCACGGTCCCGCGCCCGAAGATGGCCTAAAACCGTGTGCACCGCGGAGATTCTCTCCCGGGCCGCCAGACGTACGTCAGGGGATTGCTCGGCCGGGGCCATCGGCGCGGCTGCGGATTCGACCGAAATCAGCCGCCGGCGGTTCGCGATGGTCCGCCGGATGTGAACCGCAATCTGACGCCTCGTCACCGTACGCACAAACCCCATTAAACAAAGCGGATCGCGCAAATCTCCGCGCCGTACGGCGGAGAGCACAATCAGGAGAATCTCCTGGATATGATCCTCGACCGCTTGAGGATCCACGCTTTGAAACAGATGCGGACGGGCGCAATCCAGCACTGCCGTGTACAGCAGTTCGGAGGCTTCCTCGCGTCCGCTTCTAATTTCTTCGACGATATTCGCCCACGGCATTCTGGCTCAACGCTCCGCTTGAAACGTATTAGGAAACATATTAACCGAAGAATATGCGGTTTCTATATCGGGATATTACCATTTTTCTCGTAGGATATTCCCTACAGGCGGCCTCGCCCGTGCAGCCGACCCCCGCCCGCCACGCGGCGCTCGTATAATGAAGGCACCATGTCCTTCCCGATCCATCGAAAACGACGGCTGCGCGTTTCCGAGCCGATGCGCCGCCTGGTTCGCGAAACTCACCTGGAGCCGTCTCAGCTCGTTCTGCCGCTGTTTGCCTGCCCCGGCGAAGGAGTACGCCGCGAGATCAGCTCCATGCCGGGAAACTATCAACTCTCGATCGACGAATTGGTGAAGGAGTGCGAGGCGACACACGCCCTCGGCATTGGGGGAGTGATTCTGTTCGGAATCCCGGAAACAAAGGATGAAAACGCATCCGGGGCGTACGATGAAAACGGCATCGTACAGAGGGCCGTGCGCGCGGTGAAGAAGGCCGTGCCTGATTTGCTGGCCATTACCGACGTCTGCAATTGCGAGTACACCAGCCACGGCCACTGCGGAAAGATCGTCAACGGCCAGGTGGACAACGATGCCACGCTCGGCTGGCTGGCGGAGGCCGCCGTTTCGCACGCCCGCGCGGGAGCAGACATGGTGGCGCCGTCGGACATGATGGACGGGCGCGTCGCCGCGATCCGGCATTCGCTCGACGCATTCGGATTTTCCAACACCCCGATTTTTGCGTATTCGGCGAAATATGCCTCGGTATTTTACGGGCCATTTCGCGAAGCCGCGGAATCCACGCCGCAGTTCGGCGACCGCCGCAGCTACCAGATGGATCCGGCCAACGCCCGCGAAGCGATGCACGAGATGGAACTGGATCTGGAAGAAGGCGCGGATCTGCTAATGGTCAAGCCCGCGATGCCCTATCTGGACCTGATCCGCATGGCCAAGGATCGCTTCCCTGTCCCGATCGGGGCCTATCAGGTGTCGGGCGAATTCAGCATGATCGTCGCGGCGGCGCAAAGAGGCTGGCTGGATCTGGACCGGGCGATCCTGGAGTCGCTTACATCGATCAGGCGTGCGGGAGCGGACATTATTCTCACGTATTTCGCGAAAGACGCCGCTCGGCTGGTGGGGTAATCGTCCCCGGCATGAACCTCAAAGCGTTTGTCGGGACTCTGGCCGTGCTCACGCTCGCCGCCACCGCCGTGCTTTCCGGGCCGCCCTATTTTTCCAGCGCTTCACGCCCCGTGCGCGGCATCACCAACCCCGTTCTTGCGATGGAGGTGGTACAGAACGCCTCCGAGGTCGACGCCATCCTGAGCGATTCCCCCAGCCCGGATCGAGAGGCGATGCGGCTCAAGCAATACGCCGATTTTGGATTCATCGCCTGCTATGCCGCTCTCTTCGTCCTCATGGCGATGATGCTCGGGCGCATGGCCTGGTTCGCCGCGGCGCTGGGACTGCTCGCGGCGGCGAGCGATGTGATCGAAAACTTCGCTATCCTGCGGCTGGTTGATCTGCCCCTCAGCCAAACCACACAAGACCAGATCGACGCCATCCGCCATCCGGCCTTGATGAAATGGGCGCTGGCTTCCCTGGCCCTGGGCCTCTTCGCAGCGCTGCTTCTGCGTCAGCCAAAGACAGGTCTGCGAATCGTTGGCGCCTTCGATCTGGCCGCGTCCCTGTTAGGGCTGTACGGCTTGAGGAACAACTTGTCTCTGGCTTGGTCTGGCCTTCCAATGCTTGCCGGCATTCTGACCTTGGCCATCTTGTTCTTTCGGCCGCACCGCATTGGCCGTGGCCGATCCTGAGCCGATGGGGATCAGAGCCTCCTCAGCCGTCGAAACCATCACGCCCGAGGAGTTCGCCACGTCGATTTCCAGAAAATTGTCGCCAGCGGTAACACCCGTCGGAATCTGGATGTTGACCTGATATAAGCCCGCATAACCAGGGGCCAACCCCGCATAAAGTACCGATGCCGCCGTCTGTGTCCCCGTAAAGCTGTCGATGCTCGCCGTAATTGTATTCGCAGTGTTGTTCAGCGAGTTGGGATCGGACGAGCCGGGCGCGCCGTCCTGGTTTGGAGGATACACCGTGCCGAGCCCGGTAAGGTATACCGAAATGTACTCGCCCGGCTGAGCGGGACTGCTCTGAGTGACGAGCGAGTAGTCCGCGTGCAGCGCCGCCGCATAGCCGAGGCCATTCGCCGGATTGGTGAAGATGCCCGCAACTCCCGGGCTTACAAATTCCGTCAGCGTCTTGGATAAAGCACCGTTGTTGTTCACCTGGATGCTGGCCAGAGTGAACTGGTTCGCCGCAAAAGGCACAATCGCGGCGACCTGCGTCGCGCTGACGTAATAGAGCGGGGCGGGAATCCCATCGATGAGCACTTTCACTCCGTTCAGAATAGTCGGAAACGTCGCCGTCTGCGCGATGTCCCCCGGTCCAATGGTTGCATTCGGGGCGAGATTCGTACCCGTCAGCACGAGCAATTCGCCGGGCGACACACCCGTCGTGAAGGGCGCGTAGCTCGCCGCATTCACCACGCCGGTGGGGTTCAAATACACGCCCGTTCCGCTGAAACTGGGGGATGCGAGCGAGACATCGATTCCAAGAAACGGGGGCAATCCGAATCCAATTCGGACTTTTCCACCATCCCCGATGGTGTAGTTATAAAGGCCATCAGTGTAGGTCGAGCCAGCGGTAGTGGGCGCACTGTCGGTGGTGATCGAGTCGGCCGCCCCGCCCAACCCCAACGAGAACGTTCGCAAATGCTGAATCACAGCGCCGTTACTCACGCTGAACGAGCCGTAGTAGGTGTCAAAGTCCTCAAAGCCGCCGCTGTCGACGTAAGCATAGACGCCAGCGTCGTAGAACAGGGGACTACTCATCAGCGGCGTCCCGCCCGTGGAGGTGTTGACGCCGATAAACACATCGGCCTGGGTCGGCGATCCGCCGAATACGAAATTGCCGTCGGACGAGAAGTACAGATACTCCTGCCCGGACAAGAGCGTCGTGCTTGAACTGAGCGTGGGGAAATTCAAAACGATCGCTCCGCCACTGGCCGTGTATTTCGCACTGCCGACCGACTGCGAGACCGACCCGGCTCCGTTCGATCCTCCGTAAAATCCGTTCAGGTTCGACGTCGAAAAGGTTCCTCCGCCATTGGCGCTCAAGGTGAATTGGGCGTCATAGGGATCACCGTTGAGAGGGCTGGAATAATTGGAGTACGCCATGGAGTAGGAACCGTTGAAGGTGGAAGCCGTCGGCGCGGGAGAGGGAACCAGGGCGGCGATAAACAGGTCGCTGTATCCGGCTTCGGAAGCTGTTCCGATGAAGACACCGTTGGAAACCATGCCGCGGATCTGCGGTCCGCTTCCTCCACCAAGAAGGGGGGGAAGGGGATCCGACAGAAACCCAAATCCTGCAGCGTTGATTGAGTAGCTTCCGGTGAGAGGCCCGACCTGGCCCGACCCCTGTCCCACGATCAGCCCGGTGGCGGTGGCGATTGTGTAAGTCCCAGTTCCGTTGAAGGTGATGTTACCGAAAGCCGCGTAACCACCGAAACCGTTTGCCGTGTAAGGCCAGGCAACATCGCGAAAGTAATAGGTTCCGCTGAGCATGCCATTGCCGCTCGTATCCCATGCCAGCGATTGCCCGAACGCCTGCGCTCCACAAAAAACAGAAAATAAAACCGCTGCCTGTCCTAGTCTTGTTCTCATTCGCCTCGTCTCATGCAGTACGATGCACCCCAGTCTTGTGACGTTCCTTTGAATTGTGAGGTTTACCAAATCCCCGGGGGCTGTTAGAATTAAGGTACCGTAATTTGCGCGCGCCCGTAGCTCAGCCTGGATAGAGCGTTTGCCTCCGAAGCAAAAGGCCACAAGTTCGAATCTTGTCGGGCGCACCATATTCCCTTCCTCGATTTTGCGCTGCGCGTAGGCACCCAGTTCTTTTGAACGGGTTCCCGCATGTCTCATCCAAACGCTTCACTTCAGGCCGTTTACGCATCTGCGCATTGTGGTCCTTCGCATGCCTTCTTTATAGCGGACGCTGAAGGAGGACGATTATGCGCAGACTTGCAGCTATTGCCGGGATGGTGTGCTCTATTTCCCTGCACGGGCAGACGGCCCGCGCCGGGAACGTGCCCGCGCAAATCGTGGTCTCTGTGGGCCACGTCTATGGAAACCAACCTCCGCTCATCGGGCGCGAGCATTTGAAGATCACACAACAGATCGACACCCTGCCGATTGTTCGCGTGACGCCTCTGCGCGGCGACCGAGCCGCGCTGGAGCTATACATCACCGTAGATCAGTGCTCGGATTGCGATCCGGGTTCGAAGGTAGCGGAGTTGCGGCGCTTCATCGGCGCGCAGCCTGCGACAACCTCTGTGGGCGTTGCCTACATTCAGAGCGGCGAGATCCGGATCGCGGAAACACCTTCCCCGGACCACGAACGCGCCATGAACGCTCTCAACGCGCCATCCGGAAGCAAACCCGCGAGCCCGTTCCGAGCGCTGGCGGAGCTGATTCGCGGCTGGCCGAAGGGCTCGGCGCGGCGCGCGGTGGTCATGATCTCCAACGGCTTCGATCCGGCCGTTCAGGATAACGCTCCCGATCCCAACGCGGAATCGGCCATTGAAGAAGCGCAGCGAGCCGGCATCACGGTGTACGCCATCTATCACCCGAGCGCGGATTATACGGCGCGCGATTTCACCAAGCTGTACGCGGGACAAGTGCAATTGGCTCACGTGGCGGACGAGACCGGCGGCGAGGCTTATTTCACGACGTTCGGGCCTTTGCCGTCGCTGGCGCCGTTTCTGGCCGATATCGCCACGCACCTGGCCAACCAGTACCTGGTGGAGTTTCTCGTTCCTCCCGCGAACGGCGCGGGCGCCCTCAAGGATTTCACGGTGAAGTGCATGCTCCCGGACGTCCAGGTCGTCGCTCCGTATAAGGCGTGGGTGGCCGGACGCCCGGTTTCTGAGAAACGTCCGTAGCAGCGACGAACTGGCTCATTGGTTGTGGCAAGCTGGATCGCATGAACGCAATTCTGTTCGGAGCCTCCGGCATGGTGGGTCAGGGCGTGCTGCGCGAATGCCTGCTTGATCCCGGCATCGAAAAGATTCTCTCCATCGGCCGCAGCGCGACCGGACAGACCAATCCGAAGCTCACCGAAGTTCTCCATCGCGACATTGCGGATCTGACGCCCATCCGGGATCGCCTGTCGGGCTACGACGCTTGCTTCTTCTGCCTGGGCGTCTCTTCGGTCGGCATGAAGGAGGCGGACTATCGGCATGTCACCTACGATTACGCGGTAGGCGCGGCCCGCACGCTGGCAGAGCTGAATCCCGGCATGACGTTCTGCTTTATCTCCGGCGCAGGCACGGACAGCGCCGGACGCCAGATGTGGGCTCGCGTGAAAGGCGAAACGGAGAATGCCCTGCTCCAGATGCCATTCAAAGCCGCGTACATGTTCCGGCCGGGATTCATCCAGCCCTTGCACGGCATTCAGTCGAAGACAGCGCTCTACCGCATCCTCTATAAGATCCTGGCACCGCTGAATCCGCTGTTGCTGAAATACCTTCCAAAATACGCGACCACCAGCGAGATCCTCGGCCGGGCGATGATCAAAGCCGCACGCCAGGGAGCGCCCAAGCGCGTGCTGGAGAGCGCTGATATCAATGCTCTCCTCGCACACCGCAGAAGCACTTAGGGAGCCTTCGACTCACGCGCGACGCGGCCGTCCAGACCTTCATCCACCGAGACCTTATTTACTTCGAGCGTCTCTCCGAGCGCTTTGTCGAGGTTGGTCTTCGCGCGAACGTAGGCCGACAGGCTGCTCACCAGCGTTGTCTGCGCGGCGACGACAGCGCGCTGCGCCACGATGATCGCGCTGGTGGTGCCGGTGCCGAACGAGAAGCGATTCCGCTCGGCTTCGAGGAGCTGTTGCTGCAGCTTCAGCCCCTCCACAGCCGTCACATAGCGTGCGCGCGCCTGCTTGAGGGCGATCATTTCGTTGGAAATTTCCACCAGGATCGCGTTCTTGTCGCGCATGCTGCTGACGTCGCTCTGTTTCAACTGCAGCTGTTCCACGCCGTAGTCGGCCTGCGGCTGGTGGTTGCCCAGTTGGGCGCGGAAGTAGAATCCCCCCGCCTCGCTGGGAAAGTTATTGCGAAACACCTGACCCATAGCCGTGCCGTATCCGCCGGCGAAGTACGGATTCGGCTGATGTCCGGGAACCTCCTGAGGCGTTCCCGCCGCGCCGCGATTGTAGGCCTGCGCGTAGGCGATCCCGGTCGGCGACAAAGCATCCCTCGTGCCGAGGCTGGAGAGAGCCGCGCTTTCATCTCTCATTTTGGCGATCGCCATATCCGGCCGCTTGGCCAGGGCCCTGACGAGAAGATCCCGCAGCGGAGGAAGATTATCCTCGGCTGGCACGTCGATGCGGTCCAGCGTGATGATTTCCGCGGCGTCGATCTCGGGGTCCGGCGCCCTTGTCATTTGATCTTTCAGAAGGGCCTCCTGCTGGCGGACAGTCGCCTCCGCGATGCCCACGTCCTGCTTGCGCGCCGCCAGCTCTGCCGCCGCGCGGGGCAACTCCACTGGCGCCATCGAGCCGAGCTCGATCTGTCCCTTGGTGTCGTCGTAAAACTTCTGCGCGATATCCAACGCTTCGCGGCGAGACTTCAGCGTGTCGCCGTCACTCACCAGATCCCAGTACGAGTTCACGACGTTCGACACGAGGCTTTCGAGCTGCGCCCGGAACGTTTCCCGAGCCGATGTCTTGTTGTTCAGCGCAACTTTAATCTGCCGCGAGTTCACCGCGAAGCCCCGCCCCTGAAATACGGGAATCTGCGTGCTCAACTGCAGGTACGGCGCGACAGCCGGATTGAACTGATCGCCGGGCGAGTTCTCATGCAGGTACTGCTCATAGCTTTTCAGCTGTACGAAGCCGCCCGTCGGCAGACCCTGTTGGATCAGATTGTTGTAAATGCGCTGTCCAGCCACAAGCGCGTCCACGCCGCTCAGAGCCTGGTTGGTCTGGGGATAGGTGATGTGCGAAAAACTGCTCTGGTTTTGGAAGAACGGGTCCATCACCTGAGCCGTGGTGCCGATCTGCGACGTGGTGACGCCGCCCCCGCCGCCATTGCTCGCACTGCCCGCGCCGCCAGCGCTGATGCCTGCGCTGGCTGCCGTGCCCAGCACGCCGAGGCCGGAGTCCGCGCCGCCGATCTGACCCTGCGCGCTCGAGACTCCGCGGGGCGCGCCGCCTGCAGTTGCGCGTTGCAGAGCCCATTCCGCGTTCTCCGGACCGTTGCGCGCCACTTCCAGGTTCAGATCGTTCTCCACCGCCAGCGCAATCGCGTCTTGCAGCGTCAAGTACAGCTTGCCCGTGCGCATCAAGGAATGAATGCGCTGCGAATTGGTCATCCGTGTCGAGGAGATGCTCGACGGAACGTAGGGCCTCCACCACACGGGCGTCGTGGGCCGGCTCACTACCGGCGCCTGTGCGCGAAGCGTCGCGCAAACGCATAAGACCGCGAGTACGCGCCTCATTTCTTTTCTCCCGTAACGGACGCCGGCAGGACGGATTCGCGCGCCACGCGTCCCGACATCGCCTCATCCATCGACACATGATTCACATCCAGGGTCCGGCCCACCGCCTGGTCAAAGGAGATCCTCGCATGCGTGTAATTCGCCATCGCCTGCGCTTCCAGCGTCTGGTCGTTCACCAGGTCCTTCTGGGCGTTGATCACCGTAGTGACGTCGGTGCCGCTGGCGCCGTATTTGAACTTCTCCTGCTCCGCCCGGAGGCTTTCCTCTGCGAGCTTGCGCGTGGCGACCGCCGTTTCATACCGCGCTCGCGCCTGCTGCAGTCCGATCACAGCGTTCCTCACATCGACGCGGATCTGGTTCACCGACCGCTGCAGTTGAAGCTCTTTCTGCCGGATGGTCAGTTGATCCATGGCGTAGTCGGCCTGCGCCTGCCGGTTGCGCAGCGGAATATTGATCGAGAAACCGGCGGAGTAGTTAGGAAAATTGCGGCGGAACTCCTGGGCCAGCAAATTACTGTACCCGCCAACGAAGTACGGATTCACCGGGCCGCAGCATCCGTTGTAGTTTGGATTCACCGGACCGGTCAACCCCTGGTTGTTCATGTCCGCGAACGCGCCGAACGACGGTAGCAAGCTGTTTTTCGTTCCCTGGACGTTGATCTTGCTGCTCTCAAGATTGATCCTGGTCTGCACGATCTCCGGGCGGTTTTCCAGCGCCTCCTGAATCAGGTCGGCCACCGGCTTGGCGTCGTCCAACTTGGGAATCTCGAAGCTGTCGAGCGGAATAATGTGCACCTGATCCAGCCAGACGCTCTCCACACCATTACGGCTTAGCGCGTTTTTCAGCACCGTCTCCTGCTGGGCCAGATTCGTTTCGGAAATCAGCAGGTCTTCCTTGCGCTGCGAAACCTCGGCCGCCGCGCGCGTCACCTCGATGGGAGGCAGCGTCCCCAATTTCACCTGCTCCACGTTGTCGTCGTACAACTGCTGCGCGAGTTGAAGGGCCTGCTTCTTGATGCGCAGGTCTTCATTGAAGCTCACCAGGTCCCAGTACAGATTCATCACGGCGGAGATGGTGGTAATCACCTGCAGCTTCACCGTAAGGTCCATCACTTTCAGGTTGTTCTTTGCCACGCGAATGTTGCGGTTGTTGACGGCCTTGCCAAAGCCTTGCAGCAGGTTCTGGCTGATGTTGAAATCGATCGTGCCCGACGTCGCCGGGTTCAAGAGCTGATAGGGGCTGTTGATGTCGTTGTGGGAACTGGTGAACGATCCCTGAATCGAGGTCCCGGTGATGAACGACTGCGAATAGGCGAAGTAGTAATATCGCGAGTCCGTCACCAGTGCCGTGGTTCCCGTAGCGATCGTGTTGGTCTGGGGAGCGGTGATGTGCGCGAACTGCAACTGCGCGGTGATGCTCGGATCGAGGTTCGGAGGATTGGGGCCGTAGCCGATGACGAATCCGGCCGTCGATCCCACGCCCGCGCCCGTCGCGAGTCCGCTCCCTGCGCTGCTGACGCCCGCCGTGCTCACGCTCTGCGGCCCGGCGATGATGTCGGTGTTAATGTCACTTCGCAGCAGGCCACCGCCGTTGGCGCGACGCAGAACTTCCTGCGCCATGAACGGCCCGTAGCGCTGAATCGCAATGTCGAGGTTGTTCTCAAGCGTCAGAGCGATTACATCGCGCACCGATAGATACAAGTTCCCGGCTCGCACCAGCGATTCCAGCCGAGGCGTGTTCTGCAAATTGGCGGGTGAAAAGATGCGTCTTTCAAAGTGAAAAGGCCGCAACAGCGGACCCACCACCGGGACCGGCTTGGGCATGTCGATCCGCACCTCGGAGGACTGTCCAAACGCCGTAAAGCTCAGTAACAACAAGAAGAAAACACTTCGGATGCAATTCATTGGTTTAGATAAGGTTCTCTTAACGACTACGAGACGAGTGCAATTCCCGTTCCACTCCATTATCGTCGACAAGGGGACGAACGAAGGTCAAGGTTTATTACAACTTACGGTCGAGAAAGGGATTTGTCCTGTTTTCCACTGTCCGGTTTCGCTACAAACTGTCCGTCTAGGGGATTATCGGCCTGTGAATTTCGCCGGACGCTTCTCCGCGAAGTGGGCCACGCCCTCTTTAAAGTCCTCGGAACGCAGGCTCTTGAGGATTTCTTCCTCTGCGTTTGCGGCCGCTTCTTCGAGCGTCTGTAAGAGACCGTGATAAATCTGCCGTTTGATGACCGCCATCGATCGGGGTGAGACCAGCTTCACCAGATCGAGCGCATATTCGCGGACATTTTGCATGAACGTTTCCGCGGGGAATACGCGATTGGCCAGTCCCATGCGCTGCGCCTCCGCAGCGTCGATGATGCGCGCCGATAGCAGCAGATCGAGCGCGTTTGCAGGCCCGATCAGCCTCGGCAGAATCCACGCTACCCCATATTCGGCAATGAGCCCGCGCCGTGCGAACGCCGTGCCGAACTTGGCCTCCGACGATGCAAACCGCAGGTCGCAATAGAGCGACAAAATGAATCCAAGGCCCACAGCATGGCCATTGATCGCCGCGAGCACCGGCTTCTTGATCGACGGGAAGTACGAATACGTGCCCAGATAGTCGGGCCGCTCGTCCTCGCCGAATTTGGATTGCCTCTGATGCCCGAGCACCTGCGCCGCCGCCGCATCGTGACCCTTCGCGGCCAGTTCCGTAAGCAGGGACATATCTGCGCCCGCACAGAATCCGCGGCCTGCTCCGGTGAGGATAATCACGCGAACATTCGAGTCTGCCTGCGCGGCCTCCATCGCCTCGCGAACCTCGATGCCCATCTGCCCGGTCCATGCGTTGAGCTTGTCAGGCCGGTTGAGGGTAATGGTCGCGATGCCTTCCGAGACGTCGTAGAGGATTTCGGTGGTGGTCATGATCGGTAGGAGTATACCAAAGCAGTGCCTCTTGCCCTAAATTTGAAGGAGTGAACTTCGACGATTGTAAAGTGGTGCTTTATCGAAACCACCCGGATGGGTGGGTGGCGGAAATTCCGCCGGTTCCAGGGTGCCATGCCTTGATGGCGACGGCCGAAGAAGCTTTGGCGGAACTGGCGAAGGTATTCGAGATCATCGAAGCAGAGCACAACGAGAGCGGGCTTCCAATGCCCCAGGACACAACGGCCATCGTCCATGCATAGTGCTCGCGCGGAGGAACTCCGCCGTGTAGCGGCTAAGTTAGGATTTCAAAAGGCCCGTCAAACCGGCAGCCAAGAAATCGCGAGGACTGCAAGAGGCACGATGTGGTCGGGCCGGAATGTGGGGCGGCCAATCTTGGCGGCAGCCGCTTTTTAAACAGCTTTGGCACTCACCGCTCCTGCAAGACTTCTTCCTCAACCCTCACCGACGCTGCCGCGACGCCTTCCAGCAGCCGATGCACCACATCCTCCGCCGTGTACAGAATCCCATCCGGCGGGAAGAACTGAGCCAGTTCCGTCACATCGTCGCCCGACGTGATCAGGCCCCGTTCCACCCGATTCCCCGCCCTCACCTGCGGATGCCCGATGTTCGCCATCAGGCCGTTACACAGGCACTTGCGACCCACGGTATTTTCGAGCTTGCCGCCCTTTGCGACGTACGTCGTCACGGGCTCCGCCGAGCAGCGATAATCGATCGAGCCGTCCTCGGTTCTGTAGGCCTCGCGCAGATATCCGAGGTCGCAGATGCGAGGCCGCTCCTCGAACATTTCGTCCTCTGAATTCGACCCCACCACACGAGCCACTTTGAAGGGAAATCCCGTGGGCGAGGCAACCGGGTCCGTCTTCACCCGGGCCGTCCCCCGCGCCACGCTCTCCAATACCGACACGCGATAATCTTCCGTCAGCCCCGATTCCTCACAGAACGCGAACGCCGTCCCCACTTGCACGCCCGCCGCGCCCTCGGCCAGAGCTTCCCTGATCTTGTCCGGACTGCCGTATCCGCCGGCCAGCCAGAACGGCACGCCGAGTTCGCGGAGCTTGGCCAGATCCACAACGTCACGCTCGCCGTATATGGGTTCGCCCGCCTCGTTCAACTGCAATTTCCCGCGCGGAGGAGCATTGTGGCCGCCCGCCGTGGGACCCTCTATCACGAACCCGTCGACGCGGCCGTTGGCCTTCCTGAGCATTGTCACCGCAAGCGTGTTGGAGGCGATGATCGGCAGAAACATCGGCCGCTTCAAAGGAACCATCGAGAATTCCATAAAATCGCGCGGATCGAAGTGGATGGTGGTGTCGTCCGCATCCGTCGCGCCCGTTACGGGCAACGGATACGAAACTGCTTCATGAAAGGCGAGTCCGTCCAGCACGGCGGGAACCTTCAGAGGAATCCCGGCACCCATCAGCACGTAATCGACGCCGCCCAGCATCGCCCCGTAGATCGACGGCAGGAACGGGAGCTGAATTTTTTCCATGCAATTGATGCCGACCGGGTTGCCGTGTCCTTCCTTGGCCAGAAACACCTCGACGAAATTCGCCACGATACACAGTTCCTGCCTCGGGCGGGGCGTGTTCAGCTCGAAGGCGGGCGATTTCTCATACGAAGCGTAAGCGGGCTTGCCGCCCGGGATGAAGTAGTCGCTCCAGACGCGCTCCGCCATCTCACGGAAGGGGAAATGATCCAGCCCGTGGCGCATGAAGCCGCCGGGATCGCCATCCTGCAGACGACGCGCGAAAACCTGATCGAGCGCGGTGCTTGATACGACTCCGAGTTGCCCTAGCGAGGAGACGGCGTGGGCTAGCCGCCAGTTCGACACGGCAACGCCCATGCCGCCCTGGATAATCGTCGGGAGAGAGGTGTACACGTATAATTCTTCCACAGAGTTGCCGGAAGCAACTGTCAGAGTTTCGTAATACCCGGCTCACACTGTGCCAGGATTTCCCCGTCTGCGGGGAAAAATAGTATAAACATACGACACCGATCTGACGCGTAAGGTGCTCTGCCACAAGACCAAGCCCAGGACACCGTTCCCGGCTCATCCGGCCGAATGGTCCGCCAGGTGTGGAAACATCGCATACACCCGGTCGATTTCTTCCGCCTGCCCAGGCGATAAGCCCTCGTGTGGATCGAGGCACCAGATGCCTTCCATCAAGCCCTGCCTCCGCAGGACCTCGTGGACACCGGCGATACAGCCCCTGAATCCATTCTCAACGTCGAATATCGCCGCGTTGGCGGCAGTGAGCTCGCCGGCAAGCTTGAGGAGTTTCGGTGCCGTGGGATTCTCTTGAATCGATCCAAGCATTTTAACCGCATTCCTGGTCCAGACCGCCCACTGCCCCAGCAGCCCGCCGACGAAACGGAGACCGCGATAGCTCGTCATCAAGTCGAGCACGATGTGGTCGTCGTTGCCGCTGTAGAGCGCGATCTCCCCCGCGCGGCCGGAGTCGATCACGCCGTCGAGAACGTCAATCGTGCGATAGCGGTCGAACGGTGCAACCTTGATGCCCACGACGCACTCCATCGCGGCGAATCGGGCCCAGAATTCACGGTTCAGAACGCATCCGCCGACCGCGGGCTGCAAGTAAAAGCCGATCAGGGGCAGCACTTCTCCGACATGGCGGGCGCGCGCAAGCAGATCGTCCGGCGATTCGCCGCGCCGGGGGATCACCAGGGCCGCATGATAGCCGAGCCGGGCCGCGACGGCCGCTTCCTTCACATCGAACGCGCCGGCGATTTTGATTACACCAGCCGCTTTCGCGGCAGCTAACGCGAGCACCGGTTCGAAGAGTCCATGTTCCCGGATGGCGAACTGAGTGGTATGGACGCCCACGGCGACGCCTCCCGCACCGGAGTCGACGTAATAACGCGTCAAACGGCTCTGCCGCTCTTCGTCGAGCTTGCGCTCTTTAGTCAGAACCAATGGATGAGCGGGAATCACCACGCCCGCGCGCAGCCTCGCGCGCCAATCAAAATTTTCCATCGCGGACCTCGAAGTGCGTCGGCTTATCGAGCGTCGCGCGCCCGGCGCGAATCCAGCCGGCCACCATGGCGATCATCTCGTCCACGCTCACCGACGGCGCACCCATCAGCCGCGCGCATAAACGCCCGTCGCTGAGCAGAGCGGTTTCTGCTTCGACGCCTTCGAAGATCGGCTCGACGCCGAAGATCTGCCCGAACAGGACTGCAATGTCCCGGGCACGCAGGATCTCCGGCCCGGTGACGTTCAACACAAACGGTGGGGATGCCGCCATCGCGAGCGCGCGCAATACGACCGAATTCGCATCGCCCTGCCAGATCACGTTGACCGATCCCATCGCCAGCGAAACCGGCTTTCGCGCGAAGACTTTTTGGCCGAGATCGAGCAACACGCCGTAGCGAAGATCGATGGCGTAGTTCAACCGCAGCAGCGCGACACGCGTGCCATTGCGCGAAGAGAAATACTCGAACATGCGCTCCCGCGCCAGCACCGATTGCGCATACTCGCCGACAGGCTCGGGAGGAGTCCGCTCAGTCGCGCCGTCGCGCGTGAGCGGATAGACGTTTCCGCTGGACAGCGCGACGATCCGCGCGTTTCGATAGCGCTCGGCGACATACGCGGGAATGAGCGCGTTCGTGGCCCAGGTGAGACCCTCATTGCCGGTAGAACCGAACTTCCGCCCGGCCAAGAAAACGACATTTTTGGAATCCGGCAGCGCACCGACCTGACGGCGATCGAGTAAATCACACGTTTCGCGCGTCACCGCGATGATGTTCGCGTGCGGCGCAGCCCGGCGCGCTCGGGCGACAAGGCTCGGGCCCATTTTTCCGCCCGCGCCGATGACGATCATTTCGCGAACTCCGGCCAAAGCCGCGCGGTCGGCGTCGGAAGGAGTGGAGAGAAGATCCTGCAGAGCAGCCTCGTCGTTCACCAGCACATCCGCATGGTAGGATCGGACCCGGAAACATGTCAATCCGCGCCAGGATGCTGACGCTCGCCGACGTTCCGGACGCCTGCGCGCTCAGCCAATCCGCCGGCTGGAATCAGACGGCGGATGATTGGCGGCTGGCGATCGAGATGAACCCGGACGGCTGTTTCGCGATCGAGGCAGACAGTAACGTTGTGGCCACCACGACGACCATCCCCTACGGGACGCGGCTTGCCTGGATCGGCATGGTTCTGACACATCCCGAGTATCGCGGACGAGGCTTCGCCCGAGCCTTGATGCAGCGCGCGCTCGATCATTTGGGGAGCGTCGAAACCGTCAAGCTCGACGCCACCGAAATGGGCGCGCCTCTTTACCGCCAGTTTGGCTTCGTTGACGAATGCCCCATCGAGCGCTGGATTCGCAGTCCGCTGCCGTCGCCGCCGGCGAAAGCAGACGTCTATCTCCCCGACCCCGAGCTCGACGGGGAGGCCTTTGGAGCCGATCGTTGCGCACTGCTCGCCCGACTGTCTAGAATCGAATCGGCATCGGCGCCGGGCGCGATCGCCATGGGAAGAGGCACCCGGTTCGGACCGTGCGTAAGCCGGTCAAAGGAATCAGCCGTGGCGTTGCTCCACTGGTATCTGGCGCGCCACTGCGGAGGGGAAATTCTGTGGGACACCTTTCCTTCGGAGCTTCCCAAGTCGGAAGGCTTCAAGATTTACCGGCGCCTTACGCGCATGACGCGAGGGCGTGTGCTGCATCCGAACAATGCGGTGGTGTATGCCGGAGCTGGACTCGAGTTTGGGTGAGGCCGATTAAAATGGCTTCTCTAAAGCGGAGATGGCACGAAGGATGCACACCAGCCGCGCCGCGCTCGACCGCCTGCTCGATCCGGAATATGACTCGATAACCCTAAGTACCTTGCGCAAAGCGGCGCAAGCGGTGGGGCGGGAGATTCGTCTGGAACTCGTCTGAAGGACCGTCGACGTTGAGTCACATCCCCAGAATATTCGTCTCCACCTTCCCATACCCCCGCTCATCCGCCCACAAGTTCAGGACCACGGTGGCGATTTCATCCACCTGCGGCACGGCGAAGCCGTCCTTGGTCAAATCGACTGACTTGATGTAGGTCCGGCATGTGTCGCATGCCTCAACGCGCACGTGGTCGATCTGGGCGGCTGTGTAAATGGGAAGTTTCTCCTTATCCTCCTCGCCGCAATTCGGACAGATCAGGCGGCGGTACGGCCATTCAAGCGCGCACATCGAACAGACCAGGGCGCGCTTTGCGCCGTCCCCCTCTCCACGCATCACGCCGGCCACCGGTTTCTGGCCGCATGAAGGGCAGGTTCCGCCATACGGCTCGGATGGAGGCCGGCGATGGCGCTCGGCGTGCGGCTGCATCAGGACCCGCAAGAAGAATCTTGCTTCGGGAGTCTGAGGCTCTGTCTCCATCAGATCCTCGTTCAACGGAAACGACGCCAAGGGTTCGGGCAACGGCAGCGCACGAAGCCTTGAAAAACACTGGCGCAACTCCTTCAGCTTGCCCGCCGCGATTTCTTCCTGCAGCTGCGTGATTTGGATGTACGTCTCCAACAAGTGGGAGCTTTCGGGGAATTTACGCGCCAGCAGCCTTGCGCGCTCTATCTTTATTCGCCCGTTTTCTGATGGAACCATAGCCTGTGGTGGGCTCTGGCCCAATCCTTGGTCACGAACCCGTGCAGCATCGCATCGACGCTTCCCGGAACCATGAACGCGCCCATATAGACGTGGATGATGAAGGCACCGATGGTGACCAGTGCCGCGCCCTCATGAACGAAAATGGCTAGCGGACGAATCCAGCCGAACGAGACCGATATCAGTTCGGGGAACCACATCACTGCGCCCGAGAGGACCAGCAGGAACGCGCCGTAATACATTGCCCAGTAGAAGATTTTCTGCCCGGCGTTGTATTTTCCCTGCGGCGGGACCTTTTCGTCCTGATTTGTCGCGTAATACTTCGTCTTATCGAGCCACTCGCGGTCCTCTGGAACGAACTTCACATCGCCCCGCCAGATGTGATGCATCCACATTTGTGCGCCGACGAACACCACGCCGATCACCGGGTGCCAGAATCGGGACGTCGGCCCTCCGCCCAGCATGATCGCAAGCCAGAACACATAAGGCGAATAGAACGCTAGGCCGGTGGCCAGGCAATATATGTACGCAAAACCTGTCAGCCAATGACAGAAGCGTTCGTGAAATGGGTAGCGTTCAATCACCGTGCGCCTCCTCATGGGATTCCTTTTTCGGACCGAATCGCAGGTAGTGAATCGCCGCGCCCAAAATGCCTCCAAGGATCGCGGCGTTGCCGAGCCATTTTAGCGGTCCCTTCCAGATTCGCACCAGGATTGGGATCTGCGGATCTTTAGGGAGGCCGCCGTAGCGCTCCGGATGATCGATGTCGTGCAGCACGTACATCACGTGCGTGCCGCCGACGCCCGGAGGGTCGTAGACGCCGGCGTTGGTGTGCGCGGTGTGCTGGCGAAGCTGCGCGGCGCGCTTCTCGGCGAGATCCTTCATATCCTCTTTCGTGCCGAAGTGCAGGCAACCCGTCGGGCAGGCTTTGATGCAAGCCGGCTCCAGGCCAGCGCCCACGCGATCCGAGCACAGGGTGCATTTATGAACCTTTTTCGTTTCGGCGTTGAATTTCGGGATGTTGAACGGACAGCCGCTGACGCAATACTGGCAGCCGATGCAGTGCTCCTGATGAAAATCCACGATGCCGTTGGCGTACTGCACGATGGCTCCGTCGGAGGGGCAGGCGCGCAGGCAGCCCGGATCGGCGCAGTGCATGCAGCCGTCTTTGCGCATCAGCCAGCTCAGCGTGCCGTCCTCGGCGACGTGTTCATTGAAGCGGATCAGATTGTAGTAATTCCACGCCGTGTCGGGCATGGTCTGATACGTGTTGTCGAAGGAGGTTTCGCGGAACGGGTAGCCGTTCCATTCGAGGCACGCCACCTCGCAGGCCTTGCAGCCGATGCAGGTGGTGACGTCGATCAGCTTAGCGACACTGTAGTCGCGCGAGGTATCGAGCCCCGGAACGGGTCCGGCGTGGCCGGAAATGGCTTTGATCTGGAGGGGTCCGTTGCTCATCACGCTTTCTCCAGTTTCACCAAAAAGCCCTTGAATTCTGGCGTGCGGGCATTCGGATCGACCACCGTGGGCGTGAGGGAGTTGATCAGAGAGCGCGCGGTTCTTCCAGCATCCTCCTGAATGCCCCGGAATCCGTAGTGAATGGGAATGCCGATCTGATAGACCTTCTTGCCGTCGATGGTCATGGGCTTAATGCGATGCGTGACCATTGCTTTGGCCTGATAATTGGCGCGGATGCTGGAGACCTTCACTTTGTCGCCGCCCTTGATGCCGAGCTCGGCCGCCAGTTCCACGGGAATTTCGACGAACGGCTCCGGAACCAGTTGCACGTTCATGGGATTGTTCTTGGTCCAGTAATGATAGTGCTCGGTCAGGCGATACGTGGTACAGACGATATTGAATCCGTCCGCCGGCGTGCCGTACTTATCCATCGCCGTGCTGAAACGCTGGGCCACCGGATTCCTGGAACGCTTCGGGTGCAGAGCGTTGTCGACTGGGCTCTCCGTCGGCTCGTAGAACTCGGGAAATGGCCCGTCGGCGAAGGCTCCGAGGGGCGCGAAGATGCGGCCGACGCCCTCGACGTTCATGATGAACGGACCCATGTGATCCTTGGGCGGCGAATCGGCTTTGAAGTCCGGCACATCGTTGCCGACCCATTTTTTTTGCCCTTCGTTCCACCAAACGAGAGCGCGGGACGGGTCCCAAGGCTTGCCAGACAAATCGCAGGAAGCGCGATTATAGAGCACCCGGCGGTTCATCGGCCACGTCCATGCCCAGCCCGGATGGATTCCGAGGCCGGAGGGATCCGCATTGTCGCGGCGCTGCGTCTGGGCGCCCGCTTCGGTCCAAGAACCGCACCAGATCCAGTTTCCGCAAGCGGTCGAGCCGTCGTCGCGCAGCCACGAGAACCCCGGAAGTTGCTGGCCGGCTTTCATGACGGCCTTCGTTGTCTTGTCCTCTACATCTTCTAAGGCGCGTCCGTTCAATTCTTTCGCGACTTCGGAAAGCGGAGGATTCGCGGCGACCGAATAATTCCAGGTCAAATTCAGAATCGGATCCGGGAAGGCTCCGCCTTCTTTCCGGTACAGCTCGCGGACCTTCAAAAAGATGCGCGATAGAATTTCTTGATCGAGCTTGGAGTCGCCGGGCGTGGGGACGGCGGCCCATTTCCATGTCAGCCAGCGCGCGGAGTTGACGAAGGTGCCGTCTTTTTCGGCAAAACCCGCGCCGGGCAGGCGGTAAACCTCGGTCTGGATGGCCTTGGTTTCCTCGGGCGTGACGCCGGGCGCTCGCCAGAAATCGCTGGTCTCTTCGGGATAGATGTCGCAGACTACAAGGAAATTCGCCTTCTTCAGCGCGTCGATGTTTTTCTGCGAATTCGGTCCGATGGCGACGGCGTTCATGCCGAACGCGATCAGGCCTTGTACCTTCCCCTGGTACATGTCGTCGAAGATGTGGGTCCAGGAGTAGGCGCGGTCGACTTTCGGAAGATAGTCGAACGCCCAGTGATTTTCCTTGGTGGCCGCCGCGCCGTACATGGACTTGAGTAGCGACACCGCGAATCTCGGCGTGTTCGACCAGTAATTGAACGACTCCCATTCATTGGGCTTGGACGACGTCGGCGTGATTCGCTTCATCCAGGCATCGAAATCCTTATCGTCCACGCTGGGAATCTTCAAGTAACCGGGCAGCGTGTCGTACAACCCGGCCATATCGGTGGCGCCCTGAATGTTCGAATGTCCGCGCAGCGCGTTGACGCCTCCGCCGGCGCGGCCGACGTTGCCGAGCAGCAGTTGCAGCATCGCAGCCGTGCGGATGATCTGGGTCCCAAAGCTATGCTGGGTCCAGCCGACAGCGTAAATGATCGTCGCGACATTTTTCATGTCGCCGTTCTTGCGGACCGACGTGAACAGTTCGGCCGCTTTCAGGAATTGGTCCTTGGGGATGCCAGTGATGCGCTCGACCATCTCCGGCGTGTAGCGCGAGTATTGCTCCTTCAGCAACTGATACACGCAACGAGGATGTTCGAGCGTGAGGTCGACGGCCACGTTTCCAGGCAACGCGTTGGGCGTCGCGGGCCCGCCCTTGGCTTCATAATTCCAGCTGGAACGGTCGTAGGTATGGGAAGCCTCGTCGAAGCCGGAATACAGGCCGTCTTCAGGAAGCTTAAAACCTTCCTGCACCAGGAACGCCGCGTTGGTGTAATTCGCCAGGTACTCTCTTGCGATGCGGCCATTTTCGATGGCGTAGCGAATCACGCCACCGAGGAACGCTATATCGGCGCCGGCGCGGATCTGGAGGAACATGTCCGCGGTGGCCGCCGTCCGCGTGTAACGCGGATCGACCACGATCATCTTGGCGTTGCGGTTACGCTTGGCTTCAATCGCCCATTTAAAACCACAGGGGTGGTTTTCGGCCGGATTGCCGCCCATGATCAACATCATGTCTGTGTTCTTGATGTCGACCCAGCCATTGGTCATCGCACCGCGTCCGAATGTGGGCCCCAAACTGGAGACCGTGGGACCGTGTCAAACCCTGGCCTGGTTTTCTATATGGGTCACTCCCATGCTGCGCATGGATTTGACCAGCAGATAATTGAATTCGTTCGTGTCCGTACAGCCGCCGATAAAGGCGATGTTCTCGCAACGATTGACGGTGCGGCCCTTTGCGTCGGTGGCGACGAAGGATTGGTCGCGCGCGCTCTTGATATGGCGCCCGATTTCTTCAAACGCCTGATCCCACGGAATCGGCTCCCAACGGTCGGAGCCGGGGCGCCGCACCTCGGGCCGCAACAGGCGGCGGTCATTCAGAATGTCGTGATAAAGGGACGATCCCTTGGGACAAAGCGTGCCGCGATTGATGGGGCAGTCCGGGTCGCCTTCGACGTGAACGACCTGAGTGGTGACGTTCTTGGCTTTGTCGCCCAGGGTGTGAATGATCACACCGCAGCCCACCGCACAATAGGGGCACGTGGACCTCGTCTCGGTGGTCTTGGAGATTTTCAGTTCCTGGGATTGGGCGTAAGCGGAGCGGACATCGAAGCCTATGACCGTCGCCGCCACGGCGCCCCCCGCAGCCCGTACAAACGTCCTTCTGGATAAGCTCACCTGGACCTCCAGCAGCTAGTGTCGAATATCTATCTCTAGTAACCGTTTATTAACAATAACCTTATAGCGGAGTAGTATTCCCGGTGATTCTACGAGGATAATATCACGAAGGGAATTCGAGTCAAGAGAGCAAACGCGATTCTTGTATTAGGAACTAAAACGGTTAGCGGAATCTACCCGTTTCCTTTGGCCGCGGTAGAATTCGCCGTTTGGCATACTTCAAACACGGCAATCGGGGAGCAGAGGAGTTTCTTTGTAACCCATTTTGGAAAAACAGCATCTTTACTATTTACTGAGGGTTACCCGCATTACACTGGTTGGTGTGGCCGCGTGTCTGGCCGTTGACGAGAGGAGCTTAGGACCAAATGAGAATTTGTGTGCTTGGGGGAGACGGATACTGCGGCTGGGCAACAGCTCTTTACCTATCGAGAAAAGGGCACGAGGTTGCCATCGTCGATAACTTCCTGCGCCGCCAGTGGGATTTTGAACTGGGCGCTCAGACGCTCACTCCGATCCGGCCTCTGACGGAACGCCTGCGCGTCTGGCAGGATCTCACCGGCAGGGTTATCGAATCCTTCGTCGGCGACGTGACCGATTACGACTTTCTCTCCGAGATGATCGCGGCGTTTCGCCCGGATGCGGTGGTCCACTTCGCCGAGCAGCGCGCCGCGCCGTACTCGATGATCGACCGCAAGCACGCCGTCTTCACGCAAGTGAATAACGTCGTGGGCACCCTGAACCTGCTCTTCGCGATCAAGGAATTGGCGCCGGACTGCCACATCATCAAGCTCGGCACCATGGGCGAGTATGGTACGCCCAATATCGACATCGAAGAGGGCTATATCAAGATCGAGCACAACGGCCGCAGCGACGTGCTTCCCTTCCCCAAGCAGCCAGGTTCGTTCTATCACCTGTCGAAGGTGCATGACTCCCACAACATGATGTTCGCCTGCAAGATCTGGGGCCTGCGCGCCACCGATCTGAACCAGGGCGTGGTCTACGGCACTCTTACGGACGAAGTCGCGCTGGACGAGGCGCTGATCAATCGCTTCGATTACGACGAAGTCTTCGGCACTGTTTTGAACCGTTTCTGCATTCAAGCGGCCGTGGGGCATCCCTTGACCGTGTACGGAACGGGCGGACAGACTCGCGGCTTCCTCGACATTCGCGACACGGTGCGCTGCATTGAGATTGCCTGCCACAACCCCGCCGCTCCCGGCGAGTGCCGCGTCTACAACCAGTTCACCGAACAGTTTTCGGTGCTAGACTTAGCGAACATGGTGAAGACGGCCGCTGACGAGATGGGGCTCCCAGTGACAATCGAGCACATGCCGACGCCTCGCGTGGAGGCGGAGAAGCACTACTACAACGCCAAGCACTCGAAACTGGTGGACTTGGGCCTGCGCCCGCACTTCCTGTCCGATTCGCTGCTCGACTCGCTGATGAACATCGCGATGAAGTATCAGGATCGCGTGGACCGCGCCTTGTTCCTGCCGCAGGTGAACTGGCGCAATGCCAAGAATCAGCGTTCGCATAAGACGGCGGATGCCCTGTCATTGACCGGGGGAGATTGAGCCTTGTGCGGGATCGCCGGATTCACGCACTCCGGCCGGCAACCGAATGACCCGGACCTGATTCGCAGGGCTGTCGATACCTTGAGGCATCGCGGCCCGAATCAGCAGGGCGTCTTCCAATCGTGCGACGTCTCCATCGGCGCGACGCGCCTGAAAATCATCGACCTGGCTGCGGGCGATCAGCCCATCGTCTCGGCGGACCGCTCCACGGCGATCGCGTTCAACGGAGAGATCTATAATCACCGGGAATTGCGGACGGAGTTGGAAGCGCTGGGTCACAAATTCCAGTCCCACGCCGACACCGAAACCGTTCTCGAGGCCTTCCGCGAGTGGGATACCGGCTGCTTCGCCAAGCTACGCGGGATGTTCGGCATCGCCTTGTGGAGCGAGCACGACGGTCGCCTGATTCTGGCGCGCGACCGCATGGGTATCAAGCCCCTGTACCTGGTGGAGCAGAGGGGAGAACTGTATTTCGGCTCCGAGTTGAAGGCCATTCTGATTCACCCGGAGATTGAACGTCGCCTGTGCCTGGACGGTCTGGACTGCTATCTCTCGATGAATTACGTCCCAGCCCCGTGGACGCTGGTGGAGGGCATCCGAAAGCTCCCTCAAGGGCATTGGCTCGAATGGCGCGCGGGCAGGACGCGAACGGAACCGTACTGGACTCCTCCGCAGTTCTCCGAGAAGAATTGGACGGACGCCGATGCGCAAGCGGAGTTGGATCGCCTGCTGAAACAGTCGGTGAAGGAGCATCTCGCTTCTGATGTGGCGCTGGGCGTATGGCTGAGCGGCGGCATCGACTCCTCGACCATCGTGCACTATGCCGCCGAGGCCTACAGCGCGCGCCTGAAGACGTTTTCCATCTCCTTCCGCGGCCAGAGCTTCGATGAATCGGACGCCATCGCACGGATCGCCTCGCATTACGGGACGGATCATCAGCAGTTCGACGTGAGCGCAGGCCTGGATCTCCCCTGCACGATCGAGGAGTTCGCCCATTTTTCCGATGAACCGAGCGCCGACGCCGGCGCGCTGCCCGTTTGGTTTCTTTCGAAGCTGACCAAGGAGACGGCGACCGTCGCCTTGAGCGGCGAGGGCGCGGACGAACTGTTCGGTGGATATCTGACGCAACGGGCGAGCCTCTATGCCAATCGCGCCCGCGTCGTGCCGCGTTTCGCGCTGAAGCTGGCGCGCGCGGCAGCGAATCTGCTGCCGGTTTCCAACGAGAAGATCGGTTTCGAATATAAGGTCAAGCGCTTCCTCGACGGCTGCCTGATGTCTCCCGGCCGGGCGCATGTTTACTGGAACGGCACGTTTTCAGACGACGAAAAACGAGCGCTGGTTGCCGTGGATCTGCCGCGCGCGCTCGATTCGATCACCTCGGGCGTCGGCACACGCCTGGCCGATTTTCTGGCGTTCGATCAGAAATACTACCTGGCCGACGACATCCTGACCAAGGCCGACCGCATTAGCATGGCGCATGCCATAGAAGTGCGGCCGCCGTTCCTGGATCATCGTATCGTCGAGTTTGCGGCGACTCTGCCGGACCGGTTCAAGATCCAGGGCTCGCGGCAAAAAGTGATTTTACGCGACATGATGAGCGGCAAACTGCCTGCCTCCACGCTATCGCGTGCGAAAATCGGCTTCGATATCCCGGCGCACGAATGGTTCCGCGGACCCTTAAAGCCTTTGTTGTCCGAGGCTGTCGATTTTGCATCCAAGAACCATGGCGACTTTTTCCGCATGGAACCGATTCACGCCTATATCCGAGCGCACATGGAAAAACGGGCCAACCTTGGCTACCATCTGTGGGGGCTGACCACTTTATTCCTTTGGATGAGGAAATGGAACATACAAACGAACTTGGCGGAGCCGTCGAGGTCCGCCAGGGACCACGTCTTCACCTCTATCTAATCGTCATCTTATTCGCCGCCGCCATTTACATCGGCTGCATGGTTTCCCCGCCGTCGCTCATGGACGACGTGGACGCCGTGCAGGCGCAGATCGCGCGCAACATGCTCGATTCGGGCGATTGGGTGACGGCACGCCTGGATGGCGTAATGTATATCGAGAAAGCGCCGCTGATCTACTGGCTGATCGCGATCTGCTACAAGATCTTCGGCGTGCACGACTGGTCCGCGCGCATTCCCGTGGCGTTGTCGTCCATCGCGCTGGCGTGGCTCACGGCGGCGTTCGGCATGTGGGCGTTCGGACGCAAGGCCGGATTTTATGCGGGTCTGGTGATCTCCACCTGCGTGGGTTTGTTTTTGTTCACGCGCATTCAGATTCCGGACGTGATGGTCGCGCTGGCGATGGCATTGTCGATGTGGGCCTTCCTGCGCGCCATTGACAATGAGGAACCTCGGCCGAAGTTCTGGGCCTACGTCTTCGCCGCGACCCTGGGAACCAGCCTGCTTCTGAAGAGCCTGATCGGTGTGGTGTTTCCGGTCGCGGCAGTATTGATTTATCTGGCGATCACGCAGCAATTGCGGTTGTGGACGCGTCTGCGGCCACTCGAGGGCATCGGGATCATCATCGCCGTCGCGGCTCCGTGGCACGTTCTCGCGACGCTGCGCAATCCTCCGTATTTCGACTTTACGTTTCACTCCACACCTGGCGAATACCACGGTTTTCTGTGGTTTTTCGTGATGAACGAACAGGTGCTGCGCTTTCTGAACCTGCGCTACCCGCGCGATTACAACACTGTACCGCGCATCTGGTTCTGGCTGTTCCATCTGGTCTGGCTGTTCCCCTGGAGCGTCTATTTCCCGTCGGTCGCCAAGCTTTCTTTCCGCCCAACGGACCGGGCCGGAAAGACGCGACTGCTCGCGCTGTGCTGGACCCTGTTTATTCTCGTCTTCTTCACGTTTTCGACCACGCAGGAATATTATTCGATGCCCTGCTACCCGGCTTTGGCGTTGCTGCTCGGCTCGGCCATGGCAACCGAGGACAAGTGGAACCGGTGGGGTACGCGTGTTCTCTCGATCATCCTGGCACTCTGCGCCGTCGCCGCCGGAACGCTGTGGTTCCTGACGCGAGGCCTGCCGACGCCGGGCGACATTTCCTCGGCATTGAGTCAGAACCCGGGTGCATATACGCTTTCGCTTGGCCACATCGAGGACCTGACACTGAAATCCTTCGCCTACTTGCGCGCGCCCCTGCTTGCCGCGGCCATCGCCTTCGCTACCGGCGCGATTGGTACGATGTTGTTCCATGCCCGCAGGGCGTTTCTCGCCGCCGCCGTCATGGCCGTGCTCTTCTTCCAAGCCGCGCGCATGGCCCTGGTGGTGTTTGACCCCTACCTGTCCTCCAAGCCTTTGGCCGACGCACTGATCAGCGCGCCTGAGGGCAAGCTGATCGTCGACCATCATTACTACACGTTCTCGTCGGTCTTTTTCTACACGAACCGCCGGGCCCTGCTGCTCAACGGGCGGTTCCACAATCTCGTCTACGGCTCTTATGCGCCCGGCGCGCCCGACGTCTTCATCGACGATGCGCAGTGGCGCGAAATGTGGTTGAAACAGGAGCTTTGTTACATTGTTGCCAGCCGTCCAGCGCTGGAACGGCTGACGAAACTGGTGGGCGCCGAGCATCTGAACACGCTTGCCGAAAGCGGCGGCAAGCTGATCCTTACTAATCAGCCGCTCTAGTTTAGTACGCTGAAATGGTGAAAGCCGTCACGCTGTTGTGGATGGGAGTCGCGGCCATCCCATTCATTTACTACCTGCTGGCGTTATTCAGCTCGTGGCGCTACTTTCGACAGCCATTCACCTCGCCGGACGCTTCTTTCACTCCTCCCGTCAGCATTTTGAAGCCATTCCGCGGCCTCGATCCGGACGCGTACGACAATCTTGTCAGTTTCTGCCGCCAGGATTATCCGGTCTACGAGCTGATCTTCTGCGTCGACCCCGACGATGAAAGCGTCCGGCCTGTGGTCGAAAAGCTCCAGCGTGATTTTCCCGCGCATGAGATTCGCATCCTGTTCGGTTCCGGCCGCGCGGCGGCGAATGACAAGGTGGCAAAACTGGCTCGCATGGCCTCGGAAGCGCGCAATGAAGTGGTGGTCATCAGCGACAGCGACGTACGGGTGCAGCCCGATTATCTTCGCTCGATGGTCGCCCCTCTGAGCGATCCGAAGGTCGGCGCGGTGACCTGCTTTTACGTTCACACCGACCTGAAGACCTTCGCCGACCGTCTGCAAACCGTCGGTATGATGTCGGATTTTTACGCCGGCATCCTGGTAGCCTGGCAACTGGACGGCATCAAGTTCGCCCTCGGGCCTTCCATCGCCACCACACGCGCGCGCCTGGCAGGATTCGGAGGCTACGCGGCGATCGAGAATTCGCCCGGCGACGATCTGCTCGTCGGCCGGCTGATCGCCGAGCAGGGCTACGAAGTGCGTCTGCTGCGCTACACCGTGTCCACGGTGAGCGATTACCGCTCAGTAAGGGATCTACTCCATAAACGTATGCGCTGGATCGTGGTGATGCGCCACATGCGTCCATGGGGGCACTTTGGACTGGCCTTCACGCAGGGACTGCCGTGGTCGCTGCTGGCTGTCGCGATTCATCCGACGCTGGCCGTCGCCGCGGGATACTTGGGCGCGTATCTGGCTATCCGCATGGCGATGACGTGGGTCATCGGGGTGTATGGTCTGAAACAAGAAGGATTGTGGAGTCAGATGCTGTTGATTCCAATCTGGGATGCGGTGGCCTTCGGCATCTGGCTGGGCAGCTTTTTGCGCACCAGCATCCGCTGGCGCGGCGCGGATTACTATATTCGCGAGGGGCAGCTGGTGCCTGTGGCGAAAGAGTAGTTACTCGCCGACCAACACCACACCCGCCAGAACAATCAGCGCCGCCGCCGCGCGCCGCGCGCTGATGTGCTCCCGCAGGACGAGTCTGGCCAGCACGGTCTCGACGATGAAGCTCGCCGCCGAGGCGGGGACGGCGAAGCTCAGCGGCGCGACCTGTACCAGCGCCATGAACGAAAAGAAGGACACCGCCATGCAGCCTATGGCCAGGATCAAAAAACGCTTCCGCGCGATCATCTTGAGCAATCGCAGCATCCCGCGCGCTCCGACGCTCTGCTCGCCCGCGCGCTTCATCTCATAACTTTGCAGCAGGTCGCTGAGCACCGTCGCGGCGACCATTAGAATGACGAGGATCCACTTCATTCCGATTTTCCCCCCGTCGTCCCGACCAACGCCGCGCCAATGGTGATCAGAATCGTCCCCAGCCACCGGCGTCCGGTGACCACCTCATGGAGGACGACTTTGCCAAGGAACGTCGCGATCACGTAGCCGATGGCCGTCACCGGCAGAACGAAGCTCAGGTCGGCGAGACTCAGCAGCACCATGCGCGTGAGCAACGCGACGATCAGCGAGATCACGCCAATCGCGACGAACGGGTCGAGCATTGCGCGGATATAGGAAAGAGGATTTGCGCCCGCGGCGGGCAGGTGCTTCATGCCCCAGGCCAGCGACAGGTTGCCGACGGCTTTCAGGACGACGAATAACAGGAGGACGCCGCAGGTACGCAGGGGGGCTTTCACAGGCTATAATTCCAACTTGCCCTGGTACATCATCTGGTCCAGGTGAAAGGCCTGCGTGAACTGAAAGGCGCCGATGAGGGCGCTGAACTCGGCCTGCGAGTCCTGCGTGGTGATCTCCTTGCTCTTTGGGAACAGGAACACGACCACCGCGCCGTCGTCACGGGGAATCACGTCGACGCTTGAAGGCTTCAGATCCTTCTGGCCGTCGCGCTTGAGCGACGCTTGCCCCTTCAACTTATCCGCAAGGGCGCGCGGGTCCTTCGCCAGGTGCGAGGGAATTCCGTAGACGGCGATCGCGTAGTGATCCTCATCCACGTCCGGCCCGCTGGTCTCGCGAGCCTTCAGTTCCGCCTCGCGGATCGGCAGCGCACTTTCCCAGCGGACGTTGAACGGGCGCGGCTCGTCCGGTGTAACGGGGGCATCCTCGGCCGGAGGCGGACTTGCGCGCCGGCGGCCCATCCCGGGGATCCCGATTCCGAGGCCTCCGCGATTGCCCTGCTTCTGCTCCGCTTTCTTATCGATCGTCGGCGTAACCATCGCGGCCCACGGCGAATCGGTGAGGACTTGCCTGGTCTCGGCGTCGGTCCATTCTGCGGCATGCTTGGTCTTCCACGCGTCGTCGGCCGGAAAAGCGAGGGAAATCAGCAGGGGCAGGACGACCGGGCAAAAAAACATGAGCTACTTAAAGTGTAACGCCGGAGGGGAACACGGCGTCGATACTAACTTCGATGACGCGCCGAACGGCACTCCTGATCGGTCTCGCAAGCGGCCTCGCGCCGCGGTCGCAGGCCTTCGCCAAGGAATTCTGGAACGAAAAGACGCCGGAGCAGTGGACTCCAGCAGAGGTCGAGCTTTTGCTGAACAAGTCGCCGTGGGCCCGCGAGGCGTCGATCTCCTATTACGGCGGCCAGAACGGCCCGCTCAGCAGCACCCTGCCCGGACAGCACAGCCGCCGTTCGAGCTCCGCTGGCACGTCGCCAAGCGCCCAGTCTCCGGCGGAGTGGAAAGCGATCATGCGCTGGCAATCGGCGCTGCCCATCCGCGAGGCGATGAAGATCGACCCCTCGCCAGATATAGAGAAGTTCTACATTCTGAACATGCTCGGCGATGTGCCGAGCGTCGGCACGGATGCGGACGGATTGCAGGCGCTGAAGAGCGTCACCAAGCTGGAACACAAAGGCGACGAGATTCACCTGAGCCGCGTCGCCGTCTCTCCCCGTATGGATATCTCGCTGGCCGGGACACTCTTTTACTTTTCGCGCGATCTCGCGCTGCGGCTCGAGGACAAGGTGGCGACCTTCTCCACCAAGCTAGGACCCATCGACTTGAAGTGCAAGTTCACTCTAAAGGACATGATGTATCGCGGAAAGCTGGAGCTGTGACGCTATTTCAGGAACGCCTGCATCAGGAGTACGATCCCCAGAGCGAGAAACGCCGACAGGGCCTTCATCGCCGACCAAGACTCCAGCGTCTGAGGCACCGTCATCCCGAAGTATTGATTCACGAGCCAGAAACCGGAATCGCTGACGTGTGAAAATCCCGAGCCTCCGCAACACAGCGCCAGTACGATCATATCGGGGCGATATCCGTGCATGCCCTTCACCATCGGCGCCATGATGCCGGCCGCCGTGATGATCGCCACCGTGGCTGATCCCTGCGCCAGCCTCAGTGCGCCCGCCACGATAAACGCGACGATCAGCGGCGAAACAGGCGATTCGGCCAGCAATTTCCCCGCGTAGGCGCCGACGCCCGTGTCCACAATGACCTGCTTGAACGCGCCGCCTCCGCCCATGATGCAAAGCAGAGCGCCCATTGGCGCCAGAGAATCGGCGGCCAGTTTCATCGCGCTTTCGCGCGAAACGCCCCGGCGCACGCCAAAGAAATAGATCGCCACCAGGGCCGTGATGACCAGCGCCGTGAACGGATGCCCCAGAAACACGGCCGCACCTTGAAATGGAACCTTATGAAGGCTGGCGATGGTGGCTCCGAAGATCAGAACGATCGGCAGCAGCAGCAGCACGATGACCGTTCCCACCGAAGGAGCGTTTTTCGCGTCATGCGGCTTGTTGGTTGCCGCGATGGCCGGAACGTCCACGTAAATTCGCCTGGCGATCCAGTTGCCGTAAAACATGCCGCCGAAAATCGCCACCGGGATGGAGACGGCGATGCCGTAAAGAATCGTGGTCGACAGATCGCCGCCGAGTAACTGCGACGCGGCCGCGGGAGCCGGATGCGGAGGCACGAGCGAGTGGGTGATGGTCAGCGCAGCCGCCATCGGCATGCCGTAAAAGAGCAGCGACCGCTTCGTTTCCTTCGTGAGATTCCATACCAGCGGAGCAAGAATGACGAAACCGACCTCAAAGAAAATCGGCAGGCCCACCAGAAACGACGCGATCAGCAGCGCCCACGCGGCGCGATCCTTACCGAATCTTTCAATCAACCAGTCGGCGAGGACTTGCGCGCCTCCCGAATGTTCCAGAAAGCGGCCGATCATCGCGCCGAGTCCCACAACGATTACGATGAAGCCCAAAGCGTCGCCAAAGCCAGTCTGAATCGACTTCAGTACCTTTTCCGGAGGCATGTGCGCGGCAAGGCCGAGAGCCATGCTGGTCAACAACAGCGCCAGGAACGCGTGCAGCTTCACCGCGAGAATCAGGACCAGCAGCAGCGCGATCGCGCCTACCGTCAAAAGGATCAGATACATTGAGCCGCCATTATAGCGTGCGAAAATGGAGCGACCGAAAGTGAATCAAACCATGAGACGTCGGGACGCGTTGAAGGCATTCGGTGGGGCTTTATTGTGCGGGACCGCGAACGCCGAGGCCGTGAAGAAGGTCCTGGTGATGTTCAAATGTCACCTGGACGCCGGTTTTACGGACACGCAGGCCGGCGTGATGAAGAAGTATTTCGAGGTGTATTATCCGGCCGCGATGAAACGCGCGGCGGAACTGCGCGCGTCAGGCTCGGACCGGTACACGTGGACCACTGGTTCCTGGCTGCTGTACGAGTACCTGGAACAGGCCGGCGCGGACGCTCGCAGAAAGATGGAGGATGCCATTGCCGCGGGCGACATCGCCTGGCACGCGCTGCCGTTCAGCTGGCAGTCGGAGTTTATGGATCGCTCCATGATCTCCGGCGCCATCGGATTTTCAAAGTCACTTGACGCGCGCTTCGGGCGCACTACGACGGGCGCGAAAATGACGGACGTCCCCGGCCACAGCATCGGCCTGGTCGCGCCGCTGGCGGAAAACGGCGTGAAGTTCCTGCATATCGGCGTGAATTCAGCGAGTACGCCGCCGGACGTGCCCTCGGCGTTTGTCTGGAAGGATTCGAGCGGCGCAACGCTCACTGTGATGTATCAGCATAAGGGGTACGGAGGCGTCGTGCTCGTACCCGGCTCCGATGTAGCGATCGCCATAGAAATGGCGGACGACAATGCGGGTCCGCATTCCACGGAGGAGGTCCGCAAGATTTATGCCGATCTTCGCGCACAGTTCCCCGGTGCGACGATTCAGGCGTCCAACCTCAGCGAGATCGCCAATGCCGTCGACGCGCACAGCGGAGTGCTTCCCGTCGTCACACAGGAAATCGGCGACACCTGGATTCACGGCGTCCCCAGCGATCCGGTAAAGGTGGCCCGCTACCGCGAACTGGCGCGGTTGCGGCAGGAATGGATCGCGGCGGGGAATCTCAAGAGCGGCGACGCGACCGATCTGGCCTTTCTGCGTAAATTCGCACTCTGCGCCGAACACACGTGGGGAACGGACACAAAGACCTATTTGGACAACGATCACTACAAGCCTGCCGATCTCGAGTACGTGCTCGAAAAATCCGGATATCAAAAGATGATCACCAGTTGGGCGGAAAAACGCCGCAACATCGACGACGCGGTGGCGAGCCTTCCGGAGCAGATGCGGGCACAGGCGGTTACGCGGCTGGCCAAACTTCGTCCGGTGATTCCGGACACCGAGAACCTGAATGTTCTGCGCGCGGGCCAGGAGTTTGAGACCACGCAATTCATCGTCGCGCTGGATGAGAAAACCGGGGCCATCAGGAAGTTGCGGAACAAGACCACGGGGCGCGAGTGGGCCTCGCCGGAGCATCCACTGGCATTGTTCAGTTATCAAACGTATTCCGCCGCGGACTTCTCGCGATTCCTGGACAGCTACGTCACCAGCAAGGCCGATTGGGCGCCGCGCGATTTCGGTAAGCCCAACATCGAACATTTCGGTGCGCGCAGCGCCGTCTGGACGCCTCAGTTGTCCCGCTGCTGGTCTCAAGAAACGGCGGACGCCGAACGCTTGCTCGCGCGGCTCCGCATTGACGACCCGGCCGCGGAGAAATCGGGCATCGTGGCTTGGCCGAAAACCATGTACCTGGATATCCAGTTCCCCGCGGTCGAACCAGTGGTGAAAATCGCGTTCTCCTGCTTCGATAAACCCGCCAACCGAATGCCGGAGGCGATGTGGCTGACGTTTCAGCCCGACTTGACGATGGTTCAGGAGTGGACGATGGATAAATGTGATCAACAGGTCTCCCTCGCCTCGGTCGTGCCGGGGGGCAACCGTCATATGCACGCGCTCGCCCAGTGGGTGGCGTGTCCGGGCCTTGTGATTCGTACTCTGGATGCACCGGTAGTTGCGTTCGGAGAGAAATCGGCGATCTATTTCTCAAGAACATTCCCAGACGTTTCCCAGGGAGCACACTTCAGCCTCTTCAATAACACCTGGGGCACCAATTACATCCAGTGGTTTGGAGAGAACGTGCGTTTCCGGTTCGAACTGCGCGCAAATTAAATTTTACCCATCGACGCACATTTTCCCCAGCCGCCGTTAGAATAGTTATCGGCACGGCGCCAAGCCTTGGCGCGGTGGTGAGAATCAAAAAGAGGACTGGAGGGAAAACAGACATGCGCTTTACTTGCGGGATGGTTTTGGGCGTAGTTTTGAGCGCCGGGATGATGACGCTTTCGGCGCAGAATGAGCGCGCGATGCATCCGCGCATCGCGGCCGCGATCACCGCGCTGAAGGACGCGCGCGCTTACCTGGAGGCCGCACCACACGACTTCGGAGGCCACAGGGCTGCGGCGATCCGTTCGACCGACAACGCCATTCGCGACTTGAACCTCGCGCTGCAGTACCGGGCGCACGAAGATCGCAAGTAAGCGTGAGATGAGCGGGCGCGGCAGATGTCGCGCTCGCCTGCCTAGGTCATCGCCGCCGCGTCGATGGACTCAATCCGCACCACGATTCGCCCGTATTCCCGGCTGCGCAGTTCCACCGATTCCTCATCGATCTTCACCACCATCCCGGGAATCGCCTGCCCTCTTACGAACAGCATCAGGCCTTTCTTTTCCTTCAAGCTGGCTTCCAGAATCGGGCGGAACATATCAGTGCGCGGGCTGCCTCTTCAAATAGTAGACGTAGTTGTTCAAGCCGAACGCGGTCGTGTTCGGATCGATGAAATGGTAGTCGAGTTCATTACCGCAGCCGGTTTCCAGCGTCTTCCACGACGTCCCCTTGAACCCGGACCTCGCCGCGAGCTTCCCCGGATCCAACGACGCGTCGCGCCGGTGCATTTCGTCAAATGCACCCTGAAACAGGCCCTCCGCCGGCGAATCCACCACGTTATACTTCGGCCCCTTGCAGACCACCTGGCGGGGTCCGGCGATCTCGGCGGCCTTGATCACCACAATCTTGCCGACCAGCGTTTTCATCTCTGCCGCGTCGTCCTTGTGGGCGGCGTCGGCCCAGGGCGCCAGCGTCGCCGAATCAATCTTCCACGTTCCCAGATAAAACGCGTCCCCGGCGAACAGCACCGGAGACGCGATGAGAATTGCGAATAGCCTCAACACGGTTGAGAGCTTATCACACCAGGGTTTTACTTCTTCGGCGCGAAGCCCAGGGTGAAGGTCGCCATCACGCTGCGGCCCGGCAGCAGGTTCAACAGATCGCTTGGGCTCGGCGCGAACGGAACCGTCGATGTCGCCGCCGTGGCCGGCGTGATACCGACGATGTTATGGCTGTCGGCAAGATTGTTGATCGCCAGGCCGATTTTGCTCCCGCGCAGCCAGGACTCATTCTTGATCGTGTAGTTTGCATACACATTCAAGAGGTTGAACGGATTGATCGTGACCGCCTCATTCACCGGGAAAGGAATCTTAACTCCGTTAATCACATAGGTCAGAGTGCCGTTGTCGTTATACAGGGTGCCGACACGCTTATCCGTGAAGCCGACATCCCAGTTCTTGTGACGCCATAGAAGGGCGACAGACTCGACGTTCTTGGGGGTATTGGCCACCCAGAATCCGCCGTTGGGATAGTTCGGCCCCGACGCATACTTCGCCGAGCCCATTGTGCCGTTCAGGTACAAAGAGAATCCCCATCCAATGATGATGTTGCTTTCCGCCTCGATACCCTTCGTATTCGTGGGCCCGGTGGCGACGAAGACGGCTTCGTTGGTGCTTGGGTCAGTGTAGGAAGTGTAGGCATTCTGGAAGTGGACGTAGTATGCGTCGGCATCCAAAGTCCAGCGGTTGAACTTCAGCACGTTGCCAATCTGATAGGTCTTGGCAATGGTCGGCTTGGGAGGAACCAGAACCTCCCCATTAGGAACGTCGAAGACGTTGCTGGGCGGAATAATACTGCCCTCGGCAAACTGGGCGTAAGCGGACCAACTGCTCTTGATGTAGTAACGGGCCGCAATATTCGGCAACCAGCTGTTGTAATTGATATCGTGATGCACGAACTGCGCGCCGCCGATGCAAATCGGCGCCTTGGTGACCGGATCGGTGGAAGGCACTCCTCCCAGGCAGCCGACCGTCTTGCCGTTGTCCTGAAACTGATTCAAAGCCATATCGTAGTTGGCGTCCTTGATTCCCGCTGTAACCACCAGCTTCGGCCTCGGGTGCCATTCGAACTCGGCGAACGGCTGAAAGGACTGAGTAATGAAATGCTCGTGGAAATTGCCCAGCGGCGTATTCTGCTGAGTGATGATATTGGACGGGATCTGATAACGGTCCGTGTAGGCCCAATCGTACCAGAGGCCGGTCCGGAAGATGCCCCACTTCGATTCCTTGCTCAGGATCGCGGTGTCGCCCGCGTGACGGTACCCGTTGAGCTTGTCCACGCCGCTTGGCTTGGCTGGGGAGAGGCTTACCGTGGATCCATTCTGGTAGAACTGCTTATTCCAGTAACGCGTGGTGTAGGCTCTCGTATCGAACTTCCATCCGTCGCTCATGTCGGTGTGGTAGCTGGCGTATTCAAAATCGGTTTGGACGTGGTAAGTGTTGTATCCGTAATAGTAGGGGTCAGGAGTTCCGTTCGGCAGGAGCGGAGTGTCGGTCAACAGGAAATTGTCACCGTACTGCGCGACTTGCGCGCGGGTAGGGTTGGTGGTGTTCGGAGTGTTCGTCCAAATGTCAACCAAGCCGCCGTACAGCGTGAGGGCACTGTGGCTGTTGAGCCGGTACTGATACTTTCCATAACCTGCTACTCGCTTCTGGTAATTAAACGTTTGATATCCGTCGGAGAGCATCTGTTGAATGTTCGTCAGGAAGCTGTTGCGGCTTCCGGGGCCGAAAAAACCGCTGTCAGCGTCCAATTGCAGCACGCGTGTATTCCAGGAGCCGTAAACGACCGACGCGCGAATATTCGGGTCGGGAAACAGCTGCGGAGATTGTAGATTAATCGATCCGCCGAAGTTCGTAGGGCCGAAGTTTGACGACAAGCCGGGACTGCGATCGAAGTCCACGGCGTCGGTCCACCCGCTGGGAAAGTTCGCCCAGGAATGGTGTGTCGGCGTGTTCGTATCCTCGAACGGAATTCCATCGAACGTCATTGTGTATTGCCCGTCCTGGAAACCACGGAAGAATGTCTTGCCCTGGCCGAGTCCGATTCCGTTCGGGTTAAGGCTGAATGTGCCTGGCGCGAGGTTCACATATTCCGAGTAGTCCGCCAACGGCGACATGAAATTCCGGATGAATTCACCGTTGACTTGAGTTCTGGCGGAAACGGTATCGAGCGTATTGCCCGAGGGGGCGGTCGCCGCAGCCATCGAGATGGTCTCGTTTACGGTGATGGAGGTTGACACCATCTCAACCGACATTGTTACGGGGACGTCCAGGGTTGCGCCGGCGCTGACTTTTCCGCCGGACAGAACTGCCTCGGCGAAACCGGCCGAAGAAACCGCAATCGTATAAGTCCCTGGCGCGAGATCCTGAACCGAAAATTTTCCCTCAACGTCTGCTACCGCGGTGCGAGAGGCGGCAGTGGATTCGTTCCTGACTTGCACAGCGGCATTGGGGATCGGTTTCCCGATCTGATCCATTACCGTACCAGTGAGCGTTCCGCTCTGTTGCGCTTCCAGCGAGATTGCCGGCAGAAGCGCCAAAATTCCGATTGCAAGTACACTTTGGTTCAGCTTGAATAGCATTCCTGTTCCCTTTGGCAGTGAAAAATGTACTTCAGAGTAGCGGCTTAACGTAAAAATGGCGTTACAACCCGATGAAGAGTCCGCATCAATGCCGCTGCGCTTTTTTAAGCTATCCTGAACGGTTATGAAGAGGTTCATTTTCGCACTCGGCACCTCGTTTGTTCTTCTAGCGCAGGACAAGGTGGACGAGGCTACAACCGCGCGCATACGCAGTGAGGAGTTGGAAAAGTCCCGCATCATGCATACGCTGCATATGCTGACGGATCGCTACGGCCCCCGCGTGACGGGCACGCCGAATCATGAAGCGGCCGCCAAGTGGGCTCTCGCCGAGATGACGTCTTGGGGCATGAAGAATGCCCACCTGGAGTCATGGGATTTCGGTCGCGCCGGTTGGCTGAACGAAACCGCCGAGGGTCACATCATTGCGCCAGTGCGCGAGAATTTGAAATTTGAAGTGCTGGCCTGGACGCCGTCGACCAGCGGCACGGTGAACGCGTCGACCATCCAGATTGTTCCGCCGCAAGGCCCACTTGCGCCGGTAGCCGAGGGGGCCGGTGGTGGACGCGGCGGACGCGGTGGCCCGCCGCCGAGGCTCGGGCCCACGAAGGACGAAATGGAGCAGTGGATCGCCGCAACGAAAGACAAAGTACGCGGCAAGATCGTGCTGGTGGGCAAGGCCGCGGTGATCCCGGTGGTGTTCGATCCGCCGGCGAAGCGCCGTCCCGACGATCAGGTGCGCGCGCAGTACGATCCGAATAATCCCAACGCCGGCCGGGGAGGACGCGGCGGCTTCGGCGGTGGACGCGGCGGCGGCACACCCGATCCCAATCGGCTGACTGCGGTTCAGGTGGCCGAAAAGATCGATGAAATGCTGCTTTCCGGCGGCGCGCTCATGAGAGTCAACGATGCGGCGCGCGGAGAAGGAATCATTGTCGCCCAGGCGCATCGCGCCTACGACGTGACGAAATCCGTGCCCACCGTCATCCTGCGCAACGACGATTACGGCCGCGTGGAGCGCCTGCTTGAGGACGGCGACGACGTGAAGATGCAGTTCAACGTCGTAAATCACATCTATCCCGACGGCAAAACCAGCTACAACGCCATCGCCGAGATTCCGGGCACGGATAAGGCCGACGAAGTCGTGATGCTCGGCGGCCACCTCGATTCATGGCACAGCGCCACCGGCGCCACCGACAACGCCATCGGCTGCTCCATCATGATGGAAGCCGCAAGGTTGATCCAGACGCTAGGGCTCAAGCCCCGCCGCACGGTGCGCGTGGCACTCTGGTCCGGCGAAGAGGAAGGCCTGCTCGGATCGCTCGCCTATGTGAAGCAACATTTTGGCACGGCGGAAGATCCGAAGCCGGAGTGGTTCAGGCTGGATGCCTATTTCAACGTCGACACAGGCACGGGCCGATTGCGTGGCGCGGGCGTGTTCGGTCCTCCGGAGACGGCTGCGGCCTTGCGGGAGGTGTTCGCTCTCTTCACTGATTGGGGCGTCGGAGGGGTGACCAACACGAGCAGCCGGGCGACGGGAGGCACCGATTCGACGTCGTTCAACAACGCCGGATTGCCCGGCATCGGCATGGCCCAGGATCCCATCGAGTACAACACGCTGACGCACCACACCAACCTCGACACTTACGAGCGCATCATTCCGGACGACGTTCAGAAAGCCGCAGCCATCATCGCGGCGGCAGTGTGGAACGTCGCAAATAAGGACGCGATGCTGCCCCGGTTCACCAAGGAAACCATGCCGGCTCCGGTGGCGTCCAGGTAACATGGAACCGCAACCAGCGGGAGCGGTTATGCGACACATCCTGCTTTTCACGGCATGCGCCGGTGCACTCGTCCTTGCGGGCGATGGAACCACGCCCCGAAACTCCGCCGCGGACTACCCCGCGCATCAGGAGACGAAGACGGCCGTCATCGCCGCGGCGCGCGTGCCTCCGGAGCAGCTAAACCGAACGTTCCCGTCCGATCTGGCAAAAAAATACGCCGTGATCGAAGTCGCGATTTATCCCAAGGACGGTCCGGCGATGCAGGTCGAAGCACGGGATTTCTCGCTACGCGTCTCCGACGGCATAGTGCATCCGGAAACCGCTCAGGAAGTGGCCGAGATGTGGAGACCTCATGACAAGCCGTCTTCGCTGCCGCGCAATGCTCACGTGACGACGGAAGCAGGAATCGCCACGGAGACGCATACGGACCCGGCAACCGGCCGCAGAGTCACCAACGTCGGAACCTACCAAAGCGCGAGCGTATCCAACGATCCGCGCACGGCGCCCCCTCCGCCTACCTCCGGCATCGACGCCGACCGCATGGAGGCTCGCCTCAAGACGCTCGCATTGCCGGAAGGCAAGACCGCGTCACCGGTCGCCGGCTATCTGTTTTTTCCCTTGCCCGCGAAAATGAAAAAGGGCGCACTGGAAGTTCAGTACGCCCGCGAGGATGCCACCGCAACTCTGACGCTGCCGGCGAAATAGGTCACGATCAAGTTTTACTTGCGCTTCCAGGTATCCTTACCGATTGCGAGGTGCAGGCGAATGGAGGAGATCCAGACCGGGCCGCGGTCCTGATTATAAGCGGGATTCGACACATGCTGTAAATCGAAACTGGCGAAAAATCCGGGGAAGACCCGGGCGCTATAGTAGGACTCCCAAACGTACTCAGGAGCGTATTGAAGGCGTCCGTCGCCGATCAGAAAGTCATGGCCGCCGAGCGCAAGATACTGCGCGTGCACGGCCGAAATTCCGCTGGTGGTCAGCTCCGTCGCCACCGTATCGAACGGCCGATGCCAGCTCGTGCCTTTGAAGGAAACGCCCCCAGTTGCGAGCCGGTCAATGGCCGTGAACGCGAAGCTTTCCGTCTTGCCGTCGTTCCAGCCGAGGCGCGCGAATACACCGATATCCTTGGTAATCTCCTGCTCCATGTTCAGGCCGATGCCGTATTTCAGCGTCCCGTTGCGCCGCGTCGCCGTGATGTCGGGGACGCCGCCGGTATCGCGCGCCAAACGGATCGAGTCCGCGTACGTGCCGGCGTTGGCGTGATTCAGATACGGCGTCGCTCGAATAGTGCCCGCGTGTTTCCCGATGTTGTAGCGGTGTTCGACCTCAAACACGTCGCCGCGATTCACGAACAGCCGCCGGTCGAAGCGAAGTCCGTTGGCGACCTTCGGCATCGCCGCGCTGGCATAGAGAAACGACCAGTTCTTCAGGTGCACCTCATGCACCCAGCCCCAGGTGTAGCCGCGCGTATCGGCCGGATAGTCCCACGCGCCGTTGTACATCGCCGCCCAACCCAGGAACTGCGTCCGGGGATCGTGCGAGTACTGGTTGTTGTCGAAAAAATCCGTCAGCGTGAAGCGTCCGGCGGTGATCGTGTAGCGGTTCATCGGCCGCTCGCCGGCAAGTTGATTCTCGTCGCTCTCGGTCGGTTCTTTTTCGCTTCCCCACCCGAAGTCGTGGGAGACATAAAGCCTTGCGAGGTAAGGCTTCGGTGTGGCACTGGCCACGCGCGGCAGTTCGCCGTTCGAAGAATTTGCCACCCCGTTTACGCCGCTGAACCCTTTCCCGCCGGCAATCTCCGGATCGAAGATCAGCGTGGTGTTCCGCTCCAGTCGGAGCGCGAAAAACAAAGTCGTCGTGAGCGAAACATCTCTTTCTGGATAGGCCTGAAGACTGAAATCACCGGCGTATGGGGAATTAAAAGTTCCGTGATACTGCCCGATCGAGGTGGCCTGCCAGAACAGGTTCCAGCGCTCGCTTTCGGTCGGCGCGGGCACAGGATCGGCCTGCGCGGGAGCCTGCGCCCGGCAGATCGCCGCAAGCAGCAGAAGCAGGTATGGTGTTTGATTTTTCACCGGCATGGTTATGGACACTCGACGCACATAACTCGCGTTAGCATATCAATAGTAACTATAGTTAACTTGCGCCGCCTGCCGCGCCGGCTCCTTTACATCATCCAGGAAGGAAAAGATCAGAGCTTCCTTCTATGGGGAGGCTCCAGATCTCCGGGTTGTTTGCCGCGGGACAAGGCGGGCCTCCTCGCTCTGAAAATCTGGCCGTAGAGAGACTCCGGACCGCTTTCAGGATATACCGGCCGGGGTATACTTGTAAAGACCTCGCCGCAGGTTTTTTTAGTGGCGCATCGAAGAATCAGTCGGGTCTTCTTTCTCGCTATCAGTCGGTGCGGGCAATCGGCGCGGCATCGGCCGCCTGGTCGGCGACGCACACGGCGTGGCGCAGAATACGTTCAAGATGCCTGCAAATCAGCATCAGGTCTACGTAGGCCATGCCCTCTCCGGGAGTCGACACGAGTTGCGAGAGCTTCTCATACAGCGTTACGCAGTCAGCACGGATTGCGCCTTCCAGAGGCCGCACGGAAAGCGCTTGATTGCCGTCTTCGTTACGCCAGGCTTCTATTGCTGTCGTGAGACAGGCGCGGATTCTTGCACCCACTTCGGAGAATTGGTTGGAGATTTGAGACGGCAGACGGCGGTTCATCGAAGCGCTCAACGTCACGATCTCGTAAGCGTAGTCTCCGATGAGCTCCAAGTCGACAATTGCGTCAAGAACACCGGTTACGAATCGGGCATCTCTGGCAACGGGCGATTGCAGCGTGATGACATTCAGGCACTGGTCATGAATGAGCCGGTGTTGATGGTCGGTTCGCGCTTCGAGTTCGCTGGCTCGTTCCGAAGGGCCGGAATCGGGGTTCACAACCGCGCTCATCGCCTCGTCAAGGAGCGAGATCGTTGTCGCCCCCATCTGGATAAGGTTATGTCGAATCGACTCCAACTCTTCAACGTAATTTGCTCTCATGATGGTTTCTCGTTCCCGTTATGTCTTGATTCACGCTTACGCTTGTGCCTCTCTAGTGTAGGATCTCTTCCTCCACCGTCGAGTCCGGATCTGAATTAAGTTCGAACATTCTTACGATCTACACCTCGCTCAGCGCGGGTGCGGAGCCCGGCCACGATATCCATTCGGAGATGCACATCGAGGAGCCGCCCGACCCACTGTGCCACTGCGCAAACTACGTTGACTGTTGTGATCCGCATTTCCTTCACCTCCTTTCTTTTTTGATAAACGAGTCGTCTGGTTCATTGTCACCATGAGAGTCTTCCCCAAGTCATCAGGCTACGGGAATAACAGGGAAGTTTAGGATCAGCGCGGATAGCGGGCGGTATAGAGTCAAACAGAGGGGCTAGAAAGCGACGGAGGCTCCGCTGACTCGGTATCGAGCTGCTGTTCGCGCAACCGACTTCCACCGTCAAACATAAAATGGGCCTCCTTCTCCAAGAACTCGGCAGAATCGATTCGATCTGCCAAGCCCAGAATATACCCGCCGTGGTATCCTTGTAAAGTCTTTTTTCAACCTTTTTTGAGGCACGGAATTTTTTATGGCACACACCCTGGAAGAGAAGAAGAGACTCCTGAACCGCGTCCGGCGAATCAAAGGCCAGGTTGGCTCCATTGAGAGGGCGCTTGACCAAGAAGCAGAGTGTTCAGATGTCCTGCACAATATTTCCGCCTGCCGCGGCGCGATGGATGCTTTGATGGCTGAGGTGATCGAAGGCCACATCCGCTTTCACGTGCTCGACCCCAGTGTCAAACCTTCCGACGAGCAGGCCCAAGCGGCCGACGACCTGGTTCAGGCACTGCGGGCCTATTTAAAATAGATACCGATGCGCCTTCTTTCGCTTCTACCTGCATTGCTGGCAGTGACGGCCTGCTCCTCCGAACCTCCGCCCGACGCCGCCGCCTCCAAAGCCTATCTCGAAAAAGCCGCCGCCGAACCGGGAGCCGTCAAGACGCCCAGTGGGCTGATCTACCGCGAACTGCGCGCCGGAACTGGCGCCTCACCCATCGCCACTGACACCGTGAAGGTCCACTACAGGGGCACGCTAGTGAACGGCAAGGAATTCGATAGCTCCTACGAACGCAACGAGCCGGCGACATTTCCTCTGAACCATGTAATCCTCTGCTGGACTGAAGGCGTGCGAAGAATGAAGGTCGGCGGCAAGAGCGAGTTGGTGTGCCCGGCCTCGATCGGCTACGGCGAGCAAGGTGCCCCGCCCGATATTCCCGGCGGCGCGACGCTAGTGTTCGAGATCGAGTTGCTGGGTATCGGAAGTTAATGGTCGAGTGCCTGCGCCGATCTGTCCGCCACAGGCCGCTAGTGTTTTCCTATTAGCAAGGCGTGGTATTTTGTAGGAATGAAAACCCTCGTCTTCGCTCTTTCGATTGCCGCAGTGGTTTCCGCCGCCGATCTCGGCTCGCAAACCCGTCTTCGCGGCGAATATGTGGAAGCTCGCACAGCCGATATCTATACCGGCCCTTGTTTCGCCAACTCCGAAGTGGAGCTGACGGGCAACCTCGCGGTGCTCGGCTGGAAAATCGAAAAAGGCTCCTGGGAAGGCGTCCCTCTCGACGGATTGTCGGTGGTGGGTGTCGTCCACTCGGAGTCCACGCTGGGCGATTTCATGCATCCGGATGCGGTAGGCGCGCGCGCCGTGCTCATCGTGGATGAGAAAGCCTCGGCGGAGCAGCGCCTCGCCCTGGCGCAGTTTGCCCGGAAGATGGGTGCAGGCCTGCTGAACGACGTCGTCCGCACGGAAGCGCGAGGGATCGCGTTCTCGACGGGCGATATGCATTCGCGCGAAGCCAAGTTGGTGGCCGGTGAGCTGGCCAAGGTCGAGACGCGGGCGCTGGCCGAGACCGACAAAATCTGCCACAACGAAGAAGTCTGGTACAAGCCACTCACGCAGCTCGACCACGCGATGGCCGCCTACACGGTGGAGCAATCGTATCAGGGCAAGGGCCTCGATACGACGTGGAGCTACCCCGGCAAGCGCAGCGCCTACGTCGGCACGTTCCAGTATCAGCAATAAGCTCGATTGCTATAATCGCTGCCTGTGAAGGCACTCCTTTTTCTGCTCACGTGCGTGGCGGTGGCCATCGCGCAAACCAAACCTCGCGCCCGCGATCTCGGTGTGATCCTGGAAGGAACGCCCGGTCCTCTGAACGCCATCACGGACGTTCCTGGCCTCGAGGTCGGCCATCGGACGCTGATTCAGGGCACGGACGTCCGCACTGGCATCACCGCGGTGTGGCCGCGCGGCAAGCAATCGAACGATCCGGTTTTCGGCGGATTCTTCTCTCAAAACGGCAACGGCGACATGACCGGGACGCACTGGCTGGAGGAGTCTGGTTTTGTCGACGGCCCGGTGATGATCACCAATACGCATAGCGTCGGCGTAGTGCGCGATGCGTTCCTCGCCTGGCTGGTTAAGAATAAGCGCGTGCCCGGAACGAACGTCTTTGACGGTGGCTTTTACACCTATCCGATCGTGGCCGAGACCTATGACGGCTTCTTGAACGACATCAACGGATTTCACGTAAAGCCGGACGATGTGTCGCAAGCCCTCGAAGCCGCCTCCTCGGGTCCCGTGGCCGAGGGCAATGTCGGCGGCGGAACCGGTATGGTCTGCTATGGATTCAAGGGCGGCATCGGCACCTCATCGCGCAAGCTCACCGTGGCACAGGGCGGATACACCGTCGGAGTGCTGGTGCAATGCAACTGCGGGAGCCGTCCGCAACTGCGCATCGGAGGGCTGCCTGTTGGCCGGGAATTGGCTGAGAACACGCCTGTCGCGAGCCTGACTCATTCTTATCGCGAGGACACCGGATCCATCATCATCGTGGTGGCCACCGACGCCCCGCTCCTGCCTCACCAGGCGAAACGCCTGGCCCGGCGCGCCACCATGGGCCTGGCGCGAACGGGTTCGACCAGTGGTAACGGTTCAGGCGACATCTTCCTCGCGTTTTCGACCGCCAACGCCAAGACCGCATCCGCGACACCGCCCGCGAGCGTCACCATGCTTCCCAACGACTCCCTGAATCCCGTCTTCGAGGCCACGGTTCAGGCGACCGAAGAGGCGATCATCAACGCCATGGTCGGCGCGGAGACCATGACCGGCGTCAATGGCCACAAAGTGTTCGCGCTGCCGCATGATCGCCTGCGCCAGGTCTTGAAGAAGTACAACCGGCTGCAGTGATCAGGGCCTGGGGCTGGTCTTGAGATATTCCTGATACGCTGCCTCAGACTTGGCCACAGCGGTTTTGTAGCCGTCCGGATCGACAAACGTATCGGGGCTATAGGCCTGGCCAGGCTTCCACTTATCATGCAGGCGATATTGCTGCGCGTGGCCGGCCAGAAAAATGTCGCATTCCAGCTTCTTCTGTTCGCGAAACGTTCGCGCGTAGTCCTCGGCGATCTGCGGATATTTCTTGTTTCCGAACATCACTGTGCCCGGATTGATGGAGCCCAGGTTCGCCATCAGCACGTGCTTTCCTTCAATCGTCACCGAGTAGCTGACGCTGCCGCGCGTGTGGCCCGGATGCAGGTGCGCGGTCAGCTCGGTGCCGCCGAGCGAAATTTTCTGCCCGTCGGCGATGCGGCCGTCGACCTTGACTGGAGTGAACTCATAGGCCGGACCGGTGAGCAGATGGTCGCTCTTGCCTCCGTCTTCGAGCAACGGCGCGTCGCCATCGGTGGCGAGCAGCCTCGCGTGGGTCAAGCGCTTCATCTCCGCCATGGCTGCGACGTGATCGTAATGGGCCTGCATGGTGAGCAGGATCCTGGTGTCCTCCAGTTTAAAGCCGAGCGATTCGACGCTGGCTTTGATCAACGGCACGGAATCGCCGAGGCCGGTATTGATCAGGATGTTGCCCTGTGGCGTGACGATGTAATAGCAGGCCAGGTCGTAGGTGCCGACGTAATAGAGGTTGCCGATGATGCGGTGGGCGGGGAAGGGTTTGGACCAGTCAGAGGGCGGCTGGGCGAAGGTGAATAGAGCCGTGAAAAAGATGAGAAGAATGCGCATGAGAGTTGGTAAAATATAGGGTAGCGCGCTTCATCCGGAAACGCGCCTTTCTAAGGAGCGAAAACTTGGCAGATCCACAGGACCCGACCACTCCGCCTCCCGGCGGCCAGATGCCTATCGGCGGCGAGGGCGGCGGAAAAAACCTGATTCCGATCAACATCGAAGACGAGATGAAGCGGTCCTATCTCGACTACTCGATGAGTGTGATCATCGGGCGCGCGCTGCCCGACGTGCGCGACGGATTGAAGCCGGTGCACCGGCGCATCCTCTTTGGAATGCATGAATTGGGGCTGCACTACAACCGGCCCACGCGCAAGTGCGCAAAGATCGCGGGCGAGGTGCTGGGCAAGTACCATCCGCACGGCGACATTCCGGTGTACGACGCGTTGGTGCGCATGGCGCAGCCGTTTTCGCTGCGGTACCCGCTGGTGGACGGCCAGGGAAATTTCGGATCGGTGGACGGAGATCCCCCGGCGGCGATGCGATACACCGAGGCTCGCCTGTCGAAGATCGCGGCGTCGATGCTCGAGGATATCGACAAGGAAACGGTCGATTTCAAGCCCAATTACGACGAAAGCGAAGTGGAGCCGGAGGTTTTGCCGGCGCGCGTGCCGAACCTGCTGATCAACGGCAGCGAAGGTATCGCGGTGGGCATGGCTTGCAAGATTCCGCCGCATAATCTGACAGAGATTATCGAGGCGTGCATCATGCTGCTGAACAATCCTGCCACGCCTTTATCCAAAATGATTGAGGTGGTGCAAGGTCCCGATTTCCCCACCGGAGGCCTGATTCTGGGCCGCGAGGGGATCTATGATTACTTCACCAAGGGCCGCGGATCGATCAAGATTCGCGCCAAAGCGGCGACGGAAAAGATGGGCAAGGATCGCGAGGCGATCGTGGTGACGGAACTGCCCTACCAGGTGAACAAGGCGCGGATGATCGAGGCTGCGGCGGCGCTGGTGAACGAGAAAAAGCTGGAGGGAATTTCCAACATTCGCGACGAGAGCGATCGCGACGGCATGCGCATCGTCTTCGAGCTGAAGCGCGACGAGCAGGCCGAGGTGGTGCTGAATAATCTTTACAAGCACACGCAGATGCAGGTGAGCTTCGGCGTCATTATGCTGGCCATCGTCAACCAGCAGCCCAAGGAAATGGGCCTCGTCGAGGTGATGAAGCGGTTTCTGGAACATCGCGCCGACGTAGTGCGCCGCCGCACGGATTACTTGCTGCGCAAGGCCCGGGAGCGCGAGCACATTTTACTGGGCTTCCAAAGAGCCCTGAACAATCTGGACGCCGTAATCGCTCTGATTCGCGCAGCAAAGACGCCGAAGGAAGCGCGCGAAGCGCTGATGAACTTCCGGTCGGTGGAAGAGATCAAGCAGTGGGGCAAGCTGGTTGGCGAGGATGGTGGTCCCCGGTTTAGTGAGCGGCAGGCGCAGGCCATTATCGAGCTGCAACTGCAACGCCTGACCGGCATGGAGCAGCAGAAGATCATCGACGAACTGGCCGAAATCCAGGTGAAGATCGCCGAGTATCTGGAAATCCTGGGCTCGGAGAAGGCTCTTAAGGCCGTGATCGTCAAGGAACTGCGCGAAGTTCAGAAAGACTACGGCGACGAGCGCCGCACACAGATCATCGAGGACACGGGCGAAATCAAGCTCGAGGACCTGGTGCAAATGGAAGACGTCGCGGTGACGGTAACGCGCGGCGGATACCTGAAGCGCACGGCGGTCGATACGTACCGTCGCCAGACCCGAGGCGGCAAGGGCCGCATCGGGATGTCGACGCGTGCCGAAGACGTGGTGGAGCATCTGATCGTCGCCTCGACGCACGCGTACCTGTTGATTTTCACCAATAAGGGCCGCGTGTACTGGCTCAAGATTTACAACATTCCGGATGCGGGGACGACGGGCAAGGGCAAGCATAGCTCCGGCCTGATCGCGCTGCAGCCGGACGAATCGCCCACGGCGTTTCTGCCGGTGAAGGAGTTCGTGCCGGGCAAGTACATCGTGATGGTGACCAAACAGGGCGTCATCAAGAAGTGTGAGCTGACGGAGTTCGACAATCCAATGTCGCGCGGTATTATCGCGGTGGGTCTGGACGAGGGCGACGAGTTGCTCGCCGCGCGGCTGACCACCGGCGAAGAGTACATTTTCCTCGGCACGCACGAAGGCATGGCGTGCCGGTTCAAGGAAAGCGACGTGCGTGCAATGGGCCGTCCGGCGCGGGGCGTGCGCGGGATGGAGCTCGAAGAGGGCGATTATCTGGTCGGCGCGGAGGTGGTGCCGGAAGAGGGGTTGATGCTATCGATCTCCGAAAACGGATTCGGCAAGCGCACGCCGCTTGGGGATTATCGGCTGACGGCTCGCGGGCGCAAGGGTGTCATCAACATGAAGACGACGCCGCGCGTGGGCAAAGTCGTGGGAATTTTGTCGGTGAAGGAAGATTCCGAGCTGATGATCATCACCAAGCAGGGCCAGATTATCCGCATCGATTCCGGCGAAATCCGGCAGGCCGGCCGCTCCACTCAGGGCGTCAGGCTGGTGAACGTCGAGGCGGGCGATCAGGTAGCCGCGGCCAGCCTGATTCCGGATACCGAAGTCCCAGCCGAGGGGCAAGAGGATCTGCCGCTGCAGTAGGACTCAGATGCTGGCGGGCCCTTGCGACGCGGCCTTACTGACTTCGCGCTGCAGGAAGTAATTGAGCACCGTCCTCAGAACGACGATCGCCGCCAGTTGGCCGATATCGTTCCAAGTGGGCGTTACCGCGGTCCTGAGAATGTCCGCGGCAAGCTCAAATTCGATGCCGAGCGTGAGCCAGCGGCCGAGACGAAGGCGAATCAATTCCAAATCATCTCGTGCGGGAGCGGGACGAGGAATGAAAAGAGGAAAGGCCCGCAGAGTAGCCTCGATGGCGGCGAAGCCGATGAAAATCGCCGCCGCGACCTCGATTCCGCCTGCCAGATATGTCGTCAGTTGCTTGAGAGCCGTGACCATCCGCAGTGTCCCGGCTCCATTCTATCCGAGTGGATTCCCGGTTGGGCTCACAACGGATTCGAGCTCGCCGGATCCTCCAGCGATCTTCCCCACTTAATCCTGCTCCAGATGCGCTCGTGAAGGAAATAGAGCGAAGTGCTCGCAAAATTCGTCGCGATGACGAGGCCGGCGGTGGTGTCCCATCGACGGGTAATCAGAAAAATCACGACGGCATCGGAGCACAGAATCAGGATCCGGAACGTAATCGCTTTGACGAGGGATCTCTTGGCCTGCACATAGGCTTTCATGAAACCAGCCTACATCGGCGCATTCCGCGCGAGTTCGCCGACCGGTCACCCTTCCGACGTAGTCGGGTCGATCATGGTCGTCACTTGATTGATCTGATTGGCGGGGAAACCGCCGCGCTCGGCGTGCTCGCGTACGGATTTCTCATCCGGGGCGATGTAGATACAATAAATCTTGTCGCCGGTAACGTAGCTCTCCACCCACTGAATTTGCGGGCCCATCTCGCGAAGGACGTTGCAGGACTTCTGTGCAATGGAGGTCAACTGCTCCTCCGTGAGATTGCCGGCGCCGGGAAGATTCCTCTCGATTACGTATTTTGGCATAGCGAAAAGTCTACACTATTCCGGCTGTCAAAGTCACCGGGATGATGCGGTTTGCTCCTATACTTGGATTATGGCGCTAGTTTCTCTCGTCTTAGACGAAGCGGCCGCGGTGGAAAAGCAGGAGCGGCTGCTCGCGTCGTTGCGCGAAATGTCGAGTGTGATCGTGGCGTATTCGGGCGGCGCGGATTCGGCGTATCTGGCTTGGGCGGCGCATCAGGCTCTGGGCGAGCGCGCGGTGGCGATCACCGCGGATTCGGCTTCCCTGGCGGAATCGCACAAGCGAGATGCAGCAGCGTTCGCGCGCGAGCAGGGCCTCCACCACGAGTTCATCGAAACCCACGAGTTCGACAATCCCGATTATGTAAAGAACGATCGGGACCGGTGCTTTTTCTGTAAAGACGAGTTGTTTACAAGGCTGGACGAGGCCGCACGGGAGCGAAGCATCGCGCACGTGGTCTATGGCGTGAACGTCGACGATTTGGGCGATTACCGGCCGGGGCAGCGCGCGGCGAAGATCCACGAGGCCAAGGCTCCGCTGGTGGAGGCGGGGTTGACCAAGGCGGAGATTCGGGAATTATCGCGGCGGGCGGGCCTGAAGACGTGGGACCGGCCGGCGTCGGCCTGCCTGAGTTCGCGGATTCCGTATGGGACTCCGGTGACGATCCAGAATGTGAAGACGGTGGACCGAGGCGAGGAAGCGATCCGGGGGCTGGGGTTCCGGCAATTCCGGGTGCGGTTCCACGGAGATGTGGTGAGGCTTGAGATTGCTCGCGATGAGATGGAGCGGGCGATGACCATGGAGATGGCCTCGGAGTTCGCGGCGATTTTCAAGAAGCTCGGATTTCACTACGTGACGCTGGATTTGGAAGGGTACCGGCAGGGGTCGTTGAACGCGGTGCTCAATTCGCCCGATGAGACCGGCGGACCGTCAGGTTTGTGAATTTGGCGATGTGATCGTAGTCGCGGTCGCGGTGCCAAATCGTTGCGCCATTTTGGAGCGCGATGGCCGCGATCAGGCAATCCATGGCGGAGCGGATTGTGAGCCCCCGGCGGCGGCCTTGACGGTAGATGGTTGCGGCAGTCACAAAAAGCTATGACGGCAGGGGATCGCTGAGCCGCGGAATCTCCATGAACACCTCGGCGTAACGATGCGAAGCAGGGTCGTCGGCAAATCCCTGGAGCACTTCCTGCATCACGGGTCCGCACGTCAGGTAAGAGCGGTAAGTGGTTCGTTCCCCGCACGGACGAGCGGGGTTATAGCCCCGTGGCGTGAGCCCGGGGACCGCGCCCGAAGCGGGACAATATGAGCCCCACCGTGACCACCACCAGCGCGCCGATGACGTTGTACCAAAGGAACTTGATCGATGTAAATCGTGCCGTGGCGAAGATGGCCAATTCGCCGGCGATGACGCCGTAAAACGCTGCCGTTCCCCCCACTTTTTTCGCGAAAAAGGCCAGTACGAAGACGCCGAGAAGGCCGCCGTAGAACAAGCTTCCGACTTGATTCACGGCTTCGATCAGTGCGCCGAAGTTCGCGCCAAACGTGGCGAAGATGGTCGCGAAGGCGCCCCAGAAGACCGTCGCGACGCGGGAGGCGGCGAGGTAGTGGTGATCCGATTCGTCAGGCCGGAGGTGCCGGCGGTAGATGTCGATTACCGTGACCGTGGCGAGGGAGTTGATTTCGCCCGCGCTCGACGACATCGCGGCGGTGAAGATGACCGCCAGGACGAGGCCGACGATGCCCGCGGGCAGATACCGCATCACAAACGTCAGGAAAATATAATTCGTGTCGCCTTCTTTGGTTAGCCTCAGAGCGTCGGCGCGGGCCGCGTCGAAATCCTTCTGCGCGGACCGGAATCGCTGCACGGCTGAGTCGTTGCCGTCCTTCATCTCAATCGCGGCGGCGCGGCGGCGCTCGAAGGCGTCGTTGTAGCGCGATTCGATCGAAGGGTACTGCGCGGATTGCTGGACGCGCGCCAGCTCGGCGGGATGGAACAGCAGCGGCGGCTTGTCGAACAGGAAAAACACGAAGACCATCGCGCCGATGAACAGGATCAAGAACTGCATCGGCACCTTGGCCATGGCGTTGAACAGCAGGCTCAGACGGCTTTGGCCGATGGACTTGCCGGTGAGGTAACGCTGAACCTGGCTCTGATCGGTTCCGAAGTAGGCGAGCGCAAGGAAGGTCCCACCGATGACTCCGCTCCAAAGGTTGTAGCGGTCCTTCCAATCGAACTGAGGGACGACGGCGTTGAGTTTGCCCGCCGCGCCGGCAAGCTTCGCGGCGTCGAGGAAGGAGACGCCCGGCGGCAGGAGATGAATCGCGATTCCGAGCGCGAGGATCAGCGCGGAGAGGATTACGGTCATCTGCGGAACGTCGGCCCAGGTGATGGCCTTGATGCCTCCCAGCGTGGTGAACAGGATCACGAGGCATCCCATGAGGATCGACGTCCAACCGAAGGGCAGATGCAGAATCGCGCTGAGGACGATGCCGGGAGCAGCAAGAGCGACGCCGGCGCTGAGGCCGCGCTCGATCAGGAACAGCACCGAGACGAGCGCGCGCGTCTTGGCATCGAAGCGCTGTTCCAGATACTCATACGCGGTGTAGACGCGGGCGCGATGGAAGATGGGCACGACGGTGGCGGAGAGGATCACCATGGCGATGGGAAGTCCGAAATAGACCTGCACGAAGCGCATGCCGTCGACGTAGCCCTGGCCGGGCGTGGAGATGAAGGTGATTGCGCCGGCCTGCGTCGCCATGATGGACAATCCCATGGCATACCAGGGCATGGTTTTCCCGGCGAGCAAAAACTGGCTGACGGTATTCGACCCGCGGCTGCGCCAAAGGCCAAAGGAAACCAGCAGGACCAGCCAGGAGATGAGAACGGCCCAATCGAGAGGTCTCATTTTACTGAGGGGCGGGCGCGAAGTGAATCGTGAACAGGTAGAAGGCGAGGATCAGGAGCGCGAGTTCACACAGAACCAGCGCGTAGACGCGTGGCCAGCGTCCGAGAAACGGGGGCGGTTCGTCTTTGATGTATTCGTCTTCGGGCATTGGGGCCTTGATCCCCTCGCTTACGCCAGGGGCTGTCTTTCCACGGGGATTGCGCCGTTGGATTTCTTCATTGAGCTCTTGCCGCGCTCAGCATGTTAGCAAAAATGCGGAACGCGCCAGGGACGCCCGCCGGGAGTTCACGGAACCAGGAGTAGGCGGAAAAGATATAAACGCCCTTGCCGACCTTGGCGTAGAGCATGCCGCCGGGCATGGGATGCTCGCCCGGATCGTGCGATTCAAGGATGCTCGTGTACTTCGGATCCCATTCGTTGGCGAAATACAGGCCGCGCTCCTGCACCCAGCCCTCGAAATCGCGGGCGGTGATTTCGTTGGGCGAGTGCAGCACCGGATTCTGCGGCTCGGGGAACGTAACTGGAGCTTCCTCCACGGTGACGCGATCCCGGCTGACCTTAATGGGATAGGGGCCGACGTGATCGAGCAGAGCGGGGTTCCCGCCGAAGATGCCGCCTTCCAGCACGTTGTACTGAACAATAACCGCGCCGCCGTTCTGCGCGTAATCGAAGAGGCGCTGGTAATTGGCGCGGAGATCAGGACGCGTGTTGAACGCGCGGACGCCGGTGACGATGGCGTCGTACTTGGAAAGATCGGCACGAACCAGGTCGTCGGGCGAAAGCAGCGTCACCTCGCAACCGATCTGGCGCAGCGCGGCGGGAATTTCATCGCCTGCACCCATAATGTATCCGATGTTTCTCGCGAGCGTGCGGATATCGGCTCGCACCAGCGTGGCGATCGACTCGGGAAACAGCGTCTGCACCGGGATGTGCGGATACTGGATGGCTTCGGTGCGGGAGGAGATTCTGCGGCCGCCCACCTTAGCGACGGCGCGAATCAGGCCGGAGGCATCGGCGGAAGGCGGAGTGATCGTGAAACCGGCGGTCGTCTGCTCGTCGACGGCGGCGAAATCGAAATGGCGCGAAGGCGGCTCAATGCGCCAGCCCGAAGGGACTTCCAGGCCGACATCGCCGGAGGCGCCAGCGACGTTCGCCTTCACCAGAACGTCGATCCTGCGCGGCGCGTCTGAGGCGAACACCAGCGCCTGCTGCGGCAGATCGACGCCGGCGGCAGGCACAACGGCCAGAGGACGAAGCAGTTCACCGTAGACGCGGTCGACATAGCGGTGCTCGACGGGGCGCGTGATCTCCATCCCGGTTCCGGCGACGTTTACGCGGAAGTGCGCCTCGAGCACAGGAGAATTTTCGGGATTGCCGATCAGCCGCGGATCGGGAACGCGGTAGAGCGATCCGTCCTTAGGCTCAACCAGCCAGTAGGGCTGAGAATCGGGCTGCGCGGCGGGGATCGGCACGATGAGCGAATAAAGACTCGGCTGATTGTAGACCAGCGTCGCTGGGTCCAGGTTGAGCTTCGGAACGTTGTCGACGCCCGTGACGCTCACGCCGAGCAACGTGGCCGGCACGTGCGCGCGCACCAGAGCGGTGATCGCGACCTTGACGCTCCCTCCAGGCGCGACTTGATATTTGTCGGCCGCAGCGTCAAGCCAGAGCCCGGAAAGAAGGCAGATCGCATCGTCGACTTCATGAAGCTTGCGCTCAGAGATAGGATCGTGCAGCGCAGCGATTTTCGCTCGCGCTTCCACCAGCAGGGGCAGCAGTTTCTCGCCCTGAACGCCGGTGAAGGAGTCGCGCGCCTTCTCGATCAGCGGAGCGACCGCCGCGCCACCCGCGATCCGGGACCAGGATACGTCGATTCCTTCAAAGGTATCCTTCATGGCGCGGTCCCCAGCGATGGTGACGAGATAGTTCTTGGTCGAGCCCTTGCGCTCGGGCGCGCCCATGCCTTGTGAACGATGCTGACTGCGGCTCATCCCGGCGATTTCGCCATAGGAGTAGCCAAGCTCGGGCGAATACTCGCCTAGATCGATGGCGAGTTTGTCCTTGATTGCGGCCTCTTCCTTTTCCTGCTCGGCCGTGAAGGCGAACGTGTTCCAGAAGAGCCTCTTGGCCTGCCAAGGCTGGACGTACTGAAGCTGTTCGGGGAAGCGCGAGGGATCGGCGGCGGCGGAAAATGCCTCCTTGCCGAGAATCGCCGAGACCTGATGTTGGCCGTGGCCGTCGCGAGGCGTGCCGGAGAAGCGGAGCACGATTACGTCGGGGCGGAAGCGGCGGATGTTCCAGACCACGTCGCCAAGGACCTTTTCCCGAGGCCACTTGGTGAACGCTTCGTCGGCTGTCTTGGAGAATCCGAAGTCGATGGCGCGGGTGAAGAACTGCTCCGCGCCATCAATACGCCGCGCCGCGAGCAGTTCCTGAGTGCGGATGATTCCCAACTCGTCGCCCTGCTCGCTACCGATGAGGTTTTGGCCTCCCTCGCCGCGAGTGAGCGACAGGTACGCCGTGCGCATATGCAAACCGCGCGAAAAATAGGCGAGCAGGGCGGTATTTTCGTCGTCCGGATGGGCGCCGATCATCATCACGGAGCCCAGATTGCCCAGCCGGTCCAGCACCTGCCGGATCTCGGCTTCGCCCGAGATGTTGCGCTGCGCCCAAAGAGTACTAAGGGGAAATACCGAGAAAAAAACAGGTAAAAGCAGGACCCGGACTAAAAATCTTGCTGCCGATAAACAGGAAGAGGATGGGTGGCTGAGTCGAAGTTTCACGGGTGAACTTTTACTATAACAGCCGAAAACACGATGGCGACGCTCTTTTCCAACACGGCGGGCACGCGGATTGGGCTTGCGCTCGGCGGAGGATTCGCGCGTGGAATTGCCCACGTCGGCGTGCTGCGGGTATTTGCGCGGGCGGGCATTCCCATCCACTCGATCGGCGGCGTCAGTTCGGGCGCGATCACCGCAGCGGCATTCGCCTCGGGCTGTTCGACCAAAGACATCGAAGTGGCTGCGAAGGCGATGAGGGCAGCCAGCGTGGAAAATCTCATGTCATTCGCCATGGGGGATTTCCTGCGGAGTTTGCTGAAGCACACCCGGTTCGAACAGATGACGACTCCACTGGCCATCGTCGCCAGCGATCTGACGGCGGGTGCGCCGGTGATTTTCAAAGACAGGGGCGACGTATTGCTGCCACTCCATGCCAGTTGCGCGTATCCGGGTCTATTTCCGCCGGTGAGGTACATGGATCATTGGCTGGTGGACGGCATGGTGACCATGGACGTTCCCGCGGCTCCCCTTCGCCGCATGGGCGCGACGCATGTGATCAGCGTGACGCTGCGCGGCTCAAACGAACCGTTCGACCCGAGGAACAAGCACAGTGTTGTGGAGCGTAGCTTTGAGATCCTGACGGCGCGAAATGAATCCCATTGGCGCAGATCGTCGGACGTGGTGATTTCTCCGGAATCCGGCGCGGCGGACGGCGCGCAACAGGCGATCGAGGCCGGCGAGCGAGCGGCCGAGGAAGCGCTTCCGCATATCTTGGAGTGGCTACCCCAGTTCGCGGCGGCGTAGGGATCTCCACAGCCACGCAGAAACACTGTGTTAAAATAAGGATTCCGGCCAAATCTTGCAGAGGACCCACGGCTTCGGAGCGCGTGCGTCAATTGATCCTGTGAACATTTCTTCCCAACACGAGCTAGCGGCGTTGATCGACCACACGCTGTTGCGCGCGGACGCAACCGAGACGGAAATCCGTAAACTTTGCGCCGAGGCGCGGCAGTATGGATTCGCGAGCGTCTGCGTGAATCCGTATTGGGTTCCAGTGGCGGCGGCGGAACTTGAGGAATCGAACGTAAAGGTCTGCACCGTCATCGGATTTCCGCTCGGCGCGAGCGCGACGGAGATTAAGGCAGTCGAGGCGGCCGAGGCTGTGAGACACGGTGCGCGCGAGATCGACATGGTGATCAACATCGGGGAACTGAAGAGCGGGCATCTTGTCGCGGTGGAGACGGACATTGTGGCGGTCGCCGCGTCGGCGCATCGCGGCAGAGCGATCCTTAAGGTAATCATCGAAACTTCGCTGCTGGACGACGCGCAGAAGGAAATCGCCAGCAAATTGGCCAAGGAATCGCGCGCGGATTTCGTAAAGACGTCCACCGGTTTCAGTACGGGCGGCGCGACGGTTCACGACGTTGCGCTAATGCGCCGCGCGGTGGGCGCGGAGATGGGCGTGAAGGCGTCCGGAGGGATCCGCACGCTGGAGGACGTCAAGAGCATGGTCGCCGCAGGCGCCACGCGCATCGGGACAAGCTCGGGCGTGAAGATCGTGCAAGAGGCTGCGGGCGCGGCGGCCCCGGCGCCGAATCAGGGCGGCTATTGACAACACCAGCCATGTCCACTTCCCGGAAATCCTCCGTCCGGTTCCGCGAACGCGCGGAGTTGCTTGACTTTCTGCTTGAAGTCTCGCGCGTAACGTCCGAGACGCTCGATCTGGACAAGCTGCTGGCCGACGTCGCCTCCATCGTGAGGACTGTGCTCGCCTACGATCTGTTCGCGATTCTGCTCTACAACGAAAAGCAGCAGGGCTTGAGCATCCGTTACTCGATCGGCCATCGCGAGGAGGTGGTCCGGAGCCTGGTGGTAAAACTGGGCGAAGGTGTCACGGGGACCGCCGCGGCAATGCGTCTCCCGGTGATGGTGGACGACGTAAGGCAGGATCCGCGATACCTGAACGCGCTCGATGCCGTGCGCAGTGAACTGGCCGTGCCGATGATGGCGCGCGGCAAGCTTGTGGGCGTGATCGACGTGCAGTCGACGCGCGTGAAGGCCTATTCCGAGCACGACCGCGCCATGCTGCGCCTGATCGCCGCCCGGGTGGCGTTTTCGATCGATAACGCGCGGCTGTACCGGCGCGTGGACCGTCAGAACCGTACGCTAAAAACGCTGGCGCATCTTTCGCAGGAGTTCAGCTCGATTCTGGATCTGGACGAATTGCTGGGCAAGATCGCGGCGACCATCCGCACGTTAATCGCCTACGACGCTTTCAGCATTTATTTGGTGGATGCAGAAAAGAAGCTTCTACGCAGCCGTTTCAGCGTCCGCTTCGACGAACGCGTGACGGTGGACAACATCCCGGTCGGGAAAGGCATCACCGGAACGGCCGCCGAGACCAGGGAAGCGGTCCGCGTGATCAACACCGCGCAGGACCCGCGTTACATCGCCGCTTATGAGGACATTCGCTCGGAACTGGCCACGCCGCTGATCGTGCAGGACCGCGTGGTGGGCGTTCTGGACGTGGAGAGCCAGCACGTGGGCTTCTTCACGGAGGACCATCAGAGGACGCTTTCCCTGCTCGCTCCGCAGATCGCCTCGTCGGTGGAAAATGCGCGCCTTTACGAGGAAATCGCCACGCGCGAGCAGCGCATGGATCAGGATCTGAAGGCGGCTCGCAAGTTGCAGTACGTGCTGCAGCCTCGCCAGGCTCCGGAGATCCATGGCCTTGAGATCGCGATCCGGTCGCGTCCGGCGCGGGAGATTTCCGGCGACGTTTACGATTTCTTCGATAACGGCGACGACTACGCGGTGATCGCCTTCGGCGACGTCAGCGGCAAAGGAGCAGCGGCGGCATTGTATGGCGCACTGATCAGCGGACTGCTTCGAATCCTGGCGCCGAGGCGCAGGAGTCCGGCGCTGCTGATGCAGTCTCTCAACGAGACCCTGCTAGAGCGCAAGGTCGACGCCCAGTACGCTACGCTGACGCTGGCGCTGTGGGAGCCGCGGCTGAAGCAGTTCAAGTTTTGCAACGCCGGCGCGGAGCCTCCGCTGATTTATCGCAAAGGCGAAATCATCAAACCGTATTCCGAAGGCGTTCCGATCGGCCTGCTGGAGGACCGCCAGTACGACGAAGTGCTGCATCCGGCCAAGCCGGGCGATCTGATGCTGTTCTTCTCCGACGGCGTGGAAGATCAACTGAACGCCAAGGAAGAGGATTTCACCCGCGCGCGCGTCGCCCGGCTGCTCAAAAAGCACGGCACAGGGTCTCCCAAGGCCTTGGCCGACGCGATCTTCGCCGACATCGACGCTTTTCGCGACGATACGCCGATCACCGACGATCAATCGGTGGTCGTGATCAAGGTTCACTAGGAAATGAATCCGATCGAATATCGACACAAAGCGCTGTTTTGTGACGGCGTCGCGCTGGCCGATATCGCCTCCGAGGCGGGAACGCCCTGCTACGTGTACTCCGCGCGGACGATTCTGGAGAATTTCAAAGCTTACGATAAGGCATTCGGCGAGCAGCCGCATACCGTGTGTTACGCGGTGAAAGCCAACAGCAATCTGGTGATTCTCAAGCTGCTGGCCGACGCCGGCGCGGGCTTTGACATCGTTTCTGGGGGAGAGCTCTTTCGGGTGCTTAAGGCGGGAGGCGATCCCGCCAAAGTGGTGTTTTCGGGCGTTGGAAAAACGGCTTCGGAGATCGACGAGGCGCTCGAAGCCGGCATTTTCGCCTTCAATTGCGAATCGGAGCCGGAATTGGCCCTGATCGACGCGCTGGCGCACCGCCGGGGCGTCCGGGCGCGGGTCGCGATGCGCGTGAACCCGGATGTGGACGCGGCCACGCATCATTACATCTCCACAGGACGGCTGGCTCACAAGTTCGGCATCGATATTTCGGAAGCCGAGGCTGTATACGATCGCGCGCGCCAGTTCGAGAATCTGCTGCTGCACGGCGTAAGCTGCCACATTGGCTCCCAGTTGATGAATCCGGAGCCGGTGATGGAAGCCGTAGACCGCGTGCTGGCGCTGGTCGAGCGGCTGCGCTCCAGGAGTCTTGCGATTGACCATGCGGATCTAGGCGGAGGCCTGGGCGTCGCGTATAAGCCGGAGGATTCGACGCCCGAAATCTGTCGCTTCATCGAAAAGATGCGCGATCGCGTGAAGGGCCACGGGCTGCGCGTGATGGTTGAGCCCGGGCGGTCCATCGTAGGCGCGGCGGGAGTTCTCGTAGCGCGGGTTCTCTATCGCAAGACGACGGGCGACAAAGAATTCGTCATTATCGACGCGGCGATGAACGACCTGATCCGGCCGGCGTTATACAGCGCGTATCACGAGATCCTGCCGGTGCGCCAGACCGATGCCCCGAAATCGAAGGTCGACGTCGTCGGCCCCGTCTGTGAGACTGGCGATTTTCTCGCTAGAGATCGCGACCTGCCGGGCGTCATGCCGGGCGATCTCGTCGCGGTCTGCACGGCAGGAGCCTACGGATTCACCCAGTCGTCGAATTACAACTCGCGTCCCAGAAGCGCGGAGGTGCTGGTCGAAGGCGACCACTGGCGCGTCATTCGCGAGCGGGAAACCTACGAAGATCTGGTGCGCGGCGAATAAGACTAGGTCCGCGCCGCGCCTACGCGTTCATCACCCGCGCCATCCGGTCGATCGCCTCATCGATCTCCGCCGGGCTCTTGAATCCGATGGTCACCGAATCCACGCAGCCAAGGTTCATGGCGAACTTCATTGCCGCATCGCGATCTTCGCGGGAAAAACTGCCTTCGCCGCACAGCTTCATGCTGATCACGCCCATCCCCTGCGCGTGAACCGCCTTGGTGTGTTTCACCACCTCGTCCACGTCGCCCAAATCGGCAGTGTCGCGCAATTGTGGCGTATCCATATGCGAGCCCTTGTGATTCATCCGGATCATCGCAATGTCGAGGAACTGATTCCCCGGGATCGTGCGTAGCGCCGGCAGCCCGTGGATAGACGCGCCGTGAGAAAGAATCACCTTTTTGCCCTTGGCCTCGGCCATGCCGTCCTGCAAGCCCTGATAATCCGTGGCCCACGTCGGCGGCCTCAGGCAGTGCAGAAGCAGAATATCGATGTACTCCGTATTCAACTGCTTCCGGAACAGATCGATCTTCTCCGAAGGCACGCCCGATGGCGGCGTCGAGTATTTGGTCATCAGCTTATAACTATCCCGAGGCAGCCCCTTCAGAGCCGTCGCCAGCATCTCCGGCATACCGTGGTAGCTCTCCGCCGTTTCGAAAAACCGGATGCCTCGATCGTAGGCGTGCCGCACCAGCCGGTTGAACCCCTCCTGCCCGAGTTCGCGCTGCGCGCGCCCGCTGTACGTGCCCGTGCCGAAAGCCAGGCGCGTGACTTTCACGTTGGACTTGCCGAGCGTCACCCAATCGGTGGCGAGGCGTTTTTGTGGAGCGGCCGTGGCCACGGCAGCGGCAGCCACGGAAGAAATCAAAAAGTCGCGACGAGTGGTGATGCTCATACGCAACACTCTATCACGCGCTGCGCACGGCATCGTGTACATTTCCAATCGAAGCGGTCCAGCCCGTCGAGCCGCCCGCTCAAACACCGGCCAAACAGAAGCCCTGGTGGCGACGTATCCTCTAACCAGCACCGAACCCCCGACAGTGATGGAGGGGATTCCCCGACAAACCGAGCCCTTCTGCGCCGTCTGCTATCATCACCTAAGGAGCGTTCCTGCTAGGTTTGTGTACGGTTTCCAATAATTGATCCAATGCTCAATGTCATGGAGTCTGACTCGATTACGCGCCGGTGAGCCAGCTCCGGTGGGGTAACCTGCCATGGAGACGCCTGATGGTGCGCGGCGGATTCCCCCCTTGTTGTCTGGGGTCAAATGACGGAGGCCGGGACGGCTGTGTGGTGCGCTCCTTCTGACACGTTTTGACAAATCTCCTCTTCATCGGCGACATTTTCGCCTCGCCCGGCCGGTCGATTGTCGCCCGTCATTTGAAGGACATCGTCGCCTCGGAAAACATCGACCTTACCGTCGCCAACGGCGAAAACTCGGCCGGTGGCTTCGGAATCACGCCCCAGCTTGCCGATGACCTGTTCGGTTACGGCATCGACGTCCTCACGAGCGGCAACCATATCTGGGACAAGCGCGAGATTTACGACTATTTCGCCCGCCAGCCGCGTCTGCTCCGCCCCGCGAACTATGTCGACGAACTGCCCGGCTCCGGAATCGTCGTCGTCGAGGCCCGGAATGGCGTCGATTGCGCGATCATCAATCTGCAGGGCCGCGCCTACATGCCCACGACCGACGATCCGTTTCGTAAAGCCGACGCGCTTCTCAAGGACTTGCGGCCCGAGGTGAAAGTCCGTTTCGTCGATTTTCACGCCGAGCTGACCAGCGAAAAGGTCGCCATGGGCTGGTATCTGGATGGCCGCGTTTCGGCAGTGGTCGGCACGCACACGCACGTCCCCACCGCCGACACACGCATTCTGCCCGGCGGCACGGCGTATCAAACCGATGTCGGCATGACCGGGCCATATACGGGCGTCATCGGCGTCGATAAGAACATCGTGCTGCAAAAGTTCCTAACCCAGATGCCGGTGCGGATGGAAGCCGCGCGCCACGGCGCGGAACTGCACGCGGTCATTGTGTCGGTAGACGAATCCACCGGCAAGGCGACGGCCATCAAACGGTATACAATCGCCGGAGTATGACGAAGCCTCCTCTGCCGACCGCTCCCGCAGGTCGCGGCTCCATAAGCGTTAGAGCCGCGACCTGCAGAAGCGGTTTGGGCCTCATGGAGGTCGCATGACCTTTCACGAGGCCCGCGAGTGCGTGCTGCGCGAAATTCCGGCTAGGCGCGGCGAGAAGGATGGCGTCCCCACGCTCGTCGCCTTGGGCCGCATCCTCGCCGAGGACATCTTCGCCGATCGAGATTATCCTCCTTTCGATCGCTCCGCCCGCGACGGTTTCGCGTTGCGCGCGGCCGATCTGCCAGGCGAACTCGATGTCATCGGCGAATCACGCGCCGGCTCATTTTTCGGTGGTGAGGTCGCTCCGGGAACCGCCGTCGAGATCATGACCGGAGCGCCAGTGCCGCGCGGAGCCGATGTTGTCGTCATGTTGGAACATGCGGAACACGCCGCCCATCGCGTGAAGATCGACCGCGCCGCCAAAGCCGGCGACAACTTCACCCCGCGCGGCTCCGAAGCCCGCCAGGGCGACGCCGTGCTGCGCGCCGGACACAGGCTCGGCTACGCGGAACTCGGTCTGCTCGCCATGGTCGGCCGCGAGCGCATTGAAGTCTATCGCCAGCCCCGCATAGCGATTCTACCCACCGGGGACGAAGTCGTCGAGGCCGGCGTCAATCCCCTGCCCCATCAGATCCGCAACTCCAACGCCTGGTCGCTCGCCGCGCAGGTTCACCGCGCCGGAGGCGTTCCCGAAATTCTGCCCATCGCCCACGACTCCTACGAGTCCACGCGGGCGTCCATCGAAACCGGCTTGAAATCGGATCTGCTGCTCCTCTCAGGAGGCGTTTCCGCCGGCAAGTACGATATCGTCGAGCAGGTCCTGGCCGACCTTGGCGCCAAGTTCTTCTTCACCCGCGTCAAGATCCAGCCCGGCCAGCCAGTGGTCTTCGGCGCGATCGGGGAGAACTTCTTCTTTGGACTGCCCGGCAATCCCGCCTCCACGATGGTGACGTTCGAACTGTTCGCCCGGGCCGCGATCGAGCGCCTCTCCGGCTGGGATCAAGCGCCCCTGCCTCTGCTTCGCGCCAAACTTACCCGCGAGTTTCGACACCGAACGGGTCTCACCCGCTTCCTTCCCGCCCGATTGAGCGAAGATGGAAGTACCATCGAGCCGACCGGCTGGCACGGCTCCGGCGACATTCCCGCTCTCGCGCGCGCCAATGCGTTTCTGGTCGCCGAGGCCGACCGCGAATCGTGGAAGGAAGGCGACGATATTCGAGTGCTCCTCAAATGAAGAAGCTTTCCCATTACGATGAAAAAGGCCGCGCCAGCATGGTGGACGTTTCGGCGAAGCCCGAAACCAAACGCACGGCGACAGCGCACGCGTTCGTGAAGGTCCGGCCCAGTGTGTTGAAAAAGCTGCCTCAAAACCCCAAGGGCAACCCGCTTGAAGTGGCCCGCTTCGCCGGCATCGCCGCCGCGAAGAAAACCTCCGAGCTGATCCCGATGTGCCACCCTCTCCTCATTTCGCACGTCGACGTGGATGCGAAAATTGAGGCTAAGGGCGTGCGCATTCTGGCCACCGTTTCCATCATCGGCAAGACGGGCGTCGAAATGGAGGCCCTTACAGCCGCGTCCGTAGCCGCGCTCACCGTCTACGACATGACCAAGGCGCTCGATAAATCCATCGAGATTCAGGACCTCTACTTGCTCACCAAAACCGGTGGTAAATCGGGAGATTTCAAGCGGTGAGCATCCGCGTGGCCATCATCACGGTGAGTGATTCCACCGCTGCGGGCGCGCGCGAAGATCGTAGCGGCCCGGCGCTGGCCGAAAGAGTGGCCGAACTCGGCTGGACCGTCGAGCATCGCGCCATCGTGCCCGACGACCGCGCGCAAATCGCCAACACGGTTACCGGATACGCCGATATGGAGCTGATTCTGACCACCGGCGGCACTGGTCTTTCACTTCGCGACGTCACTCCCGAGGCCGTTAAACTGATCGCGGATCGCGAAGTTCCAGGATTTGGTGAGTTGATGCGCGCAGAGGGCCTGAAATCCACGAAATTCGCGCCGTTATCGCGCAGCGGAGCAGCCACGCGGGGATCGGCCTTGATTCTGATGCTCCCCGGCTCCCCGCGTGGTGCGGTAGAGTCGCTACAGGCGGTGTCGCACCTGATTCCGCACGCTGTGGACTTGCTGCAAGGACGAACGGAACATAAATAGAAACCAGGCGGGCCAACGTAGCATCATGAGTAATATGAAGAAACTGTTCTCGATAGTCTGCGTTGCCGGCGTTCTGCTGGCTCAGGAACCGCAGAAGCCTCTGACGCCAGGCGATCAGGACATCATCAAGGTGGAAACGCACGTCGTACTGGTGCCCGTGACCGTGACGGACCACGGCGGGAACTTCGTCAACGGCCTTACGCCCTACGATTTTGAGCTGTTCGACAACGGCAAGCCGCAGAAAATCACCGAGGACATCGCATCTCATCCCATCTCTCTGGTGATGGTCATCCAGGCCAACAGCGTGGTGGAGAAATTCATTCCCCAGATTCAGAAACTCGGCAGCATGATCGAGTCGCAACTGCTGGGTGATTCGGGCGAAGTCGCGGTGATCGCTTTTGATCATCGCTTCCAGACGCTGCTGCCTTTCACCTCGGAGCCGGATAAGCTTGGCGCGGCGCTCAAGAAATTGAAGGCCGGCAGTTCCACCGCCGCCGTGAACGACGCCGTGGTCCGCGGGATCAACATGCTGAAGACGCGTGACAAAGGCCGCCGCCGGGTGGTGATGGTGATCGCCGAGAATCAAAACCGGGGCAGCGAAATTAACACCCGCGAGGTGCTGTCAGAAGCTGACTTCAACAACGTCACGATTTATCCCATCGATATTTCCAAAGTGATCGCGCAGCTCACTGCGACGCCGATGTACAACCGTCCGAATCCGATTCCGCCGGAGGCAAGACCCATCACGAACGGCAACATCCAGACGCCCACTACCGATTCACAGACCGACATGGGCAACTGGGTCCCGGCCTTTGTCGACATGTTCGACCTGGCAAAGAACGTCTTCATTCCCAACCCTCTCACCGTTTACGCCAAGTACACCGGGGGCCAGCGGTACAATTTCGCCTCGCAGAAGGATCTGGAGTCGGCCGTTTCGAAGATTGGCCAGTCGCTGCACAGCGTGTACATGCTCTCTTATAGCCCGACGACGCTCGAGGAGGGCGGCTTCCATAAGATCGTGGTCCGCGTGAAGCACTCCGACCTGAAGATCACCACGCGTGACGGCTATTATTGGGCAGGCGGACCGAAATAAGCGGCGATGGGGACTGACTTCTGTGTCCCAAGGCGCCAGAAGTCTGTCCCCATCGGCCTCTGAACTAACGCCTCGGCCCGGCGGGCTCAATGATCGCGCTCATCGACCCCTTCGACCTCGCCATGCGAGGGTCCGCGCCATATGCCAGGATCTGGTCGCGTCCGAACTCTGCCTGCTCCTTTTCGCAGGTGATGACGATGGTGCGCCCGGTGGTGTCCACCTCCACCGCGTGTTGGAAGGCCGCCTCCACCGACAGGAAAAAGATGGACGTCAGCATCTCGATCACGTAATCGTAGGTGTGATCGTCGTCGTTCAGCAGCACCACGTGGAATAGCGGCGTCAGTTCGCCTTCCGTCGCGGTCCGTTCGATAACTCCCGGTCTGATCCCAGTGTCCGGCTTCAAAGTCGGAGGCATTCGCTACTTTCGATGCTAAACTGAAACAGAAGGGGGGCGCAACGGTTTCGACGGGATTGTATCCGTCGTGGTGAGTCGTGCCGGGTTCCGAGCTCCCGTAAAACGATCGGAAAACAACAACTGCCAACAATCAGCAGTTTGCTTACGCTGCTTAATTTTTAAGTAGCCGTCCTGGGCCGGGGGCCTGCAATCGGTCTAAGGACGTCATTTCGCAGGCTGGGTGTAAGGCTTCTGCTCGGAGCCGAAAGCCAAGATCAATCGGGCTAAGCCGCTTTCCTCTTGCCGGTGCCTTACGAGGCGGACGAAAAATAACGAACCGGAAACGCACGTAGTCTGATCGCGATTGACTTTCTCGGACGCGGGTTCAACTCCCGCCGCCTCCACCATTATCATCTGGGTGAGTCCAGTCCCTTGCCCAAAGCCCGCTTGATCCGCGCCTGGATCTGATTCCTGACCTCGCGAAACGCAGCTTTGCGCTCATCTTCCGATCCCTCCACCGACGCCGGATCTTCGAACGGCCAATGGAGCATCTTGGTGGCGCCGGGAAAGATCGGGCAGGATTCCTTGGCGTTGTCGCAGACAGTGATGACGTAATCCAGTTGCTCGCCGTTGAACTCCTCCACGGACTTTGAGCGATGGCCGGAGATATCGATGCCGATCTCGCCCATCACGGCGATGGCTTCCGGGCGCACGAGACTCGGTTTTGTACCTGCGGAAAACACTTCAAACCGGTCGCCCGCTTCGCGCCGGAATAGGCCTTCCGCCATCTGGCTTCTTGCCGAGTTCCCTGTGCAGAGGATAAGCACCTTCTTCTTCATCGTGAACCTCACCTCGCAGGTTGGAAGGAAAACCAATGCCGGGTCCGGTTGCAGGCCGCACAGACCGATAGCATCACCGGCACTTCCACAAGAACGCCCACGACCGTCGCCAGCGCCGCACCGGATTCCGGTCCGAACAGTGCAATCGCCGTCGCGACAGCAAGCTCGAAGAAGTTGCTTGCGCCAATCAAAGCGCCCGGGGCGGCGATGGAGTGCTCCACTTTCAAGAGCCTCATCAGACCGTATGCCAGCGACGAGTTGAGGTACACCTGCAGCGTGATCGGGATGGCGATCAGAAATACGTGGAAAGAGCGGTTCGTGATGTTGTCCGCCTGGAACGCGAAGATGAAAACCAGGGTGGCGAGCAGCGCCGTAATCGTCACCGGCGCGAAACGAGGCAGCAGTTCGTTTTCAAACCACTCCCTGCCGCCCCTGCGGATGAGCAAATGCCGCAGAACGGTTCCTGCCGTAAGCGGGAGGACGATAAACACGATCACGGAGTAGAGCAACACTTTGAACGGAACCGTCAGCGACGATGCACCCGTCACCAGAAACTGGACGATGGGGACGAAGAGGACCAGCATGATCAGGTCGTTCACCGAAACCTGCACCAGCGTGTAGGCCGGATCGCCGTCCGTCAAATGGCTCCAGACGAAGACCATTGCGGTACACGGTGCGGCGGCAAGAATAATACAGCCCGCGATGTATTGATCCGCCTCCGCCGGCGAGATGAACGCGGAGAAAATGAACCGGAAGAACAGCCAGGCAAGGAACGCCATCGAGAACGGCTTGACCAGCCAATTCACCAGGATTGTCACCGCGAGTCCTGCCGGCTTTCGTCCCACGTTTCGGATCGCGCTGAAATCGACCTTCATCATCATCGGGGTGATCATGAGCCAGATGAGAACGGCGATGGGAACATTGATCTGGCTTCCCGGCCCGAACTCCAGGCCGCGAAGCGTCTGCACGGCGGCAGGCAGAGCTTTCCCGATGATCAGCCCCGCCGCCATGCAGAGGGCAACCCAAAAGGTCAAATAGCGCTCGAAGAAGGCGAGTCGCTTTTTCGGATGCGCTTCCATTGCTGCCGCGTTACTCATGAACGTCCTCTACGAGCAGCACGCTGAACCGCAGCAGCCTTGGGTGGGCTTCTGCGCGCGGATGAACGCGCCCATGAACTTGCCGTCCACTTGCGGCGCAATTGCGTCCACATCGACGCCCTGGCCGCTTAGAAACGTCCGAGCGTCCTCCACCCGGTAAATCCGCGTGGGTTCGATGGCGACGTTCTCAAATCCGGCCGCGCTGAGCTTCGCCTTGTACTCGTTCTCCTCGAGCGCTCCGGCCACGCAGCCCACCCAAAGCAGGATACTTTGGCGAATCTCCGGAAGGATCTCGCCCCTGGTGACGACATCGGACACAGCAAAGCGGCCGCCGGGTTTCAGCACGCGGAACGCTTCCCGCAGCACGCGATCTTTGTTGCCGCTCAGATTAATGACGCAGTTCGAGATAACGACATCCACGCAGTTATCCGGCAACGGGATGTCTTCGATCTCGCCCTTCAAGAATTGAACGTTGTCGATCCCTGCCTTGGTCTTATTCTCATTGGCCAGCGCCAGCATTTCTTCGGTCATGTCGAGCCCGAATGCCTTCCCCGTGGGGCCAACCCGCCTGGCGGAAAGCAGAACATCGATTCCACCGCCCGATCCAAGATCCAGGACCGTTTCGCCGGGTTTCAGCTCGGCGAGCGCAGTTGGGTTGCCGCAGCCAAGGGACGCCAGCACCGCCGTCTCCGGCAGTTCACCCTTCTGCGCAGCGTCATACAGATCGCTGGTGATCGGATCGCAACAGCCTTCGAGAGCGGCCGATGCTCCGCAGCAGGAACTTCCGCCGCTGGTGACCCGGAGGGCCGCCTGGCCATATTTTTCCTTCACAATCTCTTTGATTTCCACTCTTTCCTCTTTCTCGGTTCTTAGGGTCAATGCTGTTTGGCAAACTCGAACACTTTTTCCTGGATCTGATCTCGCAGCCGGCGCACCAGTGCCTTGCGCTCTTCCGGTGATTGAGCGGTGGTGGGATTTTCCAGAGGCCAGACTTGCCGCCAGATCGCTCCCGGGAAGATCGGGCATGTGCGCTCCTTCTGGCGGTCGCACAACGAAATGACGTAGCTGAACCGTTCTCCAAACATCTTGTCGACCAACTTCGGCGCATGATCGGAAATATCGATCCCAATCTCCTTCATGGCGTCCACTGCCTCGGGATCAATGGGCGTGAATTCACCGCCAGCGCTCGTGATTTCGAAGCGATCGCCAGCGATCTCTCGTAACATCGCTTCAGCCATGTGGGTCCGGCAGGAGTTCCCCGTACATAAAAAAAGGACCGTTGGCTTGATCATCGCGGATTCTCCTTACTTGCAGATGGAAACGATCTGCTCGGGTTTGATCGCCTTATTCCTGGTGCAGCACTCGGCGTAAAGAAAGGTGAGCAATTCCTGCAGGGCTTCGGTGTTCGCCTTGTACCGCAGGAAGGTACCTTCCCTGCTCACGGTGACCAGATCCTCGTTCTTCAGCTTGTCCAAATGGTGCGAGAGAGTGGATGCCGATAGCTCCAACTCCGCGATGATCTCCCCGACGACCAGACCTTCCGGGTGCGCCGACAACAGCAGTTGCATGGTGCGCAGCCGCGGCTCGGTTCCCATCGCGGTGAACATATCGGCGAACCTGATGATGTCTTCGGTCTTCTTCTTCATTTCTATATTTCTATCATAGTAGAACTATAGAACGTGTCAAGTGATTCTCAGGCCCTCACCGGTCCAAAGAGCGAGGGCCCCAGCAGCAGGATCAATTCCCTACCTAGCTCCATCCCCGCTGTCTGGCGTGATTTCTTGGACCGGGCGAGTTGCGGAATCGCTCCCTCCAGAACCAAGGACGCAAAACCATGGACCGACGACCAGGCGAGCAGACAGATCTGTGGCAGCATGGCATCCCCCCCGACGCCCAGCGTCTGGCGGCATTCGCGGATGGACTGCTCGAGTACCCCGAATGCGGCGGCGTTGGCCGCCTGATACTTCGGGTCCTTCTCATTAAGCAGCTCGGCGCGGAACATCACTCGGAAATATTCAGGATTTCTCAACGCGAACTCCAGGTAGCCCATGCCGACGGCGGCAGAGCGCTCCGACGGACGCACCGCCTCGTCGCGGCGGCGCTCCATGTGAGCCTTCAGCTCACCGAAGCCTTTGATGGCAAAGGCAGTGAGCATGCCGGTCTTGTCGCCGAAATGGTGCCCAGGGGCCGACCAGGACACTCCGGCCCGGCGGGCGCATTCGCGCAGGGACAGGCTCTCGATGCCTTTTTCGGCAACCAGTTCCTTGACCGCATCGAGTAGAGCGGGACCCAGATCGCCGTGATGATAAGGCTTTTTCGCCATGACTTCGCCGTAACGGACAGGGTAACAGAATCATCTTGTCACCGTCAAGTATCTTGACACTGTCACGTTCCTGTTGTATTCTCACGGTATGGAAGACCACTTCGACGCAATCGTCATCGGATCGGGCATCGGCGGGCTGAGTACTGCCGTCCTGATGGGCAAGATCGCCCGCAAACGCGTGCTGGTTCTGGAACGCCACTTCAAGCCTGGCGGATTCACGCATTCCTTCTCGCGTCCCGGCGGCTGGGAGTGGGACGTCGGCCTGCACTACGTCGGAGGCATGGCCCAGGGTTCCACGAGTCGCGCGCTGTTCGATTTTGTGACCGGCGGGCGCGTCCAATGGAATCCGATGCCGGATGAGTACGACCATTTCCACTACCCTGGGCTCCGCTTCAGCGCGCCCAAGGGAGCGCGAAATTACGAGGCTCGGCTGATCGAACGCTTCCCGGAGGAGGCTGCGGCGATTCGAAGATATTTCCGCGACGTGAAATCGGCCACCGGATGGGTGACACGGCAGTTCTGGGCGATTTCCTCACCCGCGCCGCTTTCGAGCGTCGTACGGCTTCTGAACCGCCTGACGTCCGGCCTGCCGCTACAAACGACAAAGGAGTATCTGGAACGGCGCTTCCGCGATCCTCAGTTGCGGGCGCTTCTGGCTTCGCAGTGGGGCGACTACGGGCTGGCGCCGGCCAAGAGCGCGTTCTGCATTCATTCCCTGATCGCGGCCCACTATTTTGACGGCGCGTATTATCCCGAGGGCGGCGCAGGACGCATTGCCGAAGGCGCTAGTCAGGAAATTCGTCAGGCCGGCGGCGAAGTCCTGGTGAATGACGAGGTACAACGGATCTTGATGGAGAACGGCAGGGCGGTGGGCGTCGAGGTGAGGCGCAACGTGGGCAAGGGCGGCGAAACGGTGCGCTTCCACGCGCCGGTAATCGTCTCTGACGCAGGCGCTGCGAATACCTTCAAGCGAATGCTGCCACCGGAAGTGGACGTTCCGTTCCGCGCGAAGCTCGACGATCTGATCCGTGCAGGAAACACCGCCGCAACCATCTACATCGGCTTTAAACGCGACCCGAGCGAGCTCGGTTTTCGCGGCGAAAACCACTGGATTTTCGATTCATTCGATCACGACGCCATGCTGGCGCAATCGGACGATCTTCTGAACGGCGTAGCGCATGTCTGTTACCTGTCGTTCCCATCTCTCAAGGATCCTCGCGCGAGGAGGCACACGGCGGAGATCATCGCGCCGCTGTCGTACGAATCGGTTGCCCGGTTCCGCGATCAGCCATGGCGGCGGAGGGCCGAAGAATACCAGGCGATCAAGGAAAAGATCGGGCAGGGGCTGATTGCGCTGGTCGAAAAGCACTATCCGGGCTTCTGTGATTTGATCGAATTTCAGGAAGTTTCGACGCCGCTTTCCGTGGAGCACTTCACGGCGCATCCGGGCGGAGGAATTTACGGTATCGCGGCAACGCCGGAACGGTTCCGCCAGCCTTGGCTGCAACCACGAACGCACATTCCAGGGCTTTACTTAACGGGTGCCGACGCGGGAACTCTGGGGATTATGGGCGCGTTGATGGGAGGAGTTGCCGCAGCATCGCTGCTGATCGGGCCTGCGGGATTCATGAAAATCGTTGCGGCCGCCAAACGCGAGGCTCACCAGGCTCCGGTAGCGGCGGCGAGCCCTGCGTTCAAGGGCGCTTAAGCCTTGCGGATCGCGTGATAAACGAGGAGGACGACGATCGACCCCGCCACGGCGACCACTAGGCTGTAGAGATTCAGGCCCGTGACGTGGCTCCCGCCGAACATGCCGAACAGGTAACCGCCGACAACCGCTCCGACGATTCCCAGGAGGATATCGAGAAAAATGCCCTCGCCTTTTCTGTTGACGATCTTGCTGCCAATGAAGCCGGCAACGAGTCCAAGAACAATCCACGCCAAGTACGACATTTGCAGCCGCCCCTCCTTGAGGCCAGTGCAAGTATATATTACTTTTCCCAGGGGTGGTGGACGCCCGCATCGCGGCCGGCGACGCGATCGTAAAGATGCTCGTCGGTAGTAGTGCCTAAGGAAACGTTGTACAAGCTGGTGAGGCCGAGGCCTTCGCGCAGATCCTCGTCGAAGGCGTGCAGCTCTTTCAATTGCGAAGCGAGCGCAGGCAGTTCAACTCCGGAGGGCGTGCGCACGAACATCTGGTAGCCGCGATTGACCAGTTCGCCGATCTCATCGCCGACGATCACACCCGCCTTGCCGATTCCGACCTTTCCGTCGCCCAGGCTTTGCACCAGCGCTCCAGTGTTGCCTCTTACGACGCGCGCCGTGCCGGGCGACTGGCGGATGGTCTGAAATCCAAATTGCTTCAGGTTGGCGAGGCGATCTTCAAACGTCTGCTGCTGCGTTTTTTCCCGGCGAAAGAACATATCTGTTCTTCATTATAATGCCTGAGTGCCTTATATTCTTTCCCTGGACGAAGGAACCACCAGCGCGCGCGCCGCGCTCTACGATCAAGAGGGCCGCCGCGTGGCGATGGAATCGAGCTCAATCGACTGCATGTATCCCCATCCGGGCTGGGTGGAGCAGGACGCCAATGCCATCTGGCGCGCACAGTTGGAAGCAACCCGCCGGACGCTGGACGCAGCCAACGCGACGGCTCGCGATGTGGCAGCCATTGGCATCGCCAACCAGCGCGAGACGACCGTTGTCTGGGATAGAAAAACGGGCGAGCCCGTGGCTCCGGCCATCGTCTGGCAGTGCCGCCGCACTGCCGCGTTTTGCGATGCGCTCCAGCCTCGCGAGACCATCGAACGGAAAACCGGGCTGGTGATCGACGCCTATTTTTCCGCCAGCAAGATCCGCTGGATTCTGGATCATGTCTCGCACAAGCCGGCGGACCTGTTGTTCGGCAACGTCGATACGTGGCTGATCTGGAAGCTGACCAACGGCGGGTCGCACGTGACGGATCCGACCAACGCCTCGCGCACGATGCTCATGAATCTGGCGTCAGGCGATTGGGACGACGAACTGCTCGACATTTTCGGCGTTCCGCGAGAGATGATGCCGAAGATCGTGGGCTCGTCGGGAATTTGTGGGGTGGCGGCGGCGGAGCACCTGGGCTCGCAGATCCCGATTGCGGGCATCGCCGGGGATCAGCAGGCGGCGTTGTTCGGGCAGGCTTGTTTCACACCAGGATTGTCGAAAAATACATATGGCACCGGTTGTTTCGCGCTGATGCACGCGGGCGGGTCCGCGCCGGTATCCAAGAATCGATTGCTCGCGACGCGCGCCGCATCGCCGGATATATCGGCACAGTTCGCCATTGAAGGAAGCGTCTTCATCGCGGGTGCGGCCGTGCAGTGGCTGCGGGACAAACTGCAGATGATTGCGTCCGCGGCCGAATCGGAGTCCATCGCGGCGTCCGTCCCCGACACCGGTGGAGTGTATTTCGTGCCCGCGTTCGTGGGTCTGGGCGCGCCGCATTGGGATTCGTCGGCGCGGGGGATTTTCACCGGGATCACGGCAGGGACGGATCGCGCGAGTCTGGTGCGGGCAGCGCTCGAAAGCATCGCGTATCAGACGCGCGAGCTGGTATCGGCGATGGAATCGGATACGGGGGTGAAACTAAAGGAGCTGCGCGTGGACGGGGGCGCGACGGCGAACAACTTCCTGATGCAGTTTCAGGCCGATATTTTGGGCACGGCAGTGATTCGTCCGGCCGACATCGAAACCACGGCGCTGGGCGCGGCCTACCTGGCGGGGCTCGCCACGGGGTTTTTCAAGAGTCTCGAAGAGTTACACAGATTCTGGCGCGCGGAGCGAGTGTTCGAGCCGCGGATGAGCGCGGATCAGAGAGAGGCGCTGTTTAACGGGTGGGAGAAGGCAGTTGCGCGCTGCCGGATGGAGTAACGTAGACTTCCGCCGCCACGCGGAACGTATTGGCATGAGCCTCGGCGCTCAATTCGATCGGCCTCGAGTACCCCCCGCCGAGCGTGATCACCAGCGGTAGCCCCGCGCGATGCACCGATCCGATGACGCGGCGGTCGCGAGCCATCAGGCCTTCGTGCGTAAGCGACAGGCGGCCCAAGACGTCGCTCGCCAACGCATCGACGCCGGAGAGATAAAACACAATTTCCGGCGCAGATTCAAACACGCGCGGCAGCACCGCATCGAGAGCAGCCAAGTATTCCTCGTCGCCGGCCTTATCTGGCAATTCCACGTCGATCTTGCTGCGCTGCTTGCGGAACGGGAAATTATTCGCGCCGTGCAGAGACATGGTGAGCACGTCTGGGTCGTGTTCGAAAAAATGCGCGGTGCCGTCGCCCTGATGGACGTCGAGATCGACCACTGCGGAGCGCCGTGCCCTGCCCTCGGCACGTAGCGAATAGATCGCGATCGCCACGTCGTTGAACACGCAGAAGCCCGAGCCTTCGGAGCGGAATGCGTGATGGGTGCCGCCGGCAAGCGTGCCTCCGAAGCCAATGTTCATTGCGTCGCGCATGGCCGCGAGCGTGCCACCGGCCGAAGCGAGCGTACGCTTCACCAATCCTTCGGACCAGGGGAATCCGATCCGCCGCATCACGCTCGCGGGTAGTGTGCCTTGGACGAATCCTTCGACGTAATCAGGATCGTGCGCGAGGCCGATTGTCTCCACGGGCGCTGGCGTGGCCGGTTCCAGTGTCCAGGAACCGTCCGCGAGAATCCGCTCGCGCAGCAGGCGATACTTGCCCATCGGGAACTTGTGCCCCTCGGGCAGAGGAATTTCAAAATGGTCGCAGTAGAAGAGCCTCACCGGCAGCGCCGTTATCGATGGGACAGGTCTCTAATAATGATGTCCTTAAAGCGCATGTTGCCGCGCCCGCCGGAATGGAGTTGCAGCGCGATGGGGCCGTCGTCGCTTTCGGGTTTGGGGTCGGTATAGTCCACCATGATGATGCCATTCAGTCGGGCGATGTAGTGATTGCCCACCACCATCAACAGATACTCGTTCCATTCGCCGAGGCGGACCACTGACTCATTCTCGGGCGCAGGCCAAACGATCCAGCCGCGCTTCTGTTCATACACGCCGCCCGTATGCTTGCCGAGCGTGCAGTCGATTTCAAACTGCGGTCCCTTGGTGACGTCGGCGGTTCCGGGCTTGAACCAGGTGTGAAAGAAGACTCCGCTGTTGCCGTCGCCTTCGCACTTAAAGCGCAGCGCCATATGAAAATCCTTGTAGCTTTTCTCCGTCTGCAGATAGCCGTAATCCTTGGTCACGGCAATGCCGTGCAAGATGCCATCGGGTTCAGGCTCCCATTTTTCATGGCCGACGTTGATCCAACCGGTGAGGTCCGTGCCGTTGTAGAGAGACACCCAATCTTCGCCGGGAGGCTTCGGCTTCGGCGACTGCGCGAGGAGCGCGGCAAGCAACAAAGAAGTGATCATCAACGTTATGCTACACCCAGTTCTTTGCCGATGGCGTCGGCAATGGCCTGGGCGTGGTGCGTAACACGGTCGAGCGCGGGACCTTCTACCATGACGCGGGCCAGCGGCTCGGTTCCGGAGAAGCGGACCAGTACACGGCCGCGGTCCCCAAACTCGGATTCGGCGCGCTTCGATGCTGCGCGAACGGCTTCAAGTTCCGTCAGAGGACGGCGTTCCTTGACGCGAACGTTCACCAGAAGCTGCGGATAGGATTGGAAGGTCTCGGTCAGCGCGTCGAGATCCTGGCCGGCGTTCCGCATCACTTCGAGTACGCGCAGAGCCGTCAGCAAGCCGTCGCCGGTGGTGGCGTAGTCGCGGAAAATTACGTGGCCGGATTGTTCGCCGCCCAGGGGAGCGTCGCGTTTCACCATTTCCTCGAGGACGTACTTGTCCCCAACCGGGGTTCGCACCAGCCCGATACCGTGCTGCCGCAGAGCGACTTCCAGGCCGAGATTCGACATCACCGTGGCGATCACTTCCTTCAATCGTCCGCGGGCAAGCAGCGGCAGGGCTGTTACCAGCATCACCGCGTCGCCGTCCACCACCTTGCCCGAGTGCGAAACGAACATCGCGCGGTCGGCGTCGCCGTCGAAGGCCACGCCCAGGTCGGCGCGCGTTTCCATGACGCGCTCGCGCAGGCTTTCCAGGTGCTGGGAGCCGCAATGCAAATTGATGTTCCGGCCGTCGGGCGCGCAGTGGATCCGGTCGACCGTCGCGCCGAGGCGCTCGAACAACGCCGGCGCCAGATAGGTCGCCGCGCCGTTCGCGCCGTCGACCACCAAGCGCATCCCGGCCAAGCCCTGCGGCAGCGTGGCGGCCAGATCGTCGATGTAGGCCTGATCCAGGCCGCGGTCTTCGGTCAATTCTTTGGGCGACGGTTCCTGACCCAGTTCGAGCCAGGCGAAAATTTCCTTTTCCAGCGCCTCTTCCTGCTCGTCGGGCAGCTTGAAGCCGGAATGATCGATGATCTTGATGCCGTTGTCCTGATACGGATTATGCGACGCCGAAATCATCACGCCGGCGGCGAAAGGCCCCTTACGAGCCATGTGGGCGACGCCGGGGGTGGTGATCAAGCCAGCAAACCGGGCGCGCACGCCCGTTTTCTCCATGCCTCCTGCTACGTTCGCGGCGATCCATGGGCCGGATTCGCGCGTGTCCATGCCGATGATCACCTCCGGGTCCAGATGATTCTGCCCGACCCATTTCCCCAGCGCGACGCCGACCGCAAACGTCGTCGCCGGGTCCAGCGGAGGCTTTCCCGCAACTCCGCGCATGCCGTCCGTGCCAAACAGTTTTCTCATTGGTTCTTTCCGATGACCAGCTTCACCGTCACGACCGGAGATGCCTCAAAACGCACTTGAGGATCCGGGATAAAGGCGTTCACTTTAATATCGGCATTTGCAGTGATTCCTCTTAGATCTATGGCATCGGTTTCCGCCGCGGAGACGGCGTTGACGCGGCCCTCCGGTCCGGCGATGCGCAGATTTTGGGGAACCGTTTCCTTGCTCACAAGAACATAGCCCGGCGGAAGCGACGTGGAAAACCGCACCGCGACAGGGACTTCGCGCGATAGCAGGCGCGCGAAACTGATCCGCAACTGCGAAGGCAAAGAGCGCAGAAAGGTCACGCCCTGGGGCAGCAGGAAATCGGCATCGGACAGCGTGAACGTGCGCTCGCCGGGACCTTTGACGCCGGAAAGATCGAGCAGCACGGCCAGCTCCGCTAGCCGCTCCGGCGACAATTTCCCCGATGGCCCGCGCAGTTCCACACGCACCTCATCCAGGGCATCGGAGCCGATTAACAGGCCGCGCGGCAGATTCTTGTACAGGATCGGCGCCGTGTGTGTCGTTACCAGTTCCGGTTCGCCCAGAATAGCCAGCCACAACAGCACCGCCAGCGCCAGCGACGCGGCCTTCCAGGCGAGGTTTCGCGTGATCAGCCTCACTGCTCGACTCCCTTCAGCTGCGGTTCGGCGACCCGGTCGCTTACGACTCCAGATGAGGGGGCGCTCAAGCGTTCCCGCACCCGGCTAATGGCAACGTCGAACTCCAGTTCGCCTCGCGCGGCCATGGAGATGTGTCCGGTTTCCTCTGAAACGACGATCGCCAGGCAATCGGTCTCCTCGGTGATGCCGATAGCCGCGCGGTGGCGGGTGCCGTGCTTGCGGAGCATCCCGGGATTCATCGTCAGCGGCAGGAAGCAGGCGGCCGCGGCGATGCGGTCCCCCTGCAGAATCACCGCGCCGTCATGCAGCGCGCCGCCGGGTTGAAAAATGGCGCACAACAGATCGCGGGACACGTTGGCGTTCAACGCCACACCGCTCTCAATGAACGTGCGCAGGCCGATGTCTTTCTCGACGACGATCAGCGCGCCGGTTTTCATCTCCGCCATCTGCTCCACGGCGAGGAGAATTTCGTCCACCACCTCGCGCCGCTCGAGCTGTCCGCCTAATCCCAGCCAGCGGCTGCGCCCAATACGGGCCAGAAGACGCCGCAGTTCGGATTGGAACATCACGATGAGCGCGATGGCCGTGTAGGGAGCCATGGCCGCCAGCACGGAGCGCAACAGTTCCAGATGCGCGTACATCGCGACGAGATAGACGATGATCAGTACCCAGAGGCCGCTCAGAACATAGGCCGCGCGCCGCCCGCGTATGATCAGCAGCAGCTGATAGATCAGAACCGCGACCACTAGAATGTCGATCACGGAGGTGAACGTCAGCTTCGGGATGACGGGCAGCGAGAATTGGGGCATCCGTTGTTAATAGAGGATCAGCGGAATGGGAAACGCACTTTTTCGATCGGCGCACCTCGTACTTCGATGCGGGAGAGATCGGCCGAGCCGACGCCGTGCGCCTCGGCCAGCAGGAGCGTGTTGTCGCAAGTTTCAAAGGGCTTGGTTCCGCGCTTCGCGCGAGGATCGTATCCCATCACCGCTGTGGCCACCGTGTCCGTGGTCACGGCATTCGTGCCCATGATCAACACGCCCGGCTTGGCGTATTTGAGGCCGGGAATCCAGGGACCTTCCCCGCCCGTCACCGTCTCGATGCCGTCGATGAACGCGATGTCGATGGGCCGGGTGGCGGCCAGGTCGGCCACGATGCGCGGCATGCGATAGCCGGGGTCGCGGCTGCTGGCAGGGTCGTTTTCGGGCTGCGCGGTTCTTGAAGGCTGGCGCTTGCCGACATGGCAGACCTCGCCGCGGCCCTTGGTGGGCTTCTCGTTCGGCTCGTCGATGCCGGCGTCGTCGCCATACGTGGAGGCGGGTGTGATGCCGAAGCAGTTCTTCATCGCCAGCGTCACCCCGCAGGTGGCGTGATTTTTCAGCTTCGCCATGGACACGAACACGTCCGTGTCCTCATACGAGTGGTTCAGATCGAACGACGGGTAGGTGTGCCCGCCGCCGGGAACCTTCAGCCGCGAATACTTCTTGCCCAGGCCCAGCGCGTTTGTATTCTCAAATTCCAGCCTCTGCGAGGCACTCTTCAGCGCGCGGACGTTCCAGCCGGAATCGAGCAGATAATCCTCGAGTGGCCCTCCGGTGCCCCAGGCGCTTTCCACCAGACGGATTCGCTTGGCGCCCGCCGCGTCGAGCACGCTCACCATCGCCGCGACCGTGGCTGGATGCGAATAATGCGTAGTGCCAAGCGAGCGGCCCTGAAACTTCAACGTCGGGCTGCCGGTGAGGTTCAGCTTGATGGTCACTGTCTTGTTGCGCACGATGCGCCCGGCGCCGCCGAGCTGGTCGAACATCCACAGGATCTGATCGTCGAGCTTATCGGAATAAGCGGTCGGCGCAATTACAACCGGAGGAGCGGGAGTAGTGGCCGCACGAAGAACCGGAGCGGCAGCAGCAAGGGCAAGCAACTCGCGACGTGTCATTTTTTTAGTTTATTACGCTTGGGTCGGCCGTGGCGCACACACTCTGGTGTGCCACAGCGTCTTACCGGCGATGTTCCAGGAACTCCTTGGCAAGCCTCAAATTATTGGCTAGAGTAGCCGGGCTGCGCGATTCGGCGACGCGATGGATGATCGCCCCCTTCACGCCGGTCATGCCGTCGACATAAGAGCGCTGGGACGTCGCGACGTAAATTGCCGGCTCGCCCGACGGCGTGCGCACCGGATAGATGTAGGAATACTCGATCGCGGCCCGGAAATAGTGCGTCGCGAACAGCATCTTGGAGATAATCGCGTAGCGGCCTTCCGGCAGCTTCTGAATCAGCACGTGCTGCGTCCGGAGGACGTGCTTCAGGCCGAACGCGGCCTCTTGCCAATAAAGAAAATCCTCCGTTCCCGCCGGGCGGCGCGCGGGGAATTCGGACGCGAAGCGAATCAACTCCGGCATCGATTGCGCGATGTGCGTTTCATTCCCGATGAGCGAATGCAGACCCTCAGCGACGGAATACGGCGCGGGCGTGTCGTAATAAACGGCCAACGCGGAGTCGCCCTCCCGGAGATAGCGGTAGATATAGGCGACGATTCTCTGGCGAATCAACGGCGCGGCGCGCTCGGTGGCGTCGGGCGCGTTCCAGTCGATGCCCTTGCGCAGAATTTCCATCTCCTCGGCCGGCATCTTGATCGAACAGTGACCCGGGCGGCAGGCAAGAAGTTCAGACTTGGTGAAGTCCGGCAGCGGAAATTCAATGAGATCCGATTCCACTGGCGGCGAACTGAAGCGATGCATGTGAATCACTTCCTTACTCATCCGGAAGTGTTCGATATCGCGGAGCGCCGCAATGTATACCTCTGGAGTGGTCCGGATCAGGACGATCCCCGCCATGCGCACGTCGTCGGGTTTGCCGGTGGCAACCAGGCGGGCGACCGGCTGACCGGATTGTATCTTGGCGATGTCCGCCGCGGTGAAGTGGAATTCGTTCTCCAAACCGTCACGGAAAAGGCCGGGAACGTCCTGACCAAACGAAGCAGACGTCAAACAGCACAGTGCGGCGCAGAGGAATAAGGATCGGGAAGGACGCATGCGCTTGCTTTATTCTACAGTTCCGTCGCCGCCTTCTTGCCGAGCTTCTTCAAACTGTCGATCAGTTTCGCCCGCTCCTGGGGGCCGAGAACTTCCGCTAATCCTTCCAGATGAGCCGCATGCTCCTCGAAGACGCGCGTGATCAGCCGCCGGCCCTTGGCCGTGAGGTCGACCACACGCACCCGGCGGTCCTGCTTGCTATCGACGCGCGAGACCAAGCCACGTTCGTGCAGCCGGTCCACTGCGATGCTGATCGAGCCGGGAGTCAAGAAGACTTTGGGTCCGATCGCGTTCACCGGCATTGGTCCTTTATGCAGAAGCACTTCCAACACGCGAAAGTCCGAATCGCCTAGCCCGCTTTGACGCAGTCTCTTGCCGGCCGCGGCGGCGATGGCCTGAAACGCCTTCATCGTGATCAGCCAGACATGAACGCCGCTTGTTTTTCCTGAATCCTTCATTTTATATTGACATCAATAGGATTGAGTTCGATATACTTTAGGGTAGCACGAAAGGAACCACCCGATGACCCAGCCGTACCAGACGTCCAAAGGCGCAAACGCCTTCCTGTGGGGCCTCCAGATTCTGAGCGCAGCCGCCTTCCTGGCCGCAGGCGGGGCGAAGCTCGCCGGCGCCCCGCAGATGGTAGCCGTGTTCGAAAAGGTGGGCGTCGGGCAGTGGTTCCGCTACGTAACAGGATCGCTCGAAGTCCTTGGGGCCATCGGGCTGCTGATCCCTCGCGTTACGTTTTACGCGGCGGCTCTGCTTGCAATTGTCATGGTGGGCGCCGTCATCTCTCATTTGACGGTGCTCGGCGGCTCGCCTGCCGCGCCCATTGGGTTGCTGATTCTTACCGGCATCATCGCCTATTTCCGAAGGCCCCGCTAAATCAACCATTCGTAAGGGAGAAATACATATGAGCGACATTACCGCATTTGATAACGATCTCAATCAGAAGATCCTCACAGGCCAGGCCATGGAGGGATTCGAGAAATACTACGCCGACGACGTCGTGATGCAGGAGAACTCCGACGCGCCATTCGTGGGGAAGGACCTCAACCGCAAGCGCGAGATTGAGTTCTTCAGCTCCATCGGCGAGTTCCACGGCGCCAAGGTGGAAGCCGCGGCCGTCAACGGAGACGCCAGCTTCGGCCAGTGGTGGATGGATGTGACCTTCAAGAACGGCCCGCGCGTTCAGTTGAACCAGGTGGCCGTCCGCAAGTGGAAAGACGGCAAGATCGTCCACGAGCGGTTTTTCTATAACAAGGGGTAAATCTCCTTGACGCGCGAACCACCGCGTAGACCGTCTTTCGGTCCACGCAAAACGCCGGGAAGTCGAGGTTGGAGGTAAACCCTTCAATCGCGCGAATATTTTCAACGATATCGGACAGACGCTGCGCAGGATTTTTAGAAGGCATCGACCGCGTCGTGCAAAATATTGCTTCGCAAGAGGGGCTTCAGCGTCCGAAATTCACCACGTCGCCGGAGCCGTGGAAGAGATCATCGACATAGAGCTTCAACCGGGCGTATTCGAAGACGCCAATAGGCTGGGAGTCATCGAGTTCCACCAACACGTCGATGTCACTGTCGGCGCGCGCCTCGCCTCGCGCGACCGAACCAAATACGGAGACGTGCGCCACCCCGAGACGGCGCAAATCACTCTCGTGCGTGCGAAGAGCTTCGAGCGGGTCTTGAAGAGCGACAGGCATTTCATAACGAGTCTTCCAAACAACGGCGAGAGCAGATCGTTCGCGGGGCCAGTCGAGCGCCGCCATCCCGGTCCCCGGCTTCGTGGAGGAAACGAGGCACGCGTATTGTCGGAGGCGATCCGCAATCCTAGCCGATTCGCGGGAACGTGTGGGCCAGTACAACTCGCCCTGCGCCGATGGGCACGTTGCTGGTGCGCGGCGGAACACCGGCGGAAGTTTCTGGGCGCAGGTGGCAATGCAATGTCAAACGATGGAAGAAATGCGGGAAAACATCCCCGCCTACTCCACGTATTCGTCCGGACGTAATTTACAATTGTTACAAATTCGCTCCCGAGAAACTACTTGACATACCCCCCCCCCGGGGATATACTGCGGCCATGAACCGCGCATTATCGGGAGGAAAGGCGCGAATCGTCGCGATTTTTGCTGCCATGATTCTTGTGGCTGCGGGAGCGATTGCGCTTCGCAACAGGAATTTGCGGCACCCAAGCGCGGTTAACATTGTCTCGGAGGCGGGCCACCCGATTCGGTCTCTCTACCAGGGGGCGGGGGGCCGTCCCATGCCGCCGGCGGACAGGGGCGCAGGTCCAGTGTGCGGCACGAAAAGAAACTGGTTTGAGCGGGTGCTCTCCGTCGCGTCCGTCCAGGCTGCAAACTGCTACGAGGGAGGCTGCGCGGGGCATTACTACTACGATGCCGGTCGGGCTTGCGGCCTGAACTGCGACGGCTACCAAGACTGGTACATTGTGGACCCGTACATCGGAGGTCCATGCGATGGCTGGTACTATACCGGGGACGGTGCATGTTTTGCGAATGATGGATCGGGAATCTGCAGTTGCGAAGAGGGATCTTGCGAAACATGCTATTAAATTCGTGAGGGTTCGCCCAATCTGCGCAAATAGGAAAGGAGAAGTCATGAGAGCGAGCTTTTTCCTGCTGCTAGCCTTTTCGGCGGTCGGCGCGGGGCAGTCGCTACTGCCTGCAGGGCGCAGCATGCCCGTGCCCCCCGATGCCGCTTTCCAAAATCTCCAGGTCTTTTGGAGCCGGGGATACGCCATTTATGCGTCAGATGATACCGGCTCGGTGACCGTTTATGATACATCCGGAAATCAGCCGTCCATGGTGAATCAGATCCGGATCTGGCCGGATCAGACCAGTCAACTGAACCTGGTGCACGCGGCGGCTTCAGCCGACGGTTCGATTTTTGCGGTGTCCGGCGCTGCATTCGCCTCGGCAGGGACGAGCACCAGTTTCCTTGCCCTTTTCGGACGAAGCGGTCCAGTTAAGCTGATTCAGCTCCCAAATACCGGCCTGTTCCGGGTCGCCTTTGCGGATGACGGGACGCTCTGGGCAATCGCGCGGGAGGTGGATTCCACCTGGACCGATCTTCCGGAGTACAACACGCTGCGGCACTACGATTCGACCGGCAAACTGCTGGGATCGGTGCTGCCGGTCTCAACATTCTCCACAAAGAGGGCGCCGATGTACACGCCCTCCCTGAGCGTGACCGCGGACACAGTCGGCGTTTACTTCGATCGCGCGAAAACGTGGGTCGAGCTCGGCTACGACGGCGCAGTTAAGGGCCGGTGGACCGTGCCTGACACGCTGGCGCCTGCTTCGCGGCGCCCGCACCCCGGCTGGATATATCTGACCGCTTCAGACCAAATCGTCCGCTTGTCGTGGACCAGCGGTAAGCAGCAGAGCGACTTCGCCTCCACAGTTGAATACTTGACGAAGACAGGTTCTTCCCTCACGTCGGCGCCCGTGTATGTGCCTCCTTCGGCCTATGCCTTTTATTACGGAATCCAGGGCGACCAACTGATTTGGCAAAAGGCGGGCCTGCTGAACTGGGGCACAATCAAGTAGCCGGGCTGCTACGGCTCCAGCACCAGTGCGCCGAACGCTCCCAGCGACGCGATATCGATGCCTGTTCCTTCCTCCACATCGTAGGCTTCGAGCGTCTGCGGAGCGGCGTCCGGCCGCAGCAGCGTGGCCTTCTTGAATCGTGAGCCCAGCGCAAAACCGAAGTACGCGAGCGCGAGCTTATTTGCACACAATTACCCATCGCACGCGAGAAATCCCTGCAATTATAGAAAAATGTTGAAAGAAAAATGAGGGGGGGGGGTATAATGCCGCCATGTTGAAATTGCCATCAAGGGAGAAAGCGCTAACCGGCGTTATTGGAGCCGTGATCTTGACGGCAGGCCGGGCCTGTGGCAAGAAGCGGGGATGGTTGGCAGCGCTCTTCTCGGTCCCGTCCGTTTACGCTGTGAACTGCGTCGCGGCTGTCTGCAGTAGCGACATTATGAGAACAGCCACCCTTTGTCTGCTTGCAGTGGCGGCTTCCTTGGACGGCCAAAGCCTAACGCCGCCGGTGCGTACGCTTCCGGTACCGGTTGACGCATCGCCACCGAACATGAGGTCTTTCTGGAGCAGGGGATACGCGATCTACAGCGATCTAAACACCGGGTCGATCAGCGTTTACGAAACCTCTGGACAGCGGGCTAAGGTGGTCAGTCAGGTCCAGATTTGGCCGAACGGCACCTACTCGCTCGACATCACGAGCGCCGCAGCCGCGCCGCGAGGAACGATCTTCGCTGCGTCTGGGTCGGCATATGCCTCCACCGGAGAGGCCACCGGGTTCCTTGCGTTTTTCGGCGGCGGAGGCCCGGTGAAGCTGGTACAGCTTCCCTACACGGGCCTGTTCCGAGTCGCCTTTGCGGACGACGGAACGCTTTGGGCGATTGTGCGCGAAGTTTCCACGTTTACCGCCCTTCCGGAATACAACACACTGCGGCACTACGATTCGACTGGGAAGATGCTCGGATCGCTGCTGCCCGCCTCGGCATTCCCGGGTCTTCCGCGAGCGATGCTGATGCCGTCTTTGAGCGCGTCTTCCGAAACAATCGGTGTCTACTACGATCTGGCGAGGGTATGGATCGAATTGGGGTACGACGGTTCGACCAAGGGTAGGTGGAGCGTCCCCGATGTTGTAGTGCCTAACGGACAGCGCGTGCGTACCCTTTCGATATCGCTATCTCTGACGGCTTCGGGACGAGTCGTACGCGTTTCGTCGACGCGCGGCAGCCAGCCCAGCGCCTGCTCGAATGTCGAGTACCTGACGAAGTCCGGTCCCTCGCTCGTCTCGACGCCGGTGAACGTGTCCCCGGCGTTTTCCGGGCCGGCCTTCATTCGGGGCTTCCTGGGCGATCAGATCGTCTGGCAGGCGAAGGGAATGCTCAACTGGAGTAACTTCCAGTAGCCCCTCAGACTACGGCTCCAGCACCAGCGCACCCAGGGCTCCCAGCGATGCGATGTCGATGCCTGTTCCTTCTTCCACGTCGTAGGCTTCCAGCGCCTGCGGAGCCGCGTCCGGCCTCAACAGCGTGGCTTTCTTGAACTTCCCGAGCACGTGGACGGTGATGTCCGCCACCGGATAGTCGGAATAATTCACCAGTTCCAGCACCACCTGCCTTCCGTCGGGCGACTCCAACAAATTCGACAACATGCTGCCGACGTTGAACAGCCTCGCGCCCAGATTTTCGCGTCCGGTCAACGTATTCAGCTCCTTCCAGATCTGGTCGAGCGTCTCCAGGTCCTTCTTATCCAGCGTGATCTGATCTGGCTGTAGCGACGGAAATTTCCATCCCGGCGGCCCGGTGAGCAGCGTGCCTCCGGCCCTGGTGAACGCCTTCAGCGCTTCCTTTTGATTCGCGTCAAGCAACTCCGGGTCTACGTTCACCGCCATCTTCGACCGCACCAGCGACTCATTGTCCAGGGTTTTGGCAGGCACCGGCGTAACGGGCGTGTGCTTGGTGGCCATCATATCCAGCACGCCACCGGAAATCAGCGCGCCATCAGCCGGATCCTCCACCAGCGCTAGGGTCGAGCGCATGGGATACAAGCGCCACTGCTTGTGATCCTCGTAGAACTGCACATGCTGCACGATCGCCGCCCATTTTTTCAACGCCGCCGGCTCGCCTCTTTCCAGTCCCTGCGCGAAATCGTCGTCGAAATCGAGCACCCAGCGCGCCCCGGTCATTCCCGCGTCGCCGATGGCGGATAAATACGCCATTTGCGCTGGATGGGCCTTCGGCGGTACGCGATTCGCAATCCAGATGGACGCTCTCGTCGAAACACGCGCATAGCGCAGGAACCCTGTATTGGTGTCGATCCAGGGCGCGCCCGTCGGCGCGGCGATCAATCCTCCCTGATCGGCGCGGATGCCGGGCCACATGCCTTGCCGCGTACCGAGAATCTTGGCGTCGGAATCGAATTTCATCTCGGAGCGCAGGCCCAGGCTCACCACCGGCAGATCGACCTTGCCGCCGCTGAGCGATCCTTCGACGGCCAGGCCTGTGAGCCCTGCCTTCTTCGCGTCCGCCACAACGTCGGCCGCATTGGCGCTGCCCGTCACCACTCCCAGCGTGGCAATTCCCTTCTCCGCCGCCGCCTTGGCGAACTCCGCCGACCAGTTCGGCTTCTCAACCAATAAGCAGTTGACTGGCGTGGATTCCACCAGCTTCAACGTGGCGGGATCTTTGGAAAACCACCGCGCCGGGACCCAGTCCGGCATGGCGGCCAGGGCAACCGCGGCAAAGAGTAGCATGACGCCTCCAGATTACTGCAAAACGTATCGCGCCGATTTAAGACTTCGTTACGATTGCTATCATCTAAGAGAACGAGAATGGCATCCACAACAACCGGGCTTGCGGCGCCCGCGCGCTCGCCGCGATTCTGGGATACAACCATAGGGAAAAAGGCCATCATGGCCGTCACCGGAGCGCTGCTGGTGGGATTCATCTTCGCCCATCTCGCCGGCAATTTGCAGATCTTTCTTGGACCGGACCGCTTCAACGGGTACGCGCACGCGCTGAAGACCATCCCGGAGGTTTTATGGGTGGCGCGCATCGTGCTTCTGACGGCCGTGATCCTGCACATCTGGAGCGCGCTGCAGCTCATGGTATTGAAGAACGAAGCGCGTCCGGTGGGCTACGCGCGTCATAAAATGCAGGCATCGAGTTACGCTGCGCGCACCATGTACTGGAGCGGCCCGATCCTGGCCTGCTTCATCATCTATCACCTGCTGGAATTCACCGTCGGCGTCGGCGGTACCGCGTTCAGCGAAGCGGATCCTTACGGCAACGTAATCAATGGATTCCGTGTGCCTCTGGTCTCGCTGTTTTACATTCTCTCGATGGGTCTGCTCAGTCTGCATCTGCGGCACGGTATCGCCAGCGCCGTGCAGACCCTCGGGTTTAACCATCCGCGCCACACGCCGAAGATCAAATTGGCTTCGGCAATCGTCGCGGCCCTGATTTTCTTTGGATTTGTCTCCATCCCGGTCGCCGTGTTGACCGGCGTAATCCCCTCCATCATTTAACATGTTAGACGCAAAGACTCCATCCGGGCCCATCGAAAAGGCCTGGGAGAAATGCCGCTTCGAGATGAAGCTGGTAAATCCAGCCAACAAGCGAAAGTACGAGATCATCGTGGTGGGCACTGGTCTGGCCGGAGGCGCGGGCGCCGCGTCGCTGGGCGAACTCGGCTACAACGTGAAGTGCTTCTGCTTCCAGGATTCGCCTCGGCGCGCCCACTCCATCGCCGCGCAGGGCGGCATCAACGCCGCCAAGAATTATCAGAACGATGGCGATAGCATCTATCGCCTGTTCTATGACACGGTGAAGGGCGGAGATTTCCGCGCCCGCGAGGCCAACGTCTATCGTCTGGCCGAAAACAGCGTCAAGATCATCGACCAGTGCGTGGCGCAGGGCGTTCCGTTCGCGCGCGAATACGGCGGCACGCTGGCCAATCGCAGCTTCGGCGGCGCGCAGGTGTCGCGCACGTTCTATGCACGAGGCCAGACTGGCCAGCAGCTTCTCCTGGGAGCCTATCAAGCGCTCGAGCGCCAGGTCGATGCCGGCACCGTGAGGATGTATCCGCGCACGGAGATGCTTGATCTCGTCGTCATCGACGGGCGCGCCCGCGGCATCATCACGCGAGATCTCGTCACCGGCGCGATCGAATGCCACGTGGCCGACGCGGTGGTGCTCGGCACCGGCGGCTACGGCAACGTTTACTACCTTTCGACCAACGCCAAGGGTTCGAACGCCACGGCCATCTGGCGCGCCTACAAGCGCGGCGCCATGTTCGGCAACCCCTGCTTCACGCAGATTCACCCCACCTGCATCCCGGTTTCCGGCCATTATCAATCGAAGCTGACGCTGATGAGCGAATCGCTGCGCAATGACGGCCGCATCTGGGTCCCTCTGCAGAAAGGCGACAAACGCTCGCCCGACCAGATCCCTGAATCCGAGCGCGATTACTATCTTGAGCGCCGCTATCCGAGCTTCGGCAATCTGGTCCCCCGCGACGTGGCTTCGCGCAACGCCAAAGCCGTCTGCGACGAGGGCCGCGGCGTGGGCGAGCATGGCCTCGGCGTCTATCTCGATTTCAGCGACGCCATCCGCCGCCTGGGCGCGGACAAGATTCGCGAGCGCTACGGGAACCTGTTCGAGATGTACCAGCGCATCACCGATGAGGATCCCTATAAAGTCCCGATGCGCATTTATCCTGCGATCCATTACACGATGGGCGGCCTCTGGGTGGATTATCAACTGATGTCCACGATTCCAGGCCTGTTCGTCATCGGCGAAGCGAATTTCTCCGACCACGGCGCGAACCGGCTGGGCGCGAGTGCCCTGATGCAGGGCCTCTCAGACGGCTATTTCATCATTCCGTACACGCTCGGCAATTATCTGGCGAGCAACAAACTGGATAAGGTCGACGCGTCGCACGCCGAATTCGCCGCAGCGAAGGACGCCGTGATGCAAAAGATCAGCGCGCTGCTGGCGGCCAAGGGCACGCGCACGGTCGATTCGTTCCATCGCGAACTGGGCAGGATCATGTGGGACGAATGCGGTATGTCCCGCAACGCGGCTGGCTTGGAATCCGCCATCACCCGCATCCGCGAACTCCGCGAGCAGTACTGGCGCGAGGTAAGGGTGCTCGGCGCCAATGAGGAGATCAATCAGTCGCTCGAAAAAGCGGGCCGCGTGGCCGATTTCTTCGAACTGGGCGAACTGATGTGCCAGGACGCGCTGCGTCGCAACGAATCCTGCGGCGGACACTTCCGCGAGGAGTATCAAACCCCCGACGGCGAAGCGCAGCGCGATGACGAGAACTTCAGCTACGTGGCAGCGTGGGAGTACGCCGGCGCGGATCAGCCTCCAAAACTGAACAAGGAGCCTCTGACGTTCGACTACGTGCATCCCAGCCAGAGGAGTTACAAATGACAAGCCACGTGGCGCACGTACTCGTGCGTGCCGCGTCGAGACTCATCTCGACGCCTGCCCGCATGCTCACGCTTGGCGGTTCCGCAGCGGCGCGGGCATACAACCCCGCGGCGTCAGCCCGGGCATACAGGCGAAAAACAACATGAGACTCATCTTCAACATCTGGCGGCAGAAGAACCGCAACGCCCCGGGCGCGATGGCGCGTTATGAATCGTCGAACATGAATCCGGACATGTCGATGCTGGAAGCGCTCGACGTGCTGAACGACGAATTGATCCTGCGCGGCGAGGATCCGGTCACCTTCGAGCACGATTGCCGCGAAGGCATTTGCGGCTCGTGCGGATTCATGATCAACGGCATTGCGCACGGACCTCTGGCGAAGACCACCGTCTGCCAGTTGACGCTGCGTCATTTCAAGGACGGCGACGAGCTTTTCCTGGAGCCCTGGCGCGCCCGCGCGTTCCCGGTGCTGCGCGACCTGATGGTGGACCGCAGTTCCTTCGACCGGATCATCTCGGCGGGTGGCTATTGCTCGGTGCCCGCCGGCAGCGCTCCGGACGGCAACGCAATTCCGGTTCCCAAGACCGACGCAGACCGAGCCATGGACGCAGCCGCCTGCATCGGCTGCGGAGCCTGCGTCGCGGCGTGCCCCAACGCGTCGGCGTCGCTGTTTACGGGCGCAAAGATCTCGCACCTTGGCCTGCTCCCACAAGGCCAGCCCGAGCGCGAGTCGCGCGCACTGAAGATGGTCACGCAAATGAACGAAGAGCGCTTCGGCCAGTGCACCAACATAGGCGAATGCGAAGCGGCGTGCCCCAAGGGCATTTCGCTCGAAGTAATCAGCCGGATGAACCGGGATTATTTGAAAGCGAGTTGGAACTATAGAGGGGCGGGCGCCGTGTCAGGTGACGCGTAGAATCCAGTGACTCGCCACGAATTCGTTCTCAGATTGGTCCTCAACCAGATGTGTGACGATTATGAGGACATCGAGCGGATTGTTCCAGCCATCGAGGATGCCAGGAAATGCGGCGTCTCACTGTCACATAAAGAAGTCCTCGATATCCTTCGGGAATTGATCGAACTAGGGTACGCCAGGGCGTGGGATTTCGAACCCCGAAAGCCCGCTCCGCCCGAGGAGTATCCGGGGATGCCTCCTCTCGAGGAAATTACGGCTGGCGCTTGCTTCAAGGGGACGCCACAAGGTCTGGAGTTCTATGAATCCCGTTCGCTCCCGCCACCTTTCTACTGGAATGGCAAGCTGCATAAAGATTGGGTCCCGCCCAATGGACCCTTCCCGCGCGGCGAGTTGATTCGCGTGCTCGTACTCGCCTCGATTTGGGATTACTACACCGTTGTAGAGTTCATCCAAATGCGAATGGACGATTTGGCGCTCCGGCTCGGAACGTCGTTCTCGCGCGATGAAATCATGAGTGCGCTCTGCGATCTGATTGAGGTCGGGTACGCGAAAGCCTGGCGGATCGACAGAGGCGACCCGGCACGTGAATACGAGGGGATGCCGCCAGTCGAAGACATCCTACCGTACAAAGCATATTTTTACATCACCCCGGAAGGCATGGACTTCCACCTCTCGAACGACACCTGGTGGCCCTTTGACGACGATGACAACCTGCGCCCCGATTGGACGCCTCCAACCTCCTGAATTCTATCTCGGTTATGGGGCGGCCATTACTGGCCGCCCCACATTAGGCTATTCTGGGTCCTGGCTGCTTGCTACTGGCTTCTCCCCGACCATGCCCGAACTCCCCGAAGTAGAAGCCGTCTGCAGCCGCCTCCGCCGCACCGCGCTGGGCGCGGAAATTGCTGTGGCTCGCATCTTCCGCGCGTCAGTCACACGGCCTCAACTTGTGAAGACGGTCAAGAGACGCGCCTCGGGACGAACGATCGAATCTATCCGCCGCCGAGGCAAGAATATCTTGATCGACTTAAGCGGTGGCGAGGTGCTGCACGTTCATCTAAGGATGACCGGCGACCTCGCCGTGATCCCCGACGCGCGATTCCGCGCCGCGACTGTCCGCGCGGCGTTCGAGTTTTCCGACGGGCGGGCGCTTGTATTCAATGACCCGCGAGCGCTGGGAAAAATCTGGGCTGGAGAAGAGCGGCTCGGCGAAATCGGCCTGGAACCGCTGGAAAAGTCGTTCACCACGGACGCCTTCGACGCGCTGATGCGAGCCTCGAAGCAGCCGGTGAAGCTATTTCTGCTCGATCAGCGCCATGTAGCGGGGATCGGCAATATTTATGCCGCGGAAGCGCTTTTTCGGGCGTGCATCGATCCGCGCAGGCTGGCCCGTTCGATCGCGAGAGCCCACAGGAAGGCCCTCCACGCAGCGATCATAGAAGTGCTCCAGGAGGCGGTTGCTGAATCCGAATGCGTTTACAATGCTCCCGGCGATGAATTTCCTTCCGCTGTCTACGGCCGCGAAGGAGAGCCTTGTCCTCGTTGCCATACGTCTATTCGGCGCATCCCCCAGGGAGGGCGTTCAACTTACTTCTGCCCCCGCTGTCAGCGATAGATTCAGCTGCCCGCGTAACGATTGTCTGATGCGCAACAGTCTCACGCGAATTCCAGTTGGCGTGATTCCCTCGCTGCGTGCGATTTCCTCTGCCGAATACCCCTCTAGACTGCGCTCGAGAAGCTGGCGGTCGCGCTGAGGACAGCGCTCCAGCAGGCGGCCGACCTCGATCGCGTCCAAATCCATGGTATAGACCGCGCATGCGTCGTCGATTTCGGTCTGCACCGGTGCGCGGAACCGGGCTCGGAACAGATTGCGCGCAATAGAGTTAACCCAGAAACTCACTAAACCGGGATCGCGCAATTGATCGCGATATTCCCAGCCCCGCACCCAGGCGGCCTGGGCAATCTCTTCCGCCTCTTCCATCGGCGCGCCGCGAGACAGCAAAAAACGGCGCGTGGCCCCATATCCGGACTCAAAGGCCTGTGCGTACTCAGTACCTTGCATTGCGGAAGTACTATGCAATCACCATACCAAGCGACACACGTCCTGTTTTCTATTACATACAGTGGCATCGCTGGCAAAGCGGTAAGTTTTTCCGAGTAGGAAATCTAGTCGGCTGGTCGATTCCTACCGATAGTAGATCGTGAGACCAGCCTTCCTGTTACTTTCCTGCGCGGCTCTTCTCGCTGCGCAATCGCATCCCAGTTGGTGGAACCACGCGTCGCCGGAAGCCACCGCCCTGGTCGGCATCGAATGGCAGGCCCTGCAACATACGCCTATGGCCGATCCGCTGGAGTCGGAGCTGTGGGGCAACCTCGGATTTCCCGATCTCCCCTGCCTCCATCGCGCCCGGCAGATCCTGATTTCCTCGCCCGAGCTGTCGGCGCTGGCCAGCGCCAACTGCGCATCGCTCGCGGCGGAAGCGAGGGCGTTTCGGCCCATGAAGTATCGCGGTATCGAGATGTACTTCGCGCGTGACAAAGGCGTGCTGAGCGTCGCTCGGCTGAACGAGCAACTCGTCATGATCGCCGCGCCGGAGACGTTGCAGGTCGCCGTCGACCGCATGCTCGATAACGCGAAGGACTACTCGCCGCTGCTCGCCCGTGCCGCGCCGTTCAATGGAAAGGACTTCTGGGTCGTGTCCTCTCAACTGCCTGACGATCTGGCCGATAGATTCCTGCCGCTGAACGTCGACGCGCGGCGGTTTGAGGGCGCCGTCTCGTTCCGCAAAGGTCTGGAGCTGCGCGCGACGTTTACCGAAGCGTCGGAAAACGATGCCAGCCAAACCGCCGAGAAAATTCAGAAGGACTTACAGGACGGCATCCCCGCGATTCTCCGCGGCCTGCAGGTCGCCTCCGAAGGGGACGCCGTGGTGGTCTCGCTCGAAGCCACGCAGGAGCAGGTACTGGCGGCCATGCGACCTCCGGAGACCGCCCCGGCGCCCGTCGTCACCGTGAAGCTCGAAACGCCGAAACGCGTGGAGATGGTGCCTGTCGAACCGTCCAAGGTCGAAGCACCCAAAATTGAGGCCGCCAAGGCCGAACCGGCCAAGGCCGCCGCTGAAAAACCTGTGGAAATGCCAGTGGAAAAGCCTGTGGAAAAAGAGAAGCCTCAGGTCGTCCGCATTACCGGGCTGGACGACGGACCGAAGGAATTCGTGCTGCCGCCAGTAAAGCCGGAGCGGCAGAATCCGTAACCGCTCTAAAAATCGATTCTCGCAGGAAAATATTTGTCGATCAGCCGCGAATAGTACGGTTTCAACTCCTGCAGGCTCGGCTTGGAATCGCTCTTCGAGTAAAGATCGTACGGGTTGAACCTCTTCACCCAATCGAACATTTCCCGGTCGTGATCATTCATCAGGTAGTCGTAGGCGCCTTCGCGATGCGCCGGATAGAACGAGTGGTAGCGGATCATGTACAACGCCGGCTCCGGCAGATACGGCTTCATGATGTGATACATGTATTCATCGTGGCCCCAGGACATGTCCACCTGATCCAGGCCGCAGTTTTCTTCATAGATTCCGAGCTTGGTCTGATAGGCGGGATTCTTGGAATCCGGGTTTGCCTCGAAGAACTCGGGGAACACGATCTTGTCGGAGTACGCGCAGCCGGTGGGGAACGTATCGCCCACCACGGCCCACTGCGGTTCCCCATAAAGGCACAGGACCTTGCCGACGTCGTGCAGCAGGCCTGTCAGTTGGAACCAGTCCGGATGCCCGTCCCGGCGGATCGCCTCGGCCGCCTGCAGGTTGTGGTCGATCTGGCTTAGATCCGTGTCCGGATCGCTCTCGTCGACGAGCGTGTTCAGATAATCCAGCGCCTCCCAGATGCTCATCTGGCCGCGCGTCAGCCCTGCGTACTCGCGCTTCTTATCGAGCACGAACTGGCGGGTTTGATTGGCGTGATTCTGGCGATAAAACTCCACCACTCCGGGTGTCGTGTGTGAATAATCCCGGAACTCCTCGGTTTTCTTGTTCGGGTTATAGCGCGACTCGAGAAAATCGTCCCACTGCTCCAGGGATTGGAGCGGTCCTTGAGTTTGCATGCCTGCCTCCGAACCCCAGTATAATGCACACGTGTTCAAAAAGCCATTCCGGACGTTTTCAGATCGTCCAGTGCCACAGATTCACGCCCGCGGTGAATCCCGCGCCCACCGCCGCGAATAGCACGAGATCGCCTTTCTTCAATCTCCCCGCCTCCACGGCGTCGCGCGTGGCCAGCGGAATGGTCGCCGCCGTGGTGTTTCCGAAGCGGTCGATGTTAATGATTACCTGATCCGCGTTCAGGCCCATGCGTTCGGCGACGCTCGTGATAATCCGCCGGTTCGCCTGGTGCGGAATCATAAGCTTCACGTCCTTCGCAGAGAGTTTTTTCTCTTCCAGCAAGGTAACGCAGAGTTCCTCCATCTTGCGGACGGCATATTTGAATACCTGCGCGCCATCCTGCTTCACATAGTGAAGCCGCTTCTCGACGGTCTCCTTGGTGGAAGGCATGCGGCTCCCGCCGGCGGGCATTTTCAGGTAATCGCCGCCCGAGCCGTCGATTTCATTCTTAAAGCCGAGAAAGCCTTCGCCTTCTCCGGCGGTTTCCACCAGCATCGCGCCCGCGCCGTCGCCAAATAGAACACAGGTGGCGCGATCGGTATAGTCGATGATGCGGGACATCGTGTCGGCGCCGATCACCAGCACCTTCTTGTGCGTTCCGGCCATGACGAGATGTGCCGCCGTGGTCAATCCGTAGATAAATCCAGAGCAGGCGGCAACCAGATCGAATCCCCACGCGCCTCGCGCGCCGATGCGATTCTGCACAAGACAGGCGGTGGCAGGAAAAAACATATCAGGCGTCACGGTGCAGACAATCACGGCGTCCAGTTCCGTCGCCTCAATGCCTCGCTGCGCTAGCGCCGCGCGCGCAGCCTCCACCGCCATATCTGAAGTGGCGACCTCCGGCGCGGCGATGTGGCGCTCGGAAATGCCGGTCCGCTCGAGAATCCATTGGTTGTTTGTCTCCACCATCTTCTCGAGATCCTGATTCGTCAGCACGCCCGGCGGCACATGGCAGCCGAGCGCGCTGATTTTCGCTCCTGGCAAATTTTCTCTCTCCGTTTCTTGCTTTGGTGTTACATAGTCATGTTACATTCGGGGAGAATGCAAGTCGAGAGCCCCGGCGAGCTTCTTTTCGCTCAGGAACACTCCGAAGCGTCGCTGCGCACCCCTCAGGAAATTTATGCCGAAGTATTCCGCGAAATGCGCCCGCGCACGCCCATGCCGCTGATCCGCATCAAGTTTCTGCGTTATGCGAACGCCAGCGCTAAGATCAAGCTGGAAGATGGGGTGCTCGAAGTGCGCATCGCCGATACGCTCGCCGGAGCGCCCGATCTGGTGATGCAGGCACTGGCGGAAATTCTCCTTTCCAAACTGTTCCGGCGTCCGGTGCCGGCGCATTCGAACGAACGCTACCGGCGCTATCTGAACCGGCGCGACGTGCGCCGCAGTCTGGACCTGGTGCGCCAGATTCGCGGCCGCAAACAAGTGGAGGATGCGCAGGGAAGGCATTACAACCTGGATCATATCTTCGAGGAGCTGAATTTTCAGTATTTTCATGGCCTGATGGCGCGCCCGGTGCTGGGCTGGAGCCCCAACGCGTCGCGGACCATGCTGGGACACTACGACCCGTCGCATAACGCGATCGTCCTCAGCCGGATTCTGGACCGTCCGCAAACGCCGCGAGTCGCCGTGGAGTACGTGTTGTTCCACGAAATGCTGCATCTGCGCCATCCGGCCGAACATCGTGGCGCGCGGCGATGCGTCCACACTAAGGCGTTTAAAGAGGCAGAGAAGAGGTTTGAGAGGCTCGGCGAAGCGCAGGATGCGCTCCGCCGATTATGAACTTCAGGCTAACGCGGGAGCCGAGAGGCGACTGACTTCGGCCTGCATGGATACCACGGCATGCACCAGTCCGCCGACGTGTATCGTCCGCATGCCCATCCAACCCAAGCTCAAGCTCAGTCTGAGAACCGCCATCTCGTACCAGAAACGGCACTGCAGCCGCATCAAAGAGCCGACCAAAGCGGAATGCTCCGCCGGCAGGCTTGCCGCGATGGCACGGGCGCGCGTATGAAGCCGGTTGAAATCGCCAGCTAGTTCCCGCAAATACGAACGAAAGATTCTCCGCCTCTCCCGGCGGAATTCCCGTCCCATTTCGGGTGTGTAGCCGGGCTGAGCTTCCACGAACCGGAGATCTTCCTCGCTGAACAGGCGAGCCATCGGTTCATAGCGCGCCAGCGAGAACTCGCTGCGATCTCCGCCATCAAGCTCTTCCCAGGCCGTCGAACTGTTGTCCTTGAAACGTGTCACTTTTCCCCCCGGGGACACGATATGAGATCCGGCACGTATGGCTGGCCTCCCATGCATATCCTTCACCAACAGCTAAAATCTCCAGTAGAATACCCGATTATTTTGCAAAGTGCAACAGAATTTACGGACCATTAATCAATCCGATTCCGCTCTCGCCGCAGCCGCTCCAACCTGCTATTAATGGCTTCTAGCAACTCGGTCAACCGGTCCGCCTCGGCCCGGCTCCAGATGTGCCCCACCACCGCGGTGCGCAGTTCCCCCTCTTGCTGAAGGCCTGCCAGCCAGAACAGCAGGCAGCCCGCCTGTATGAAGGCCTGGGACAGATTAACCGTGGCGCGAAAACGGTTGTCGCCCGGCGAATGATTCACCAGGAAAACAGCCACGGAATGGGTCACGGCCCAGACGATGAATCCGCTCGAGTAAACGAAGACGTTGCGCCGCAAACGGACCGGGAAATAGGCGAGGAATATGGACAGCAGGACCAGAAATATCGCCATTATGGCGCCCATCGTCTGCTCAAAGAGGAAGAACCCCCGCAGCAGCGGATACCGCGCCGGAGAACGGTCCAGCACCAGAGCGACGCCGGGGAAGAGAGCCGACGCGGCGAGGATGTAGGCCACGCAGTTCCGCACAAACTGCGCCAGCGCCGGCGTGTTCGCCAGGGAGAGCGAATAGATTTCCACCAGGACGAACGCCGCGATAAGGATCTTCACAGTTTGCGCGCCAATGTAATAATACGCGTACCAGTTCGTGTTGGGCTGGATCGATAAGCCCCCGACCGTCAGGACTGTATCCGCTGTGAGATAGAAAAAGAGAAGCTTGTAAATCGGTGCGAGCCTAGCGCTCCAGAGCCTCCACAGCACGGCGAGCGCGAGCCCTGAGGTTAAGTACGTAACTCCCTGCTCCAATCGGATCTCCCCCAGTGCAGACCTAAACTCTTGGCAGTCTAACACCGATCCTGGCGGACCCGGGAGAGATTTCAACAGGGCCCTGAAAATGGCAAAACTCGCCCGATCACAGCAAACGTTTCAGCTTGCTGACCAGAGGCGAGTTTCCAAGAGATAGGAGAGCGTCGCGAGTCTAAGATCCGCACGGCAGACAGCCGGGGATGGGCAGATCCTTCTTCGGCTGGGCCGAGCCGCCCACCGCCGCGAACGTCAATGCCAGAACCAACAGCGCCATTAGCTTTTTCATCGAGAGTCTCCAAACTTGGGTTTTGGGTTAAGGTAACTGCTTACCGGGTCTATGCTAATGGACTTACCCCTCGCACCGATGAAAAGCGATGCACGTTTTCGGGAATCAGAACAAACGAAATCGTCCAATCGTTTTCTTGGATTTCGCGTGCTCAAAAATGGCACTCCTCGCGTACAATTGTTTGGGGATGCCTAGATTCAAGCCCATGGCAAGACTGGAGCGGACCGCGCTCGCCGACCTCTGGAAGCATACCCTCTCGCGCATTCCCACCACCTGCGGCCGGCTGGTGTACCTCGCGACCCTGCGCGATCCCGCCTCTGGCACCTACCGGCATCACGGATTGATCACGTCCTTCGGGCGGGACCAGGCGATGCGGGCTTTGCGGGAGAGCCACCAGAAGGAATTTTTAGCCTGGCTGAATCTCTCCCTATCGGGGAAAAACGACGATTTGCGCGAGTATCTGCTGGGCTTGGAGGCGCCTCAAGACGAGGTCGTCGAACACTGGATCAAATCGGAAATCTATCGCAGCTACGTACCGGCAAACGCGATGGAGGCCGAGGTCGACCTGTTTTGCCGGGACCTGGAGACGCTGCTCGCCTTCCTGAAACGCGACGCGCTCAGGAGCCAGAGGCGTTCCGGCGCCGAGCCGCAGGATCAAGACTCATCGCCACCTGCGTGATCTGGCCGATGACCTCCACCTCCTCCGGGTAACGGTAGCACTTGGGATCGTAGAGCGAGGCCGGATGCGGCTGCACGATCACCACGCCGTCGCGCAGCGCGCACCACCCGCAGATGTAGCCTTCGCGATGCTCTAAAAAATAGATGGGGCGCTCAAACTCCGAGGTCCAACCGGAGTTGACGATTCGGCGCTTGGTGTCGTCAATCACCACCAGCGAACCAGGTGGAACGATCGGGAACATGGACCAGTCGTCGGTGCCGATCAGGCCGTAGCGGAAATTCCGTAGATCGACGCTCTGGAGCAGCATCAGGGGCAGAGTACCCCAGCGCTGGATCAGGCGGCTCAGGAAGACCGTGCGGCTCAAATCGATGCCGGGATCGAGGGAAATCGGCACCTGAATCTCGCCGTCGTCGGCGCGAAAATTGATAGTGTGCGTCTGGGTGTGGCGGACGACGGCGGCATCGGCGGGCAGGGTCGAAAGCGAGATGCCATACCAGCTCAGGACCTCCGCCATGTCAAGCCGGTAGATGGCGCATAGCGAATACAACCGGTAGGAGGAAGGCATAGTGCCCTTATTCTCAATATCCGCAAGCCGGCTGAGGGCAACCGTGAACTCATCGTTACCGTGGAGGACGGCAATGCGGCTGCTGGCTTCCTCCACATCGCGGAAACGGAGGCGCAACCGCTCCCGTATCTTCTTGAGCTTCTGTCCTGCTTCCTCCATGGTGGATGGCGCTTGTGTTCCCTAGTGCCTAAGTTCAATCGGTACTATGCGTTATGGAACGACCTAATACCGAGGCAAGAATAGAATTATATCGGCACCTCCCTCAGGATAGCAAGGATTATTGCTCAGTTCCGTTCTGAATTCAGAACAAAAATATCCACAGGCATGGTACTTTAGAAAAAAAGTTGGATTTCAGCTTTCGAAAAGAGAGGGCGTTTTGCGCATCGTCGTTGGCATAACCGGAGCGAGTGGAAGCATTTATGGCTGGCGATTGCTCGAAAAGCTGCGTGCAATGCCGAATAACGAGCTCCATCTGGTGCTGTCGCGCTCCGGCGAGCGGACCGCTTTCCTGGAGATGCGCAAGTCGGCGGCCGATTTCAAAGCTCTCGCGGACTACACATATGCCATTGAGGATATAGGCTGCCGCTTGGCGAGCGGATCCTTTCGAACCGACGGCATGGTGATTGCCCCCTGCTCCATTCATACGATGTCGGCCATCGCTGCGGGGATCAGCAATAATTTGATGGTTCGCGCGGCCGACGTGGTGCTGAAGGAGCGCCGTAAGTTGATCCTGATGGTGCGGGAGACGCCTCTTCACCTGGGTCATCTTCGATCCATGACGGCGCTGGCGGAGATGGGCGCCATTCTGGCCCCGCCGATTCCAGGCTTCTACCACAATCCGCAGTCGATTCTGGATATCGTGGATCATAGCGTCGACCGGGTGCTGGATCTGCTGGGACTTCCCTCCCCCGACGCCCAGCGCTGGGACGGCCCTGCTAGACCAAAGGAAACAACCAAATGAGAGTCGGATTTCAGGGCGAACTGGGCGCCTTCAGCCAGCAGGCGATCCGCCAGCTGCTGGGCCCTAAGGCCAAGCCGGTGCCGTATCAGCGCTTCGACGAGGTGTTCGCCGCCCTGCGCGGGGAAAAAGTGGAAGCGGCGGTGCTGCCGATCGAAAATACGCTGCACGGCAGCGTGCACGAGAATTACGACCTGCTGCTGCGCTACGACTTTGAGATCACGGCCGAGACCAGCGTCCGCATCGTCCATAACCTGATCGCGCCGCCGGGTGTGACGTTCGAGCGCGTGCGCAAAGTCTACTCCCATCCGGTGGCGCTGAACCAGTGCCTGGATTTTTTTCGCCGGCACAAGCGCATCCGCCGGGAGACGTATTACGACACCGCGGGCAGCGTCAAAATGATCATGGAGAAGCGGCCGGACGACGCGGCGGCCATCGCCTCGGAACTGGCGGCGAAAATCTACGGCGGGAAGATTCTCCAGCGCGAAATCGAAGATGATCGCCAGAACTTTACGCGGTTTTTCTTGTTGGAACCGCCGGGAGCGAAACCCCGGACGCCGCGCGGCGCGGCGAAAAGGCCGTGGAAGACTTCTCTGGTGTTCTCGACGAAGAACATTCCTGGCGCGCTGTTCCGCGCCCTAAGCGCGCTGGCCCTGCGCGACCTGAACCTGGTGAAGATCGAGTCCCGGCCGCTGCGCGGGAAGCCCTGGGAGTATCTCTTCTATCTCGACTTGCTGGGCCACAGCAGCGATCCGGCGGTGAAGAAAGCGCTGGGGCACCTGGAAGAGCTGGCGGACTTTATCCGGGTGCTGGGAACGTATCGAGCAGCTTAAACGCCCAAACTCTTCAACAACCCGACCGCCATTTCGATATCGGCGAGCCTCTGCTGCTGATCCTCGATCTCCCGCTCGACGTTGACCGAACCGTTATAGCCCACTTTCTTCAGCGTCTCGACAAACCTCGGGATGCCCACCGAACCCTGGCCGAGCGGCCGTTCCCGGCCGAGCGAGCCGTGAGCCGTCGGCCAGTCGCCATCCTTCGCGTGCACGGAAACGACGTGCGAAGCCAGCTTCTGGAACGCCTCGATGGGATCGCCGGAGCCGTAGAGAATCATATTGGCGGGGTCGAAGTTGATCTTTAGGTTGTCGCAGCCGGCGTCGCGGAGGAAGCTCAGCAGCGTATCGGCCGGCTCCTGTCCGGTTTCGAGCGCGAAGGTCTGGCCGTGGCCTGCCGCGTGGGCGCAGATGCGGCGCACCATGTCGCGTACGGCGATGTAATCGGGATTGGCATGATCCTCCGGAACAAAGCCGATGTGGCAGGCAATGCTCTTCACGCCGAGCGCGGCGGCGAAATCGCTGGCTTCGATGGTGCGCTGTTCGCGCTCCGCTCGGGTGGCTTTCGGGATAAAGCCGACCGTTTGCTGCACAGTCGGGATATCGGCGTAATCCTCGCCTTGATACGCGCAGACCACGGTGAAGATGGAAAATCCCGCGTCCGCGATCTTCTCGCGCCACTGAGCAGCGGCTTCCGATGAAAGAGCCACATCCGGGCCCACGCCCAATTGCCCGGCCCGCACGCCCAATTTCCGAAGGTCGGCCAAGTTATCGCGCCCGTCCCAAAACATGACTCCTATTTCCATGAAATTTTCTCTCCATTCTTCGAGCGCGCGTCAAAAAGCGCGCGCGTGAGGCGAACCGACTCGGCAGAGCTCGCCGGGGTACACACCGCAGGCTGCATCCCCGCGCGGCAGCATTCGGCGAAATACGCGATCTCCGCCGCGTAGCCGTCGGTCGTATCCAATGACACTTCCGTACCCGAGCCGTAGCGCTTCAGCGGCCTCGATTCGGAATTGTATTCGAGCAGGCCGCGCTCGCCCAGCACCATGAACTCCATGGCGAAAGGGAACGAGCCCGGGAACAGCCACCCGCCGCTGATTTCCGCAACGAAATCGCCATAGAAGAGCCGTGCGGAAATCGCGTCGACGCCGGCAGGCACGTCTTCATATCCTATCGCCGCGAACGCCTCCGGCGGTCCGAAAAGACGCAGAGCCATATCGACGTCATGAATCAGCAGATCAAAGCCTCCGCCGCCGCTCCGCGATTTATCGGTAATCCAGTCGGACCAGCCGGGCTGCGCGCATCGCCTGCGAAACGTCGCCCAGCGGATCGTACCCAGTTCGCCTTGATCGACAGCGTGCTGCAACGCGCGATACGCGGGAAAGAACCGCAGCACCTGCGCAACCATCAGGATCTTTCCCGTCCGCTGCGCCTCCGCGATCATGCGATGGCAGGAGGCGTCATCGAGTGCCATCGGCTTTTCCACCAACACGTGCTTGCCCGCGCGCAGCGCCGCGATGGTCGTCGATTCGTGCAGATCGGTCGGCAGGCAGAGGTCAACGGCATCGATGGAAGGATCGGCGAGGGCTTCCTCAAGCGTCGCGTAGCGCTTCACCGGAGTCTCCGTCGCGCGGCGACTAACCACCGCGGCAAGTTCCACTTCGGGAACGGAAGCGAGCGCCTTGATATGTACTCCCCCCATGAATCCGAGACCAACGACCGCGAGCCGCATGAAGAATAGGATAGCTTGGCCGGATGCCGCGATAGAATAAAACTGTAATGTCCGCTCTCTTCCTTCTTCTCTTATTTTTTGGCGCAGTCGGCGGGTCCGATCTTGAGAAAGCCCGCGATGCGCAGGATCGCCCCGCCCTGGAACGCATGGCCCAACAGGCCGCAACGGCTGCACAAGCCAAGGCGAATGACGCTTCGGCGCAGTATCGGCTGGCGCTGGCGCAGTCTTACGTAGCCGAGGTCGCCATCGAGCAGCGCGACAAGAACGCCGCGCACACCGCCGCCGAGGCGGGGATCGACGCGGCGAAAAAAGCGGTCGCGCTGAAGGATTCCGCAGAAAATCACCGGCTGCTTGGCACGCTGTGTGGACAGGCTATCTCCGCCAACGTCCTGCAAGGCATGAAATATGGCCATTGCGCGCAGGACGAGGTCAACAAAGCCGTGCAGATGGACCCCAAGTCCTCCGTGAACTACCTGGCCCGGGGCGTCGGCAATTACTATCTGCCACAGGGACTCGGCGGCGGCATCGATCTCGCCATCAAGGATTTTCAGAAAGCCGCCGAACTCGATCCGCAATCGGCGGAGGCGCAGTTGTGGCTCGGCCTGGCGCTGCGCAAGCAGAACAAGAACGCCGAGGCTCGGAAGGCGTTTCAAAAGGCTCTGGAATTGAACCCGGCACGCGTGTGGGCGAAGCAGCAGTTGGATAAGACGCCGGCGCAATGAGGGCGCTCGGGCTGGGCGCGGCCGCCGTTCTCATTACTCTGCTTGGGTTCTTTCTCTTCCCCGGCCACACGTATCTTCAGTCCGACACGCAGATCTACATCCCGATGCTGGAGCGGCTGAACAATCCTGCGCTCTTTGCGCGAGACATTGTCGCCCTGCGGCCTCATCTGGGCCTGACCATCTACGACGAAACCGCGCTGTCGCTGAAGCGGCTGATTCATACCGATCTTCAATGGATTCTTCAAGCAGAGCAGCTGGTGTTTCGCGCGCTGGCTGTCTGCGGGCTGATGCTCATCGCCCTGCGCTGCGGACTCTCCGGCTTACAGGCGTTTTTCGTCGCGGCGGTGGTGTCGCTCGGCGCGACGATCAATGGAGCCGCGGTGCTCACCCTGGAGTATGAGCCCGTCCCGCGAGGTTTCGCGATCAGCCTTCTGGTCTTCGCTCTGGGGCTGATCGCGCAGGAAAGCTACATCGCTGCCGGAATCGCAGCCGGCGCGGCGTTTCTCTATCATGCGCCGACCACGATCCCGTTTTGGGGCCTGGCGTTCTTGCTGGCCGTAGCGAAACGCCTCCGCTGGACCGTCTTCGCTCCATTGGCCATCGCGGCGGCGCTGCTGGCGATACTGACTCGACTGCAGCCCCCGGGCGTCGAGGCAGCATCGCTGATGCGGCGGCTCGATCCGTTTCAGGAAACGATGCAGCGGCTGCGCACCAGCTACGATTTCGTCTCGACGTGGATTCTCAATGTTCGGATCGGCTACGTGGTGCAAGCCCTGCTCTGCGCCGTTGCTTTTTGGCGCGTACGAAAGATCGTCCCGCAGCCACTGCGAGATTTTCTGTGGGGCTTGCCGCTGATGGGAATCGTCAGCGTACCGGTTTCCTTCGTGCTGCTCGAAAATCAGCATTGGGCGTTGGTTCCCGCGTGGCAGCCCGCACGCGCGATTCTTTTTGTCTCGCTCATCGCCGCGCTGTTGGCCAGCATTGCCGCGATCCGCGCGACGAGTTTCCTGGAGCGTGCACTCTGGTTGACCGCCGCGTTCCTGATGCCCATGCAGCATGCGATGGTTGGGCGCACGATTGATCCGAAGCCGCTGTATTTTGCGGCCGCACTCGCGATCGTCACGGCCGCGCTCTCCGTGGTTCGCAAGGAGGCGCTGCCGGTGGCCGCGATTCTGGCGTTTTGGGCGATCCCGCAATCGAAGCTGGTGGAAAATTATCCGCGCATCGAAACATCCGAACTACGCGCGGTGGCTGACTGGGCTCGAACCTCTACGCCGGAGCAAGCCCTGTTTCTCTTTCCCGACTCCGGTACCAACCTTGCGCCCGGCATCTTTCGTGCCCGCGCGCTGCGGGGCCTATACGTCGACTGGAAGTCCGGCGGCCAGGTCAACTATTTTCCTGAGTTTTCGCGCGAATGGTGGCGGCGATGGGTGGAGACCGGCAACGGGCGCTGGAGCACGACGCCGGACGATTTCCCGCGTCTGAACGCAATGGGCGTGGACTATGTGGCGCTCAAGAAACCGATTCCCGGCGCGGCGCCGCTGTTCCACAACGACGCGTACTCGGTCTACGCTACTTCTTCTCGCGATTCCCGATGATCCCGTTGGCAAAGTAATTGACTACCTTCGCCTCGTTGCGCGCCACTTCGTAATAGGCGGCCTTCAACAGTTGATCCTTGCGGTTGATCAGCGTTTCGCGGATGGTCTGCTGCACCTTGGGATCGCTCAGCTCGCGTTGGCCCGCGGGCTCGCGGCTGATGACTTTGAAGATGCGGAAGCCTTCCGCCGTGCGCAGGATTCCCGTGGTCTGCCCGGGGCCAAGCGCCAGCACCGCCTTGCGCAAATCGGCATTTACGCGTTCCAGGGAGGACTCCGGAATGAAGCCCAAATCTCCGCCGTTTTGGGTTGAGTTGGGATCTTCCGAATAATTCTGCGCCAGCATTGCGAAATCGTCGCCCTGGCGGATGCGCGCCAGCAGGCCTTCGATTTTCTTCATCGCGCCGGCCTCGTCCGTGGCCTTGTCGCTCTTCAGGTTGTGGACGCTTGGATCGGCCCCAGGCGTCACCAGGATCTGCGCCATGTGGATCTGCGGTTCGGCCAGGTTGAAGCTTGCCTTGTTGGCGTTGTAGAACTCCGTGATGTCCTTGTCCGTAATGCTGATCTGCGACTTGATCTCTTTATTGAACAACTTCTCTACGCTCAGGTCACGGCGCAGCTTGGTTTTCAGATCCTCCACTGTCAGCTTGCGGGCGTTCATCTGCTTCTGAAATTCTTCCTGGGTGTAGGGAGCCTTCAGCTCGTTGAACTTCGCTTCGACGTCGGCGTCGACGGCCATCAGGCCCATGCGCTCGGCGCGCTGCACCATGATCTCCTCGTCAACTAACATGCGCAGGATTTCCAGGCGCTGGATGGACACCTGGTCGTCACTCGAATGATCGGAGGGCGTGGAGAATTCCGACTGGAACCGCTTTTCGAGATCCGCGTACGTAATGGCGCGGCCGTTCACCATGGCGGCAACATTGGCCGGGGCGGGTCGATTGCAGGCGGCAGTCCAGAGGAAGGAGACGACGGCTGCGGCAAGGAGGCGGGGACGCAAGAACATGAATTCTTTATTCTAGGCCTTTTCCACGACGTGGCGCACGCACTTTGCGTGCCGCGTCGAGACTCGTCCCGACGCATTCTGAGGTCCATGCTACTTCGCGTCCCGCCAGTTCTCTCCCACGCCGATGTCCACCAGAAGTGGCACCTCCAGCCGCTTCACGCTTTCCATGGCCGACTTCACCAGCGCGGAGACTTCTTCCGCCTCCTCCGGCGGAGCCTCCAGCACGAGTTCATCGTGGACCTGCAGCAGCATCTTGGCCTGCATGCCGCGCAGCTTCTCATCGATGCGGATCATGGCGAGTTTGATCAGGTCCGCGGCCGTGCCTTGCAGGGGTGTATTGACTGCCGTGCGCTCGGCGAAACCGCGGGCATTGGGATTGCGGCTGTTCATGTCCGGAATCGGGCGGCGGCGGCCAAACAGGTTGATGGAAACGCCGGTGTGGCGTACCTCGGCCATGGTCAGGTCCAGCCAGCGCCGCACGCCTGAGTAGCGCTCGAAGTACGCGCGGATATACTGCTCGGCTTCCTTTCGATCGATGCCGAGCGACTGCGACAGCCCGAACGGCGTCTGCCCGTACACGATGCCGAAATTTACGGCCTTGGCGTTGCGGCGATGCTCCGGCGTCACCATCAAAGGAGGCACGCCGAACACTTCGGCCGCGGTGCGGGTGTGAATATCCTCTCCGTTGCGGAACGCGTCGAGCAGCACAGGGTCGCGCGACATGTGAGCCAGCAGGCGCAGCTCGATCTGCGAATAATCCGCCACGATCAGCTTCCAGCCGCGCTGCGGCACGAAGGCGGCGCGAATTTCGCGGCCGAGCTCGGTGCGAATCGGAATATTTTGCAGATTCGGATTCGTGGACGAGAGCCTGCCCGTAGCCGCACCTGTCTGATTGAACGTGGTGTGCAGGCGTTCAGTGGACGGATCGATCAGCAGAGGCAGCGCGTCGATGTATGTGCCCTTCAACTTGGCCAGCTGCCGGTATTCCAGAATCTTCTGCGCGATGGGATGTTCGATGGTTTCCAGAACGTCGGCCGCAGTGGAGACGGATTTCCCCCGGCGGCCGGGGACGGAGACGTTCATCTCCTCAAATAACACTTTGCCCAATTGCTGCGGCGAATTGATATTGAACGGATGTCCGGCAAGCTCGAAAATCGCGGCGGAAAGGACGGCAATTTCATCCTCCATGCGGCCGCTCATCACTTTCAACTGAGCCGGATCGATGCGGATACCAGTCTCCTCCATGCGCGCCAGCACGCGAATCAGCGGCAGGTCGATGGTCTCGTACAGCTCGCCGAGGTTGAGCGCGTCGACCTCGGGCCGCAGCTTGCGATGCAGCGAAATGGTCGCGTCGGCCTGGCCAGCCGGATCGGCTTCCAACTGTTTGCCAAGATATTTTTCCGTTAGAGACGGTAGGGAACAGCCGCCGGAATCGGCCGAGAGAAGAAAGCCGTACAGCATCACGTCATGCTTCAGAGAAGGAACGTCCTCGAATCGCCGCAGTAGATTCTTGATGTCATGCGCCACCGTCACGCGCGCAGGGATCGCATCGCGGGCGATGGTCCGCGCCACGCCGGGCTTCGCCGCGAGGCCGAACACGGCCTGCTCCATCACATCACCCACCGCAACGGCGATATCGCCTTTGTTCGCCGCGAGCCAGGCTTCGAGCGAGGCTTCGTCTTCCAGCGACGCGTAATCGCGATCCGCAGCCGCCGCGTCGGCCGGTGCCAGCTCGCGCAAGAGACTCGAAAATTCGAGCGTCTTATAAAGCTCGCGCAACGCCGCCACATCCGGCGGCTGCACGGCAATCGATTCGAGCGACCAATCGATCGGCACGTCGCAGTGGATCGTCGCCAGGCGCTTGCTCAGCAGGATCTGTTCACGATGATTCTGCAGGCTCTCGCGATAGGTCCGGCGCTCCACCTCGGCGGCGTGCTCCATCGCATTTTCGACCGAGCCGAAGCGGACGATCAGATCCTTCGCCCCTTTGTCGCCAATACCCGGCGCGCCGGGAATATTATCGACCGAATCGCCCTTCAGTGCGAGAAGATCGGCCACCTGGTCTGGCCGCACGCCCATGAACTCCTCGGTGGCAGCGGCGTCGAAGACCTTGTCGTCCTTCATCGGATTCAGCATGCGGACGTGATCGTTCACCAGCTGCAGCATGTCCTTGTCGCTCGAGACGATCACAACGTCGGCATGCTGCTCCACCGCGCGGCGCGAGAGCGTGCCGATCACATCGTCGGCTTCGAAGCCCGTAAATTCAAGCACCGGGATGCGCATCGCTTCGAGCGTTTTGCGAATCCAGGGAATCTGTTCCAACAAGTCCGGCGGAGTCTCCGTGCGATTCGCTTTGTAATCGGCAAACGCTTCATCGCGGAACGTGGGGCCTTCGCTTTCGAAGATCGCGGCCAGGTACTCCGGCTTCTCCTTGGCGATCAGCCTCCGCACCATGTTGTGAAAGATATACACCGCTTCCGTGGAGATCCCCGAGGCGGTTCGCATGGGCGGCGCGCCAGATCGTGCCCGGGCATGATATGCGCGGAAGATAAAGCCGAACGAATCGATCAGGAACAGACGCGGCACTTGGACTTTCAGTATACCGTTTCGTCTCCAAATCGCCACAAGTAATGCTCAACCTGTGTCTAAAAGGACACACTCGAAAGATACTAAGTCTTTTTTAATCAAAGAGGTGGAAAAAGATTGCGAGCATTGTTACACTGGTCCTTGCGATTCGAAACTTCCATCCAACGCCCGGTGGAAGCGGTCGGCGTGGGGCTTCATTCTGGAGTTCCGGTCCGTATCCGCATTTTACCGGCCCCTCCCTCCACTGGAATCGTCTTCATCCGAACCGACCTGGACGGCTTCATGATTCCCGCCAGCTGGCGCCACGTGCAGAAGGTCAGTTACGCAACCAGCTTGATGCGCCAGGGCGTGCTGATCTCCACCACGGAGCATCTGCTGAGCGTGTTCTACAGCATGAGCGTCGACAACGCGTTCGTCGAGATCGACAACCTTGAAGTGCCGATCCTCGACGGCAGCGGTGAGCCGTTTGTCGAGCTGATCCGCCGCGCGGGTATCAAGTATTCGCGCAAGCTGCGCCGCTATTTCCGCATCCGCCGGCCGGTCTCGGTGGAACTGGGCGACAAGAAGATCAGCATCCTTCCCTCGGACCGTTTCCTGCTCACCTGCGACGTGTTTTTCCCGCATCCGATGGTGGGCCGCCAGGTCCTGGACATCGACGTGACGCCGGAGCGCTACGCCTATGAAATCGCGCCGGCGCGAACCTTCGGATTCGAGTACGAGCTGGACCAGATGCGCAACATGGGCCTGATTCGCGGCGCGACGCTCGAAAACGCGGTGTGTTTCGATCGAACCTCCGTGCTGAATCCGGGCGGGCTGCGCTTCCCGGACGAGTGCTGCCGGCATAAAGCCCTCGATCTGATCGGCGATCTGGCGCTGATCGGCAAACCTCTCCTAGGTCACGTGATCGCGGAGAAGGCGGGCCACGCGATGCACTTCGCGCTGGTGAACCGCATCATGCAGGACCCGACGCTTTACGAGATCTTAAGCTTCGATCAACTGGCGACCCGCGTGGTGCACGCGCTGGTGTCGTAGCCCATGTGGCGCACGCCGACGGCGTGCCGCGTCGACCGCCGGGTCGACGGGTTCGATCCTGATCCATCGTTCGTCGACGGGCGCGTCGACGCTGCACGGGTGGCCGCGTGCGCCACGCACCCGGGTGAACATTGAAATACCTTCCAAATTTGTTGAGCGCCGGGAGGCTGATCCTCGCGCCGTATATTTTCTGGCTGATGTGGCATCGCCAGTATGGAGCGGTGCTGATCTGGTTCTTCCTGAGCGGAATCAGCGACGGCATCGACGGCTGGCTCGCGCGAAAATGGCAGGCGCAATCGCGTCTGGGCGAGATGCTCGATCCCATCGGTGACAAGCTCCTGTTGAGCGGCAGCTTCCTGACGCTGGCCCTGGCCGGAGTGATGGAGAAGTGGCTCGCAGCGCTGGTGCTGGGGCGCGACCTGGTGATTCTGCTGTTCGCGGGCGCGGTGCTGTTGCTCTCAAAGAAGAAAGTGGACTTTCCGCCGACATGGTGGGGCAAATGCAGCACATTTGCCCAGATCGCCTACGTCCTGGCGCTGGTAGGGAACCTGGGCGGTTATCTGCCGACGATTTTGCCCTGGCTCGGAAAGATGTTCGTGCTGGTTTTTCTGGTGATCAGCAGCGTGGATTACGCGAGATTGGCGAGAAAACGCCTGCGTTGATACTCTCGACGCCCAAGCAGCAAGCAGAAAGCGCGGTTCTCTTCGGGGAGAAACGAAGGACGGATCTCGGCCGAGCCCGTCCTACTTCCTTTACTTTCAGCTAAATAAGATGCTACTCTCAGGACTTAATGAGAACTGTCGACCTAATTCATCGCAAGAGGGACGGCGAAGAGCTGTCCGTCGAAGAAATTGCTTTCTTAGTTGACGGTTATACCAACGGGACCATACCGGATTACCAAATGTCGGCCTTTCTCATGGCGACATTCTTTTCCGGGATGACGGATCGGGAAGTGAGTGCGCTGACCGACCGCATGATCGGCTCCGGCGAGCAAATCGACCTGTCGTCCATCCCGGGTGTCAAGGTGGACAAGCATTCCACCGGTGGTGTGGGCGACAAAACCAGCCTGATTTCCGCTCCGTTGGCGGCCGCGGCGGGAGTGGTGGTACCGATGGTATCCGGACGCGCTCTGGGCCATACTGGGGGCACGCTGGACAAGCTGGAATCGATCCCCGGTTTCCGCACCAACCTGACGGTCGACGAGTTTCGCGCCCAACTGGCGGAGCACGGCCTGGCGTTTATCGGCCAGACGCCGCAGGTGGCTCCGGCGGACGGCAAATTGTACGCGCTGCGCGATGCAACGGCGACGGTCGAATCGATCCCGCTGATCGCGTCATCGATCATGTCGAAGAAGATCGCCTCCGGCCTGGATGCGCTCGTGCTGGACGTAAAAGTCGGCACGGGTGCGTTCATGAAGCGGCAGGTGGATGCCCGCCGTCTGGCACAGATGATGGTCGGCATCGGGCGCAGGCTCGATAAGCGCGTACAGGCGCTGATCACCGACATGAATCAGCCGCTCGGCTACGCCATCGGCAACGCGCTGGAAGTGATGGAAGTGTCGCAGACGCTGCAGAATGTGGGCCCAACGGATTTAACGCGGCTTTCGCTTGAACTCGCCGCGCGCATGATTTTCCTGGCCAAGGTTGAACCAACGCTGGACGCCGCGCGCGAACTGGCGACCAAGAAGCTGCTGGACGGCTCCGGCTACAAGAAGTTCAAGGAAGTGATCGCGGCGCAGGGTGGCAATCCGCAGGTACTGGACCGCTTCGAACTGCTGCCCAACGCCACCGGCGCGCGCGAAATCTCCACGCCTCGCGCAGGCTATGTCACCGCGATCGACGCCGAACTGATCGGCCAGGCATCGTCGATGATCGGCGCGGGCCGCGACATGAAGGAAGATGCCATTGACCCGGCCGTCGGCGTGATCCTCGAGGTAAAGGTCGGCCAGAAAGTCGACGCCAACGGTGTGCTCTGCCGGCTTTACTACACCGGCGAAGAGCGCGTGGAAGAAGCCGCGCAACTTGTGGAAGACGCCTTCCGCATTTCCTCGACGGCTCCGGAAGAGCGCGAGCTGATTCTCGAAGTCGTCGGCTAACTCGAGCGCTTGGTAGCCCCCCGCTGACAGAGCCTGTGTGAAAACGAGCTTCACGGGGAAATTTTCCCTGGCGAAGGGGACTGACCACTGTGTCCCCGACCCACAAACGCCGCCCTTTCAACAAATCGTGTTCAGCGGACAAAGCGGTCTGTCCCCTTCACTCCCGAATGCCAGTCAAAAAGGAGGGGTTTCACGCAGACTCTGACAGCTTGGCTAGTACAGGGATTCTGCCGATGACACTACGCCAGATCTGTTAAACTCACCCGAATGGAAAGATTCACGGGCCTGCTTGGCCTGGTTGTGATCGTCGTCGTCGCGTATCTGTTCTCCACCAATCGCAGCGCAGTGAAGCCTCGGGTGCTGTTTTGGGGACTCGGGCTGCAGTTCGGCTTCGCCTTTCTCGTTCTTCGGACTAATTTCGGATACGTTTTTCAGGCCATCAGCAACGGCGTGAACCACATGCTGGAGTACTCGGTGGAAGGCAGCAAGTTCCTCTTCGGCGACAAGCTCGGCGTCAAGAACGACCAATTCGGCGTGATTTTCGCGTTTCAGGTGCTCCCAATCATCATCTTCATCGCGAGCTTCTTCGCGATCCTCTATTATCTCGGCGTGATGCAGATCTTCGTCCGCGGCATGGCGATGCTGATGCAGCGCGTATTCGGCACCAGCGGCGCGGAATCCACTAACGTCGCGGCCAGCATCTTCATGGGTCAGACGGAAGCGCCGCTGACCATCCGTCCGTTCCTCAACAATCTGACCTCCAGCGAGCTGTTCACCGTGATGGCCAGCGGGATGGCTCATGTTTCAGGCTCGGTGATGGCCGCCTATGTTCTGATCGCCGGCGTGGAAATTCGCCATTTGCTAACCGCCGTGATTATGACCGCTCCGGCCACGCTGATGCTCGCAAAAATCCTGGTGCCGGAAACAGGGACGCCGGAGACCCTGGGTTCAGTGAAGGTCGAAGTCGAGAAGCCGGGCGTGAACATCATCGACGCCGCCGCACGCGGCGCATCCGACGGCCTGCAGCTGGCCTTGAACGTCGGCGCGATGCTGATTGCGTTTATCGGCCTCATCGCGATGGTCAACGGAATCCTCAAAGGCATTCACGGGATGAATCATATGGCTTGGGTTCCCGATTCCGCGCAGGCAATTTTGGCGCACCTGTTCGCGCCGGTCGCATGGCTGCTGGGTGTGAAGTACGCCGACTGCGCATCGGTCGGCAATTTGCTGGGCACGCGCCTCATCTTGAATGAATTTGTGGCGTTCATCGACCTGGGGAAGATCAAGGCCGCGCTCGACCCGCGTTCGTTCGTCATCGCGACGTATGCTTTGTGCGGCTTCGCAAACCTGAGCTCGGTGGCGATTCAGGTCGGCGGCATCGGAGCGCTGGCTCCCACGCGCAAATCGGATTTGGCTAGGCTAGGAATGAAGGCTGTGGCCTGCGGAACAATGGCCAATTTTATGTCGGCCTGCATTGCGGGGATGCTGCTGTGATCGGCGTCGTTCTCGGCAGCGGACTGGGCGCGTTTGCGGACACCTTGGAAGACCGCGTCGAGACGCCTTATGCGTCGATTCCAGGCTGGCCCTCGTCGACCGCGGCCGGGCATGCGGGGAAGCTCGTCGAGGGCCGCATCGGCGACAAGAAAGTGGTCGTGCTGGCCGGGCGCGCGCATCTCTACGAAGGATATTCGCCGCAGCAGGTGACCTTCGGCATCCGCGAACTGCATCGCCGCGGCGTAAGGAGCGTGATTTTGACGAACGCCGCCGGAGGAATCAACGAGGAGTACAAACCGGGCGATCTGGTCCTGATTTCGGACCACATCAATCTGCTCGGCTCAAATCCGCTGACTGGACCGAACGACGACTCTCTGGGCCCGCGCTTTCCCGACATGAGCGAGGCGTATTCGCGGCAGTATCGCGAAATCGCGAGGGTTGCCGGCCACGAACTCGGGCTCAAATTGCAAGAAGGCGTTTACGTCGCCACACCCGGGCCGAGCTACGAGACTCCCGCGGAGATCCGCTTCATGCGCACCATCGGCGCGGACCTGGTGGGCATGTCAACCGTGCCCGAAACCATCGCGGCGAATCACATGGGCATGAAGGTGCTGGCCATTTCCTGCGTGACGAACGCGGCGGCAGGCATCCTGCCGCAGAAGCTCGTGCACGAAGAAGTGCTGGAGACTGGCGCCCGAGTGCGCGACACGCTGGTGAAGCTGCTGCGGTTGGTGGTCAGCAGATTGTAAGGCGGACGCGTAATGATCAGGGATTATCGGCGTCCATCGGTGGCCGAATGAGGAGACAGGGAACTACGCCGCCTGGAGGACCTTAATATCCACAATCGGCGACGTCACGATCGGCCCGCGATACTTCGGATGCCGGTACTCCAGGTGCATCCCTCGTCCCAGATACGCCGATTTGAGCATCGATCCGCCCCAGTTGCAGCCGCTGATCCGCACCAGCGTCGGCTCCGGGCAAAACTCCGGATGGCCCGAAATCAGCGCCTGCCCGTCCTGGCGCAGAATCAGCGTATAGCCGCGATTCTGCGTCACCACTTCGAGCGTGCTTTCATCGGGCAGATCTTTAAGGTAGACTCCGCCTTCAATCTCGCTGCGGACAATATTGTGGTTAACGCGGTCGCTTAAGTTCTGGTGCGGCGAGAACATCCTGCCCTTATTCTACCTCTACAATAATGGTATCGACACATGGGTATTTTCTATGACCGCGCAGCGCTCAAGCAGGCTCGCGCCGGGTGGCGCCGCGACCGGAAAACCGTCGTATTCACCAATGGCTGCTATGACATCCTCCATCCCGGCCACATCCGGCTGCTTGAAAAAGCGCGCTCCCAGGGCGACCTGCTGATCCTCGCCCTGAACACCGATTCGAGCGTTGCCCGCCTCAAAGGCCCCACTCGGCCGCTCATTTCCGAGCAGGAGCGCGTCCGGATGGCCCTGCAATTGGAGGCCGTGGACGCAGTCACCCTGTTCGACGAGGACACGCCGCGCGAGTTGATCGCCGAGGTTCTGCCGGACATCCTGATCAAGGGCGCGGATTGGGCCCACTTCATCGCCGGGCGCGAGGAAGTGGAAGCCGCGGGCGGCAAGGTGATGGCGCTGGCCTTGGAGCCGGGCTTTTCCACAACGAACATTGTGGAAGAGCTCTTGAAGCGGTGAGTCATTCTTAATGACACACCCCGCCGTCCGTGACCTGTTCCACACGCTGAGCCGCGATCCCGCGTTCCAGGATCTGGCGGCGAAACTCGTGCGGCACGACGAAGGGCCGTTCGCGCTCTCCGGCCTGACGCCGACGGCAAAAGCTCTTTATCTCACGCTGTTGTGGCAGGTGACGGAGCGGCCGATGCTGGTGGTCTCCGACAACAACCAGCACGCGGAAACGCTGGCAGAACTGGTCACCACGTTCTTCGATCTGCTGATTTCACGGCCCGATGCGGGCAGGCCGCAGATCATGCCCGCGCTCGATGTACTGCCGGGCCAGAACGTTTCGCCGCACAAGGAAATCATCGAGCAGCGCGCCATTGGCCTATGGCGCATGACGAGCGGCGCGGCGCCCCTCACCATCGCTCCGGCGGCGTCGGTTCTGCTGCGAACGCAGGCTCCGGAATACTACCGCCGCCTGACGCTTACGCTGACCGTCGGCGAAGAGATGTCGCTTGAGGCCATCGAAGAGCACCTCAAATCCATCGGCTACGAGAAGCGCGAACCGGTCGAAATGGTTGGTGAATACTCGATCCGCGGCGGCATATTAGACGTCTTTCCGGCGGAAAGCGCCCGCCCCCTGCGCGTCGAGTTTTTTGGAGACGAGATCGAGTCCATTCGCCGTTTTGAGGTCGACACGCAGCGCAGTGTCATGAAGGTCAGCGAAGCGCAAGTGCTTCCTTTATCGGAACCCGTGCAGATGGAACCGGAGCATTCACTGCTCGATCTCTCGCCGAACGCGCTGCTGGTGATCGACGAGCCGGAGCAGGTGACCCTCTCCGCTGAGCGGCTCTGGAAGCGCATCGACCAGCACCCCGATTCGACGCCATTCTTCTGGAAATGGGAAGAGTTCCAGGAGAAAGCGGCCGGCCACCGGAATGTCGCGCTGCGCGAACTGGATTTGGACGGCGCGCCGCACGTGGCCACGCGGCCGTCGCTGGCCTTTCACGGCAGCATGCAAGTGGCCGTCGCCGAAGCGAAAACGATGGTCGAACACGGCTATCGCGTGGCGTTCTTCGCGCCGTCGAACGGCGAACTGGAGCGCCTGGCCGACATTCTGCGCGAATACTCGGTGCCGTTCAGCCTCGGCCTCGCGCCGAACGAAGCGGCATCGCCGTATCTGGCCGAGCGCGCCTATCTCGCCGGACCCGTGGCCAGCACCTATCTCATCAAGGGCCTCGTCCGCCGCGGCGTGACGTTTCCCGAAGCGAAAATCGCGTTCATCGGCACCGAGGATCTGTTCGATCCGTCCGATCTGGTCGCGCGGCCGAGCCTCACGAAGGGCCAGTTGTCCGCCTTCGCCGCCGATCTGGCTGACCTGAAGCCCGGCGATTACGTGGTCCACGTGACGCACGGCGTGGGACGATTCCTCGGCCTTCGCGAGATCGTCCAAGGCGAGCAGAAGGGCGACTTCATGCTGCTCGAATACGCCGGCGAATCGAAGCTGTACGTGCCGCTCACGCGCATGGACCTCGTCGAAAAGTATCGCGGCGCGGGCGAGCAGGGTCCTCCGCTGGACAAGCTGGGCGGTGCAACGTGGACGGCGCGCAAGACTCGTGTGAAAACCAAAATGCGCGACATGGCGGACGAGCTGTTGAAGCTCTACGCCGAACGCCGCATGGCCGAAGGATTCTCCTTCTCGAGCGATTCGAACTGGCAGCGCGAATTCGAGGACGCATTCGAATACACCGCCACGAAGGACCAATTCACCGCGGTGAAGGAGATCAAGCGTGACATGGAGTCGCCGCATCCGATGGACCGCCTGCTGTGCGGCGACGTCGGCTTCGGCAAGACCGAGGTCGCGATGCGCGCCGCATTCAAGGCGCTAGGCGACGGCAAGCAGGTGGCCCTGCTTGCGCCGACCACGGTGCTGGCGTTCCAGCACTTCGAAACGTTCAAGCGCCGGTTCGCGGCATTTCCCGTGCGCATCGAAATGTTTTCGCGATTCCGCTCCGCCAAGGAGCTGAAGGCGAGCCTGGACGAGCTGGCGCTCGGCCGCATCGATATCGCCGTGGGAACGCATCGGCTCCTGTCGAAGGACGTCGAGTTCCGCGATATCGGCCTCTTGATCGTCGACGAAGAACAGCGCTTTGGCGTGCGCCACAAGGAGCGGCTCAAGCAGATCCGCAAGAACGTCGATGTGCTCACCATGAGCGCCACGCCCATTCCGCGCACCCTGCACATGTCCCTGCTCGGCATCCGCGATATGAGCGTGATCGAAACCCCTCCCAAGGATCGCCTTGCAATCCACACCGTCGTCGCGAAGTTCGATTCGGAGATCGTCAAGCAGGCCATCGAGCAGGAAATGAGCCGCGGCGGGCAGGTTTATTATGTCCACAACCGTGTCGAGTCGATTTTTTCGCGCGCTGCGATGATTCAGGAGCTCATCCCCAACTGCCGCATCGGCGTGGGCCATGGGCAGATGGGCGAGGCGGAACTGGAGCGCGTCCTGCTCGGCTTCATGAAGCACGAATACGACGTGTTCGTCTGCACCACCATCGTCGAAAACGGCCTGGATATTCCGCTCGCCAACACCATGATCATCGAAAACGCCGAGCGCCACGGCTTAAGCGAGCTGTACCAGCTCCGGGGACGCGTCGGCCGGTCGAACCGCCGCGCATATGCGTATTTACTGGTTCCGCAGGACACGGAGCTCAGCGAGATCGCCCGCAAACGCCTCGCTGCGCTGCGCGAGTTTTCCGACCTGGGCGCCGGCTTCAAGATCGCGGCCCTGGATCTGGAACTGCGTGGCGCGGGTAACCTGCTCGGAGGCGAGCAGCACGGCCATATCGAAGCCGTCGGCTTCGATATGTATCTAAAAATGCTCGAGGAGACCGTGCAGGAACTGAAGGGCATCGAGGTTCCGGTCGAGGTGCACTCGGCGCTGAACCTCGGCCTCGATATCCGTATTCCGGCCGAGTACATCGCCGATGAGCACCAGCGCCTCCGCGCGTATAAGAAAGTCGCCGACGTTCGCGACACCGAACAGAGCGAAACCGTGCGTGCGGAGCTGTCCGATCGCTACGGCCCCGTGCCGGAGGCAGTCGAGACTCTACTGAAGTTCGCCATGCTGAAGACGGCGGCGCAAAAGGCCGGAATCGAGGCCATCGACCGCCGGGGCAGCGCACTACACATCAAGTTTCATCCCGGCGCGAAGGTCGATCCGGCGAAGCTCATGGAGTTGGTGGCGCACAATGAAGGCGCTCAGTTCACGCCGGCAGGAGTGCTCCGCCTTCCGCTGGGCAACGCGCAACCCGACGCCGTGCTCGATTCGGTGAAGGAATCGATCGAAACACTGTCGCCCGCGTAACACAGTGTGGCCAAGGGATCACGACTGCCCGCACAGAGGCGGGACCATCGGGATCGGTCAGCCCCGGTTTCGCCTGCTAAAGTCCCTGGTAGACGATGTGCAAGAGGATTTCCAAGGACGGTTATAATAAGAGTATGCGTTTGATCTTCGTCGTGTTCCTGTCCGCGGCCCTCTACGGTGGGGACGTCACATTGATGGAAGAGATTATCTGCAAAGCGAACGGCGACATCGTCACGCGGGGCGAAATGGCCCGTGACCGCAAGATGATTGAGACCGAGATGAGGCAGCAGGGGCTCTCCGGCCCCCGGCTGAACGAGGCCCTCAACGACGCGGCGCGCAACATCCTGCGCGAAAAGATCGACCAGCTGCTGCTGGTACAGAAAGCCAAGGAGCTCGATCTGAAGGTCGACAACGAGCTGAACAAGCAGCTGCTCGACATCCAGCGCAACACCAAGATCGTCGACCCTGAAAAGTTCCAGGAGTATGTTCATCAGCAGACCGGCATCCCATACGAAGACTACAAAGCCGAGTTGAAGAACAACCTGCTTCGCGAAAAGGTGGTGCGCGAGGAGATTTCCCGCAAGATCACCTTCAAGACCGAGGAATTGCAGAAATATTACGAAGAACATAAAGACGAATTCATGCGCCAGGAGCGCGTGTTCCTGCGCCAGATTTTTGTCTCGACCGAAGGCAAGGACGCGGCCGGCATCGCGGCGGCGGAAAAGAAGGCCAATGACCTGGTGGCGCGGGCCCGCAAAGGTGAGCGATTCGGCGAAATGGCCCAGGCCAACTCCGACGCGCCGAACGCGGCCCAGGGCGGCGATATGCCTCCCTTCGAACGCAAGGATCTGCGCGAGGATCTGGCCAAGGCCATCTGGAATCAGACCCGAGGCTATGTGACCGATCCCATCAAGGTGGAGAATCCCTCGGGTTTCGCCATCTTCCGCGTGGAGGAGCATCAGAAGGCCGGGTTGGCCGAGTTCGAAGAAGCGCGAGACGAAGTACAGGACCGCTTGTTCCGCCCGAAGATGCAGCCCGCCATGCGCGAATATCTCACCAACCTCCGCGCTGTAGCGTTTCTCGAAATCAAGCCCGGCTGGGAAGACACCGGCGCGGCGCCCGGCAAGGACACCACGTGGAGCGATCCGGCGACGTTGAAACCGGAAACGGTCACCAAGGCGGAAGTTGCCGCCCGGGCGCACCACAAGAAGCTGTTCGGCATGGTGCCGATCCCCGGCACCACGTCCACCAAGCCAGGCGTTTCGACGTCGAAGTAACGCCCGTAAGAATCACGGAATGAAATCACCCTTCGTCAGCGATCTGCAACCGGACCAGATCGTCAACGCCACTTTCCTGGTCCAGCACAAGGACGTCCGGCAGAAAAAGTCGGGCGACCTTTACCTGTCCCTGACGCTTGCCGATCGCACCGGCGAACTGGACGCCAAGATGTGGGACAACGCGGCGGAGGCTGTGAACGCGTTCGCCCAGGACGATTTTATACGCGTGAAGGGCCTGATGCAGGTCTTTCAAAACCGGCCGCAGCTGACGTTACACAAGATCCAGGCGGTGCCGGAATCCGAGATCGACGTCGCCGATTACTTCCCGGCATCTAAACGCGACCGGGACGAAATGTTCCGGGAACTGCAAGGCTGGATCGCGTCCATCGGCAACCCGCATTTGAAAGCGCTGCTCGACGCCGTGTTCGCCGACGAGGCGATCGCGCTGGCCTATCGCACCGCGCCGGCGGCCAAGGCGATCCATCACGCCTGGATCGGCGGCCTGATCGAGCACGTTCTATCGATGTGCGCCCTCGCGAAGTTCACCGCCGCGCACTACGCGAATATCGACCTGGATCTGCTGCTCGCCGGTGTCATCCTGCACGATGTCGGCAAGATCCGTGAGCTCAATTACGCGCGCAGTTTCAGTTACTCGACCCAAGGCCAGCTCCTCGGTCACATCGTCATCGGCGTCCAGATGGTGGAAGACAAACTGCGACTGGTGCCGGATTTTCCTCCCGCCCTGCGCGATCTGCTGCTGCACCTGATCCTCAGCCATCACGGCGAATTGGAGTTTGGCTCGCCCAAGGTGCCTCTGTTCCCCGAGGCGCTGCTGCTGCATCATCTCGATAATCTCGATTCAAAGATGGAATGCATGCGCGGCCTGATCGAGAGGGACCGCCAGATTGAAGGCGTGTGGACCGGCTACAGTTCAGCCTTGGATCGCACGGCCCTCAAGAAAAACAAATATCTGCAAGGGCCTGAGGAGACGACGGCGCCGGAGCCGCCCGCACAGCCGCCGCGGACCACTTCCAAGCCGCCCAAACCTGAGCCATCGGCCTCTCCCTTCGCGTCCAAACTAAAAGACGCGCTGAAAAGCGATTCGTAGTCCCATGCGCCGCCCGGCAGCCTCGCGTGACATGCCTCCTCCACTCGAGTTGGAGTGCCTGAAAACGCTGTGGAGCCTGGGCGAGGGCACGGTCCGCCAGGTGAGGGAGGCGATCGGAGGCCGCAAGCTGGCCTACACCACGGTGATGACGCTGCTCGACCGCCTGGAGAAACGCGGCAGCGTGACGCGCGTGAAGCGCAGCCGATCCTTCGTCTACGCGCCGAAAATCAGCCGCGAAGAAATGCGGCAGCTTGCCGTAAGAGATTTGCTCGATCGCTTCTTCGACAGCAACCCCGAAGCGCTCGCGCCGTTCCTCAAGCCTCCGGAAACGCCTTCAGGCGAGCCCGGCGGTGACCAGCATTGACGCGACTTCTTCCCCGATGGCCAGCGATGCCGTCGCACCCGGGCTCGGTGCATTCACCACGTGAAGCTCTCCGGGGCCTTGCACAAAGGCAAAATCCTCCACGAACGCGCCATCCGGCGTCATCGCCTGCGCGCGCACGCCCGCTTCGCCGGGGCTTAAATCTTCCGGCTGAATTTCGGGCACCAGCCGTTGCAAGGACGCACAGAACAGCGCCTGGCTAAAGGACCTTCGCATTTCCTGCCAGCACATCTTTGGATACTTGCCGAGGAATCGCCACAGGCCCAGGAACGTCAGCGCGTCAAACAGATCGCCCGGCTTAAACGCGGTCTTCGAATAGCCTTCGCGCGACAAAGCCAGCACCGCGTTCGGCCCCGCCTCCACGCCGCCATGAATCATGCGCGTGAAATGGACGCCCAGGAACGGAAATTTTGGATCGGGCACGGGGTAAATCAGGTGGCGCACCAGATCCTGCCGCTCGGGCCGGATCTTGTAATATTCGCCGCGAAACGGTACGATGCGGATCGTGCGCGCAGTCCCGGTGAGCGCGGCCACGCGATCCGAATGCAGCCCGGCGCACGTCACGATGCGGTCGCACCGATAATCGCCCGCGGTTGAATGCACGCGCCAGCTTGACCCCTCGCGATCGATGGCAGTCACGCGCGCCGACGTCACCACCTCACCGCCCTGCGCCCGGATCAGGCCGGCAAGCGTCTCCGAAACGCGCGGATAATCGACGATGCCTTCCTGCGGGACGCGAATCGCCGCGATGCCCGCCGCATGCGGCTCAACCTCGCGCAGTTCTTCGCGGGTGAGCATTTTCAGGCCTTCCAGGCCATTCTCCCTGCCGCGAGTCAAGAGGTTCTGAAGGCGCGGCAGCTCTTCCTCCTCCGTCGCGACGACGACCTTTCCGCAGATTTCATGCGGAATCGAATGTTCATGGCAGAAGTCCACCATCTGCCGGATGCCCGTTACCGCCAGCCTCGCCTTGCGCGAGCCGGGTTTGTAATAAAGGCCGCAATGCAGCACGCCGCTGTTGTGCGTGCTCTGATGCGTGCCGACGTTCTGCTCTTTCTCCAAAATCGTGACGCGCGCCTCGGGGAAACGCTGGCCGATCCGCCAAGCCGTGGCGAGGCCCACCAGGCCTCCACCCACGACGACGATACGTTTATCCATTAAATGTTTCACTCATGTAGCTATCATAAGAGTACATGCTGATCGTGATGACGGCGCAAGCCACCGAGGCCGATGTCGACGCCGTTCGTAAGAAAATCGAAGGGCTGGGATTTCGCCCGCACATCATGCCGGGCGCGGCGAGGACCGCCATTGGCATCACCGGAAATCCCAGGCCTGTGGACCCGGTGCTGTTCGAAGGCATGTCCGGCGTGGCCGAAGCCATCCGCGTCACCAAGCCGTACAAGCTGGTAAGCCGCGAGGTGAAAAAGGAAAACTCGGTGATCCGCGTCCATGGCGTGGACATCGGAGGCGATCAGCCCGTCTTCTGCGGCGGCCCCTGCTCGGTGGAAGGGCGCGAACAGATTCTGGATTCCGCGCGCGCGGTGAAAAAAGCGGGAGGCCAGCTCCTGCGTGGCGGCGCCTACAAGCCGCGCACGTCGCCCTATTCGTTTCAGGGCATGGGCGAAGAAGGACTGCAACTGTTGGCCGAGGCTCGCGAGGAGACCGGCCTCGGCATCGTCACCGAGGCCATCGACGTCGAAACCTTCGATCTCGTCGAACATTACACCGACTGCATCCAGATCGGCGCGCGTAACATGCAGAACTATTCGCTGCTGAAGCGCGCCGGCAAGGCTCGGAAGCCGGTGCTGCTGAAGCGAGGCATGTCGGCGACGCTCGAAGAGTTCCTGATGGCCGCCGAGTACATTCTCTCCGAAGGCAACTACGATGTGATCCTGTGCGAGCGCGGCGTCCGCACTTTCGCTGATCACACGCGCAATACGCTCGACCTGAGCATCGTCCCCGCCGCGCAAAAGCTGAGCCATCTGCCGGTGGTCGTCGACCCCAGCCACGGAACCGGCAAGCGCGACAGCGTGCATCCCATGGCCCTCGCCGCTATCGCTGCGGGAGCGTCCGGACTGCTTGTCGAAGTGCATCCCCGGCCGGATGAGGCGTGGTCCGACGGCGCGCAGACCGTGTATCCGGAGCAGTTCGCCAAGATCGTCGCCGACGCGCGGGCCATTGCCGAGCTGATGCTGGAACGCCGGTCCCTTGCCAGAACGCTGTGATCCGCTCCGTTTGATCTCTTGATCTTCCGACTGGCCCCTCAGCGGCCGGTCATTTGCTCCAGCCTTTCCGGGTAGCGTGCGCCTTGCACCGTGATCTCTGAGGCGGTGACATCAATGTCTCGCAGATCGTCGGGCGTGAGTTCGACCGAGAGTGCCCCGATGTTCTCGTCCAAACGATGCAGCTTCGTGGTGCCCGGGATTGGTACGATCCACGGCTTCTGAGAGAGCAGCCATGCGAGCGCGACCTGAGCCGGTGTCGCCTTCTTTCGTTCGGCGATGCTGGCGAGCAGATCGATGAGGGCCTGATTCGCCTTTAGGGCCTCCGGCGTGAACCGAGGCAGCGTGCTGCGGAAATCGGAACTGTCGAACTTCGCGTTTTCATCGATCTTCCCCGTGAGATAGCCCTTGCCTAATGGGCTATACGGGACAAACCCGATTCCGAGTTCCTCCAGGGTCGGTATCACTTCGGCTTCAGGACGTCTCCACCACAGCGAGTATTCGCTCTGGAGAGCAGTGAGCGGTTGAACCGCATGCGCGCGGCGGATCGTCTGCACTCCTGCTTCGGAAAGGCCAAAATGCTTGACCTTGCCCTGGTGGATCAGGTCCTTAACCGCTCCCGCTACGTCCTCGATCGGCACGTTGGGGTCGACCCGGTGCTGATACAGCAGGTCGATAAACTCTACCCTGAGCCGCTTGAGCGACCCCTCGACGGCCTGCTTGATGTGCTCGGGCCGGCTGCTCAAGCCTGCTGCTCCCGGCCGATGATCGCTGCCGCTCAGATCGAACCCGAATTTGGTGGCGATCACCACCTGTTTGCGGAAGGGAGCGAGGGCTTCGCCCACAAGCTCTTCATTCAGGAACGGGCCGTAGACCTCGGCAGTATCGAAGAAAGTAATACCGCGTTCCACGGCCGCCCGGAGAAGAGATGTCATTTCCTGTTTGTCTTTGGGCGGGCCGTAGGAAAAGCTCATTCCCATGCAACCTAGCCCAAGGGCTGAAACTTCCAGGTTGCTCTTTCCAAGTTTGCGCTTCTGCATTCTAGCTCCTTTGTTCTAATCCAAGGTTAGCGTCAAGCGCCGCGGACATGGTATCCCGATCCTTCCGAATTATTGCCTATTTCTGTTGCGGAGAGGAAAAAACGCAAGTAACCAGAGCTATCCTATAGGCGATCAGAGCCACAGAACGGCAAAAGCGATCGCCTGTGGAAAACGGGGGAAAACGGGGGACAGTCCGCGTGATTCCCTTCGCCTCTGCGCTACACACGATATAATTCGGCGATGAATCTCCGCCGAGCCTCCCTTCTCCTTTGCGCCTTAACGATCGCAGCCGCCGGTCAAACCTCCGGCCGGAAGGCGCTGGTCGGAGGCACGCTGATCGACGGCTTCGGCGGACCGCCCATTCGCAACAGCGTCATCCTCATCGGCGGCGAGAAAATTCAGGCCGTCGGCCAGGTGGGATCGCTGTCCGTCCCGCCAGGCGTCGAGGTCATCTCCACCGAAGGCATGAGCGTGCTGCCGGGCCTTTGGGACATGCACGTCCACACCATGCTCAGCGGCCATTCCGATTACGCGCACTGGGATAAGACGTACCCGCCGATGCTCGAATCGGTCATCATGCCGGCTTCGGCCAAGCAGCTCTTGATGGCCGGAATCACCAGCGCGCGAGACCTTGGCGCTCCTCTTGATGCCAGCATCCATGTGCGCGACGCCATTCGCTCCGGCAAAATCCCCGGCGCGACGCTGTACGTCAGCGGCCCGTTTCTCGAGCATGAAGCCTATCCCGGAACCGACTATTTTCGCTGGGGCGTGAAGGGCGCCGAGGACGGCCGCGCGAAGGTCCGCAAGCTAGCCGACGCGGGCGTCGATTGCATCAAGCTCATCGATCAGGACCAGATGACGCATGAGGAGATCGCGGCCATCGTTGATGAGGCGCACAAGCACAATCTCCCCGTGGTGGCGCACGCGCACCGGCCCAATGAAATTCGCTTCGGCCTGGAAGCCGGCGTCGACGATTTCGAGCACACCGGACTCGCCACTGCCCCCGAATATCCCGCCGACATCATCGCCAAGCTGCACGAACGCACCGCGCGCGGGAACATCGCGCCGCTGTTCTGGACACCAACCGTTCAGGTGCTCTACAACTACGACTACGTGCGCGACCATCCCGAACTCGTGGACGATCCGCGCTGGCACGAGGGGCTCCCGCCGCAAATCATCGCCGATATCCGCGAATCGCTGCGCCACATCGAACAATTGGATTATTACCGCATGGTGCCTCCACGCAAGCCCACGTTAAAGCGTAAATTTCAGCAGCTACGCGAGTCGGGAGCCGTGCTACTGATCGGCACCGACAGCGGCGTGCCCGCGCAGTTTCACCCCCAGACGACGTGGAACGAGCTGGATATTTGGGTACGCGTGATGGGCGTGGATCCCATGGACGCGATCCGCGCCGCGACGTTCTGGCCCTCGGTCGCCATGAAAGTGGAGCGCGAGGTGGGCACCGTGTCGCCCGGAAAATTCGCCGACATCATCGCGGTCCACGGAGACGTGCTGCGCTACATCGACCTGCTGCAGAACATCGACATCGTCGTGAAGCACGGCGTCCGCTACAAGTAATTTCCCTTTGCGCCTTGGCGTCTTTGCGTGAAATGTTTTTTTTTGGGTAATCGGCTCGGCATCTACCGCGGAGCCGACTGCTGGGTGTGCTCCAGATACTCCGCGTACGGACCCTTGAAGTCGTCGATCTTGCCGTGCTCGAAGTGCCAGATGCGGGTGGCGACCTCGTCCACCACGTCATGATCGTGCGTCACAAGAAGTACCGTGCCGTCATACTTTTGGAGGGCGATATTTAAAGCGTTAATTGATTCCAAATCCAGGTGGTTCGTGGGCTCGTCCAGAATCAGGAAGTTCGGTTTCTGCAGCATCAGGCGGCAGAAGATGATGCGGGCGGACTCGCCTCCGGATAGAGCTTCCGTATTTTTCAACGCCTCGTCGCCGCTGAATAGCATTTGGCCGAGCACGCCGCGCAGCTCCTCCTGCGATGCCTTCGGATCGAACTCGTGCAGCCATTCGAGCACTCGTACTCCCTTGCGGATCGATTCGGTATGGTCCTGCGCGAAGTAGCCGACCGAGACTTCGTGGCCCCAGATCACGTCGCCGGAGTCGATCGGGAACTTGCGGTCCTCCGGATCGACGAAGCCGGTGCCATTGCGGATGAGCGACTTCAGCATGGTCGACTTCCCCGCTCCGTTGCGGCCGATCAGAGCGATCTTCTCGCCCCGGCTGATACCCGCGCTGAAGTTCTGGATCACCTGGTTATCGTCGTAGGACTTCGACAACCCCTTGATTTCCAGCGGATGGCGGCCGGAAGGGCGCAGAACCTCAAAGCGAATATACGGACGCGCGATGTTGGAGCGGGCCAGATCCGAGGTGGCCAGGCGCTCCACTTCTTTCTTGCGCGAAGTGACCTGCGACGACCTCGTGCCCGCGCCGAACCGCGCGATGAATTCATTCAACTGCGCGATTTTCTTTTCGCGCTGCGCGTTTTCTGCCTCGATGCGGGAGCGGATCTGCGTCTTGGCCAGCACCATGTCGTCATAGCCGCCCGTATAGGTGATCACGGTCTGATAATCGATATCGGCGACGTGCGTGCAGACTTCGTTCAAAAAGTGGCGGTCATGCGAGATGACGATCAGGCAGCCGTCGAAGCGAATCAGGTAATCCTGCAGCCAGTGGACCGAATCGAGGTCGAGGTTGTTGGTCGGCTCGTCGAGCAGCAGTACGTTGGGCGATCCGAACAGAGCCTGGGCCAGCAGCACGCGCACTTTCTGGCCACCCTGCAACTCGCCCATTTTGCGTTCGTGCAGAGGCTCGGGGATATCGAGGCCGTCGAGCAGCACGGCCGCATCGGTTTCGGCCGTGTAGCCGCCCTCGTCGCCGACGATGCCTTCGAGTTCGCCCAGGCGCATGCCGTCCTCGTCGGTGAGCGCGTCGGGATCCTTTTCGTAGAGCTTTTCGCGCTCTTCAAAAGCCGCCCATAGCGCGGTGTTGCCCATAATCACCGTATCGATGACGCGATACTGGTCGAAGGCGAACTGATCCTGGCGCAGGACCCCCATTTTTTTCGGACGCGTGACAGTGCCCTTGGACGGCTCGATTTCGCCCGTCAGGATCTTCATCAACGTCGACTTGCCCGCTCCGTTCGGACCGGTAATCGCATACCGGCGTCCGCCCAAAAAGGTGGTCGTCACCTCGTCGAAGAGGATGCGGGCGCCATAGCGCATCGAGATATTGTTCAGCGTGAGCAAGAGGGACCTTTGGATGGTGGGCGCGACAGGACTCGAACCTGTGACCTCCTGCGTGTGAAGCAGGCGCTCTAACCAACTGAGCTACGCGCCCGTGAGCTTTTTTGAATCAGAAAACTAGAAGGGTAAACTGGATCACGTCGCCTTCGTTCTTTTTCCTCGTTTCAGGATAGCAACTGCCTTCCGCTTTTTCAAATGATTGTCCACGTGTTAGGATGACAGGGTACGTAATTTCTGCCCCGAAGTACCTCGTGACATATCGCATCATCCTCTTTCTCTTGTTTTTCGCGCCGATCGGCAAAACATTGGAATCCGCCACCCCTGCCCCGCGCGAATACCGGCTTCGCTTTTATCACACCCATAGCAATGAGCGGCTTGATATCGTCTATCGGCGCGGCGACACTTATCTGCCCGACGCGCTGGCCAAGCTCGACCGCTATCTCCGCGACAGTCTGACCGGTGAAACTCATCATTTCGACCCTCATCTGTTTGATCTGCTCCACGATCTGACCGAGTCCTTGAACGATTCCGGCGGCGAGATCGACGTGATCTGCGGATACCGGACGCCAAAGACGAATGAATTCCTGCGCACCCGCGGCCCCAACACTGGCGTCGCTCGTAATAGTCTCCACATGCAGGCGGAGGCCATCGACATTCGCCTGCCGGGGATTCCCACCTCTGCCGTTCGCGACGCCGCGTTGCGCCTGCAACGCGGGGGAGTTGGTTACTATCGTGATTCCAACTTCGTCCACGTGGACGTCGGGCGCGTACGCCGCTGGTGACCTAGGAGGTTCTTGAAAAAGGGGACAGACGACTCTGTCCCCGCTCGCATGTGCTTGAATCGACGCGGATCTTAGGCGTGGACAGAGCGGTCTGTCCCCTTTTTCAAACCAGCGTTCACCAAGGATACGGATAGCCCTTCGCGAGAGCTGCCTCCAGAGCGGCGTCGTGCTTATAAATGTCGTCGTAGAAGTGAACCAGCCCGTCGTCGAGCACGACAACCGTGGCGTAGACGATCAGGACCGGAATCGGCTCGGCGAGATTCACGTTCTGGGTCGCGCCGCCGTTCATCGCCGCGCGAATCCGCTCCGGCGTCCAACCAGGATTATTGCGCAGGACCCACGCCGCCAGATCAGCGGGTTTCTCCAGCCGGACGCATCCGTGGCTGAAATCTCGCCGGGACTGGGCGAAGACTTCCGGCGCGGGGGTATCGTGCATATAGACGTCGTAGCTATTCGGGAATTTGAATGCCACCAGGCCGAGGGCGTTCCTGGGACCCGGCGTTTGACGGATGAAAAGTCTTCCGGCTCGAAGCCCGTCGAGGACCTCGTCCGACACCGCTCCGGTGCTCACCACATTTTGGCGGCTGTCTACAATCTCGAAGCCCTTTTTCGCCACATAGTCCGGGTCTTTGAGAATGTGCGGAATGAGCTCGCCGCGGGTGATGGAGTATGGCACCGCCCAATACGGCCGGAATTCGACATAGCGCATGTTCTCGGTAAACACAGGGGTATTGCGATGGCCGTACGCTTGACCGACGACGACCTTCATCGTCACGCCGACGTTAAAATCCTTGTCATAGGCCCGGAGACGAAATTCCGGAATATTCGCCACAATGGGCGTCTTTTGATAGGCACTCGGCAGCCACCGCCAACGCTCCAGCGTCAATTGCATCTGCCGGACCCGGGAGCTCAGAGGCACGTTCAAGTCAGCCAAGGTTTGAGCATCGATTCGTCCGTTCGGAGTTCGGCCATGCCTGCGCTGAAAGTTTTTCACCGCATCGACCAGCGCGCCTTGGTAACCCGGATTGTCCGCCGCCACATTCGCGCCCGATGGAAGGTCGCCCAATAACTTGAGCAGGCGTATAAGCCGTGGGACGCCCGGATAAACGCTCCCGGGCTCAATCGCTTTCTTTACGGGCGGAAGCTGCTCTCCATCATCCTTCTTGGCGAGCACCATATAAGTCTGAAGAGCTCGCATGGTGCGGCGATAACCCGGATAGGGAGGCTCGATTTGGTCCAAAGCGGCGGAAACGTCACCCGCGCTGACAACGTGGTCCTTGAGAAATTCGGGCAGATCGTATTTCTTGGACTCCTCATCGAAGGCGAAGTCGAGCCGCTTCGGATTCACCCTCCCGATATGAAGGTCGGAGATATATCTCATCGCGCAAACCGTCAGCGCGAGATCGAATTTTGCGGCGTCGGCCTCCGACGGCAATCGCGTCGCAGGTCTGAGTTTGGCGAGCCGGCCACTCCATTGTGATGCGTCGTAGTCGTCCGCGGAGAGTCCTTTTTGCCCGGACTCGAGCATCAGCGCGATCATCTGGCGCGCCTGCTGGGTTGGCTCCAGTTTCTTAACCCACCACAGGGAGTTCCCGTTGAGTTCGTAGAATTTCTTGACGTGACTGCTGTAGTCGCTGAAATCGGGCCAATGCAGATCGGACTGGCGGCGATCGTTGATCGCGGTCCCGAGCAAGGTCTGGCCATCGGAGCCGGGTCGGATCTGGGAATGACCGGCCGCGCAAAATAGTGCAAGCAGCCAAATCCGCGATTTCTTCATTCCGATCCTCCCCCAGCGATGAAAAGCCCTTCCTGAAGTTAGGAGCGGCAGGTCGATGATTCTGTTGGACGCTCAGGGTGCCGCGCTTTACTGCTATTACGGTTGCGGTCGCGCGTCTGGCCCATCCCCTCCAGTTGAAGCCAGAGGGAGCTCGGTGATCGTCAATTCGCCCCGGCCCACCTGCCGCGTTTCGATCGTCACGTGTGTAATGCGCCCGCGCGGATATCCGTTCTGAAGGTGCGTGTCCTGCACCACCTCGATCCGGCCCGTAAGCCCGGTGAGGTTGGGGGGCATCTTCACGAAGCGTCCCGTCTTCAGGACCGGTGTGCCCGTCACGGAGTCTATCCAGAGTCTGCCTTGAATGAGGCCGTCACGTTTCTTCTTCGGCGTGATCTGATATACGTAAGCGGATGCAGGCCCGCTCCCAACCTCACCCATATAGCGAAATTTATAATTCGCCGGAGTGACCGCGATCGATGATAGAGGCAGGACGTCGATCTGATCCCGCCCCTTAAGATAGGGGCCGATCACCTCTTGCGCCACGATCGGATCGCCCTCAATTTGCAGCACCCGGTATTCCATGCGCTCGGTTTCGCCCCACGCCCGGATCGCCAGTATCCGGCATTGCTTGTAGAGGGCGGGCAGGGCGGCATCGATCTGCACGGCCACTGGTCCCAATTCCGTGAATGGGTTAGGTTCTTGGATCGAAGCGATGTATTGGGCGAAGGCCACAGTGTGAGTGGATTTGGACGGGCCGACGGACAGATCCTGGGCCGGCGCGAGCGAAGGCGCCAGTAGCACCAGGAGTCCAGGAAGAGTTGTTCGTTCCATGCCCGCATAGGTGGCAGTTCGGTAGCCAGACGCCGATATTGATGGATTTGATTGAAAACACAGGACCCGGCCGGACGGAGACGGGCCGCCAGTTGCTCAAATTGTGATGAGTGATCAGCATTTGCTCAAAAATCGACCAAAATCCGGACGAACCCAATGAGTGCTACCTTTAAGAATTCATGGACAATTCGAGCGGCTCTTTCTTAATCGAGCGCCAGCCTCTGGCGGAGTTCGCCCGGGCGATTATGCAGGCGACTGGTGTGCCGGGAAACGCAGCCGCACTGATCGCCGATTCGCTGGTTTCGGCGAACCTGCGGGGCGTGGATTCCCATGGCGTGCAGCTACTTATCTGGTACGCGCAGCAGATTCAGGATGGCAACATCGACGTGTCGACCATTGGCCGCATCGCCAGCGAAAACGGCGCCTGCATGGTCTACGACGGCATGAATGGGCTCGGCCAGGTGATCTCCGAGGAGTGCTGCAACCACTTGATCCGGCTGGGGAAAGCCCACGGCATCGGGATGGTGACGGCGCGAGACTCCAGCCATTTCGGAGCATCCGCGTGGTGGGCGCAGAAAATCGCCGCCGAGGGGTTGATCGGCATCGCAATGTGCAACGCGACCCCCCTGGTAGCTGCATGGCAGGGCAAAGACCGTATTTTAGGGACGAACCCGATCTGCATGGCCGTGCCGGGTCCGGACACGTTCCTGCTGGACATGGCGACAACGACCGTGGCCCTGAATCGCATCCACAAGGCGATATTGAGCGGCGAAAAAGAGATTCCTCAAGGCTGGGCGATGGATGCAGAGGGTAATTCCACCACCGATCCGCAGGTTGCGCTGCAGGGATTGCCGATGCCCTTGGGCGGATATAAAGGAACCGGCTTGGCTCTGATGGTAGAGGTCCTGTGCGCGGTCCTGTCGGGCGGCGCGATGATGACCGAGGTCGGGGGGCTGCGCGTGAAGAACCGCCCCATGCGCGTGAGCCATTTTTTCCTGGCGATCGACGCGGCTCGGTTCCTTCCCGCCGGCGAATTCGAGGCGCGCATGCAGAAGATGCGGGAGACGGTGAAGGGCTCGCGTCCGGCGGCGGGGTTCGACGAGGTGCTGATCGCAGGCGACCCGGAGTGGCGGTCTCAGGAGCAGCGTCTGCGCGAGGGAATCCCGATCTCGGCGGGGATCTGGAGCGAGTTAACGAAATTGGCGGAAAGTTTGAACGTAACCGCTCCCGCCGGCCGCGGTTCTGAGTGAACGCGGAAGCAGGGCCGCGACCATCGGGAGCGGTCACGAGGCGTACAATAAAAACTCATGCCCGAACAAGCACCACTGAGTTTCGAAACCGGGTTGCAGCAGCTCGAAGCGATCGTCAAGGAGATGGAAAGCGGCGAGCTGCCTCTGGAACGCGCGCTCGAACTGTTTGAAAAAGGGATGAAGCTGAGCGAGACCTGCCGCAAGCAACTGGAAGACGCGGAAACGCGCGTCGAGGTGCTGATCAAGCGGGCGGGCGAAATGAAGCCCGAGCCCTTCGCAGAAAAAGATTGATGACCACTTCCGATTACATCGCCGAGCAGCAACAGATTGTCGATGCAACGCTCGACCGCTGGGTTCCCGCCGAGGTTACCGATCCGGCGACCATCCATAAAGCCATGCGCTACAGCCTCTTCGCGGGCGGAAAGCGCATTCGCCCGCTGCTGGCCATCGCCGCGGCGAACACGGTGTCCGATGCGCCGGTGGGCGTGGAAGCAGCGGCGTGCTCTCTGGAACTGATCCATACCTATTCGCTGATTCATGACGATCTGCCGGCGTTGGATAACGACGATCTGCGCCGTGGCCGACCGACTTGCCACAAGGTATTCGGCGACGCGATGGCGATTCTGGCCGGCGACGCTCTGTTGACCCTGGCGTTTGAGGTTCTCGCCAAGCTGCCTGACGTCGACGCCGGGAGGCGCATCGCACTGGTCCGCGAACTGGCGGTGGCCAGCGGCACGGTCGGCGGCATGATCGGCGGACAGGTGAACGACATCGAGGGCGAAGGCAAATTTCCTACCGCGCAGTTGCTCGATTCCATTCATCGCGCCAAGACCGGTGCGTTGCTGCGCGCAAGCGTTCGCATGGGCGCGATCTACGCGGGCGCGCATGAAGAGGAGCTCGACGCGCTAACCCGCTTCGGCGAGCACATCGGCCTGGCGTTTCAGATTGTCGACGACATTCTCGACGTCGAACAGCCGTCGGAAGCGCTGGGCAAGACCGCGGGCAAAGACGCACGGCAGAACAAGATCACGTTCCCGGTCGTCTACGGCATGGAGCGGTCGCACGAAATGGCGGAGCAGGAAAGGCTTGAAGCGCACCTTGCATTGAAGGTGTTCGACGAGCGCGGTGAGCGCCTGCGCGAACTGGCCGATCTGATCGTGCGCCGCAACGCATGACGGCTGCCATGACCAAGCGAAGGCTCGACCAGTTGGTGGTGGAACGAGGCCTCGCCGAGACTCGCGAGAGAGCCCAGGCGTTGATCCTCGCCGGCCAGGTGAAGGTGAACGGGCAGAAGAGCGAAAAGCCGGGGCACTCCATCGCCGAAGACGCGCGCATCGAACTTCTCGAGCGCATGCCCTATGTAAGCCGGGGAGGATTCAAGCTGGCCGCCGCGCTCGATCATTTTGCGATCGACGTGACAGGCTGGACCTGCCTGGACGTAGGCGCGTCGACGGGAGGGTTCACGGATTGCCTGCTGCAGCGCGGAGCGAAGTGCGTTTGGGCCATCGACGTCGGCCATGGGCAGTTCGATTGGAAATTGCGCAATGATCCGCGCGTGGTGGTGAAAGAAGGCCTGAACGCGCGCTATCTCGATCCGGCGGATTATCCCGGCAAATTCGACCTGGCCGTCTGCGACGCCAGCTTCATTTCCACCACGTTGCTGATTCCGGCGATCGCCCCGCTGCTGGCTTCGCCGCGGCGCATGATCGTGCTGGTGAAGCCGCAGTTCGAAGTCGGCCGCGACGAGGTAGGCAAGGGAGGTATCGTGCGCGATCCCACGTTGCACGAAGCCGCCTGCGAACGCGTCCGGAACGCGGTGGAAGCCGTGGGCCTTGAGTCTGCTATCATTGCCAGTCCGATCCTTGGAACCGAAGGCAATCGCGAATTCTTACTCTATGGCCACGATTGACACCGTTGGCATTGTTTCAAAGCCTCGCATTGAGCACGCCGCGCCATTGGTGAGCGGCATCGTCGAGTTCCTCGCCGCGCGCGGCATCACGGTTCGCCTGGATGAGGAAAGCGCCGGCTACGCAGGTTCGCCGACGTTCGTTCCGAGAGCAGATATACCCGACGGCACGCAGCTCGTCATTGTTCTTGGCGGCGACGGCACGCTGCTTTCCGCGGCGCGAGCCATCGGCGGACGCGATATTCCTTTGTTCGCGGTGAACCTTGGCGGACTGGGATTCCTCACCGCCATCACTGTGGACGAAGTCTATACGCAGCTGGAACACGCGCTCAACGGCGAGCTTCGCATCGGCCGCCGTCGCATGCTGCACTGCGAACTGTGGCGCGGAACGGATCTCCTCTCCTCGCATGAGGCGCTGAACGACGCAGTGCTGTCCAAGGCCGAAATCGCCCGCATGATCGATCTGGAAGTGAACGTCGATGAAAAGCTGATGTGCGTCTACAAGGCCGATGGGCTGATCGTGTCCACGCCCACCGGTTCCACCGCGTATTCGCTGTCGGCGGGAGGCCCAATCGTCTATCCGTCGGTCGCGGCCTTCTGCATCACGCCGATTTGTCCGCACACGTTAACCAACCGTCCCGTGATTCTCCCCGATGAGAGCGTGATTGAAGTCGTGAATCGCGGCGAGGACAACACCACCTACATGACCATCGACGGTCAGGTAGGCGAAATTATGATGAAAGGCGACCGCGTCGTCTGCCGGCGCTCGCTGCACTCCATCAGCCTCATCCGGCCTCCGGACAAGCTGTTTTTCGACGTGCTGCGGGAAAAACTGAAATGGGGAAGCAGATGAAGCGGATCTCGCTCACGACGTGGATTTTGATTGCATTGTTCGCCGGCATCGCGTTCGGCGCGTTTTTTCCCGGGCCGGCCAAGGAACTCGGGCTGCTCGGTACGATTTTTCTGCGGCTGATCAAATCGATCATCGCGCCGCTGCTGTTCGCAACGCTGGTTTACGGTATCGCCGGCACCGGCAGCGTGAAAACCATGGGGCGAATCGGCGGCAAGGCGATTCTGTACTTCGAAGTCGTCACCACGGTGGCGCTGTTCGTCGGCCTGGGCGCGGTGAATCTGGTGAAGCCCGGCGCGGGCGTGCAGTTGCCGGATAAGCCGGTGGCAAACCTCGCCACATCCGCCACCAGTGCCGCGGCGTTGGCCGAGCATACATTTCCCACCAGCGTAATCGACGCGATGGCTCGCGGCGAAGTCCTGCAATTGGTCGTGTTCTGCTTCATCTTCGGCACCGCCTGCGCCACGATCGGGACCAAGGCGCGACCGGTAGTCGATTTTTGCAAGAGCCTCTCCGAAGTGATGTTCCAGTACACGAACTACATCATGTATTTCGCGCCTCTGGGCGTCTTTGGTTCGATGGCGGCGACGGTGGGCGATAAAGGCTTGGGCGTGCTGGTGAATCTGGGCAAGCTCGTGCTGACGCTCTACGGTGCGCTGATCTTTTTCGTGGTGGTGGTGCTGGGCGCGGTGATCGTGATCGCGAAAATTCCGCTGAAGCGGTTCATTCAGGCCGTCCGAGCGCCCTGGCTGCTGGCGTTCTCCACCGCATCAAGCGAAGCGGCGCTGCCTCTTGCGCTCGAAAACATGGAAGCGTTCGGCGTGCCGAATCACATCGTCGCGTTCGTGCTGCCGACAGGCTATAGCTTCAATCTGGACGGATCGACACTGTATTTGTCGCTCGCCGCGATGTTCGTGGCGCAGGCCGCGAATCATCCGCTGTCGTTCGGCACGCAAATCACCATGCTGCTGACGCTGATGCTGACCAGCAAGGGCGTCGCCGGCGTGCCGCGAGCGTCGCTGGTGATTCTTGCGGGAACGTTATCCACCTTCGGCCTGCCGGTGGAGGGCGTGGCGCTGATCCTTGGCGTCGACACCATCATGGACATGGCGCGCACCTCCGTGAATTTGCTGGGAAATTGTCTGGCCACCGCAGTGGTCGCGCGGTGGGAGGGCGTCGATTTATCGGTCGCGCCGGAGGTTCAGGAAATCGGATGATCCCCGCCCTTACGGGCGGGGCTGCACGGGATTTCTTCTACGCCCCAATCCCGAGCTTCTTCGCCCACGGCGTCGCGCCGGACAGAGCCGCGTTCACAGCGTTGATGTTCTTCACGCCCTGATCCGACAGCCAGTCCTCCAGAGCCTTCACGCCCTGCTTGCCGTAGATGCCCATGCCTTCTTTCCAGGTCGCGCGACCGCAAAGGACACCCGAATAATCAGTTCCCGCTTCGGTGGCCATATTCAGGCTCTCCACAAACTGGGCGTTGCCGACGCCGGCGCTCAGATAAATAAACGGCTTCGTGGCGACCTCGGCGGCCCGGCGGTAGTGACCCAACGCCTCGGGGCGCGTGTAGGCCTTCTGGCCCTTGTATACCGAGCTGCCTTCGACGAACTCGGCGTTGACCGGTACTTCGACCTTCAGTACGTCGACCTTATATTGGGGCTTGGTGAACTCTTCCATACTGCCGATCACCACCTGCGGCTTGATCTTGGCGAATTCCAGACCCTTTTCGTCGCCGCCCTTTGGGTCGTAGCCGACGAATTCGAGGAAAAAGGGGATCTCGTTATCCTCGCACTCCGCGCCGACGCGTTCGATGAAGGCATGCTTGATGTCGTTGATTTCCGGCGCGTCAAATGGCGTGTAGTAGATGAGAATCTTCACCGCGTCCGCGCCCCAGTCCTTGATGCGCTTGGCGGAAACGTGCTTCAACAGGTCGGGCAGGCGGCCGGGCTTGGTGTTATCGTAACCGGTTTCTTCATAGGCGAGCAGAAGACCAGCGTTTGACGAGCGTGCCTTGGCGGCGTCGAGGCCGTATTCGGGGTCGAGCAGGATGGCCGAGGCATGGGGAGTCAACACGCGCGTCACGGCGGTCTTGAATTCCGACATCATATCAGGCGTGACGGCCTTCACATCGACGCCCTTGGCCGATGCGATCGATTTCTGCAAGCTTCCGCGCTGATCCATGGCGGCAGCGGCGATAATGCCCTTCGCGTTCGAAAGGGCTTTTAAGTGTTTTAATTTTCCGGCAGAGAGAGACATATAGATTAAGTGTAAGCTTTTGTGGGGCGGGCCTTTTAGCCGGCAGCCTGCTTTGAGCAGGCTTTCAGCCGCCGAAAAAACGTCTGCGCCCGCCCGACGTCGCGCAAGATCTGTTCTTTCAGAGCAGCGGCGCTCTCGAACGTCCGCTCCTCGCGGACGCGGCGCAGGAATTCGACGGAAATGCGCGCCGGCGCAGGGCCGTGCAAGGGGGCTAACAAGAATGTCTCGATCGACAGTTCCCCTCCCCCGAACGTCGGCCGATTCCCGACGTTGGTGATGGACTCCCAGACCGTGGCCGAATCCAGATCCCGCGTACAGGTGATGTAGACACCCTTCGCCGGGATCACTTCCGCAGCCGTTTTCAAGTTGAGCGTTGGAACCGTTTGCTTCGACCCGATGCCGTGGCCATGGACGACCTCGCCCGACAGCGCGTAGGGCCGCTCGAGCAGCCTTCCGGCCATCGCAACGTCGCCTGCGTCGATCAGCTTGCGGATCGCGCTCGAAGAGACCGCGCGTCCGCGCTTACATACTGCCGGAATGACATGAGTCTCAAAGCCGAAACGCTGACCCAGTTCGGCCAGTGTATCGACGTTGCCGGATTTCTTATGACCGAAATGAAAATTGCTGCCGACCAGAACGAAGCGCGCGTGAAGCTGGTTCACGACGATGCGCTCGACGAATTCGTGAGGAAACAACATCGCCAATTCGCGCGTGAATGGAAGCACGGTGACGTCTTTCACGCCCTGCTCGTGAATCAGGGCCACACGCTCGTCAATCGTGCTCAGCAGGCGGGGCGCGCGGTCCGGCGCCACCACCTTCGTGGGATGCGGATCGAAGGTCAGCGCGGCAGGCGTCAGGCCGTGCTCGCGAGCCAGTTCCAGAACGCAACGCAACAAGTGCCGGTGGCCGGCGTGGACGCCGTCGAAGTTGCCGATCGTCAGAACCGTCCGGGCTGTGCTCAAGAGGGCAACTCCACTTCGACTTCCAGGCCGTCGTACGCCAAGTGCACGCCGGGCGGCAGCGTCGCTTCTGTTTGCGCGTGCGGCAGATCGTGGCAGATGTGAGTAAAATAGGCCCGTTTCGGCTTCAATTCCTCCACCCACTGCAGGGCCTGCGCGACCGTCGAATGGGTGGGATGGGGCCTGTGCCGAAGCGCGTCCAAGAACAGCACATCCAACCCGAGCAGTTTCTGTTTCGTTTCCTCGGGAATATCGCTCTGATCCGTCACGTATGCCGCCGGGCCGAAGCGGAAGCCAAAGATCTCCGCCTTGCCGTGCATCACCGGCAGCGGCGTCACCGTCAAGCCGAACAGCTCAAACGGCTTGCCGTCCAGTTCGTGGAGCGTCAGGCGCGGGATGGATGTTCCTACCGGGCTCTCCTCGAACGCATAGGCAAACACGCGGCGGATCACGTCGAGCGTATGCCTTTTTCCGTAGATCGGAATCTCCCCGCGCTGGCGATAATTGAACGGGCGCACATCGTCGAGGCCGAGGATATGATCCGCATGCGCATGCGTGTAGAGGATCGCGTCCACGCGCTCAATGGGTGCCCGCAGTGCCTGCGTGCGAAAATCCGGTGTCGTGTCGATCAGGATGCCGCGGCCGTTGTAGCGCACGTGAACCGACGGCCGCATGCGGTTATCGCGCGGGTCCGTGGAGGTGCAGACGTCGCACGGGCAGCCGATGGTGGGGACACCGGTGCTAGTGCCCGAACCGAGCACCTTAATAAAGAGACTCGGCTCCATTACGACGCTGCTTCGGTGCCGGCGCTTTTCGCTTTGGCCGCGTTTTCGCTCACCTGCACGTAGCGGAAGCGGAGCTCGGTCAAAGAGTTCTCAATCAACCTCTGCTCGTCGAGCGACAGGTTGTTGCGCGTCTTCTCCTGAATCATCGCCAGCAGATCGATGGCGTGGCGAGCCGAGGGCAAATCCGGCTCGTCGTCCTGATCCTCGGTAAATTTCAGCAGCCCTAGGCGCATCTCCGCCTGCGTCTTGAGCGAAAACACCAGAAATTCAAATGTCGGCGGCGGCAAAGGAATGTCGTGTTCAGCCATTTTCGTCTTCTCTTTTCCAGTTTAGTGCTTCGCTGGTGTAGTGTGTATCTATGTCGAATGGACCCGATGACGAGCGGCTGGAAGTAATCTCGCAAGCCCTCGCCCGCATGGTCCGGCGGCAGGATGAGACCGAGGAGCGGCTGAAGCGCATCGAAGCCGCGCTGGAGATCCATCGCGAGCCTCCGCCGCTCCCCATCGCGCTCACTGCCCCGCCCGCCGGACAGGCGCCTCCGCCGTTGCCTCCTCCGAGCTTCCCTCCCCCTCATCCGATCCAGCCCCCGCCGGTGCCGAGAAAGACGTCCGTCGCGCTGGAGACGCTGATCGGCCTCAACTGGATCAACATCATCGGCGTCATCACGTTGATTTTCGCGGCAGCGTTCATTTTCAAATACGCGGTCGATAATAACTGGATCGGGCCGGGCGCGCGCGTGGCGATGGGCGTGGTGGCGGCGATGCTCGCGCTGTTTTTCGGCGACCGGATGTGGACGAAGGGTCACAAGGTGTTCGGCCAGGGGATCACCGGATTGGGACTGGCGCTGCTGTACATGTCCTTCTGGGCCGCCTTTGGCCTGTACCATTTGCTGCCCCAGCCCGTCTCGTTCGTGTTGATGGCGTTAACCACGGTCACCGCCGTGGTTTTCGCGATGCGGTACGAATCGCAGGCCATCGCGGTGATCGGCATGCTCGCCGGATACTGGGTTCCCGGAGCGCTCTCCTCGGGCGAGCCCCATCCGTGGATCCTGTTCGGATACGTGTTCCTTCTGAACTTGGGCGGGCTGGCTTTGGCCCGGCTGCGTCGATGGGTCGCCATGGAATATCTGGCCGCCGCCGCGACCACGCTTTGGTATCTGGCCTGGATGGCGGACGCGTATCATGATAGCGACCGGACGGTGGCCACGGTCTTTGCCTTCGCGTTTTATGCGCAGTTCTGCGCGTCGCAGACGCGCTGGCTCTGGGCGGCCGCACAGCTCTTGGGACCGCTGGCGCTGCTGGGTGCGTGGGAGCGATCCGAGCAGTTCCTGCCCCTGCTCCTGGTGTTCGCCGTCATTGGACTGGCAATCGCGGAGATCCGGCAGCGGGACGAAACGCCTCCTTGGACCCTGGCTTGCTTCTGGGGTCCAGTTTTCTTCTGGCAGTTCGCGGCCTTCCGCGAGGGCGATGCAGAAACACGGTTCCTCTATCTGACCGTGGCCTTTGCGCTTTTCTTTCTCTGGGCCCCGTGGTGGAGGATCGTTCGCGCGCGCGAGTTACGCAGTACGGACCTGATCGTCATCGCGGCCAACGCGGCGGCGTATTTCGCTGCGGCGTATTCTCTGCTGAATGCGAATCACCACGCATACATGGGGCTTCTCGCCGCGGCCGTGGCCGCGCTTCATCTGTTACTCGCCAAGCTGATCTTCGCCTCAGAAGATACTCGCCCCGCGCAACTGGCCCTCGCGGTGACCGTAACGTTCCTCACGTTGGCTGTGCCCATCCAGTTTTCTGGGTTCCACATCACCGTCGCCTGGGCACTCGAAGGAGCGGCGCTGGCCTGGCTCTCGCGGCGATTCGGAAGCCTGCAAATGAACATCGGCGCGACCATCGTGCTAGTCATGGTGATACTGCGCCTGTTCGTGATGGACTCGGCGATCGCGAACGGGCGGTTCCTGACCTTCGCCGTTTCGGCGGTGGCCCTGTTCGCGGCGGCGAAGGTCTTCTCCGAACGTGCTCAGGTGCTGACGGCCTACGTCGCGGGGCACTTCGTCGCGTTGAACGGACTGGGAATCGAACTGGTGGCCTGGATCCAGCGATCGGTGGAAAAGAACAGCCAGTTTGAGACCAGCACGGTGGCGATCTCCATCCTGATGGCTCTTTATGCCCTGATGCTGGTGACCATCGGCGTAGCCGCCAAGAGCGCGATCAATCGGATGATGGGGCTCATCCTAATGACCCTGGTGGTGATCAAGCTCTATCTCGTCGATGTTTGGGAACTGGGATTCCTGTTCCGCATCGTTGCGTTCCTGGGCCTGGGCGTTTTGTTATTAGCCGTTTCCTATTTGTATTCGCGCTTCCGGCCCATGATCGAGAAGCTGTGGAAAGATGACCAAGGCGCCTAGCATATTCCTGATGTTCACGATGCTGGCCGGCGCCGCGCCGCCCGATTTATCGGCGTGGAAGTACCGGAAGAAAATCCCGTTGACGCCGGGCGACGGGATCGCGGTGATAAAGCTCGATAAGGAAGTCTACGCGGCTGTCGGCAGCCGGTATGACAAGCTGCGCATCTATCGGGATCACGAAGAAGTCTCTTTCGTGTTCACCGACCGGGGCAGGAACGTCGATGATCAGCCGCCAAGCATGAACACCGAGTTGCTCGATCAGGTGATCGTGCCGGGCGAAGGCCTCCAGTTCGTCGTGCGCGGGCAGGGCCAGCACAATAACGTCAAGATCTACTCCGACCGCAAGAATTACTGGACCCGCGTTCGCATCGAAACAGGCGACGACGGGAGACACTGGTCTATCGCCCGCAACGATGGTGCGATTTTCAATTTCATGCAGGACGGGCGCGAATTGCAGTCGACGGACGTCGGTTACCCGGTGTCAACGAAGAAACTCCTGCGTGTCACGCTCTTTGGTTGGACGAAGATCGGATCGGTCACCTCGACCGGGATCCGATACAGAGTCGAGCCGCTCACGGAAGAGTCGGAACTTTTCGCCACGGTCAAGCCGCAGGCATGGGAGGACGAGGCGGCCAAATCGACCTTCGTTCTGGTGGACACCGGCCAGCAGGGACTACCTGTGACTGCCCTTCGAGTGTTGAGTCCCTCCCAGCAGTTCCTTCGCGCGGTCAGCGTGGAATCAAGCGGCGACTCCAAGGTCTGGACCTTCTGCGGCTCCGGCACGCTGAAGCGGCTCCCGGGGCCGAGGTTCACCGAGGAATCGCTGGTGGTGTACGTTTCCGGCGGGAACCGGTATTACCGGATGCGTATTTCCAACTTTGACGACAAGCCGATTCAGATTGACGCCGTCCAAGCCGAAGGGCCCGTGTATCAGATGAAGTTTCTAGCGGCAACTCCTGGCAATTACTGGCTTTATTACGACGGTCCGGGACCGGAGTACATCGCAATGCCGCATTACGATCTACCCGTGGTGCTCGCCAAGCAATCGCTGTCGGAACATCTTTGGACTTTAGACCGGCAGGAAGCGAATCCGATTTTTCATGAGCCCGAAAAACCCTGGAGCGAGAGGCATCCGGTGGTTCTTTACACGGTGCTGGGGATAGCAGTCGCCGGGCTGGGCATCGTGACATACCGGTTCGCGATGGGGCTCAGGCGGCTGGCCTAACGAAGTATCCTCAGCCGTCGAAGATCCTCTTCCGACCAACGGGCTTGTTCCTCAATCATGCTCCGTAGAGTTTTCGGCACGAAAGTTGTGTTGGAGCCGTGGAAGGCAACGGTGACGCGTCGACCGTCTGGGTGGCAGTAGCGGCGGTGGCTCCCGCCCCGGCTTTTCCTCAAAATAAACCCGTCTGCCAGGAGCGCTCGGATTATTTCATCAGCCGTAAGGGCCCTGATCTTCGAGAAGTCGATGGGCATGCACGCGGGTCAGACGGTTACTGCGACGCGCGTGCCTTCAAATACTTCCACCTCGTCGCCGGAGGCTGCAGGCAGCGGAATGCCATCTTCCTGAAGCTCATCCACCACCATCCGCACGACTTCGTTGATGTTCTTTAGCGCTTCCTCAGCCGTCGAGCCCTGGGTTACCGCACCAAACCGGCGCAACGCGGGACAGTAAGCGTGAAAGCCACCCTCGTCCGGCTCAACAACGACCTTGAAAGTGTACGTCTTCATTACGTCTCCAGTGTAACTAAATCACGCCTCCAAGCACTTCCACGAATCGGTCTGCGTCCCCTCGCGTGAAGCACAACGGCGGCCGCAGCTTGATGACGTTATGATGCGGGCCATCAGTGCCCGCGAGAATTCCCCGTTCGCGCAGGTGATTCACCACGCGCGAGGCGTCTTTCGAGGCCGGCTCCAGAGTGGCGCGGTCCTTCACCAGTTCGATGCCGAGGAACAGGCCGGATCCGCGCACGTCGCCGATGAGCGGATGATCCAGTGCGCGAAGAGCCCTCCGCCAGTGATCCCCCACGATGCGCGCGTTGTCCTGCAGCCCCTCGTCCTCCAGCACATCCATCACGGCGAGCCCAGCCGCGCAGGCCACCGGATTGCCGCCAAAGGTCGAGAAAAATTCCATGCCATTATCGAACGAGGCAGCGATTTCGGGCGTAGTGATCACGGCGGCTAACGGAAACCCGTTGCCGATCGGCTTGCCGAGCACGACGATATCCGGAACCACGCCGCCCATCTCAAATCCCCAAAAAACGTGGCCCAGCCTGCCGAATCCGACTTGTACTTCGTCGGCGATGCACAGTCCTCCTGCGGCGCGGACGCTTTCATACACTGCGCTCAAATATCCTGTCGGAAACACGATCTGCCCGCCCACGCTGGGCAAACTTTCGGCAATGTACGCAGCCGGCTTGATACGATTCAAAATCTCGTCTACGTGCCCTGCGTACTTCTGACCTGCGCGAGGATCGTCGCGCTTGTACCGACCACGGTAATCGTCCGGGATCGGTGCGACGTGCACCCACGGCTTCCTGCCCTTGCCTCCAGGTCCGTCGAACTTGTAAGGGCTCAAGTCGATCAGCGTGTTGGTGTGGCCATGATACGCGGCTTCAAGGACGATCATGTCCTCGCGGCCCGTGTGGGCGCGCGCCAGACGAATCGCCAGTTCGTTCGCCTCGCTGGCTGAGTTCAGAAAATAGCAGACGCTGAGCGGCGGCGGGAGCTTCGCGGTCAACCGTTCGGCGTAGCGGACGATGTTGTCATGAAGATAGCGCGTGTTCGCGTTCAGTACGCCGAGCTGCTCTGCGACCGCCTCCACCACGCGAGGATGGCTGTGCCCCACCAGAGGCACGTTGTTATACACGTCGAGAAATTCACGGCCCGTTTCGTCGTACAGGAATTGCTTCCATCCGCGGACGATCTTCAGCGGTTCGTCATAGCTGACGCTGAGGTTCCCGCCCAGATGCGCCTTGCGCGCGGCCAGCGTTTCGGTCTTGGTTCGCTCCTCGGGAAATTTCTCCTTGGCCAGGCCGACCAACAGGTTCGGATCGGGCGACAGGGCCAGATACACGTCGCGACGGCTGGCCAGCGCGACGCCGGGATAATCGCAATCCAGATCCAACAGATCGCGAATGATCTGGAAGTGCAGATGCGGAACCCAATCGCCATTCATCGGCCGCGCGCCGATTCGCGCGATCTCCTGCCCCGCTTTCACCTCGGTCCCTACGGGCAGAGGCGTGCCCGCCAGATGGCCGTACAGCGTGAAAAAATCGCCGTGGCGGAGGATCATCACCGGACCGTAATCCAGCCGCGCGCGATTGTTCGCCGTCGCATGCACCACGCCGTCCAGAGGCGCGAACACGGGTGTCCCCGGTTCGGCGAAGAAATCCATCCCCAGATGGATGGTGCGCCGCTCCTCGCCAGGACCCTCGAACGCAGGCTCCCTGTACAGCATCCGCGCTTCGTTATAGCGGCCGATGCCGCTCGCCGGCATTTCCTGCACAGGGCTGCCGATGCTCAAATCGACCACTTCCAGCGGGTCGAGTCCCTCCATCACGCGTACGAATTTCGGAGGAGACACAAAATCCGGCAGCGGCTTCCTACCGCAGGCGTGGCGGAAGATGTACTTCGCCAATCGCGGATGAATGGTCGAAAGAACGCGCAACGCGTCCCACGCCGGCCGTTCGCTGATGGTGACGTATGGGTCATCATGAAACGACTTAAGATGCGCGGAGTTGACCACGCTCACGGCGAGCCGAAGCAGGATGAGCGGGAATAGGGCCTCAATCTCCTCGTCATCCAGTTCGCGATACCCTTCCACCACGTGCGCCATCGCGCCCAGCGGGTCGGTCTTGTGCAACGCCACATAGGCGCAGGCGATGGCGAGCTCGCAGACCGTCGCCGTGTAGTGCAGGTCGCCGAAATCGATCAGGCCGGCGACCTCATCGCCATCCACAATCACGTTATGGTCGTTGGCGTCACCGTGAATCACGCTGTGGCGAAGAGGCGCCAGATCGGGCGTCATCGCCAGGATTTTTTCAATCAGCGCGGGGTCCTCGGCGAGATGCAGATACTCGCGAATCCACGCGGCGCGATGGAGATCCCATTTCAGTTCCCGATGCGCGCTGGGATGATCGAACCCGGCCAGTTGGGCATCGGTGCGCGCCAGTACGCGGCCCAGGTTTCGGAGGAGTTTCGCCGAATGAAACTTCGTCTCTGCCAACAGCCTGCCCGGCATCCAGTGGAGCATCCACACGATGCGCCCGTCGTGCTCCCGGGGCTCGCCCGCCACGCGATGTTCACCCAGGCGCTCAATCGCAGCGCACTGCATCGCGACGAACGCCGGATCGCACCCCGGCCTCATGACTTTCAGAATGTAATCGGAAGTTCCCTGGATGAGGAAATTGTCGTCAAACTCGCCATTCAGAGGAGTGGCCTTGCCTTCCACCCCGTACAGTTCCCGGGCGATCCGGGCGGCATCGATTTGCATGCCGTTTCATTGTAAACGCCTTTGGAGGGACGCAATCCGAGCCTTGCCGGCCGCCATCGCGCCGCGCAGCTTAGCGAGACGGGCTTGCAACGCTCGAATGCTGGTCCGCACCTCTTCGACGCCCCGCGAAGCCATGGGAGGGCCGATGAACCGCGCCTGCGCCGGACCCAGCTTGACGGTCACATCGCCAGAGCGGCGGACATAGGTCAGACGCGATTGGTCCGGCTTGACGTCCACGGTAATCAGGGAGCCCCCGTCCAGAATGCTCAACGTGTCCAGCCTCGGCTGATTCCAGGAGACTTTAAGTTGCCCCGCGTCTTCCTGGAGATGCAGTGCCAGAGAGGGTGCCGTACGATGCGGGATCGCGAAGGCCAGCAGAGGCAGCAGCGCGAACGCATACGCCCAGGACCAGCGCCGACATTTCGAGTCCGGCGCGGCCGGGGGCTGGATAAAAAATTCCTCGTAGCTGCGCACAGCTTCGATGGCTCCGCCGGCATCGCGGACGAAGAACCCGCATCGTTCAGCAGCGACGACCAGGGCCACATTCGCGCCCGCCGTTTCGAACCTCTCCAGATCCTCCTCGGTCAGGAAAACCTCACCACGGACGCGCGAGGCAAACACGCCGATTGCCGTTAATCCGGCTTGCCCTCGTGTGGAAACCACGCGGACCGTCTTGCCACTGCACGCGCCGTACAGTGTGCCGAAAGCATCCACTGACGTGCCTGCGGCGCGGACGTCGCGCAGCAGATCGGTCGAGAACTCCACCCGCAGGGGGCTTTCGGGCGGGGCCCAGACGCGGCAGGGCGCCCTTTGCTCGCGCGGGCACGGAGCCCTCATTGTTCGGGAAGACGGCTGCCAGAGAATCACTACCAATAGTGCGGAACTAGCCCCAGATTTCTCAGATGAATAGACCTTACAGGCGGGAGCGTAATTCCGCTTAGCCGCGACCATGTGGGCAGAAGTTCAGACAGGGGATTTTATGCCACACAATTACCGCCGATACGGCTGGATTCCAGACCTTCCCGACGCTCGGGACCACGTCTATCAGTTGCCGAAGAAGGCCGCAGCCTTGCCCTCGTCCGTTGATCTGCGCACCGGGTGCCCTCCCGTCTACGATCAGGGAGAATTGGGAAGCTGCACGGCCAACGCCATCGGCGCGGCGCTGGAGTTTGACCAGATGCGGCAAGAAATCGCCTATTCGGTCCCCTCGCGGCTGTTCATTTACTACAACGAGCGCGCGCTGGAGGGCAGTATCGCGAGCGACAGCGGAGCGCAGATCCGCGACGGCATCAAGACCGTCGCCTCCCAGGGAGCGTGCCCGGAGACGATGTGGCCCTACGTGGAGGCGAGCTTCGCCGACCGCCCTCCAGCGCCGTGTTACAAGTACGCCAAGCTGCATCCGGCGGTGCAATACGCCCGCGTCGCGCAGGATGCAGGGCAGATGAAGGCGGTGCTGGCCGCCGGATTCCCCATCGTGGCCGGGATCACGGTGTATGAGAGCTTTGAAAGCGACGACGTGGCCAAGTCGGGCATCGTGCCGATGCCGGGCGCGGATGAAGCAGCGCTCGGCGGGCACGCGGTGATGGCGGTGGGCTATAACGACGCGTCGCAAAGGTACCTGGTGCGCAATTCCTGGGGCACCGGCTGGGGCATGGGTGGGTATTTCACGATTCCCTACGCTTATCTGACCGAAAGCGATCTAGCGGACGATTTCTGGGTTATCCGGGTGGTGAAATAGGGGAGCAGAGTCGGGCGCCGTACTCGCCAATAGCGGAGAAGTCTGGGGACGGTCCCGTCCCCAGTCTGTCCTATTTGCGCTTGGGGGCAGGCCCGTAGGGGAGGTAGCTTTCGTCCTCCCGTCGCGCATCGGCGGCGGACGGTTCTTCGGCCGAGTCAAGGAAATCCCTCAACCGATGCGCCCAACCATCGAATGCCTCTTTGGCCGCCGCGAACTTCTCGTCGCGGGAGAATGTCTGCGATCCCACGGTCGCGCCCGAGCCGAGGTTCTGATGGTCGATGGCAGCCGCAATTTGCTCTCCCGTAACCGAATCCACCAATTCCATCTCGACCCCAACCTTACCAATGTCAATCGCGCGCTCGATCGCTTCCGGGCCGCCCCTCTGGTCCGTCGGAATCTCCGCACCCAGGTCCACACCGACGAGGGCGGTCCGCAAGCGCAGCACCAGCGGCCCCGGCTCCTGTACCACCGGGAAGGCATCGGCGACGGCTTGTGTGATCGCGTGCTGGAAGTATGCCGCCAGAGCCGTCCGGCCCCGGTCAGGCATCTTCGTCAGATCCGCGTTGGTGGAGAGGTACATCTGCACCGGTTCGATGATAACCGCGAAGTATTTGTGGATATTCTTCGTCTCGTCCTGCTTGACGAACGACAGAGTGTTCTCGAAATTCGGGTTTGGTTTCAGGTTCGTGTAGCTGCTCAGGAACCCGGCATTCTCGGCATTCGGCGCAAGTTTCTTCAACCCGACCGGCTCCGGCTTCTTCGCACACCCCGCGAGAGTCGCCAAGAGCAGCGGGACGCAGGATCTCGCGATGAGCTTCTTGATGCAAGTATGGCGTTTCATCATCATTCCTCCTTCACTCGGCGCCACTGGCGGTCTTCTCTTGAGAGGCCGCGGCCTGGCCCTTTTCCTTTGGGGGGTTGGCGACGCGCAGCAGATTGAAGACTTTGAACGCACCCCGAACCTGGTTGCACCGCATGGTGGCCAAGTCGGAATCGGTTTGGGTCGACACGGTCCCCACCAAGAGGATTTGCCCGTTCTTCACGATAATCTTGATGTCGGAGCCGTTGCCCCAGAAGTACCGGCTCAGGTTCATTTGGAGGGCGGCGCGAGCACCGGCGCGGATCTGCATGTCAAACGTCCCCAGCGGCAGGATGTCGATGTTGTTGACGACGGTCCCCACACCAGGAATGTCCTTCACCAGATTGAAGGCGGTATCGCGATTCGTCTGCCGTACCGTCCAGCCAGTCAGGATTACGTCCGAGCCCATCATCGTGAACGAAATGAAGTCGAATTCGCTGATATAGGGCATCATCGCCAGTTCATGCCGGACCTTCTCCCAAACCTTGGGGTCCGGCTCGTTCCGAGGTCCTCGCTCCAGCAGCTTGCGTTCCGGACCTGCCGGAATTGCTCCGGGCTCGATCGCCTTCACATCCTGTAACTTGATGGTCCCGGCCTTCACCTTCATGGTCCCCGACGCCTCGACCAGTTGGCCCACCATGTTCTCAATCATCTTTCTCTTGTTCACGGCTAAGACCATGTTGTCACTCAGCCGCACGAGCAGCGGTTCGTCTTGGTCCTTGCCCATTTTTTCGCTGCACGCTCTCCGCTCCGGCGTAATCGGGCCGAGCATCAGGCGGGCACAGATATCGGTGTCAACATAAGCATGAATCTTCGAAACCTCGTCGGCCCCGAATCCGCTTTGACACAGTAAGATTGGGATTGTCAGCAGCGCAACTCTCATCCGTAGCTCTCCTTTCCCCACAGCCGGCGCTGCGCGAGTTTCGTCTGCGTCATATCCGGCCGTTTCCGATGCGGCAATGATGCACCATTCCCCGAGGCGGATTCTAAAAGTTCCAGCAGGCTCGGAAAATCCTGCGTAAGGAGCATAACTCCAGTCGGCGCAAGGCAGGGACGGTCTCGTCCGGCCCCGACTCCCGCGTCGCGCAGGATGCAGGGCAGATGAAGGCGGTGTTGGCCGCCGGATTCCCCATCGTGGCCGGGATCACGGTGTATGAGAGCTTCGAGAGCGACGATGTGGCCAAGTCGGGCATCGTGCCGATGCCGGCGTCGGATGAAGCAGCGCTCGGCGGGCACGCGGTGATGGCGGTGGGCTCTGGGTTATCCGGGTGGTGAAGTAGAAGTGGCACTGCACGGGGATGATCTCGTCCGTCCCCGGCTCCCCCGGAGGCGGAGAGATTCGAAAAATCGGCCGCCTCCAGCTGAAATCCAGCGAACCGTGCGCACTGGAGTGTCCCCTTGGCAGGATTTAGAAAGGAGTCGCTTCAGTTTGTCCCTCTCGGCCTTCACGGCTGTTCGTTTGGATATTTCATTGCGTCCCTATTAACTAACAGGCCTCCCCGGTAATACCACTGACCTTTAATCTTCTCCGCGAACATTCCGATCCTTGCC
>DATKKV010000007.1:0-283341 GCA_035542735.1 Bryobacteraceae bacterium
GCCTCCTCATCGCCCATGGTATCCGATTCCAGGTACGCGGCCCACTCGGGCGGCGTGAATGACGAGCGCATCGGCTCCGGCTCCAGCCAATCCGGAGGCGGGGCCGCGCCGGTGTGCGCTGCCGCGCTCGACCACGGGTAAAGGAAACACGCGGGCTGTCCCCGGTTTTCAAGTGGTTCAACCGCCAGCGCGTGTTCTTCTCCACGTTCCGACTATAAGATGTACCTCTCGCTTGTCCGCGAGCAGCTCGAGGACAGCAGGATGCGCGTGCTGGCCTACTGCCTCATGACCAACCATGTGCACCTGGTGCTGACGCCGGAGCGGGAAGAAATCCGGGACAACGTTCTTACGGCGCGGTCACCCGGTCCATCGCCAAAAATTCCTGGATATGCGGATGCGGGCATTTTTCCAGTTCCGACACCGGCCCGAAGTAAATCGACCGGCCCTCAAACAGAAACACCACCTTATCGGCGACCTTCCACATCAGTTCCAGATCGTGCGTCACCACCACGCTGGTCAGCCGGAGCTGCCGCTTCAGCCGAAGCATCAGGTTTCCGACGTGATCGCTCATGATCGGGTCGACCATCGTGGTCGGCTCGTCGTAAAGGACGCACTCCGGCTGGGCCGCCAGCGCCCGCGCGATGGCCACGGCGCGGCGATGGCCGGTGGATAAATCGGCAGGGTAGTGATCTTTGTATTCGAGCAGGTCCACCATCTGCAGCAGCCCGTCGACTACGTCCTCTTTATTTTTCTCGTCGTAATCTTCGCGCAGCTCCAACGAAAACAGGATATTCTCGCCCACCGTCAGCGAATCGAACAGCGCTCCGGATTGGAACACCATGGTGACCTTTTTCCGGATGCGTTTCCATTCCGACTCCGGCGCATCGGTCATGTCGAGATAGGCGACGTGCACCCGCCCCGAATCCGGCTTGATGAACCCCATGATGTGGCCCAGGCTCACAGACTTGCCGACGCCGCTGCGGCCGATGATGGCCAGTGTCTCCCCGGCATCGACGTGAAAATTGACATCGACTAAAACCGGGTGGTCGAACGTCTTATATATGTGCTCGAACTCGATGTAGTGCGAAATCCGAGGTGTCATCGGGCGCTCCATTCGGCCGGAGTGTTGACATTCTTGAGCGGCCGGGAGTCGGAAACGGGCCACAAAGACGTTTGAAGGGTAGATACAAAATCTTGCATTTTGAGCAATTTGCGGTTAATGGCGGATTCCGCCGCGGCGAGGACCCGGGCGTGGTAGACGGCGCACAGAGGATCGGTTCTGCCGCTGGTTTCAGGCGCCAGGCAGTCCGCGCCGCTGGCTTGGGCGGCGTCGATCAGGATTCTGAGAAACTCCTCGGTGACCTCCGGCATATCGCAGGCGACGATCAGGTTCCACTCGGCGCGCGTGTTCAAAAGAGCGGTATACAGCCCTCCCAAAGGACCACAGTTCTCGACCGCATCGGGCAGAACGGGGAAACCGAGATCGGAGTATTTCTCCATCGGGCCGATAATCGTGGCCGATCCGGCGGCGCCGCGGACCCGCGCGGCCACGGTTTCGATGAGGGTGGCTCCGTCCATCGGCAGGAAAGCTTTGTCCCGGCCCATGCGGCGGCTTGCGCCCCCGGCCAGAACAAAACCCGCCACATTGCCCATGAGAAGATGGTAACAGCGCCGGGCGCTATGGTGGAATTAAACAAAAAGGTGTATATTTGTTTTTTACTGGCTTTTTCCATGCTGGCCGCCTCCCCCAGTCGCGCCGCCGAAGTCACCACCGGGAGTAGTGTGCCCGCGCCGGCCGCTCGCCGCACGTCGGTCGTGAAGGCCGACCCTCTTACGGGGAGGCTGGTCCGCAGCGTGATCGTCTCCGCCAGGCCCCAGCCGAAGGCCCCCAGCGCGGATGTGAATGCCATCGTCGAAAAAGCGGCCAAGACCCACAGCGTGGATCCGCTGCTGGTCCATTCCATCATTCAAGTCGAAAGCAATTACGATTCGCGAGCCGTTTCGAACAAGGGCGCGCAGGGGCTGATGCAGTTGACGCCCTCCACCGCGCGGATGCTCGGCGTGAGCGACAGCTTCGATCCGCAACAGAACATCGAAGCCGGCGTGAAATATCTGAAGTACCTGAAGGATCTGTATAAGGACGACCGGCTGGCTCTGGCGGCCTACAATGCCGGGCCGGGCGCTGTGGATAAATACAAACAGGTTCCTCCCTACGCGGAGACGCGGAATTACGTGGAGAAGGTGGGCAAACGATACGGAGATGCGCTCCGCGCAGCCGATGCCGCCAAGCCCGCTCCCGTTCCGCAGCGGGCGAATGATACAACGCCGGCGGAGATCAAGCCGGCTGCGGTGGAGACGTTTATCGACGAGAATGGACGGCCGCATCTCAAGACCATTCAGTAGCTCGGGACTCCTCGCGGGTTTCCTGCTTGCAGCCGTAGTGTCTTCATTCGGCGCGACGGCAAAACCGGCGCCGAGTAAAGTCAGTTCCGTGCGCTTTTGGTCCCTGGGCGAGATGACCCGCGTGGCCATTGACGTCTCCGCGGGCTTCAAGTACAAGTTCGAGCGGCTCACCAATCCGGATCGCTTATTCTTCGATATCGACGGCGCCCGCCCGGACATCGGGAAGACCCTGCAACACGTCATTCCGGTGGGCGACGGTATTGTGAAACAAATCCGCGTCGCGGAAACCATGCCTGGCGTGACGCGCGTGGTGCTCGATCTGGACTCGCACGCCGAATACACCGCGGTGCAGTTGACCAGCCCGGACCGTTTGATCATTGAAGTCCGCGGCGAAGTGCGCGGCAAGAGCCGTGCCGCTCCGGTGGTGGGAAAAGTAGTCGAGCCGGCTCCTTCCGTGATTCCGCCGCCCGAAGTGAAGCATCCCATCGAACTCCCGGTGACCGCAGCGCCCGTGGCCGCCAAGCCCTTAACCGCGACAGCCTCGGCCGCGACGCCGTTAGTAGCCGCCAGGCCGGAACCGCGCAAGTTCGTTCCGCCTCCGCACCTGGAGCGCGGTCCATCGGAAACGCCCATATTAACGGCCGATCTCATTCCGCCTCCCATGCCGGTGATGGCGAAGCCGTCCAAGCCTCCGGGGCCGCCGATCTCGACGCTGGCCAGCGTGCTGCCGCCTCCTCCCAGCAAGAAGGTGGTTGTGGATGTTCCCGCGAGTTCCAAGCCGGTCTCCGGCGTCGCGCCCGAGCCCGCCAAGCGTCCGGCCACGGGAGATCGTTCGCTTACCCGCGTGCTGGGCTTGAAACTGGGCCGCGTGGTGATCGATCCGGGCCATGGAGGCCGCGACGTCGGCACGCACGGGCCCTCGGGATTATATGAAAAGGACGTGGTGCTGGATGTCAGCCGGCGCTTGGGCGCGCTGATCGAATCGCGCCTCGGCAGCGAAGTAGTGTACACGCGCGACGACGATACGTTCATTCCTCTGGATGAGCGCACGCAGATCGCCAACGATCGCAAGGCGGACCTGTTCCTGTCGATTCACGCCAATTCGTCGCAGATTCGCTCGGCTGCCGGCGTGGAGATGTACTACCTCAACTTCACTACGTCGAAAGCCGCGATGGACGTGGCCGCGCGCGAAAACGCCGGCTCGTCGCGCTCGATTTACGACCTGAAGGAACTGCTCGAAAAGATCGCCCTCAAGGACAAGATCGATGAGTCCCGCGAGTTTGCCTCCGCCTTGCAGTCATCGTTGAACAGCCTGGAGTCGAAGACCAACTCCGGGGCGCACAATCGCGGGCTGAAGCGAGCCCCGTTCATCGTCCTGATCGGCGCGCAGATGCCGAGCGTGCTGGCCGAGATCGGTTTTCTGACCAACGCCGCCGACGAAGCGCTGCTCAGGAAACCCGAGTATCGCCAGAAGATCGCCGAGGCGCTGTACAAGGGCATCGCGAATTACTCCGAGACGCTGAGCCACTTCCAGGTCGCGCAGAAGCGGTAGCGGGATCGTCCGACACTGAACAATAGGGAACACGGGGGCTTCCCCGGTTTTCCAGTTTGAGGCCTCGCGACCTTCCAAGGGATAACAATGATCTCTGAGTCGAACTTCCTGCTGAAGCTAGTGTACTGCGGGCTTCTTCTCGCACTAGCGCTTAATCTCCCCTTGCTATTGTCCGAACCCAAATTGCGTAGACGGGCATGGGATTGGCTCTCCAATGGACTGTCGCGAGTTCTCGGAGTTCTCGGGAGTTCTCGGGGACGGACGAGACCGTCCCTAACTTCGGCCCAAACTCGAAATCGGTTAGACCCTATAAAGAAATGGCCTCGTTTGACAGTGGTGAGGATGCCTTGCCAAGAAACGACGGGACAGTCTCGCCGTCAACCCTTTTTCCGGTTTTCCCCAACTCGATAAACCAGCGCCTTCGTCTTAAACACAGATCCAAGGGAGCCACCCGGAAACCAGGACGGCCCGCGTTCGATCGCTCGCCCATGACCCTTTTTGACACGCGACCTCTTGACGAGACTATCGAGGAGATGACGAGGGTGATAATTGGCAATTATCTGGCCCGAGGGCGTACCCGAGTGCCCGCCGATGTTAGAGCGCTAACCATCAATTTTGGTAGTGACCAATTAATTGGTCGCGACGTCTAGATGCACAATATGTTCCAAGATCTGCGATTCGGCCTCCGCATGCTTCGCCGCACACCCGGTTTCACCCTGCTGGCGGTTTTTTGCCTGACCCTCGGGATCGGGGCAACCACATCTGTTTTCAGCTGGATCGAAGGAATTCTGCAGGAAAATGGGGACGGACGAGACCGTCCCTAACTTCCTGCAAGCGTCGAACGCGGCGAGACAGTCGCGCTCACCCCACATTTTACTTTGTTCCCTCGGAATTCTGAGATACTGGCGCGAGATTCACAGAGGAGGTCGCATGGGTTCAATCTCGGTAGCTTGCTATCGGCCAAGGGCCGGCTATGAGGAAGCTCTGCTTGAACTGGTACGCAATCACCTGCCACCGCTTCGTTCACTGGGCCTCGTTACAGAACGCCCTTCGATCGTGATGCGGACCGCGGATGGGACCATCGTGGAGGTCTTTGAGTGGGTGTCCCAGGAAGCAATTGCTGGTGCTCACAACAACCAGGCAGTTCTCGACCTGTGGAAGCGTTTCGAGGCCGTGTGCTCGTACGAGACGCCAGCGAATCTACCGGAATTCCAGAAAATGTTCTCGCACTTCGAGCCGGTTTAAGGCAACCGGCATCGCGAAAACCAGGCTAAGAAGCCAGCCCCGCAAGCACGAACATCGAGAGGGGAAAACTGGGAAGCCCGCATGTTTCCTACTGCTCTGCATCAAATAATCCCATTTGTCACGCCAGGCACAACGGCACTGCCGTGGCTGTCAGCAGCCGACCGCCGGGGGTGCCAAGTAGGCGGCCCACTGCTCCTGGGTGAACGCCGGCCTCACTGGATCAGCCGGCAACCAATCCGGCGGCGGAATTACGCCCGCGTGGGCCGCGGCGCTGGACCACGGGAACGCACTCGCTCGACACGCGGGCTTCTCATTTTCCCCGGTTTTCCGGGTCTGCGCAGTTCCAAAATTTCTGCGTCCTGGTTGGTTGGGCCTTCGTAATAGGACATGAGGACCTGTATGCGAACGCTGCTCTTGCTGTTGGCGGGCACAATTGCTTTCGCCGAGGACGATTCGGCAGCGATCATGACCAAGGTTGCCGCGAACGTTGAGAAGTCGACGGATGCGCGGCGGCAGTATGTCTATAAGCAATCCATCATCAGCAATTTGGTGCGTTCCAATGGGGAGATTGCGCGCAAGGAGAATCGCGAGTACCAGGTTTTTCCAACCGAGACTGGGAGCGAGAAGAAACTCGTATCGCGCGAAGGCCAGTTGCGTCGAGGGAAGCAATCGATCAATTACACCGGGGAGGGATTTAAGGACAAAGATCTCGACATCGATGGCGATTTGATACGGGATCTGACCAACGACCTGGTCGATGACAAGAAATCGCGCGACGGGATTCCTCCTTCGTTATTTCCACTGTGCACGAAGGATCTGCCTGGATATCGATTCACCAGCAATGGAGAGGTGGCCTATCAGGGCCGGCGGACTTTCCGGATTCTGTTCGAGCCGGTGGTGAAGCGGCACTGCATCTCCATTGGTGGGGATGACGAGTGTGATAGTCCGTCGTGGAAGGGCGAGGCTTGGATCGACGCGGAGGAACTGCAACCGGTGCGCATCCATACTCAGCAGGCGTTTCAAGTGCCATGGGGAGTGAAAGTGTTCCTGGGCACGAACATCCATCAGAGTGGATTCGCGATTACGTATCAGAGGGTGGCAGAGAACGTGTGGTTTCCGGTGAGCTATGGGACGGAGTTCCGGCTCAATGTGCTGTGGGGGTACAAACGGACCGTGACGCTGTCGCTCGTGAGTAGCGATTTTCAGAAGGCTAGCGCGGCATCGAAGATCGAGTATGGAGGGGTTAGGCCCTGATCGGAGTGAACTCACCCTCGAGCAGCAGCAGTTCACGGAAAGCCAGACTTGAAAAAGGAGTGAAGTGACATCCAGGGAAAACCGGGGACGTCTTTGAGTGGCTGTCCCAGGGGCAATTGCGGGTGCTCACAACAACCAGGCAGTTCTCGACCTGCGGAAGTTTCGAGGCCGTGTGCTCGTACGAGACGCCAGCGAATCTGCCGGCATTTCAGAAAAATGTTCTCGCACTTCGAGCCGGTTTAGGCAACCGGCATCGACGCGTTTGTCCTTTTCTTTGCCCTGCGCGGGCGTAAGACCTCGTTCCGCCTACTGTTACGGTTTGTTGAGGTCGTCGTTCTTGGAATACTTCGTACCTTGCAACGTCAGCTGGAGCGCAAGACCATTCTTGGTAATCTGGTACACCCAGACGCCCTGCGCAACCATGGCCGCTCCTGAGTAAGCTCCGCCCGAACCCTTGGCCTTAGCCGCAGCGTCCGTCTCCGCCGAACCAGCCCAACCGGAATTCAGGAAATTCGCCAGAGCCTGATCAGTCTCAAACACAAAGATTACTCTATAGTCCTTCACTCCCATTCCGAATCCAGCCCCGGCTGAAATCATCTTCATGAAGGTTTCCTGCTTGGTTTTCGTGTTGATTGCCACGCCCGCGCCGCGAGCGGTGCTGAGCAGCAATAGATTTGTGCCCATGTTGTTGAAAACCGCGTATCCCGCCGATTTCTGGACGGCTGCCTGTGCGGCCGGTTCTAGCTTATACAGATCTGTCAGGGTCGACGCCGCCATCTTGCGGATCTTCTGCCTTTCCTCGTCGGGTGGATTCTTGGCACCCGCGAAGCCAGCCGTCAGCAAGGTCACACTGAGGAGCGCACCGAATGTTCTAAAGGTCATAAGTCCTCTCCTTTGTGGCTCTTACGCTTTGAAGCGCGGTTGAGCGAAGTCAAGGATCGCCTGACTCATGAACATGATCGTCCGGCGTGTCCTTCGGTTCATTTCTTTTCGAGGAAAGGAAGGGAAGGGCAACAGCCGCATTTTCTGCAGAGAAGACCGGGAAAACTGAGCTAAACAGCCCGCCCCGCAAGCACGAGCATCGAGAGCGCGCTGAAGGCGAAGTACGAACTGATCCACACCAGGAACCACACCGGTTCCAGCCTGATCCACTGAAGCCCCAACAGCACGAACCCCAGTGCATACCCAAGGCATGCAATGCCCGGGAGCTTCAGAATCCAGCGATGCGGACCCGGGGCGGCGACTTCGACGATCCCGACGCTGATCGCCATCACGACGAACAGCACGGCGACGGGAGCGAAGCGCAGAGAACCACGACTCCAGAAAAAATGGATCCACGCGTACCCGATGAGCGCGGCTCCGTTCAAAGCCAGTAGCCAGGACCTTCTCACGATTCCCGCGCCGATCGAGGCAAGGCCCGCCACCAACGCGAATTGACCCAGCAGAACAACCGTGCCGTGCCCGAGGAATTCTCGCACGCCCAGCGACCCGTCCTCGCTTTGCCCAATTAGGTTCGTGACAGCGTAGGCTGCGCTGAACAGGCCGCATAGCGCTGGCAGCCACCAGTCGCGGGCCAGCGTGGAGGTCATGGCCAGATCGTAACATTCGTGGTGCACGAGAACAACCCGGCGGTCGACGCGGCACGCCGGCGGCGTACGCCGCCGCTTCGTTGCATAATTTCTTCATGACCATCCGCCTGGTGTGTTGGAAAGACGATCTCGCCGCGGAGCGCGCGGCCATGCTCAAGAAGGCGGGCCTCGCGGTCGACGCGTCGCCCTTCAATCCCGCCGGCATGATGACGCGGCTGCGGGAGAGTCCTCCGTCGTTGTTCTTGATCGATCTTGACCGCCTTCCATCGCACGGGCGCGAAGTGGCCGTTGCGCTGCGCAACAGCAGGGCTCTGCGCGACATTCCCATCGTGTTCGCGGGCGGCGAGGAGGAAAAAATCGCGCGGATCAGAGCCGAATTGCCGGACGCGACTTTCAGCACATGGTCGAAGGCCGCGGCGTCCGTGAAGCGCGCGCTGAAGCACGCTCCGCCGGTGACGGTCACGCCGGTGGCGCACATGCAGCGCTACTCTGGGTCGCCTCTGGCCCGGAAACTCGATCTGAAGAAGGGCGCAAAGGCCTTGCTGATCGGCCCAGAGGAGGGCTTCGTCGAAAGGCTGGGCGATCTGGAAGACGTGGAATTGCAGACCAAGGTCAGCACGGCCACCACGCTGATGCTGTGGTTCGTGCGCACGCGCCCTGAACTGGAGCACGCGTTCGAAATCGCCGGCGCCAGGATGCTGCCGGGCTGCTCGCTGTGGGTGATTTATCCCAAGAAATCCGGCCGCCACAAGGTTGATTTCAATCAAAACGACGTGCGCCTCGGCGGCCTCGCAGTAGGCCTTGTCGACTATAAAATCTGCGCCGTCGATAACGATTGGTCCGGCATGAAATTTGCGCGTCGCAAAAGCGAGTAGACTTAGACCAGCATGAGGACGCTACTGGTTTGTACGCTGGCGCTGTCTCTGGCCGCGCAGGCACCCACTCGTCCGAAAGTGGGGCTGGTTTTGTCTGGAGGAAGCGCGCTCGGGCTATCGCACATCGGCGTGCTGAAGTGGCTTGAAGAACATCATATTCCGGTCGATGCGATTGGAGGCACCAGCATGGGTGGCCTCGTGGGCGGCCTGTATGCCACCGGCCACAGCGCCGCGGAGATCGAAACCTTCGTCGAAGACGTCAATTGGAGCGAGGCGTTCGCCGGAGGCGCTCCGTTTCGCGATTTGACCTATCGCCGCAGGGAGGATAAGCGCGCATTTCCGAATAGCCTGGAACTGGGGCTGAAGGGCGGCATATCACTGCCCTCGGGCTTCTCGTCAGGGCAGGAAGTGGGCCTGACTCTGGCCCGATTCGCCGCGCCCTACGCCGAAATGCGCAGCTTCGACGATCTTCCGACGCCGTTCCGCTGCGTCGCCACCGATTTGATCACCGGAAAGAGCGTCGTGTTTCGCGACGGGCCGCTGCAATTCGCCCTGCGCGCTACCATGAGCCTGCCCGCCGTCTTCGCGCCCGTACCCGACGGCAATCGAATGTTGGTGGACGGAGGCGTGCTGAACAATCTGCCGTCCGATGTGATGAAGGCCGAACTGAAACCGGACGTGCTGATCGCCGTGGCATTGATCGACGAGCCTCCGAAGAAGGAAGCCGTCAGCTCGCTTCTGGGGGTTGCGACGCGAACTGTCAGCGTGATGATCGACGAAAACGAGCGCCGCAATCTGGCCCTGGCCGACCTGGTGTTGGCGCCGGAGTTAAAGGATCTAAAGTCGGGCGACTTCGGCAAGGCCAAGGATTTCATCGTCAGAGGGTACGAAGCGGCGGAACGCAAGAAGCGATTCCTGGAAATCCTAGCGGTCAATGATGAACAATGGCAGGCCTATTTGGCCGAGCGGAAACGCAAGCGCCGCGCGGAGCAGATCACGCCCCGGTTCGTCGACGTCGCAGGCGTGAACGAGGTCCAGCGGCGAAACATCGATAAACAGTTGGATGAGAAACTGGAGGGCAAACCGACCGAGATCCCGGCGTTGGAGAATGCGATGACGCGCATCACCGGCGACGGACGCCATCAGAGCGCGACGTACAATTTCGTGCGGCGCAATGGCGAGGATGGACTGGCGGTGAGTGTCCTCGACAGAACGAACGCTCCGCCGTTTCTTGACCTGGGTCTGGATTTGCAAGGGTCTGATACGGCCGATCTGCGATTCGGAGTATCCGGGCGGATCACCTTTCTCGATGTGGGACAGCCTGGCGCGGAGTGGCGCACTGATTTTCAAGTCGGCCTCACCAATAGCATCGCATCGGAATACTACTGGCGCGCGGGCAAGAAGGGCTGGTTCCTGGCGCCGCGCGGGCTGTTCACCCGTGAGAACCAGGATGTGTACCAGGGAAAGAAGCGCGTGGCGCAGGTGCTGATTCGGGACGCGGGATTCGGCGGCGACCTCGGCTACCAGCGCGGACGCAATTCGGAAGTGCGCCTCGGTTACGAACTGAACTCGGAGTCGTTCAAGGAATCGATCGGCACGCCGCTTCTGCCGTTGAACAACGCTCTGCAGACGGTGCGGGCGAAATACACGTTCAACAACCAGGATCAGCCGCTCATCCCGGCTCACGGCGTATACTTCACCACGGACATGCGATGGAACTTCGACGTTCCGGCACCGTACGTGCCCTTCGGAACAATTGAGGAGAGGCTCGTGGCCGCGCGAACGATGGGAGACCGCTACATCCTGTTGGGCCTGGTGACCGGCGGTGCGCTGGTCGGACATTCGTTCGAGTTTCCGGTATTCAGCCTGGGCGGGCCGTATAACATGAGCTCCCTGGCGCAATGGCAGCAGCGCGGGGATCGCTACTATGACGGCGCGGCTGCGGTCTTTCGGGCGTTCTCCGTCGATCCGCTGAGCGCTTGGAACCGTGCCTACCTGACGTTTGGCGTCGAGGTGGGCAAGGCGTTTTCCAACTTCGATCAGGTGCTGCCGGTGTATGACGGCGTGCTCGGGTTTTTCATGAAGACCCCTATCGGAGGCGTACTTCTTGGCGGAAGCCTCGGCACGGAGGGGAACCGGAAGCTCTTTTTCCGCGTAGGGCGCTTGTTCTAACGCAGGGGCGGCGTCGACGAAGGAGGACGGCGATGGTGCGTCGCCTGCTCGTATGCGTACGCCAGGCGAATCAGCACCGGTTCGGACCACGCGCGGCCGAAAATCGTCATGCCCGCGGGCAGTGTGCCTCCGCGCGAGAATCCCATCGGGACATTGATGGCAGGAAATCCAGTGGTCGGCGAATAGAACTGGCTATTGTCGCCCGCGGGCGTGTTCAAATCCCCGATCAGGCGAGGCACGTTGCTCCAGGTTGGATACACAAACGCATCGAGCTTCAGCTTGTCCATCGTCCTGTTCACCGCCTCGCGCACCTGGTCGCGATAGGCCGTTTCCGCATTGCAGCCGGGAGAATCTGGGCCGTTTTCCGGGCCCTGTTCGGCCTGTTCCAGACGCCGCTGCACCGTCGGGTGGAATCCGTTGGATCGAATAATCTCCGCCAGCGTTTTCACCGGCACACGATCGCCGCGCCCGGCTAGGAAACGGTTCATGTCGTACTTAAAACCCTGGCACGGACCGGCGCTGCGGTCGCGGCGGATGGCGTCGATGCCTTCCACGGTGGCCGGATCCACGATGTTCGCGCCGGCGCGCTTCAGTTCCTCGACGGCGGCCATGAAGATCCGCAGGATTTCCGGGTCGGCCGACTCGCGCTCATAGGCCTGACGCAGGATGCCGATCGTCGCGCCGTGCAGTCCGTTGCGGTCAAGCGATCTGGAATAGTCCTGCGGTAGATGATCCCGAGCGGCAGCGGTAACGGGATCGTTCGCGTCCTCGCCGGCGATTACCTGGAACACTTTTTCGGCATCCTCCACCGTGCGAGCTATGGGCCCGGCGACATCGGCCAGCATGCTCAGGGGAAAGACGCCCGCGCGGCTGGTGAGCCCCATCGTCGAACGAATGCCGGCCAGCGCCTGATGCGACGATGGTCCGCGAATCGAGTTTCCCGTGTCGCTGCCAAGGCCGACCAGGCCGAAGTTCGCGGCGATCGCGGCTGCTGTGCCTCCGCTGGAACCCGCGGTGACGCGATCGAGCGCGTAGGGATTTTTCGTGTAGCCCGGCAGAATGGAACTGACGGTCTCATAGGGGCTGAACGCCCATTCGGCCATGTTCGATTTCGCCAGCACCAGCGCGCCCGCGGCCTTTACCGCCGCCACCTGATACGCGTCTTTCTCGGGAACGTATTTCGCGAAGGCCAGCGCGCCGTTCGACGTGCGCAGGCCCGCCGTTTCGAAATTATCCTTCACAATCATCGGCACGCAGTGCAGGGGCCCGGTGAGTCCGCTGGCTTGAAAACGGCGATCCAATTCATCGGCCTGCTTCTGCGCGTCAGGATTCACCAGCACGATGGCGTTGATAGCCGGGCCGTTCTTGTCATAGGCGTCGATGCGCTTCAGATACAGATCGACCAGCGCGCGGCAGGTGAGGCGTCCAGCTTTCATCGCGGCGTGGACTTGGGAAATGGTGGCTTCCTCTACTTCAAAGGGCGGAGCAGTCTGCGCGAGCGCGGGAAGAGCAACCAGAACAAGAAGAAGGCGAATCACCGAATCAGGATACGAAATTCGGCACTTTCTTGCGACGGGCGTTGACAAGTTGGCGCTTTCTACGATAATCTCATCGAGGCTTGAGACGTTTCAAGCCCTGATATTCCACGTTGAAGGGAAACAGCATGCGCCTTCCGAAACTCGCTCTTCTGAGCCCGATTCTGCTCCCCGCAGTATCGCTTCTCCTGATGTACAGCCGTCCAGCGCGCTCGCAGCAACCTCCGCCTGGTGCTCCCGGAGCGCCTGGACCCGGCCGGGGCAGGGGCGGTGGGGGCTTCCGCCAACCCGATCCCATCGACTTCAACGACCATCCGGGGTGGGTTTCGATGTTCGACGGCGCGACCCTGAATGGCTGGGACGGCGACAAGAGCTACTGGCGCGTGGAAAATGGGGCGATCGTGGTGGAATCGACCTGCGAAAGGCCGACCGGCACGATTTATCTGGTGTGGCAGGGTGGAGAACCGGGGGACTTTGAGATGAAGCTCGAAATGAAGGGCGAAGGCGGGCGCGTCAACAGCGGTGTGCAGTATCGCGGCGCGATCATCGATCCATCAACGCGGAGCGGCCGCGGACCCGGTGGCGGCGGCAGAGGCAGCAGTCCGGCGACGTGCCCCAGCGGCAAGCCCGCGGGCACGCCTCCGTCGCGCGAATCGCAGGAGAAGTGGGACATGCTCGGCGCGCAATTCGATTTTGACGGCCAGAATCGGTATAGCGGGCAGTATTACGAGCAGGCTACAGGCAGGGGCATCATCGCCTGGCGTGGGCAGGTGGTTCGCACCGAGGAAGGGAAGCCGCCGCGGCTGCTGGCCACGCTCGGCGACAAGGATGAGCTGGGCGGCTACGTCAAGGTGGAGGATTGGAACCAGTTCCACATCATCGCGCGCGGCGCGACGATGACGCATATCATCAACGGCCACGTGATGTCTGTGCTGATCGACGACGACCCGACCAAGTTCCGCAAGAGCGGCCTGATCGGCTTCGAGATCGAGGGTACGGGAAAGATTTACATCCGGAATATCTGGCTGAAGAAGCTGTAGTCTGAAGCGCCCAGGCATCGACACGAGTGTCGATGCGGCACGCCAAGGGCGTGCGCCACGTCCTAGCGGTTGTATTTCGGCGTCACGCCGCGGAGATGCTGCCAGACTTGATCGAGCGCGGCGAGGGTTTCCTTGTCGAGAGGGCCTTCCCCGGCGGCGGCGAGGTTTTGTTCCAACTGCTCGAGCTTCGATGCGCCCAGAATGACGCATTGGATGCTGGTATGGTGCAGCAGCCAGCAGAGCGCCAGGCTCACCATGGAGCGGCCGCAGGGGCGCGAGATTTCGCGCACGGCTTCCACTGCGCTGAAATCGTCGGCGTGCCAGTAGCGGTCGAGATACATCTTGTTCTTGTCGAAGCGCGAGCCGGCGATGGGCTCCGACGCGTTTTGCTTGCCGGTGAGCAGGCCGCCGGCAAGCGGATTGTAGACGATATTGGCGATGCCGAACTCCTTCGACATCGGCAGAAACTCCTGCTCAATGCCGCGGGCGAGAAGGTTGTACATCGGCTGAGAGATCAGGACCGGTTTGTAGTTGTTCTTTTCGGCGAGCCACTGCATCTCGGTGACCTGCCAGGCGGCGTAATTCGATTGCGCGACGTGGCGCACCTTGCCTTCCTGCACTAGCTCGTCCATGGCGGCGAGTGTTTCTTCGATGCGCGTCGAATAGTCCGGAAGGTGCATGTAGTAGATATCGAGATAGTCGGTTTCGAGGCGATTGAGGCTCTCGTCGATGGCCCGGCGGATCGCGGCGCGCGAGAGACCCTTTTGATCGGGCTCGTCGCCGACCTTATTCGCCACTTTGCTCGCGAGAATCACCCGATGGCGGCGGCCCTTCAATGCTCTGCCGAGAAAAGACTCTGACAGACCTCCCGTGTAGACGTTGGCGGTGTCGAAGAAATTGATGTCCGCATCGAGGCAGCGGTCGATCATGCGGAGGGAGGTGGGCTCGTCGGTTTGTCCGCCAAAGGTCATGGTTCCGAAGCAAAGGCGGGAGACGGAGAGGCCGGTTGTGGAGAGAGGAACATACGGCACGTAGCCAGAATACACTACGGCTCTAAAACTGTTGTGGGCGGTCGACATACCCGCAGTTTCACGGCGAAAGATGTCCCCGCCTGTTATAACCCCTGGTGTGAGCCAGGGGACTGGACGCTAAACAAAGTTTCTAGCGGACCGCCGCGGAACGTTTGCGGGCGCCGTTGGCTTTCGGCATCAGCAACTGCTCCACTTGCGCTTCGGGCAGCAGCAGGCTGATGTGGGCGGTGCTGCCGTTGACGGCGAATTGGGCCGAACTGGCGATCGACACCACGCCGGAGGGCGCGTTGGTGTTGCCGGCGATCATGCTGACGAAGAACTTCAGGACGTCGACCAGGGCCTGCGCGTTCTGCGGATTGGCTGTGACGCAATCAGCGGTGAGCGTGAGCGCGGTGGTGCCGAACAGCACTCCACCGGACGCTGCGATGATGGACTGCATCAGGCCGCTCTGCGCTACGGGGCCGAGGTTGGTGCTTGGCCGCGCGCTCATGAAATCGGACAGAGGCGTCGTGGTGGCGAACCATGCGCTGTTATTGGCGCTGACTTGGAGGGCCGAGGCTGCCAGAGGCCCCGTGAACGCCGCCCCGGCGAGTTTACGATCAATCACGCCCTTTACTGAAACCGCATCGCCCATGGCGGCGGTCGATCCGTCAAGGAAGGTCAGGGCCAAGGCCACCGGAGGTTGGTTGGGTGAACTGCTGGGAGGCGGCCCAATGAGCGTGAATCCCTTGTACACCGACAGAATTGCTCCTTGGTTGGTGGCCGTCGAAAGGACCATGGCGGGGTTGAAAATGCCCCGGCCAAGGATCAGTCCGGTGTGGGTCGTCGAGGTGGACGTCGACGGCGTGGCGGCCAGAATCTCGTGCAGATCTTTGCGCGGATCGAATCCGGTGAGGGCGAGCAGCTGCTGAAATTCCGTGTCGTTGAACTGCATCTGTGACAGGATGTATTGTCCGAACGGGGACCCGATACTTTGGTCGACATTCACGCCGGACAGGACCGTGGCGTCCGGCATCACCAGGTTCAGCAGGGCTGGGGAGACGCCCGCTGCGGCAGTCGCGGCCGTCAAAGTCACGCAAAGAGCAATTGAGTACAGGTGTTTCATCGTGAACCTTCTCTCCATTCTACGAGTAATGACGGCGAAGGTTCGGAATTATTACATTCCATAGTGGCAACAAAGCATTGAACGGGGCGGATCGAGTAAACTAGAGTTAAATATTTTGCAGCAACCACAGCTATCTTCGAAGTTCCCGACGAAGCTCCCGGGGGCCGGGTCCTTGCCCGAGGTGCACTCGAGCGTTCATACTCAGCGCTCGACTGTCCTGCGCCGCATGCTGGCGTTCGGCGGGCCGGCGTATTTGGTGAGCGTGGGATATATGGATCCGGGCAACTGGGCGACGGATCTGGAGGGCGGGGCGCGATTCGGCTACGGTCTGTTGTGGGTGCTGGTGCTGTCGAACCTGATGGCGATCCTGCTGCAGACGCTGGCGGCGAGGCTGGGGATCGTGGCCGGGAGGGATCTGGCGCAAGCGTGCCGCGAGGCGTATCCGAAGCCGGTGTGCGACGCGCTTTGGGTGTTGTGCGAAATCGCCATTGCGGCGTGCGATCTGGCGGAGGTGCTGGGCGCGGCGATCGGACTGCATCTGCTGTTCGGCATTCCACTGGTGATCGGCGTGGCGCTGACGGCGCTCGATACGGTGCTGGTGTTGTGGTTTTCGCGCTACGGCATCCGCTTGATTGAAGCGGTTATTTTACTGCTGATCGCGGTCATGACGGGGTGTTTCGGCGTGGAACTTGCGTTCGCCAAACCGGCGATCGGCGAGATGATGTCTGGGTTGATTCCCCATCTGAACGGGCAGAGCCTGTACCTTGCGATCGGGATTCTGGGGGCGACGGTGATGCCGCACAATTTGTATCTGCACTCGGCTCTGGTGCAGACGCGGCGCATCGGGCGAACGGCGCCGGAGAAAAGAGAAGCCTGCTGGTACAACCTGGCGGACTCGGTGATCGCGCTGAACGGGGCGCTGCTGGTGAACGCGGCGATCCTGATCATGGCGGCGGCTGTGTTTTTCAAGCGCCACGTGATCGTCACGGAGATTGAGCAGGCGCACGAACTGCTGTCGCCGCTGTTGGGCACGGCGCTGGCGAGCGGGCTGTTTGCAATCGCGCTGCTGGCCAGCGGGCAATCGTCGACGTTGACGGGCACGTTCGCCGGGCAGATCGTGATGGAGGGCTTTCTTAACTTGCGCCTCCGGCCATGGCTGCGGCGCATGCTCACGCGCTTTCTCGCGATTATTCCGGCGGTGATCACGGTCTACTTCTGGGGCGCACAAGGCACGCTGCAGCTGATCATCTTGAGCCAGGTGATTCTCAGCATGCAGCTTCCCTTCGCGGTGATCCCTCTGATCCGGTTCACAAGCGACGCGGGGCGCATGGGCGAATTCGCCAACAAAAGCTGGGTGCGAGTGCTTTCTTGGAGCGTCGCGCTGGTGATTCTAGGGCTGAACTTCTGGTACGTGGGCGGTGTGATGATTCCGTGGATGGCTGCGGCGGCATGGCGCATGTTGCTGATTGGGCCGGTGCTGCTGGCGATTGTCGGCCTGTTGGGATACATTACGTTCACGGGCGGGAGAATGGATGCACGCGACAGAAAACGCGAGGGAATGGAGGTCGCGAAGGATCTGCCCGCGCCGGTGTATCGAAAAATCCTGGTGCCGCTCGATCATTCCTCGCGGGACCGCGCGGCGATCGCCCACTCGGCGGCGATGGCAAAGGTCCACGGCTCGGTCCTGTACCTGCTGCATGTGGAGGAAGGCGCGACCAGCGCGCTGTTCGGTTCCCAGGCATCGGACGCGGAGATTCAGGCGGGCGAGGATTATTTCCAGGGAATCTTAGAGGCTCTGGCGGCCGATGGAATTTCGGCTGAGTTGACGGTGGCGCACGGGCGAAATCCGAAGGATGAGATTGTGCGGTCGGCTCGGGAAATTCATCCTGACCTGATCGTGATGGGCGCGCACGGGCATCGCGGCGTGAAGGACCTGATCTTCGGCAACACCATCAACGGCGTGCGGCATGAGGCGGGCGCGCCGGTGCTGGTTGTCGGAGAATAGTCCTGGAGGATCTTACGAGTGGAGTGGACACCAGGGGACGTCAGCAGCGATATTGAGGATCGCCGCGGTATCAGCGGAGGCGGTGGATTCGGAGGCGGCGGATTTGGCGGATTTCACCTCGGTGTGGGCGGAACGATTCTGCTCTTCATCCTTAGCTTCGTTTTCAAGGTGAACCTGTTTTCGCTGTTTTCCGGGGGGCCTGTAGGCGAACCTCCATCGGCGGCCGTCGCGGATCCGGCGCGCGATGCGGCCGAGAAAACTGAAGTGCAGTTCGTTTCCTTCGTGCTCGACGACGTGCAAAGGATCTGGACGCTGTTATTGCCGCAACAGTCCCAGGCGCAATACCGGCACGCGAAGCTGGTTTTGTTCCGGGATTCCATCGATTCGGCGTGCGGAGAGGCGCAATCGGCGACGGGTCCGTTTTATTGTCCCGGCGACGAAAAAGTGTACCTTGATCTGGGGTTTTTCGACGAGCTGAGCAGACGCTTCGGCGCGCCGGGCGACTTCGCGCGGGCGTATGTGATTGCGCATGAGGTCGGGCATCACGTGCAGAAGATTCTGGGGATCGAGGCGAAGGCGAGGAGGCTGCAATCGGGCGGCAACGCGAACGCCGTTTCTGTGAAGATCGAGCTGCAGGCGGATTGCTTTGCCGGCGTGTGGGCGAACTCCACCGAGCAGCGCAGCGTCATCGATCAGAGCGACGTGAAGTCGGCTCTGCAAGCGGCTGCGGCGGTGGGCGACGACCGGCTACAGAAGATGGCCACCGGGCATGTGAGCCCGGAGACGTTCACGCATGGATCGTCGGCGGACCGGATGAAGTGGTTCCAGGCCGGGTTAACCAGCGGGCAGATTTCGAGCTGCGACACCTTCGGGCAAAGGTGACCGCTCCCTATGGGAGCCTTGGCCCGATGCGATAAACTGATCTGGTGCGAATTCTCGCGTTCTCCTTACTGCTAGGCTTAACCGCGTGCTCTAGTCCTCAAGCCACCGATTCGAAGCAATCCAAGAAAACCGGTCCCGTTGAGCCGACCTCGGCCGTACCGATCAAGAAGCATCCGCTGGCGAAGTATGTCGAGCTGGTGGGCTTCCGCCTCTCGGAAGCAGGCGGCGGCAAGCTGAATGTGAAGTTCGTGGTGGTGAATCACTCCGAGGCGGACATCGGCGACCTGGGCGTGAAGGTCCGCCTGACCACGAGTTCGGCCAAACCGGACGACCCGCCCATCGGTGAGTTCGAAGTGAAGATCCCCTCGCTGGGTCCGCAGGAAATTAAGGACGTCTCGGCCACGCTGCCGACCAAGCTGCGCATTTATGAGCTCCCCGACTGGCAGTTCCTCAGGGCGGAGTTCGAGATCACTTCGCCGCAGCCGTGACCTTGTGTGCAGGATGGAGACAAACTTGCACCTTAGACAAGCGTGACTCCCTCCACCTTTCACCAACCTATTCAATTTATGAAACATTTCCTCGTGATCGCGTTCAGCGCGGCGGCGCTTTTTGCCACACCGCAATTGCGCCTGTCCACATCGGCCATCGGTCCATTCAACATTGCGGTAGGACAGAACGGAACCGTGCAAACGGTCTCCGCCAGCAACATCGGCGACGGAACGCTCTCGCTGACCGCGACCTCGAGCGTGCCGTGGATTACGGCGACGGTTGCCGGAAGCAACGTGCAAATCGGGTTGCCTACCTCCTCGCTGGCGCAGGGGATCTTCACCGGCATTGTGACGGTGAACGCGGCGGGCGCCATCGACGGCATGCAAACGATTACCGTGACGGTGCAGATGGGCGGAGGCGTTCCCAATTCCATGAATTTATTTCTGCCTCCGGGCGGATCGGTGAGCGCACCGTTTGCGGCGACGCCGAATCTGAACCCCGTGCCGTCGGCGGTAGGCGGAGGCTTAACGCTAACAGTGTTGTCTGCCGGCGGAGGCAGCTTTGACACTACGGCGACCTACGTGGTGAAGGCAACGGCGCCAGCGACGGCCACGCCGGAGACGTCGTATTCGGGAAAAATCACGGTGAATAATTCAACCTTCGCGCCGGATAACAAGCAGGTTCCCGTGACGCTGAACGTTACGAATTTGCCGATTGTTACGCTCTCGCCGGCGTCGCTTCAATTCAACGTCGCATTGGGAGCGGCTCCGGTCGCCAAATGGATTCAACTGTCGAACTCCGGCGCAACCGCGCTGGCCATCACCGGTGCCACGGTGTCCAGCGGCGCGAATAATTCCGCCACGAGTTGGTTGACGACGTCGATCAGCGGATCGACGGTGGTGGCTACGGGAGACCCCACCGGACTCGCGACCGGCAAATATACCGCGACGATCACGATTGCCAGTAACGCCAAGAACGGGCCCCTCACGGTTCCGGTGGAGATGGATGTCGTGGCCGTCGGGCCTCCGGTGAGTTACTACCAGGGCGTGGTGGACAACGCGTTGTTCGCGGTGGGCGAGCCGGTGGCTCCGGGAGGTCTGGTGCTGGTGCGCGGCGATCAATTCACCATGGGGAAAGCGGCGGTTGCGACGACGCTGCCCTTGGGGACGTCTCTCGGCGGCGCCACGGTTTATGTGAACGGCGCAGCCGCTCCCATTTACTATTCGGCCGCCTCGAACGTGGTGAACGCAGGCGGGCAGATCACTTTCCAGATGCCCTACAGCACGCCTCCGGGCCAGGCGACCATTCGCGTGGATCGTAACGACAACGGCACAGTGCAAACCGGCAACACCATCAGCGTCCCGGTGGAGGCCAGGTTTCCCGCGCTCCTGCAATTCGCGTTGAACGGGAATGAGTATGCCATTGCGACGTTCACCGATTTTGTTACCTTCCCAATTCCGGTGACGCCCGGGGTTCCGAGCCGTCCTGCCAAGGTGGGCGACGTGCTGATTTTCTATGGCCTCGGGTTTGGCGCGACCACGCCCCCGGTGACCGAAGGCGTCGCGGTGCCGGGCTTGACCAACATCGCCGGCTGCGTGATGGTGTTCGGCCAAAGCGTAGTTCCTAGCGCGAACATTTACGCCACACCGTCGTTTTGCGGACTGACGCCAGGTTTGGTGGGCCTTTATCAGGTGAATGTGACCGTGCCGGCGGGCACGCCGACGGGCAACGCCGTCCCGATTTCGCTGGTGATCGGGGGCGCAACCAGCAACTCTGCGTCGATCGCGATTCAGTAGGCGGCCAGACGAGCCGGGAGCGGTGTAGAGTATCCTCTATGACCGAACGGCTTTATTATCACGATTGCTACCTCCGCGAATTTCCCGCCCGCGTGACGGAATCGCTCGACGAGGGGCGGCGCGTTGTGCTCGATCGCACGGCGTTTTATCCGTCCTCGGGAGGACAGCCGTTCGACCTGGGCATGCTGGGCGGCGCGGCCGTGATCGATGTGCTCGATGAGGGCGAGCGCCTGATCCACGTGGTGGAATCGCCTCTTGCCGTGGGCGACGTCATGGGTATCGTCGATTGGGCGCGCCGTTATGACCATATGCAGCAGCACACCGGGCAGCATCTGCTGTCCGCGGTGTTCCACGAGCTGTATGACATCGCCACTCTCAGCTTCCATATGGGCGCCGAGGTTTCCACCATCGACGTCGGCGCCGAAGCGCTGAAGCCGGCGCAACTGGAGCGCGTCGAGGAGCGGTGCGCCGAAATCGTCGCAGAGGCGCGGCCCGTGGGGATTACGTTCGAGGATGCCGGCGAAGACCTCGGCTTGCGCAAGGCGTCGGAGCGTACCGGCACGCTGCGGATCGTGTCGATCGAAGGAATCGACCGCAGCGCCTGCGGAGGCACCCACGTTCGCTCCACCGCGGAGATCGGTGCGGTTCAAACGCGGAAGCTCGAGAAAATCCGCGGCACCACGCGCGTCGAGTTCGTGTGCGGACATCGAGCTCTGCGCGCCGCACGCAACGATTTCCGGACATTAGTGGAACTGGCCCGGATCACCTCGGCTACGTTCGAGGATATGCCGGCAATGGTCACGGTGCAGATCGAAAAGGGCAAGGCGTTCGAGAAAACCTGCCAACGGCTGTCTTCGGAACTGGCCAAGCGCGAGGGCTCGGAGTTGCACGCGGCCACCGCTCCCGGTCCCGACGGCATCCGCCGCTTGACGCAAAAAGGCCAGATCGACGACGCAATGCGTTCGCGAGCCCAGGCGTTCATCACCGGCGGCAAAGCGGTCTTTCTGGCTGTCAGCGAGAATCCGGCGTCGGTGCTGCTGGCCGCCTCACCGGATTCCGGTGTTCACGCGGGCAATCGCGTGAAGGAAGCGGTCTCGGGCGCCGGAGGGCGCGGCGGGGGGAATCAGAACCTCGGGCAGGGCAGCGTTCCCTTTGAGGCGCTGGAGAAGGTCGCTGCGGCTTTGGTTCGGTGATACCCCAACCTGTACTCCCACCGGATAATCCTTAGGAAGAAAACCCACCTCTGTTCCGGACTAAACCAATGCCGGAACATGAAAATCCTCTTCTGGATTGGCGCCCTGATGCTGAGCGTCGGGGCGGACGCCACAACCGTTTACATCGCGGGCGACGCGATGGACACGACCAACAACTCGGGCGATCCCACCATCAACTTGATGGGCGGCGCGAACATGCGCGTGATGGCCGATGATACCGCCTCCGTAGCACTGAACGGCCACACGCTGATCGACGCGAATCTCAACCAGGGTCCGGTCTGCGCCGAGGGCCAGATCGGATGCCTCCGGTTGACCGAAGAAGGCTTCACCCTCGCTGCTCTGGCACCCTATCTGGTCGACGGAACGAACACGCTCTGGGTCGGCGTGGCGCAAATGAACGGATCGCCGTTCGGGCTCAATTTCAATGGAGTTGTGCTTCCCAATGCGGATCCGACGCCGGAGCCAGCAACTCTTGCACTCTTCGCCGGGGGCCTCTTCAGCCTCCTTATGCTCCGGCGGCGGCCGAAATAGGGCAATCCGCAGCGTCATTTGGTACCCTGAGATCGATGCTCGATACGCCTCGCCGATTTGACGCCGGACCCGACCCGTTTGGCCGGATCTGGCATGTGGAGTTCCGCTGGCTGCAGACCGGCATTTCCATCCGCCACGCTGATACCGTCGACGTGAAATTCGTCGTCTGGACGGAAGGAGAAGAACGCCAGGAACGTGTCCTGGCGCTACCCCATGCCGATCTTCTGGCACTTAGCCAGGACGTGTCCCATCCGCTCACTGATCCCTGGTGTTTGAAGCTGGCTTCATCGCATCTAAATCGCATGATTGTCTCCGGTGAGGACATGGAAAAAGTGCTGGTGACGCTGTCCCCAGCGGACCTGGCCGAGGCCGCCCAAAGTTTACAAACAGTGTAACCTCTTTCGCCCCGCTATCGTGGTAGAAAAGATGGTTGAATAGGAACGCGCTCGTGGTGGGAGGACCGCGCGCCGCACCGAAATGAAGGGAGGAGGAGTGAAGATGGTCAACTGCCCGCTTTGCGACGCGGTAATTGACGTCGATGAAGAAGAACTCGACGAGGGCGACCCCCTCATCTGCGAGGAATGCGGAGCGAATCTGACCGTGAGCAGCGTGTCTCCCCTCGAAATCTCATCCGAAGATGAGGACGACGAGGACGACGACCTCGATGATGACGACGATTTCGACGACGAGGACGACGAAGACGAAGTCGAAGAAGAAGACGAAAAGGACGATGAGTATTAACACTCTCGTCCGTTTTGCAGCCGCCTTTGCGGTATTTGCGTTTCTTCTGGGCGCTGCTGAACAGAAGAAGCTGAGTAACGCCGACGCGGTGATCGCGGGCAGTGTGTTCCGCGATCCGGGCTATGCGCTGCCGGATGCCACGGTGACTCTGGTTCGCAAAGACGATCCGAAGCACAAGAAGCTGGCGCAGCAGTCCACTACGTATCGCGGCGAGTTTGTCTTCCATGTACCCACCGCCGAGGCGGTGTACGTCGTGAAGGCGTCCGCCAAAGGATATCGTCCCGAGGAGAAGGAAGCTTCGGTTTCGGGGCCCGACCGTGTTGATTTGACGTTCACTTTGGAACCGGAGCCCAAAAAATGACCTCTCGATTATTCGCCGCCGCTCTTTTGGCTGCCCTCGCTTTCGGCCAGAACGCCGCCGTTCAGCAGGATCCGCAGAAGAGCAAGAAGGAAAAGCGGGAGGAAGCGGCTCTGCGCACTGTGCAGGGAACCGTTTACGACGCCAAGGATCAGGCAGTGGTGGGTGCGGTGGTGCAGCTCAAGAATCTGCGCACGCTGCAAATGCGTTCTTATATTTCCAAGACCGACGGCGAGTATCATTTCTCCGGCCTCAAGATGGACGAAGAATACGAGGTGGAGGCGAAAAGCAACGGCATGACCAGCGGTGTCAAGAAGATCAGCATCTTTGACAACCGTAAGACCGTCACCCAAAACCTGAAGGCGGATAAGCCGGAGAAACCGGAGAAGAAGTGATGCGATTCGTTCCCGCTTTGCTGCTGAGCGCGGCGCTGTTACCGGCGCAATCGAAACTGACGCCGTTGAACGAGGCGGCGTATCCGAAGATGGTGGCGGGGCACAAAGGCCGCATCGTGCTGGTGGACTTTTGGGCCACCTGGTGCGTGCCGTGCCGGGCGGAAATGCCGCAGCTGGTGAAGCTGTCCGCCAAGCTCGGCGCTCGCGGCGTGGATATCGTCACTGTTTCGGCCGACGAACCGGGGAAAGAAGCCGCGGCGTACAAATTCCTGATGGACAACGCCGTCGGCGGGCCGTTTTTCCTGAAGAAAGCAGCCGATGAGGACAAGTTTTACGCCGTGGTGGATGCCAAGTGGTCGGGCGAGATGCCGGCCATGTTTCTCTACGACCGCACAGGCAAGCGTGTGCGCTCGTTTCTGGGCGAAACCCCTGTGAAAGACATCGAAGCGGCCATTCAAAAGCTCCTCCAGTGAAGTTTGTTGCATTTTCCCTCGCGCTGGCCTGTTCCGCGCAGTCGCTTGTCATCAGAAATGTCACCGTCATCGATGCCACAGGTGCGCCTCCGCGTCCGGGATTGTCGGTGGGCATTGATCACGGCCGCATTGTGGCGATCAAGAAGAAAATCCGTGGACCAAGGGGCGCGCTGATCGTCGAGGGCGACGGGAAATACCTGATCCCCGGCCTGTGGGACATGCACGTGCACATCAACTCGCCGGAGATCTTTGTGCCGCTGCTGATCGCCAATGGCATCACCGGAGTGCGGGAGATGTATTCGGGCGTTCCCGCGCGCGCGATTCATGAGTGGAAATTTTTTGGGGGCGCGCCGTTCATCGTCGCTCCAGGATTCGTGGACGGTCCCATGATGCTGAACAACGGCCCGCCGCCGCCGGGGGCGTTCGCCATTGCAAGCCCAGAGCAGGCTCGCCTTGCGGTTCATGCGCTGGCCGAAAGCGGAGCCGATTTTCTAAAGGTGTACAACAGCATCCCTCGGGAGGCGTACTTTGCATTGGCCGATGAGGCACGTGCCGCCGGGATTCCCTTTGCCGGTCACGTTCCTGAGGCCGTGACCAACACCGAAGCATCCGACGCGGGCCAGCGCAGCGCGGAGCATTTGATCAATATCCTGCTCGATTGTTCCACCAACGCCGAGGTTCTGCGCGCCCAGCGAGTCGCGGTGATGACCAGCCCGACCATCAGCGGCGAGGCTCGGCTGCGCGCGCTCGCCTGGCCGGATCCGGAGGGGCTTTTCGACACCTACAGCGAGGAGAAAGCTAAGGCGCTGTTCGCGACGTTCGTGAAGAACGGAACGTGGCAGACGCCGACGCTCGTGGTCCTGGCAGGATTCGTGCGCCTCCGCGATGAGGAATTCACGCGCGACCCGCGGCGCAGGTATCTGCTGCGCCAGTGGACCGATTCCTGGGACCCTCGCGCATCGCTCTATCTGCACGATCTCCCGCCAGCCGATCTCGATGCATTGCATGCGAAATTGGCTGCTCTCCTCGACCGGTACAAGAAGCTGGTGGGCGATATGCGCAGGGCGGGCGTGGACTTTCTGGCGGGCACGGATGCGAGCGGCTGGACTCCGGTGCTGCCAGGCTTCGGCCTGCACGAGGAACTGGCGCTGCTAGTGGAATCCGGCCTCACCCCGATGGAGGCGTTGCAATCGGCCACGCGCAATGCGGCGCTGTATTTGAACAAGCTCGACGTGCTGGGAACCGTGGAAGTGAAGAAAGAAGCGGATCTGGTTCTGCTGGATGCTAATCCGCTCGAGGATATCCACAACACCCAGAAAATCGACTCGGTGATTCTGCGCGGCAGATACTACGCCCGCAAGGATCTGGATGCGATGCTGAAAGTGCGCCAGTAGTGGGGCGGACCCCCGGGTCCGTCTTGGTCCGGACCGGGGGCCGGCGCGGACGGGGCGTCCGCCCCACAGAACTTATGCCTGCCGTCCGACCAACGCGAGGAACTCGTCGCGTGTCGATTTGTTCGACCGGAACGCGCCCAGCATGGTGCTGGTCACGGTGCCCGAGTGCTGCTTTTCCACACCCCGCATCATCATGCAGAAGTGTTGCGCTTCGCAGAGTACGCCCACGCCGCGCGGCGCGGTGACTTCGGTCAACGCTTCGGCCACCTGCTGCGTCAGGCGCTCCTGTACTTGCAGGCGTCGCGCGAACATGTCGATGATGCGCGGAATCTTGCTCAGGCCGATGACTTTGTCCTTCGGCAGATAGCCAACGCTCATCCTCCCGAAGAAGGGCAGCATATGGTGCTCGCACATGCTGAAGAACTCCACATCCTTCACCACCACCATGCCGTCGGACTTGACATGGAACAGCGCGCCGTTGACAATCTCCTCAAGATTGGCGGTGTATCCGCTGGTGAGATAGCGCATGGCTTTCTCATAGCGTTCCGGCGTGCGGACAAGTCCTTCGCGCGACGGGTCCTCGCCGAGAATTTCCAGCACGTCCTTCATTCGAGTGGCGATGCCGGATCCATGCTGCGGCATAATTTTCACAATAGCCTTGTTCTTCATCCTTTTGATTCCAATTCAAAAATGTTCCGGTCCGTCTCCTGGATGCGCACGCCGGCCAGTTTCGCGGGCAACGGCCAGTTCGCCGACAAGGCCTTCTCGATCGCCACGGCCAGGTTCTCGGTGGTCGGCACGATGCCGCAAAGCTCAGGTACGTCGAGATTCAAATTACGGTGATCGTAGCGAGCCAGGACGCGCTCGCTCACGACAGCATCCAACTCAGCGCGGCTCGCAATCTGCCCGGATTCGCCGGGCGAGCCGGCTACGGTCACGTCCAGCACGTAGTTGTGCCCATGCCCGTGCGGGTTATTGCACTTGCCGTACAACTCGCGATTGGCCTCCTGGCTGAGCGCGGGAGTATCGAGCCGGTGCGACGCGGAAAATTCATAGCGGCGGGTGAGCTTCATTATTCGCCGCCGTAGTCGACGTAGAGGTCGTTGGTCTCATAGAGGCGCACGTTCGCGAGTTTCACGCCGCCGCGCGAGATGCGAGGCGCCAGCCGGAGCCAGATTTCGATCGCGACGTTCTCCGTGGTCGGAACGATTTTGTCGAACGGAGGAACCTCGCGGTTCAGATGGCGGTGATCCATGGGATCCACCACCTCTTCATTCAAAATGTCTTTCAACTCGCGAAGATCGAAGACCATACCGGTCACGGGATCGGGCTCGCCCTGGAGCGTGACTTCCAGGATGTAGTTGTGCCCGTGCCCGTTGGGATTGGCGTTAGCGCCATAGACGGCCCGGTTGCGCTCCTCGGACCAGCCGGGGTGGGCGCAAACGTGGGATGCGGAGAATTCGGCCCTACGGGTCAGCAACATGTTTACATCTCTTGGATGCGGCAACCACGATTCCGATCCTATAAAATAGTAGCGTGAAACCTTACACGGACCGCATCCTGATGGTTGCAATCGCGCTACTGACGGTTGGGCTGATTGTGGTGGTGGCCCCGACGTTGCAAGTCCGCATTATCGACGTGGGCGACACGGCTCCGAATTTTTCCATCGTTACGGAAAGCGGCAAGACGGTCACGCGTTCGGATTTCGGAGGCAAGCTGCTGGTGCTGAATTTCTGGGCCAGCTGGTGCCCGCCTTGCATCGAGGAACTGCCTTCGCTGAACGAGTTTGCCAAGCAGTATGCCAACCAGGGAGTGGTGGTGCTCGGCGTCAGCATCGACAAGAACGAAAAGCTGTACCGTAACTTTTTGAAAACCAGACAGGTAGCGTTCGCCACGGCGCGCGACCCGGAAAACAACATCGGCGCCAGCTATGGGACGTTCCAGCTCCCGGAGACCTACCTGATCGACATCAACGGCAAGGTCCGCGAGAAGGTTATCAGCAATATGGACTGGATGGACCCGGCGTTCTTGCAGCGAGTCCGGGGCATGCTCTAAACAATGAGCGAATTACGGTGGCATCCGCTGCTGGAGCAGTGGGTGGTGGTGTCGGCGCATCGCCAGGGGCGTCCGCAGATGCCCGCCGATTGGTGCCCGTTCTGCCCGGGGTCGGGCAAAGTTCCTGAACACTATGACGTGTTCCTTTACCCCAATGATTTTCCGGCATTTGACGGCGGCTGCGACGTGGTTTTATACAGCCCGGAGCATACCAAGCTGCCCTCGGACTTGACCGTCGAGCAGTGGGAGAAAGTTATTGCGCTGTGGGCCAAACGGACAGCGGAATACGAGGCCGATCCCAAAGTGAAGCACGTCGCCGTATTCGAAAATACGGGCGAGGCCGTCGGCGTCACCATGCCCCACCCGCACGGGCAGATCTATGCGTTTCCGTTCGTGCCCCCTCGGATTGAAAAGGAATTGGCCGCAAGATCGAATCGGTGCATTTACTGCGATATTCTTGCCAAGGAGCGCGAGGCCCGGACGCGCCTGATCATCGAGGGCGAGCATTTCGACGCCTTCGCGCCCTATCACGCGCGTTTTCCGTATGAAACGAATATTTATTCAAGACAATGCGTAAGGTCCTTAAACGACCTGACCCCCGCGGAAAAAACCGACTTCGCCCGCGTCCTTAGCCGGGTGCGCAAGAAATACGACGCCCTGTTCGGCTTCCAGATGCCTCTGATGATGGTCCTTCATCAGTTCCGGCATTTCTATGTGGAATTTCTACCTTTGCAGCGCACCGCTCAGAAATTGAAATACTTAGCGGCGGTGGAATCGGCTCTGGGCACGTTTCTGGAAGACGTGACGCCGGAGGACGCTGCGGGAGCGCTCCGGCTGGCGGGCGCCTAGAGGACAACGGGGTACCCCGTTGCGCCCGGATTACGCCTGATGTAAACTTGCCCGATCCAACAGGATATGGAGGCTCGATCATGGGCAAAGCTGTCGCTCTTGTTTATGGCGTGGTGTCTTACGCCATATTCTTCGTCACATTTCTCTACGCGATCGGATTCGTGGGGAATATTGCCGTTCCTAAGTCGATCGATTCCGGGACGCCGCAACCGGTCGCTCAGGCGGTTCTGATCGATGCTCTGCTGCTGGGGCTATTTGCCATTCAGCACAGCGTCATGGCGCGTCAGGGCTTTAAGCGTGGATGGACCAAGATTGTTCCGAAGGCTATCGAGCGCAGCACCTTCGTGTTGATCGCCAGCTTGCTGCTGGACCTGATGTACTGGAAATGGGTACCGATCCCGGACGTCGTGTGGCAAGTAGGAAACCCGCAAGCGATCTGGCTCCTTCGCGGGCTATCCCTAATAGGATGGCTGGTTGTCTTGCTAAGCACGTTTCTCATCAGCCATTTCGACCTGTTCGGCTTGAAGCAGGTCTATGCCAATCTGAAGGGTGAAGCATACACGAACCCAGGGTTTCGCGCGCCCTTGTTCTACAAGCTGGTCCGCCATCCGATCTATCTGGGTTTCTTAATGGCGTTCTGGTTCACGCCTTCGATGACCGCCGGGCACCTGCTTTTTGCGATCGCCACGACCGGGTACATCTTCGTGGGCATCGCGCTTGAAGAGCGGGATTTGGTGTCGTTCCATGGAGAGGCCTACCGCCGATACCAAAGCCAGGTTCCGATGATCGTGCCTGGGCTGAAGCGCCCTTCCCCCGACAACGAGGCAAAGGCGGCCGGGCAGGCGTAGTCTTCCTATTGAGGAGAACGAGTGAGGTCAGCGAATCCCCTGGCTGACGAGTCTGTGTGAAAGGTGGCGAAAAACCGCTCCCGCAATGAAACACAACGTCATGTTAACCGTCGCGTCTCTGCTCTCGATCCTCTTGTTGACGCTTCACATTACGGACGACATCGTCCGTGGGATATCGAAGGCCGAGAGCTCAAACATTGCCCTGCTCGTCCTCGCGGTCTTCCTGTACGGGACGCTCGTGCTCCCCGAACGGCGATCGGGGCACGTCATCATGCTGCTCGTCGGATTGTTCGCGGCAGCCATGCCCGTCATCCACATGAGGGGGGCACATTACGGCGAGATCGCCAAGTCCCCCGGCGGCTTTTTCTTCGTCTGGGCGCTCGGCGGGCTCGGGGGCTTCACCTTCATCCTCTCGGCGCGCGGACTTTGGGGTCTGCGACGGGGCCAGCCCCGGTAGTCCTGCCAGGGCTCAGAACCGTACTACCGAAGCATCTATTTCTAGATGCAATGGTAAGTGGGAATTGATCCTGCGGCAGGCCTACTTACGCGCTCATTTCGAGGAGAGAAATACATAACCTCGACCAACAAGAACGCTAGAATCGCAGGGTTCCTCCGCCGATTACTGGGAAAAACGAGGGGAAAACGAGAAAACGAAGAAAACGAGGAGAAAACGAGGAAAACGAGGGACGGACGAGACCGTCCCTCGTCAAGCATGGTCTGCCATCATGGCCGATGGAAACTGCGGACGTCCCTAACTTCGGCCCAAACTCGAATCGGCGAGACTCTTTAGAGAAATGGACTCGTCTGACTATGGTGCCGACGGATGCCTTGCCATGAAGCGACGGGACAGTCCCGTCCGTCCCCCTTTTTCCCGTTTTTTCTCGCCTCTACTGAAAGTCTGAACAGGTCACGGCGGGAAAAGTCCGGTGCCCGCGCCCCTAACTTCCGCCCCTTAGAATTGAAATCCACGGGCCCCATATTTAATTTATAAAAGCCCGCTTTGGTCCAAAACGGGCATTCGGTGCGAAAAGTGTATTGTATTGTCGATGCCTCAGCGTTAGTATCAGGGCATAAACGTTGTAATCATGAAAATAACGGCACGTTTCGAGAGGGTTTTGAAATGAAAATGCGAAAGCGGGCCCAGCCCCAGGCGCTGACGGGATGTTGGGAACCTGCTAATTGGGAGGAGACAGGCCAATGCATGTGCAGGCAGAGCATCTAGAATCGTACGTCCTGGGTCAATTGCCAGAGGACCTTTCCATCGTCGTCGACTTCCACGTTAGAGCTTGCGCGTCATGTGGCGGGCGGCTTCAAGAGGTCAGCGCTTCAATGAGCGACCGGACCGCACCTGAAAAGTCCAAGCACAAGCTTAGGCTGGAAAGACGGAAAAATGTGCGCGTGCCGACCGATAATCCCGCCGGGCTGACCATACTCGGACCACAGCCGAGTGGCCGCAAAGAGACGAGGATATTGGACACTTCCAAGGACGGGCTGAAGCTTCTCGTTCCCTGCGAATTGATGAGAGGCACCATCGTCCAGGTTCATCTTTCCAACCTGTTCATCCTGGCTGAAGTCCGGTATTGCCGTCCGGCGGGCGCGGCGTTTCACGCCGGCGTCTTGATCCAGGATGTGTTTATTGCCTCTGATAGCGCGAGGGAGTAACATGGAAAATATCCAAAGATCCGGTAGGCACGCACCCAGACTTCCAGAGTCAGGTTCGGCGGGAAGCCTAATTCAGGAATGGATTCTGAAGCTCGACGGCCAGATTTTAGCTACCGATCGACGGAATGCTCGAAGACGGCCCTATTTAAGGCTGCCTCGCCCGGTTCGTTTGCATCGCCTGGGAGAGCCGCGAGTGTTCGAGGCTCTTGTCGAGGATATCACGTGCGAGGGATTCTACTGTAACTCACCGGAACTGTTCGCGCCATCTGAGGAAGTTCAATGTGATGTGATCATTGCCGGGCCGAGTTTAGGGCCTCCTCTGGGAGCAACGCTGATCTTACGCTGCCGGGCTGAAGTGCTCCGTACCGTGGCAGACTGGCACGTACCAGGCTACGGCATCGATTTCCAGGTGCTCGATTGCAAAGTTCTCACGGGTCCTCGCCTGGAGCTTCTCCCACTTCCTAAACCTGAGCAAGGAGGAAAGAGCGGGACGGCCTGAGCAATCCCCTGGCTCGCGAGTCTGTGTGAAGACGCGCTTTACGCGGAAATTTCCCTGGCGAAGGGGACTGACCACAAACGCCGCACTTTCAATAAATCGTGTTCAGTGGACAGGCTGTCTGTCCCCTCCTCTCCCGGAATGCCAGTCAAGAAGGAAGGATTTCACACGGACTCTCACGCCGTGGGCTGAAATGGGCCAGGGAATCGGAGTTACCGTTGCGGAAGAAATGAGCTACCTGATGGTCCTGCGGATTTGAGAGCGACGGGACGGTCTCGTCCCCGGTTTTCATAGAGATGGACTGACGGTGGTGCCGACGGATGCGTTGCCAAGAACGACGGGACAGTCTCCTCCGTCCACGTTTTTCCCGTTTTTCCGTCGAATCGGCGTGTCCAGCGCCTTACGCAACTTGGCGAAGCAGGACCGCGTGAATTGATAGGTGCCAGCCGAAGGAAGTTTTTGCGCCAGCGCATTGCCGCGCTCCCATGCGTCGAATGCTTCTTCCTGCTCTCCTTTCAGCCAGAGAAGAGAGCTCTTTGCCCGCCAATAATCGGCATCAGGGTCGATCTTACGCAGCCCTTCGATCCGTTGCCACCACAGGTCTGCCCCGGCAAGGTCCCGTTTATAAAGGGCATTTACAAACACGAATTCCGCCAAAATATCCTGGGGCTTTTCGAACCTACATTCTTCATAGAGCTCCTCCGCCTCCGCCATGCTCGCAAGCGCTTCGGGGATCCGATTCTTGTCGATATAGTGTTTGCATGCTACCAGGCGGAGCAGCAATCCTCGCTCGCCGTGTCGAACAAAATCGGCGGCTTGGTTGATCACGTTCATGTCGAAGTCGCGCGGTCTTATGGGAGCGACTGCGCTCGTGGTCACCATCGCGAAGGCGAGATGGACGCGCGCCCACGGTCCGTTGGTGAGGATCTGATATATCTGTGCGCCATCCGAATACTGACTTTCCGGCTTGAGCGGAATCAGATTCACAACGAAGCCGGCAATGGAAAGCGTCGCCAGGGTGCTCAGTAGGCTCCAATATTGCTGCCAGAAGTGGCCAAACGCGGTGAGCGTTATCAGGGTGAAGGTCAAGCCCATCACCAACGATGCGACAGGACCACCCGTGAGCAACAATGCCTGTCGGCTGCGCATATTGATCAGGTCGGGGGCGACCATCGCCACCCCTCCTCCATAGAACTTTCGCAATTGAAACTCGAACCTCCATTTCCCGTTGCGGACAGCCCATCGAAAGGGCCCGACCTGGAATACGCGCAATATCTTGCCGCAGGCCAATCCGGCAGCGAGGTGTCCCAGCTCGTGAAAGAGCGTGGTGAGCAACACGCTGATGTTGAGCTGTACCAGGTATGAGATCAGGCCTGGACGCGCCAGCCCGTGGTTTGCCGCCCACTGGTTACATAGCTGGAACGCCACCCAAATAATGCCCATCGAGATGCCCTGCGCGACATAGTCGTTGAGCTTACTGGTCCCGTCACCGGCAACCCGCACCTTCCTGCGGAGGTGCGCATCGTCCATTTCGAGCGCGGAGTTCCTGTCCGCAAAGGCTACCAGCCCGGCTAAGCCGAGGAAACCGCCCCCGAAGATCGTAAAAGGATAGTGCCCGGGTTTCAGGATCAAAAACAGACTGGAAGGAACCAAAGCTGCCGTGCTGGCGATAATCGCCCAGGTACGTCCAAACCGATGGCCTTTCTTCAGCCTCCACCAGGCGATGGCCGCGGACAGGTCAAGAGCAAAAACGCCCATCACCGTGGCGATCAGACGAGTGCGGTCGACCTCCATCCGCCCCATCAGTACCGAGAACAGGAAGAAGACAATGCTGACCAAGAGACCCAGGGCTTTCAGGCCGAACCAGAGACGAATGAATCTTCGAAAAGATCGCACGCAGCTCCACCATCACTGATTTTGCGATCAATCGGGGAGCGGGCTCTTACTGAGTTTGGAATCGTAACGCCCTTACGAAACGCCTTTCCAATGCTGAGTCGACGAATCCGGCGGAAGCCGCGACGTACGAAACCGTCCCTAACTTCGTCCCAAAGACGGGTGTTCGGTTAATTCAACTCTGTCGCCTTATAGCCTGCATTCTTCAGCAGCGCCCGAGCCGCCTGCTCATCCTCGGGAGACACATAAAAAAACGCGCCGGTGCGCTGGGTCTTGAAGATCAGGCCGCCCGAATAGGTATCGGGCTCGACCAGATATTCGAGCCCGGCTGCCTTGAAGAGCTCCTCGATGGCAAGCGCCTCTTTGAGACGCTTGGCGATATAGACGAGGACGCCGTCCTGTTCGTCTTGTTCCTCGGGCGTCATCCGGCGACGCGCGCGGCGAAAGCGTCGAACGCTTCCCTGCCCATGTGCTCGGCAAAGGCGTTGGCGACGGTTTCCATGTTGGACCAGGCCTTGGTGGACTTGGTGACCTGCCGGTATTCGGCGGCGATCGGCTTTAATCGTAGCCAGAACAGAAGCAGCTCGCGGCCGCTCTCGAAAAACAGCTCCTGGTCCAGGACGCCAGCGGTAATAAAGCCAGCCACCATGTCCCAATAGGATGTCGACTGGCGGAAATAGGCGTTGGCTTCACTTCCCGGGGCGGCGAGCGCACTCATCTCGGCCACAGTCTTTACTTTGAAATTCGTCACGAACCATACCCGGGCTGCGCGGAGCTTCTCTTCGCGGCGGATTTCGTAGAGGCGGAGAATCAGGTTAACGTCGTCATAGGTTGCTTTGCTCATCGCTTCCAGGGTACCGCAGGTGAGATTTCCCGCGCCCTGAATCCACCACCAACATGATGCAACCTGTGCTGAGTACCGACGATTCCCTCTATTGGCTCGCGTTACGGATGGCTGTAGGCCTGGGAACCCGCAAAGCGGGACTTCTCGTCGAAATCTTCCGGTCGCCCCGCGCCATCTTCCAGGCCTCAGTGGCGGAACTGGAGACGGCAGGCCTTTCGGCCGCAGTGGCGCAAAGCATCGCCAGCGGGTGCGCATTCGAGGATGCGGCGCAGCAGCACGAAGATGTCGCCAAGGCGGGCGTGGAACTGGTGCCGATCACCGATTCTCGCTACCCACCGCGTCTGCGGGAGATTTTCGACCCTCCTCCGCTCCTGTTCGCCCGGGGGAGGGTGGAACTGCTGGACCGACTGATGCTGGGGATTGTCGGAACCAGACGGCCGACCGCATACGGCACCCAAGTGGCGGCGCGGCTGGCCAAGGATCTGAGCGAAGCGGGGCTGACCATCACCAGCGGGATGGCGCGCGGTATCGATACCGCGGCGCACCGGGCCGTCCTGGAGGTTCAAGGGGATACAATTGCCGTGTTCGGCTGCGGGGTGGACGAGGTCTATCCGTCGGAAAACCGGAAACTGGCGGAGACCCTGGCCGAAAAGGGGTTGGTGATCTCCGAATTTCCCATGGGAGCCCCACCGTACCCCCAGAATTTTCCCGTCCGGAACCGGATTATCAGCGGAATGAGCGTCGGGGTCCTAGTGGTGGAGGGGGGCGAGTATTCGGGCTCGACCATTACGGCGAAGCTGGCCAGCGAACAAAACCGGGAGATGTTCGCGGTGCCGGGAAACGTCACTTCGAAGATGAGTTGGGGGCCGAATCTGCTGATCAAACAGGGGGCAAAGCTGGTCCAGGAATGGACCGACGTGGTGGAGGAATTGAAGGCCGAAGACCGGCGACGGCTTCTGGAGCAGCGCCGTAACCAATTGAATACAGGAGGGAAATCTCCTGCTGAATCCAGTTCGGCGTTCCCAGCATCGGAAATAAGGCCACACACCGGAGCCATTTTGAAGGTTCTGAAGTACGATACGCCGCTCGGTCTCGATACCCTGCTGGACTTGACGGAAGGCCTGAGTGCGTCCGACGTGATGTCGGCCCTGTTCGAGCTGGAGATGAGTGGGCTCGTGCGCCAACTGCCCGGTAGAAGCTATATTAAGGTTTGGAGCGATTGAAGGCTCACTTCCTTCCGATCGTGGTAACATTCGGTTGTTTCGCTCTCATAACTCAAGAAATCTGGAATCGTAACCCATATGGAAAAAAGTCTCGTCATCGTCGAATCCCCGGCGAAGGCGAAAACGATCGGTAAGTATCTCGGCAAGCAGTTCGTAGTGAAAGCCTCGCTCGGACACGTCAAGGACCTTCCCAAGAAGAATCTCTCGGTGGACGTGGATAACGACTTCAAGCCCGTATATGAAGTAATCGAGGGCAAGAAGAAGCTGATCGGGGAGCTCAGGACGGCGGCCAAGGGTGTTTCGAACATCTATCTGGCGGCTGACCCGGACCGCGAGGGCGAAGCCATCTGCTATCACCTCCAGGAGGAACTGCAGACCAAGTCCAAAGATGGCCCCAAGTTTTACAGGGTGATGTTCAATGAAATCACCAAGAACGCTATTCAGAAGGCTTTTGAACAGCCGCTCTCGGTGAATCTGCACTTAGTCGACGCCCAGCAGGCGCGCCGGATTCTGGACCGGCTGGTGGGCTACAAGATCTCGCCGCTGCTGTGGGACAAGGTCCGCAGGGGACTGTCGGCGGGGCGCGTACAGACGGTGGCTCTGCGGCTGATCGTCGAACGCGAGCGCGAGATCCGCGCGTTCCAAAAGCGCGAGTACTGGACCATTGATGTCCACCTGGCCGCAAAGAAACCTCCGCAGCTGGTCTGCCACTTGGCGAAGCGGGACGGGGAAAATGTCGAGATCGCGGACGAAGCCGGCGCAAAGGCGATTGTCGATACCCTAGACGGCGCGGCGTTTGTCGTCAAGAGCGTCGTCAATCGGGAGAAGCGGCGCAACCCGGTGCCCCCGTTCATCACCTCGACGCTGCAGCAGGAAGCGGCGCGCAAGCTGCGGTTCAGCGTGAAGCGCACCATGATGTTGGCGCAGAGACTGTATGAAGGCGTCGAGATTGGGGAGGAAGGCTCCGTTGGTCTGATCACCTACATGCGTACCGATTCGACGCGGGTGTCCAATGATGCGCTCGATGAGGTGAGGACGCTGATCGGGGAGCGCTTCGGCGCGGATTACCGGCCGGAGAAACCGAATTTCTACAAGAGCAAGAAAGACGCTCAGGACGCCCACGAAGCCGTGCGTCCCACGTCGGCGATGCGGACGCCGGAAAGCGTTGCGTCGTACCTGGACGAGGATCTGCTGAAGCTATACCGTCTCATCTGGATGCGGTTCGTGGCATCGCAGATGTCGCCGGCGGTGTTCGACCAGACCACCATCGATGTGGAAGCCTCCGGCAAGGACAAGTCGGTTTATCTGTTCCGCGCGACGGGCAGCGTGGAGAAGTTCGATGGCTTCCTGAAGGTCTACGAAGAAGGCAAGGACGCCAAGGACGAGGACGATGAGGAGCGCAAGCATAAGCTTCCGGCGGTGACGCCGGGCGAGACGCTAAAGTTCCGCTCGATCGATCCCGAACAGCATTTTACCGAGCCGCCGCCGCGTTTTACTGAGGCAACGCTGGTGAAGGAACTGGAAGCCGACGGCGTGGGCCGTCCGTCGACCTACGCGTCGATCCTCTCGACCATTCAAGAGCGCGAGTACGTCCGCAAAGAGGGCGGCAAGTTCTCGCCGACGGAACTGGGCGAGGTGGTCACGGACCTGTTGCTCGAAAGCTTCAGCGATCTGTTCGACGTGAACTACACGGCGCGCCTGGAAGAGGAGCTGGACGAGATCGAAGACGGCAAGATCGACTGGCGCACGGCGATGAGCGAGTTTTACGAGCGCTTCACCAAGGATCTGGATCATGCGGCCGAGCACATGACCGACATTAAGCGCATGGAGGAGCCCACCGACCAGATTTGCGAAAAGTGCGGCAAGCCGATGGTGATCAAATGGGGCCGTCACGGCAAGTTCATCGCCTGCACGGGCTATCCCGATTGCACCAACACGCGCGAGCTTCCGGCGGCGGATACGGGCGAGGTCTCCGAGCAGGATGAGGCCGAGATGTGTGACAACTGCGGCCGTCCTATGGTGCTGAAAAAGGGCCGCTTCGGGCAATTCCTCGCCTGCAGCGGCTATCCGGACTGCAAGACCACCAAGCAGTTGGGCGCGGCGCAGCAGCAGAAGGATGTGCCGCTGGAAGAAAAATGCCCGCAGTGCGGCAACAATCTGGTGAAGAAGTTCGGCCGCTACGGCGAATTCGTCGCCTGCAGCAACTATCCGACCTGCAAGTTCGTCAAACAGAAGACCATCGGGGTCAAGTGCCCGAATTGTAGCGAGGGCGAAGTGGTGGAGCGGCGATCGAAACGCGGCAAGACGTTTTATGGATGCAACCGCTATCCGGAGTGCGACTTCGTGGCCTGGGGCAAGCCGGTGGCGGAGAAATGTCCGAACTGCGGCAGCAGCTATCTGATCGAGAAGTATTTGAAGGCGGGCGCTTTCGCCCAGTGCCCCAATAACGAGTGCAAATTCAAAAAGCCCCTCGAACAGGCGGCTCCGGTGGAGGCGGCTGTCTAATGGCCGAAGCGACACAGCCGGATTACGGCCTGGACGCGCCGCTCCTGGTCAAGCGTATGTTCTCGCGCGCCGGGTGGACGTTCGCCTTTGGGCTCGCCGTGTTCCTGATGAACAAGACCGAGTATCCGGGTCCGGCGGCGACCTTGCTAGCCGTGTTCGCGGTTCTGGCGGCGATCTTTGCCGGCGTGGGCGGGTATATGACCTGGTCGAGCCGCTCGGCGAAGCTGGCGCTGCGGGACGAATTGCTTGATTCGCTGGCCCTGAACGGCGACGAGAAAGTTCTGGACGCTGGGTGCGGGCTAGGATTGATGACGGTCGGCATCGCCAAGCGGCTGAAGTCGGGCAAGGCCACCGGGGTCGACTCATGGGATGCCGCCGCGCTCTCGGGCAATTCAGCGGAGGCGGCGAAAGCGAACGCCAAGCAGGAAGGCGTGGCCGATAAGACGCGGTTTGAATCGGGTGATGTTCGCAAGCTGGTGTATCCGGAAAAGAATTTCGACGTGGCTGTATCGGCGCTCGCGATCCACAATTTTCACGACGACGAGGATCGCATGAAAGCGGTCATCGAGATGTACCGTGTGCTGAGGCCGGGCGGAAAACTGCTGATCCTCGACATTCTCCATGTAGGCGACTATGCGGCGGAGTTGACGAAGCTTGGCGCAAAGGACGTGACGGTCGCGTCCCATGGCTTCCTGTGGTGCCTGCCGACCAAGAGCGTGATGGCGGTGAAGTCCTGATGCGCTGGATGATTTTCTGGGGTATGGCCGTGATCGGCGTCGCGCAGGTGCGCTCCGTGCCGCTGTTCAGCATTGAAAAAAGCTCCAACGCGAACCGTGTGCAGTATGACGCGCGCCTGCTGCCGGATGGTCATTTCGACAAGAAGCAGCCGGTGGTCGCGTACTGGATCATGGCGGCGGAGGATGGCCGCCGCCAGGAACTGAACTTCATCGAGCGAGCCAAAGCGTACGGGTTCACGATTCGCCAGGATGGTCCGGATTCCTACAAATTGAGGGTGGTGAGCCACAAGGAGAAGGAGATCCACGTCTTTCTCGACGGGGCGGGCGTGAAGGCCGAGGCGGTGATCGGGGGCAGGGAAGCGCTGGTGGATAAGATCTTCGTGCAGATGCGTTCATCGTTCCTGATGGCGTTCCCGGCGTTCGCGGAGATGGTCGGCTCGGATAAACAGACAGGGCAGAAGTTGACCGAGAGGGTCACGCGGACGGGGGAGTGATGTCTTGACGGCGCTCATCTCTGGGGACTGTTGTGGCAGAGGCTGTGGGGCAGCGCCATGCGCTGCCGTGGCACTGGACCAGGGCCAATCGCCGGGCTGAACCACCAGGCCGGCCCTCACCGGGTTGAACTCGATATAGCGAACAATCGCGTTACGCTCGCGGTCATTACGGACCCAGTGGTCGTACGATTCATCCTGCCAAAACGGCTGACCGGTTGCGCGCGAGAGTTGCATTCGCCTCGCGCGCGCTCGCGCTCTTGATGTTCATCAGAATTTTGCTCAGCGGAGCCCGGGGATGCAGCAAGATATGAATGTGGTTTGCCATGACGACCCATGCAGAGAGGTCGTTCAACTTCCATTCTGATTCGCCAGCGGCCAGGATGCGGATCACGCATTCCGCTACACGCGGGTCCGTTAGTGCGACAGGCCGGTTCTACGGGCGACAGGAATTGACCCGTTGAGCCTCCAGGTCACGAAGAAGTCGGCGTTGTCGGGCTGAATGTGAGGGAGCCTGCGATGGTAAATTCGCACGATTGAATAGCGTGGGATCGTGGAGATAAATCTCCGCTGGCAGCGCATGGCGCTGCCCCACGTGCACTCCGCTAATTGCCCAACAACAACCTTGCGATTTGGGTGGGTTTGGCAGACTCCATCACGCACCTCCGGTTGCCTTCCCGGGCTTCCACTCTCACTGAGCCCTGGTGTTGACTCACGCGATACGCCGTTCTTGCGCCGTGATGCAGCTTCAGTGAATCGAGCGGCCAATCCGAGTCCGCGATCATGTGGATATGGCCGTCCTGGCCGATAAGAATGGTCGTGTGTGAGCATGCGGCAGCGGATTCGGCTGCGTCCAGGATGTTCAGCGCGTCGTCTGTGAACCTGCTCACAATGCCCTTATCGGACCTGCGCGCGCTAAAAATAGGTTCGGCCGAGCCATTCGGCGACTAACGCCGGTTTTTCCCGGCCCTGGACGTCGACGGTCGATAGCCACACCAGTTCCACGCCGCCCTCGATCTCCTTCACCGATTGCAGCGTGAACCGTCCACGGATGCGCGAGCCAGCCGGGACCGCTCCGGTAAAGCGCAGCCGGTTGAAGCCATAATTGATGCGAAGACGATAGCCTCCCTCGATTTGCACGGACTCATTGATCAGTGTCGACAGCATCGAAACGGTGAGGAATCCATGAGCGATCGTCGCGCGGTAGGGCGATTCCCGCCGGGCGCGCTCCGGGTCGACATGGATCCACTGATGATCCCCGGTGATGGAGGCGAACTGGTCGATTTGCGCCTGCGTGATCTCATGCCATGGGCTTACGCCGACCTCCTGCCCGACGAGCGTGCGCAGGTGATCGAACGTCATTTGCCGCCCACTGTGAAGGCCAGCAGAACGTTGCCGCCCGCGCCTCCCCACATGCCGTAGCCGGAGGACGACAGCACCATACCGTTGACGATCACCGGACCAGGGCCGTCGAAGGAGCCTCCCTTGGCGGGGACTTTGTTGACCGCGTCGAAGGTGCGGTTTGCGTCGAAATCCCAGATGATTTCACCGTTCTTCGTGTCGAAGGCGCGCAGGTGCCCGTCGATCGCACCGGCAAAAACGGCTCCTGGGATCACCGAGGTCGCGGCGGACATGGCCGTCTGACAGCCGGGCGAGCCGGGTTTGCATCCGGTATCAGGCGTTGGCGTAGTCCAGAGCGTCTGTCCGGTCTTCAGGTCGACGGCGCTGATCAGGCCGTGCGCTCCCGGTTGAAAACGGTCGGAGACGGGCGCGTAGGCGGTAGTGTCGTCGACCGCGTGGCCCCATTCGATGCCGCCGAGAGCTCCGCCTTTGCCCACCTGCGCCTTCCAGAGAACCTTGCCCTTGTTATCGGGATCGAGGCCCCACAGGATGCCGGACTTCTGGCCGACCACGATGATCTGTTTGCCTCCGATGGTGCGAAGCGCGGGCGAGGTGCCGAAGTCTGTGTCTGGACCTTTGTTCTCGGGGCAATTCGCGGTGCCGGGCTTGCCGCAGGCCATGGTGAAGTTATCGCCGGTAGAGACCTGGGTGGCCCAGACCAGTCTTCCAGTCTCGAGATCGAAGGCGAGCACGGCGTCGCTGGTGGAAATTTCCACGTCGGTGAAGGAGTTGCCGGTTGCCGCGTAGACCAGTTTGCGCTTTGTGTCGATCGTCGGGGCGGACCAGACGGATGCCCCCGCGGGTCCGTAAAGCTGGGTTCCCGTACTGCTCTTTTTGTATGGCTTGGCGGGATCGAGGACCGTGAACGATTTCCAGATCACCTTTCCGGTCTCGCCGTCGAGCGCGGTGATACTGCCGCGGAACTTGCAGCACTCATAGGCGGGCGACATGGCGGAAGGCTCTTCCAGGTCGGCGATCGGGACGTAAACCCGGCCATTGTAGAACGTCACGCTGCCGGTGACTTTGGCCTGTTGAAACTCCTCGATCTTCACCTTCCAGATGGGCTCGCCCGTGTCCGCGTCGATGGCCTGGACGAAGGCCTTCGCATCGCCGAAGAACACCGCGTAACGCGAGCCAATCTTTCCGACGCTGACGGCATTGCGCACGGTCGCGCCGCTATTGTAAGTCCAATACAGGCAGCCGGTGTCGGCATCCAGCGAGTAGATCACGCCTCGCGCGCTGCCCATGAAGATGCGTCCGCCGACAACCGTAGGCTGCGAATTCGCCATGGTCTCGTTGGGGAATCCGAAGGCCCACTTCAACTTGAGCTTCGGCACATCGGCGGCGGCGATGCCGGGCTTCGGCTGATACCGCGTGTTGTCCGGGCCGTTGCCCCATCCGTTCCAATCCGTCGCGGCGATCGCGAGAGGCTTGGGCGGGGCGGAGCATTTTCCCGCCATGGCCTGAACTGGTGCGGCGGAGACCTCCTTGCCAGTGAGGAACTTCGCGATCGCGCGGCCTTCTTCCTGATTGAGGCCGAACGACTGCGGCATCATGACGCCGTCGAACATGGCCTTGAGGATCGACTCCGGTGTGCGGGAGGCGAGATCGGCATGAGTCGGCGTGCGCGGCTGTGGCGTCGCGGCGTCATGGCACATGGCGCAGTGCGCCTTATACAGGGCGGCGCCATCCGGTTCGGCGGCGAAGACCGCGGACACGGCGGCGAGGGAGAGGAGGATTCGGCGACAGAGCATAAGAATCTTGGGGCTAATGTAACACAGCTGTTCGGGCGAAATGGATTACGATCCGCGACATTGATGCCCGCGCCCGCTTTGGCTCCCGACTTTCGGGAGGCGCTGATGGCAGCTTATTTCGGGGCGATTCAGATCCAGTAGAATGAACAGATCAACCTATGCACCCTGCACGCACCCGATTGGCGCTCTTGTTCCTGTGCGTTCTGCCGGGGTTTTCGCAGGCTCCCGCCGATAAGTCTCCGGAAATCGCCTCACGCGATACGGTGACCACATTTAGTTCAAGGGTGAATCTGGTGATCGTTCCGGTCGTCGTGCGCGACGCCGGGGGCCGCGCCATCGGGACGCTCAAGAAAGAGGATTTTCAGCTTTTCGACAAAGGCAAGCCGCAGGTGATTGCTCGATTCGCCATCGAAAAAGCGGATGGGCGCGTGGTTCCCCTGGAGGTGGCGGCTGACGCTCCCGAGGACGAGAAAAGATCCGCCGTGGCGCCACAGGCCAGCCGATTCACGGCCTATCTGTTCGATGACATGCACACCAAGTTCGGCGATCTGGCCCAGGCGCGTTCGGCGGCGGCGAAGTACTTGGCGCAATCGATGAAGCCCGCCGACCGGGCGGCAATTTACACGACCTCGGGCCAGAATGCGGTGGAGTTTACCGACGATCGCGAAAAGCTCATCGAGACCATGAACCGGATCATGCCGCGGTCGCGCAACGTGTCCATGGCGAACGCGTGTCCGGATATCAGCGATTATCAGGCCGATCTGATTATCACCAAGAACGATCTGATCGCGCTCAATGCGTCCGCGATGGAGGCCATCGCCTGCGGGATGGTGGTTGGATCCACGCCAGCCCAAACAATGCAGCTGGCCCAATCGCTGGTGCAAAATGTCGCGGCGCAAGTGCTGGGCGTCTCCGAAGCGGACGTGCAGATCTCGCTAGCAACGCTGAAAGCCGTCGTGCAGCGGATGGCTGCGATGCCGGGACAACGGAACATCGTGCTGGTGTCCTCAGGCTTTCTGGTCACGTTTAATTGTCTGCAGGAGGAAACGACGGTCATCGACCGCGCGATCCGCTCCAACGTGACCATCAATACGCTGGACGCGCGAGGATTGTATACGATGGTCCCCGGCGGCGACTTGAGCCAGAGCATTACAAGTCCGGTGGCGGCGGCCAATAAAGCGCGCTATCAGACCGAGGCGGCAGAGGCTGATGCCAACGTCCTCTGGGAGTTGGCCGCCGGCACCGGCGGCGTGTTCTTTCAAAACAACAACGATCTGCAGGAAGGCTTCCGGCGAACGGCCGAAACTCCTGAGTTTCTATATATGCTGGGCTTCTCTCCTCAGAACTTGAGATTCGACGGAGCGTACCACGCGCTCAAGGTCACGGTGAAGGATACGAAGGGGCTGACGCTCCAGGCGCGGCGTGGATATTACGCGCCCAAGCACGCTAGCGATCCAGCCGAGGATGCCAAGGAAGAGATTCGCGTGGCTCTGTTTTCGCGCGAGGAGATGTCGGACATTCCGGTGGACGTGCAAACGCAGTTTTTTAAGCCCACTGATGGCAACGCGAAGCTTTCCGTGCTGGCCAAGGTGGACTTGAAGCACATCCGCTTTAAGAAGCTGGACGGTAGGAATCGCAACACGCTGAACGTGGTTTCGGCGGTGTTCGACAGCAACGGGATTCTGGTGAGCGCGATTCAGAAAGACGTGGAGATGCGGCTCAAGGAAGAGACGTTTGAGGCGAGGGTCGCCGCCGGCGTCGCGCTGAAGACGAGTTTTGACGTAAAGCCGGGCACTTACGTGGTCCGGCTGGTGGTGAGAGATAGCGAAGGGCAGACGATGGCGGCGCGAAATCGCGTCGTGGAGATTCCGTAGAGGTGCTTATGAGAATGATTTCCGCATTGCTATTGATAACGGTTCTCGGCGCGGCGCAGGACTCAAAACCGCTGCCCGGCGATCCGAACAACGTGCTGCGCGTGGAGACCAACATCGTGCTGGTGGATGCGGTGGTCACCGACAAGAAAGGCGCCTACGTCCGTGATCTGAGGCAGAAGGATTTCAAGGTCTACGAAGACAACAAGGAGCAGGCCATCAAGAGTTTCTCTTTTGAGGCGGACTCCGCGTCGCCGCTGGCCAGCCAGCCGCGCTATCTCGTGCTGTATTTCGACAATTCGACAATGAGCTTCGGCGAGCAAGCCACCGCTCGCAAGGCGGCGGTCAGCTTCATCGAATCAAACGCCGGGCCGAACCGTCTGATGGCCCTGGTGAATTACAACGGAGCGCTACAGATCGCGCAGAATTTCACCGCCGATGCGGCGCGGCTCAAGGCCGTGGTCACCGGGTTGCAGGCGCCCGTTGGCGCCTCGCCAGGGGACCTCAGCATGGGGCTCGCGGCGGCGGATTTCGGCGCGCGGAGCATGATCCTGGGCGTTCGCAGCCTGGCGAAGAATCTGGCGAAAATTCCCGGGCGCAAGTCGCTGGTCCTGCTAACGGCCGGGTTCCGGTTGACGGTGGATCAATACTCGGAGGTGACGGCGACCATCGACGTGTGCAACCGGTCCAACGTGGCCATCTATCCGATCGACGTACGCGGTTTGGTGACCGCTCCAGGTTTGGTGCAGCCGGCGCAGGAGTCTCCGTTTAAGCATGTGATGTATCAGGGGCGCGGTCCCGGCACCGGCGGTGGAACTGGCGGCAGCGGCGGCGGAGGAGGAGGCACGGGAGGCACGGGAGGCGGCGGACGCGGCGGGAGTCCTACGGGTGGCAGTCCCACCGGCGGCGGTGGCCGAGGTTCCGGAGGAACGGGAGGCACCGGAGGAACCGGTGGCACGGGAGGTGGAAGGGGCACGGGCGGCACTACTTCGCCGGTTGGCAGGAATGGCGGTGCGGTGACGCCGGTCGCGCCAACGCGTATTCTCGTTCCGAAGATTCCGGAAACGGCGACCACCAATCAGGAGTTGATGTACATGCTGGCCGACGGCACGGGAGGCTTCGTCATTGCCAATACCAACGATCTGCTGGGAGGGATGGAGAAGATCGCCAAGGAGTTAAATGAGTTCTACCTGCTCGGCTACACGCCCCCTGCATTGGAAGAAGGCAAGGAGGCCTGCCACACGATTCATGTGAAGGTGGATCACGGCTACACGGTGCGCGCGCGCACCGGTTACTGCACGGCGAAGAATAAGGACGTGCTGGCGCAGACGCCCACGGAGAAGACCCTGGAAGGCCAGGCGGCGGCGCCCGGCGCCGGGAACGTCAAGGCGTCGCTTCAGGCTCCGTACTTTTTTACGGGATTCAATGTGGCCCGCGTGAACGTGGCGATGGAGATGCCGTCGAGCTCGCTGAAGTTTGAAAAGGAGAAGGGCAGGCAGCATTCGACGATGAACGTTTTGGGGATTGCATACAAGCCCGACGGCAGCGTGGCCGCGCGTTTCAGTGATTCCGTCAAGGTGGATCTGGCTAATGAAAAGGAAGTGGCAGAGTTTCAGCAGAAGATCTATCACTACGAAAATCAGTTCGACATCGCGGCCGGGAAATACACACTGAAAGTGGTGTTCAGCGCGGGCGGGCAGAACTTCGGCAAGCTCGAACAGCCGCTGGTGGTGGACCCGTATGACGTGAAGAAATTCGGCATCAGTTCGCTGGCGCTGAGCTCGCGTTTCGTGAAAGTGGCGGAGGCGGATCAAAACCTGGAAACAGCGCTGCTGGAGGATCGGACGCCTCTGATCGCGCAAGGCTTTCAGGTGATTCCGGCCGGATCTCCGGTGTTCAAGAAAAACGAGCGGTTTGCTTTCTATTGTGAGATTTACGAGCCGCTGCTGCTTGGCGCGGAAATGCCGAAGGATCTGCTGATGGGCGTCCAGATGCGCGTTTACGATGCCAAGGGCGGTGTGAAGTTCGATTCCGGGGGCTTCCGCATCACCGTGCCGGAGAAGCCGGGGAGTCCCACGGTGCCCTTCGCAGCGCTCGTTCCCTTGAAGGACGTCGAGCCGGGCACTTACAAACTGGAGTTTACCGCAGTGGATAGCGCGCAGAACAAGTTCCAGCGGACGGCGAATTTCGAGATTCAGTAATCCGCGCGCCTGGCGGAGAACCAGCGCGCCGATTCGACGTTATAGAGAAGCGTCACGGCAAACATCCGCAAGGCGAGGGACGCCAGAGGCACCAGCAGGTTGATCGTCGCGCCGATGCGGGTCACGCTCAGCGCGATGCTGATGATCGTCCAGAAGATCATGATCAGAACGCCGATCCTCGCCCAGCCCCGGCGCTGCCACAGCAGGAGGATCAGGGCCAGCCAGAGCATCAGAATAACCGCGCTCTGAGCGAAAAAGACCATGGGCACAGAAGTCTGGAGACGGGCGAACACAAGAGCCATCGACACGGGCGCATTCGCCATGGAGATGAGCAAGAGAATCGCCGCCATAACTACGCTTCGCGGGCGCGCAGATTCCGAAGCGACGACACGCCCACACTGCGGGCAGGCGGTCTGTCCAGGATCGATCTTCGCGGCGCAGGCAGGGCAGTACATTTCCGAATGGTACCCGTTCCGGCGTAAACGTGGCGCTACTTCGTCGCGTAATCCAGCGGCGGCTTCGATCCCGGTGCGATCCGCGTGGTCCACTGTCTCCCGGCGAGACGCTTTTCGAACGCATCTCTAGCGGCCTTCAGCTCCGCCGGATTCTGGAATAACTCCACGCCCGCGACGGCCAGCGTGCGGGCGGCCACCACCATGCCTTTGCGGCCGATGCTGGTTCCCGCGCAGGCAGCCGCTTGCCACGTATGCGGAGAAACGCCGGGGACGAACGTCGCGGCGGTGAACTGAGCCGTCGGGACCACCCAGCTCACGTCTCCCGCGTCGGTGGACGCCGGTCCTGTGCCTTCGGTCATCTCCGTTTTCACTTTTTCCGGACCCGGCGAGTGCACCGCTCCCATCAGCGTTTTCTGCATGCTCACGGCGAACGTTTTCTCCGTGGGGGTGAACTCATAGCCGCCCGATTTCTGCATCGCGCGGCCCAGCACTTCGGCGAGAGCGTCATTGGGCAGGACGTTGGCGTAATTCGTGCCTTGTTCGAACTCCATGCGCGTGCCCGAGGCGAGCGCTCCCGCGCGGGCGCAGTCCATGATGCGGTCCCAGATGCCATTCAGCGTTGTGGCGTCGGGATTGCGGGCAATCAGGTTCGTCTCGGCGAAGGCCGGAACGATATTGGGTGCGCTGCCGCCGTTGGTAATGATGTAGTGGATGCGCGTTTCCTGAGGCACGTGCTCGCGCAGGAATTCGACGGACTGCAGCATGATCATGACGCCGTCGAGCGCGGACCGTCCGCGGTCCGGCGCCGCTGCGGCGTGCGAGGCGACGCCATAGAACTTGAAGCGCCCGCCGTTGTTCGCCAGCGAGGAACCCAAGTTCACGTTATTCGAGTCGCTCGGATGCCACGCGAGCACCGCATCGACGTCCTTGAACAGACCGGCGTGGATCATATAGATTTTCCCGCCGCCGCCTTCTTCTGCCGGCGTGCCGTAGTATCGCAGCGTGCCAGGGATGCCCTTGGCCTGCATCTCCTCTTTGATCGCGACGGCAGCCAGTGCCGACGCCGAGCCGAGCAGATTGTGGCCGCAGCCGTGGCCGGGCGCGCCGGCCTGCACGGGCGTCAGTTCCGGGACGTCTTTCTGCGAAAGGCCGGGCAAAGCATCGAACTCGCCCATGATCACGATCACCGGCTTGCCGCTGCCGTAGCTCGCCGTGAAGGCAGTGGGCATCTGCGCCACTCCCGCCTCCACCTTGAAGCCATTGGCCCGAAGCTCCTCTTGCAGGATCGCGGAACTTTTCGTTTCATGAAAGCCGAGCTCGGCCGCTTCCCAAATCCGGCGGGAAACGGCGCCGAACCGATCCGCGTGTGCGGCAACCCGAGCGAGCACGGCGTCGGAATCGGCAGCGGAGACAATGGCAGCATTAGCGAACGCCGCAAGGAGAAGTTTGCGCATGGCAACCTCGAAAAAGGATTTTATAAAGGGTATCAGTTCCGGGCCGGGAATGTCCTGCCGTTAGTCGCTCTCGACGAACTCCCGTTCCGGCTTCGGCAGCGTGTCGCGATCTCCGGCGATCCACACGTACAGCGCTGGTAGGAGGTAGACGCTCATCACCAGCGCGCCGATCAGCCCGCCGACGATCACGATGGCGAAGGGACGCTGCGAGTCGGAGCCGATTCCGTGCGACGTCGCAGCGGGCAGTAGGCCCAGGGACGCCACCAGCATCGTCATCAGGATCGGCCGCAGGCGCTCGATGGCGCCCGTCTTCACTGCAGCGACCACGGGCAATCCGCGCGAGCGCAGTTGGTTGATGTACTCCACCATGATCACGCCCGTCTGTACGGAGACTCCGAAGAGCGCCAGGAATCCTACGCCGGAGCTCACGCTGAAGTGGACGCCTGTCAGGTACAGCGCTGCCACGCCGCCCACCGGAGCCATTGCCACGTTGGCCAGCACTAGCAAGGACCATTTCATCGAGGAGAACATTGTGTAGAGGATGAAGAAAATCAGCAATAGCGTAAGGGGGATGATGATCGCCAGCCGGCGCTGCGCCCGCTGCGCGCTCTCATATTCGCCCGCCCAGGCGAGGCTGTAGCCCACAGGCAGCTTCACGTCGCGCTCCACGGTCTTGATCGCCTCCTCCACTGTGCCGCCCAAATCGCGCCCCCGGACGCGATACTTGATCGCCACGTAGCGCGAGCCTCCCTCGCGGTAAATCTGGGAAGCGCCGTCGGCGACGCTGACCGAACAAAGCTGTGCCAGGGACACTCGCTCGCCCGAAGGCGAAACCAGGCGAATGTTGGAAATCGCCTCCTGCGTGTTGCGATACGGCTCGAGGTAGCGCACCACGAGGTCGTAGCGCTGATCGCCTTGCAGTACCTGCCCAACGGCCGTTCCGCCGACCGCGGTCTGAACCGCGTCCTGCACGTCGGAAACGTTGATTTGATAGCGGGCGGCTCTCTTGCGGTCCACCACCATATTCAGGTTTGGTTGGCCCAGCACGCGGAACATGCCCACATCCTGTACGCCTTGAATGCGGCGCATCACGTCGACGATCTTGTCGCCCAGATCCTCCAGCACCTTCAAATCGTCGCCGTAAATCTTGATCGCCAGCTCGCCCTTCACGCCGCTGACCGCTTCCTCCATGTTGTCCGCGATGGGCTGTGAGAAATTCCAGATTACGCCCGGAATCTTGTCCAGTTCGCGTCCGATCGCGCTGATCAGCTGTTCTTTGTCCTCATGAAAGATCGGACGCCATTCCTCCCGAGGCTTCAAGTCGACGAAGTATTCGGTGTTGGAGAAGCCCGTCGTGTCGGTGCCGTCGTCGGGCCGGCCTACTTGGCTGGTGGAGACCTTCACCTCGGGAAACGACGCCAGCAAAGGACGCACCTGATTCGCCAGCCGCATGCCTTCACTGGGACCGGTGCTGGGTGCGAGAGTTCCACGCACCCAGATCGCGCCTTCGTCCAAATGGGGCAGAAACTCGCTGCCGACGCCGGTGGCCAGCGCTAGAGTTCCGGCCAAACACAGCACCCCGATGGCGACGGTGACATAGCGCCACTCGATCGCCAGCGATAAGGTGGTCCGGTAGACCTGCGTGATCAGATTCATCAGCGGGTTGTGCCATTCCCTGGTGCCCTTCGGAAACAGGAAGCTCGCCAGCACCGGCGCCAACAACATGGAGAAGATCAGTCCTCCGGCGAGCGCGAACGCCACGGTCCACGCCATCGGTTTGAATAGCCGTCCTTCCACGCGCTGCAGCGTGAAAATCGGAATGTACGCGGTGATAATGATGCCGATTGAGTAAAACACCGGCCTCTGGACCTCGTGTGCCGCCTCGGCGATCTGTTGGCGCGGAGGCTTTCCTGCGCTTTCGCGCCGCCCCAAGTGCCGGATGATGTTCTCCACCATCACCACAGCGCCTTCCACCACCATGCCGAAATCGAGCGCGCCCAGGCTCAGCAGGTTCGCAGGAATGCCTTTCAGTTTCAGGCATGTCGCTGAAAAGAGCAGCGCGAACGGAATCGTCATCGAGACGATCAGCGCCCCGCGGATGTTGCCCAGAAATACGAACAGGATAATGGCGACCAGAATGATTCCCTCGGTCAGGTTGTGCATCACCGTGCGCGTGGTCAGGTGCACCAGGTCGCTGCGGTCCAGAAACGGGACAACTTTGACGCCCGGCGGCAGAAGACGGTCGTTCAGCTCTTTCACTTTGGCGTGAATGCCTTCCAGCGTCGATTGGCCCTCCGCGCCTTTCTTCAGCAGCACGATTCCTTCGATCACGTCGTCGTTGTCGAGAACTGTTCCGTTCAGCTTGTGAATCGCCTTGCCGTTCCTGCCCAGGCGAATCTTCGGGCCCTGCGCCACCACCGCGATGTCCTTCACGCGGATCGGCGTGCCGCTCTTGGTGGCCACCACCGTTTCTGCGATATCCGCGACGTTCTTCACCAGGCCCACCGCGCGTACGTTCACCTGCTGCAGGCCGGATTCGATGAAGCTTCCTCCGCCGTTTACGTTGTTGTTGGCCAGGGACTGCTCCACCTGCGCCAGCGTCAGCCCGTAGGAAATCAACTTATTCGGATCGAGCCGGACCTGATACTCCTTCGTGATGCCTCCGAGGCTTGAAACATCCACGACGTTGGGCACGGATTTGAACTGTTTCTCGATGAACCAGTCCTCCAGAGCCTTCAGGTCCATCACGTCGTATCGCGGATTGGTGCTGTGCAGCGTGTAAAAGAAAATTTGGCCCACCGGACTCCAGTCGGTCCCCATCTGGGGCTGCACGCCCGATGGCAGGGTCACTTGGGAAAGCCTCTCCAGCACCTTGGCGCGGTTCCAGTCGTTTTCCGATTCGTCGTCGAATACCATAGTTAGGCTCGACAGCCCGAACAGCGATGTCGAACGCAGCGACGCCAAGTATGGCAGCCCGTTCATCGCGATTTCCAGCGGCACGGTGACCTGCTGTTCGACTTCCTCCGCCGCCCGCCCCGGCCACTGTGTGATCACCTGGACATAGTTGTTGGCTACGTCGGGATAGGCTTCCACCGGCAGGCTGCGGAAAGAAATGATGCCCCAGATGAAGAGGAGCAGCGCCATCGCCAGGATGAGGACGCGATTATTCAGCGCAAAATCGACCAGCCCGCGAATCATCTATCGTCGCGCCCCAAAGTTCTGCGGAATGAACTTGACGCTGACCGTGTGGCGATCCAGTCTAAGGTCGGCGCCGGCGGAGAAAGTCATTTTGGCCATGGCAACCTTCGGTAACAAACCTACCAAGGTTACCAATTCCCGGGACTCCATCACGAGGGGGACGCGAGTTGCTAGGTTTCGATGAACTCGGCCTCGGGCATCGGCAATTGGTCGTGATCTCCGGCGATCCAGACGTACAGAGTCGGCAGAAGATAAATGCTCATCAGCAGGGCGCCGAGCAATCCGCCGACAATCACGATGGCGAACGGGCGCTGCGAATCCGACCCGATGCCGTGCGAGGTGGCGGCGGGAAGAAGGCCGAGCGTCGCCACCAGCATGGTCATCATGATGGGTCGAAGCCGGAGGATGGCGCCCTGTTCCGCCGCATCGATCACGGTGTGGCCGCGAACTCGGAGCTGATTGATGTACTCCACCATAATGACGCCGGTTTGCACCGAGACTCCGAACAGGGCTAGGAATCCTACGCCGGAGGACACGCTGAAGTTCACGCCCGTGAGGTATAACGCGAGGATGCCGCCGATGGGGGCCACGGCGACGTTGGCGAAAATCAGCAGCGACCATTTCATCGAGGAGAACATCGTGTAGAGGATGAAAAAGATCAGCAGAAGCGTTAGCGGAATGATGATCGCCAGGCGGCGCTGCGCGCGCTGCTGGCTCTCGTATTCTCCCGCCCAATCGATGCGGTAGCCGGTGGGGAGTTTGACGGCATCATCCACTTTCTTCTGCGCCTCCTGCACCGCGCCGCCCAGGTCGCGCCCGCGGACGCTGTACTTGATGGCAATGTAACGGGAGTTCCCTTCGCGATAAATCTCGGAAGCGCCATCAGTAATCCTAATGTCGCAAAGCTGCGCCAGCGAAACGCGTTCACCGGAGGGAGACAGGAGGCGAATGTTGGCAATGGCTTCCTGGCTGTCGCGATAGAGCGGCAGGTACCGCAGCACCAGATCGTAGCGTTGCTCGCCTTGCAGAACCTGGCTGACCGCGTTGCCGCCAACCGCCGTTTGGATGGCGTCCTGCACGTCGGCGACATTGATCTGGTAACGCGCGGAGCTGTCGCGGTTCACCGTGAGATTCAGATTAGGCTGACCGAGCACGCGAAACAGGCCCAGGTCTTGAATTCCCTTGATGCCACGCATCACGTCGACAATCTGATCGCCCTTCTCCTCCAGCGTCTTCAAATCGTCGCCATAGAGCTTAATGGCCAGTTCGCCCTTCACGCCGCTGACGGCCTCTTCCATGTTGTCCGAGATCGGCTGCGAGAAATTCCAGATGACGCCTGGAAGTTTTTCGAGTTCTCGGCTCATGGCGGCGATCAGTTTTTCCTTATCCTGGCCGAAAATCGGGCGCCACTCTTCCTTCTGTTTCAGATCGACGAAATACTCGGTGTTGAAAAAGCCGGTGGTGTCGGTGCCGTCGTCCGGCCGGCCCACTTGGCTCGTGGCGACAGTGACTTCAGGGAACGACGCCAGAATCACACGGGCCTGATTGGAGAGACGCATGCCCTCGGACGGTCCGGTACTGGGGGCCAATGTACCGCGCACCCAAATCGCCCCTTCATCCAAGTGAGGAAGAAACTCGCTGCCGATTCTCTGCGCGAGCGCCAGCGCGCCGATGAGCGCCAGCAGCGCGCCACCCACGGTGATGTACCGGAACCGGATCGCCTTGTCAAGCGTGAAGCGGTAAACCCGCGTGAGCAGCGTCATCAACGGGTTGTGCCATTCTCTTGCGCCCTTTGGGAAGAAGAAGCTGGCTAGCACGGGCGCCAGCAACATGGAGAATATCAGCGCTCCGGCGAGCGCGAAGGCGACCGTCCAGGCCATCGGTTTGAATAGCCGCCCTTCCACACGCTGTAGCGTGAAGATCGGGATGTAAGCCGTGATGATGATGCCGATGGCGTAAAACACTGGCCTCTGCACTTCGTGCGCAGCCTCGGCGATCTGCTGGCGTGGGGGCTTTCCAGCGCCTTCGCGGCGCCCGAGGTGGCGCAGGATGTTCTCGACCATGACGACCGCGCCGTCCACCACCATGCCGAAGTCGAGTGCGCCCAGCGACAAAAGATTCGCCGGGATGCCCTTCAATTTCAGACACGTCGAAGCAAAGAGCAGCGCGAAGGGAATAGTCATCGAAACAATGAGCGCGCCGCGGATGTTGCCCAGAAACGCGAATAGAATGATCGCGACGAGAATGATTCCGTCGGTGAGGTTGTGCAGCACCGTGCGCGTGGTGAAGTGGACCAGGTCGCTGCGGTCCAGGAAGGGAACCACGGTCACGCCGGGCGGCAGAAGGCCGGGATGGCCCGGTGTTCCGTTCAACTCTTTCACCTTTGCGTGAATGGCCTCGAGTGTCCCGTCACCTTCGGCACCCTTTCGCAACAGAACGATCCCTTCGACGACATCGTCGTTGTCGATGATCTTGCCGTCCACCTTGTGAATGGCCTTGCCGTTGCGGCCGAGGCGGATCTTCGGCCCTTGCGAGACCACGCCGATGTCCTTCACCTTTATCGGGGTCCCGTTCTTCGTGGCAATTACGGTGCGTTCGATGTCACGCGCCGTCTTCACGAGCCCCACGGCCCGCACGTTCACCTGCTGTAATCCGGCTTCGATGAAGCTGCCTCCGGCATTCACGTTGTTGTTGGTGAGTTGCTGCTCCACCTGCGCGATGCTCAGCCCATAGGAGATCAGCTTATTGGGATCGAGCCGGACCTGGTATTCCCTGGTGATGCCGCCGAGGCTGGAAACGTCCACGACGTTGGGTACGGACTTGAACTGCTTTTCGACGAACCAGTCTTCGATCGACTTCAGGTCCATGACGTCGTACTGCGGATTCGTGCTATGCAGCGTGAAGAAGTAGATCTGGCCGACGGGGCTCCAGTCGGTGCCTATCTGTGGCTGAAGGCCTTGCGGCAGAGTCACCTGGGAGAGGCGCTCCAACACTTTCGCGCGGTTCCAGTCGTTTTCCGATTCGTCGTCGAACACCATAGTTAGGCTCGACAGTCCAAACAGCGATGTGGAGCGCAGCGAGGACAAGTGCGGCAGCCCGTTCATCACGATTTCGAGCGGGACGGTGACCTGCTGTTCGACTTCCTCCGCCGCCCGCCCCGGCCACTGTGTGATCACCTGGACATAGTTGTTGGCTACGTCGGGATAGGCCTCCACCGGCAGGCTGCGGAAGGAAATTATGCCCCAAATGAACAGCAGCAGCGCCATTGCAAGGATGAGAATGCGGTTGTTCAGGGCAAAATCGACCAGCCTGCGGATCATCTATTGCTGCTCCACCGTGTTCTGAAGAACCAAGGCGTTCGTCACCACCTGGTCCCCGGGCTTGAGGCCCGAGATGATCTCCTGGAGATTCCCTGGCAGCATCGCTCCGCCCACAACCGATAGGCGGCGGAAACGTCCGTTCTCGGCCGGGACATAGACCCAGTCTCGATCGTGCAGGTGCAGCACGGCCGTTGCAGGAACGCTCGCGCGCACGTCTTGCGTGACGCCGTGGAAGGTCGCGGTAACGAACATCCCCACCTTCATCAGGCCCGGGTTTGGAACTTCCAGACGGACTTTCGCAGTGCGGATGGCGGGATCGAGAATCGGTCCGATATTGCTGATCCTGCCCCTCAAGACCCGATTCGGATAAGCGTTTAGATGGATATCGGCGTACTCACCCATTTTGACGCTGGGCAGGTCGTTCTCGTACACGTCGCAAACGATCCAGACGACGCTAAGGTCGGCGATGGTGAACAGGTTCGGTGAATTATCGAGCGTCTTTACTCCCGCCGATTGGGTGATGTTCTGTTCGATAATGACGCCGGAAACTGGAGCGAAGACGTCGACGATTCCGGTGGGGTGATTCGTATCGCTGCCAAGCAGCTTGAGCCGCTCGGCGGTCGTTTCAAGATCGACCAGCGCGCTGTCTTCGGCGTTCTGCGCCACTTCCAGGTCTTTCTTGGCGATCGCGCCCTTATCGAACAAGACCTTGGCGCGGTCGAGCTGAACCTTTGTCAACTGCTCGTTCACCACGGCCTTGCGGTAATCGGAGAATGCGCCGGAAATATCGGAACTGCGGACCTTGAACAGAAGCTGGCCCTTTTTCACCTCATCGCCGATGCGGGCGTTGATCTCCACCACGCGGCCGGAAGCGAGGGAGACGACCGGCACGGTGCGCGACACGTCCGGACTCACCACGCCGGTGACGTTCAACTCCGGTGCGGCGTTATGCTGTCCGGCGGTCGCCAAAGGGAACTTCTCCGGATTCTCGACCTTCACCAGATTCGCGTCGCCTTCACGTTCCACTTGGGCGGGAGGCGGGCCTTCGGCGGCTGGAGTGGCCGCCTCCTGCTTCTTGCCGCATGCGGCAAGCGCAAGGACGAGAACGGCAACGCTCGCGCGCGTCATTGAATCACCTCTTTTCCAACGGCGAGGTTCAACTGGCTCGCGGCGCTCAGGAAGGAACCAATCAGATTCAAATAATTCAACTGGACGCTGCGGTAATCGCTCTGCGCGTTCAGGAAATCGAGCAGGGAAGCCGCGCCGTGCTGATAGGAAAACGAAATCGTGTCCCGCACCTTCAACGCGCGCGCCAGGTACTCGGATTTATATGGCTGCAGCAGATTCAGCGTGCCCATCAGTGTCACGTAGGCCGAATCGACATCGCTGAAGACCTGCGCTTGGGCCGCATCGCGCAACCGCTCGTTACGCGTGATGTCGAGCTGCGTGCGCAGCTTCTCGCCCTGATTCTTATCGAACACGCGGAGTGGAATCGTCAAACTCATACCGAAATATGCATCCGCGCCATTTTGACGGCCGAAGTCGAGGCCGAAAGTCGGATCCGTGGAACCGTTGGCTTCGGCGAGTTTGTGATCCGTCTGCGCCTTGGCGACGGCTTCGACGGCGGCGCGCAGATCGGGACGGGTGGCCAGCGCGATGGTATGAAAGTCATCGAGCGGCAGAATACTCGAGGTGAATTCGAACGGACCGGAAATATCGAACTGGTCCACGGGCGTGCGGTCGTTCAGCATTTGCAGGAGCATGATTTTTGCCGTGCGCAGATTCACGGTGGCGTTTTGAATATCGGAAAGATACTGGATGCGCTGGACCTCCAAGCGATCCATATCCACTTCGGCGATATCGCCGGCCTTGAAGCGGACGCGATTTACCTCCAGTACTTTGTCGTAGTAATCCAGATTCTCTCTCGCCAGGGCGAGAACGGCTTTCGCCTGCAGCGTCTGCACGAAAGCGCCGCGCAGCGCGTAGGTCAGCGTGCGCCGCAGATCTTCCTGCGTCGATTGGGCGATGCCGGTTGCTTTTTCGGCGCTCTCCTTGCGCAGCTCGCGCTTGTTCAACCGCTCGTGCAGATAGCTGAAGTTGATGCCCGGCTGGAAGTTCGTCATTGGGCGGTAGGGATCCGTAGTAAACGGATTGAATTGATCGAAGTACACCGTAAAGCCCGGGTTCGGACGCAGGAAGGCCGTGATTTCATTCGCCTTAGCCTCGTCGATGTTCAACTGGCCGGCACGCAGGGTGGGGTTCGCGGCCTCGAATTTCTGCTGCACCTCGGTCCAGGTCAGCGGCCTGGGCCCCTGGGCCTGCAGGCGAACAACGACGCACAAACATCCCGCCACGCGAACAGAGTTGTTTAAAAATCGCAGGGTCATGATTTCGGATTAGGGGCTCGACGAGGGCTCTCTTAATGGTAAGACATTCGCCATTAGAGGAATGTTTAAAAAGGTGTTAGTTTCTGAAAGATGGCGTCGAACCTATCGTCCGGTACCTATCGTTCCGCCGGTTCCGGTCTGTTAGCATGGACATATAGGTTGCGAAGTACGTGTTGAGCTTTCTTTTCAACGGGAAACCCAAAGCCACGCTGGCTCAAGCGGTTATGCTGATCGTCCTCATCGCCCTGGTGGACTGGCGAGTGGAAACGAACGTCTCCCTGGGTTTTCTTTATTTGTTTCCCATGCTGATGGTGGGAGTGTCCCTAAACCGTTGGCAGATTGGGGCCGTGGCGGCGCTGTGCACCTTCCTGGAGGAAGCCTTTGATCCGTTCCCGTTCTTGCCGTCGGAAAGCATCCCGCGCATGATCCTGGTCTTTGCAGCGTTTGTCGGCGCGGGATTGTTTGTCTTCGAGTCAAATAAAAATCGCGAGCTCTCGCAAAGGCACGTCGCTGACCTCGAAAAGGAGATGGATTTGCGCCGCGACGCCGAGGAGCAACTCCGCGTTCTGGTAGAGAGCAGCCCGGCCGCGATCTTCACGCTTGACGCGCAGGGGACCGTGCTCCTGGCCAACGAATCGGCGCATCATCTGCTCGACGCCGCACCGGGAACGCTGGCAGGATCGAGGATCGGGAATTATCTTCCGGCGCTCGCAAGCGTTCCGCCGTTTTCCTCCGGCACACAGTTGTTCCGCACAGAAATGGAGTGCCCGGGACGTCGAAACAACGGCGAGGTCTTTCTCGCCAACACCTGGTTTTCCACGTACCGGACGCGATCCGGGCCCAGACTGGCCGCGGTGGTCGTGGACGTGTCCGAAGACTTGCGGAACCGCGAAGAATCGAGCCTCCAGCAGTTCATGACGGGGTCGCGTATTTTGGTTGCCACGGTGTGCCATGAGATCCGCAACCTGTGCGGAGCGATCGGCGTGGTGAACGCGAACCTCGGCCGGAACGCCGCCGTCGCCTGCAGTGAGGACTATCGAGCGCTGGCGACGCTGGTCACCGGGTTGGAGCGCATCGCCTCGCTCGAATTACGCCAGAGTGCATCGGAAGCGCCGATTGAAGGCGTCGATTTGCAAGCCCTACTCAACGAAGTGCAAATCGTTATCGAACCGCCCCTGCGGGAGGCGGACATCGACCTTCGATGGAGCCTGCCCGGCTCGCTGCCCTTGGTTCTCGCCGATCGCCACACGCTCCTCCAGGTCTTCTTGAACCTGACCAAGAATAGCGCCCGCGCCATGGAATCGTCGCAAATCAAAGTGCTCACCATCGGCGCCGATGTAGAGGCAGGCCGCGTACTCATTCGTGTTGAGGATACCGGTCCCGGCGTTGCAGCGCCGGAGCGTTTGTTCCAGCCGTTTCAGCCGGGTGCCGAATCGACCGGCCTTGGACTTTACGTGTCGCGGGCCTTGGTGCGAGGATTTCACGGCGACCTCGCCTACGTTCCGCGCTCTCATGGCTGCTGTTTTACAATTTCGTTGACGGCCGCCGCGGATGGGAGCGATCAGAATAAGCATGCCGAACATACGTCTCTTACTGCTGGACGATCACACGTTGTTCCGGGAGAGCCTGAGCCGGCTGCTCGAGGCCGAGCCTGATTTCGAGATGGTGGGCGGATGTTCCTCAGTGGAGCAGGCCATCATCGTGCTAAAGTCCTCTCCGGTGGATCTGGTTCTGCTGGACTACGACCTCGGCCCACAACGCGCCCCGGATTTTCTCGACCGCGCCCGTGGGCTGGGATTGAAGCCCAAAGTCTTGATGGTGACCGCCGGCATCAGCCCATCCGAGTCTGTGCGGATTCTCAACTCCGGCGTTTCCGGCCTTTTTCTGAAACACAGTTCGCCGGCGCTGCTCCGCGAGGCGATTCGCAAGGTACATGCTGGCGAGACCTGGGTGGATCAACGCTGTCTCCGCGAAATCGTCCAGGCTGCCGCGAACCCGGGAAACCGGCGGCCAAGCAGGGATTTTACCGAGCGCGAACGCTCAGTTCTGCGAGGCGTCTTCGAAGGCCTGAGCAACAAAGAGATCGGCGCGCGGCTGGAGATCTCGGAAACCTCCGTCAAGGCAGCCTTGCAGCAGCTCTTTCATAAGACAGGGGTCAGGACGCGCAGCCAGTTGGTTCGCATCGCTCTGGAGCAATTTGCCGGACAATGGAGCGAGTAACGGAGGATATGACACTGTGAACGTCGCCATTATTGGCACCGGATATGTAGGTTTGACCACGGGCGCATGCCTCGCCTTCCTTGGGCATGAAGTCACATGCGTCGATGTCGCTGAGGAAAAAATCGCCGCGCTGGAGCGGGGAGAGATCCCGATTTATGAGCCGCATCTGGCCGAGTTGATCGCGGGAGCCCGTGCAAATTTGCAGTTCACCACCGATTACGCGCAGGCGATTCCCGAGGCACAGGTCGTGTTCATTGCCGTAGGCACGCCGTCGAGCGGAACAGGCGCTCCGAATCTCCAATACCTGGAATCCGCCGCGCGGGCCGTGGGTCAACACTTGGGGCGGCACTATACCGTGATCGTGAACAAGTCGACGGTTCCCATCGGAAGCGGGAACTGGGTCGGATCCTTGGTGCGGGATGCCGTCGGCGACCGCCCGGACCGCCGGTTCTCCGTGGCTTCGAATCCGGAATTTTTACGCGAAGGAACCGCGATTTACGACACCCTCTACGCCGATCGCGTCGTCATCGGAACGGATGAGGAGCACGCCGCGGAAGTGCTGTATACCCTTTACCGGCCGTTGCTCGAGCAGACGTTCCAGCCGCCGCCGTACCTGCCCCGGCCGGAGGATCTTGCCGCAGTACCTCTCATTTCCACCGACCTCGCGTCCGCCGAGTTGATAAAGTACTCAGCCAACGCGTTTCTGGCGCTGAAGATCAGTTTCATCAACGAAATCGGCTGCGTGGCGGAGAAGGTCGGCGCGGATATCACGCAGGTTGCCAAGGGTATCGGCCTGGACACGCGCATTGGAAACCGGTTTCTGCAAGCCGGAATCGGATGGGGTGGGTCCTGCTTCGGCAAGGACACGGCGGCGCTGGTCTCGACCGCCTCCGAATACGGCCTCGACATGCCGATCGTTAAAGCGGCGCGCGAGATCAACCGCCGCCAGCGGGAGCGAATTGTCGAAAAATTGCTACACGAATTGAAGATTCTGAAGGGGCGCTCGATCGGCTTATTGGGCCTCGCGTTCAAGCCCAATACCGACGACTTGCGAGAAGCCCCCGCGATCGAGATTGCCCGCAAGCTCCTGGAGCGCGGAGCGCGGGTGCGGGTTCACGATCCCGTCGCCATGGCCCGCTTCCAGCGCGAGCACCCCGATCTCGCGGTGACGGCGTGCGAATCGGCAACGGCCGTTGCCCGCGACGCCGACGCACTGGTTCTAGTGACGGAGTGGTCGGAGTATCTGGAGTTGGATTGGGAGACGCTCGCGTCTACCATGCGCTCGGCAATCGTGCTCGACGGCCGCAATGCTCTGGATCGCCCCCGTTTGGCTCGCGCCGGATTCCGGTACCTGAGCCTCGCCTGATCTGCTTAAACTTGGGCGCGCGGGCCTGATACAATCCGGGATTGACTACCCGCGCATCGATTCTCCTTACCCTGGCAGTCCTCGTGGCGGTTCCCGCCCCGGCGCAAAAAAGCAAGAAGAAGACTGAGGACGAAATGGCCACGCAAACGCTGCCTGTGTTGAAAGACCCTCCGCCGGCGGTCGCCGCGGAAACGGATCACCTGGTCTTTCATCTCTCGCCTCTGTCGGGCAAGGGTCTGCTGTCACAGCAGGTGCGCGATGCGTTGAAAGCGCTGCTGCGCGATACGCGCGGGGCCACCATCGTGAAACTGCGGGCGTTTGTCGCCGGTACGGGCGATATGCGCCGCGTTCCCGCCATCGTGAGTGAAGTGTTCACCGAACACAAGCTGGCTCTGCCGGCGGTCTCGACGATTGCGGTCGGCGCATTGCCGCTGGAAGGCGCCCAGGTCGTGATCGAGAGCATCGCCGTCGACAAGAGAGCGGTTAATCCGAACGGGTTGGCTTTTTATTCGGGCCGCCCGGTGGCGGATCTGCGCCCGGTTGCCGACGTTCTGCATGCGACGTGCTTCTTGAGTTCGCTGGACGACTTGCCCGCCGTGAAGCCTGCGATAACCGCCGCATTCCCGGGTGCAACAGTGAACTTCGTGCAGTTGCAGCGGTTGGGACTTGAGCGGGTGGACGTCTGTGAGGCTGTGTCCCGATTGGAATCCGCGCCGGCCGCGCCCATCGCGATCGAGAACGGCGTGGCCCGCGTGCATTCGCCCAAGATCGTCATGACGGGGATTCAGATGGCTTTCCGGTCCTCCGAGGCGGACTTCCGCCTGGCCTTCGACCGTCTCGGCCGGGTCCTGGAGCCGCTAGGTACGTCGAACAACAATGTCTTCTGGGCGAGCACCTACACGCTCACTCGATCGGTGGAGGAGAAGGTCCGCGCGTTCGAAGCCGGGTTCTTCCCGCGCGCGAACGCTCCAGCGGGAACCATTCTCATGTTCGAAGCGCTGCCCTCGCTCGACGCGGCGATGGCGGTGGACGTAATGGCCGCGGCGAACTGATGTGATGTATCACATGAAGAGGGCCACGATCCGAGACCTGCGCTAGGATTTCCCAAAGGTCGAAAAGATGCTGGCCGAAGGGGAATCCATTGAGATCACCAAGCGAAACCGCGTGGTAGGAATGCTGACGCCTCCTCCGGTGCCCGCGAAGGTGAAACTCCCCGATTTTATGGGTCGCATGAAGAAGATCTATTGCGACAAAGTGATGAAGGTCACGTGGGCGGAGTTTCCGGCGGATCGCAAGGGGCGCTATTGATCGCCTACGCCGATACGAGCTTTCTCACATCGCTCTACCGGACGGATGCCAACAGTTTCTGGGCGGTGGCTGAATTCAAGGAACTGCGGCCCGCGATTCTAATCACGCCGTTCAATGAACTCGAATTGGTAACAGCCATGAAGGCCGCGGCGTTCAGGAAGCTGGCGGCTGCGGATGAGGTACAGGCATCCAGTCGCGCGTTCCGAGCCGATCTGGCAACCGGTGTTCTCATACGCACCCCCATTCCTCCGGACTCTTACGACCGCGCGACCGCTCTGTCCAGTCGGCTAACCCGGACCCTGGGATGCCGCACGCTCGATATCCTCCACGTCGCCATCGCCCTCGAAGCCGGCGCCGGCACTTTCTTCACGTTCGACAAAGGCCAGGCCAAACTTGCTCGCCGTGCGGGCCTTGCCATCCGGCCGAAACGCTGATCGGTCTCCAATTTGATAAACTCAGGTCTTCCGCAGGACAAGGAGGGCCAAGTTGTGAGTTCCCCAAGAGGCGATTCCAAGAACAAGCGCAAGAGCGCATTCTCCAGACGAGGTTTTTTGCAGGGGCTCGGCGCGGGCACGGGAGTGCTCTCGACCGGTATCCTGGCAGAACAGGAGGCGCAAGCCGCGCCCGCTGCAGTCAGCGGGCCCGATGCGGTCTCCATCACGCTCGAAATCAACGGCAAGAGCTACAAGGCCACGGTTGAGCCACGAACCACGCTGCTCGACACGTTGCGCAATCAACTTGACATGACCGGTGCCAAGCGCGTCTGCGATCGCGGGACCTGCGGCGCATGCACCGTGATCGTGGATAAGAAGGTCATGTACTCCTGCACGATCCTGGCGGTGGACGCACAGGGCAAGAAGATCGAGACCATCGAGGGGCTCGCCCCCGAGGGCAAGCTGCACCCGGTCTCGCAAGCGTTTTGGGATAACGACGCCCAGCAGTGCGGTTATTGTACACCGGGCTTCGTTATGGCCGCGAAGGGATTATTGGATCGTAATCCGAACCCGACCTATGAGCAGGTGAAGAAGGGCCTCGGCGGCAACCTGTGCCGCTGCGGAACCTACGTCGGCGTTCGCAAAGCGGTGCTGCAGGCTTCGAAGGATATGGGAGGAAAGCATGCCTAATTACAGTTGGCCGGCAATGGATAAACGGCGCGTGATGGGGCAGCCCATTAAGCGCCTTGACGGCCCCGTGAAGGCGAGCGGCCGCGCCAAATACAACTCCGACGTTCACCCGAAAGACATGCTCTGGGCGACGCTGGTGACTTCGCCGCATGCCCACGCCCGCATCACGGCGATCGACCTTTCGCCCGCCGAGAAAATGCCCGGCGTCACGGCCGTGCGCGCCATCAAGAAGGCCGGCGATGAAGTTCAATGGGCAGGTACGGAAATCGCCTCCATCGCCGCGATCAATGAAGAGGTCGCCCGCGATGCGGCTCGCGCCGTCGCGGTGAAATACGAGGTCCTGCCACACCTCGTACAGGAGCAGGATCTGGCCAAGGCCGGCACCCGCGCCAAGCCCGCCGGCGAACAGGTTTCAGGCGATCCCGATCAGGCGTTCAAGGACGCGGATGTAGTGGTCGAAGGCGAATACGGCGTCCCGGTCATCACGCACTGCTGCTTGGAGTCGCACGGGACGATCGTGCAATGGAACGGCGACCACGTCGAGGTTTGGCCCTCCACGCAGAACGTTTCCGGGGTCCCCGCGGCGTTCGCCACCGCGCTGAAGGTTCCTGCCAACCAGATTCACGTCCACATGGATCACGTCGGCGGAGGATTCGGCAGCAAGTTTCCTCTCGACCTCTGGGATGCCGAAGCCGCGCAGCTTTCGAAAGCGAGCGGCGGCAAGCCGGTGAAGATGTTCCTGGACCGCGAGACGGAACTGACCATCGCGGGCGTCCGCCCGTCGGCCTTCGCCAAGGTGAAGCTGGGCGCGAAAAAGGACGGCACCTTCACCGTTTGGGAATCGAAGACGTGGGGCAGCGGCGGATTCCAGGCTGCAGGCCTGAACGCCGACTTGTTTCCGTACGTCTATCGCAAGGTGGCGAACCGGCGCGTGAACCACTCCGGTGTATCGCTGAACGCCGGAAGCGCGCGAGCCTGGCGCGCTCCAAATCATCCGCAGGTCTCGCTGATCACTTGTTCGGCGCTGGACGATCTGGCCGCCAAGCTCGGCATGGATCCGCTACAGTTTTTCCTCAAGAACGCTGATCTGACCAACAAGCCAGACGTGTATCGCGCGCAGTTGAACAAGGCCGCGGCGATGATCGAATGGTCGAAGTACGGCCATGCGCGGCCCGATCAGACCAAGGGGCCGATCAAGCGCGGACTCGGTATCGGCGTGAACACGTGGGGCGGACTTGGGCACGAGAGCCAGTGCCGCATCACGATTCAAGCCGACGGCAGCGTCGAAGTGGATCTGGGCAGCCAGGACCTCGGCACGGCGACGCGCACCATGATCGCCATGGTAGCCGCGGAAACGTTCGGCCTCCAGGTGGGGCAGATCTCCATCGGTCTCGGCGATACGCAGTTCCCGCCGTCGGGCGGATCGGGCGGATCCACCACCATCGGCGGCGTGACCGTTTCGACGCGCAAGGCCGCAGTCAACGCTCTGGGCAAGATTTTCGATCTTCTCGCCACCAGCATGAGCGTGCCCGCGGATCAGCTCGAAGCCATCGACGGCCGCATCCAGCAAAAGGGCAATCCCGGCAAGGCCATCAGCTGGAAGCAGGCATGCGCCAAGCTGGGTGCGCAGACAATCTCCGAGATGGGCGAGAATCTGCCGCGCAACGCTCCGAAGGAAGGCCTTATCAATCAAGGCGTTTCCGGCGTGCAGATGGCCGACGTCAGCGTCGACATCGAAACCGGCATCGTGAAGATGAACCGCATGGTCGCCGTGCAGGATTGCGGCCTGGTGGTGAATCCGCGCACGGCCGAGAGCCAGGTGCTGGGCGCCTGCATCATGAGCACCTGCGCCTCTCTGTTCGAGGAGCGGGTGATGGATCAACAGACCGGCCGTGTACTCAACGCCGACATGGAGTTTTACAAGTTGTCCGGCATCGGGGACATCGGCGAGATCCTGGTCCACATGGATATTTCGCCCGAACACGACGCCCGGGGCATCATCGGCCTCGGCGAGCCTCCGGCGGTGGGCGGCATGGCCGCGATCTCCAACGCCGTGGCCAACGCCATTGGCGTGCGTGTTGGGATTCTGCCTCTGACTCCGAATCGTGTATTGGCCGCTCTTGCCAACGGGAGGAACGCATAAATGGAACGCTTCGAATACGCAAGCCCTACCACGGTGAAGGACGCTGCGGCGCTGCTCGGGTCAAGCTGGAATGACGCGCAAGTGCTGGCCGGCGGCACAGACCTCATCAGCGCGATGAAGGACTTCGTCACTTCGCCTAAGCGAGTGGTCAACATCAAGAACATCGCCGAACTCGGCGGAATCGCCAAGACGGGGGCGGGCGTTCGCATCGGCGCGAAGGTCACGCTCGACGAACTGTCGATGAATCCCATCATCCGAGCGGAATTCCCGTCGCTGGTGACAGCCGCGCTCGGCGTTTCCAGTCCGCAGATTCGCAACATGGGAACGGTCGGCGGGGATCTGTGCCAGCGTCCCCGCTGCTGGTACTATCGCAACGGCCACGGCCTGCTCGCCATGCGGGATGGCAAGAGTCTGGTGCCGAACGGCGAAAACAAGTATCACGCCATCTTCGGCGGCGGCCCGGCGTACTTCGTCAGTGCATCGAGCTTCGGGCCGGCGCTAGCCGCTCTGGGCGCGCAGGTGAAGATCGTCTCGCCCAGCGGCACGCGCACGGTCGCCGCGGAGGAGTTCTTCGTCAATCCGAAATACGAATCCGCGCGGGAAGTCAATCTGCATCCGAATGAGATCGTTACCGAAGTGCTCATTCCGGCCGCGGCCACGAAGAACGCCACGTACGAAGTGCGGGAGAAGGAGGCGCTCGATTGGCCTCTGGCCACCGCTTCGGTGGCGCTGAAGATGACGGGCGGCAAGGTGTCCAGCGCGCGCATCGTGCTCGGTCACGTCGCGCCGACTCCGTGGATGGCGTCGGACGCGGAAAAGATGCTCGTCGGCAAGACGATCGACGAGGCGACGGCGGAGAAAGCAGGCGAAGCAGCCGTCGCCGGCGCGCAGCCTCTTTCGCAAAACGGCTACAAAGTGCAGCTCGCCAAGGTGTGCGTGAAGCGCGCGCTGCTCACTGCCGGAAAGGCCTGAAGATGGAGTACGCAGGAACCGCTCGCATCGACGAGGATCGCTGCCAGTGGCTGCGCTGGAAGGGCATGTTCATTCTGTCGGAAAGTAACATGCCCCACTCCGGCGACCGCCTGTTCTGGTGTCATAAGACCCAGCAGTGCATTGGCCCGGACGCGAAAATCGCCGACGACTACGAGTGCAACGAAACGCGCCACTGCTACGAAGCCCACTAGAATGAGGCTTGAGCACGATCCCCGCGCTAACGCGACGGGACTGCAGCCCCCGGCGTCAGCCGGGGGACAATAGACTATTTTCGCCCTGATTCCCAACACTTACCGCTCACGCTCGTGTTGGCGCGAAGGAAAAGAGCGTAGCGTGTAGCCAGGAGATGACTAGCCCCTGAATGAAAGTAGTTCCAGTTCTTTGAAAATTGATACCATCTCTACCGATGGACACTCTCAGTCGACGCTCCTTACTCGGCCTCGCCGCCTCTGCGCCTCTTGCTTCTTTTCTGTTCGGCGCGAAGAAAATCCCAGTCGGACTCGAGCTTTACTCCGTCCGCAACGAGTTGAAAGCCGACCTCAACGGCACCGTCCGCGCTGTCGCCAAGATGGGCTACGAAGTGGTGGAGTTTTTCTCCCCCTACTACGCCTGGACCATGGACCAAACCAAGGACGTGCGCAAGCTGATGGATGATCTCGGCATCAAGTGCCTGTCGACTCATAACGACATCCGCAGCTTTTCGCCCGAAAATCTGCAAAAGACTGCGGACATGAACAAAATCCTGGGCGCGCAGATCGTGGTGATGGCCAGCGCCGGAAACCCGAAGGGCGTAGCCGGATGGACCTCTGTCGCCGACACGTTGAATTGGGCCGCGGATGCCTGGAAGTCCGCCGGACTCCGCGCCGGCTATCACAATCATCAAACCGAATTCACGGCCGGGCTACTCGACAGCGATCGCGAACGCCCCATGGATCTGCTGGCCGCGAATACGCACAAGGACGTCGTGCTGCAATTCGACGTCGGCACCTGCGTCGAGGCAGGCTCCGATCCCGTCGCCTGGATCAACCAGAATCCTGGGCGCATCCGCTCCATGCACTGCAAGGATTGGGCTCCCGGACCCGACAAAGGCTACCGCGTGCTATTCGGCGAGGGCGCCGTGCCGTGGAAGAGCATTTTTGAAGCGGCGGAGAAAACCGGCGGCATCGAGTATTATCTGATCGAGCAGGAGGGCTACTCGCTGCCGGCTTTCGAAACGGCCGAGCGCTGCCTTGCAAATTTCCGGAAGATTCACGCATGATCCCAACGCTTCTGTTCTGGGCGCTGGCGGCGGACTATCCGCAAGCGACCATCTCCAACGGCGTCGTCACCGCGAAGCTCATGCTGCCAGACGCGCAGCAGGGTTCGTATCAGGGCACGCGTTTTGACTGGTCGGGAATCATCTGGAGCCTCACGTGGAACGGTCACGAATTCTTCGGCCAGTGGTATCCGAAGCACGACCCGAAAATTCACGACGCCATCACCGGCCCGGTGGAGGAATTCCTGTCAAACGATGCCGGCCTAGGCTACGACGAGGTGAAGCCCGGGGAGACCTTCCTCCGGATCGGCGTGGGATCGTTGCGCAAGCCGGAGGAAAAAGCTTACCGGCGCTTTGCGACCTATGAAATCGTCGATCCTGGGAAACGGAGCGTCCGCAGCGGCAAGAACTGGATCGAGTTTGGCCATCAGGCCGCCGCGGCCGGATACGCCTACGATTACCGCAAGACCATCCGCCTGGAAAATGACAAGCCGGAGTTCCTGATTGAGCACGTGCTGAAGAATACCGGAACGAAGCCGATCGACACGCTGGTTTACAACCACAATTTCTTCGTGATCGATAACGAGGTCGTCGGGCCGGATGTCGTGATTCGCTTCCCCTGGGCGCCGAAGCCCGACAAGCCGTTCGCCAATGGCGGCGAGGTCCGGGGGGAAGAAATCCGCTATCAAAAGGAACTGCAAACTGGCGAGACCGTGGCCGCAGATCTGGGCGGATTCGGCGCCTACGACGTCCGCATCGAAAATCAAAAAGCCCATGCGGGTGTTCATATTACGGGCGACCGGCCACTCGCGAAGCTGTACTTCTGGTCGATCCGCACCGTGGCCTGTCCGGAGCCTTACATCAGAATCCAGGTGGAGCCGAATCACGAAGCGAAGTGGATCATTCGGTACGTCCTGTACACGCCCTAAACCGGTACGCTAAAGCTTTTCGTACTACCCGCCGATACTTTCCGCATGACGCGTATTCTCTCTTTCGTTCTGGCGTGCGGATCGGTGGCGTTCGGCGGCTCTCGCTCTGAAACCACCACCTATGTCGAAGGCAACATCGCCGGCATCGCCCCCAATACCGGTGGAACCCTGGTCGTTTCCGACGAGAAGACCATGTACTTCCGGACCGGCTTGGCCACGGTCGCCGTGCCCTATACGGCGATCAGCAAGGCGGAACTGGGCGCGACGCGCGAAGTTTCGCACGGCGCACCGATTTACAAGGTTTGGGCCCGCCACAAGAAGACCGAAACGCAGTTCCTGAAGGTGGAATTCAAGAGCGAGGATGGCGAAGAGAAATCCATGACACTCGAACTGGCGCAAGCCTCGGCTCCGGCGGTGCTGACGTCGATTCAGGAGCACCAGGGTAACACGGCCGTGGCGAAGGCCGAGCCTGCTCCGGAAGCGGCTCCCGCTGCCGCGCCAGCGCCAGTGAAGGCGGCTGCGAGGCCGGCGCCCGTCGCCACCGCGAAGAGCCCGTCCCGCAGCGATGCCGGTGCCAAAGCGAGCCCTCCCACCAAGCCTGGGAGCGACTGGTGGGGCGACAGCCTCTGGAAGACTACCTCGAACGCGTCCACCTGGACCAAGCCTGCGGGCGCAATCGCTCCTGAAGAGTAGGCAATTTTCGGGGCGCTGCCGCTTAGAGTAAGCTGTATGAATGCGGGGCGTCCTCTGCATCCTCTTGCTTTTTGCGGCTTGGGGAGTGCTCCGCGCGCAGAAGCCGTTTAAACAGTATCAGGGCATCGAGTACGACGACTTCGAATTACCAGCCGACTACCAAAAGAAAACCGAGTGGACGCGCGCGCGTCTGCACTATCAGGACTTCATGGGCTCGCCGCGTCTGCGGCGCGGCGGCATCGGCTCCTGGACCATGGACTATCCGCGCTCGGACCGGCACCTGTTGCAAGGCGTCCGCCGCCTTACCCGCATCGACAGCCGCTCCGTGGAACAGGTGGTCGACCTGGACGGCGGCGACGACATTTACAACTGGCCGATGCTCTATGCAGTCGAGGTCGGGTACTGGGAGCTCAGCGACGCGCAGGCCGCGCAACTGCGGGAGTTCCTTCTGCGCGGCGGATTCCTGATGGTGGACGATTTTCACGGCACGCAGGAGTGGGGCATCTTCGTCGCCAGCATGATGAAGGTGTTTCCGGACCGGCAGATCGTGGATCTGGATAACCACGACCCCATCTTTCACACCATTTACGATCTGCAGGATCGCTTCCAGGTGCCTGGCTGGCAGTTTTACCGCAGCGGCCGCACGTACGAGAGAGATGGATACAACGCAAAGTGGGCCGGCATTTCCGACGATAACGGCCGCGTGATGGTGGCCATCTGCCACAACATGGACCTGGGAGACGCGTGGGAGTGGTCGGACGATCCGAGGTATGCCGAAAAGTGGGCGTCACTGGCGTACCGGATCGCGATGAATTATTTCACCTACGATCTGACGCACTGAGCGGTCTCCTATACTTGATCGCATGCGCTATTTGCGCCACTTCATCCCGATCGTCGTCGCGGCTGCCGCCGCCTTGTACTTTTCCTTCGTCTTCCCGCTGCGCGATCCGCACCCGCGCATCGTGTTTCCGGACAACACACTAGCCATCCGCGATGTGCGCATTTATACGACTCCCGATTCCAACCAAATCGAACACGGGACGGTACTCGCCCGAAACGGCGTGATCGTTGCCGCCGGTGCGGGCGTGGTGATTCCGCAGAATACGCAAATTCTGGAGTGCCCAAACTGCACCGTTACTGCCGGATTTTGGAACGCGCACGCGCACTTCACCGAATCGAAGTGGGATTTCGCGGCCTACAAATCATCGGACACGCTGAACGACCAACTGGCAGACATGCTGACCAGCCGTGGATTCACCACCGTGGTGGACCTGGGCTCCGATATCCGCCAGACCATCTCGCTGCGACGCCGCATTGAGACCGGTGATCTGAAAGGCCCCACGATTTATTCCGCCGGCTCGGGCATCTATCCTCCGCACGGGATTCCCTATTACCTCGGCTCAATGCCGCTGTTCATCCGCTGGCTGATGCCGCAGCCGGAGACGCCGCAGGCCGCGGAGAGAGTCGTCGAAAGCGGCATTGCGAGGGGCGCGGATGTCCTGAAGCTCTTTACCGGCTCGATCGTCGAGCCGCATCGCATCCTGCCCATGCCCGAAGACATCGCTCGCGCGGCGGTGAACGTCGCGCACCGGCACGGCCAGGTCGCCTTTGCGCATCCGTCGAATCTGGCCGGAACCAAAGTGGCCATCGACAGCGGCGTGGACGTACTCGCGCACGCGCCTAGTGTGGCCGATGGCATCGATCAGGCGCTGCTCCAGTCCATCTTTGACCGCCGGATGTCGATGATCCCGACGCTCAAGATGTTCGCCACCACGGTCACCGCCGATGCGAAGTTTATCGATCCGATCCATGACATCGTGCGCCGCTACCATTCCCTCGGCGGCGACCTGATCTTCGGCACGGACGTCGGCTACATGGAGGATTATTCGACGGACGACGAGTTCCGCGCCCTGGCCCAATGCGGCCTCAATTTTCGCGAGATTCTTCGGATGCTGACGGTGGCTCCGGCCATACGGCTCAAGGCCGACGCGCAGCGGGGAACCGTGACGCCAGGCAAGATGGCGGATCTTGTTGTACTCGACGGCGACCCGGGTGTGGAGATCGCGGCTTTTTCGCGGGTCCATTTCACCGTCCGCAACGGCCGGCTGATCTACGAGCGCAGCAGATAATAGACGTCCGTCCTGCGGCGGGCCGGATCCTCCTCATGGTGCCCGTAAATCTCCCAATTCGTGCCTTCGATTTCGTGCCCGTTGGCCGCACACCATTCGAGAATGGCTGTGTGGGCTTGACCGAGCAGTTCGTATGGCCCCATGTGCACTACGCTGGCCGCCAGGCCCGAGGGCGTCGCGGTGCAACCTTCGAACGGCGCGAGCACGCGCGGACCGGCCTCGATCCGGTCCGACCGGTAGATGGCGAGGTTCTGCCCGTCGGTGGGAACGCCGTTTTCCCGAACAAATTTCCAGGCTTGGTCCAGCAGCGCCAGCATCGCAGCGGAGACGTCTTTCCGCATCGGGCCTCGCGCTGCGGCTATCCACTGCCGTTCGACCTCACCGATTGTGACCTGATACGTCATGATCCATTAGAATAACCAACATATGACACCCACCCGGGAACTGCCCGCCTGGAAGTCCGTCTGCGGCCATATTGCGGCGGCCGCCGTGGCAATTCTCTTCCTCACTGCGGGAATCTGGAAGATGTCCCAGCCCTTTACCTGGGCCCGGATGGTGGAGGATCTTCGCGTCCCTTATCAGTTCAGCCTGCCGCTGACCATGGCACTGGCGATCGGCGAAACGCTGGCTGGAGCGCTGGTTCTAATCCCCCGATTCCGCCGCTGGGGAGCCTGGCTGGCCGTACTCTTGCTGGCGGTCTTCATGATCTATATCGGGGTAAATTATCAAACCCTGATCGGTAAGGATTGCTCCTGTTTCCCTTGGGTGAAGCGCACCGTCGGCCCGGCGTTCTTTGAAGGCGACGCAGCGATGCTGCTGGCCGCGATGATTGCCGCTTTTTGGTCCAAACCCTTCAGCGCCCTCCGCGGACCAGCGATTACGCTGGCGATTGTCGCCGGATGCGCCGTGGCCGGGTTCGGGTTCGCCTTGCACACTCAAAGCGGAACGAAGGCTCCGGATACCATCACCGTGGACGGCAAGCCGTTTTCACTCCAGCATGGGCGCGTCTTCCTGTTCTTTTACGATCCGCAATGCGGCCATTGCGACGCCGCTGCGCGCCACATGTCGAAGTATTCCTGGAAGAGCGACGTGACCGTCATCGGCATCCCCACGCAGCAGCCGCAATGGGCGGGATCGTTCCTCACCGACACGGGGTTCAAGGCCAGGACCTCTCTGGATCTGCAGCTTCTCAAGAAGACCTTTCCGTTCGGAGATCCGCCGTATGGCGTGATGCTGGAGAATGGCAGGGAGCGCGCCCCTGTGCCGCACTACGATGAACCGGAGCCGGCGGATACCCTGAAAAAGCTCGGCCTGATCGAGTAAAATCTACGGCTTCTTGTTGAGATCCCAGTAAACGGTGCAGTCGCCGACGCTGGTTTTCTGCCTGTAGAGTTCCGGCAGGTTGTCGTCTTTGTCCTGCTTCTCATCGTCCTCGCAGGTGGCGACCGTATCGAAGGTTCCAGCCTTTACGCGGCGCTTCAACTCTTCTTTCGAAAATACATGAAGTTGTTCCGATAACTCATTGGATAATCGTAATTTATGCGTGTCTTCATACTCCATGCCGGAGGGCGGCGTGCGGCGCGTGAGGAAATAGACGGCCTCGTCCGAGTCGATGACGCCGCCCGCGCGGGTAACTTCGTTCACCTTGTTGGCGAGCTTCACGAGATCACTCCAATGGAAATCGCCCTTGCCGTTGTAGAAGGTGCGCCCTATGCCCAGGCCCATCAAGCCGATGGCAATTAAGGTCGCCCAGGCGGGCTTGTCCGGACGACCGATGTGCGTCCCAGCGTAATATAAACCGACCACGCAAATTATCGCCGCAAACGGAACAACGAAAAGATAGTAACGCGGAAAGGTCGGCCGGACGTAGAGCAGGTAGGCGCTCTCCATAGCGGTGAGCCAGATGCACAATCGGAACTCGCGACGCAGCGCCATGGGGATATTGGTTCGGGCGAGGAATACCAGAGCCAGCAGGCCAAGGAAAAACATCAGCATTGCATGAGGTGATTCAAGCCAACTCGATGCAACGTCTATGTTTTGTTTATCAGATTCGCTCCAGTCCACGGTTCGGTAAGACAGGTGGTACTTGACGGCTCCAAAGAAGACTACTTTAGGCGAAATCAGGAAGAGCCGCAGGAGAGGAAGAAACGGGATGACGCCACCAGCAATATAAGCGAGAGCCCGCTTCAGCCGGGCACCCGGTGGCAGCAGCATCCAGACGAAGAGGGTCGGCCCCATCGGAGCGGTGAGCAGGGAGGATGCCGCGGCGACGCTGGCAAAGAACCCGGCCCCGAAGGCGGACCAAAGGTCGTCCTTCTTGGCATTGGCGACAGCGCAGCGAAAGGCGGCGACGATCCCCAACAGACAGATTCCATATCCCTGGCCAATCGTCCCAAATTGGACGACTTGCGAGTTCGCACCGGTGATCACAACCGCAGCGAGCGCCAGGGGCACACGCCAGTTCTTCCGCCAAACATCGCCCTGGAACCGGTCGAGTACGTAATCGCCGACCAGCCACAGCGCGAGCGTGGTGCAGACGGCGGAAACAGCATGTGCGGTTCGCCAGGTGTCTCCGAATATCCGCATCCAAAAAGCGTTCCAATAGGCGTAGAGAGGGGTCTGGGCGTGGAAGAAGTCGATATAGGGGCGCATCCCCTTTAAAATGAGCTGGGCGGCGAGCAGGTGGAAGCCCTCGTCCCAGGCGAAGGCCCAGGTCTGCGCGTAGGCCATCAGCCCGGCTCCGAGGATGGTGACCAGGGCCAACAAATAGGTTCGTTCGCGAGTCAAAGAGTTATTCTCGCATGGCCGGCTCACTGGGATCGTCGATTCCTTGGCTGGTCGTGTCGCGAGGCACGATAATCCAATTGAGCGCCTCATCACGAAAGCAGAGAAGCACCAGGAAGAGTTGGCTGAGCTGCGGCGCTCGATCGCCAACACCGAGCGTTTGCTGGAGGCATATCTAAGACGGCTGCCGCCGCAATAAGTAGGGAGCGCACGCTGTGCCACCTCACTTCAGGCGTCGAGATGAGTCTCGACGCGGCACGCAAGAGTGCGTGCGCCACGTCGGCCGGACCCGGCTGCGTTACCCTGAAACCATGAGGGTTCGTTTTCTTTGGCTGCTTCTGCCAGCCATGCTGTGTGCGCAGTCGCTCAAGGATTTTGAGAAGAAGGTCACGGAATTCACCCTGCCCAACGGGATGCGGTTCCTGATCATCGAGCGCCATGAGGCTCCTGTGGTTTCCTTCCACACTTACGTGAACGTCGGCTCGGTGGACGACCCGTCGGGCGAATCGGGAATCGCGCACATGTTCGAGCACATGGCGTTTAAAGGCACGGCTACGATCGGCAGCAAGAATTGGCCGAAGGAAAAAGCCGCCCTGGCGCATATCGAAGACGTGTACGACAGGCTCGATCAGGAAAAGCGCAAGGGCTATCGCGCCGATCCAAAGAAAATTCAAGCGATTGAGGCCGAGTTGAAGGACGCCATCTCGACCGCGGACAGCTTTGTCGAAGAAAATGAGTACGACCGCATCGTGGAGTCGAACGGAGGCGTCGGGATGAATGCCGGCACGGGCGAGGACTCGACGAATTACTTTTACAGCTTTCCCCAGAATCGCCTTGAGCTGTGGTTTTATCTAGAATCGGAACGCTTCCTGCATCCGGTGTTTCGGGAGTTCTATAAAGAACGCGACGTGGTGCGCGAAGAACGGCGCATGCGGGTCGAATCGAACCCGCAGGGCAAGCTGGTGGAGGCTCTGCTGGCCACCGCGTTTGAGGCGCATCCGTATCGCGTGATGCCGGGAGGGTGGGCGTCCGATATCGACAATTTTCGCGAACCGGAAGCCGAGCAGTTTTACAAGAAATACTACACGCCGGGCAACATCACGATCGGCATCGCGGGCGACGTGAATCCGGCCGAGGCCCGGCGCATGGCGGAGAAATATTTCGGCCGGCTGCCGAAGGCTCCGTTGCCGCCGATGGTGCGCACGGTCGAGCCCAAGCAGGAAGGCGAAAAGCGAGTGGCCGTGGAGGTCGCCGCGCAGCCGGTCCTGGCGATCGCGTACAAGCGGCCGTCGCAGTACAGCCCGGACGACGCTGCGATCGACGTGCTAAGCGATGTGCTCTCGGATGGGCGTACGGGAATCATCTATAAGGAACTGGTACGCGACAAGAAGATCGCACTGGGGGCAGGCAGCCAGGATACGTTTCCTTCGGGGAAATATCCGTCACTGTTCCTGTTCTTCGTGATTCCGACGCAAGGGCACACGCTCGAGGAGAACGAGAAAGCTCTATACGCAATCATCGAGCGGGTGAAGAAGGAAAAAGTCGACGACGCGGCGATCGCGCGGGTGAAGACGAAGCTGCGGGCGGCGCTGATCCGGAAGCTGGACAGTAATTCGGGTCTGGCGTCGGAGTTGTGCACCTATTCGGCGAATTTCGGCGATTGGCGAAAATTGTTCACGCAGCTTGAGGAGTACGACAAGGTGACTGCGGCCGATGTGCAGCGCGTGGCGCAGAAGTATCTCATCGAGAGCGGGCGAACGGTCGCATATACGCAGGCTCCCGCGGAAGGGGGCGCGAAATGAAGCGCGTTCTTTTTTCTCTATGCGCGGCCGGCGCGATGCTTGCCCAGACGGCGGTGGTTCCGGCGAACGTTGTTCCATCATACAAGGACCTGAAATATCCGCCGCTGAAGCAGGTGAAGATTCCGGAGCCGCTGTCGGTCACCCTGTCGAACGGCATGCGGGTGTTTCTGCTGGAGGATCACGAGCTGCCGCTGGTGCGCGGCATCGCGATGATCCACAGCGGAAACCTGTTCGATCCGCCCGATAAGAAGGGGCTCTCCGAGTTCATGGCGGAGGTGATGCGCTCCGGCGGCACAAAGACGAAGACGGGCGACCAGATCGACGAGGAACTGGAGAACATGGCAGCGTCTGTGGAGTCGGCCATGGAAGAGACCAGCGCCAGCATGAGCTTTTCCGCCCTCAAGGAAAACGCCGACACGGTGCTGAAGGTGTTTAAGGACGTGATGACGGCGCCGGAGTTCAGGCAGGACAAGCTGGATCTGGCGATCACCCAGACACGAAGCGCGATCGCGCGCCGCAACGACGATGCAGGCGGCATTCCGGACCGGGAGCTGTTGCGCATTCTCTACGGCCCGACCACGCCCTATGGCTGGCAGGTGGAGTACGAGGATTTAAACCACATCCATCGCCAGGATTTGATCGATTTTTACCACCGCTATTACTTTCCGAAGAACGTGATGCTGGCGGTCTACGGCGACTTCAAGATCGACGAGATGAAGCAGAAGCTGGAGGCGACGTTCGCGGATTGGAGAGTGGAGCAGCCCGCGGTGCCCAAGTTCCCCGACGTAACGGCCAAGCCCGCTCCAGGAATCTATTTCGCCGAAAAGACCGACGTGACGCAGACATTTTTCGCCATCGGCGAGCTGGGCGGCACGCTGCGCGACAAGGATTACGCGGCCCTGCAGGTGGCGGCGAACATTCTGGGGCAGGGATTCACCAGCCGGCTGATGTCGCAGATCCGGACGAAGCTCGGCTATGCGTACGACATCAGCGCGCAGTGGGCGGCGAATTACGATCATCCGGGGACGTTCCGCATCGGCGGCAGCACAAAGTCGCAGTCGACCACGGAGACGCTGCAGGCGATTCGGGTTGAGCTCGACAAAATGCGCTCGGCGGAGGTGACGGAGCGGGAGCTGAATGAAGCCAAAGAGGGCGTGCTAAACAGCTTCGTGTTCTTCTTCGATAGCCCGGCGAAGACGCTGAACCGGGTGATGCGCTATGAATACTTCGGCTATCCCAAGGACTTCTTGTTCCAGTATCAAAAGGCGATTCAGGGGGTGACGCGTGCCGACGTGTTGCGCGTGGCCAAAGAGCGCTTCCTGCCGGAGAACCTGGCGATCGTCGCGGTGGGGAATCCGAAGGAGTTCGGGAAGCCTCTGTCGACGCTCGGCAAGGTGAATACGCTCGATTTGACGATCCCGGAGCCGAAGGCGGAGGCGCCGAAGTCGGATGCGGCTTCGGTGGATCGAGGCAAGGCTCTGCTGGCGCGCGCGGTTCATGCGATGGGCGGCGCGGAAAAACTCGCCGCGGTGAAAGACATCACGACGTACACGGAGATGAATATGGAAAGCGGGCCGATGGGCGCGATTAAGGTCAACCAGGTCACCCGCTGGCTTGCGCCCGGAATTGTGAGGCAGGATCAGTTGTTGCCTCCGCCGACGGGCACGCTCGTGGCGTATTTCGACGGGAAAACGGGGTGGCTGGCCTCGGCGCAAGGCACGATGTCGATGCCCGCGCCGGTGCTGGCGCAGGCGCGCGGCGAACTCTTCCGCGAATGGATTCCACTGATGCTGTCCGGCGAGGATGGATCCCGCACCGTCGCGGCAGTGGATGCGAACGCGGCGGAGATCTCCGAAGGGTCGTTGAAAGTCCGCGTGGAGTTTGATCCAGCCACGGGTCTTCCCATGCGGCAAGTCTACAGCGAAACGGACATGCGCGGCGCTCCGTCCGAAGTGAAGGAGACGTATGCCGACTGGCGCGATGTGGGCGGCGTGAAGCTGCCGTTTAAAGTGCAGATCGAGCAGGTCGGCAACAGCCTGAGAGTGGTGACCGTTTCCGAGATCAAGCTGAATTCGGGCCTGGACCCGGCGGAGTTGAGCAAGAAACCGAAATGACGCGGCGGCATTTTCTATTTTCAGCCAGCGCTATTGTCTATGGCCAGGCAGCACAGACCCAGGCGGAGATTCGCGGCAGGAAGGTGATCGACAACGCGATCGCCGCGCTGGGGGGCAACGCGTTTCTCACGATGGCGGACCGCACGGAAGTTGGGCGCGCGTATTCGTACTATCGCGAGGAAATCTCCGGCCTATCGGTGGCGAAGATCTACACGCGGTATCTGACCGTGCCGCCGGATAAGGTGGGCTCCGACTTGGGGCAGCGCGAAAAAGAGGTCTTTGGAAAAGACGAAGACACATCGGTGCTGTTTCTCGAAGATAGAGGCTGGGAGACCAGCTGGAGGGGATCGAAGCAGATGGAGCCGGACCGCTTCGAGCGTTATAAGGACACGACGCTGCGCAACGTGTTGTACATTTTCCGCCAGCGGCTGAAAGAACCTGGAATGATATTCGAGATGCAGGGCTCCGATGTGGTGGATAACCTGCCCGTGGACATTGTCGATATCACGGATTCGGAAGACCGGGTGTTGCACGTGCACTTCCACCAGTCGACCAAGCTGCCGGTCCGGCAGATCTACAAGCGCAAGAATCCGGTGACCAAGGAACAGGACGACGAGGTGACGCTGTTCGGGCGCTACTTCGAAGCCGGCGGCGTACAATGGCCGCGCCAGATCCGCCGGGAGCGTAACGGCGAAAAAGTGTACGAGATCTTCGCCGAGTCGGTGAAGATCAACTCCGGCTTCTCCGATAATCTGTTCAGCGAGCCGGATCCAGGCGCGAAGCCATCGGCTAAACCGAAGAAGAAGTGACCGCTACCGCGGCCGGCGCGAGAAGGCGCGCGGCTTTCTCGAGCAATTCCGCCTGCGTGAACGGACGGCGGATTTCTCCGGGCCCCAATTCGCAGCCGGAGGTTTCGACAATGCGCAGAATCTGCAGCCGGGGATGCGTCTGGCGGAGCGCCGCTCCGATTCGGTCCGCGTCGGCAGCTTCGGCGACGAGAAGGTCGAGTGACCCTTCGTGCATGTCGCCGAGCGCGATGGCCTCCTGATCGTCCATGGCTTCAAGGAGGTTGTAACCTTCAGCCTCGAAGAAATTGTGGAGCTGTCCGCGGACGCGCTCGCGATAGTCAACCAGAAGTACGGCGGGCACGCCGAGCGGTTCCAAGCGGTTCTCAAGCAGCGGGGCCTCGGAGGCGCGGGGCAGCAGCATCTCAAAGCGCCAGCCTCCGGAGACGGGCTGGGCGGAGATGTAGCCGCCGTGCTCGGCGACGATGCCGTGGACCATCGTAAGGGCCAGGCCGTCATCGCCCAGGGAGGCGGGCTCGAACAGTTTATCGAAATCGGGCTCGATTCCGGTGTGGGCCACGGTCAAGCTCACGAACTGGGCGGGCGACGCGGAGCGGGGGAGCTCGGCCACGCTTGTTTCCATCAGGAGGCGGCCTCCCTCCGGCATGCGGGCGCAGGCGTGCAGCACCAGATTCATGATGGCCTGCTCCAGCTGGCCCGCATCGGCGCGGACCTTCGCCGGCTCAGGCGTGGGGCGAATCGCTAGATCGATGCGCGAGCCGGCTACCGATTCGATCAGCCTCGACAGGCGGCGCAGCAGGCCGTTGAGGCTGAGAATCTCCGGCTGTAGCGCGGCCTGCCTGGTTCCGAACGCGGTAAGCCGCCGGTTCAGCGCGTCGGCGTCCGCGGCAGCTTCCTGAATCTCTTCGATCGTTTGCCGCGCAGGCGAGTATTCGCCGAATTGGCGCAGCAGTTGTTCGGACTTGCTGCGGATGCCGGCCAGCAGCGCGGTGTACGGCTCGGAGACGCGCGCGGCGAGCCGGGCGGCCGCATCCACTTTCTGCGCCTGCCGAAGCTGTGCTTCCTCCCACACGCGGGCGCCGACGTCGCGCAGCGTGAGGACCGCGCCCAGTGTTGCGCCGGACGCTTTCACTGGCGCGGACGACCCCTCCACGGTCATCTGGCGGCCGGCTCGCGAAACCAGTTGCAGGCCAGGATCGAGCGGCATGGCGGCATCCTGAAGGATGGCCAGGGGCACGGGATCCTCGGCCGGCTCGCCCGATTCGGCGTCCACCAGCCGCGCCACGCAACCCAGAGGCTGGCCTTCGGCCTCGGCGCGCGTCCACCCGGTCAGGCGCTCCGCGGCGGCATTCAGCATCAGCACGCGGCTCCGGTGATCGGTCACCAGGACTGCATCCGCGACCGAGCCGAGAGTGGTCCGCAACAGAGCCTCGCGCTCCTCCAGTTGCCGCTCCGTGCGGTGCTTGTAAAGCGCGATCTCGATCGCCGTGCTCAGGGAGGCATGTGCGATGGGCTTCACCAGGTATCCGAACGGGCCGGCCTTCTTGGCGCGATCCAGCGTATGACGATCAGCGTGCGCCGTCAGGAAGAGCACCGGCACATGATAGCGCTCGCGGATACGCTCGGCGGCGTGAATTCCATCCTCCGGGCCGTCGATGCGGATATCCATCAATACCAGGTCGGCCTCGGGAGCTTTTTCGTATGCCTCGGGAGCCGTGCCCACCGCCGCGACCACCTGGTAGCCCAGGGCCTCCAGGCGCGCCGATATGTCATGCGCGATCAGCCCTTCATCTTCGACTACCAGCACTTTACAGTTCTTGTTCTCCACACTCTCCCTCCGGAAAAGAAATCTTGAACGTTGCCGGGCGGCCGCAGGACACTTCGAAGGTGCCTTTCAGTTGCCGCGTCAATATCTGAATAATCTGCATGCCCAGGGAGTGAGGACGGACCAGATCGACACCCGGGGAAACGCCTATGCCATCGTCTCGGACGCTGAGCTGGATACGGCCCTTCTCGCGATTGCCTTCAAGCGTCACGGAGCCGGTTTGGCCATTCGGGAAGGCGTGCTTGAGCGCGTTGGAAATCAGCTCGTTCAGGATGATTCCTGCGGGAATCGCCTGATCCACGCCGAGTAGCAGGGGTTCCACCGCCACATGGCAGGCGATGCGCGCGGGATCGACGCCAAAGGAATGGAAGAGATTGCTCGCCAGAAGCGCCGCGTGACGCGCCAGGTCAACCTCGCGCAGGTTTCCGTTGGAATATAGTTGCTCGTGGATAAGGGCCATCGATTCCACGCGGTGCTGGCTTTCGTGGAGGGCCGCGGCCAGGCGCTCGTCGGGCATGGCGGAGGCTTGCAGCCGCAGCAGGCTGGCGATCACCGCCAAATTGTTCTTCACGCGATGGTGTACTTCCTGAATGAGGACTTCCTTTTCCGCAAGGGACTGAGCGAGAAGGTCCCGTTCGCCCTTGAGCGCACGGATTAGGCTGACTTTTTCCGTTGCTTTGCGAACCGCCAGGCTGAGGGACTCGGCGGAGATGCGATCCTTGACCAGATAATCCTGGGCGCCGTTCTTCATTGCCTGGATAGCGATCTGTTCACTGGCCAGTCCGGTGAGCATGACCACGGCGGTGCCGGGAACGTCGCCGCCGTCATGGGGACAAAGGCGGGCCAGAAATTCGAGGCCGGTCATATCCGGCAGCTTGTAGTCCAACAGAACGCAGTCTGGCGATTCCCGGCGGCAGGTCTCCAGACCCTGCGCCGCTCCGCCCGCCTCGAAAAACGCCAGATCCGGACCGTAGACTTCGCATAGAAGGATCTGACAAAGCCTACGGTCGGCTGGAGAATCGTCCACCATCACCACTTTCATCGTTGTTCGAGCGCAAGAGTCCTTTTTGAGTAGGTGGCGGCAAGCGGTGGATATTCTCAAGTTACTATGGCGGCCGGAGGCGTTCGAGCGATGCCTGGAACCCAGTTTGCGAACCGGCTTCGAGCTGGTTCACCTGACGAGGTCGATTTTTGATTCAATGGGATCGCCATGAACATCGTCCGAGTTCTTGTTCTTCTTTGCTGTATCCTCGCTCCTTCCGCGCTGGCGCAATATCCACAGCCGCATGCGGGATGGAAGCTCGTCCCCGGCGGCGAAAATCTGATTTCGAGCGGCTATTGGAATTCGACCGATATGGGCGGTCCGCCGCAAACCGTTTCAGTGGTCAGCGGAGTGCTGACCGCCAACGCGACCGGCGGCTACTTCGGAGCGATGAATCCCCTGGCGCCGCGCCTGGTGACGACGGGAGACTGGGGCGCCATCGCAACGTTTCTAACATCGCCGGGAACCAATGGTCTGTTTACGTTGTTCGGGTCCTTGAACACCGGTTCGCAGTACTGGCAGGGGATGACGGAGATTGAATGCGGCATCGATAACAGCGGAAACTATGTGTTCGCGTATTGGGATGGGACCTCTGCCTCCCCGGCGTCCTACAACGTGCTGAAGACGTTCCCTTCGGCCTCCACGGGAACCGTCACGGTTGAGTTGCTGCATCAAGCCGGGCAGTTCACCATGTATTTTAACGGCACGCAGTACGGGCCGGTCAAAGATCCGGGAGTGTTCACCACCGGCTACATCCTTCCAGGCTTCGAGCTGTTCCCGAACCAGAAGATGCAGATGACGCAATACGCCTTCGAAGTTCCGGCGTCGGACACGGTGGCAAAAATCGGCGTCCCCATCAGTCCGTATTCGTATGCGAATCAGGGCTCCACGCCGGGATCGCTGGCCGCGGCTACCGGGCGAATCCTCGGCACTTCCTTTAGCGTTTGGGAGCTAGCGCTGGGACGCGAAGGGAATTCGCCCGGGCCCACTGGTGGAGTTCCGGACGTCACCGTGGGTCCGAAGGCCGCCAGCCAATACAGCGGCTTCATCGCGGCCACCATGTATTACAGCGAGACGGAACCGGCCCAGAATGACTTCAGGCTGAGCGACGGCGATGCCTTGATCGCGGCTTCGAGGGCAAACGGCCTTCAGGTCCATTGCCATCATCTGATCGGTCCGAACATATATTTGCCGGGGTGGCTCACGACCGGAGCGTTCACCGCGGCGCAGCTTTCGCAAATCCTCGTGAACCACATTCAGACGGTGATGGGCCACTACAAGGGCCAATGTGCGAGCTGGGACGTGGTGAACGAGGCGCTGGCGTCCGACGGTACCGTCAGCACGTCGGCAAACATCTGGGCCCAGGTCATCGGGCCGAGCTATATCGATCTGGCGTTTCAAACCGCAAGGCAGGTGGATCCCGCAGCGAAGCTGTATTACAACGATTACTACGTCGAGAATCAGACGCCCAAAGCGGTGGGGATGTATCCGTTCCTGGCTGGGATGCAACAGCGCGGCGTACCCATCGACGGTGTGGGGCTGCAATGCCATTGGATCCAGGGCAACGCCGACCCGAACTGGCAGCCGCAGCACGATTCGATGGTCGCCAACATGGCGCAATTGGCGAAGATGGGGCTCAGCGTGCGCATTTCCGAGTTGGACTCGCGCATTCTGTTGCCCGCATCCTCCGCCGCGCTCGCCACGCAGGCGACGATCTTCAGCACGACCGTTCAGGCGTGTCTGGACAGTCCCAATTGCACCGGCGTCTGGTTCTGGGGCGCTGACGACTCCCTTTCATGGATTCCCGGCTTCTACCCCGGATACGGAGCCGCGACGCTGTTCGACACAAGCTTCAATCCCAAGCCGGGCACGACGAGCCTGATGAACACGCTCAGCGCGGCTCCGAAGGCCAAGAGCGCGATCACCAGCGTGCATACGACCTCGGGCGGGACGACGATCGCGCAAAACACGTATATCGAAATCAAGGGCGCGAACCTGGTTCCCTCGACGACGCCCGCTTCGGGAGTGATCTGGAGCAGCGCGCCATCGTTCCAGCAGGGGCAGATGCCGACCCAGCTCGGCGGCGTCAGCGTGACGGTGAACGGCCAGCCTGCGTTCGTCTATTTCTACTGCAGCGCGGCGACCAGCGCGTGCAAGCAGGATCAGATCAACGTGCTGACGCCGCTCGATAACACCACCGGGCCGGTGCCGATTATCGTCACCAGCGGAAGCACGGTAACCGCGGCGTTCACAGCGACCATGGCGGCGACGGTTCCGACGCCTCTGCTGTTTAATCCGCTGGGGCCGATTGTCGCCACGCATCTGAATTACACGTTGGCAGGGTCGGCGGCTCTGTATCCGGGATATTCGACGCCCGCCGCGCCGGGAGAAACGGTCGCGGTGTACGCGGTCGGCCTAGGATTGCCGACCACGCCTTTGACCAACGGATCCTCGACGCAGACGGGATCGCTGCCTTATGTTCCTTCGTGCACGGTGGGAGGCTTGTCGGCGAGCGTCGCCGCGGTGCTGGTTTCGCCAGGGTTGTACCAGTTAAATTTGACGATTCCACCCTCTGCACAGAGCGGCGATAATCCGGTGGCCTGTACCTATAACGGCGTTAGCACCCCGGCGGGGGCGTTCATCACCGTTCAGCAGTAGTTCTCTACGGCGCGCCAATCGGGATGCCAATCGGGATTGACACCGATGTTCGAATGTGATTGAATTTCCGAAAACCTGCTAGGCAGTCGTCTTTTGAAGTCCAAGTTCTGGAGGGGACCGATGAGATTGATTCGCGTTGCGTGTTTATGGGCGCTAGCCGCTGGAGGATTAGGTTTCGCTCAACCAGTCATCACTTCAGTGTTAGATCCTTATACGGGTGGCTCCAAATTGAGTCCCGGAGGCCAGGCGGTAATTACAGGATCCGCCCTCGGGATCAATCCTTCGGTGACAGTAGGCGGCGTGAACGCGTTTAACCTCGTGCCGCCTCAAAACGGGCCCCAGATTGTCATCGAGATTCCAGTGAACGCGCCGGTTGGCTCAAATATACCGGTGATCGTCACCACTGGCGGCGGCGGCCCCTCCGCGCCTTTTAACATCACTTTGACGCAGTACGCGCCGGTGCTGATCAACACTCCGTCCGGCGCGTTGACTTCGCCCAGGCATCAATCGACGGGCGTGGCGGTGACCGCGAGCACTCCCGCCGCTGCGGGAGAACCCATCGTCTTCTACGCCATCGGCTTAGGACCGGTCACTACGCCGGTGAATACGGGAGCCCCGGCGCCCCCCAACGACGCCACCACCACGGCACCGGCGGTGACTCTCGGCGGCAACGCCGTTCCCGGCGCGACGGCGCGGTTGGCGAACGGGCAAGCTTTTTTTGGGGCATCGTACTCTGGGCCCATGGCCGGCAGCACGCAGGCCTTTTTCGGAATCTACATCGTCTCGTTCAACGTGCCGCCGGGTACAGCTAGCGGGAGCTATGCCGTCGCCCTGACCATCGGAGGCGCCACCAGCAACAGTGTGATGCTATCGGTCGGCACGGCGGCGGCCGGGCTGGTAATCACGGCGGTCGTTGGTCCAACAGGAAAGACAGCGCTCTGCCCTGGGGATCAGGCGATTATCAGCGGGCTGAACCTCGGCGCAAATCCCGCAGTGGCGGTTGGCGGCAAGGCGGCATTTACCATCAACGCGCCGAACAACGGCAATCAGATGACCGTCCAGATTCCGGTGGACGCGCCGCTGGGTCAAACAACTGTTGTGCTCACGCTCGGCACCGGCCCGGCCTCCGCGCCTTTCCTCATCACCCTGACGCAGTACGCGCCGGTGATCCCCATTAACGGCGGCACAAATCCGCCTTACCATCTAACGAGCCAAGCGCCGGTGACCGCGGCGAATCCTGCCGTGCCAGGCGAGCAGATTCTTGTCCTTGCGTTTGGGCTGGGACCGACGAATCCAGTGGTGCCCACCGGGACCACGGCACCCAACAACCCGCCGGCGATTACAGTCACCACGCCAACAGTGAACATAGGGGGCGCCGCGATCACCACGGGCATAACCGCGGGGGCGAACTCCTATCAAATCGGATCCTATTACGTCATCTTCACCGTGCCCCAAAATCAGCCTGCTGGCGGCGCTCCTGTCTGGCTCTCCATCGGAGGGCTCACCTCCAATTTGACGACCATGCAGGTTTTCGTCGGACCCACCATCACGAACGTGACGAACGCGGCCAGCAACATCGGCGCGGGACTGCCGAACGCTGGGATCGCACAGGGGGCCATTTTTACCATTTATGGCCTCAATCTCGGGCCGGGCACAATCTCGGTCGCACAAAACGCGTTTCAAGCGACCAGCCTGAGCGGAACGTCGATCAGCGTCACAGTCAACGGGACCACGGTGGCTCCGCTGCTTTACTACACCTCGGCGACGCAGGTTTCCGCGCTGCTGCCGTCGAACACACCCGTCGGGACGGGAACGATTACGGTTACGTACAACGGTCAGGTGGGCCTCGCGGCGCCGATCACGGTCGTGGCGAGCAATTTCGGCATCTTTACCGTCACATCGGACGGCCAGGGCGCGGGGATCGTGACGAACGCGGATTACAGCCTAGTCTCGGTCAGCAGGGCATCGAACTGCGGAGGTCCGTATACTACGTGCGGCGCGGCGAACCCAGGCGACACGCTGATCCTGTGGGGGACGGGATTGGGTCCGGTGAACGGCAGCGACGCGGGCGGCGCGGGGTTGGGCGTCAATATGTCAAATCTGCCTCTGACGCTATGGCTGGGGGGAGTCCAGGCGAACGTCCTATATCAAGGAAGGTCGGGATGCTGCATCGGAGAAGATCAGGTCGTTTTCACGGTGCCGGCCAACTCACCCACAGGCTGCGCGGTTCCGCTGGTAGCTCAGATCGGCAATGAGATCAGCAATTACACCGTGATGCCGGTGGCGCCGGCCGGGAGCCGCACCTGCACCGCCACCAATCCCACATTTACGAGCGCGCTGGTTCAGGGCCTGACCACCAACACGGGGCCGCTGACGCACGGCGAAATCGACGTGGCGCGCTTTCCGAACCAGGATGCGCAAGGAAATGTCAGCACCACCGCGAACACCGACTCTGGATCGTCGCAGTTCCTGAGTTTCACGGTTCCTCCGGCGGTTCAGCCCTTTATGGCAACTTACCTTGATGATCTGCCGGCTGGCACATGCGCCGTGTACAACAGCCTCAGTGGGTTTAACGGAGGCAACTACCTCACGAATTTCAAGCAGCTCGACGGGGGCCCCAGCGTCAAGGTGACGGGTCCGAACGGAATCCAAAATATCCCGACGAACGGGAAAAACGTCGCGCTGGCCCCGGGAACGTTTCTCTCACCCGGGGCGTACACGTTTGCCGGAACGGGAGGCGCGGACGTCGCCAGTTTCTCCGCGCCATTCACCATTCCCGCGCCACCCACGTTGACCAGTCCGGCGAGCGGACCGAACATTGCCGTGACTCGCGCCGACGGCATCACTCTCACCTGGAGCGGAGGGGCGGGGAATTCGATTATCCAGATTCAAGGGGGAAACTCCACGGACAACACCGGCTCGCTCGGCGCAAGTTTCACCTGCTTCGCTGCGGCCAGCGCGGGTACATTCACCATTCCACCGGGCGTGCTGCTGGCGCTTCCCCCGGGAGCCTTCTACGGAAGCGTGTGGAATTTCGTGTCGTACACGTACGGCACTTTTTCGGTCCCCGGCCTGAATCATACGGCTATCCAGACAAACTACGCCACACCGATTTTCACGACGCTGAAGTAGAATCACTTGCCTCTGGGCAGTCGGCCGAACCCGAACTGGGATTCCTTCACCGCGCCGGATTCGTCGACGATTGCAGTTGCCATGAAACCGGGCTCATCGGGTGTGCCGAAGCGCAGGTCGATCAGGCGTACCTCCGTGGTCCCGTCGGCGAGCTTTTCGGACTTCCAGAACGGCACTTGATTGAAGCGGGCGAAGACTTCAAAGGGGCGGGTCTTGAGCACCGCTTGATCGGGCGGGCTGGAATAATCGATGCGGCCAGAGTCGACGTCGTTGGGGAGATCCACGTCTGCATTGATCGCGTAGCCCTCACCTTCGATGATGCCTCGCCAGGCGAAAGGCGACCAGCGGTTGGGCATCGCGCTGATGCGCAGGGCCGGCCTGCCGTTCCAGAGCCTCGCGCCGACCATCGAGAGAGCCCGTTGGTGCGCCACGTTGCGTCCGCCTTCGTAGAGCATAAGGAAAGCCAGAGCCGCCCATGCCCAGCCGAATTTAGCGCCGGAACTTGTTTTCGCTCCGATCTCCGAACTGACGAGGCCGGCCAGCGCGGGCGCGGCGACGGCTAATAGGAGCGCCAGCAGAATCCAGGGATCCGCCACGTCGGTGATGTCCAGGTGCATCCAGCGCGACGAAAAGGGCATTAGCAGGCGGACGCCGTAGATATTCGTCCAGTCGAGCAGCAGGTGACTCAGCACGCCGGCCAGGCAGCCGCTGTAGGACGCCCAGTCGCGGCGGCGGAACAGCAGCATCGGAATGAGCGCCAGCAGTGGCGCGGCGGCGAGCGAGTGGGTCAGGCCGCGATGGTATTCCAGATACGTCACCTGGCTGCCGAGCATCGCCACCACGTCAATATCGGGGAGATTCGCTGCGACGACCATCATCGCCGCGCGCCGTCCTGACACGCGGGCCATCATCAGGCCCACCAGCGAGTGGGTCAGGTTATCCATAGGATTCGGGGATGAGAAGCGTCAAGGCGTCGCGAATGATTTCAATGGTGGCCGGAGACCTGCCAGCGTATTCGCCGTCGATCTGAATGGGCGCGTCGCCTTTGAGCTCGAGTTTGGTGGTCCGCACGGTGTGCACGCCGGGCATTTTCTGCACTTGTTTCACGGCGACGCCGAGCAGATAAAAAGCGTAGCGCAGGGGATTTTCGCCTTCAAAGATGACGATCTCAAACTCGTCCTTCAGCAGGGATGCGCCGCGCGCCAGTTCCAGGTCGCCTCCGTAGTTCCTGACACGCGAAGCCAGCGTGAACCCGCTTGGGTATGCGTCGCCGTTAATGCGTGTTTCCAACTGGCCCACGCGCTTGAAAATGTGCATGAATCCGGCCGCGTAATAGGCGAACTTTCCGGTTCTCGCCTTCAAGGTGGGGTTAAGCGCGCACACCACCTCGGCGTCGAGCCCCACTCCGGCCATCATCAGAAAATGCCGGGCCGGATGGCCGACCATGCACAGCTTTCCGAGCGAAACCCGCTTCGGCTTGCATCTCGACAACCGATCAATGGCGCGCTCCAATCGCGATCCGAGCCCTAACTCCGTGGCCAGCACATTGGCCGTGCCGCCCGGAAGAATGCCCAGCGGAACATCCGATCCCAGCGGACCGCCGATCATTCCCCCGGTCATTCCGTTGACCACCTCGTTGATGGTCCCATCGCCGCCAAGCACCAGGATCAGGTCTCCGCCCTCGCGGATGGCTTGCTCGGCGAGATCGGACGCGTGTCCTGCTTCCTCGGTGGGAAGAATGCGCGGCCGCAGACTCACGCGGTCGAGAGCGTCCAGGGTACGTTGTAGTGTACGCTCAGGATTGCGGCGGAATCTGCCGGCGGCTGGGTTGTATATGAGAACTGGCTGCCGATACGTTGCGATCTTTTCAGTATAGCGACAGTGAGCCGAATATCCCAACAAATCGAACATTTGCGCGACGAACTGCGCCGCCACGAGCATCTGTACTATGTGCTCGACGCACCGGAAATCACGGACGCCGAGTACGACGCCATGATGCTAAAACTAAAGGAGTTAGAGGAAGCGCATCCGGAGTTCGCTTCGCCCGATTCGCCCACCCAGCGCGTCGGCGGCGAGCCTCGGGAAGGTTTCGTCAAAGTGCCGCATTCGAGCGCCATGCTCAGCCTGGACAACGCGCTCAATGAGGGGGAGTTGCGCGAGTTTGACAGGCGCGTTCGCGATCTGCTGGGCAAGGAACCGTTCAAATATGTCGCCGAATTGAAATTGGACGGACTGTCGCTGGCCGTGCATTATCGGGACGGCAAATTCGTCCAGGCGGTGACGCGTGGCGATGGCCTTGTCGGCGAGGACGTTACGGAGAATACCAAGACGATCAAGTCCGTCCCGCTGCGCTCGAAAGGCAGCTTCGAGGCGCGCGGCGAGGTGTTGCTCAACAAGAAAGCCTTCGAAAGGCTGAATGATGATAGGGAGCAGGCGGGCTTGCCTTTCTTTGCCAATCCGCGCAACGCTGCCGCCGGATCGCTGCGTGTGCTGGATCCGAAGATCACCGCATTGCGCCAACTCGAGTACTATGCGTATTTTCTGATTCCGCCCAAGCCGACGCAGTGGTCGTCGCTGGATACGCTGGAAGAACTCGGTTTTAAGGTAAACAAGCACCGCCGCTTGTGCGCGGATATCGAAGAACTGGTCGCGTTTTGCAAGGAATGGGAGGTCAAGCGGGACTCACTGCCGATTGAAATCGACGGCGTAGTAGCCAAGGTCGATTCGGTCGCCCAGCAGGACAATCTGGGGTGGACTGCCAAGGCTCCGCGGTGGGCTATCGCGTTCAAATTTCCCGCGAGGCAGGCGCAGACCGTGGTGGAGGATATCATCGTCAGCGTGGGGCGCACGGGAGCTGTCACGCCCACGGCTGTGTTCAAGCCGGTGAACATCGGCGGCGTCACTGTGTCCAAGGCGACGCTCCATAACGAGGATGAGATCGGGCGGCTCGGCGTCCAAGTCGGCGACACCGTCCTGGTGGAGCGCGCCGGTGACGTGATTCCGAAGGTCGTCCGTGTCGTGAAGGAAGGACATCATCGCCGGCCTTTTGTCATGCCCAAGACCTGTCCCGATTGCGGCGGCGACGTGGTGCGCGCGGAAGGCGAAGCGATTTCGCGCTGCATTAACACGAATTGCCCGGCGCGCCTGAAAGAATCCGTACTCCACTTCGCGGCTCGGGGCGTCATGGACATCGATGGACTGGGCGAAGTGCTCGTGAACAACCTGGTGGATTCGGGACTGGTAAAGAACGTCGCGGATCTGTATAAGCTGACCCACGACGATCTGGTGAAAATCGAGCGAATGGGCTCGAAGTCCGCCTCGAACGTTCTGGCGAAGATTGACGCCTCGCGGAAGCAGCCGCTGAATCGGCTAATTAACGGGCTCGGGATTCCGTTCGTCGGCGAGCGCACGGCGCAGATTCTGGCCGAAACCTTCGGCGATCTCGACAAGATCATGGCTGCGGACGATGAGGAACTGCAGAAAGCAGAGGAAGTGGGGCCGAAGGTGGCCCATAGCATCCGCCGGTTTTTCGCGCAGCACGCCAATCGTGAACTGGTTGAGCGCCTGCGCAAGGAAGGCTTCGATTTTACATACAAAGTCCGCCGTCACGTGGGAAAGCTCCACGGGCTGACGTTTGTATTAACCGGAACGCTCCCGAACATGACGCGGGAGGAGGCGCAGGAGCGGATCGAGGCCGCGGGCGGCAAAGTAATGAAGGCGGTGAGCAAGAAAACCGACTACGTCGTTGCGGGCGAGGATCCGGGATCGAAGTTCGACAAGGCGAAGGAGTTGGGAATTAAGATCCTCCACGAAGGGCAACTGATGGGGATGTTGGGATGAAGAAATTCTGGGCGGCCTTGGTGGCGCTGGGACCTTGGGGCGTGCTGATCGTCTCGACCATCGAGTCGCTGGGAATCCCCAATCCAGGCGGAACGGATTGGCTGCTGGTGGGAATGGCGATTGCGCGTCCGGACGACGCGGTGATGTGCGCGGCGATGGCGGTGCTCGGCTCCCTGATCGGAACAGCGGCTTTTTTCGATATCATGCGCCGGGGCGGGGAGAAGCTGCTGGCGAGATATACGTCGTCCAGTCGGGGCATGAAGTTCCGCCTCTGGTTCCAGCGCTACGGCCTGGTCACGGTGTTCATTCCCGCGCTGGTGCCCCTGCCGTTTCTCCCGTTCAAGGTGTTCGCGGCCTGCGCGGGTGCGATGAACGTGCCCCGCTGGCGATTCCTGGCAGTGCTCGCGGTGGGGCGTATCATCCGCTATTCGGCGCTGGCGTATTTAGGCGTGAAGCTCGGTACAGTGGACAACTCCAAGGCGTGGGTGAAGGCCCACACCTGGCACATGGTGTTGATCGCGGTGGCGATTTTCTTGGGGTTCTATCTACTGGCGAAGTTTTTGGAGAAGGAAGCCGTCGAGCAGGTGTAGCGATTACGCTGCTTCCCGGGATGCCACCTCGGATGCCGGGGAGATATGCTGTATGCATGCAACCCATCCAACCCGAACAGGCTACTTTTCTTCTCGGCCTCTATCTGCAGGGATTGAGGAACGAATTTCGCATTACCAAGAGCGTGATTGAGGCGATTCCGTTGGACAAGGGCGGGTACCGTCCCGATCCGGTTTCGAAAACGGCGCTGGAACTGGCGTGGCACATCGTGGCAACGGAGATGCGGTTTATGGACGCCGTCCAGACGGGCGCGTTCGATCTGACGCCGAGGCCCATGCCCGAGTCCATCAAGCATTCCAACGAGCTCGCGGGCTGGTACGCGGAGAATTTCGACGCGCATTTTGAAGCTCTAAAGACCCTGTCGACTGAGCAGTTGATGAAGATCGTCGATTTCCGGGGGATGTTCCAGCTGCCGGCGGTGATGTATCTGAACTTCGTGATACAGCATTCGATTCATCATCGCGGACAGTTGTCGGTGTATCTGCGGCCGATGGGTGCGAAGGTGCCGTCGATTTACGGGGAAAGCTACGACGCGGCGAAAGCCCGGCAGGCGGCGTCGAAGTAGAATAGAACCTATGCGCAAAATCAGAACCGCGATGTTCGGCACCGGCTTCATGGGCAAGGTGCATACGGAGGCGATCCGCCGCTTAGGAAATGTGGAGGTGGTGGCCGTGGCCGGCGCCGATCAGGCCGACGCCGATAAATTCGCCGCCGCATTCGGCATCCCCAAGGCCGCCGATTGGAAAGCCTTGCTGGCCGATAAAGACATCGACGCGGTGCACATCTGCACGCCGAATTATCTGCATTATCCGATGGCCAAGGCAGCGATCGAGGCGGGCAAGCACACGCTGTGCGAGAAGCCTCTGACGATGACGGCCGCCGAGGCGAGGGAACTGGCCGCGCTGGCCGACTCGAAGAGGCTGGCCAATTGCGTGAATCACAATTTGCGCTGCTATCCGCTGGTGCAGCAGGCGCGGGCGATGGTCGCCTCGGGCGAGCTGGGCGAGGTGCTGATCGTCAACGGGACGTATTTCCAGGACTGGCTGCTTTACGACACGGACTGGAACTGGCGCGCGCAGGCCAATGAAAACGGGGCGCTGCGCGCGATGGGCGATATCGGATCGCATTGGATGGACCAGATCCAGCACGTCACAGGGTTGAAGATCACCTCGCTGTGCGCGGACTTGCAGACGTTTCATAAGACCCGCAAGCGGCCCAAGGGCGCGGTGGAGACATTCACCGGCAAGAAACTGAATCCCACCGATTATGACCAGGTGGAAATCACCACCGACGATTTCGGAGCCGTGCTGCTCCGGCTGGGCGACCGCGCGCGCGGCACCTTTGCGGTGAGCCAGATGTCGGCGGGACGAAAGAATCGCTTCGAATTTGAGATTTACGGAACGAAGTGCGGCGTGGCCTGGAACCAGGAGCGTCCGGATGAGCTGTGGATCGGCCAGCGCAACACGCCCAACCAACTCATGATCAAGGACGGTTCGCTGATGGACCCGCGCGCGGCGACGTTTGCCGATCTGCCGGGGGGTCACAGCGAAGGATACGACGATTCCCACAAGCAGAATTTCCGCCGGTTTTACAGGCGCGTGGCGGATGCCTCGGCGCCCGTGGAGTATCCGACGTTTGCCGACGGGGCGCACGGTATGGGACTGCTCGAAAGGGTGCTGGAGAGTTCCACGAAAAGAGCTTGGGTGGATTGCTAGGGAATCCCCGCACGAGCCCAAGCCGACGCATGGGCTAACTTTTTTCGGCACATTTGCCTTCGTTTCCCGTCTAAACGTGCAATCGGGAGGTTTTGTGAAGCTAATTCTGTTTGCAGTTTGCGGGGCGGCGCTCTGGGCACAGCCTAAAGAATTTGAGGTGGCCTCCATCCATCCGAGCGCGCCGCAGGCGCCCGGCCAGATGGAAATCGGCATGAGCATCGATCAAGGGATGCTCCGCGCCACCGGGATGACGGCGAAATTCCTGATTGAGCAGGCCTATGATGTGCGCGATTTCCAGGTGGTCGGAGGGCCTTCCTGGATCGGGTCCCAGCAATACGACATCAATGCCAAAATCGAGGGTAACCCGACCAGCGAACAGATGCGGACCATGATGCAATCCCTGCTCGCCGATCGCTTTCAATTGCAGGTGCACCGGGAAAAGAAGGAGATGCCGTGTTACGCGCTGGTGGTGGCAAAGGGCGGGTCCAAGCTGAAAGCGCCGGAGGCCGACGCCGACGGCAAGCACAAGGACGGCCGGATGAGTATGTCGAGAGGCTCCTTCACGGGGCAGGGCTTGCCGGTGCAGGCGATCGCGCACGCGGTAGAGCAGGTGCTGGGCCGCGCGGTGATCGATAAGACAGGGCTAACGGGAAATTTCGATTTCAAGCTGGAATGGACGCCCGATGAGGCGCGGACCGATGGCGACGGCGCTTCGATTTTCACGGCTCTGCAGGAACAGTTGGGATTGAAATTGGAATCGACCAAGGGTCCGGTTGAAATCGTGGTTGTGGACAGGCTGGAGAAGCCGTCGGAAAATTAACCGCGTAGTACGAATGCGTTAGTATAAGTCATGCCTGCATACGCATACTACATGCAAGCCCCGCGGCCGGCATTCGATGCAGCCACTGTGAAGCCCAGCGCGCCGATCACGGGCGATACGTACGACATCAATACGGGCAGAATTCTGCATGGCGTGGTGACGCTGGGAAACGCCACGTTGAGCGATTGCCTGAAGTTTGCATATTCCTTGACCACCGATGCGCAACTGGTCGCGCCGGAATGGGTGACGGCGAAGGGGCGCTTCATCTACGACATCACGGGCAAAGCGTCGCCGGACACGCTGCAGGACGAGCTCTTGCGGATGCTTCAGGGCCTGCTGACAGAGCGGTTCCAGTTGACGCTGCACACGGAACAGCGCGAGATGAAGCATTACGAATTGGTGGTGGGCAGGAACGGGCCGAAGATGCATGAATCGACGATCGAGCAGCTGGACGCTCGCGGCGCGGCGCGACTGGACGGCATCGCGTCGAATCGAATGCAGATGAATAAGCTGGCCATGCTGATGTCACGCATGACGCGAATGCCGGTGATAGACGGCACGGGACTGAACGGATTTTATGAGATCAAATTGCAATGGTCGCCGGAGGATTTGAAGGGCAAGGCGGAGGAAAATCCTTTGGGACCATCGATTTTCACGGCGGTGGAGGAGCAGTTGGGTCTGAAGCTGCTGTGGAGAAAGGGTCCTGTCGAGGTCCTGGTGGTGGACCGGGCGGAAAGAGTTCCGCTCGAAAATTGATCCGAGACTGAACAAAGACGGCTCTGCCGGCGTCTAACTAGAGACGGATAAACAAGTTGCCCCTGCTCACTCAATTCTTGTCTGTTGTTGCGCTTGCCGGTTTGACGCTCGCCGCGGAGCGTCATGGCACCGTCAAGTTCGGCGGCCTGCCGGTGCCGGGAGCGACGGTGACGGCCATCGAGGGCGACAAGAAGTTCACAACTGTGACGAATCAGGACGGCGTGTATACGTTTGCTGACCTGGCCGAGGGCGCGTGGAACATCGAAGTGGAGATGCTGTGCTTTGCGCCATCGAAACAGCGGTTGACGCTGGCCGCGGACGGGTCGATTCCCGATGTGGAATTGAAACTGCTTCCGATGGAGGAGATCAAGGCGGCTGCTGGACCAGTGGCGGCCGCAGCTCCCGCAGTGACCTTGGCGGCGGCTGCACCGGCGCCACCGGTGGAGCCCGCGCCTGCGCCCACGCCTTCCGCAAAGCCGGGAAAGAAGGGGAAGGTTGCGCCGCAAGCCGCGAACACGCCGGGAGGATTTCAGCGCGCCGACGTGAACGCGTCGAAATCAGACGCGGCCGCGCAGTCTAATGCGAATGCAGCAGCGGGGAGCGATCTTTCCGGTAATGACGACTTGAACAAGAAGGCGGCCGATGGACTTCTCATTAACGGCACGTCGAACAACGCGGCCAATTCGCCCTTTGCACTGTCGCCCGCGTTTGGAAACAGCCGGCCGGGATTGCGGTCGCTTTATAACGGAAGTCTCGGGTTTTCACTCGATACTTCGGCGTTCGACGCGCGACCGTATTCGATCACCGGGCAGGATACGCCGAAGCCGGACACGAGCAATTTCAAGGGTTTGGGCCAGTTCGGGGGGCCAATCCGGATTCCGCACCTGATCTCGAACGGGCCGTTCTTTTTTGTCGCCTATCAGTGGACGCGCAATCGGACGGCGCAAACGACCAGTGGGCTGATGCCGACGCAGGCGCAGAGGGCCGGAGATTTTTCCTCGCTTCCGACGCCGATTCTGGATCCGGCGACAGGTGTTCCGTTTCCGGGCAACATGATCCCGCCGAATCGCATTGCAGCCGAGGCTCTCAACCTGCTGAAGCTCTATCCACTGCCCAATTTCTCCGGAAGTAGTCTCTACAACTACCAACAGCCTCTGGTGACGGAGCAGCATCAGGACAGCATGCAGACGCGGCTCAACAAGTCCATCAACCGCAAGAACCAGGTTTACGGAGGCTACGGGTTCCAGAGTACTCGCACAGCCACGCCGACCCTTTTCGATTTTCTCGATACCACCGATACGCTTGGGCAGCAAGTCACGGTCAATTGGCGGCATGCTTTCACCAATCGATTCTGGACGACACTGGGTCTTACCTACAGCCGCCAAGGCGTGCGCGTCATCCCGAACTTTGCCTATAAGGAGAATATTTCGGGCAATGCGGGGGTCATGGGGAACAATCAGGAGCCTCAGAATTGGGGTCCTCCTGCGCTGAATTTCTCGAGCGGCATCTATCCGTTGTCGGATGCGAACCACCTTTCGACGCACAGCCAGAGCACCGCTTTTTCCGACGACAATTATTGGAATCACGGTCGTCACAACTTGCAGTTCGGAGGCGACTATAAGCGCCAGTCGACGAACGTGTTGGGCCAGACGAATCCGCGAGGCTCGTTCCAGTTCAACGGCGCGGCGGCGGGTAACGATTTCGCGGGATTCATGCTGGGCATTCCAGATCAAAGCAACATTGCTTATGGAAACGCCGACAAATATCTGCGGGGATCGATCTATGAGGCCTATCTTCAGGACGATATGCGCGTCAGCCCGAGTCTGACGGTGAATGCAGGCGTTCGCTGGGAATACTGGACGCCCCTGACGGAACTGTACGGACGGCTCGTCAACTTGGATGTCGTGCCGGGATTCCCGGCGGTCGCGCCCGTGGTGGCGAATCAGCCGGTGGGCTCACTGACAGGCATGCGATATCCGGATTCGCTGATTCATCCGGATAAACACGCGTTTCAGCCGCGCATTGGCATTTCCTGGAGGCCGTTTGCAGCCTCGTCGATGGTGGTGCGCGCGGGCTACGGGGTCACCTACAACACGTCTGTATATCAGCAAATCGCGCAACAGATGGATCAGCAGGCTCCATTGTCGAAGAGCCTGAGCGTACCCAACACGCCGGAGAATCCACTGACGCTGGCGAATGGATTCAACGCCACTCCCGGGGTGACCGAAACCACGTTCGGCATTGACCCGCATTTCCTTATCGGATACGCGCAGACCTGGCGGGCCGAGGTGCAAAGGGACCTGCCGGGCGCACTGATCGTCACCGCGACGTACCTGGGCATCAAGGGCACGCGCGGTGCGCAGGAATTCCTGCCAAATACCTATCCGCTGGGCGCGACGGATCCTTGCCCGAAGTGTCCTACCGGCTTCACCTATGCAGCGTCGAACGGGAACTCGACGCGCGAGGCAGGGCAAATCCAGTTGCGCCGCCGGATGCACAACGGCATCACGGCGAGTGTCCAATATGTCTATGCGAAGGCCATCGACGATTCGGCACTCGGCGGGCGAGCCCAGGGAAATGCCGTGATTGCGCAGAACTGGCTCGATCTGGCGGCGGAGCGGGGCCTTTCGAGCTTCGACCAGCGCCACCAGGTGACCTTTCAGGGCCAATATTCGACGGGAATGGGAGCGGGCGGCGGAACTCTGATGAACGGCTGGAAGGGCGCGCTCTTCAAGGAGTGGACAATTTCCACCAACATCACCGCCGGGACAGGTCAGCCGTTAACGCCGACCTATGCTGAGGCGGTGCAGGGCACCGGCGTCACGGGTTCCATCCGGCCGGACTACACAGGCGCCGACGTGTACAACGCTCCGGCCGGACGCTACTTAAATCCCGCAGCATACGTCGCGCCAGCGAGCGGGCAGTGGGGCAATGCCGGGCGCGATTCCATCACCGGTCCCTCGCAGTTCTCCATGAATGCTTCCCTGGCGCGGACGTTCCGCGTTTCGGACCGCATGAGCCTGGACCTGCGAATCGACTCCACAAACATCCTGAATCATGTCACATTTGGAAGCTGGGTCACGGTGGTGAATAGCCCGCAGTTCGGTGCTCCTCCGAGCGCGGCGAATCCCATGCGAACCATGCTGACGACGCTGCGATTGAGGTTCTAATGAGGAAATTCACCGCCATCTTCGCAGTCGCGATCACCTACGGGCAGCAGGTGGGACAGAACAACACGCAGGCGCCGTCCGGAACGGCGACGTTCAGCGTGAGCCAGCAATTGGTGATCGAGACGGTACTGGTTAAGGACAAGAGCGGCAATCCAATAGAAGGCCTGACGGCGAAGGACTTCACCGTGACCGAGGACGGCGCACCGCAGGAGATCAAGTTTTTCGAATATCAAAAAGTGGAAGAGATCCTCGCAAAAGCGGAGCCTCTGCCGCCCGTCGGTCCGCCGGTCTATTTTGAAAAGCTGCCGCATTCGCAGATCGCGGGCGAGGTTCCGGGGCAGACGCTTTACAAGGACCACCGCCTGCTGGCGCTTTACTTCGACTTGACCGCGATGCCTCCGCAGGACCAGCTTCGGGCCCTGACGGCGGCGCAGAAATTCATCAAAACGCAGATGACCCCGGCGGACCTGGTGGCCATCATGCAGTACGAGGGCGGCGCCGTGCGCGTGACGCAGGATTTTACGGCGAACCGCGAGCGGCTGCTGGGCATTCTGCAGACAATGATCGTGGGCGAAGGCGAAGGCTTCGATACGACGACGAACGACGCCTCGACCGCCGATAGCGGCGCGGCCTTCGGCCAGGACGACAGCGAGTTCAACATCTTCAATACGGACCGCCAGCTCTCGGCGCTACAGACGGCGGCGAAGATGCTGGGTCATTTGAACGAAAAGAAAGCTCTCCTGTACTTCGCCAGCGGGTTGAGTCTGAACGGACTGGATAATCAGGCGCAGTTGCACGCGACGGTCAATGCCGCCATCCGCGCAGGCGTGTCGTTCTGGCCGATCGACGCGCGGGGCCTGGTGGCATCGTCTCCCTTGGGCGATGCGACGCGAGGCTCGCCCGGCGGCGTCGGCATGTATACGGGCCTCGCCGCAATGAACGCGACGTCGAATTTCCAGAAGACCCAGGACACCTTGTGGACCATGGCGTCGGACACCGGTGGCAAAGCGCTGCTCGACAATAACGACCTCGCACAGGGCATCGTCAGAGCGCAAAAGTCGGTTTCGAGCTACTACATCATCGGCTATTACACGTCGAATGACGCGCTCAACGGAAAGTTCCGCCGCATCAAGATCGCCCTGAGCAACGGCATGCAAGCGAGCCTGGATTACCGCCAAGGCTACTATGCGGGCAAGGTGTTCGCGAAATTTACCGCCGCCGATAAGGAGCGCCAATTGGAAGACGCGCTGATGCTGGGCGACCCGATCACGGAGCTGACCATCGCCATGGAGATCGATTATTTCCAGTTGAATCGCGCGGAGTACTTCGTGCCGATCTTCGTGAAGATCCCGGGCAGCGAACTGGCGCTCGCGCGCAAAGGTGGCGCGGAACACACCGTGATCGACTTCATCTGCGAAGTGAAGGACGACTTCGGAACCACGATTCAGAACGTCAAGGATAAGGTCGACGTGAAACTCAGCGACTCGACCGCGCAGGAGTTAGCCAGGCGTCCCGTGCAGTACGAAACCGGCTTCACGCTCCTGCCCGGCAAGTATCGACTGAAGTTTCTGGCTCGTGATGCCGAAACCGGCCGCATCGGCACGTTTGAAACGAAGTTCCTGATCCCCAATTTAAATAAAGAAGACAAGCGCATCCCGATCAGCTCCGTTGTTTTGAGCAGCCAGCGCCAGGATCTGAAGGCAGCGATTTACAACGCGCTCAAGGACAAGGACAAGCCAGAGGTTGCGAATCCGTTGGTTGCGGACGGCCAAAAGCTGATTCCCAGCATTACTCGCGTGTTTTCAAAGAACCGCGACATGTACGTCTACCTGCAGGCGTACGAGCCTTCGGCCGCAAGCGTCGAGCCGCTCGTCGCCTTCGTGACGTTTTATCGCGGGCAAACGAAGGTATTCGAAACGCCCCCGCTTCCGGTCAGCGACGGGCTGCCAAACAAGCTAAAGACGGTTCCGCTCAAGTTCAGCCTGTCGCTCGCGAAGCTTCTGCCGGGAGAATACAACTGTCAGGTCACGGTGCTCGACCCGACCACGCAAAAGGCCGCGTTCTGGCAGGCGCCGGTGATGCTGATCCCATAGGCGACAAGGAACTCGCGCCGAGGTTTGCGCGTACTGTACAGTTGCATCTATGGAACTGCGCATCGAAAACCTCACGAAGGTCTATCCCAACGGCGTTCGCGCCCTCGACGGTGTTTCGCTCACCATTCCGCGCGGACTCTACGGACTGCTCGGGCCGAACGGCGCGGGCAAATCGACCCTGATGCGCATCCTGGCCACGCTGCAGGAGGCCGATTCCGGAACAGTGACGCTTGATGGCATCGACGTCCTGCGACAGAAGGAAGAAGTGCGCAAGATGCTCGGCTATCTGCCGCAGGATTTTGGCGTGTATCCCAAAATCTCCGCGCTGGACATGATGGATCATCTGGCGCTGCTGAAAGGCTTCGTCAATGGCCGCGAGCGCCGGGAACTGGTGGATGCGCTGCTGCACCGGGTGAACCTCTGGGGCGTTCGCAAGAAGGCTCTTTCCGGATATTCCGGAGGCATGCGCCAGCGCTTCGGAATCGGTCAGGCGCTGATCGGCGATCCCACCCTGCTAATCGTGGATGAGCCGACGGCGGGCCTCGATCCCAGCGAGCGGAACCGCTTTTATAACCTGCTTTCCGAGGTGGGTGAGAACGTCGTCGTCATTTTGTCGACGCACATCGTGCAGGACGTGATGGAGCTTTGCACGAACACGGCGATTATTGACAAGGGCCGCGTGATGTTCGCCGGCGCTCCGGACGTCGCCATTCGCGAGCTGGCCGGCAGGATCTGGCGCCGCACCATCGCCAAGGCGGAACTGCCGGATTATGAGAGGCGATTCCGCGTGATCTCCAATAAGCTGGTCGCCGGGCGGCCGCAGATCCATATTTACAGCGACGCCGCTCCAGGAGACGGTTTTGAAACGGCGACGCCCGATCTCGAAGACGTCTTCTTCTCGAAGATCTCGCCGGCATCCGCTGCCCAGGAGCAGGCCTGATGCTCTTTCAGATTTTCAAGTTTGAAACACGCTATTGGCTGCGCGGCATCATGGTGTGGGTATTCTTCGCCATCATCGCCGCCATGTTTCTGGCGGCAACCAGCTCGGACAAGGTCACAATTGGGGGAGCGCTCGAAAATACCAAAAGAAACGCTCCGTTCGTCATCCAGAACTACTACGCGATGGTGTCCTTCCTCTCGCTGCTGATGACGACCGCGTTCGTCAACGCCGCCGCCGCTCGCGATTTCTCTTCCAATACGTGGCAGATGGTATTTTCGATGCCGCTCAGGAGGTCGGATTTCCTGTTTGGGCGATTCCTCGGCGCGGCACTTGTGTCCCTGATCCCGGTGACGGGCGTTTCGGTGGGAATGCTGTTGGCACCCTACATGCCCTGGGCCGACGCTGACCGCTTCGGGCCTGTCTTTTGGGCGGCGCACGTGAAATCCCTGCTGGTTTTCGCGATTCCCAACACACTGTTGATGGCCGCGGTGATTTTCGCAGTTGCCGCGCTCACGCGGAGCACCATTACGTCCTTCATTGCCGCATTGATCCTGTTGGTGGGCTACGCGGTCTCAGACGCCTTCCTTAGCGACATCCGCAATGAGACGATCGCCGCAATCACCGACCCTTTCGGCGCGCGCGCCTTCGCGCTGATGACGAAGTACTGGACGGTTGCCGATCGAAACAAATTGTCGATCGGATGGCAGGGATTGCTGCTGTGGAATCGCGTGCTGTGGCTGGGGGTGGCGGGCGCGGTATTCGCGTTCGCCTACAACCGGTTCAGTTTTTCCGAACGGGCCAAGAAAGCCAAGACAGTGGAAGAGGCGGCCGGTTTGGGAGCGCGCGCTGTGGCGATGCCTGACGTGCATCCGTCATTTGGATTTTCGGCGGCGATTCGTCAGTTCGCCGGCTCGGTCAGTACGGAATTCTTCGGCGTGATCAAGTCAACGTCCTTCATCGTGATTCTTCTTGCATCGCTGTTGAACCTGATCCCATCGCTGATCTTTGCGGCGAGCGAAGGGTACGGCAACCAGTCCTTCCCGGTCACCTATTGGGTCTGCGACATCATCGCCGGCACGCTGTATATGTTCCTGGTCGGCATCGTGACTTACTATGCCGGCGTCCTGGTGTGGAAGGAGCGCGACGCACGGATGGACGAGATTTGCGACGCGGCGCCGCAATCGGGTTGGACGGCGTTCGCCTCGAAGTTCGCGGCGCTCCTCGGTATCGTGCTGCTCATTCTGTGCACGGCGATTCTGGCGGGAGTGGTTACGCAAGCGTCGCACGGTTATACACGGTTTCAGATCGGGTTGTATGTAAAGTCGATCCTGATTGTCGATTTCAGCCTGTTCTTCTTTCTGTCTTTGCTGGCGTTTTTCATCCACGTTCTGTCGCCGAACAAATATATCGGATATTTCGCCTACGTCGCGTTCCTGATCGTGAACGCTTTCGTGTGGATCCCACTGGACGTGAGTTCGCTGCTGGTGCGGTACGGCTCGCGGCCAAGCATGACGTACTCCGATCTGTTCCATTTCGCGCCATACATCAACAGCTGGACGTGGTTCACCGTTTACTGGCTGGCTTTCAGCGTCCTGGTGGTGACCGCGACGTGTCTGTTGTGGCCCCGCGGAAAGGAAATCTCGCTCGAAAAGCGCTGGAGCGTCGCGGGGCAGCGTTTCCGGGGCGGCTGGCGCTCGGCGACCGTGGCGTCCGCGGCGTTGTTCCTTGCCACTGGCGGCTGGCTGTACTACAACACGAAGGTCCTCAATGAAATCGTCACTCCAAAGGCCGGCGACCGCCGCCGCGCGGAATACGAGAAGAAGTACAAGAAATATCAGGACACCCCGCAGCCGCGGATTCAGAGCGTCCGCTACACGATCGATATTTTCCCGGAGACGCGCAATATGGTTATGCGCGGCGATCAGGTCATCCAGAACAAGTCCACGCAGCCGATCCCGGAGATTCACATCGTGACTGCGCTGGATTTCGATACGGAAGTCCGTCTGGAGGGCGCCACGCTGGCCAGCGACGATAAGGACCTGCATTACCGCATCTACAAACTCGCGCAGCCGATGGCTCCCGGCGAATCTCGTCCCATGCGCTTTACCGTCCTTAGCCATGTGCACGGGATTGAGAACGAGGTATCTCACCTGGATCTTGTGCAGAACGGCACGTTCTTCAACAACGGGATCGCTCCGCAGATCGGATATCAGACCGGCGGCGAACTCGATGACAAGAACGACCGAAAGAAGTACGGCCTGAAGGAAAAAGACCGCATGCCGGCGCTGGAGCGGAATTGCGACGAGCACTGCCGGAACACCTACCTCTCCAACAACTCGGACTGGGTCGACGTAGAAACCGTCATCAGCACTTCGCCGGATCAGATCGCGGTCGCGCCGGGGTCGCTCGAAAAGGAATGGACCGAAAATGGCCGCCGGTATTTCCATTACAAGCTCGACCATTTTTCGCTGAACTTCTATTCGTTCATTTCGGCCCGTTATGAGGTGGCGAGCGACGAATGGAACGGCGTGAAGATCGAGGTCTATTACGACAAGGAGCATGTCTGGAACGTCCCGAAGATGCTCAAGTCGATTCGGAAGTCGCTGGAATACTACACGGCGAACTTCGGCCCCTACGCGCACAAAGAGGCCCGCATCATCGAGTTTCCGCGTGTTGCGCGCTTCGCGCAGGCATTTCCGGGGACGATGCCGTATTCAGAGGCCATCGGCTTCATCGCGAATTTGTCCAAGCCGGACGACATCGACATGGTGTACTACGTCGTCGCGCATGAGATGGGCCACCAGTGGTGGGCCCATCAGGTGATCGGCGCGAACATGCAGGGCGCGACGCTGCTCTCCGAGACGATGGCGCAATACTCGGCTCTGATGGTGATGGAACACGAATACGGCCGGGACATGATGGGCAAGTTCCTGGAATATGAAATGGACAACTATCTGAGGAGCCGCGGCCGCGAAACGCTGAAGGAGCATCCTCTGCTGACGGTAGAGGCAAACCAGGGATACGTGCATTACCGCAAAGGCAGCGCGGTGATGTACTACCTGAAGGAGCGGATCGGCGAGGAAGCGGTGAATCGGGCCCTTCGAAAAATGATCTCGAAATTCGCGTACGCGCAGCCGCCCTATCCCACGTCGTACGACCTTCTCGAGGCATTTCGTGAGGAGACGCCCGAACAATACCGTTACCTGCTCAAGGATCTCTTTGAGGACATTACGTTGTTCTCCAACCGGACACTATCGGCCACGGCGGAGAAGAAGGCGGACGGCAAGTACCGTGTGACGATGGAGGTCGAATCGAAGAAATTCAAGGCCGACGATCAGGGCAACGAAACCGAGGTTCCGGTGAACGACTGGATCGAGATCGGTGCGCTGGCGAAGGCGGAAAAGAACCATCATTACGGCAAAGTGCTCTACCGTCAGCTCGTAAGAATCACTGGCGGGAAGCAGACGTTTCAGTTCGAGATTGCGGAGAAGCCCTATGAGGCCGGCATCGATCCGCTGAAGATGCTGATTGATCGCGTACCGGGCGACAATCTGAAGAAGCTCGAGTGAGCAGGCCGAAGGGTGGATCGACTAGACTCGCTATATGGCTAAGAAACAGACCGAGGCAAGCGCAGCGCCGGTGGCTCCAGAGCCCAAGCCGGCGAAAATCAAGATCCCGAAACTCGCGAAGAAGAACAAACACCGGCTCCCGCGCAAGGAGAAGAAGGCGCAACACAAGGCCGCTCTCACCCTGTAACGTTCGAGCCGTGAAACATTTCTCGAGCGAAGAAAAATCGGGTTTGTACCGCGCGATTTATGAGCGTCGCGATGTGCGCTCCCATTTTCTACCGGCACCCGTACCGGAGGACGTTTTGGCCCGCGTTCTGGACGCCGCGCATCATGCGCCGTCCGTAGGATTCATGCAGCCGTGGGATTTCATCGTGATTCGGGACCCGGCGGTCCGCGAAGCGGTTCGCGAGAACTTCCAACGCGCCAATCAGCGGGCGGCTGCAATCTATGAGGGCGAAAGGAGAGAGCTCTACGACGCGTTGAAGCTGGCTGGAATTACGGATGCGCCTCTCAACATCTGTGTCACATGCGATCGTCAGAGGGCCAGAGGCGGTGGCCTGGGCCGCCAGTCGGATCCCTCGACGGATCTGTATTCGACGGTATGCGCGGTTCAGAATTTATGGCTCGCCGCGCGCGCGGAATCGCTGGGCGTAGGATGGGTGAGCATCCTCGATATGGAAGCGTTGAAAGAAGCGCTGGAAATTCCTCCAGAAATTACTCCAGTGGCGTATTTGTGCATAGGCTACGTCTCGGAGTTCGGCTCCCAGCCGGCCCTGGAGAAACGAGGCTGGGAACATCGCGAATCGTTAAGCAACCTGACTCATTTCGACCGCTGGAGCCGCCGCTAGGTTCATTCCGCCGTGCTATCTTGATTTCGTGTCCGACTCTATCCTTCAGGAATTCTTGAATACCGGCGCGTATTTGAAGGGACATTTCCGCCTCACCAGCGGGCTCCATTCGAACGAATACATGCAGTGCGCGCTGGTGTTGCAGCATCCCTCGATTGCCGAGAGATTCGGCAGAGAACTGGCATCGCACTTCGGCCCCTGCGACATCGTGGTTTCGCCCGCTATCGGCGGGCTGATCATTGGCCATGAGGTCGCACGGACGCTTGGTGCGCGATTTCTGTTCACTGAGCGCGACGCCGCCACAGGCAAGATGATCCTCCGCCGTGGTTTTTCGGTCAAACCTGGTGAAAAGGCCGTGGTGATAGAGGACGTAGTGACCACCGGAGGCAGCACCCGCGACGTAATCGAGACGCTGGAAGCGGCCGGAGTCAGGGTGCTCGGCGCGGGCTCGATTATCGACCGCAGCGGCGGCAAAGCCGACCTCGGGGTACCGCGCGTGGCTCTGGCGACGCTCGAAGTGACCTCCTGGCCGCCGGAGTTCTGCCCTCTGTGCCAGCAGGGCCTGCCGGTGGAGAAGCCGGGCTCGCGTCCCACGGCATGAGGCGGATCCGGATCACCCTCGCCTATGACGGCACCGAATATTACGGCTGGCAGGTGCAGCCTGGCTTGCCGACGATTCAAGGAGTGGTCGAGTCCGTCGTATCGGAAATTGAAGGCGCGACGGTAAAAGTGGAAGCATCCGGGCGCACCGACGCAGGCGTGCACGCGCTGGCTCAGGTGGCGGCATTTTCGATCGAGAACCCGATTCCCGCGCCGAATCTCGAAAAGGCAATGAACCGGCTGCTCCCGCGGGACATCAGAGTGCTCACGGTTAGCGAAGCTCCGGAGACCTTTCATCCCCGCTACGAAGCGACGGCGAAAACCTACGAATACCGCATCCTGCGCGCCGCGATTTGCTCGCCGTTTGAGCGTCGCTACGTGCATCATCATCCGTATCCTCTGGATGAGGAACGCATCTTCGAACTGGCACATGCGCTGGAAGGGGAACACGATTTTTCGGCTTTCGCCGCCGCCGATGATCGCGACTCGCTGGGCCACTCCAAAGTACGTCGCATCTTTTCGTCGGAAGCGTTTCGCGAAGAAGATCGCCTGATCTATCGCGTCCGCGGCAGCGGATTCCTGAAGCACATGGTTCGCAACATCGTCGGAGTGCTGGTCGAAGCGGGGAAGGGTAATGTGCCTGACTTACGTGCGCATCTAACGCCCGGCGCCAAAGTGGATCCTGGACCCAGCGCTCCGGCGCGTGGACTCTTTCTCGTTAGCGTCGAATACGACCCACACATGCCACCGGTTGACCCACGGTAATCGGCGGCGTCGCGACCACATAAAGAACTACGCCCGCGAACGGGGCCTTCACCGTTGCGAGTTTCTTGCCGAAGAAATCGGTGATATTTGCCAGGACTTGACCCTTTTTGACCATCGCATTGCGCTCAACTCGAGGATAGAGAATTCCGGTCGCGGGACTGTTCAGCACATCTGCGGGATCCAGATAGACCGGCTTCGCCACGCGCCTCGGCTTACCGTCGATCATGTTGAGGTGCCGCAGGACGTTCTCGACGCCCGACAGGATCGCGCGGACCGATTTCTCATCGGTCGAGCCCAGGTATCCGCTCTCCACCGTCACCGCCGGTTTGCCGCGCGTGATTGCGGTATTGGAGCAGTACATCGACGTGGCGGCATCCTTAGGGCGGTTCTTGTCGATCACAATATGGTCGAAGCCGAGATGGGCCACCAGCTCGGCTATCTTGCCGTCGAGAGCCGCCTGATCCGTTACCGTCTGGTACACATACGGTCGCAGCGCCTCGTTGGCGTCGCCGCAGTGCAGATCGAGCAGATAGTCGCACTTGTCGATCACCTGCGTGGTGATGGCGTGCGCGATCCGTTCCGAAGGCGTGCCGTCTTCGCGGCCCGGGAACACGCGATTCAGGTTCTTTCCGTCCAGAGGGCTGAAGTAAACGGTTCGCCCCAGGAACGAAGGCATGTTCGCGACATGGACCAGGATCAGCGTACCAGCCCGGAGCTTCACATCCAGCCGCTGCAGGGCCAGAATGGGCGGATACTCGTACCCATGAACACCCGCGGTCAGCGCCAGCGTCGGACCCGGTTTCGCGCCCTTCATGACGGTAATCGGAATCGTCGTGAATCCTAAATCAATCGTTTCAGTGCTGCGCATAGCTGCTCCAAGTCCTCTTCGTTGTTATAAAGGTGCGGCGAGACGCGGAGAAACCCATGCCGGGCGGCGACGTTCACGCTCTCCTCCTTCAGTTCGCGCGCCAGATGCGACGGATCGCGGCCGGGAAACTTCGCGGCAACGATTTGCGAGCCGTTGTCCGCCGCCTCCGCTCCAAGCTCGCGCAGCCGTTCCCGCGCGGATCGCGCCAGGTACATCACGCGTTCCTCCACGGTGTGCGGTCCGATTTCGTGGAAGAGCCCAACCGACTGCTCCATGGCATACAGCAGAGGAAAAGGCAGTCCCCCACCTTCGTATCTTTCCGCGGAATCGAGAAATTCCGGAGCACCGTGATGCAGGTTGTCGACGTCGCGCCAAGTCTTGTGGCTCCTCCAGCCGACGACGATCGGCCGCAGCCTACGCCGGATCTGCTCCGAAACGGCCATAAATCCGCATCCGGTGGGGCTGATCAGCCATTTGTATCCGTGCGCGGCATAGATGTCGATCCCGAGCTTCCCCACGTCGATCGTCAGTGCTCCCAGGCTCTGCGTGCCATCAACGAAAAGAATGACGCCCCGCTCGCGCACAAACCGCGAGATCTCCTCGAGTGGCGGCCGGAAGCCAGTCGAATAATTTACTTCGCTGATTGCAACCATGCGTGTATGCGCGTCGATGGAGCGAAAAAGGTCGTTCCAGCCGACCTCGCGGACGTGCGGCATGTAAAGGTAGTTGGGAAACTCCTCCTGAAGCGTGACGATGTTATCATCAGGCGCCAGATCGAGCGCGGCGATCGCCATCCCGAGCGCGGACGCCGCATTGCTTACGAACGCAATGTCATCGGCGGATGCGCCGACAAGCCTCGCGATGGATGCACGCAGGCGGTCCGCATCGTCGTACCAGCTTAGGAAATCGGTGCAGGCGAAAACGTCGCGGCGGCGCCAGTGGGCAGCCACGGCTTCCGTGGCGCGGCGTGGCAGTTGTCCGAACGTAGCGGTGTTCAGATACGCGCGATTGCGCAGGGCGGGGAACTCACTTCGTATGTTCTGCCAGTCGGGTTGTGACATAGCGAGCCGCCTCCGCCACGGCAACATCGGTAGATGTCTTGGTGCGCCGGTCGACCACTTCAACGAGCCCTTGCGCAACTTTCTTCCCGACGTTGATGCGATAGGGAATGCCGATCAAGTCGGCGTCCTTAAACTTGACGCCGGGGCGTTCATCTCGATCGTCGAGAACCACGTCGACGCCGCCGGCCTTCAGGGCCGCGTAAAGCTCGGTCGCTGCGCTCTTCTGGGCCGGGTCCGCGAAGTGGACGGGCGTCACGACAACCGTGAACGGCGCGATGGAAGGCGGCATCACAATGCCGTCCTTATCGTGGAACAACTCGACCGCGGCGCACAGGATGCGTTCAATGCCGATGCCGTAACTGCCCATGATCGGCGTGACCTCTTTGCCCGATTCGTCGAGAACGCGAAGGCCCATCGACTCGGAATACTTGTAGCCGAGCTTGAAAATGTGGCCGATTTCGACCGTCTTATGAACCGTCAGAGGACTCCCGTCGACCACCGAGGTGTCGCCTTCCACCACCTGCCGCAGGTCGTGAAATTCGCACCGAAAATCCTCGCCTGGCGTGACGTGGCGCAAGTGATAATCGTTCTTGTTCGCTCCGGCGATCATGTTGCGGCGGCCGCGGAGAGCTTCATCGCCGAGAATCCGCGGCTTCACGCCGATGGGTCCGAGCGAACCGGCGTCGGCGCCGAAGTGCTGCCGGATCTCTTCGGGATGCGCCGGGCGGACATCGGCCGCGCCGGTGACGCTCGCGAATTTCGTCTCGCTCAACTGATGATCGCCGCGAAGCAGCACCAGCACCACGTCGGCGCCGGCCACCATCACCAGGCTCTTCATCTGCGATGTTTCCGGAAGCCCCGTGAACGCTGCGATTTCGGCGATCGTTTTCTGACCCGGCGTGTGAAATTCTTCGGGTTGAAGGTCGCCTTCGGGATCCGGTGCGGTGGGAGGCTTGGCCACGCTCACCGCTTTCTCCAAATTGGCCGCGTAACCGGGCCCCTTCACCACGAAGTCCTCCCCAGCGTCGGAGACCACCATGAATTCGTGCGACTGACTGCCGCCCATCGCGCCGGAGTGTGCCTCCACGACGACATACTCGAGGCCGCAGCGGTCGAAAATCCGGCGATAGGCCTGATCATGCTTCTCGTAGGCTTCATCCAGTCCCGCGGGCGTCAGGTCGAAGGTGTAGGAATCCTTCATGATGAACTGGCGCACGCGCAGCAGCCCGCTCTTAGGTCGGGGCTCATCGCGAAACTTGGTCTGGATCTGATACCAGATCTGCGGAAGCTGCCTGTAACTCCGGAGCTCGTTTCGTGCAATATAGGTCATCACCTCTTCGTGAGTCATGCCGAGACAGAGGTCGCGCCCGTTGCGGTCCTTCAGGCGGAAGAGATTGTCGCCCATCACGTCCCAGCGTCCGGATTCCTGCCAGACCTCGGCGGGATTCAGGCCCGGAAGGTAAAATTCCTGCGCGCCGATGGCGTCCATCTCCTCGCGCACAATCTGGGTGATCTTCAAGATGGAGCGCTGTGCAAGAAACAGGTAGTTATAGAGCCCGGCGGCGAGCTGGCGGATGTAGCCGGCGCGCAGCAGCAGACGATGGCTAGCGACCTCTGCTTCAGCAGGATCCTCACGCAGGGTGGGGATGAAGAGTTTACTCCAGTACATGGGGGGTGTTTGGTGATTTTAGCACGCCCGGTCCAGAAGGCTATAATCGCCGAAATGACGGTCTTCATCTGCCCCGCCGAGGGGAACAAGCTGCGCAGCGACCGGGATGCGGTCGAGGTGATCGGCGAGGCCATCGCGCAAGGGGCCCATTGTGTCCTAATTCCGTCGGAGCGGCTGGACGGCGATTTCTTCCGGCTGAGGACGCGCGTCGCCGGAGAGTTTATCTCGAAGTTCGTCACCTATGGCGTCCGGCTGGCGATCATCGGCGATATTTCACGGCACGTGAGCGAGAGCGATTCCTTGCGGGACTTTGTGGCGGAGTCGAATCGCGGACAGCACATCTGGTTTGCGGCAAGCCGCGAGGAATTAGAAATGCGCTCCGCCGCCTGCAGGACCTGACTCATCAAATGTCTGCGCTTGCGAGGAGCTCGGTGACCGATACCTCCGCCGGCGCAATGGAGGCGAGCAGCTCGTTCAGCCGCTCCGCATCGATGGGCTTGGTGAGATAGCCGTCCATTCCGGCCGCCAGGTACTTTCTGTCCTCGCCGCACATCGCGTCCGCCGTCACGGCGATGATTGGAACGTGGCGTCCGGTTCTCCGCTCGAGGGCGCGGATCGTGGCGGCGGCTTCATAACCATCCATCTCAGGCATCTGCGAGTCCATCAGGACGACATCGAACCTCTCGCGATCCACGGCCTCCACGGCCTCCCGCCCATTCGCAACGACGGTCGTGTGGTGACCGAGCTTCTCGACGAGGCGCTGCGTCAGCCGGAGATTGACCGGATTGTCCTCGGCAACAAGGATTCGCAACGGGGCAGACGGCTCCGGCCGGTTGCTCAGCTCGCGGCCGTCTTGCCGTTGCCGCTGGCCGGCCAGCACGGCGCGGATCGTCTCCAGCAATTCAGACTGCCGTAAAGGCTTGTTCAACCGGGCCGCGACGCCGAGGACCTTCGACCGTTCTACGCTCTGCCGGTCGGCGAGCACGGACATCAGGACCACCGGAGTGTCCAGGCGCGCGATCTTCATGCGCCCGGCAACCTCCAGTCCGCTGGTGCCGGGCATCTGCGAATCGAGCAGCACGACGCTGAACGCGCGCCCCGCGGCGTGACGAGTCCCCAGCAATGCCAGCGCGGTTTCTCCATCCGGTGCCGATTCGGTTTCCATACCCCAGCTCCGGAGCGTCTCGGTGAGCAAGGACCGCACCGTGGCGTTATCGTCGACGATCAGTGCGGACGCGCCGGTAAGCAGACCCTTGGCATCCGGAATGCGGCGTTCTCCATCCGCCTCGCCGATCCGTGCCGTGAAATGGAAGGCGCTTCCCACCGAGCCAGGTCCCGATTCCACCCAGATCCGTCCCCCCATCATTTCCACCAAGCGCGCCGAAATCGCCAGGCCCAATCCGGTGCCGCCAAACCTCCGGGTGATCGAATCGTCGGCTTGCCGGAAGGCTTCGAAGATCAGTGCGCGCTTTTCCTCTGGGATGCCGATGCCCGTGTCCGTGACGGTGAAGTGCAGCAGGCCAGGATCCTCCGGCGTGCGTCGGACGCTCACCACCACTTCTCCACGCTCGGTGAACTTGATGGCGTTGCCGATCAGATTCATCAACACCTGGCCGAGCCTTCCCGCATCTCCCACGGCAAACCCCGGCACATCCGGGCGGATGTCGCCGATCAGCTCGAGGCCTCGCTGCTGGGCGCGGAAACTCATGGTGCTCATCACTTCGCCCAGTTCGTCCCGGATGGAAAAACGGATCGATTCGAAGTCCATCCGCCCGGCCTCGATCTTGGAAAAGTCGAGGATATCGTTAATCACGGTGAGCAGGGATTCGGCCGAGTTGCGGACGATGTTCAGATTTTCGCGCTGCTCCTCGGTAAGTTCGGAGTCGAGCGCCAGCTCCGTCATGCCGAGAATCCCATTCATTGGCGTGCGAATCTCATGGCTCATGGAAGCCAAGAAGACGCTTTTTGCATGATTTGCGGCTTTAGCCTCATCCTCGGCGCGGCGCCGCTCTCTGATCTCCCGCTTCAGCATCTCCGCCTGATTCTCAAACAGAGTCAGAATCATGCCGAACGCCACAAAATACTTGGGAAGATCCCAAATCACGTGGTCGCCAGGAATTGTGCTGCCGAAGATAGCTGTCAAGAGGTCCGCGACAGGAAAGACCAGTCCCCAGGCGAGAAACGAGGCCGAGGTCGCCAGAATTCCGGGGCTGACGCGTCTGTAGTATTCCCACCAAGCGACACCGACGGACGCGTAAGAGCCGAACATCAGCAGATCCATCCCGTACTCCGGATGCCTGCCCGCCTCATACGTGCTCAGTGTCGCGAAAAGCATTGCGATGACGAGGATTAACACCCGGGCCGGGACCTGGCGCCGCTTGTTCCACAGCACTAAGAGGGCAAAGGAGAGCGTCGCCAGGGTCAGGAGTCCGCGATACGCTCCGATGGCCCTGACCTCGTAAACCAGACACGTGCAGTACGCAATGGCGGGGGTAATAAAGCCCCCGATATACAAGAGAAGTCCCCGTGGGGTATTAGCGACGCGAGTAACGGAGAGGTAGAAACACGCCGCCGTCGCCAGCAGGGTGGTGTATGCCATCCAATCGGCGAGACGCGGGGGAATCATGTGGTAGGCCGCCGCCAGACCGGCCCCGAGATGGACGACGATGGCGATCCAACCCATCATCCAAAGTCGTACGCGCTGCTGCCGGTCGCGAAGGTAGATCCAGGTGAATAACGCCACCAGAATGGCCATCACTGAGACGGCGACTACGCGCCCGAATTGTGGCGGCATTTGCTGTACACCTCTTGCGGCCCGTACCGAACGGTTCATGGGCCGGAACTGCCTTCATTCTCGCAGGAGGATCTCATGGTAACAATGAGCCGAAAGCACCAAGGCGGGCAACGAAACCCACTTGTCCGATAAGGAAAACCGCTGAATCCTGAGTAGGGTAATGCACTTAGAGGAGTACCGGCGGTGGCGGGCCCGATGCCTGTACAGTAGGTTCATGAGGCTTGCCGCACTGTGGATCGCCACCGGCGCGCTGGCGCTGGCCGACCTGGCGGGCGTATTCTCGGGCGCGCTGGACCATCCGGCGATTGAGTATTCGACACGTCCGGTCGACGATCCTGCGGCGCGGTTAAACCGGCGCCTGGACCACGGGCTTACCCTCGCCTTTGAGCCGGAACATGGCTATCTGCGGGCGTTGCTCGACGCTCTCGGCATTCCGGTGGAATCTCAGATCGCGACGTTCGCCAAGGCGAGTTTCCAGCAGCATCTCATCCATCCCCGCAACGCCCGCGCGCTTTATTTCAATGACGCCGTCGCGGTCGGGTGGGTCCGCAGTGGCGCAATGCTGGAGATTGCGTCCGAAGATCCGCGCCAGGGAACCATTTTTTACACGCTCAACCAGCAGCCCGGCGTGAAACCTAGGCTCGTCCGGCATGACGACTGCCTCACCTGCCACGAATCCTACGACACGCTTGGCGTCCCCGGCATGCTGCTGCGCAGCGTCTATCCGGCCCGCGACGGATATATCCTGCGCGAGCTTGGAAGCTCCAACATCGATCACCGATCGCCGTTCGAGCGCCGCTGGGGTGGTTGGTTCGTTACCGGCACGAAGGACTTGCCGCGCAGCCTTGCGAATACGTCCTTCCGCACGGAGACGGAGACGGCTGCGCTGCAGCCCGAACTGAACGGCTATCTCGCTCCCGGCAGCGATATCGCCGCGCTGATGGTCTTCGACCATCAGATGCATCTGATGAACCTGCTCACGCGCGTCGGCTGGGAGACGCGCTTCGACGCGTATGAAAAATCGCTGACCCCCGAAAAACTCGCGCAGATGGCCGCTGAGGTGACCGACTACATGCTGTTCGTCGATGAGGCGCGACTCGAGCCGCGTGTGCAGGGAACCTCGCGATTTCAGGAAGCGTTCGCCGCGTTGGGACCTTTCGACGGACAAGGGAGGTCGCTGCGGCAATTCGATCTGCAGCATCGCATGATGAAGTATCCCTGCAGTTACATGATCTACTCCGCCGCCTTCGATGCGCTGCCCACCCAGGTGAAGGAGTCGATTTATCAACGAATGTGGGCCATCCTCTCCGGCGGTGAGCGCGGTGAAAAGTACGCAAGGCTGTCCGCGGAGGATCGTCGCGCCATTGCCGAGATCCTCCGCGCTACGAAAAACGGCCTGCCGGATTACTTCCTGTAGTGGGTCCGACATGATTCCGGCCGATTCGGAGATAAGAGAAATGGCGTATGCGGCGGCGCTGGCTCGATCACTCATCCTCGGATGGGCCGCGTTGATGACGCTCGCATTTTTAGAAAGGCCGCTCCTGCGCTGGATCGCCCCCGTGGCGGGCGCTGAGTGGATCGCGACGTTCCACCTACTATTGGATTGCGCCGCTATGGCAGCGGCCGGATGGCTCACCGGCCGATCGTCTCGCCCGCGTCCGCTGCTTGCCACTGGTATCTTCGCGCTGACACTGTGCTGCTGGAATTTCGGAGAGCTCCTGACGCTGAACGTCCCATGGCTCCTTCGCTTGGCAAGGAATTCTCTGCAGAACCCACGGTATTTCGATTCCCTGATCGCAAATGCGGAAATGCACCTCATTCTCTTTGGATGCCTGATCGGTGGCGCGGCCATGAGCCGTCCAGCGGAAAAGCCGCCCCGAATTGTGTCATCTTGATCGAAAGAGGATCCCGCCATGATTTTGTTGAACCGGAGACACGCGCTGGCGGCGATGGCGGGTTCGGTTCCCGCGCTTGCTTGGGCGCAGCCGGCCGAAGTGGAGATCACCAAGGGTCCATTTCAAGGGACCCGCGAGTCCTTAAAAGCATTTCGCGCACCGGATTGGTTCCGCGACGCGAAGTTCGGCATCTGGGCGCATTGGGGCCCGCAATCGGCGGCCGAGGCGGGCGATTGGTACGCGCGCAACATGTACATCGAGGGCGACGCGCAATATAAATTTCATCTGGCGCATTACGGGCATCCCTCGAAGGTCGGGTTCAAGGATGTGATTTCGACGTTCAAAGCGGAGAAATGGGACCCCGAACATCTGATGGATCTCTATGTCAGGGCCGGGGCGAAATATTTCGTCAGCATGGGCGTGCATCACGACAATTTCGATATGTGGGACTCGCGCTATCAGCCGCGATGGAATGCCGCGGCGGCGGGGCCGAAGAAAGACATCGTAGGCATCTGGAAACAGGCGGCCAGGAAGCGGGGCCTGCGCTTCGGCGTCAGCGAGCATCTCTCGAATAGTTTTGCCTGGATGGCCACCTCGCACAGGAGCGATAAGACCGGCGAATTCGCAGGCGTGCCCTACGACGGCGCAGACGAAAAATATTCGGACCTGTATCACGACTACAGCCTGGTCCCGCCGGATTTCATGGATAAGGCCAAAGCCATGGATCGGCCTCCTATCGACCGCTGGAAGCAGCAGTATTTCAACCGCATCCGTGACCTGGTCGACCAGCATCAACCCGATCTTCTCTACACCGACGGCGCGATCCCGTACGGCGAGTTCGGCTTGAGTCTGGTGGCCCACGCCTATAACACCAGCGCGAAGGCGCGCGGCGGTAAGATCGAGGCGATCTACAGCAGCAAGCAGCGCGAAGACTGCGCGGAGGGAACCTGCGTTCTCGATCTGGAACGAGGCATGGTGAACAGGATCTCGCCCGATCCTTGGCAGACCGATACCTGCATCGGCAACTGGCATTACAAGAAGGGGATTACGTATAAGACGCCGAAAACCATCGTTGACATGTTGGTCGACATCGTCAGCCGCAACGGAAATCTGCTGTTGAACTTTCCGCTACCCGGAAGCGGCGAACTGGACGCCGATGAATTGCGGATTCTCGAGGCGATTACGGCATGGATGCGGGTCAACGGCGAAGGCATCTACGGTACCCGTCCATGGAGAGTCAGCGGCGAGGGTCCGAGCCTGGCGGCGACCGACGCAGGCGGGGCATTCAACGAAAATAGGCGCAAGGATCTGACGGCCGGCGAAATCCGGTTTACGTCAAAGGGCTCCCATGTATACGCCTTCGTGATGGGGTGGCCGGCGGGCGATACCCTGATCAAATCGCTAAACCCGGCCAGGGTTCACAGCGTGGAACTGCTGGGGCATCGCGGCCGTGTGAAATGGACACAAAACGAGGCCGGGCTCAAGATCACGATGCCGCCGGGGAAGCCGTGCGATCACGCGGTGACGCTGAAGATTGCTGTGGCGTAACGATTTTCTTGTCGACCACGAAACCTTCGAGCGCCTCTTCCAGATACTCGGTGAGTTCCTGCTTGCCGCGCACCGCGATCACCACGCGCGCGCCCCAGCGGATCAGCAATCTCAGCAGTCTGCTGCGCAGCTTTGCGATCATCAGCGGCAGCAGAGCGTTGGCGCGCTGCGCGATCAGGCCCACGATTTCGTTCAAGGACGCGCGCGTGATCGTGCCGGGCGCCGGATGCGGAACCTCTTCGAGCGCGGAGCCAACCAACGGAACCACCGGTAGCCACTTCTCCGCGGTCTGCCCGGCTCCCTCCGGCGCTTCCCGGGCGAACTGGGCGCGAATCTCCTGCCCCGCGCCGGCAAACAGCGGGTTACTCTCCGGCAACAGGAAACTCGTTTCCAGAAAACGTTGGCAATTGCGGCGGCCGAGCTGAAAGTCGTGAGCGCGAAAGTCACGCTCAAAAAATCCCCCGAACGATCCGAGCAGGCCGCACTGCAGCGGATGCTCGCCTCTGCGCTGCTCGTCGGAGGGCGCGATAAAAAACCGGCTGAAGGACGGCCCGCCGGTCACCCCCGAGAGCGATTCTCCCAAGAAACGCGACTGCGCAATCAGCGTGGAGAGGAGGTCGCCCAGCACGGCAAACACCGTACGGTGACGGGGCGCATCGTATTTCCTGTTCCAATCCTCGTTGCCGGGAAAGGGAGCGATGGTCAGCACAGCCCGGTCGGTTCGATGCGCGCTTCCCTCCATTTCGCAGCCTCCGCGGCGGGGCTCGAGCGTGGCCAGGTAATCGTGCGCCAAGGCGAACGGCGAGTTATTCGTCACGCCTCCATCGACGTTTACTGTCGTCCACGGATCCTGCTGCCCGGGAGGAAACGCCGGTGCGCGATCCGAAGATCGACCCTGGCAGATCGGCTCCCACAATGGACGGTCGTACTCGGCTTTCGACCGGTCGATCACCCTCGGAGCGAGAAACACCGGAAACGCGCCAGTGGCCATCGCCGCTGTTTTGAGCAGGGCCCAAACTTCATCATTCCCGCCACGAGTAAGCGGACGCGCATCGGACGATTTCGGTTCGCTGCCCGGCTCGACCGTTTCAAAACGCAGACGGTCGGCATGATAGGTCACGTACTCATCGGGCGTCAGCGTCTGGCCCTCGAACAGCGCGTAGGGAACGCCGCGCAGATTCGTCAGCGTCAGAAACAAAGTCAGATTCGGTGAGACGTATTTCCTGCGTTCTGGGGTTCCCGGCGTCAGGGCTTGATCCGCGATCGACTCGATGATCGTGGAGTCGAGCAGGGAAATGAGGGAGCCTGCGGCCAGGTCCCCCGTGGTCAGCAAGTGACGAATATCGATCGTATTCACCCAGGCTTCGTACAGTTTGTTGGTCGAACCGCTGCGCGAAACGTCGTGAATGTGGTCGAAGTCTTCCTGAAGCAAGCACGCCGAGATCGCCGCGCACATCCCGCCCGCCGACGCACCGGAGAACGCCTCGATGGAAATGTCGTGCGACGGAACCGGGTCGCCATTCTCCTTGGCTGTGTACCACTCGTCCAGCGCCTCGGTGAGAAAATCGAGAACTCCCGCGGTGTAGGCTCCGGCCGATATAGCACCGGCCATGTTGATCCCGAGCTTAAATGGCTCCATACAGCCTCCGAAGTTAAGCTAACGGCGGAAAATCCCGTTTGCGCCAAGTGAAATAGGGAAGCGTCTGCAAACAGAGCGCTTAAGTGAACATTCCGTGCGTCACCTCGCGGGCAAAGCCCAGGAAAACATCACGCCACCCGCGCTGGTGACGACGTATTGCCGGCCATCCAACTCATACGCAATCGGCGAACTCTGCATTGGCGATCCCTGGCCCGCGTGCCACAGCGTTTTGCCGTCGCTGGTCCGCAACGCGAGCAGATTACCGAGCGCGTCGCCCGTGAAAATCAAACCGGAATCGGTGGTCAGCACACCCGCGCCGGAGCCGTTCGGGCCCAACTCGTGGCTCCATCGGATTTGGCCGGTCTGATAATCGATCGCCTCCAGCACCGCTTTGCCCCACACGCCGTAATCCGCGCCGGCCCATCCGAAGGCGCCGTCGGCGGGCTTGGTGAAGTAAATACCGTAGCTGGGGTGCGCATCGACGATGAACAACCCTGTCTTCGCGTCGAAACTTGGCGAGCGGTAGTTCGTCAGACCGCCCTCATCGGGAGCGATCAGACGCCCGTCGGGTGCGGGATCCTTCGCGGGATTCGGGATGGGCTGGCCCTTCTTGTCCACGCCGAGGCTCCAGTTCACCGGTCCGAACGTGGTGGTCAGCAGGCTATCGCCGTTCGTCCGGTCCAGCACAAAGAAATAGCCGTTGCGCGAGGTCTGCATCAGCATCTTGCGCGGCTTCCCCTTGAAGTTTGCGTCAACCAGGACGGGCGTCTCCACCGCGTCCCAATCGTGCGTGTCGTGCGGCGATGGCTGGAAGGCCCAAGCGAGCTTGCCTGTGTCCGGGTTCAGCGCAACGATGCTGCACGTATAGAGGTCGTCTCCCGGCCGCGCGTTCCCGTTCAGCACGGGCGTGGGATTGCCGGTACCCCAATAGATCAGATTCAGCGCCGGATCGTAGGTTCCCGTCATCCAGGTCATGCCGCCCGTGGTCGCGTTGGGCGTGCCCGCGGGCGGCGTGCTGTCCCAGCGCCACTGCGTCCTGCCCGTCTCCGGATCGACCGACTTCAGGAACCCGGTGAGGTTGTCGAAATCGCCTGAAACGCCGGCGATTACGTGATTGCCGACGATCAAGGGCGACATCGTTGTCCAGTAGCCCTTCTCAGCGTCGGCGACGACCACGTTCCAGCGAACCGTGCCGTCGGCCGCGTTCAGACAGATCAAGTGCGAATCCGGCGTCATGAAGTAGAGCCAGTCCTTGTACATCGATACGCCGCGCGAGCCGATATGAAAGCCTTTGTTCGGCGGATACGTGTAGTGCCAGACCTGATGGCCGGAGCGCGCATCGACGGCCCAGACGTTGTCTGTGACCGTGAAGTACAGTACGCCGTCGACCAGCAGGGGCGAACTCTTGATCTCCTGGACCTGCCCGGTCTGGAACGCCCAGGCCAGCCCCAGCTGACCCACGTTTTCCGGCGTGATCTGTTTGAGCGCGCTATGCCGGCGCCCGGAGTAATCGCCGTGATAGCCCGGCCAGCTGTCGGCAGGAGGATGCGCGAGCATCGCTGGATCGACGCCCTGCGCGGCGGCCATCGATACAACCATCGTGAAGAGAAAAAAGGATTTCATGGATGAGGTCTCCGGTTAACGCAGCGTCTGCAGGTAGGCCATGAGATTGTGGATGTCTTCGTCGGTATATCTCGCGAGCAAATCCACGTGAGCTTGCGCCGGATCGTCTACGGTAAACTTCACCTGATTCACGGGCCAGGAACGGTAGCGCTTCGAGCTATCCCGCATGGCGATAGTGAACTCATCTCTATACGCAACCTCGCCGGCGAGCGTCTGTCCCGAAGGCAGCGTCACCGTAACCTTTGCCTTCGCGCCCCTCGGATAGAGCAGGCGCTCTTCGAGCTTCAATCCTTCAAACCGTTTGGCTACCCCTGCCAGATCGCCCGTGGGCGAATGGCACGTCGCGCATTTCCCTGCGCCGTTGAAATACTGCCGGCCCGCCTCGACATTCCCGGTTTGCAGATCCGCCACCTCCACGCCCCGTCGTCCGCCCACCAGTGCTTCAGCCTTTGTCTTCTGATCGTGAATGAAGGCCACCAGGGCGGCCATATCGGAATCGGAGACGTTGAATCGCGGCATGCCTTTTTCCGGGCGTCCTTCTCGAATAACGGGTCCGATTTTGTCCCCGTTGGCGTCCCCCGCTACCAGCTTGGAGCGCGTCAGATCCGGTCCGGTCTCGCCTCCGCCGGCGTCGCGCCCATGGCAGAAAGCGCATTGGGAAACAAACAACTGCGCACCTCGGTCGGCAGCGGTCTGCGCACAGGCGAAAGACACGAACGTGGCGCTAGTGAGGAGAAATTTCACCTTAGGCACCGTACCACTGTAGCGCGTTAGACGAAGTCCGAGCAGCCCATGAAATACCCGCAGCGCCGGCAGATCAGCTTGCAGCCCCGATCCATCATTCGAGCCTCGCAGTTCGGACAGATGAAATGCAGGTTCTCCTCGGCCGCCTCGCTGGCCGGGAGCTCTTTGGGCTCCGGATATGCCATTGCTTCGTCCATCTAAAAGATCATATAATTCCGCAATGACCAAGTCACGTATCCTCACCCCTGTCCTCGCCTCCCTGCTTTTGCTGGGAGGTTTTGCCATTGCCCAGAAGCCGGTGGAGAACATCTCCAAGGGTAAGCACCCCAACCTTGCCGCAGCCCAAGCGGCGAGCCGGAACGCGTACAACAAGATCATAGAAGCTCAGAAGGCCAATGAATGGGATATGCAGGGGCACGCGGCCAAGGCGAAGGAACTTCTGGAGCAGGTCAACAATGAGTTGAAGCTAGCCGCTGAGGCAGCCAACAAGAACAAGAAATAGCCTTCCCGCTAGAATCGAGTGGATGGCCACCATCCAGATTTTCGGAGTCAAAGGCTCGCAGGATACTCGCGCGGCGGAGCGCTTTTTCAAGGAACGCCGCGCGACGATCCAGCTCGTCGATCTGGACAAGAAGCCCATGAGCCCGGGCGAGATCAAGCGGTTCATCGAACGCTTCGGGTTGAAGGGCCTGCTGGACCCAGACGGCAAGGCATACATCGACGCCGGGTTGAAGTATCTTCGTGTGCCCGACTCCGAGTTGTTGGCCAAGGTCGAACGTGACCCGAAGCTTCTGCGGCTCCCTCTGGTTCGATGTGCCCATCTTGTCAGCATCGGCCGGGATGAGGACGCCTGGAAACAGATGTTGACATAATGAGGGGGCCATGGCTCACTCCCCTCTCTCTCGCCGCGGATTCTTTTCCCACTCTCTTGGTTTGGCCGCCGCCGGATACGCTTCGGCCGGGGTTCCCAGAGATCCGGGCGTCAAGCTGAAGCTTGCACTAAACGCATACTCCTTCGACAAGCCGCTCAAAGCCGGTTCGATGACGCTCGATGACGTCGTGCATTTCTGCGCCCAGCATAAAGTGGACGCACTGGACGCCACCGGCTACTATTTCCCAGGTTATCCCAAGGTTCCTTCCGACGAATTTCTCTACAACTTCAAGAAAACCGCATTCCTGAACGGAGTGCAGATCAGTGGAACCGGCGTGCGCAACGATTTCGCCGTCGCGGATGCCGCAGCCCGTGCGCGCGACGTGCAAATGGTGATGGCCTGGATTGAAGTCGCCCAGAAGCTCGGCGCGACGGTGCTGCGCGTGTTCTCAGGCCGGGCGAGGCCGGAGGGTTACACGTTCGAGCAGGCTCTCGGCTGGATGATTCCCGAGTTTCAGGAGTGCGCCGCCTACGGCCGCCGCCACGGCGTGATGCTCGGCCTGCAGCAGCATAACGATTTCTTGAAGACCGCGGACGAAACGATCCGCGTACTTGAGGCCGTCAACGCCGCGCCCGAAGCCAGCGGATGGTTCGGCGATATTCTCGACGTCGGCAGCTTGCGGACGAAGGATCCGTATCAGGAAATCGAGGAGCTGGTTCCCTGGGCCGTTTCCTGGCAGATCAAGGAGAAGGTCGGCTACGGCGATAAGGAAGTGGACACGGATCTGCAGCGCGTCAAGGCGATCATCGACAAGGTTGGTTATCGGGGCTTGCTGCCGTTTGAGGCGCTGGGCGAGGGCGATCCGCGCGAGCGCGTCGCCGCGTTCCTCGAAAAAATCCGAAGAGCGTTTTCGTTATGACCCGCGACTTCGACGTGATTCTGTACGGCGCCACCGGATTCACCGGCCGCCAGACCGTTGCTTACTTCAAGAAGCATGCGCCACCGGACCTGCATTGGGCCATCGCGGGACGAAATCGCGCCAAGCTGGAGGCTCTCAACGCCGGGGTACCGGTGATCGCCGCCGATTCTACTGACACCGCGGCGATCGACACGATGGCCGGCCGCACGCGTGTTGTGCTCAACACTGCCGGACCGTTCGCGCGATACGGCGGCGCCATCGTCGACGCTTGCGTCCGTTTCGGCACGCATTACGCCGACATCACGGGCGAAACGGCGTGGGTGCGCGGCTTGATCGACCGCTATCACGCCAAGGCCGAGGCGGAAGGTACGCGCATCGTGCCTTTTTGCGGATTCGATTCCATTCCTTCGGACATCGGCGCGATGCTGATCTCCCGTGCGCTGGGGCCGGAAACGAGCGAGGTGAAGGCATTCTTCAAGATGAAGGGAGGTCTGAACGGAGGAACGTTTGCCTCGGCCGTGAATCTGTTCGAATCGGGCCAGCAGATGGTCGTGCGCGACCTTTTTCTGCTGAGCCCCGGCATCACGCGCCCACCCCGCGATCTGGAACGCGACCCGGCATCGGCCTTATTCGACCAGGATCTGCAAGGCTGGATTGCGCCGTTCGTGATGGGCAGCATCAATACCCGTGTAGTGCGCCGAAGCTGCCAGATTCTGGGCGCCGATTTCGCGTATCAGGAGTACACCAACGCCGGGAGCCATTTCGCGGCATCGCTGGTCTCCAGCGGCAGCGCGTTCTTTGAGAAAGCACTCGCTTCCGCCACCATGCGCGGTTTCCTGAAGAAACTCGCGCCCGCGCCGGGCCAGGGGCCCTCGGAGAAAACGATGAACAGCGGGTGGTTTCGCTGCGACCTTTTCGGTCGCGCCAGCGACGGCAGAACCGCGCGCGGGGTGATCAGCGATCAGGGCGATCCCGGTAATCGCGTGACGGTGAAGTGCCTCTGCGAATCGGCTATGTGCCTTGCTATCGAGAAATTGCCCGAGCGGGCCGGAGTGCTGACGCCATCGACCGCTCTTGGCGACGCCCTCGTCGCGCGGCTGCGCGCGCGCGGGATGACGTTGGAAGCGGGGTAGGGAAAACGCAGAGCGCCCTTGGCGTTACTCGCCTGCAGCGGCGTCTTTCGGCGTTGCGCGACGCAAAACGTAAATGGAAAACACGAAGATGAGAACAAGGGTGCCCACGACGCCCAATTCGATCATCGACCGTTGGAAGGCGTCGGAGATGGCGTGCCCATCCTCGGTCAACTTCGAGGCCTGCATCGCGATCACCAGCACCCGTCGCACCGATGCGATCAGCCCGACAATCAGGAAAGGCTCCAGGATGATCTGCTTCGATCCGATCGAGATCCGCACGGTGTGCAGAATCTCTACCAGCACCAGCACCAGGAGCAGCGCGTCGAGTTCCTGCAGGCCGGAACTGGCCAGCGTGTGATCGGCGATGCCCCGCCACAGGATCGTGCCCGCTTCGAACAAAACCGCGATCGCCGCCGCGCCCAGCAGCACGCCCACGGCGGCGTACAGTGTCGACTCCGTCAGGTGGAGAAGCTGCGACGAGTGTTTCCTCACGGCATCGTCAAATCGCGTCAGCACGACTTTATTCTAGTTCTTCTTCTGTGCCCCGCGTCCGGCCGTGGAGGGCGGAACGATGCCGTTCGACCGCAGATAACCCACGATGTTTCCGTAGATCTCATTGTTGTGCACGGCGATGTGCATGAACGCGTAGCTGATCTGCTGCGACGAGACGATCTTCGCGTCGTCCACCTTGTCAAGCGCCGCCGCGCAATAGGCGAAGGACTCCTTCAGCGCCCTGCTCACCTCCTCCTTCGTCTTCAGCCCGGCCAGCTGCTTGGAGGCCTCCGGAGCCTGCTCGCCTTGGATGGTCGCGCAGTCGGAATAATTGCGCTGCGCGGAGTGGATCAGCCACTCGGCGAACGTCATCTGCCCTTCAGTGAGGCGATAGCCGTACTTCTCCGCCGGCATGGCGTCGGCGCTCGCCTCCAGGCTGCGGCGGACGGAGGTGAAGTAGCGCTGGTTCGCGGCGGTCAGGTTCTGAGCGTGGGCGACGCCGGAAATCGACAGGACGGCAGTGGCGAATTTCAGGAGGTTTCTCATATTGAGGTACACTGCGTTGATTATGGCAAGCTGGCAGGCCCATGTCACGACCTGGATTTTGAAACTGACCTTGAAGCGCAAATTGGCGGGAGCAGAGGATGCCCTGCACGTCCGAAGACTGATGAAACCGCGTCAGGTTTCCATCCCCAAAGAAGTCACCATCACGGCATCCCGCGTCGGCGATGTTGCGGGGGAATGGCTGCAGGACCCGGCTCCCTCGGGCGCGACACTGCTTTATCTTCATGGCGGCGGCTATGTCGGATGCTCGCCCAAGACGCACCGGCCGATTACCATCGGCTTTGCGCAGCGCGGATTTCGTGTCTTCGCGCCGGAGTACCGGCTGGCGCCCGAGCACTTGTTTCCCGCCGCGATTCAGGACGCGGTGGCTGTCTACCGGGCGCTCCTCGCCGATGGCATCGCACCGGAAACCATCGCGGTGGGAGGCGATTCGGCCGGCGGTGGGCTCACCCTTGCCCTGCTGCTTTCGTTGCGCGTAGCCGGTGTCCCTCTTCCTGCCGCGGTGGTGCTATTCTCCCCTTGGACCGATCTGGCGGCCACTGGCGATTCCATCCGCACCAACGACAGGCGTTGCGCGATGTTCCGCGGCGAGGGTATCGCCCGTGTCGCTCGGTACTACCTGGGCTCGGCCGATCCTCGAAATCCGCTGGCGTCTCCGCTGTATTCCGATCTGGCGGGCCTTCCTCCGATGATCATTCACGTCGGCGAGGATGAGCTCCTGCTCGACGACTCGACGCGCCTGGCCGAGCGCGCCCGGGCTGCGGGCGTACCCGTGGACCTCAAAATCTGGCCCGTCGTTCCGCACGACTGGCAGCTCGTCCCCAATATGCCGGAAGCGCGCCAATCGATGGACGAGACCGCGCAGTTTCTGACGGCCCGGATCAATGAGAAACAAGGAGCCTCCGATGCGCGAGTTTAAGAATAAGGTCGCGGTGGTCACCGGAGCCGCCAGCGGCATCGGAAAAGCGATCGCCGAGCGCTGCGCTGCGGAGGGAATGCGTGTCGTGCTGGCCGATATCGAAGCGCCCGCGCTCGACGCCGCCGCAAGAGCCATGTCCGGCGGGATCGTGATGCCGTACAGGATCGACGTAAGCGAGCCCTCCGCTGTCGACGCCATGGCGGAGGCGGTCTACAAGGAGTTCGGCGCAGTCCATCTGCTGTTCAACAACGCCGGGGTGGCCAGCGGTGGCACGCCGTGCTGGGCGCAGGCACTCGATTCGTGGAAATGGGTGATCGGCGTGAATTTCTACGGCGTCCTGTACGGTATCCGCAGCTTCGTGCCTCGGATGCTCGCCGGCGGGGAAGAGGGCCGCGTCGTCAACACCGCATCGGTCGCGGGCTTGCGCTCGGCCGCCGGGATGGCGCCGTATTGCGCCACCAAGCACGCCGTGGTCGCGTTATCGGAGACGCTCTATCTGGAACTGAAAATGGCCAAGTCGCGGGTCAGCGCGTCGGTGCTATGCCCGGCGTTCGTCAAGACGAGAATTGGAGAGAGCGAGCGCAACCGCCCCGGTGCAGGGGAGGCACAGTCGGGTTCTCCTGAATTTGCCGCGATGATCCGCAGTCTTATTGAAACCGGCGTTTCACCGGAATCCATCGCGGAAAAGGTCTTCGACGCCATTCGCGCCGATCAATTCTGGATCCTGACGCATCCCGAATTCGACGCTGTCCTGCGCGGAAACGCCGACGCGATGCTGGCTCGCCGCAATCCGGAACCGATGCCGGTGTAACGCTTCTGAACCGCCATGCGTAAGCATGCGGGCCATAGGTACGAATCTGCCTGCCAATCGTTACTTCTTACTTCAACTCGTTCATGATCCCCGGCAGGCTCCACTGCATTTGAAGACCGGTGGGCGCCCAACCGAACTCCTTGGTCATCACTTCGGCGACCTCGGCCTGGCTCTTGCCGGAGCGGATCAGTCCTTGCGCGCGCGTCCGTAGTTTTTCCACGTTATCGCGATACTTCTGAAGCCCGTCTTTGTTCGCCACCGGTCCATGGCCTGGAATCACCGTGTCGAAGTCGAGCGTCATTGCGGCGTCGAGAGTCTTGGTCCATTCGATGACGCTGCCCCCGCCGGGGTAATCGATCAGAGGCGTATTGCCGGCCATCAGATCGCCCGTGTGGATCGTTTTCAGGGCGGGGAAGTAGATCACCGCGTCTCCGTTGGTGTGGCCCCGTCCAAAATACTTCGCGCGCACTTCCTTCCCGCCCAGGAACACCGAGGTTTGATCGGTAAATGCGATCCGCGCGGGCGTGATGTTCGCCGGTGCGTTGGGCTGCTTCTTCTCCACGATGTTGGCCCGGGCGTTGACCGTGGAGATAATCTCCACCGTAGGCGCGAACTTCACGTTGCCGCCGCTGTGGTCGGCATGATGATGCGTGCTCAGGATGTACTTGATCGGCTCCGAAGTGACGCTTTTCACCTTGGCCACGATCTGGTCGTAATCCTGCTCATACTTGTCGTCGACCATGATCACGCCTTCGCCGGTCACGTAGACGGCCACGTTGCCGCCGTCGCCGACGATCTGATACAGGTCGTCCTTCACCTTGCTGATAGTCAACTGCGGGGGCTGGTTCGCGTTCTGCGTATAGGCAACCCAGGTGCCGAGGAAGAACAGCGCTCCTCCGCAAAGACGTACGAGTGTTGTCCGGCTCATGGGGAGGATTATACAGGTTTTTCCCGGCGCATAATAGAAAAAGAAAAACATGATTTGGCGACGCCTGCTCCCGATCGCGCTCCCCCTGGTTCTTGCCGCCGCCGATCGCGATGCCTTGTCCACGCCCAGAGTCCTGCGTCGCATCGAGCCGCGCTACACGCGCGAGGCACGAGCCATGGGCGTCCAGGGCACCGTTCTGCTGGAAGTGACCGTGGATGAACAGGGGAAGCCAGCAAGCGTATCGGTGCTAAGCCCCATTGGCTTTGGACTGGACAGCCGCGCGGTGGATGCCGTTCGCCAGTGGACCTTCCGCCCGGCGATGCGGGAGGGGAAGCCGGTGCCAGCGGCGCTTGCCGTCGGGGTGAAGTTTCGCATCTTCCGCCGCCGTTTCGATCCCTCCGCCGACGACCGCCGCAACCAGTTCAACCTGGCCGTCGACGCTGTCCACCGCGAACGCCGGAACAAGGAACCCATTGACCCGGAAACGGTTGAGACCCTCCGCAAGCTGGCGGCCCAAAAATATCCGCCCGCAGTGTACCTCTACGGCAAGCTGCTGGAAGCAGGCGATGGCATCGAGCAGGATCGCGATCAGGCGTTTCGGCTGGTGATCGAGGCTGCCCGCGCGAACTATCCTTCGGCCATGTTCGACGCCGGGCGCATGATGATGGAGGGCCGCCGTCTGCCCAAGGATCCGGAAAAAGGTCTGGAACTGGTGCGGAGCGCGGCGATCCTCGGGAACCGGCGAGCGCAATTTTTCCTGGGCGTCGCGTATCTGACCGGCTATGAGCTGCCGCGCGACGCCAGCCGCGCGAACCAGAATTTTCGCCTTTGCGCGGCCGTAGGGGAGACCCCATGCCAGGTGCAGCTGGCCAAGCTACTGCTGCAAAACGCCCCTCGCGAGGAGCGCGATTACCTGCAAGCCATCGCCTGGCTGGAACTGGCCGCCGAGGAGCGCAACGACGAAGCAAAGCTGATCCTGGCCGACCAGCGCGCTTCACTGTCGCCGCAGCAGGCTTCCTTCGTCAGCAAGCTGAAATCGCAACTCATACAAAAGTAGCGATTTGCACGACATTCGTCCAGATAGCAGCCATGCTCCCGCTAAGTGCCGCCCGCCAAGGACCCTCTTCGCCGACGTCGAACCTGTCTTGAAGGCCAAACCGTGTCGTCAGCAATGGGGCTTTACTAGGTTGTTCGAGCCCAATGCGTCAGAGGCTGTGTGAAAACCCACTTTTTGACTGGCATTGCGGGAGCGAAGGGGACTGACCACTGTGTCCCCAGTCCGCAAACCCTCAGTTTAATCGAACGCCCCTTCAGTGGACACAGCGACCTGTCCCCTTCGGGCCCCGGGTTAACATAGGACTATGAGCAACAGAGAGCAAATTCTCCGGGAACTGGACGCCATGCCGGAGCAGGATCTGGAGAAGCTGCTTACTTACCTCCGCTCTCTTCGTGAAGCTCATGCCGATGCGGCCATGCCGAGGCTCGCCGCGGAATCCGCGCTGCGTAGGGACTGGCTTACGCCCGAGGAGGATGCGGCGTGGGCCGATTTGTAAAAGGCGACGTTGTCGTTCTCGAATTTCCTTTCTCCGACTTGAGTGACACCAAGCGCCGACCCGCGCTGGTTTTGGCAACGATTGCTGGCGACGACGTGATCCTTTGTCAAATCACAAGCCAGTCCGCCGGAGACGACTACTCTATTGCGCTTAATCCGGCAGACTTCGTCTCGGGTGGTTTGAATCGCCCCAGCCGGATTCGGCCAAACCGCCTCTTCACCGCTGATGCTGGGATCATCGTTTATCGGGCTGGGCGAATCTCCGACGCGAAGCTCGGCGAAGCGGTTGACCGACTTGTTGGGATCCTGAGTCGCGCTTAGGCTACTTCTGCAATTCCAGCAGATGGCGCTTTTCGGGCGTGTCCTTGGTGTGTTCGAGCACCGATCTGAGCCACGCTTTGGCGTCCTTGTCGCCAGTGGAGGCGATCTTTTCGAGGGCGGGCATGGCGTAAATCAGCAAACGCTCATGCGGCATGTTGAAGAACTCCGGTCCGACGAAGCCTTCAAGATCTTCCAGGGGAATCGGCGCGCCGCCGATGATTCCTGCTGTAGCTTCTTTGAGCGTATACTTTTTGTCACCCTGATGCCGCTCGTAGATGCCGTGGTAATGCGCTGGAAGCTTGAATCCAGGACCCACGAAAAAAATCGAGGCATCTACGCCGATATCTTCCAATCCTCCCATTCCGCGGGCTGTCGCCTGGACCTCCCGGCCGACAGCGGGGCCGAACGGCGAAAAGTGGCCCTCATGTGTGTAAGCGAAGACAGGATCGAAGCCACCCTCCGTCAGGTCGAACCACTCTTCCAGTTCCTGGCCCATGGCGAAACCGTTCTGCCCGCGATCGCTTGCAATCTGGAAGAAGGGTTTGCCGCCGACTTTGACGACGCCGTGGCGGCGCGGATAATTGCCCGTGTTCCGGCTCGCCATACGCGCGCCTTCCAGGCGCCAGCCATTTTCGGCGCGGACGTAACGCACGTAAACGTCGCTGACCTTCACCCAGTCCGCCCCAATGACCACGATTGCCTGGTCCGGGCGGAGGACGCTGACGATCTCCGTGACGCAGGGCGGCGTGTCCGCGCGGCAAGGCGCGTAGCGCGAGTCGAGTCCGAGGCCTTTCCATACGTTGTCGAGGCTCGTGTGCGGATGCGCGTCAACGTAGTTCGCCAACTCGGTTGGCGACGATAGCTGGGAAAAGCCTAGCGTTGAACAAAGCAGGAGCGCAGACGTGAACTTCACGGCTGAAAGTCTACCACCAGAGGGCAGCGCATGTAGCTGCCCAACATAGCGTCGAGGGCCGTGTCCCGCCTGAGACTCAACGCCGCGGCGCTGTGTGGGGACGAAAATCGCCAGTGCTCCGAGCGCGGCGGCGGACAGAAAGAAGCTCGCGGCTTCGGGGTAGGCGCTCACCAACAACTCGGGAGGTTCATTCACGGCCGAATTGTCTCTGGTGGCGAAGTCCCAGAAAGGTCCAGTTCACTCGCTCTCCTCTAGTTTCCAAGCAGCTTACTCAGCTCCGCCAGCCGACCATCCAGTTCCTTCCGCAGCACCTCATATCGCTCCACAGCATCCCGGCCCGGCTTCTGATCGGCTCCGTTGGTTAGCTGATAAAGATACTGGATGTGCGTCTGCAGTTCCGGCTTGCTGTAGCGAATCGTGGGCGTAACGATGTGCGACGCGAATGCATCGAGCTGCGGGCTCTTCGGCGCCGAGCGGATCCGCGCGACCATCTTATTCATGTCGCTCACCAGTTCGCGCACGCGCATATTGTGATCGAACTGTTCCTGCAGGTCGGCCTGCGTTACGCCGTCCTTCGTGATGCGAGGGTCTTCGATCACCGTGAACGGCTGCGTCGCGGTGAATGAGCCTGCCGTTATCCGCACCTGATATTTCCCCGGCACCGCGACCGGCCCGTTGGGACCTTCCGGATTCCTCGCGCTCTGCCATGGTCCGGGGTAGCGCAGGTCCCAAGTGAAGCGATGCATGCCCGGCATGGCGTCGGGAGGCACAACCGCGCCACGGCCTCGCCCACCGCCGCCAAATCCCATTTCGTCCTCGCCTGCAACGGGCGCGGGTGCCGTCGCCTTCGACGAGAATTTGCGAATCAGCTTGCCCGATTCGTCCAGGATCTCGAGCGTCACCTCAGCCGCCGCGGATTGCAGGTAGTAGTCGATCTGCGCTCCGGTCTGTGGATAACGAATGGTTTCCGTGCGGGTGAGGCCTTCCAGAGCCTGTGCTCCCGGCGTGCGGACGGCCTGACGAGGCGCGAACAGTACCGGCTGCGATCCCGTGAAATCCTTCAACTGGTGCAGAGGCGTCAGATTGTCGAGAATCCAGAACGACCGGCCTTGCGTCGACAGCACCAGATCCTTGTGAGCCACTTTGATATCGGTCACCGGCGTCACCGGCAGATTCAGCTGAAAACTCTGCCAGTGCCCGCCGTTATCGAAGGAAATATAAATCCCGAACTCGGTTCCTGCGTAGAGCAGGCCCGGCCTGTCCGGATCTTCGCGGACGACGCGCGTCGGCTCGTCGGCCGCGATTCCGTTATGCCCGTCGGTAAGGAGCGTCCAGGTTTTCCCATAATCGCCGGTGCGATAAATGTACGGCGCAAAATCTCCCAGCAGGTAGCGATACAGCGCGACGTAAGCCGTGCCGGGGCGATGAGGGCTCGGTTCAATGTTCTGTACGCGCCCGCCCTGCGCCAGATTCGGGGGCGTCACGTTGGACCAGCTCTCGCCGTCATTGCGCGACACGAACACAAGGCCGTCATTGGAACCGGTCCAGATGAGACCCTTCTGCACCGGCGACTCGCGGATGGAATAAAGAGTGCTGTAGACTTCTTCGCCCGTGGCATCACGAGTGATGGGGCCTCCCGATGCATCCTGCGTCCCTGGCGGATTCAGAGTCAGGTCCGGGCTAAGGCGCGTCCACGTTTTCCCTCCATCGCGCGTGCGATGAACGTACTGGCTGCCGTAGTACACCACACGCGGATCGTGCGGCGACACTTCCATCGGCGACACGCGCTGGAAGCGGTAGGTCAGCGTTTCGCCTCCGTTGCCGTACAGCGATTCCGCGCCGATCCAGTAGCGCTGCTCGTTGGTCGTGGTCATGTTGCGGCGGCTGAACTGGCCCTTGCAGCTGCCGTAGACGATTTCGGGGTTGGAAAAATCGGGAATAATCGGACCGGTTTCGCAGCCCGGGCCGATGCGGAACTGTTCGCCGTCGCCCAGGGGCAGGGAAGGCGCGATCACCGTCGTATTGTCCTGCTGCGCTCCGTAGACTCGATACGGATATTGATTGTCCACGGCGACCTGGTAAATTTCCGCCGTCGGCTGATTGGTCTGCGTGCTCCAGGTGCGCCCGCCGTCGAGCGAGACGTTCGCGCCTCCGTCGTTCGACTGGATCATGTAATCGGAATTGTTCGGATTGATCCAGACGTCGTGATTATCGCCGTGGGGAACTTGCGCAGTGCGGAATGTCTTGCCTCCGTCGGTAGATTTGTACCAGCCCTCGTTGCCGACGTAGACGATATCGGAATTATTCGGATCCACGCCGAGCGTGTCGTAATAAAAGGGTCGCGTGGTGAGGTTGCCCGCGCCGTTGACGAGCGTCCATGTCGCCCCCGCATCCTCGCTGCGATAGAGACCGGAGCCAGGCAGAGCTTCGATCAGCGCGTAAATGCGATTCGGCTTGGAATTGGAGATGGCCACATTCGCGCGGCCGAACAATTCGTGGGGAAGGCCCCCGGCAAGCTTGTTCCACGTCTCGCCGCCGTCGGTAGATTTGTAAATGCCTCCTTCTTTCGCGCCGCTCAGGATGGTCCAGGGCTTGCGCTGGCCGAACCACATGCACGCGAAGACGACGTTCGGGTCGCCGGGCTGAAGCTCCAGGTCGGCAGCGCCGATAGCGTCGTTCAAATAGAGGACCTTCTTCCATGTCTTGCCGCCGTCGTTGGTGCGATACACGCCGCGGTCGCCGTTGGGGATGAACGGATTGCCGAGCGCGGCCACATACGCGATCTGCGGATTCGCCGGATGAATGCGGATGGTGGAAATCTGGCCCACGTCGCGCAGGCCGGAGAAGCTCCAAGTCTTACCCGCGTCGGTGGACTTATAAATGCCATGCCCGATGGAGACGTTGCTGCGGATTTTCGACGACCCGGTTCCCGCGAACACAATGTTCGGGTCCGACTGCGAGACCTCCACGGCACCCATGGACGCGACCTGGAAGAATCCGTCGGAGATGTTCGACCAGGAATGCCCAGCATCCGTGGTTTTCCAGACACCTCCGCCAGTGGAGCCCATGTAAAAGGTGCGCGGCTCGGAGGGGACTCCTGTGACGGTCGTGACGCGGCCTCCGCGAAGCGGTCCAATCATGCGGTAGCGAAGGCCGGACCAAAGGGAAGGATTAACAGAGCTCGGATCGGCGGAGAGAATCAGCGCGCTGAAGGCGACGGCGGCGCAGCCACCGAGGAAGTACTTTTTCATTTCTACCGATTCTAACGTGCTTTGCCCGTGTTATACTTTTCGCTCACGGAGCTCCTATGCGAACGTTCACATCCCTCTCGATCCTCATGATGGCGGCTGCCGCGTCGCTCGAGTCCGCCGCTCCCACGTACAAGGAGTTTTTGAGCCCCGCATCGCCGCAGGAAGTGGTCGCGGCGCGAAAGGTAGACCGCATCGCCTGGGTGGATTACGCCGAGGGCAAGAGGAATGCCTATACGGCGGTGGCGCCGCAATTCACGCCCGTGCGGCTGACCAATTTCATGAAGGACGACGGCATCATGATGTCGGCGATCCGCATCTCCGACGATGGCAGCACGGTCGTATTCCTGCGCGGCGAGGCTCCGAACCGCTCCGGTTGGTCGCCGAACCCGACGGCCGATCCGAATGGGCCGGAACACGCCATCTGGGCGGCTCGCACATCCGGCGGAGGCGCCTGGAGGGTCGCCGACGCCGCCAATCCCGAATTGGCGCCCGACGGAAGTTCGATTCTCTACATCAAGGACGGGCAAATTCATCGCGCCAAGGTAACTCCCACAAAGCCCGCAACCGAGGTCGATCGCGGCGAAAAGGCCTTCATCACCGAATGGGGCGTGCAGAGCGATCCGAAGTGGTCGCCCGACGGAAAGAAGATCGCCTGGGTCAGCACGCGTGTCGATCACAGCTTCATCATGGTGTACGATCTGGCAACGCGATCGGTGAAGTACATGTCGCCGGGCGTGGACTTCGACGCGTCGCCCATGTGGATGGCCGATAGCAAACACCTGATTTTCCTGCGGCGGCCCGGATTGCCGTTTGGGCAACAGACGCTTCAGACAGGCGCGGGAAGCGGCGCGAACTACGCGGCTCCTCCTCAGAGCCCCGCGTCGGCGCCGGCTGGACGAGGCGGTGGACGGGGCGGGCAAACGCAGGCCAACGCCGAAACGCCTCCGGTCAACAACGCACCCGGAATCATGCGGGCGACGTTCAAGGGCGGCTATACCATCGAGTTCTATAAAGCCGACGTGACCACGGGCGATGCACGGGAGATCTGGCACAACCAGCCCAACGACAAGGTCGCCGGCACAATCCAAAACGCGCGTCTGGCGGGCGATTTCGTGATTTTCCCCTTATTCGTGCCTGCTCCTCAAAACGGTCGCGGCGGCCGTGGTGGAGCGGGCCGAGGCGCGGCGGCTGGTAGGGGTGGCCCCGAGATCAAGGAGCCGCCGAAGCCGGAAGAGCCGGTCGATGAGTGGGATCGCTACTACGCGGTGAATGTGATGGATGCTTCGGCGCGTCCAGTCTTGCTGACACCCACCGACGGCTTGATTGAAAATCAAACGTCCATCGCGCTATCGGCCGACGGCAAGACGTTCTACTACTGCACCAACGCGAAAGACATTGAACGCCGACATATCTGGGCCGTGCCCGTGACCGGCGGCACGCCTGCGCGGATCACCACAGGCGAGGCGGTGGAAACGTATCCAACTCCGCTGGCTTCGGGCAAGTATCTGGCGACGCTCAGCGCCGATTGGAACATGCCGCAATCGGTCGGCGTCTGGAAACTCGGCACGACGGCGACGCAGAAAATCGTGTTCCCCACATCGATGCCCGGCTTTCCGAAGGACGCCCACGTGAAGCCGGACATCGTCCTCACCAAGGCCGAGGACGGACTGGAGATTCACAATCAGCTGTTCCTGCCGAAGGATTTGAAGCCGGGCGAGCGGAGGCCCGCAATCGTCTTCGTGCATGGAGGCCCCCCGCGCCAGATGATGCCCGCCTATCATTACATGCAGTTTTATCACTGGGCGTACGGCATAAATCAATGGCTCGCGAACCAAGGCTATATCGTGATGTCGATCAATTACCGCCTAGGCGTGGGCTACGGCCGCTCGTTCCGTCAAGCGAAGGACGGCGGAGCGCAGGGCAACAGCGAGTATAAAGACGTCCTGGCGGGCGGGCAGTACCTGCAGACCAGGCCCGATGTGGATCCGAACCGCGTCGGGATCTGGGGCTTGTCCTACGGAGGCTTGCTGACGGCGGAAGCTCTGGCGCGCAACTCGGATATCTTCAAGGCGGGCGTCGATCTGGCCGGCGTGCATCTGGAGGGTAACTCGCTCGATCCGGAATCGGTATCCTACAAATCCTCGGCGATTAGCGCCATCGATACCTGGAAGTCGCCTGTGCTGCTGGTGCAGGGCGACGACGACCGCAACGTGGCATTCCTGCAGACAGTGGGCCTGGTGCAGCTGCTGCGCCAGCGCGATGTGTATCACGAACTGATCGTCTTCCCCGACGATGTGCACGAGTCTCTGCTCCACAGCCGGTGGCTCTACACGCTCGGGCGGATGGAGACGTTCCTGCACAGGTTTCTGGGCGAAGGCACGGCGACGGGAAGCAACTAGCGCGCGGAATTTCCCTGGCGAAGGGGACTGACCACTGTGTCCCCGACCCACAAACGCCGCACTTTCAACAAATCGTGTTCAGCGGACACAGCGGTCTGTCCCCTTTGCTCCCGGAACGCCAGTCAAAGAAGGAGGGGTTTCACACAGACTCTCACGCCAGGCGCTCCGGCGGTATACTCAAGCCAAATGGCGCGTATTATTACCGTGGAAGTCAACGGCTCGAAGCATCCGATCGATGCCGAGCCGGAACGCCTGCTGCTCAACGTTCTACGCGATGAATTGGATCTCACCGGCACGAAGTACGGCTGCGGCGAAGGCCAGTGCGGCGCTTGCACCGTGCTGATCGACGGTACGCCGGCGAGATCCTGCCAAACGAGGATCGGCGCGATGGCTGGGCGCAAGATCACCACGATTGAAGGGCTGGCCGATCACGGCCGCCTGCATCCCTTGCAGGAAGCATTTCTCGAGGTCGATGCCATGCAGTGCGGCTACTGCACGGCGGGCATGATCATGTCCTGCGTCGCCCTGCTCAAGAAGAGTCCCAATCCCGATGAGGCCGAGATCAAGCAGGCGATGCAGGGCAATATATGCCGCTGCGGTACATATCCGCGGATCGTCGCCGCGGTGCGGATGGCCGCGAAAGCGAAGGTGACGGCATGACGCACATAGAACCAGAGCGTTATGAACTGCTCGCCGGACCCGCGTACAATTTCCCGCTCGACCGCCGCGGATTCTTCAAGTCCCTCGGTGGAGGCATCGTGGTGGCGGCTTTCCTGGCAGAAGCCGACGCTCAGGAATCCGGCGGCGGGCGCCGTGGCGGTCAGGCGGCGCCGAAAGAGATCAGCGCCTGGCTGCACATTGATCGCAAGGGCGCCGTGACCGCCTACACCGGTAAGGTCGAGGTCGGCCAGAACGCGCGAACGTCGCTCACGCAAGCCGTCGCTGAGGAGTTGGGTGCCCCGATGTCGGCCGTCGAGATGGTGATGGGCGATACGGATCACACGCCGTTCGACATGGGCACCTTCGGCAGCATGACCACGCCGCAGATGGTCCCGCAGATGCGCCGCGCCGCGGCGGCTGCGCGAAAGCTGCTCCCCGAAGGCGATTGGGCGTCCATCGATTTTTCGAAGATCGACGAGAACTTCGAGCACGGCTCGACAAGCGACGGCGTCTTCAAGCCAACGTCCCAGTGGACGGTGATGGGCACTTCCCAGCACAAGGTACACGGCCGGGACATCGTCACCGGAGCGCACAAGTACGCCTCCGACATCAAGCTGCGCGGCCTGCTCCACGGCCGAGTTCTGAGGCCGGAGCGGTTCAACGCGAAGCTCGTCTCCGCCGACGTGAGCGCCGCGAAGGCCATGCCTGGCGTCACCGTCGTGCAGGACGAGAATTTCCTGGGCGTCGCCGCGCCGTCGGCCCACGAGGCGGACAAAGCGCTGGCGGCGATCAAGGCCGAATGGAAAGCGCCTTCGCAGACTTCGGCGAAGACCCTGTTCTCCGATCTGCGCAAGACCAGCGGCGCGGGCGGTGGAGGAGGCGGGCGCGGCGGCAACACTGAATCCGGCTCGGTCGAAAAGGCCATGGCCGAGGCCGACAAGAAACTGGAACGCACCTACACCGTCGCCTATATCGCGCACGCTCCCCTGGAGCCTCGCGCAGCCGTTGCGATGTGGTTCGGCGAGAAGCTCACCGTCTGGACCGGTACACAGAGGCCCTTTGGCGTGCGCCAGGAGCTTGCGGCGAGTTTCCACATGCCCGAGCAGGACATCCGCGTATCGATGCCGGACACCGGCTCGGGCTACGGCGGCAAACACACGGGCGAAGCGGCCATCGAGGCCGCGAGGCTCGCCAAGGCCGCGGGCAGGGCCGTGAAGCTCGTCTGGACGCGCGAAGAGGAGTTCACCTGGGCCTATTTCCGCCCGGCAGGCGTCATCGATGTGCGCAGCGCCGTCGACAAGAACGGGCGCATCACGGCGTGGGAATTCCACAATTACAACTCCGGCCCTTCGGGGATCAATACTCCTTACGACGTGCCGAACCGGAAGATCCAATTTCATCCCGTCGATTCGCCGCTTCGCCAGGGTTCCTACCGAGGCTTGGCGGGCACGGCGAATCACTTCGCGCGCGAGGCGCATATGGACGAACTGGCGGCGCTCGCAGGCGTCGAGCCGCTGGAGTTCCGGTTCCGGAACCTGAAAGACGAGCGCCTCCGAGCCGTGCTGCAAGCCGCTGCGGACCGCATCGGCTGGGGCAAGAGCAAGGCAGCACTCGGCATCGCCGGAGGATTCGAAAAAGGCGGCTACGTGGCCACGGCCGTCGAGGTGCAAGCCGAACCGGGCAAGACGCCTCGTGTGTTGCGCGTGGCGCAGGTGTTCGAATGCGGCGCGGTGATCAATCCGGACCAGTTAAAGAATCAGAACGAAGGCGCGGTGATCATGGGCCTCGGCGGGGCGCTGTTTGAAGCCGTGGATTTCGCCGATGGCAAGGTCCTAAACCCGCATTTTGCCCAATACCGCGTGCCGCGATTCCGCGACGTTCCTCAGATCGACGTCGTGCTGCTCGACCGCAAGGACCTGCCTCCCGCGGGCGCAGGCGAAACGCCGATTATGACGCTGGCTCCGGCCATCGCGAATGCAGTGTTTGCGGCCGCCGGGGAGCGGCTGCGGTCGATGCCGTTATTCGGCAACAGGGCCGGGCAGGCCACACAGGGCGCCTCGGCGGTTTAGTGGTGGGCAGCCGGCGACGATACAGCCCCGTCCCGCAAGGGCGGGGATCGCGATCCAGGGCGCCTCTAGTTTCCCTTACTGAGCTTGCGGAAGTACTCCGCTACCGCATCGGAGAATCCCGCCGGGACCTTGTCGGTGGCTCCGCTGCGCACCTGACCTCCGCCTTGCTCTTCCACCTGCCGCCGCAGCTTTACTTCGAGCGCCTGCAAATTCGGCAGAACCACGCGATTGATGCGCTGCTGTAACTCGGCCGTGGCAATATCGCCGATGGTGAGCTTCTGAATCTCGCGCTCCACCTCGGTGATCTGTTTCTGCACGTCAGGATTGTCCTTGAACAGCTGCCGCATGTCGTTCAGGTCGCGAGCCGCGTTGCGCACGGCTTCATTCGGATCCACCGGGTGATCGAGCGGAGCGTCATAAACGCCCTCCGGCATGTAACGGCCGTAGCGCATCCCTTGGCCATATTGGCGATTGCCGCCATACGTGCCGGCTGGATTTCCATAGGCGCCGTATTGTTGCCCGCCGCCCAACTGATCCCCGCCGCGCCGGCCGCCGGACTGCTGCCCGCCCTGTTGATTGCCGCCCTGCTGTTGGCCTCCGCCCTGCTGGCCTCCATTCTGCTGCCCGCCTTGCTGTTGGCCACCCTGCTGTTGACCGTTCTGCTGCCCGCCCTGTTGTTGGCCGCCCTGCTGCTGGCCGTTGCCCGCCATTTGCTCCATCTGCGCGCGCATCCGCTCCACGCGAGCCAGAGACCGTTCCAGATCGTTGTTGCCCTGACCCTGAGCGCCGCTCCGCAGCGAGCTCTGCGCCTTCTTCAAATCCTCGGCAACCCTATCGAGCGCCTGCGTCACCGGAGCTTCGCCCGGCACCATCATGCCGCCTTGCCCGCGGCGAATCCAATTGGCTGACGCCTCCATGCGCCGCCTGGCCTCGTTCTGTTGAATCTCGGCCAGTCCGTCGCGCACACGCGCCGACGCGTCCGGCTGCGTCGCGGCCAGTTCGCGCGACGCCTTCTTCATGTCCGATTCCAGCTTGTCCAGATCGGAGGCCATCTTCTCTTTTTCCGAGGCCATCTGCTCCGCCGTCTGGCGACTGCCGGTCGGCTGCTGCCCGAAGGCCTGCTGGCCGAACTCCTTGCGCAGGCGATTGGCGAAGTCGCGCTGCTGCTCGGCGAGCCTTTCGGCGCGATCCGCCAGGTCGCCTAATTGCGACGACGACTGCTGCCGCCTCATGCTGTTCAGAAGTGATTGCGCGTCCTGCAACCGTTCCGCTGCCCTGCGCGCGTCTGCGCTGGCTTGCGAAGCCTGCTCGCCGCCCTGCTGCTGATTCTGCGGCTGACCGCCTTGTCCCTGAGGCGAGCCCTGTTGCTGCTGGCCGCCCTTCATCTGGGAGCCGGATGACGCCGCGCCCTGCATCTGCTGCTGCTGGGAAGCTTTCTGCGCTTGCCTCATATCGTCGGTCGCCTGCGCCAGCCTCTCCAGCGCCTGCTGCAGCCGCTGATCGTTCGGATTGTTGCGCTGCCCCAGGGCCCGTTGCTGCCGCGATGCGTTCTGCTGAGCCTGGGACTGGGCACCGTTCATATCGCCGTTCTGCGGCGTGCCTTGCCCGTTCTTCGGCGTTCGATCCTGAGAAGGACTTCCGCCCTGCATCGAAGCGCTCTGTCCGCCAGAATTCTGCGATTGCGAGGACTGCTGCCCGCCCTTGGACGATTGTGTGCCGTCGCGCGAGAGCTGTTCCATCTGCTTCTTCAACTCCTCGGCCTCGCGGCGCAGCATCTCCTGCTGCCAGCGCTGTTCGAATGTTTGCTGCTTAGACTTGGCTTCCTGCTCGGCCAACTGCTTCTGCCGCTGGGCCAGCTGCTCCAGCTTCTGCAGCGCCTCGTCGACGGCCTTTTCCCTGGCTTCGCTGGCCGATTGCTGCTGGCCCGTCTCGTACTGGTTCTTTTCCGTGTCCAATTCCAGGTCGAAGAGGTTGGCGAGGTCGCGTCCGGCGTTTCCTCCTCCGCCCGAACCGCGCCCACTCTGCCCGCCGAACGCCACCTGGATGTCCCGGAACGTTGCCTCGGCGCGCAGCAGATGCTGCAGCGCTTTCTGCTCCGGCTCCAGCGCGTCTTTCCAAGCCTGCGCGCCCAGCTTGTTCGACGCCGGATCCATCTGCTTCACGGCCTCGTCCAGATCCTTGACGAACGATTGGAATTCCTGATTCTCACCCGCCAGCTCGCGGCTGCGAGCGCGATCCGCCAGCGACTTCGCCTGCTCCTTCAGCTTCGACTGAATGCCGGCAAGAAACTTCGCGTTCTCCGCCGAATTGACTTTGTCCTTCGCGCCGCCGCGAATCTCGTTCCACGTTGCAGCGATGATCTCTTTCTGGCGCTTGGAGATTTCCGTTTGATCCTGGGCCTCGCCGCCGCCCATCGCTCCACCGCCGGATTGGGACTGCGAAAAATTGCGCTCAAACGGCTGTGTTTCAATGAAAGCGATGTCCGTGCGCGCCGTATTCCGCGCATCTTTGGCCGTAGCGTAAATGCTGACCACGTCGCCGGGGGAGAGCTTATAGTCCTCCAGCGTGATCAGCGTCTTGCCGCTGGCTTCCTTCACGCCTCGATTCTGGAGCAGGGAAACGACCTTTTCCGCCGATCCGTTCACCGAATAATGCAGCTCCAACGACTCCAGCGCAAAATCGTCGGAGGCTTCCACCGCCACAGTGACTTCTTCGATCGGGCTGACCTTCGCATCGCCCCGTGGAGTGACGATCTTGACCGTCGGCGCCTGGTCCTGCCGGGCTTCGATGAAGTAGTCCTCGCTCAGGCGCACGCTTTCGCCGCGCTCGGTCGCCGCGAAATGGAACATCCCGTCTTTTTCCACCGGCACCTTGGCGATGCTGAAGTTTCCTTCCTTCGCCGCCAGCGCTATCTTCGTGCCGTCGTCCATCAGGATCTCGCCGGTGGTCAAAGGCCGGTCGGTCTCCACCGTCAATTCCGCCACCGTGCCCGCCACGGCGCGCAGATCGCCGCCCGGATCCTCAACCACATCCTTCAAATTCAGCCAGGAGGGGAAGTGATACGTCACCTTGATGTTTTTGATCCCGGGCAGGTCGGCCACGTCCAGCTTGAACAGCTTTGACTTTACGCCGGCCGCTTCCACGTAATATTCCACCGGCTCCGGCAGCGCCGCGAACAGAAACTCGTACGCCGTCCCGTTCGTGCGCGGCAGCATAGCCGCCTCTTCCCACTTCGTTGCGCTTTTATAGCGCGCGTACAGGTGAACTTCGGGTGCCTGGAAGCCCTTCAGCGTGGCCGTGATCATCTGGTCAGCCTTGCGGCGCACCAGCTTGTTGCCTGGCTCGACCAGAATGTCGTAGAAATTGCCGCTATTGATGCCTTTCGGCAAGCCCGCCCACAACATCGAGGAACCGTAGCCCAGGAAACCGGGTGCACCCAGGACCAACCAGATCAGCGCCGCGCCGGCGACCGCTCCGCTCGTCGCGAATGCCCAGATGTTCTTCTTGGGCGCGACTCTTTCCGGATCCGTATGATTCGCTACGGAAACCGCATCCGAAGCCAGCAATTCAAGCATCGGATCGCGAGCATCGCCCCGTTCGATGTACGTCAGCAGCCTCTGGTTGAACTCCGGAAATGTCGTTTCAGCCTTGTCCGCCGCGTTGCGGACGTTCAACCGCAGCAGCGGCAACACCAGCGCAAAACCGAGCGCGGCCGCCAGCGCCAGAAACAGCACCACGCGAGCGATGGTGATGCTCGTGTTCGAGAACGCGAGGGCGTTGGTGAACCACACCATGGCGAGCGTGGCTGCAAGCGCGACTCCCAGGGCGATGGCGATGCCCTTCGTAACGGTCAGCCAGCGCAGCCTTGTTTCCAGGCCGCGCAGGTAATGGTTCAACTGATCGCGCGTGTTCATGCCGCTTCCTTTCGTGCCGTTTCCGAACTGATCGCGGGGCGAAGATGCCGGTCCGCCACCAACGATTCGGCCATCGCTACTAACAACAATAGCAACAAGAACCACGGCCACAGCGGCCATGGCTTTTTGTCTGCATTCGTTCCGGGGGCTCCGGGAGTGCTCTGCTCGCCTCCAGTGGCGCGCCACAAATCGAGCGTCTCCTGCGGAATCACCGCCAGATCGGACTCCCTTCGATCCGCATGAACCGCCAGCAGCGTGTGGCGCCCGCTGGCCGTCTTCAATTCAAAGAACCCTTCCTTGCCGACGGCGAAATTCCGCGCCGACGTCGCTTCCTCGAGCGAGAGCAGGCGCTTCCCGTCCGGGTCTAGCACCTCCGCCGCGGCCGACTTATTGTCCGCCATTCTCAATTCGACGTACGAATCGACAATTAGGTTGACCGGCTGCTCCGCGCCGCTCCCAGCCAGGTACGCCGCCGACCGCTCCACGAACGGCACCCAGGAAGCGTGCAACGGCAAGTCATTGGTCACGTTATCGAAAGTTGACGTGAACACCAGCACCTTGCCTTCGCCGAGCGTCCGTTCCAGTACTAGAGGCGTCCCATCGTTCAGTCGCGCCAGGACGCGGGATTTCGCCGGGGTCACATGAATCGCCTGGTAGAACTTCACGCCCGAAAACCGTTCCACGCTGCGCAGAGCCGGATGCCCCGCGTCGATCTCGGAGACATTCAGAAACCGGTCGCCTTCGCGGCCCGCATAGCTGGCCGTTTCAATCGACTCATCGGCCAGCGGCACTCTCACCTGCGCCGCCGACGCCGGTCCCAGCGCCACTAGCACGGACCCTCCGGAACTGACGTACTTCCTGAGAGCGTCTTCGAGCGGCGCAGAGACCGTCCCGATGTCGTTCAGCACGATGAAGGCGTAATGGGAAAGCTGCTGGTTCGCTGCCACATCCGGCCGGACGATTTCCATCTGAAATTGCGCGTCGCCGGACGATTCCAGCGCCGCCCGATAGTACAACTGCGCACGGGGATGCCTGCCGTCGTCCACAAACAGCACCTTGCGCGGATCGGTGCGCTCCACCGAAAAATAGAAGCGATCGTCGGCCGGCAGAACATCGCCGCCATCGACCCGCACCTCGCCTTTGCTGAATCCATACGGCGCGTCGAGACCGAGGAACTCGGCCTGCGCCCGGCCACCCGGCGCGATGTCCACCGTTTTGGTCTGGTGCACCTTCCCGTTCAGCACCAGGGAGACGTTCTTCTTCACCGATTCCAGCTTGTCGTCCGGCCCTGCGAAGCTGGCGATGGTGGCCTGCACGCGGACCTTCTTGGGATCGAAAATCCGCTGCGGCGCGACCACGTTCTCCACCGCGAAATTCGAAGCCGGTTTACCGATGAGATGAAAAACGAGCGTCGTCGAAGGATCCAGCCGCAAATCCGCGAACCCGGGCGGCAGAGCTGACTTCTGCAGATCGCTCGCCAGGTGCACTTCGAGCGGCAGATGCGTCGATTCCGACAAGGTCCTCACATAGCGCGCCAGCTCTCCTAACGAGGCGCGGCTATCGCTTTGTTGAATGGACTCCACCGCTGCGCGCAACTCCGCCGGATCGGAGACAAGTTGCGTCAGCGCCTGCACGGTGCCGCCCAACGCGATCACCTGCGCCTGGTCGCCTGCCTTCAGTCCCGCAATCAACGTCCGCGCTTCGTCCTTGGCCTTCGCCAGATGATCCGCGGCTCGCATGCTGAACGAATGGTCCACGGCGATCACCAGGACCTTCTTGCCGTCCACGGCCGCGGCGTCGCGCCGGAGGAACGGATTGGCGAACAGCAAGGCCAGCAGGATCAGCATCGCCGCGCGCAGCGCGAACAGCAGCAGATACTCAAGGCGCCGGTGCTTCACCGAACTCATCTCGCGCTTTTCAAAAAACATCAGGGATGGGAACAGGCGAGGGTCGGTCTTATGCCGCTTCAGCAGATGAATCCAGATCGGCAGCCCGACCGCGGCGAGTCCGGCCAGAAACCAGGGTGCAAGGAAACCCATTTACAGTCTCCCCCTGCGGATCGCCAGATACTCGCGGAGCGCGTCGTCCAGGGGCCGGCTGGTGTCGATCAGGAAATAGTCGATGCCAGCCCTCTGCGCGCGCGACTTGATATCCGCAATGTGCGCCTGAATCTTCGCCGGATACTCGCGCGCCGCGTAATCGGGGGACACCTCCAACAGTTCGCCGGTCTCCAGATCCTCAAGCAGCGCTGGCCCGTTCAGCTTCGGGTGCAACTCCTCCGGGTCAAGAACATGGAACAGCACAAGCTCCGTGCCGCGGAATCGCAGCGGCGAGACCGTCTTGATGATCTTCTCGGGCGACTCCCAGAAATCGGAAATCGTCACCACGATGCCTCGCCGCCGCATGAACTCCTGCACGTGGCGAAACGGGTTCTCAAACTGCGTCCGAGTGCCGATCTTGGCGCTCTCAATGGCGTGCAGAATTCGCGCCAGTTGGCCCTGGCGGGTGGACGGAGGCACAAAATTCCGCACATCGTCGTCGAAGATGACGATTCCCGCCGCGTCGCGCTGGCCGTGGGCCAGATACGCCAGGCACGCAGCAAGGAAACGCGCGTACTCGATCTTCTCCATGCCCTGCGAGCCGAACTGCATCGACCGGCTCATGTCGAGCAGGATGGTCAACTGGCAGTTCGTTTCGCCGCGGTACCGCTTCAGGAACATTTTCTCGGTACGCGCGAATACGTTCCAATCCACGTGACGCAGATCGTCGCCCGGCGTGTACGCGCGATATTCCGCGAACTCCTGGCTGAATCCGAAATCGGGCGAGCGGTGCAGGCCCGCGACAAAGCCGTCCACCACGGTCTTGGCGACCAGGTCGAGGCCGGAGATGCCCCCCAGCACTTTCGGATCGAGGAATCGCTGCAGCATCTTGGTTACGCCTTCGGCTGCGGAATCGCCTCCAACAGCTTCAGCAAAATGTCGTCGGTGGTCAGCCGGTCGGATTCTGCCTGGAAATTCAGCAACACGCGATGCCGCAGAATCGGCCGCATCAGCTTCGCAATGTCGTCATATGTCACGTGATAACGCCGATGCACCAGCGCGCGAGCCTTTGAGGCCAGCACCAGGAACTGGGCCGCGCGGACGCTCGCGCCGAAGTTGACGTACTTCTTGATGAAGTCCGGGGCCGAAGGATCGCTCGAGCGCGTCGCGCGCACCAGGTTCACCGCGTAGCGAGCTACGGAATCGGCGATCGGCACCATGCGCACCACCTGCTGAAAGTCGATGATCTCCTCGGCGTTGGTCACCGCGTCGACTTGGGCCAGATGCGTTGTCGTGGTCAGATCCAGCACCTTCAGCTCATCGTCGGCTGACAGATAGTCCAGCAGCGTATTAAAAATGAAGCGGTCGAGCTGCGCCTCGGGCAGGGGATACGTGCCTTCCAGTTCGATCGGGTTCTGCGTGGCGAGGACGAAGAACGGCGGTGAGATTTTATATTGATTGCCGCGCACCGTGCAGGAGCGCTCCTGCATCGCCTCGAGCAGCGCCGATTGCGTCTTCGGAGGCGTGCGGTTAATTTCATCGGCCAACAGTACATGCGCGAAAATCGGGCCTGGTACGAACGTCCAGGAGCGATGCCCGGTGGTGGAATCCTCTTCAATAATGTCCGTACCGGTGATGTCGGAAGGCATCAAATCCGGTGTGAACTGAATGCGCTTGAAGTTGAGTCCCAGCGATTCGGCCAGCGTGCGGACCAGCAGGGTTTTCGCAGTCCCGGGCAGTCCGGTCATGAGGCAATGCCCTCCGACGTACAGGGCGATGAGAACCTGCTCGATCACCTCTTCCTGGCCGACGATCACCTTGCGGACTTCGGTCAATATGTCGGAATGAACCCTCTGAAAACGCGCGATCCGGCCTTGCAGTTCGGCGGAATCGGGAGAAGCGAAAGAAATGGTTGACATGAGTTAGCTTTCTATTGTTTCACGTTCAATTCGAGCAATAATTTTTGTGCCGGCTTAAAGTTCGGAGCCACCTCGAGGGCGGACAATACCTCTTCTTTGGCTTCCTCTGTCCGATTCGCGAGCTTCAGCGCGCGCGCCAGATCGTAGTGCGCCCCCGCAGGATCGATGGCGGGCATGGCCACAACGGCCGCGTATTCGCGCACGGCCAACGGGGCCTTGTTCAAATCGAAATACAGCCCGCCGAGGCGCTTGTGCAGCTCCTCATCCTTGGGAAAAATCAGGTTGAGACGTTCCAGCGTGGCCGCGGCTTCAGCTTTTTGTCCGGCGGCGGCTTGAAGCTGCGCCAGATGCTTCAGCGTGGCGGGATTGCGCCCTCCGGCGTGGCTGTAGCGCGCCAGTTCGGCGATCACCTGGTCTTTTTCGCCCTTGGCCTCGTACGCATCTTCTAGAAATTCATAGACGCTGGCCGCTTCGACATACTCAGGATAAAGATCGCGAACGCGGACGCCCTCGCGGATCACGTCGTCCCACTTCTTATCTTTCGCGAAAGCTGCAATGGTGCGGACGGTTTTCTTCCACTCGTCGAAGCCGTCGACTGTGCGCTTGGTCTGCGCGTCGAGCCAGGCGAGGAACTGCTTGTCGAACTCCTCGGGCTTCATCTTGAATTCCAGCTCGATCGTTTCGGGCGTGGTCTTCAGCGCTCCGAAATCGTGGATCATCGCCAACAGCTTGTCCGCGCCCCATCTCTGCTCGATAAAATTGCAGATCTTTCCCGCTTGGAAGTACGACACGACGACCTGTTGCGGATACGACGGATGAATGAAGCCGCGGTCAATATCCGAGACCGGCAAGAGCTTCTTCGTGCGAATGGCTTCGATCTCCTCCGGCTGCAAACGGTCGCCCCAATCGGGCGAAGCGGCGGTTTCCTCGTACACCGCGAGTCCTTCGGTGAACCAGCGCGGCACGCGGCTGCGCGTCATTTCCAGCACGTAAACGTGGCTGAATTCGTGCCACATTGTGCTTGCCCAGTGGAACTGGCCGGGCACTCTTGAGTTGGGTGAATCCATGGCCACCACCATGTTGAACGTAACGCCCAGCGCGCCAAGTCCTGGCATGCCCATCGTGCGGACTTCGAAATCCGGATGGTTCGGATACACTTCCAATTGCACCGGGCCGGGCAGCTTGAACTTGTACTTCTTCTCGTACGTAGCGATTGCCCTGTCCATCTGCTCCTGGAAATACGGGCGCAGTAGCGCGGATTCCTTCTTGCCCAGCCTCAGGATGGTGGTCGGCGTCCTGAAGGTGTCGTAGTCCTTATACTTGTCCATCAGCATCAGAGTGTTCTTAGACTCTGTCGGCTGATAGCCAGCGTTCCAGGACGCTTCGAGCTGTGTGCGCGCCTCTTCCTCGCGCCCGAGCCGCATCAGATTGAGGCCCAGCGCCGCGCGCGCCTTCTGCAGGTTCGGATCCAGTTCGAGAGCCTTGCGATACAGCGCGATTCCTTCCTCATACCGCCGGTTGATGACGAAGTAGTGGCCCGCAGTATCGTATACGTCCCCGTAGTGCGGATTCACCTTCTGGATTTTCGCAAGCCAAGGCGAGTCCTTCTCATCGTTCAACCAATCGATGGTGGCGAGGATCGACATTGCCTCCAGAGCTTCGGGCGACAGGTTGACGGCCTTTTGCGCTTCTTCTCGCGCCTTTGCGTCGTTGTTATCTTCGAGCGCGACCCGCGCCAGCACTTCCTGCGCCTCGTATGCCTTGGGATCCAGTTCCAGGGCTCTCTTGGCAAACTCGATCGCCTTGACCGAGTATCCGTCGGCCGCCACGCGGGCCAATCCGATGAGCGCGGGCACGTACTTCTCGTCGATGCCCAGGGCTTCCTGAAACAGCTTGCCGGCCTCGCCCTCCTGCCAATGATCGAGGTAGAGATAGCCCCAGCGGACCCGCAGCGCGGGATCTTTATCGCGCTCCTTCACCAGGTCCCGGAAGAGATCGTTGGCGGCGATGTAGTTCCGCACGCCCCAAAGACCTTCGGCCCGCACCCAGCGGTCCGAGGACCTGGTGAGATTCTCGTAGCACGCCGCCGCCTGCGAACTCCCATGCAGTCGCATCTTCGCGCACGGCTCCACCGCGGCGGGAATCTGCGCCAATACCGGCAATGCGATCAGGAACGTCAGGGCGCGCATCGCTATTTGTCCAGCGCCTCCTGGATCTTTGCCAGCTCCAGCAGGTATCTCTGCAGCGTCTGGCGATACTCGGCCAGAGGCATGGACGCTTTTCGGTATTTTAGATCGTCGATCGTCGCCTCGAGATTCTCTTTTTGCTTCAGGAGGCCCAATTTCGCGGGATCGCGGATCTGGGCCGCCATCGACCCGAGATGCAGCACTGCGAACCGGCCGGCGGTCAATCCCTCGCCGTTTTCCGCCGACGGCGCTTTCACGCCTTCGCCCTTGCCTGCGTCTTCGAGCAGCGCATGCTCCGTCGCCAGCCTCTTCTGCGTTTCGTAGAACTTCGCCGTCTTGTCTTCGGCGTAGCGGAATAATTCCAGCGCGGTGACCACCTCATTCTTGTCTGCATCCGCCGCCGGATCGCGCATGCCTTCGATCCAGTACCGCGCGAACACGGTGGCGTTTTTCTCCGTGCCGGCCTTCGTCGCCGTGATCACCACGCGCTTCGCCTTGTTTAAGGCGGCCAGGGACCCTCCGCTCGCGCTGGTCATGTTGATGACCGCCTGATGCGCGGCCGGCAGTTTATCGAGCATGGATGCCAGTTCGGATGCAGTCAGATCCGGCCCGGGCAGATTAAATTTGTAGTCGAACTCGTCGCATGTCCCGTGGCCGATCATCATGATCACCACCGAATCGTCCGGTTTGACCTCGCTGGTCATCTGGCGAAAATACGACTCGACGTTGGCCCTAGTGGCCTCGGCGCCGTACAGCGTCTTGATCTTGGCGCTCGGCTCGACCTGATGCAGAACCTTATCCAGATCCTTCGCCCAACCGGAAAATCTCTGTTCGTATTCGGGCTCGCCGCCCAGGCCTGCAATGGTGAAGTAGTAGAAGGTCTCCGCCCGCAAAGCGCAAGCCGCGACCAACAGTCCTGCCGCCTGGCGGCAGGCGCGTGACGCCCGCATTAAATCACCCCCCACTTGCGTCGCAGCAGCCATTCGCCGGACCGGAGCAGCAACAGCAAGAAGAACACGATGGGCATGTCCCACAAATCCCGCGTCTCCCGAACCGTGATACCCGCCTCGGAATAGTTGATGTCCTTGCCCAGCTTATTGGCGTCCTCAGGCTTGTAATATTTACCGCCGGTCTCCTGTGAGAGCTTCTCCAGCAGCTCGCGATTCTGCTCGACGTGGAAGTTTTCCGCCACGCCGTCGTCGCGCCGGAATGTCATCACGTCACGGCCGAGGTCTTCCGTGGTGCGATGGGCCGTCGCCTCAACCACGTAAGAACCGGCCTTGGGAATCGTCCAATCCGCGGTGTAGACACCAGCGTCCAGCGCATCGGGCCGCATCTCGACCATCTCGGTGACGCCATCGCCGACGATATGCGCCTCCACCGTGGCATCGGCAGCAGGCAGGTACGCCTTATCGCGGACCTCGGCGCGCAATTTCACCGATGCCTCGTCATTCAGCATCTGCCTCGGCGTGGAAAGATTCATGCGTTTCGGCGTATCGTTCACCAGCCACCGCAGCAGCTGGGAGTAGAAAATCTCGTGGCTCTTGTCGGCTACGGGTTGCAGCATCTGCCAGCGCCAGCTTCCCGCCGTCGCGAACACCGCGGTTCGCCCACGCCCGTAATTCTCGATTGTCAGCAATGGCAGCCGTCCCACGGACGTGGGCAGAGCATCCGCCAGCACTACCGCGCCGGGCTTCGGCTGGCCCACATCCTGAAAATTCATCAGATAGGGAAGCGTCTTCCAGCGCTCGACGTTTTTCTGCGGATCTTCCTCGATGCGCGTGATCAGGCTGTCGCGCCCCTGCGCCGTCAGTTCGACGTTGGCCGGATCGCGCACGAAGGTGTTCTTGTGATCCGGCAGCTTTACCGGCAGAACGTCGTTGAGGACGCTCTGTTTATATCCGCCATCGCCCAGCGCTTCGCGCCCGCCGAGGAATAACAGGCCCCCGCCGCGGCGATCGACGAAATCCTTGATCATCTGCTGCTGCGTTGTGGTGAAATACGGCGCGTCGACGCTGCCCAGGATCAGTCCGTCAAACTCGAACAGATCCTCGACGCGTGTGGGAAACCCGTCTTTGATGGTCTTCGGCGCATCGGCGTGATCGTCCTGCACGTAAATCTTGTTCTGGGTGGTGCGAAGGATGGTCGCCAGGTGGATGCTCTTGTCGTCCTCGACCGCGCGGCGGAGGAACTTGAACTCCCAGCGCGGCTCGCCTTCCATGTACAAGATTCGCGCTGTCCTCTTGTCGACGTTCACCAGCTTTGAGATCTTGTTATTGCGCGGATTCTCCTCGCCCTGCCGCGGATCGATGCTTACGTCAATCGCCCTGACCCCCGCCGGACCTGCGTTGTAGAGGATGTTTTCCGTCTGCTCGACGCCATCGGCCTTGAACGTCACCTCCCGCGCCGCCAGGACCTTGCCGCCGTCTTTGATCAGGATGTTCGCCTTCTGCCCAGCGTAGCCATGCTGGTGAAAGGCCACCGTGGCCGACAAACGCGAATCGGGCAGCGCCCGCGCCGGCGTCTCGACTCCCGTAAGTTCCACGTCGTGAGCCATCTGTTCGCGGCCGAATCCGATGGTGTGCACCGGAATCCTTTGCCGGCGGATCTCGGAGATCGTCTCCAGATCAATGCCGCCGGAATTGTCCGCACCATCGCTTAAAAGCACCACCGCGCCTATGGGCAAGCTCGCCGCGTCGGCCAGAACCTGCTTCAGGCTGTCGCCGATATGCGTCGCGGTGCCCGAGGCCGTCAATTTGTCCAGTCCGCCTTTGTCAAATGCTTCCAGCCTGTCCAGATGATCGCTCAGCTTATACAGCCGGACTTGAAATTTATCCTGTAACTGCTTGACGAGGCCGCCCTTAAGTACGTTTACCGCGGCGTTCTTGCGGGATCCGCTCCCGGCGTCATCCACCGCCATGCTGGACGAATCGTCCACCACCACCGCCACGATATTCTGCTGCGGGCGCAACGTCGCGACGCTCAGCGCCGGATGCCAGAGCATGAGCAGCAGCACTGCGGCGAGCAATGTCTGCAGGAGCCACACGGCGATCGATCGGGCGCCCTTCACCCGGGCCGACGCGCCCGCATTCCTTCGCACGAAGAACGCCAGTGCCGCAGCCACCGCCGCAATCGCCGCGATCAGCAGCCAGACCGGCCATCCTCCGGCGAACACAAAAGTGCCTTTGGAAAAGACCGAAGCCGGATATTTGAAGAAGAATTCGAACATTAGTGCGTCAAATCATACACGAAATAATTCATCGCGATCCTGTATGCCAGCGAGGCAAACTTCTCCGGATACCTCGGATCATCCGAGTTCTCCCAGGCGTCGCCCAGGTCCATATTGTGACAGATCGCTACCATCACCCGGCCCTTGTCGTCGTAAATCCCTTCCCATCGCGCCACGAACCCGTCGTATTCGTACAAACGGTGCGGCGGATACACCACATACTGCATGCCGGGAACCTGAAAACGCTGGTCCAGGTCATATATGACGTGAAAGATCGGATCTTTGTTATCCAAATCTACAATTGGACGCTCGGGAAACACTTTTTTCATTACTCGCGTGAAGTTTTCCCACTCGATGGTGCCGTGAAAGTCGTCGCACATGAAGAATCCGCCCCGCAGCAGGTACTCCCGCAACTGCGCGATCTGATCGTCGGGTAGATTCCAGTAGCCCACCTCCACTGCGTACATGAGGGGCCAGTTGTAGACGTCGTTATCGCCGTCCAGATCCACCACCTGCTCTACGGATTTCGTGTCGATCCGCGTCAGCCTGCGCACTCCTTCGAGCAAGTGCCGGTCCGACCGCGGATAATCGACGGTCCACCGGTTATAGCCGTCGGCCGCGTAGCCATGGACGTTCCTGAAAGACGGATACCGCAGACGCGCGCGCGTCCATTCGTGCTTGTCCTGAAAATCCTCGGGCACGGGGAAGTCGTTGTATTCGTAGCCGGGGTACTCCCTGAACGGCCTTGGCAATTTAAACTGCCTTTGCGCCCATAGCGCTCCGTAGGCGACGAACACGGCGGCCAGCGCAACCTGCTTGGTGAGCCCCCTCATCGGCACCCAATCCCCTGTCTTACGCCAGGGGTTATGACCCCGCACGTCAGTGCGGGGATGATCCGTACATCCCTTGTCAGTCCCTTCATCAATGCGTCAGATCGTAGGTGAAATAATTCATTGCGATGCGGTAAGCCAAGGACGCCCACTTTTCCAGATAACGAGGCTCGTCGGAATGCTCCCAGGCGTCGCCCAGGTCCATGTTGTGGCAGATGGCCACCATCACCCGTCCTTTGTCGTCGCGAATGCAGCGCCAGTGCGGGACCTTGCCCGTTTCGCCCGCCTCATAGGTCAGGCCGCTCTCAAAGTAGAGCGCACCCGGCACCTGGAACCGCTCCTGCAAATCATAGATGGTATGGAAGATCGGGTCGTTGTCCGGCAGATCCTCGATTTCGCGCTCCGGGAACACCTTGCTCATGCTGTGCGTGAACGTATCCCATTCCCGGACGCCGTGATAGGGTTCGGTACCGTGAAAATCGTCGCACATGAAGAATCCGCCGCGCAGGAGGTATTCACGGAGTTGCTTTGCTTCCGGCTCACCCAGATTCCAGTGGCCGACCTCAACGCCATACAGCACGGGCCAGTTGTACACCTCGTCCGTGCCGTCGAGCGTCACCACCTGCTCGACGCTCTTCGAATCGATCCGGGTGAGCCGGCGCACGCCCTGGAGTAAATGCCGGTCGGACCGCGGATAATCCATGGTCCAGTAGCCTGGGAACGGGCGGCCGTTCTCTAGAAACATGATGCGGCCCGGGTAGCCATAAATGTCCGGATACCGCAGCCGGGCGCGCGTCCATTCATGCTTGTCCTCATAATCGGGCGGCACAGCGAAGTTCTCGTACTCGATGGCAGGCCACTCCTTGAAGGGCTTCTGGGCGCGCAGCGCGCTCCAGGCGGCCAATCCCAGGAATGCCACGGCGAAAGCGGTGCGGAGGCGCATCGGGCGAGTTCTGCCTTCAGGGTATCAGACTCCGCTTAAAGGAATGTGTTAGATTTGACCAGCTATGAACCGGACTTGGACTCTGTCGCTGCTGCTCGCGTTAAGTACAACGATCACCATGGCGCAAGCGCCCGAAACCAGAATCGATTTTAGCCGCGACGTCCTGCCTATTTTCCGGCAGAATTGCGTCGGCTGTCACGGACCGGCGCAGCAAAATGGAGGGCTTCGTCTGGACCGCAGAAGCTCTGCGATGAAGAGCGGGAGCCGCCGGGTTTCGGCGGGGAGTAGCGAGAATAGTTTCCTCTATCACCGCCTCGCGGGAACCGAATACGGTCCGCAGATGCCTCCCACCGGACCGCTACGCCCCGAGCAAATCGCCACTATCAAGCGCTGGATCGATCAGGGCGCGGAATGGCCGGACGCGCTCGCTAACGACGCGCCCTTGCCGCCAATCGATCCGAAAGCCGTGGCCATGGTGGGCGCTTTACACGACGGTGACCTGGTCGGCTTCCTCAAGCAGGCCTCGGCCGATCCGAAGCTGCTGAACGCGCGCGGGCCGGAAGGCTCCACGCCCTTTATGTATGCCGCTCTCTATGCCGACGCGGCGACCCTCGCCGGTCTTCTGAAACAAGGCGCCGATCCCAACGCCCGGAACGACGTCAAGGCCACGGCGCTGATTTGGGCCGCGGTGGATCTGGAAAAGACGCGCGTGCTGGTGGAACACGGCGCAGACGTCAACGCCGCGTCGGACGACTTCCGTACGCCCTTGATGATTGCCGCGCGCCGCCCCGGAGGCTCCGCGATCGTGAAGTATTTGCTGGACCACGGCGCAAACCCCAATCCAAACCGGATCCCCGCCGTTCAGTCCAGCCCGCTGATCGAGGCCGCCACCGCCGGCGACAGAGCAAGCATGCAGGTGCTCATCGACCACGGCGCGGATGCCAAAGCCGCCGGGCAGGCGGCGCTTTCCATCGCCATCGCGCTCGAATGTGCGAAGTGCGTGGATCTTCTCACGGCCCGCATCTCCGACAAGGCCGTGTACACCGGCTCCCTGCAGGACTCCGCGAACATGGCCGATGCGAAGACCATCCGGATGCTGATCGATCACGGCGCGGATGTCAACGCGGCCGACTCGTTCGGCCGCACGCCTCTGATGTACGCCGCGGGCTCCGATCTGCTGCCGGCGGACGCCGTGAAGCTGCTGATCGAGAAGGGCGCGAACGTGAACGCGAAAGACGGCCACGCCAACGGAACCGACACGGGTTGGACCGCGCTCGACATCGCGAAATTACGCGGCAACACTCCGGTGGTGGATGTTCTGGTGAACGCGGGCGCCAAGCCCGGCGGGCCGTATGCGGCTCCGGTCCTCAATCCCCGCCGCGAGAACTCGGCGCAGAAGGCCGTTCAGGATAGCCTTCCCCTGCTTCAGCGCTCGGACGCCAATTTCATCCCGAAGGCGGGGTGTTTCTCCTGCCATAATGACAGCATCCCGGCGATGGCCATTGGGCTGGCGCGCACCCGCGCCTTCCGCATCGATGAGAAAAGCGCGGCGGAGCAAGTACGGGCCAACCTAAAAGTCTTGCAAGCATCGCGGGACCGGCACCATCAAGGCTTTTTCGTTCCCGTCGGCGACAACTTCGGCCCGAATGTGCTGGCTTACGCACTGTTGGGACTGCACGCCGAAAACCAGCCGGCCGACCTCGACACCGATGCCGTCGCCATCTATCTGGAGAATCACCAAATGCCCGATGGCTCCTGGGCTTATCCCAAAGCCGACACGCGTCCCCCGATCTGCCTGGACTATATCGGCCAGACGGCGCTCTCCATGCGAGCGCTCCAGCTGTATGCGCCAAAATTGGGCCGCGCCGACTACGAAAAAGCGATCCAGCGTGCCGCGTCATGGATTGCGGCGGCTAAGCCCTTGAATACCGATGATCTCGGTTGGCGCGCCGCCGGCCTTGGTTGGGCGAGTACGGATAGAGCCACGACCATGCGGGCCGTCAAGGAATTGCTGGCCGCCCAGCGTTCCGATGGCGGGTGGTCCGATCTGCCCACCATGGAAAGTTCGGCTTACGCCACCGGCAAGGCGCTGGTTTCACTGCAAATCGGGGGTTTGCCGGTGACCGATCCCGGGTACAAGCGCGGCGTTGAATATCTGCTGACGACACAGCAGACCGACGGGTCGTGGTTCACCAAGTCCCGCGCCCTGGCGTTTCAGCCCTATTTTGACGACGGATTTCCCGGCGGCCACGACCAATGGATCTCCTCGGCCGCCACCAGTTGGGCAGCCATGGCGTTGACCCTCACGATGCCCGAAGCAAAAACTGCGTCCACTCGCCAAGGCTCCGCTCGTTAATACTATTGCTGCGTGGCAGCCGGAACCTTCTCCGCCACCTTCTGCACGCCCTTCCAAGGGGCAATTTCCTTGGGTTTGGGCAGGCCGGCGACGTTGAAGTCTCCGCCGATGGCCTTGATGAGCGCTACGCAGGCGGCCTGGCGCTTGATCAGAAGCTCGACGGCGACCTGCTCGTTATTGAGCGCGATGGCCTGCGCGGTGATCACCTGCAGATAAGCGGTAATGCCGCCCTGATACTGGTTGTTGGCAAGTTCGAGCGAGCGTTCGGCGGCGGCGACGGCGACCGCTTGCTCACGCGCTTCCTCATCGAGGATACGGAGCGCGGACAGGTTGTCTTCCACGTCTTGGAAAGCCTGCAACACGCTTTGCCGGTACGCCGCGACGGCGGAGTCGTAGGCGGCCTGCGCCTGTTCGAGCGTGCCTTGGCGCTTCCCGAAATCAAGCAGCGTATAGGAAACCGTGGACCCGAGGGACCAGAAGTGGCTGGGCCAGGTGAACAGATTCACCAGGCTGGTTCCTTGAAGGCCTCCTGCCGCGCTGAGCGTGATATCGGGATAAAATGCGGCCTGCGCCACGCCCACGTTCGCGTTGGCGGCGGCGACGCGTCGCTCATTGGCGGCGATGTCGGGCCGGCGCTCCAGAAGCTGCGAGGGGATGCCGACGGGAACGGGCGGCGGCGTAATTTTGATCACCTTTGCCGGAATCGTGAGCGCTGAGGGAGGCTTTCCCGTGAGGATCGCGATGGCATGCTCCAGTTGCGCGCGGCTGACCTGAGTATCGGTGGATTGGGCCCGGGTCTGTTCGAGCTGGGTGCGCGCCTGCGTGACGTCGATCTGCGAGGCGACGCCCTGATTGTAGCGATTATTAGTCAAGTCGAGCGCCTTCTGATAGGCCCCGACGGTGGTATCGAGCAACTGCTTCACCGCGTCCTGGCCGTGAAGCAGGAAATAATCGAGCGCGAGCTCTGCCTGGAGGCTGAGGCGCAGCGTTTCGAGATCGCCAGCCGAAGCCTGGGCGGTTTCGATGTTCGCCTCGATTCCTTTGCGCACCTTACCCCACACGTCGGCTTCCCAGGATGCGTCGAAGGGCAGGCTGAACATCGCGTTCGGAGACGTCTTGAAGGTGCCGATCGAGGTGTTGCCGGAACTCTGCGAGCCGCTCACCGAGGGCGCCGTCGTGACCTGAGGGAACAATCCGGAACGCGCTACGCGGACCGCGGCGCGGGCGCTGCGGAAACTCGCCTCGGCCTGAGCGATGTTCTGGTTATTGAGGTCGATCTGCTCCTCGAGCGCGTTGAGATCGGGGTCGCCGAAAATCTCCCACCATTTGCCGCGCGTAACTTCGTCGCGTGGCTGTCCCGTTTTCCAGCCGGTCATCTCTTTGTAAGCGTCGGGCAGGGGCTCCTTGAAATTCGGCGCGGCGGCGGACGTCGGCCGGACGTATTTCGGTCCCACGGTGCACGAGGCCGCCAGGAGCGTGAGCGCACCCACGGCGATCCATTTTCCAAACCCTCTCATTGCGAACACTCCCGGTAAATCCAAGGCTGTATATATTCCGGACAATTTCTCAACGTGACGTCTTCCCGCGCCTGCGCCGCAAGAAACTGGGCGCTCGGCTTGTCCAGCAAGGTTACCTCGCTCAGGTCGAGCACCACATGTTTGTGGGCCTGGCGCGCGCGCTGAATGGCGCGGCGCAGTTCCCCCAGCGAGTTGCCGCAGCATTTTCCCGCTAAGGCGACCGTCGCGTCGCTGTCCCTGTCAAACCTAACGTCGATTTTCAGCATACTGTAAGTCCCCTGCTTCAGGCTTCGGCCGGCTCGGAGGTTCCTGCCGGGGCAGGATGTTTCCACCGGGCCCAGCGCAGCCGCATCCGGTCGAGATAGAGATAAACCACCGGCGTGGTATAGAGCGTCAGCATCTGGCTGAACAACAGTCCCCCGACGATTGCAATTCCCAGCGGGCGCCGCATTTCGCTGCCCACGCCTCGCCCGAGCGCGATGGGCATGCCGCCCAGCAGCGCGGCCATGGTGGTCATGGTGATGGGGCGGAAGCGCAGCAGGCAGGCCTGATAAATGGCCTGCTCCGGCGTCTTCTTCTCCTTGCGCTCCGCGGCGATGGCGAAGTCGATCATCATGATGGCGTTTTTCTTCACGATGCCGATGAGCAGAATAATTCCGATGAGCGAGATGACATTCAGCTCGTTGCCGGTGGCTTTGAGCGCCAGCAGCGCGCCGACACCGGCCGAGGGCAGCGTGGACAGAATCGTCACCGGATGAATCAGGCTCTCATAAAGGACGCCCAGAACGATGTAAACGGTTACCAGGGCCGCCGCAATCAGGATGGGCTCACTGGCCAGCGAATCCTGATACGCCTGCGCAGTGCCCGCGAAGCTGCCCTTCACGTTGGAGGGCAGGCCGATCTCGCGCGTGGCCTGCTCGATGGCGGGGACTGCGTCGCCCAGGGCGAGGCCGACCGGGATGTTGAAGGAGATGGTGACCGAGGGGAATTGGCCCTGGTGATTCACAGAGAGCGGCGTGGTGGAGGCGACGTAATGCGTCACCGCGCTCAGCGGGATTTGGGTTTTCTTGGGCCCTTCGACGTAAATGTATTTCAGGCCGTCGGGATTCTGCCAGAACTGCTGATCGGCCTCCATCACCACGTGATATTGATTGAGCGGCGTGTACATGGTGGAGACCTGGCGCTGGCCGAAGGCGTCGTAGAGCGTGTCGTCGATATTCTGCTGCGTGATGCCGAGGCGGCCGGCGGTGACGCGGTCGACCACGAGGGAGGCTTCCAGGCCCTTATCCTGCTGGTCGGTGTTGACGTCGGCGATCTCGGGTAGCGTCCGCAATTTGCGGAAGACCTGCGGCGCCCATTCGTTCAGATCGCGCACGCTGTCGCTTTGCAGCGTGTACTGATACTGCGCGCCGCTCTGGCGTCCGCCGATGCGCAGATCCTGGACGGATTGCAGGAAGAGGCTGACACCGGGGACTTTGGACAGATTTGGACGAAGCCTGGCGATGACTTCGTCGGAGTTGATCTTTCGCTCCCTCAGAGGCTTGAGCATGACGAACATGCGTCCGGAGTTGACGCCGCCGCCTCCGAATCCGCCGCCGCCCGTGAAGGAATTGAGTACCTCGACGGCCGGGTCCTGCGTCATGATGGTGTTGATCTGCAACAACCGGTCTTTCATCGCCTGGAAGGAAGTGGCCTGGTCGGCCTGAATGGAGCCGGTAAGGCGGCCGGTGTCCTGCTGCGGGAAAAATCCCTTCGGGATGGCGATGTAGAGATAGACGGTGAGGGCGACGGTGGATAGCGTGACCATCAAGGTGAGGAACTGGTGGCGCAGCACCCAGGTCAAGGATTTGTCGTAGCCCTTCAGGATCGCGTTGAAACCGTTTTCGCTGAGCCGGTAGATCCAGCCGTGCTCGCGCTCTTCTTCATGCGGGCGCAGCAGGCGCGCACACATCATCGGCGTGGCAGTGAGGGAAATGGCCAGCGAGACGAGGATCGCGGCGGAGAGCGTGACGGCGAATTCCCGGAACAGGCGGCCGACAATTCCGCCCATCAGCAGGATCGGCAGGAATACGGCGATCAGCGAGATGCTGATGGAAAGCACGGTGAAGCCGATCTCCGCGGCGCCTTTGAGCGCGGCGGCCATCGGCTGCATGCCTTCCTCGAGATAGCGGGTGATGTTTTCAATGACGACGATGGCGTCGTCGACGACGAATCCGGTGGCGATGGTCAACGCCATCAGCGACAGGTTGTCGATGGAGTAGCCGAACAGGTACAGCACGCCGAAGGTGCCCACCAGCGAGAAGGGAACGGCCACGCTGGGAATCAGGGTGGTGCGCACGCTGCGCAGGAAGAAGAACACCACCATGATCACCAGGCAAATGGAGATGCCGAGGGAGATCTCGACGTCATGGACGGAATTGCGAATGGTGATCGTCCGGTCCATGATGACGCGCATGTGAATGGCGGCCGGAATTTCCGCTTGGAGTTGCGGAAGAGCGGCGCGGACGCGGTCGACTGTGTCGATGATATTTGCGCCCGGGACGCGGAAGACGATCAGCAGGATGGACTGCTCGCGGTTGGCGAAACCGATGCTGCGGATGTCCTCCACCGAATCGGTGACCTTAGCGACATCGCCCAATGTCACCGCGGCGCCGTTCTTATACGCGACCACCAGGGGTTTGTACTCGTCGGCGAAGCGAAGCTGATCGGTGGCGGCGATGGTCCAGGAGCGGTTGTCGTCGTGAAATTCGCCTTTCGGGCGGTTGACGTTGGCCGCGCCGAGCATGGCGCGCACGTCCTCCAGGCCGAGGCCAAAATGATTGAGCAGCGTGGGATTGACGTCCACGCGAACCGCGGGCAGAGCGCCTCCGCCCACGAAGACCTGCCCCACGCCCCTCATCTGCGCCAGTTTCTGCTGCAGGACGGAGGACGCGATGTCATAGATGTCGCCGGGGCGCATGGTGTCCGAGGTCAAGGCAACCATCAGAATCGGGGAATCCGCCGGATTGACTTTGCGCCAGTTCGGATTCTGGGGCAGGGTGGAGGGCAATTGGCCGCGGGCGGCGTTGATGGCGGCCTGCACGTCGCGTGCGGCGGCGTCGATGTTGCGGCTCAGGTCGAACTGCATGGTGATGCTGCAGCTCCCAAGCGAACTCGAGGAGGTCATCTCATTCAGGCCGGCGATGCGTCCGAACTGCCGCTCCAGAGGCGTGGCGACGGAGGAGGCCATGGTTTCCGGGCTCGCGCCGGGCAGCCCCGCGCCTACCTGAATAGTGGGGAACTCGACTTCAGGCAGCGGCGCGACGGGCAGAAAGAAATACGCGACGCCGCCGGCCAGGCCCAGAGCAAGCGTCAGCAGCGTGGTGGCGACGGGGCGGTGGATGAATGGCTCGGAGATGCTCATGCGTGCTCCGGATTCGGGTCGAGACCGGGACGCCGGACAACGACGCCCGCTCCACTACGGCCAGTCATGCGCCGCGCGACGCGGTCAAAGAACAGGTAGATCACCGGCGTGGTATAGAGCGTAAGCAACTGGCTGAAGATCAGCCCGCCGACAATGGCGATGCCCAGAGGGCGGCGCAACTCGGCTCCCGTGCCGGTTCCCATGGCGAGCGGAACGCCGGCGAGCATGGCGGCCAGGGTGGTCATGACGATCGGGCGGAAGCGAAGCAGGCAGGCCTGGTAAATGGCGTCCAAGGGCTCCCGGCCCTCCTTGCGCTCGGCTTCGAGAGCGAAGTCGATCATCATGATGGCGTTCTTTTCCACGATGCCGATCAGCAGGATGATGCCGATCAGGGCGATGACGCTGAAATCCTCATGGAACAGCATCAGCGCGAGCAGCGCGCCGACGCCGGCCGAGGGCAGGGTGGACAGAATCGTCAACGGATGGATATAGCTTTCATAGAGCACGCCGAGAACGATGTAGACGGTGACGAGCGCCGCCAGGATCAGAATCGGCTCGTTGCTGAGCGAGGCCTGGAACGCGGCCGCGGTGCCCTGGAACGTCGCCTGGATGCTCGCGGGCAGGTGCAATTCGTCTTTTGCCGCGTTGATAGCGTCCACAGCATCGCCGATCGATGCGCCGGGCGCGAGGTTGAACGAAATGGTCACCACCGGGAACTGGCCCTGGTGATTGACAGCCAGGGGCGTGGTTCCTGGCTCGAAGTGCGTGAACGCGCTTAGGGGAACCTGTCCGGCGGCGGGCGCGGCGACGGTGGCCGCGCTGGCCGATCCGCCCGCGGCTGCATTGCTCTGCGCGGAGGCGGTTTGGCTGGAGCTGGGCGTCATCGTGCTGGTCTGCGTGCCGCGGATGTAGATGTTCCGCAGCTCCTGCGGATTGCGTTGCAGGTCGGGCTTGACTTCCAGAACCACGCGGTACTGGTTCAACTGCGTGAACATGATGGACACCTGGCGCTGGCCGAAGGCGTCGTACAGCGTGTCGTCCACCATCTGCGGCGTGATGCCGAAACGGGCGGCGGTCTGCCGGTCGATGACGAGCCGGGCCAAAAGGCCGCCGTTCTGTTGATCGCTGGCGACGTCGCGCAGCGCTGGCAGCTTTTGCAACTTGGCGATGAACTGCGGCGCCCAGGTGGCGAGTTCGCGGGCGTCAGGATCTTCCAGGCTGTACTGAAACTGCGTGCGGCTGACGCGATCCTCGACGGTGAGGTCCTGCACAGGCTGCATGTACAGCGTGATGCCTTCCACCCTCGCCAGCTCCGCCTGCAGGCGGCGGATGATATCGCTGGCGCTGATGTGGCGCTCCTCGATGGGATTCAGATTGATCTGGATGCGGCCGCTGTTGATGGTGGTGTTGGTGCCGTCGACGCCGATGAACGAAGACAGGCTGGATACGGCGGGGTCCTTCAGGATGATGTGGGCGAGTTCCTGCTGCGCCCGCGCCATGGCCGGGAACGAGACGGTCTGCGCGGCTTCGGAGACGCCCAAAATCACGCCGGTGTCCTGCACCGGGAAGAATCCCTTGGGAATCATGATGAAGAGAATCACTGTCGCGGCCAGCGTTCCGGCGGCGACCATCAATGTAAGGAACTGATGACGCAGGATGACCTGAAGTGTGCGTCCATAGAACGCGATGATGCTCTGGAAGGCGTGCTCGGAGACGCGGTAAAAGCGCCCTTGTTCGGATTCCGGCTTGTGCTTCAGAAGGCGCGCGCACATCATCGGCGTCAGCGTGAGGGAGACGACGGCGGACAGCAGGATCGTGACGCTCAGCGTGATGGCGAACTCGCGGAAAAGGCGGCCGACGATGTCGCCCATGAACAGCAAGGGAATCAGCACGGCGATGAGCGACACGGTCAACGAGAGAATCGTGAAGCCAATCTGCTCGGCGCCCTTCAATGCCGCCTGCATCGGCGGATCGCCTTCCTCGATGTAGCGGGCGATGTTTTCAATCATCACGATGGCGTCGTCCACCACGAATCCGGTGGAGATGGTGAGGGCCATCAGGGTGAGATTGTTCAGGCTGTAGCCGAGCAGGTACATCACGCCGAAGGTGCCGACCAGCGACAGCGGCACGGCGACGCTGGGAATCACCGTCGCGGCCAGCGTCCGCAGAAACAGGAAGATCACCATCACAACCAGCGCTATGGTGAGCATCAGTTCGAACTGCACGTCCTCGACCGAGGCGCGGATGGTGACCGTGCGGTCGGTGAGGATGGTCGTTTCGATAGCGCTGGGCAGAGAGGCGCGGAGCTGCGGCAGGAGTTTCTTGACGCGATCGACCACGTCGATGATGTTGGCGCCAGGCTGACGCTGAATATTGACGATCACCGCGGGCGTCTCGTTCATCCAGGCGGCGAGCTTTACATTTTCCGCGTCGTCGATGACGTCGGCCACATCCGACAGCGTCACAGGAGCCCCGTTGCGATAGGCGACCACCAGCGGCTTGTAATCCGCGCTGGTGAGGAGCTGATCGTTGGCGCCGATGGTGTAGGCGTTCTGGGGCCCATCGAAGCTTCCCTTGGCCTGATTGACATTGGCGGCGACGAGAGCGGCCCGCAGATCCTCCAGATTGAGGTGGTAGGAAGAGAGCGCCATGGGGTTGGCCTGAATGCGCACCGAAGGCTTCTGCCCGCCGGAAATGCTCACCAGTCCTACGCCGGGCAACTGGGAGATTTTCTGGGCCAGGCGCGTGTCTGCGTAATCCTCGACCTTGGACAACGGCATGGTCTTCGAGGTCAGGCCGAGCGTGATGATCGGCGTGTCGGCCGGATTGGTCTTGCTGTAGATGGGAGGATTTGGCAGGTCCCGCGGCAGGAACGTCTGGGCCGCGTTGATCGCGGCCTGTACCTGCTGCTCGGCCACATCGATATTCAGCTCCAGGGCGAACTGCAGGGTGATGACGGAGCTTCCGGCCGAACTGGTGGACGTCATCTGATTCAGGCCAGGCACCTGGCCGAACTGGCGCTCCAGCGGAGCGGTGACGGAAGATGCCATCACGTCAGGGCTTCCGCCGGGGTAGAACGTGACCACCTGAATGGTGGGATAGTCCACCTGGGGCAGGGCCGAAACGGCCAGCTGTTTATAGGCGACTGCGCCCACCAGCAGCAACCCCGCCATTAGTAAGGCGGTTGCCACCGGCCGTAGAATGAACGGACGGGACGGGCTCATTTTTTAACCGCGCACGCCCTTTGGGGCGGCCATATGCACCGAAACCTTGGTCCCCTGCTGTAGCTTGTCGACTCCGTCGATCACGACAGCTTCGCCCGGCTCCAGGCCGCTGTCCACGGCGGCCTCATCGCCCTCGGCGAGCGTGGTGACGATGCGGCGAACCTCTGCGGTATTGTCCGGCTTCACCACGTAAACGAAGGCCGATTGAGGGCTGCGCTGGATGGCGGCATTCGGAATGATCACCGCGTTGTGCCTCATATCGAGCAGCAGCCTGGCGTTGATGAACTGATTCGGGAACAGCGAGTTGTCCTCATTTTCGAATTGCGCCTTGAAGCGCACGGTTCCCGTGGACTGATCGATTTGGTTATCGATGGTGAGCAGCTTGCCTTGCGCGAGTCTTGCTTTCAGATCGCGATCATATGCGTCGACGCGCAGGCTCCCGCCCTGCATTTTCTTTCGCACGGCAGGCAGGCTATCCTCGGCGATGTTGAACAGCACGGCGATGGGCTGCAGCTGCGTGATCACCACCAGGCCTGTCGTGTCCGTAGCATGGACGATGTTGCCCTGATCCACCAGCCGGAGCCCGATCCGCCCGGTGAGCGGGGACGTGATGTGACAGTAGACCAACTGCAGCTTCGCGTTATCGATGGCGGCCTGATCGCTCTTGATCGTAGCTTCGATCTGAGCCACGGTGGCGAGCTGAGTGTCCAACTGCTGTTTGGGAATCGCTTCCTGGGTGTAGAGAACCTTGTAGCGCTCGCGGTCGAGCAGAGCGTTTTGCAGCAGGGCGGTGTCGCGGGCCTTCTGCGCTTCGGCCTGCGCCAACTGAACCTGGAACGGACGCGGGTCAATCTCGATCAAAAGATCGCCTTCCTTCACCAACTGGCCTTCGGTGAAGGCGACCTTCATGATCTGGCCGTCCACGCGCGAACGGACCGTCACGGTGTTGAACGCCGTCACGTTGCCGAGACCATTTAGATAAACCGGCATATCGCCTTGCCGGGACAAGGCGGCGATGACGGGTACGGGGCGCCCGGCCATCCAAGCCTTGTCGTCCTTGGCGCTCTTCTGGGCCTTCGATTGGCCTTCAGCAATGCGTGGATACCACAGGTAGGCGGCAGCTCCCGCTACTACAAGTAGCAGGAGGAACCAGATCCACCCATAACTCTTCTTGGCGGGCGTCGCCTTGGCCGCCGGAGCAGTCTTAGGATTTTCAGGGCTCATACGGAGATAAAACGAATTAAATCATTATCGCTTTTGCCAAGCGATTAGGCGACTGTCTTCAGACAAATATCCTGATATGCCATTTGGAGTACCTGGATAAGTTATTGGTGGGAAAGCGCTTAGGGGTTCAGATGCAGAATGCCTCGCTCCATGGCGATGGTCACCGCGTGAGTGCGATCCGAGGCGCCAAGTTTGGCGAGGATGTTCTGGATATGCATCTTCACGGTGCCGCTGGCGGTTCCCAGGCGTTCCGCGATCTCTTTATTTGCCATACCTTTGGCCACGCAGCCGAGCACTTCCACCTCGCGCGGCGTGAGGGCCACTTGCGGGAAGTATTCGCTGAGCCGCTCGGCGACCTCCTGGGGCATCAGCCGTTTTCCGGAGTAAACGGTGCGAATAGCCTTAACGACCTCGGTGTGCACCATTTCCTTCAGGATATAGCCTCGCACGCCTGCTTCGAGGGCCCGGTAGATGTCCTGGTCTCCGTCGTAGCTGGTCAGGGCGATGATGCGCGCGTCGGGCGTCTCCTGGCGGATCAGGCGCGTGGCGGTCGTGCCGTCCAGATCAGGCATGCGCAAGTCCATCAATACAACGTCCGGATGATGTTCCTTAAACAGAGCCACTGCTTCGCGGCCGCTGCCCGCTTCGCCAACCAAAACCATATCGGCCTCGTTGGCCAGTATGGAGGCGATGCCTTTCCGCACCAGCGGATGGTCGTCGACGCACAAAACGCGGATCACGGATGTTCCGTCGCTTCCGATCCCTGTGCCGTTCTGCATAGTGCCCGATGTGGTCATGATATATGTACTCCCGCAGTCTGCCTTGATCCGGCCGGTAGCAGCACCGTGATCGTCGTGCCGCGTCCCGGTTCTGTGTCTACTTCAAGTTCGGCCCCGATCTGCGCGGCGCGTTCGCGCATACCAATTAGACCGTAATGACCCGGCCCCACGTTACCATTCTCGCGCGAAAAACCGGAGCCGTCGTCGCGCACCGAGAGCTTCAACTGTTCCGCCGTTGATTCCATGGCAACTTCTATCGATTTGGCTCCGGAATGTTTCACCGAGTTATTCATCGCCTCCGAGGCGATCCGCAGCAGGTTATACTGCACTTCCGGCGAAAGATCGGCCGGGCTCTTACCGAGGCGCAATCTCAACCGCACGGCTTTCGCTTCGGTGATGTGCTTGGCCGCCTCGGCGATGGCGGCGGCGAGTCCTGAACCGGGTCCCCGGGCGCTGCGCAAGCCGGCAACGGAGCGCCTGGTTTCGCGAAGGCACGTTCCGGCGTCACGCACGATTTCCTCCAGCTTGGCGCGTTCCTCGGGTGAGCGGAGCCGGGCGGCGAGCGCCTGCATCTCCATCGTGATGCCGCTAAGGCCCTGAATCAGCGTATCGTGCAGCTCGCGCGCGATGCGGCTGCGCTCCGTGAGAATGATGTTGAATTGTTCCCGCAGGCGGTGGATGCGCATCTGGTAAATGCTCCAGCCGGCCAAGGCCAGCCCCAGCACGCACAGCACGGCGAACCAAGGCTGCTGATAGAAGTGCGGGGCGAGCGAGAACGCGACCTCCGCGCCGGCTTCATTGCACACCGCGTCGGCATTGCAGGCAGTCACGCGGAAGCGGTACTTGGCCGGTGGCAGATTAGTGTAAAACGCCTCGCGCCGCGTACCCGCATCGATCCAATTCTTGTCGAATCCCTCCAGCATGTAACGGAACTTCACGCGATTCGGCTGGACGAACGTGAGGCCGGTATATGTGAATTCGAGATTTTTCAGACCTGGAGGAATCGCGCCGATCGCTTGCGGTGCAACCGGTTCCCCGTTCACCGTGGTTTCCTCAATCACCACCGGCGGCGCGGGGATGTTCAGCGTGAGGTGGTTCGGATCGAACACGTAAAGGCCGCGGATGGTCGAGAACCATAGGCGGCCGTCGCTCGTGTGAATCGATCCGGGCTGCACGCCGGAACGGCACTCGATGGTGCGCAGCGCGTCCATGGGGCTGTAGGTGGTGCTCAACAGCTTCTTCAGGCCGCCATTGGCGAATTTGACCAAGTCCGAGCGTCTTACTGAAAAGAGGCCCTTGCTGCAAGCCATCCACAGACGATCCTTGCGGTCCAGCATGACGCCGTAAATCTCGTTGTCGAACATGCCATCGCGGATGAGGAAAGTGGTGATGCGCCCTCGGTCCAGCAGTTTCAGCCCGAAGCCTTGCGTGCCGATCCAGATTCCGCCATCGGGATCGAGATAGATGGCATCCACGTCGCGAACCGGTGCTCCGTTATCGAGCAACTCACGGGCTGCTCCGTTCTCGTATATATACAGACTGGCGTGCTCCAGGGCGAACAGAATTCGTCCCTCGCGGTCCTCGCCAATGGCGGCGATGGTGCCGCGCAACTCGGGAGGGATTCCGGCAGGAACGGAGAAGGCGCCGTCACGGAGGCTCGCCGGCCCTTTCTCCGTTCCGACCCAAAGAGTTCCCTTGTGGTCGATAAACAGCGCCCGTACGCTGGCCGCGGGCAAACCTTGCCCGGTGGCATAATGCCTGGCGATCCGGCCTTCGCGGAGCATATCGATGCCCGCCGTGGTTCCCGCCCACAGCGCTCCCTGGTGATCCTCGGCGAGAGCGTACACGGTGTTCGATGCCAGGCCCTGCGCGGTGGTCAGGGTCGCGAACTTCCTGCCGTCGAAACGGGACAGGCCCGCGCCCAACATGCCGATCCAGATGGTGCCTGCCTTGTCCTGCAGGATCGGGCCGGTTTCATTGGAAGGGAGGCCTTCCTTGGCGGTGTACGGAAGCGCGCGCCCGCTCAGGAACTGATTGAGGCCGTTTTTCGTACCCACCCACAGGCTGCCTTCCGCGTCCTCCACAATGGAGTAGACGGTACTCTGCGACAGTCCCTCTTCCGGCCGATAGCTTTCGATTTCTCCATTGCGCATCCGGCTGAAGCCGTTGCGCGTGCCCACCCATAGGCTGCCGTCGCGGCCGCGCGACAGGCACAGGACGCGCGTGTCAGCGAGCCCGTCCTTGACCGTGAACAATCGTTCGCCGGACGGAGTCACGTGCAGCAGGCCCTCCGCGCTGCCGACCCAGACTCCGTCTCCGGAGCATTCCATCGCCCGGATGGTGCCATCGGCGGGAAGCTTCTGCAGTTTCCGCGGGATGAATCTGGCGCCATCCCAGGCGTTGAGACTCTTGTTGTCGCTCGCCACCCAGATGGTTCCATCGCCGCCTTCACACACGGCCCGCGTATTCTTGCTGGCGAGGCCCTCCACCGTGGAGTAAATGGTCAACTTCCCGTCTGCCGTGACGCGCGCGATCCCTTGGGCCGCGCAGGCCCAGATGTCGCCGTTCCTGGACTTGGCCAGACACTGCACGTTTTCCGACGGAAGGAAGCGTTGGACGGTATCGCCGTCGACGCGCAGCAGGCCGGAATCCGCCGTGCTGAGCCAGAGGGCATGGCGCGAGTCCTCGACGGCGCCGCGAATCCAGGCGTTGGCCGAGGGAGTGCGCCGGATATTCTCGAACTTGTCGAAACGCACACCGTCGAAGCGGATGAGGCCGCCTTGCGTGCCGAGCCACAGGTATCCTTCATGAGTTTGAAGGATGGTGTAGATGGTTCCCTCAGGGAGCCCCTGCTGCGCCTGCCAGATGCGGTGATAATACTGTGTGAGGGTCCGGTTCGGGTCCAATCCGAGAGCCGGACGCAGAGAAACAGCGGCAAGGACGATCAGAGCAAACCGCGGATTCATTCACTCCTGATTATGCAACGTTCGAGCGTTGACTAAAAGAGGATACCGAATCCAGCGGATATTTCCGTCTGCTGAAGCTTTCCGTTGGAGAAATACAAACCGAACGGTTTGGAGAAGTATTGGAATTGATGAAGGTCCACGCGGAAGCCCCAATCGTGGCCCCATTTGGAAAATGCCTTCACCTTTACGCCGCCGCCGTAGTTTACCTCGAATTCATTGGATCCGCCGCCATAGGCCGCCGACTGGCCCGGCTCCACAAAATTGCTGAAGCCGAGTCCGGCCGACACAAAGGGCCGCACGCGCGAGTCTCGCTTCACGAAGTGGTAGAGGGCGTCGCCGGAGACGGTGTGCTCGCCGAAGCCTTCCGAAATGCCGCCGTAGAGGAGCGAGGCGCGCGTGTACGCATAATTCATCTCATAGCCGACGCGGTCGCCGGGGTTCAGATCGAAGCGGAAGCCGAAGCGGAAGCCGTCCTGGCCGATTTGGAAATCGTTCGGCGAGCCCAGCACAGGGTCTGTGGAACCGAGCCCCCGATCCCAAAATAACGATTCACCCGCGCTGAACCAAAATTCGGCGACCTGACCAAATGCCGCCCCTGAGAAAGCCAACACACAAATGGCTAATGGTAGTTTCATAGCCGTGTGATGCCTACCTAACGGGAAGGGTTACATCTCATCGACAATGACGACGTGAACCTCACCCGGGCCATGGACGCCTCGCACCAACCTCATCTCGATGTCGCCGGTGCGGCTCGGGCCGGTAATGATCACCATCGCGCTGGAGTTTTCGCCGGGCATCGGTCGCTGGCGGAGAAGGTCGTCGAGGCTCGGCACGATCTTGGAGCGCTCGATCACTGCTATATGGCAGGGCGGAAGCAGCGACAAGAGACGCGACTCCCCCGATTCGGTGAAGATCACGAGTGATCCGGTGTCGGCCAGCGCGTAATCGGCTGAGGTGATGCCGACCTCGGCGGAGGCGCACGCGTCGCGGGAGAATTCGCCGCCGCGCATTTTCACCGAGGTCATAAACGTGCGGCCATTGAGGAGTTCTTCCACAGCGATTTGGGCTTCCGCAGCCGTTTTCACCAGGACCGCATTTCCGCCCAGCGCCTCAAATGCTGTTTTGAATTGATCAACCAGATTGTCCGCCGAGCCTTCGCGCAGCAGAGCGGGCGGCGGGGAGGGAACGGGCTCATTTGGCTGACGTTTCAGGGCCGCGCGGATGTTGCCGAGAATTTCCTCGCGCGAGGTCATCGTTTTTTCCACCAGTCGCGGAAGCTCTGCTTGGGAGGTTCGGGAAGGTCGCGCTGGCTGAGCCAGTTCTTGATCGGACCGACGGCAAGGAATCCTGGCAGCGACTCGATGGCCGCGGAGGAGAGTGAACCGAGGCGTCCGAACAGCTTCGGATGCCGCATGACCCAGGCCCATATGCGGAAGGCGAGCTTTTCGGCGCGGTCGCCTTCCTGCTTGGCTATGTCGGCGCGCAGCTCGAGCAGAATGCGCGGGATTTCGATCTTCACCGGGCAGACTTCGCCGCAGGCTCCGCAGAGACTGGAGGCGAAGGGCACCCAGGGATCGTCGTGGAAACCTTTGAATTGCGGCGTGAGAATTTTTCCGATGGGCCCGGAGTACACCCAAGGATAGTTATAGCCGCCGATCTTGCGATACACAGGGCAGTGATTCAGACACGCGCCGCAGCGGATGCAGTAGAGCGACTGGCGCTTCGATTGGTCGGCCAGGAGCTTGGTACGGCCGTTGTCTAGGAGGACGAGATAGAATTCCTCGGGGCCGTCGGGCTCGCCGGAGCGCTTGGCTCCCGCGACGAAGGACGTGTAAACACTTAACGCCTGACCGGTCGCGCTGCGGGCGAGCAGCTTCAGGAACACGCCCAGGTCCTGCGCGCGCGGGATCAGCTTTTCTATGCCCGCGACGGCGACGTGAATCTTCGGAGCCGAGCAGGAAAGGCGCGCGTTGCCTTCATTTTCGACGATGACAACCGCGCCGGAATCGGCGACCAGGAAATTCGCACCGGTAATGCCGAGGCCCGCTTGGAGAAATTTCTCGCGCAGGGCAATGCGGGCGATTTTCGTCAGGCCCTCAGGCGTGCTTTCGGGCTGCGAGTGCAGATGCTTTTCAAAAATTCCGGAAACGTCTTCCTTGGTCTTGTGCAGCGCAGGGGCGATGATGTGGAACGGTTTTTCGCCGGCCAACTGCAGGATGTATTCGCCGAGGTCAGTCTCGACAGTCTCCCGTCCGTCTTGTTCGAGGTGTTCGTTGAGGTCGATCTCCTCGGTGGTCATCGATTTGGATTTGACGATGACCTTCACGCCGCGCTCGCGCGCCAGTTTCTGGATGAACGCGCAGGCTTCCGCGCCGTCCTTGGCCCAGATCACCTTGCCGCCGCGCGATTCGATGCTGCGTTCGAGCTGTTCCAGGTAGTAGTCAAGATGATCTAGCGTGTGCTTCTTGATGTTGTGCGCGTGCTGGCGCAGGTCCTGATAATCCGGCAGGACGTTTTGAGCCACAATTTCGCGCCTGCGCTCGGCCATGCGGCCGGTGGCGGAGTAGATCGCGAGTTGGAGCTTCTTGTCGCCGAGGGCGGCGGAGACGTCGGGGGTCTTCATCTTTTCTTGTTCAACGACACGCTAGCACCTCCGCGAGATGCATCGTGCGGATCTTCGAGCCCGCGCGATGCAGCGCGCCCTGGATCTGCATCAGACAGCTGGGATCGGTGGAGATGACGGCGCTGGCGCCCGTACGTTCGATCGCCTCGATTTTAGTGCGCACCATGGCGCCGGAAATTTCGGGAAATTTCACCGAAAAGGTGCCGCCGAAGCCGCAGCATTCCTCGGGGGGATCGAGTTCGACGAGCCTCAGGCCGCGGACGTTTTGAAGCAGCCTGCGCGGACCGCTCTTGATGCGCATTTCACGCAGGGAGTGGCAGCCGTCGTGATAAGTGGCGGTGGCCTCGAGCGCCGCGCCGACGTCTTCGACATTCAGAACGTCGGTCAGGAACTGAGAAAACTCCCAGACGCGAGGCTCCAGTGCGTGAACGCGCTTGTCGCCAGGGAACATCTCAGAAAAGTGATGCGCGATCATCGAGGCGCAGGAGCCGGACGGAACGACGATGTGTTCAGCACCGTCGAAGGTGGCCAGGAAATGCTCGGCGACCGTGCGGGCCTCGTCGCGGTAGCCGGAGTTGAAGGCTGGCTGGCCGCAGCAGGTTTGTCCTTCGCGAAACTCCAGCTCGCAGCCCAGGCGTTCGAGCACGTCAGCCATGGCGATGCCGACCTTCGGGAAGAGCTGATCGACAATGCACGTGACAAAGAGCGAGATGCGAACGGGCATGAATCAACTAGGGTACAACGATCGTCCCTTCGAGATACGCCGCAGCCTTTCCAGCGATGGTCACGCGGTCGCCGCGATGTTCGCACCACAGCTCGCCTCCGCGCGGGGAAACCTGGCGGGCGAACAGCTTCGTCTTGCCGAGGCGCGCGGCCCAGTAGGGAATCAGCGTGCAGTGGGCCGATCCGGTGACGGGGTCCTCGGGCACGCCCTTGGCGGGGGCGAAAAAGCGCGAGACGAAATCGCAGTCGGTTCCGGGAGCAGTGATGATCGAGGCGAAGCGGTCGATGGCGGCGAGCTTTTCCATGTTGGGACGCACCGCCCGCACCTCGGCCTCGGTGTCGAAGACGCACAGATAATCGCGCGCGCCGAGCACCTGCTTGGGCGTTGCGCCGAGGGCTTCGAACAGCTTGCTGTCGTAAGACGTTTCCACGGGCGGACGGGCGGGGAAGTCGAGAGCGTAGAGGTCGCCTTCGCGGGTGACGATCAGTTCGCCGCTCTTGGTGAGGAACGAAACGCGCGGCCCGGCGATTTCGCGCCGCATGGCCATAATGACGTGCGCCGAAGCGAGGGTCGCGTGGCCGCAGAGATCAACCTCGACGCCAGGGGTGAACCAGCGGAGATGATACTGTCCGTCTTTGACGATGTAGAACGCGGTTTCGGCGAGATTATTCTCGGCGGCAATGGCCTGCAAGGTCGCGTCAGGGAGCCAGTTTTCCAAAGGGCAGATCGCGGCGGGGTTGCCGGAGAAAAGCTTGCTTGAGAAGGCGTCGACCTGGTAGATGGGGACGTGCATTCCTCACTATCGCGCGATCGGCGGGAGGGGTGCAAGGTTGCGTTCGTGACGGAGTACACTTGGAAAATCACTCACATGCCGCTCTCTGTTGGCGACAGACTTGGCCCCTACCAGATCCTCGCGCCCATCGGCGCGGGTGGCATGGGCGAGGTGTACTGCGGCAGAGACCCACGCTTAAAACGCGATGTTGCGATAAAAGTATCCGCTGCTCAATTCAGCGACCGCTTCGAGCGCGAGGCGCAGGCCGTTGCGGCGCTGAATCATCCTAATATTTGCCAGATTTACGATGTCGGGGCTTTGCCAGATGGTCATGGCTACCTGGTGATGGAGTTCATCGAAGGCGCTCCGCTCAAAGGTCCTGTGCCGCTGGAGAAAGGTTTGCAATACGCTACGCAAATCGCGAGCGCGCTGGAAGCGGCGCACAAGAAGAACATTGTTCATCGCGATCTGAAGCCGGGCAATATTCTGGTGACTGCCTCCGGCGTTAAGGTGCTCGACTTTGGACTGGCCAAAGTGTCGGAGGCGAAGAATTCGGATGGTGCGACGCAAACAATGGCTCTCACCGAGGCGGGAGCAATCATGGGCACCGCGGCCTATATGTCTCCCGAGCAGGCGAAGGGTTTGGACGTGGATGCCCGCTCCGACATTTTTTCCTTCGGCGTGGTGCCGTACGAGATGCTGGGTGGACGCCGGCCGTTTGCGGGCAGTTCTTCCATCGACACGATTTCCGCAATTCTACGCGATGAGCCTGCCGCGCTGGATGTACCGGCGAATGTGGCCGGCATTGTCGCACGCTGTTTGCGCAAATCGCCGGCGGATCGGTTCCAGACGATCAACGAGGTTCGCGCGGCGCTCGAAAAAGTGATCGCTACGCCGGGAGAAAAGACGCCTTCGATCGCGGTGCTGCCGCTCGCCAACATCGGCGGTGACAAAGAAAACGAGTACTTCAGCGACGGCCTGGCTGAGGAGATCATCAATCTGTTGGCCCAGATTCCGGGACTGAAAGTGACCGCGCGCACTTCCGCGTTCGCCTTCAAGGGGAAGACCGAGGACATTCGCAAGATCGCCGATACTTTGGGCGTCGCAACCATTCTCGAAGGCAGCGTGCGGCGATCCGGGTCGCGCATTCGGGTCACGGCCCAGCTCATCAACGCCAGTGACGGATGTCATCTCTGGTCCCAACGGTATGACAGAGAGATGGCGGACCTTTTCGAATTGCAGGACGAAATCGCGCAGGCCATCGCGTCCGCGCTGCAGGTGAAGCTCTCCGGAAAGCCGGCGCCGCTTGAGCAGCACAAACCGAGCCTTGCCGCTTATGAGGCTCTGTTGAAGGCGCGGCACTACTTTGGAACTTTTCGCCCGGATCTGCTTCCGCGCGCGAAGGAGTGTTACGAGCAAGCCATCGCGCTGGACCCTCAACTCACGCAGGCCCATTGCGAGTACGGAAATTATTTCTGGGGCATGACGCTGGCGGGAGCGCTGCCGGCCAACCAGGCCTTGCCCCTGATACGTTCTATTGCGCAGAAGGCCCTGGAGCTGGACCCTTCCCTCTCTGATGCGCACGCGATGCTGGGCGTCGTCGCAGCCTGTCTCGACTACGACTGGAAAGAAGCAGAGAGGCGCTTCCGCCTAGCAATTGCTCGCGATCCTGTTCCGATCAATGTGCGCCTCTATTACTCCCTGTACCTTGTGCTCATCGGCCGGCCTGCCGAGGCCGTTCAGCAGACGGAGCTTGGACTGCAAGAAGATCCCCTAAATCTCACACTGCGAAATAACGGTGCGGCCTACCTAGCTGCAGCCGGCCGCGACGAGGAAGCTGCCGCGGGGCTTCGCGAAGTGCTGGAACTCAATCCGGCCATGGTCCTTGCGCAATTAGCCCTGGCCGGTTTGCATGCGACGAGGGGAGAGTTCGACCAGGCGCTGACGCTTTGCAAGAGGGCGTACACGCCCGCGCCTCTTCCTAGTGCGATCGGATGGCTCGCCGGGCTATTGAAGCGCGCCGGAGATGCGCGCGGGTCGGAGGAGCTACTCCGAAAGCTCCAGCCCACCGATGCATTCGGCGTTCCCCGAGCTTTGGCCGCTTACCACTGGGTCATCCGTGAATTCGACGCGGAGGCGGACTGGCTCGAGAAGGCCATCGATCAGCACGATCCTTACGGTGCGATATATTTGAGGATCTGGTACGGAAGGGAGCTGCGCTCCACTCCGCGCTGGGCAGGGTTGATGCGGAAGCTCAATCTGCCCGAAGGGTGACGACGGCTCCGCCGCTCCCGCCATTGGGTTCAGCGCGCATGTTCTTGATCTTCCGGGCTGGGTATACTGGCGCCGTGAAATATCTGTTGCTTGCAGGATTGGGTTGCGCCGCGCTACTGGCTCAGCCGAAGCAGTACGTTTGTCACCGCGCCTCGTCTGCGGTGAAGATCGACGGTCATCTCGACGACCCAGCGTGGGGCAAGGCGGAATGGACGGCCGATTTCATCGACATCCTTGGGCCGGATCACCCCACGCCGCGCTTCAAGACTCGCGTCAAAATGCTGTGGGACGACGAATTCCTCTACATCGCTGCCGAACTTGAGGAGCCTGACGTCTGGGCCACGCTGACCGCGCACGATTCCGTCATCTTCCACGACAACGATTTTGAGGTGTTCCTCAATCCCACCGGCGACGGATTGAAGTACTTCGAATTTGAGATCAACGCACTGAATACCGGATGGGACCTGTTTCTCCCGAAAGCCTATAACAAAGGCGGGAAGGCTGACAACTCGTGGGAGATGCCGGGGTACAAATCGGCGGTGTGGATCGACGGCACGCTGAACGATCCTCGCGATAAGGATCGCGTATGGTCAGCGGAACTGGCTCTGCCGTGGAGCGCGTTTGTCGAGCGCAGCGGCAAAGGGCGTCCGAATCCGGGAGATTCGTGGCGCATGAATTTCTCCCGCGTGGAGTGGCGGACGCGAGTGGTGGAGGGCAAATACGAAAAGATCAAGGGGTTGAAGGAAGACAACTGGGTGTGGTCGCCGCAGGGGGCGGTGAATATGCATATTCCGGAGAAGTGGGGCGTGGTGAATTTCGTGAAGTAGCGCCATGCGTGGTATCCTCAAAAGTTGGGTACAAACGCCCATAAATCTCGGTAAATACTAGAGGATTCGACAATGTCCGGTCATTCCAAATGGGCCACGATTAAGCACAAGAAAGGCGCTGCCGACGCCAAGCGCGGCAAGATCTTCACCCGGTTGATCAAAGAAATCATGATCGCCGCCCGCAACGGCGGCAACCCGGACATGAACCCGCGCCTGCGCACGGCGATCACCGCGGCCAAAGCGGTCAGCATGCCGGCCGACAATATCAAGCGCGCCATCATGCGTGGCACCGGCGAGCTGGAAGGCGGGCAGCTCGATGAAATCATGTTCGAAGGCTACGGTCCGGGCGGCGCGGCGGTACTGGTGGCTGTGGCCACCGACAACCGCAACCGCACGGTGAGCGATATCCGCCACGTCTTTTCCAAGAACGGCGGCAACCTGGGCGAGCAGGGAAGCGTGTCCTGGATGTTCGAGCGCAAGAGCCAGATCATCATCGACGGCGAAAAGGCCAAGGAAGACGATCTGATGAACCTGGTGCTCGAATCGGGCGCGGACGATCTGCGCAGCGAGGGCGGCAACTGGGAGATTCTCTCCGCGCCGGAGGCACATGAAACGGTGCTCGACGCGGTGAAGAAGGCGGGCATCACGCCGGAGTCGGCGGAAATCTCCATGGTGCCGAAGAACCTGATGAAGCTGGAAGGCAAGAACGCGGCCGGCATGCTGAAGCTGACCGAGGCTCTGGAGGAAAACGACGACGTGCAGAACGTTTACTCCAATTTCGACATCGACGAGAGCGAGCTGGAGGCCCTGGCGTAAGCGCCCGGGAAGGATGTGCGCGTTCTGGGCATCGATTGCGGCACGGAGCGCACCGGTTGGGGCGTCATCGATAGCGATGGGCGCAGGCACACCGTGGTCGCCCACGGTACCATTTGTCTGAAGCCGCGCGATCCGCTGGAAACGCGCCTTGTGGCGATCGCCAGCGCGCTGCGCTCGGTCATGGCCGAGCATTCCCCGCAAGCCGCCGCGGTCGAAGAAGTGTTCTATTCCCAAAACGTGAAAACGGCCCTGAAACTCGCGCATGTCCGCGGCGTGGCTCTGCTGGCGATTGCCGAAGCGGGCATCGCGCTGGGTGAATATTCTCCGCTTGAGGTGAAAGTCAGCGTCGTCGGCTATGGACGGGCGGAAAAGCAGCAGGTGCAGATGATGGTGCGGTCGCTCACCGGCCTGGGCGAGGCGATTGAATCCGAGGACGCGGCTGACGCGCTGGCCGTGGCGATCTGTCACGCGACGTCGGCCGTGGGAGTGGGACGATGAGGCGCATCATTCTGATGCCGAGCATCCTGGCGCTGTGCATCGCCATACCAGCGGCGTTTTCAAGTGACGCTGCAAGAATTGTGTATACCAAATCGTTTCCTGGCTCGACGCCGGCGTACGTGTGGATCTCCGTGACACACTCCGGCGACGTTTCCTATAGAGAAGACCCCGACGACGATCCGGAGAGATTCCATCTGGAAGACGCCGGCCGCGACACGATGTTCGATTTGGCCTCGCAGCTCGACCATTTCAAGAGGCCTCTCGAATCCGGCCTGAAGGTCGCCAACATGGGCGTAAAAACATTTCGCTGGGAGGACGGCGGGGAGACCAACGAGCAGAAGTTCAATTATTCGCTGGATGAAAGCGCCAAGGCTCTGCACGACTGGTTCGAGGCGATCACGGAAACAGAGCGTCTATTCGCCGAACTGAAGCGCTCCGCGCGGCACGATAAATTGGGCGTGCACGACGCGTTGATCCGTATCGAGCAGGAGTGGAACATGAGGCGGCTGACCGGCGCGGAGCAGTTCCTTCCGCTTCTCGACCAGATCGCGCAGAACGAAATCTATCTCCACATGGCTCGGCAGCGCGCGGCGGTGTTGGGCGAGCAGATTCGGGCGGCGAAGGCAAAATCGCAATGAGGTGGGTAGCCTATCTAGCGGTGTCCGCGATGTGTTTCGCGCAAACGCCCGCGCAGCCCAACACGGAGCAGCAGGAACTACAGCACGTAGTGGATGAGGCGGCGGCGAGTCCTCTGGACCTGATCCGGCTGCTCGAGGAATTCTTGAAAAAATATCCCAACGCCGCGCAATTGAAGGATATTGAGCGCGCGTTGACCAAGGCAGCCATTGATACCAAGGACGACCGCCGCACCGTTCAATATGGCGAGCGCGTACTGGTCTCCTCGCCCGACGACATGTTTTTTCTGGATCGCGTGGCGCGAGCGGAACTGGCTCTGGGCGGCAAGGATCGAGCGCTGAAAGCGTTCGAGTACGCCAAGCTTTTCCAGCAGATTGTCGACAAGCTTCCGGCCGCATCGGGAGCGGGAGCGGCCAAGTTGCAGGAGGACAGGGATCGCGGCGAGGGGCGGGCATTGCTCTACCAGGCGCGCGCGAAAGCGGCGATGGGCGATCTGGCCGAGGCATCGAAGCTGGCGGCGCTGTCGTTTTCGGTTTATCCCAACGAGGAATCGGCGCGCGAATGGGCGGGCGCGCTCGCCGCGATGAACTTCGACGATCAGGCGATGATGCACTACGCCGATGCGCTGATGATTCCCGATTTACGCGCGCAGGATTCCGACCGCGCCGTCGATCGGGCCAGGCTGGGCGAGTGGTACCGTAAGAATCACTCCTCGGAAAAAGGCCTTGGCGACGTGATTCTGGAGGCGTACGACCGGACCTCGGCTCTGATGAAGGATCGCCAGAAGCGCCTGGCCGCGATGGACCCGAATGCTTCCATCACCGATCCGCTGGGATTCACCATCAGCGGACTGGATGGGAAGAAGCTGCCGCTGGTTAGCCTCAAGGGCAAGGTGGTGATTCTGGATTTCTGGGCCACCTGGTGTCATCCCTGCCGTGTGCAGCATCCGATGTATGAGACGGTGAAGGAGCGTTTCAAGAATCGCGACGACGTGGTGCTGCTCTCCATCGACGCAGACGAGGATCACTCTGTCGTGACACCGTTCCTGGATCAGCAGAAATGGAACAAGTCGAGCGTCTATTTCGACGACGGCCTCATCAAGCTGCTTCAGGTGAACGATATTCCCACCACGATCGTGTTTGACAAGCAGGGACGAATGGCCAGCCGCATGAACGGTTTTCTTCCGGACCGGTTTGTGGAACAGTTGACCGACCGGATCCGAACGGCGCTCGCGGAGCAGCGATGAAGTTTGATCGGGTCATTTGGATTGTGCTGGACAGCGTCGGCATCGGCGAGATGCCGGATGCGGCGAGGTACGGCGACGTGGGCAGCGATACGCTGGGCAACATCGCGCGGCAAAGGCCTCTGCATCTGCCGAATCTCTGTGCGCTGGGCCTAGCGAATATCAAGCCCTTGACGGGTCTTGGACCGGTAGCGGAGCCTGCTGGAGCCTTCGGGAAATGCGCCCTGGCTTCGCCGGGGAAAGATACGACCACCGGCCATTGGGAAATGGTGGGCATTCATCTGGAAAAGCCGTTTCCGCTGTTCCCGAATGGTTTCCCGCCTGAAATCATGAACGAATTCGAGCGCCGCATAGGTCGCCATGCGATTGGTAATAAGGCGGCGTCGGGCACGGAGATCATCAAGGAACTGGGCGAGGAGCACGTGCGGACCGGCTCGCCGATTGTGTATACGTCGGCGGACAGCGTGTTTCAGGTGGCCGCCCACGAGGAAGTAATTCCTCTGTTTGAGCTGTACAAGATCTGCGAAACGGCGCGCGAGCTTCTGCGTGGGCCATATGAAGTGGGGCGAGTGATCGCGCGGCCCTTCGTCGGCGAACCGGGGCATTTCGCCCGGACCGCGAATCGCCACGACTATGCCGTTCCACCGCCCAAAGGGATGCTGCTGGATCAGCTTGAGGCTCGGGGCGTGGAGGTCTATGGCATCGGCAAGATCTTCGACGTCTTCCTAGGGAGGGGGATTCGCGAGTACGAAAAGACGAAGAGCAATGCCGACGGCACGGCGAAGACGCTCGGCGCGATGGACAAGCTAGATCGAGGAATGATCTACGTGAATCTGGTCGACTTCGATCAGCTCTACGGGCATCGCAACGATGTGGAAGGCTACGCCCGCGCGCTCGAGGAAGTCGACCGCTGGATTCCGTCGCTCAAAGCGAAGCTGCGGCCTGCGGATCTGGCGATCTTCACTGCCGATCATGGCTGCGACCCCACCACGCCTTCGACCGACCATAGCCGTGAATACGTACCGCTGCTGGTCTATGGCCCGCGAGTGAAGCATGGCGTGGATCTGGACACTCGCGCATCGCTGTCCGATATCGGACAGACCGTGGCGGAGAATTTCGGTGCAAAAATTTTGGTTGGTGAGAGTTTTCTTTCCCGCCTGATGTAACGTTTCCGCGCGTATTCGCACTTTCTGAGAGAAGGAGCGAAATCCGTATGGCGACAAAGAAGTCCGCTGTAACCCAATCGTCAAATCAGCCGCAGTTTGCAGAACCTACCGCTTCGCCAGATCCAAAACACTTCACGGTCGCGCACGGCAACGACAATCCACTGTACAACAAGGTTCAGAAGAAGCTGCTGCAGGCGATCCCCGCGCCGCGCGCTGGCGCCAGTTTGACGATGGCGCTAGCGGACGCTTTCGGCAAACGTGGAGCCGCGACGTTTGCGGCGATCGAGAAGGCGGGACAGATTGTGTTCCACTCCCTCGGCGACACCGGATCGGTCAAGGGTCCGGCCACGCAGTCGTTGGTGGTGGACAAAATGGTTGCCGATTTTGACGATCCAAACGCGGCGGACCATCCGGCATTTTGTTTCCATCTTGGCGATGTGGTATATAGCTTCGGCGAAGCGAAGTTTTATTACGACCAATTTTACGAGCCCTATCGCGACTACCCTGCGCCGATTTTTGCCGTCCCAGGCAATCATGACGGGCTGGTCTACAGCGGAGAAGGAGTGCCGTCGCTCGAGGCGTTTCTCAGGAACTTCGTGAGCGCGGACGCGGTGAAGACGCCCGAATCCGGAGGCCTGGTGCGTACGGCGATGACGCAACCGGCTGTTTATTTCGTGCTCGATGCACCGCTTGTTACCATCATCGGGTTGTATAGCAACGTGCTGGAGGATCCGGGCGTGATTTCGAGCGAGGGCGATAAACACTCGGCCGTGGACGATCAGCAACTGACGTTTCTGGTCGGCGCGTTGCAGCAGGCGAAGAAAAAAGGGGGTGCGACGATCGTGGTTACGCATCACCCTCCATACAGCGGCGGCGCGAGCCATGGAGGGAGCCCGAAAATGCTGGCGGATATCGACGCGGCCTGCACCAAGGCGGGCTACTGGCCGCACGCGCATCTGTCCGGTCACGCGCACAATTATCAGCGGTTCACGCGCACGGTGAATAAGCTCGATATTCCGTACGTTGTTTGCGGCAATGGAGGCCATTCGCCTCTGTCCACCATCAAGGGCACGCTGCGAACGCCGCTGAGCATCAACGCCGGTCTAATTCTGGAAAACTACGACGATACCGATTACGGATATCTGCGCATCGTGGTCGATGCAAAACAGCTGCGAATTGAGTTTCACGACGCCCAGCAAGGGCAGGCTTACAAGTCTCCGTCGGACGCCGTGACGGTGGACCTTGCGTCGCACACGATGATTTCGAATTAGCGCGGAAACCGCGTGGAGTAGGCTTCCAGATACTTCAATCCGCTGCCGGTGTTGTAAATTACTACCCGCTCTTCGCGCTTCAGGAAACCGCTGGCGAGGAGTCTCTTGAGCGCCGCGACGCATGCGCCTCCTTCGGGAGCGGCGAAGATTCCTTCGTCGGCAGCCAGTTCGACGCCGGCTTCAATCATCTCCGGATCGCTGACGGCGACGCAGGTGCCTCCACTTTGGCGCACGGCGTCGAGCACCAGAAAATCACCCAAGGCTTTCGGGACCCGGAGGCCGCTGGCTATTGTTTCTGCGTGCTCGAAAAACTCGCTCTTCGGCTTGCCGTCGTTGAACGCCTTGACAATCGGTGCGCAGCCTTCCGCTTGAACCGCGATCATCTTCGGGCGCTTGGGTCCGATCCAGCCGAGCGCCTCCATCTCTGCGAAGGCTTTCCACATGCCGATCAAGCCTACGCCGCCGCCGCAGGGGTAGAAAATCGCGTCGGGCAGGGTCCAGCGAAACTGTTCGGCCACTTCGTAGCCCATCGTTTTCTTGCCCTCGATGCGGTACGGTTCCTTCAGCGTGCTGACGTCGAACCAGCCCTCTTCGTCCTTGCGCGCCATCACGATCTTGGCGCAATCGCTGATCAGGCCGTCCACCAGCGTGACCTTCGCGCCTGCCGCGCGGCATTCGATGTAATTGGCCTGCGGAACATCCTTCGGCATGAAGATATGCGCTTCGATGCCGGCGGCGGCGGCGTACGCGGCCATCGCGCCGGCGGCATTGCCGGCCGAGGGGATTGCCACCTTCTTCACGCCCAGTTCCGCGCACATCGAGACGGCGCAGGACAATCCGCGAGCTTTGAAGCTGCCGGTGGGATTGACGCCTTCATCCTTCACCCATAGATCGTCACTCCCGAGCCTCGCGCCGAGGCGCTGCGTGCGAACCAGCGGCGTCATGCCTTCGCCGAGCGAAATCATCGCCGACGGCTTCGACACGGGCAGCACCGGAGCGTAGCGCCACATGCTGGTGGGACCGCTGGGAATCCATTCGCGGCTCCAGCCTTCGCGCAGTTTGTCCAGATCGTAGCGGACCAGCAGGGGTCCTCCGCATTCGCAGAGGTTATGAATCTTTCCGGCTTCGTGCCGCCTGCCGCAGGCGGCGCACTCCAGGTGGGTGATAGTGGTCATGAATGAATTTCGTCGAGGATCTTGAGCAGTTCGGCGCGGGGATTCTCGGCGCGGGTCACCTGGCGGCCGATGACCAGATAGTCGGCGCCGTCCGCCATGGCCTGGGCAGGAGTCGCCACCCGTTTCTGATCCTGGGCCGATGCGCCGGCCGAGCGGACGCCGGGCGTCACCAGCATCATGTCAGGACCGGCGATGGCGCGGACGCGAGCCACTTCTAGAGGCGAGCACACGATGCCGTCCATGCCCGCGGCCTTCGCCTGCCCAACGCGCCGTTCCACTAACTCAGCGATGCCGAGCGCGCAGCCATCCTCGCGTACGTCTTCTTGCGTGAAACTGGTGAGCACGGTGACGCCCAGCAGTTTCACCCCGCCCGAGCGGCCGGCGAGGGCGGCTTGCATCACCTGCTTCACCGCATGAATGGTGAGAAAGTCCACCCCAACTTGAGAGATAACGGCCACGGCTCGCTTCACCGTCTCACCGATGTCGTAGAGCTTCAGGTCCAGAAACACGCGCTTTCCGCGGCCTTTCAGCTCGCGCACGAATTCCATGCCGGCGCCGGCGTACAGCTCCATGCCGACTTTATAAAAATCGGCCGAATCTCCCAGCGCGTCCACAAGCGCGCGAGCCTCCGCCGCGGATGCCACGTCCAGAGCGATAATCGCTGGTGAAGTTCTCGCGACTGATGGCTTCATAAGATGCGTAACGGCCTCGCCTGACGCTCCAGCACGCGGCCGATGCGATACGCCTGCGGATACGCGCGTTCGAAGGCAAGCGCATCCTGCTCGCTCAATGACACCAGGAGGCCGCCGGAGGTCTGCGGATCGTAGAAAAGGTCGTCCAGGGCGGAGAAACCTTCCACGCAGGAGGAGACAAATTCGCGGTTATTTCCTAATCCGCCGGAAAATGCCTGGGCCTCGGCGTATTCCAGCGCCCCGTCCAGGAAGCGGACCAGCTTGGAATCGATTTCCAGCGTCACCTTACTGCCGATGGCCATTTCGCGCGCGTGTCCGAACAGGCCGAAGCCGGTCACATCGGTGAGGCCATGCACATCGAGAGGTTCCAGGGCTTCCGCCGCGGCGCGATTCAGCGTCATCATTTGGGCGATCGCCGCGTCGACGTGCTCCTGTTTGGCGATGCCTTTTTTCAGGGCGGTGGAGATGACTCCCGTGCCGATCTTCTTGGTGAACATCAGCACGTCACCGGGGCGGGCGCCGGTGTTGGTCTTGACGCGGTCCGGATGGACAGTGCCGGTGATGGCGTAGCCGAACTTGATCTCCGGGTCGCTGACGCTGTGGCCCCCGAGGATGACGCAGCCGGCCTCGTGAATTTTATCTGCTCCGCCCCTCAGGATTTGTTCGAGGATCGCGATATCGGTAGCGGCGGGCCAGGCGAGGATGGAGAGCGCGGTCAGCGGGCGGCCACCCATGGCATAGACGTCGCTCAGGGCGTTGGCTGCCGCGATGGCGCCGAAGGTGTAAGGATCGTCTACGACGGGGGTAAAGAAATCGACGGTTTGAACGATGGCCAGATCCGGAGAGACGCGGTAGACACCGGCGTCGTCGGCGGTATCGAAGCCTACGAGGATATTCGGGTCGGCGACTCGCGGGATCAGAGGTAGAACTTGATCGAGGATTCTCGGGCTGAGCTTGGAGGCGCAGCCGCCGGCCTTCACCTGTCCGGTTAATTTCGCGGTGGGTTGTAGGGACACTTTCCTTCAAGTGTACAGTGGGCCGCACTTGGGATGTGGAGCGTGGCCACCCATGCCGCGTTCGCCGCGAGTTATGCCGCGGCGATTTCCTTGACTTTGTTCTTGCTCCCCGGCGGACGGCCCCGCCGCTTGAGATTCGCCATCCAGGCCGGCGGACGACCTCTCCGCTTCGTACGGCCCTGAGACAAGCGCTCCAAGGTGATAATCGCCTCTTCAATCTGCTCGCGTTCCCGGCGTAAATCCGCCAGTATTTTCAGGACATCCATTGTCTTCTCTCCTATCCTGTCTCCGAGGATCTAAAATTCAGCGCTGAACCCGCCCCGTTCCAAAAAAAGAACAGAACGGAACTTCAATTCGACCGGCGCTCCCCAAGCATAAACCTATGTTTAGGCCAATTTCAAGGGGTTTGTTCTGAAATCAGAACAAAAAAGCAAAAACGGCCCCCGATCTTGGGGAAGGGAGGGCGGTCCCGCTGGTTCAAGAACCTGGAAACCGCGTGGGATCAGCGTCTAAGCGGCGTTTCCAATGGAAATAGAATGGCAATCCAGCGATAATCAGCACCAAGCCGATGCCGGATTCCCGGGGCGAGTTGAGCAGCGTGGAATAAAGCAGGGCGATCGCCACGAATACGAAGAAAATCGGAACAATGGGGTAGCCGGGGACCCGGTACGGCCGGTACATGTCCGGCCTTTTCTTCCGCAGAACGATCACCGAGGCGGCGGTCATGCCGTAGAGAATCCAACTGGGGAAGATCACCAGGGTGGCCAATTCGTCGTAGCGGCCGCTGAGCAGGATGATCGAAGAAACCACTCCCAGCAGCACGATGCAGGCGCCGGGGGTGCGGAAGACCGGGTTGATGCGGCTCATTCGATGGAAGAACATGCCGTCGCGCGCCATCGCGTAGGGGACCCGCGAGCCGGAGAGAATGGACCCGTTCAGCGCGGCGAAGATCGAAATCATGGCCGCGACGCTCACCACAGACGCGCCGGAGTTGCCCAGGACGCGCTGCATCGCCTCGGCCGCGACGCGAGGCGTTGCGCCCACTTCGGCTCCCCGCAATACGTAAAAATAGGCGAGATTTGTGAGCAAATAGATGGCAATCATCAGCGTGGTGCCCACCAGCAGTGCGCGGGGCAGGTTTTTCTGCGGATTCTGGATCTCCGAGCCCAGCATTCCGGCATTATTCCAGCCGTCGTAGGCCCACAGTGCAGCCACCAGGGCGGCGAAGAAGCCAGAAACGCCTCCGGGGTTTGCAGGAATCGATTCGGAGAAATGGCTGTAGCTGCCGTGGCCCCAGGTGAGTCCCGCGACGATCAAGGCTCCGATCAGCGCCAGCTTCACGGCGGTTACCACCACCTGCACGTCGCCGCCCACCTGCACGCCCAGATAGTTCACTGCGGCCAGAAAGAGAATCAGTCCGATGCCCAGCAGTTGCCCGTATTGAATCTCCAAGAGACCGCCCTCCGGGCCGATATGCAGAGGCACGACGAAAAGTGGCTTGGCCAGCTTCGGGAAAAAGAACGCCAAATAATTTGCGAATCCTGTTGCGAGCGTGGCGATGCTGGCGCTCTTGGCCACCCAGGTTTGCGTCCAGCCGTAGATGAATCCCCAGAACGGGCCGTAGGCGGCATTCAGATAGACATATTCGCCGCCCGCGTCCGGGAGCGCGGCGGACAACTCGGCGTAGGTAAGCGCGCCGAACAGCGTCAACACGCCTCCGAAAATCCAGACGCCGAACACCAATCCGGGCGAGCCCACGGAGCGGATCATCTTCGCCGGGACGATAAAAATGCCGCTGCCGATGGCCGTGCCGATCACGATGGCGATGGCGGCCCAAAGTCCCAGCGCGCGGCGCAGAGTGGGTTCAGGCGGATGTTGTTCCAGAAGGATTCTCCCTGATAAGGAATGATGCGGCGAAACCCGTCGCAAACGTGGCGGAGCTGCCAATGAGAACGTACCACGTCCAGGCGACCGGAGTGAAGAAGCGGATGTACAGCATCAGCACCAGGCCGACGGCCATGGCGATCATGGCGGAGACTTCTCCCACGCGCTGCGTCAGCAGGCCCAAGAGAAACACGCCCAGGAGCGATCCGTAGATAATCGAGGCGATCGACAGGCCAGCCTGCAGGACGCTGCCCCAGTGGCGGGCCACCAGCGCGACGCCGAACAGAATCGCGCCCCACAGCACGGTCGCGTAGCGCGCGCGCTTTAGCCAGTCCGCATCGCTGGCCAAAGAGCCGGACAGAGGTTTCAGAAAATCCATCACCGTGGTGGAAGCCAGCGAGTTGAGCGCCGCGCTCAAATTCGACATTGCGGCCGCCAGGATCGCCGCGATCACCAGGCCGGCGATGCCCACCGGAAGCTGCTGCCAGATGAATAGGGGATAGATTTGATCGGTCACGGCGGGTGTTTTCCAGCCGTTGTCGGAATAGAGCGTAAACAGGCAGACGCCGATCACCAGGAACAAGGTGAATTGAATGAGAATCACCACCCAACTCGCGAACAGCGCGGCGCGGCTCTCCCGTTCGCTAGGGGCGGCGAGCAGGCGCTGCACCATCAACTGCTCCGTGCCGTGGCTGGCGGTGGTCAGGAAGCATCCGCCGATCAATCCGGCCCAGAAGCTATAGGTGCGCGTGAAGAAGATCGCGGGCGGGGCCAGGCGAAAATCGAACACCTGGAATTTGTGCAACGGTCCGGCGACGGCCGCAACGTGGGCCCATCCTCCGGGGATGGTGTGAAGCAGTACGTAAAAGCTCAGCGCGGCGCCGATGACGTAAAGGACCATCTGCACCACGTCGGTCCAAATGACGGCCGTCAGTCCGCCTTCATACGTATAGATCAAGGTGAGGAGCACGATCACCACGATGGACGTCATTTCGCCGGTGCCGAGAATAATGGAAATGACGATGGAGATCGCGAAGACGCGTACGCCCTCGGCCAGGGCCCTCAGGACCAGGAACGTTCCGGCGGTCAGCTTCCGGATGCGCGGGCCGAACCGGATCCGCATAAGCTCGTAGGCGGTGTACATCTCGCCGCGAAAGTAGGCGGGCAGGAACAGGGACGCGATCACGATGCGGGCGAGAAGGTATCCGAATACGACCTGCAGGAATCCAAAATTGCCCTGAAACGAAAGGGCCGGCGTGCCGATGACCGTCAGCGTGCTGGTCTCCGCCGAGACGATCGAGAGCGCGATAGCCCACCATGGCGCGGTCCGGCCGCCGAGGAAATAATCCTTCAGCGTTTTCTGCGACTCGCGAAAACGGGTTCCAAACCACGTAATGCCGGCGAGGTAAATTACAATAACTCCCAGGTCTGTCCAGCGCATCTTGACTTACGTCAGGATAATCGATTCCGGGAACAACTTCGGACGCCTTGGTGTCAAAATGAAGATGAGCAGACGGTTGCAGCTACGCGCCGCATTCCGCTATACTCCCCGAAGTACCAAAATCCCGGAAAGGTTCATGAGCTTCTCAGATTGGGCGAGAACGTTGTCATTGCTGCTGAGGGCGAGCGCCGCGACCGTTGTCGCCGGAGCCGCGCTCGTAAGCAGCATGACGCCCCGCGTGGCCGCGCAGGACAAGAAAAAGCCGGACTGGAAAGATCCCGCTGAGTACGATCTTTATAAACCCATCACGCAGACAGAGGACCCGAAAATCTGGCTCGAATCTCTCGATAAATGGAGCAAGCAGTACCCGCAGAGCGAGTTGGCCACTGTCCGCCGCCAGCTATATCTGGAGACCTACCGGCAGTTGGGGCGCAACCGCGAGTCCTTTAACGCAGCCGTGGACGTGCTGCGTGACAACCCGAACAATCTGTTTGCCTTGTCCACCATCGTCGGTGCGATCTATCAACTGGATCCGCCTGCACCGGCGGACCTGGACGTCGCTGAGCGCGCGACGACAACCATTCTCGCCAATCTGGATGGAATCTATTCCACCGAGAATCGCCCGGCAGAGATGACGGATGCCGACGCCGCCAAGGCGAAGCCGGAGATGCGCATCTTCGCGCAAAGAACCGCGGGCTGGATCGACTGGCAGCGCAAGGATTTCGCCCGCGCCGAAGTGGAACTTCGCAAAGCCATCGAATTGGACCCGAAGCAGGGGCAGGTTTCCTACTGGCTGGCCGACGCCATGCTGGAGCAGAACAAGACCCGTCCGGAAAAGCAGCCTGCGGCGCTGTACTGTTTTGCCCACGCTGCCTCTTACGATGGACCGGGTAGTCTTCCGCCATCCGATCGCAAGAATCTGACCGCATACTTGAATACGGCCTACGTGAAGTATCACGGATCGGATGAAGGGTTGGCGCAGCTTCTGGCCGACGCCAAAGCGAAACCCCTGCCGCCTCCGGGTTTTCAGATCAAGAGTGCGGCGCAGATCGCCAAAGAGCGTATTGAAGCCGAGCAGATGTTCGACAAGACCCATCCGGAGCGCGCGTTGTGGAAGGATCTGCGGGCCGCGCTGACGGACGCGGACGGCGAAACATACTTTGAAACCAAAATGAAGGATGCACTCGTCCCTCGTTTAAAGGGAAGACTTGTGTCGGCGAATCCGGCGGTGAAGCCAAAGGAACTCACCCTTGCCATCGAAAATCCCGCGGGCGATGTAATATTAAAGCTTGACGGCTCACTTCCAGGTAGAATGGAGCCCGGCGGGGAACTCGAGTTTGAGGGTATCGCCAGGAGCTTTACGAAAGATCCGTTCATGGTAACGTTTGACACGGACAAGGCCAAGCTGACTGGCTGGACCGGCAAGAACGAAACGATAAGAAAGAATTCGGGCGCAAAGAAGAGCGCCTCGACAAAGACAAATTCACCCGAGTGAGGCTCACGTGACCTTTTTCAATACCCATAAAATCGCAATCGGCTGCATCGCCTTCATGGCAGTGGCAGCGGCCCAGACTCCCCCGGCAGCGCCGAAGTTCAAGGACGACAAGGAGCAGACGGAAGCCATCGCGGCCAACACCGAGAAGGATCCCAAAGCTCAACTGGAGAAGCTGGACAAATGGAAGGCCGACTATCCGGAGACCGAGTACGCGGTGCAGCGGACCGGCCTGTACTTTCAGGTGTACGGCAACCTGAAAATGTACCATGAGCAGGTGCAGATGGCGCAGGAGCTACGCAAGAAGGTACCCAACGCACTAGCCAACCTCGACCTGCTGCGGACCATTTTCGCCGACGTGCCGCAGATCAAGTCGCCGAGCGCGGAGGATCTGGCGGCGATAACCGATGCCGCGACGTACGTGATCGAGCACGCCGACGACGTGTTCTCCGCGGCCAACAAGCCGGCGAACCAGACCGACGCGCAGTGGTCGGCGCTGAAACCGCAGTTAGTGGCCTATGCGCAGGTCCAGCTTGACTGGGTGGCGGAACAGCAGGGCCAGGAGGCCGCTATCGCGCGTCTAAAGAAGGACCCGACCCGTGTCGGCATCAACGTATGGCTCGGCAAGCAGATTCTTGCGGAAGCGAAGGCTCATCCGGAGCGCCAATCCGACGCAATTTTCCATTATGCTCGCGCCGCTGCTTACACCGGCCCGGGCGCGCTGCCCCCCAACGAGCGCGCGACGATGAAGACCTTCGTGGATAAGGCGTACAAGACCTACCACGGAACGATGGACGGCGAAGATCAACTACTGGCGACGGCCGCGAGTCAGGCGCTACCCGATGGCTTCGTGATCAAGAGCACCGTCAAAATGGCCGAGGAAGCAGCTGCCAGGGAGGAAGAAATTCGCGGCAAGGACCCGATGAAGGCGCAGTGGCGTGACCTGAAGGCGATTCTCACCGGTGATGGTGGAGACGCGAAGTTCCAAGGCGAAATCAAGGATAGCGCGCTGCCGAAGTTCAAGGGCAAGATCGTCTCCATGACGCCGGTGGTTCGTCCGAAGACGATCGTGCTTGCGGTGGAGAACGAAGGCCTGGCGGATTGCACCATCACGTTCGAGACCGCGCTCCCGGGCAAGATGGAAGCGGGCGAGACGCTGGAGTTCGAAGGCGTCGCGAAGGCCTTCACCAAGGAGCCCTACATGCTCACGCTGGAAGTGGAGAAAGAAAAGCTGACGGGTTGGACCGGAAAGAACGCTCCGGCTGCGCGGCCCGCGCCAAAGGCAACGACCAAGAAGGGCGAGTAACCGGCAAGCGGATTTAGCTTCACAGGGGCGGCGGACCTTCGGGCTCGCCGCTTTTTTTGTTGCCTTCCGGTTTAAGCTCGCGGCCGGCGCGGCGCAGGGCTTCGCGCAGCAGATACTCGATCTGCCCGTTCAGGCTGCGCAGGTCGTCGTACGCCCAGCGGCGCATGGCGTCGAAGACCTCCGCGTCGATGCGTAATGGATAGTTCTTGCGCAATGTGTGTTGCTCCAACTGCGATCCCCGCCGTTACGGGACGGGGCTGTACGCCGCGCCTCGTAACGATGGGTAACAGCCCCTGCGTGAGCCAGGGGATCGTTCTAGTGATACATCGTCCCGGTATTCAGCACCGGCTGCGCCGCGCGCTCGCCGCAGAGGACCACCAGCAGATTGCTCACCATGGCGGCTTTCCGCTCCTCGTCGAGCGTCACGGTGCCCTTCTCGTGGAGACGCTCGAGAGCCATCTCCACCATGCCCACTGCGCCGTCAACGATTTTCGTCCGCGCGGCGACAATGGCCGACGCCTGCTGGCGCTGCAGCATCGCGGCGGCAATTTCCGGCGCGTAAGCAAGGTGGCTGATGCGGGCCTCTTTAACTTCGACGCCCGCCACGGCGAGGCGATCCTGAATCTCGTCGCGCAGATGCGCCGCGACCTCCGTCATGTTCGCGCGCAGCGATTTCACGCCCTCCTGATGCGCGTCGTACGGATACGCCGCAGCCAGGTTGCGCAGCGCGGCTTCCGATTGCACCTTCACATAGTTTTCGTAATTGTCGACTTGAAACATCGCCTCGGCGGTATCCACCACGCTCCAGACAACCACGGCGGCGAACTCCACCGGATTGCCATCGAGGTCGTTCACCTTCAGTTCGGCGGTCTCGAAGTTGCGTGTGCGTAGCGAGACAAACTTCTTCGTATAGAACGGATTCGCCCAGCGCAGTCCCGGCTGGCGCTCGGTGCCCACGTAATGCCCGAACAGTTGCAGCACCGCGCCTTGGTTCGGAGAGACGCCGAAGAGTCCTTTGAAGCAGAACGTGTCAATCAGAAGCACCAGGGCGCATCCAACGATGACCGCTGGGTTGGCACGATCCGGCTGTGCGAAGTAAATAATACCCCAGAACGCCAGGGGAAGGATGAGGATCAACAGGACCAGATACGCGAATCCAGACGCTGTGTGACGCTGCTTCTCTTTCATGTGATCTCCTTGTGATATCATAATGCTATCACTATCGAGGCACACGTCAAGAGCCTATTGGAGAAGCGTATGAAAACAGGCTACATTTTGTAGCGGCCGAGGTCCTCGTCGTTGAGGCCCTCCAGCCATTTGCGGAGCTCTTCGTTGTTGCCGACCTCGGCCACGGCCGACACGCTCTTGGAGGTCTTCAGCACCGATTCGTCGACGTAGATGGGACAGTCGAGGCGCAGCGCGATGGCCAGCGCGTCGCTGGGGCGGGAATCGACCGAGATCATCTGGCCGCCGCGTTCCAGCCAGATCACGGCGTAGAACGTGTCGTCCTTCAGGTCGCTCACCACAACCTTCTTTACTCCGGTTTCCAGGCCGAAGAGCAAATTGCGGATCAAGTCATGCGTCATCGGACGCGGCGTGGGCATTTTTTCGATCTCGAGCGCGATGGCATTCGCTTCGTAGATTCCCACCCAAATCGGGAGAATCGCGGTGCCGTTAACGTCTTTCAGAACGACGATCGGCATGTTGGTCACCGGGTCCATCATCAATCCCCGGATTTTCATTTCAACTTCCATGCGTGCCTCCCTTTTTCAGTGTACACACTCCCCGACCAGCGAGTTCGCGCCGGCGCGGGTGACTCGCACATCCACATAGCGGCCCAGAATATCATCGTCGGAGGCGGGGCGCAAAAAGTTCAACGTCTTGTGCTGTGAGGTGCGGCCAATCCACTGTGCGGTGGCTCTGTTGAAGCCTTCGACGAGGCATTCCTCCACCGTGCCGACGTAGGCCGCGTTGCGGCGCAATTGAATCTCGCGCTGGATCTCCAGAACGATCTGCAGGCGGCGCGTCTTTTCCTCTTCCGTAATCTGATCGTCGAGTGCCAGCGCGGGCGTGTTGGGGCGGCGCGAATACTTGAAGCCGAAGATAGAGTCGAACTCGACCTCGCGCAGCAGTGTGAGCGTTTCCTCGAACTCGGCCTCGGTTTCGCCGGGGAAGCCGACGATGATATCGGTGGTGATGGCGATGTTGCGGCGCGCGGCTTTCATCCACTCGATACGGCGCAGATACTCGTCGCGCGTATACAGGCGCTGCATGGCCTGAAGCACGCGCGTCGACCCGCTTTGCACGGGCAGATGGACGTGATTGCAGAGCGCGGGATTCTCGTCGATGGCCTCGACGATCGGTTTGACGAAATCGCGCGGATGCGAAGTGGTGAAGCGCACGCGGCGGATACCGGGCACGCGGCCGACCTGGTCGAGCAGCGTGGCGAAATCCCATCCGGCTGGTGAAGGATCGCGGTAGCTGTTTACGTTCTGGCCGAGCAATTGAATTTCGCTATAGCCGGCCCCGGCCAGGCGGCGCGCCTCGTCAATGACGGACGCGCTCAAGCGGCTGCGCTCCGGCCCGCGCGTGAATGGAACGACGCAATAGGCGCAGGACTTGTCGCAACCCTCGATAATCGTGATGTAGGCGCGGTGGGGATTTTCGCGCCGCGTCAAAGGCGTGTCGAAGGTGTCCTCGGTATCGAGGCTCAGGCCAGTGACGCGCTTGTTTCCGGTTTCGAGTTGTACCAGCATCCGCGGCAGCTGGTTATAGCTGGCCGAGCCGCACACCATGCTGACGAACGGCGCCTTTTCGAAGACGCGCTCGCCTTCCTGCTGCGCCACGCAGCCCAGCAGCACGATCTTCTTTCCCTTATTGTTACGCTTGAACTGCTGCAGCCGATGAAAGACCTTCTGCTCAGCCTTCTCGCGGATACTGCAAGTGTTGTACAGCACCAGTTCGGCCTCATCGGGGGTCGAGACCTGGGAATATCCCTCGGCGATGAGCGTCCCGACGACCTTTTCCGAGTCATGGGCATTCATCTGGCAGCCGAAGGTCTCAATGTAAAAGTTCTTCACGCCTTTCCTATTGTAAGGGAACGGGCGGCGAACACGCCAAATTAAGGCTTCCACCGTATTGAAGCCGTTCGGGGTTTCGCTTAGTCTTAAGGTGTGCGAACGTACCTTTTCCTCGTCACGATGGCGGTCGCTGCCGGCCAGTCTGCCTCGACCACCTACACCAGCGATATCAACGGTAATCGTATCGCCAACGGCCAGGTTACGGCACGAGAGGGTGTCGTCACCGACCTACGACGGTCGATCAACGGCAAGGAAATTCCGTTGGAGCAGGTGGAGCGAAAGATCCTAAGCAAGACCGGTAATACGACAGTCACGCAGACGATTATCCGCGAATACGGCCCGAACGGGCAGGTGGTTTCCACGGATCGCGTGGTGAGGGAGGAGACGGTGGGCGCCAACGGCGCGTCGACCGTGAAGTCGACGACCTATCGGAGCGATCTCAGCGGGAACATGTCGGAAGTGGAGCGCGCCACTGTGGAGACGCGAAAGAACGGAAACGCCACGGTGGTAGACACCGTGACACAGAAGAAGTCGCTCAGCGGTTCTTTCGAGGATGCCGAGAGGAGGACGCTGAGCAGCGAGATCACCGGGGACGGGAAAAAAGAGAACGAGACGGTATACCAGCCCGACACAAACGGGCGATTGGTTGAGGCGCAGCGCTCGGCCACGGTGGAAACACGGCGCGGGAATGAAACGGTCACCAATACGGCGGTTTATGAGCCGGGTGTGAACGGCAATTTTTCGCTGGTCCGGCAGAAAGTGATCAAATCGGCGCAAAGGCCCGATGGAACGAGCAGCGAAGAGGTGGAGATTTTCGGACGCGCCTCCGATGGCCGCGCTCGGGAGATCGGCGCGGCTCCGGGGCTGACTGAGAAGCGCGTTACGGAACGCACGAAGGGCGCTGACGGAGCGATTATCGAACGACAAACAATCCAGTTGCCATCGATAAACGATCCGAGCCGGCTGGAAGCTCCGCGTACCGTTTCAGAGACGGTATGCCGCGGCGAATGCAAGAAGCCCTAGGGCAGATTGAAGCCCCAGATATAGGACGCCTGTTTACCCGGCTGGGCAGCGCCGGTCTGCGGATTAGTGGGGAACGTTTCATACCCCGCGGGGAAAATATTTCCCGACGCCATGCCTGTGATCCAAACAGTCCCGTGCGAATCGATGTCGACGCCGTGCACGGTCTGGTTGCCCGGACCGGTGACGTAGCTAGAATAAACCAATTGGTTGGGCGCGGTGATATCGAGGATGGTCACAAAGCCGTTCAATCCTCCACCGGCCGACGCGGAATTAAACGCGTTGTTGGTAACGGGCAGATTCGACGAAAGAGTATAGCCGCAGAGATAGAAGCGGCCCTGTGAGTCGCGATTCACCCCGTAGATCACCTCCCCCGCATAGCCGCCGAAGTAGGTCGCGTACAACAGCCCCTGGCCGGGAGCGGTCGCCTTGGTCATATCGAAGACGGCGAGGAATCCGTTTGTCGCCAGTTGATTGCCGGAAGAATCCACGTTGGTAAGGGAAGGCATCACCGGCTGATATGCATTCTGCGTGTGGGGCAGGTCCGAGGACATGGTGTAGCCGGCGATGGCAACCCATTTGCCGTTCGGATCCACGACCATGCGCTTCGCCGAGTCGTAGCCCGACGAGCCGCCAAAGAAGGTCAGGTAATTTAAAGCGGACTGAGATGGATCGATGACTGCCAGAAACGCGTCCCCGCCGCCGGCGTAATTGGAGTACCCGTTCGTGGTGTACCCGATGTCGAGGGAGTAGGTGAATCCCGTGACGTAGATCAGACCTTTGCTATCGACCGCGACGTCAAGACCCCGGTCCTGCGCACCGCCGCCGAGGTAGGAGCAGAAAATCAGGGACGCCTGGCCCTGCTGGGTGGGGTCGAACTTCGCGACGAACGCGTCGTCGCTACCCGCCAGCGTCCCCTGAAAGGCGCCGGAAGTAGGCAGGTCGGTCGAGTTGCTGAAGCCGGTGATGTAGATGAACCCGTTCGCCTGATAGATCCCCTCGCCCACTTCGTTGCCGGTAGTGCCGCCGAAATAAGTGGAGTAGATCTCCGAATAGATGCTGTCCTGGTTGGAATCGAGCGCCACCAGGAATGCGTGCGTGTACGGCGCCGCAGGCAGCGAGGCATAAGCTCCACCGGATACCGGGAAATCGGTGGAGTCGGTGGACCCGGTGAAGTACATGATGCCCGCCGCGTCGACCTGCATCGCAGTGAGAATATCGTCGGAGGTGCCGCCGAAATAAGACGAGTAAACGATCACTTGCGTCGGATCGGAGGCGTAGGGATTGATCTTCATCAGGAAGCAGTCGAGGCTGCCGTAGGAGGTTTTGCTATAGCCGATGCCTCCGGACGGAAAATCCGTGGAGTAAGTATAGCCACCGAAGTAGATGTAGCCTTGAGGATCGTGACCCACCGAGATCCCTTGATCCGAGGCGGAGCCCGAGAGAAACGCGACGTAGGCGACGGCTGGATCGATGACCAGCGCCGCGCTTCGGTCGTAGCCCCCTAACTGGAAGCGGACGATCCCATTCTCGGCCACGCGGTAAGAGCCGGACACGGCGACCATCTCACCCGATGCTTTGCGCTGATAAATTTCCGGAGCGCGCTGCGTCAGTTCCTCGCCCGCAAGCGAAACAACCAGATCTCCATGCTCGTTTAGGCGGAGGGAATCGGCGCCTTCAAAGCGCATGGCGATGCGCGAAGGGTCCGCGCCGGGAGCCACTTCAAAATCGTATTCCAGTTCGCCGTTGCGGCTGTAATAGATCAGATCGATGCCGGGATAAACGCCCGTGCGGCGGAGTTTTGAGAAATTTTCGACGCGTTGATAAGCCTTTCCGCGGAACCAGTTGGTAGGATGCGCGCTCTGGTCGACTCCGGTGAACGGAGCCGCAGGATTCGCGCCGACAAACGCCGTCCGCAGCGTGCGATCACCGAGCCGCATGGCGGCGCCGGTTTTCTCGAATCGAAATGCGTAGCCGAGGCCGCGGGCGGTCCAATCATCCGAGGCGTGCTCGAATTGAATTGGAGCCGGGGGGATGAATTTAGCTGGGGTCGCGGCGAATGCGCCGGTGCAGAGAAAGAGTAATAGGGCAGACCGCATGAGTAGTGAGACGTAACTCCCAATCCCCCGGGTTGCGGGGAACTATCTTTTAATCTCTCACTATTAAAGCATGTTAGCGGCGCACGATGGGCTTAGTGGTTGTCGCCGCGTGATTCGTGTCGCCGGAGCAGACGATTTACGCGGGCAGACGCTTGCGGATCCCAAAATCGTACACCGCGCCGCCGATCAGCCCGCCCACCAGCGGCCCCACGATCGGCACCCAAAACACCATCGAGCCGTCCGTCAGTCCGTTGTTCTTGAACCCGGCGACCACGGTCCAGAGGCGAGGTCCGAAATCGCGCGCGGGGTTGATCGCATAGCCGTGCATCCCTCCAAACGCCATGCCGACGACCACCACGATCAGGCCTACCATGATCGGCGTCATGTTCCCACCCGGAGGCGTGTTGCGTTCGTCGGTGATGGCCAAGATCATCAGCAGAAGCAGCGCCGTGCCGATCACCTGGTCGAGCAAGCCCGCCGCAGGCTGCAACGGGAACGCCGGAAAGGTCGTGAAGATACCCGCCGTTTTCTCCAGGCCAGGATCAACCTGCAGGAATTGGAGGCGATAGTTCCAAAACACGAGGCCAGCTGCGCAGAAGGCTCCCGCAGTTTGCACGATGCAGTAGGGCAGCACCTTGCTCCAAGGGAATCCGCGGAAGGCGGCCATCGTCAGGGTGACTGCCGGATTCAGATGCGCGCCTGTGGTCTTTCCCGCGATGTAGATGCCCATCGTAACGGCCAGTCCCCAGCCCAGAGTGATATTCGTGTAGCCGCCTTTGTGAAACAAAACGTCCATGGCGACTACGCCGTTGCCAAACAAAATCAAAACCAGGGTGCCGAGAAATTCGGCCAAGAGCTCTGCTGGGAGCCGGTTGTTCATCGTTACAGGATATACGAAGTAGCCCCGAGCTGACCGACCGGGCTCTACTCGGTCTCGATCACGCGTCTGCCCTCGATGCGATACCGTCCGGAGAGCACCAGCGCGATAGCCTTCCAGTACAGTCTGTGCTCCTCGATGAGGATACGGGCGGAGAGAGTGTCCGCCGTGTCGCTTGCCAGAACCGGAACCGATGCTTGCGCGACGATGGGGCCGGAGTCGAGCCCTTCATCGACGAAATGCACCGTGCATCCGGCGATCTTGACACCGTGCTCCAGTGCTTGATGCTGCGCGTCAAGCCCCGGAAACGCGGGCAGCAGCGACGGATGGATGTTTAGAATGCGCGTCGGAAATTCGCGGATGAAATAGCCGCTTAGGATGCGCATGTATCCGGCGAGGCAGATCAGATCGACGCGGGCGGCCCGCAACTCGGCGATCAACTGGCGGTCGTACGCCTCGCGGTCGAGGCCCTTGGAGGGCAGGGAAACCGCCGCGATGCCCCGCTCGCGAGCAGCAAGGAGTCCCGGCGCGTCAGCACGATTGGAAATCACCACCGCGATCTCAGCGTCGAGACGCTTCTCCGCGACCGTATCGGCGATTGCCAGGAAATTCGAGCCGCGGCCGGAGAGCAAGATTCCAAGTCGCTTCATAGGCTCCGGCAGGGGACAAGCATAGCTCGATTGTACCTAGTCTAGTGAGGCGGACCCCAGGTCCGCAGCCGACGCCTTCGTTGGCCTTTGCGGATTGACAAGCCGGACCGGGGGTCCTGCGCGGACGCGGGCGTCCGCCCCACATTGGCGAGGTGTATGCTATGGGCCATGGAGCTTCATACAATATCCCGCCGCCAATTCTCAAGTGCCGCGGCCTCCTTTCTTATCGCGGCTAAAACGGTGCGCGGAACCGATGCCAATTCCGCTCTTTCGCTCGGCCTACTCGGCTGCGGCAACCGCGGCATGTACGTCAGCGGCATCTTCGCCAAGAACGAATTTCTCCGCGTCGCGGCGTACTGCGATATTTACCAGGACAAGCTTGATAAGGCCGCCGCGAAATACTCGGGCGCCAAGGCTTATAAGGATTACCGCGACCTGCTGGCCTCCGACGTGGATGCGGTGCTGATCGCAACGCCCGCGTTCCTGCATCCCGAACACTTTGAAGCGGCCGTGAAGGCACGCAAACACATCTTTTGCGAGAAGCCCGCGGGCGTCGATCCGGGCGGCGTTCGCCGCTTCCAGGCCGCGGCGCGAAAGGCCGATCCGACCAAGCGCATCTCCATGGACTTTCAACAGCGCTATGGCAAGGATTACCGCCGCGCTCATGAAATCGTCGCGTCGGGCGAACTAGGCGCCATCAAGATGGTGCGCGCTGCCTGGCTGGGAGGCGGCGCGCCGGTTCAATCCGGCCACGCACCCTCCGAAGAGCACATCCGCAACTGGTTTTTCTATCGCAAATATTCCGGCGACATTCTGGTCGAACAGGACTGCCACAACCTGGATGTTGTGCACTGGTTCCTCGACAAGAACCCGGCCAAGGTTGCAGGCTACGGGAGCCGCATGGTTCGCACACAGATCGGCGACGTGTTCGATAACGTATCGTGCTCCTTCCAGTACGGCGACGGAACGATCCTGAGCTACAGCGCCAACCAGTTCGGCGCGCCCGGCTGGTCCGACGTGTCGGAAACGTTCATGTGCGAGAAGGGGGCGGTCCAGACCTCGCGCAAGGGCTTTTCGGTATTCCGCAAGGGCGTCGACGTGGAACGGGTGGAGACCACGTACGACATCACGAATGACGCGGTGAATGAATTCATCGAAGGCGCTCGTACCGGCCAGATCGAGAATGCCGCCCTGTGGGGCGCAGAGAGCACGTTCGCAGCCGTGATGGCGCTGGAAGCCTGCGTCACGGGCAAGGAAACGACCTGGGAGAAGATCGCCAAGGGGTGATTTCCGGCATACTAGATGGAATATGAGTCAGGACTCTTTGCCGTCGCGGCAGCGGCGGTCGTTTCTCACGCGTCTGAACACAGGGCTGGCATCGCTGGCGGCGACGGCCGGCTTGGCCATGGCGGCTAAAAAACCGCCGGAGACGTCGCGCTGGCAGCCGGCGCGTCATGAGAAAGACGACTGGCTGGATCAGAATAACGCCAAGCATCGCGTTCTGTTCGATTCGATTGTTTCCGACGGCCTCGGCGACGCTCTCGCCTTCGCGTCCAATTATTACCTGGCGAACCAGGCCGATTACGGGCTGAACGACAGCGATTTAGCCGTGGTGATCGTGCTGCGCCATCGCTCTGCTCTGTTCGGCTACAACGACGCAATGTGGGCGAAGTACGGTGAGCCCCTGGCGGCGCGCGCGAAACTGGAGGATCCCAAGACCAAGCAGGCGCCGAAGGTGAACATGTACAACTCCGTCGGCTACGGCGAGCTTCTGTTGAATCGCGGCGTCACGCTCGACGGGCTGGCGAATCATGGCGCGCAGTTCGCGGTGTGCCAGTTGTCGACGCGAGCGTTCGCGGCTTCCATCGCCAAAGCGACCGGTGGTAAGGCCGACGACATCTTCACGGAACTGAGCGCCAATATGATCACGAACGCTCGCCTGGTGCCGGCCGGAATCGTGGCGGTGAATCGAGCGCAGGAACGGGGATACACGCTGATGGGCGTGTGATGCGGTGCAGATGCAGATGAACCGATTGCAAATCGGTTCGCAGGTTGCCAACCTGCGCCACAATCATCTCATCTCGGGTGAATCGTCAATACCGCCAGCTTGGACCTCTTATCTTGGGCTGTGCAGAAAAGGTCGCCCGCGAAAGCTTGACATCCGGTTACGTAGCCGCGGATGGCGATCTTCTGCCAGGCGACTCCCGCATCGGACGTATAGGCCAGCGCCGGTCTGTCCAAGTACACAAAGCCAAACTGCTCAGACAAGAAATTCACCCAGAATGCGTATCCTGACTGGAGGACTCTGCTTTCCTGGCGGGTCCACGTTTTTCCGCCGTCGGTTGTCGAAAAGACATACGAGCCATTACCGTTGTATCCCTCACGCAGGTTGAAATCGACAATCACCCAGCCGTGGCTCTTATCGAAGAAGAAGAGGTCTACGATATTGTGGGCTGGCTTCGGTGTGGAGGTGAGTGATTTCTCCCACGATTTGCCTCCGTCGCTGGTGCGAAATATGGCAAATTGCCCGCCGATAACGGACCCGATCCAACCGTAGTCGGCGGAGAGAAACTCCACGCGCGGGAAATCGCCGGATTCGTACGGAAGCGGAGTCTCGGTCCAGGTGCCGCCGCCGTCCGATGTGCGCTCCAGAGCTCTGCGCCAGTACCGCCCGTCCTCCGCTCCGACAAGCGGTGTCATCTTGATGCCCCACCAATGATCCGCGTCGAGTATTCGCGGAAAAACTGGGAATTTGCCGCTGACGTTCGTCCAAGTTCTGCCGCCGTTGTTCGTTTCGAGTAAGACATCTTCTTGGACCGGGCTTGGGTGCGTCTCAATCCAACCTCTTTGCGTATCGAGAAACGCAACGCTTGGAGGCCATGCGTAGGCCCGTGTTCGGGGCACTTCTTTCCAGGTTCTCCCGCCGTCGGTGGTATGGAGCAGCGTGCGTTCACCCATCCCCTCCCTACCAGGGGTAGGTCCGTTAGCTCCGATCCCCCACGCGTCCGTGCGCGACGTGAACAGCGCAGAGTTGAGACTCCAGGCTCCATCGCACGTAGGGCACTTGCCCTCGACCCATGCGAGCTCGAACCGCGGCGATTGTCCCCATGCAGCGACGACCGCAACGGCAGCGAGCAATGGAGTGGTGCACTTCACCCTACCTATAAACCACCCGAGCCCCGCGCGCCTTCGTCACCACGCCGATTTGGTACCACTTCTCCCGCATCTTATCGAGCGTCTTGCAGGCCCTCTTCAAGTCCTCAGGCGAGACGACGAAAATCATGCCGATGCCGAGGTTGAACGTCCTGCGCCAATCGGCCTCCGGAATATCGCCGATTTTGCGCAGCAGCTCGAACACCGGCAGCACGGGCCACGAGCCTATGTCGATGCGGGCGGCGAGGCCCTTGGGCAAAATGCGAGGCGTGTTGTCCGTAATGCCTCCGCCGGTGATGTGCGCGGCTCCTTTTAAAATGCCCTTGTTGTGAAGAGCGCGCAGCGGAGCGAGATAGCTGCGATGCAGCTTCAGCAACTCCTTGGCGAGGGATGTGCCCAGCTGGTCCACCTTCGTGTTCACGTCGTGCCCGGCGATTTCAAACAGCAGCTTGCGAGCGAGCGAGTACCCGTTGGTGTGCAGCCCCGTGCTCGGCAGCCCGAGCAGAATGTCGCCCGGCTTGATCGACGCGCCGGTGATCATGCGCTTTTTCTCGACCACGCCGACGATGAAGCCGGCCAAGTCATATTCGCCTTCCTGATACAGACCCGGCATTTCGGCAGTCTCGCCGCCGATCAGGGCGCACTTGTTGCGCTCGCATCCGCGGGCGATGCCGCTCACCACGCTCGCTGCCACGCGCGCGTTCAATTTTCCCGTGGCGAAGTAATCGAGAAAGAACAGAGGCTCCGCGCCCTGCACGGCGATGTCATTGACACAGTGATTCACGAGGTCTTCGCCGATGGTGGAATGCTGGCCTGTGAGAAACGCAATTTTCAGCTTCGTTCCGACGCCGTCGGCCGAGGACACCAGCACGGGCTGCCGGTAGCCTTTTAAACGAAAGCCTCCGCCGAAGCTGCCGATGTCGGTCAGGACGTTCGCGTTGAACGTCCTCCGGGCCATTTCCCGAATCGAGCCCACGGCGGCGTCGGCTTCATCGATGTTTACGCCGGCCTGCTTGTAACCTATTCGTTTCTTTAACGCCATTCTCCTTTATACTAGGCGATTGCACTATGAGAAATCTCTTCACAACGCTGCTAATATTTTGCGGATGCGCGGTTGCCGCCGATAACCAGGCGATTGCGATTCGGAACGCGAAGATCGTTCCCGTGTCAGGACCGGTGCTCGCCAAGGGAACGGTGGTGGTCCGCAACGGGCTGATTCAAGACGTAGGCGCGAACGTCGCGATTCCTGCCGATGCAGTTGTCGTAGACGGCGAGGGGATGACGGTGTATCCCGGGCTGGTCGATGCGCTCAGCACCTGGGGCATGCCGGGAACGGCTGCAACAGCCGGGCGCGGAGGCGCCACAACCGCGGGCCGCGGCGCGACCACGACGACTGCTACAGCTGCGCCGCCCGCGCGTGGACCCGAGGATCGCCCGTCGACCACAAGCTGGATCAAGGCCGCTGACGAAATTCAGCCGGGCGACAAGCGGATTGAAACGGCTCGCAATGCCGGGTTTACTACCGCCGCTGTCTGGCCGACGCGCGGATTCTTCGCGGGTCAAGGCTCGCTGGTAGATCTGGTCCAAACCGACAAAGTAGGAGAGATGGTGCTGGTGCCTTCGCTGGGCCAGTATATTTCGTTCACGCGCGCGGGAGGCGGCGGAGGCGGAATGGGCGGCGGGTTCCCGAGCGCCCTGATGGGCATGATCGCCTACGTACGGCAGATTTATCTCGACGCCGACCACTATCAGTTGGTAAAGGACGCGTATGCGAAGAACCCTCGCGGCATGCAGAGGCCGGAATACGATCGCGCGCTCGAAGGCGTGCTCGAATCGAAAATGATTCTTCTACCCGCCAATCGCTGGGTGGAGGTCGACCGCATGATCCACTTCGCGGCGGAACTGAAGCGGCCCGCTGTTTACTATGGCCTGCGCGAGGGCTTCGACGACCGTTCGGTGAAGTACTTGAAAGACGCCAATGCGACGGTGTTCGTCAGCTTGCGATGGCCGGAAGCCGCGCGGGATCCGGACCCCGACGCGGAGGATCCGTACCGGCAGATGGTGATTCGCGACAAGGCTCCATCGACGCCGGCGGTTCTGAAGAAGAACGGGATTAGGTTCGCGCTCTATTCGGACGGCATCGATGCAACGCGCGATTTGCAGCGCGCGGTGAAAAAAGCCATCGACAATGGACTGGCGCGTGAAGATGCCCTGCGCGCGTTGACGCTGACGCCCGCCGAGATTTACGGCGTGGCGGATCGGCTCGGCAGCATCGAGAAAGGTAAGATCGCCAATCTGGTGGTGACCAAGGGCGACATTTTCGACGACCGGACCCACGTGGAGTTCGTGGTGGTCGACGGCAACAAATATGTGCCCGCGCCGGAGGTTCCGGCGGGACGGGGCGGCGGCGCGGCGACTGCGCCCAGCGGTCCGAACGGAGGGAATCGATAAATGAAGCGAGCAATTTTGGCTGGTTTTCTGGCGCTCCTGCCGCTAGGTGCGGAAGTGACGGTGATTCAAAACGCCACCATCATGAGTGAGGGTCCGAAGGGAACATTCAAGGGCTCCATCGTTCTGACCAACGGCAAGATCACTGAGGTCGGCGACAAGGTGATGGTGCCTCCCGGCGCGACCGTGATTGACGCGCAGGGCCAATACGTCATCCCCGGCATCATCGACTGCCACTCGCACATCGCGGTGGATGGAGGCGTCAACGAAGGTAGCGTCTCCGTCTCGTCGATGGTCGATATTAAAGACGTCATCAACCCCGAGGACATCGCGATCTACCGCGCGCTGGCCGGTGGCGTGACGGCGGCGAATATTCTGCACGGCTCGGCCAATGCCATCGGCGGCAAGACGCTGGTGCTGAAGATGCGCTGGGGCCAGGATGCCGAAGGGCTGATTTTCCAGGGCGCGACGCCTGGTATCAAGTTCGCGCTTGGCGAGAACCCCAAGCGTGCCGGATCGCCCGCGGGCGGACGCGGCGCACCCGCGACCAATGCCCGCTATCCAGCGACGCGCATGGGCGTCGAGGATGTAATCCGCGAGGCGTTCAACGAAGCGAAGGCATACAAGGCCGAATGGGACGCCTACGACGCGAAGGTCGCCAAGGGCGAGCATCCGATTCCTCCGCGCAAGGATTTGAAGCTGGAGGCGCTCAAAGAGGTTCTGGAAGGCAAGCGGTTCGTGCACGCGCACTGCTATCGCGCCGACGAAATCCTGATGCTGATCCGCGTCGCCGACGACTACGGATTCAAGATCAAGACATTCCAGCACGTGCTCGAAGGCTATAAAGTGGCCAAGGAAATCGCGGCCCACGGCGCGGGCGGATCGACATTCAGCGACTGGTGGTCGTATAAAGTGGAAGCCTACGACGCGATTCCCTACAACGCCACCGTCATGACGAAGAAGGGCGTGGTTTCGAGCCTCAACTCGGACGACGCCGAACTGATGCGCCGCCTGAACACCGAAGCCGCCAAGGCGATGAAGTACGGCGGGCTGACGCGGGAAGAAGCACTCGCGCTGGTGACCATCAATCCAGCCAAGCAGTTGGGCGTAGATAATCGCGTCGGGTCGATTGAGGTCGGCAAGGACGCCGACATCGTGATCTACGATAAAGACCCGCTGTCGAATTTTTCCAAGGTTCAAAAAGTGTGGATCGACGGAAGCAAGTATTTCGATCGCGACTCCGATGTGAGCGCGCGTCCGAATAAGGAACTGGAGAAGAAGAAGCTGGCCGACAAGGAAAAGGCGGCGGCGCCGGCGCGCGGTGGAAGGGGACCTCAATGAGAAAGATTGGACTACTGATCGCGAGCGCGGTTTTCGCTTGCGCGGCCGCGAACGATTCGTTCCTGATTCGCGGCGTGGACGTGTATCCGGTGACCGGCCCGGAAATGAAGGGCGTTTCGGTACTGGTGCAGGACGGAAAAATCGCCGATATCGGGCCGAAGATCGTGGCTCCGAAGGGGATGAAGATCGTCGAGGGCAAGGGTCTGCGCCTGTATCCCGGCCTGATCGATTCCGGGACGGAGCTGGGTCTTTCCGAAGTTTCGGCCGAGCGGGTCACGGTCGACACCGGCGAGCTGGGTGAGTTCATGCCGCAGTTGAAGGCGCTCAGTGCGGTGAATCCGGAGAGCGCCCATTTCCCTGTGGTCCGGGCCAACGGCATTACCAGCGTGATGACGTTTCCGGCGTCGGGAGGCCGTGGCGGACGTGGCGGCGCGGGCGCGCAGTATATTTCCGGCCAGGCGGCGCTGATCCACATGGACGGCTGGACGTGGGAAGACATGGAGATCAACCGCTCGGCCGCAGTGCATCTGCTGTTCCCGGCGATCGCCTCGCGCGGCGGACGGGGAGGGATGGCCAACGTCGATTTCGCCGATGAAATCATGGCGATGTTCGGCGGCGGCGCGCCGAGCACGTACACGGAAGCCAAGCGCCAGTACGATCAGCAGGTGGCCAAGGTAACCGAATTCTTCGAACAGGCGCGGCAATATCAAAAAGAGCGCACGGCCAATCTGCCTGGGTTCAAGCGTGATCTGAAGTTTGAAGCGATGCTGCCGGTGCTGGAGGGCAAGGTTCCTGTGGCGGTTCCTGCGGCTCGCGCCCGTGCGATTCACGACGCGATCGCATTCGCCGAGAAAGAGCACATTAAGATCGTGATCCTTTCGCCCCAGGAAATCGGCAACGAGGGCGCGGAGTTGAAGGCGAAGAATGTTCCGGTAATCTTGGGCCGCACCGAGGCTCTGCCGGAAAACGCCGATGCGCGGTACGATTACGCCGAATCGCTCCCGGCCGAGTTTCAAAAGGCCGGCGTGAAATTTGCGTTCGCCACGTTCAACAACGAATTCTCGCGCAACCTGCCGTACAACGCCGCGCGCGCGGTGGCCTATGGACTGCCGTACGACGAGGCCCTGAAGGCGATTACGATCAACGCCGCAGAGATCTGGGGCGCGGGCGACAAGATGGGCTCCATCGAAAAGGGCAAGTGGGCCGACCTGATGCTGGTTACGGGAGATCCGCTGGAGACGCCGACGCAGATCAAAGTGATGTACATCAAGGGCAAGGAAGTGGATCTGTCGAATCGGCAGACCAAGCTGTACGAAAAGTACATGGCCCGGCCGTAGTGGCTGACTGAATTGCTCGGGCCTTCTAAGTTGGGAACCATCCTTGCAGAATCGACCGAAACCTGTGAAAGGTCGAACTGGCCGACCAAGAATCCAGATTCGCCATGGCGCCAAGCCTCGCGAAGTCTTCGGGCAGTGGCTGGGCGCGTCGCTGCCCATAAAAGAGTTCACCAAAAAATTCTTTTGGCATCTTGCTAGAAAACTTGTCCACAGAAACGCCACGGCGGCCAGCAACTTCGGCGATGGCTCGTTCGAACTCAATGGCAGTAAGGCTAAAGTGTCGGGCCAAGGACGTTCGACAACACCAGAGCCACTCCTCGAGCTCCGGCACCAGGACAACCGCAGCGGAACGCTTCTCCCAGGTCACCCCATTAAGGCGTAGCTGAATTCTCTCAACTGCCACTTCGGGTCGGTGAGCGTGCCAACCGCTGCCGTGGTGGTCCCAGATAAGGATCAAACGAGAGTAGTCGGTCTTCTGGACCTTCATTCTTGCGATCTCGGGTCCGTTTGTGACCATTCCCGAATCTCGGCCAGTATACCGCTCGACGTCGAATGTAATAGGGCGGATACCCAGATGGACAGGACGTTGTAGCACGCTCCGGATTAAGCCCTCCGCATCGGCGTCAGCTGTAAACACGAACAGATCTTTCATCCAAGTACCCGGGAGGAAAAGATCGACGACAGATCGGGACTGCTGTCCCAATCCTTAAGCGCTGGGTGTTTGGGGCCATGGATAATGCGCACCCCCGCCTCCGGGTCTCGCGTGAAGCAGAGAAGCGGGCCGGGACCGACTTCCTGGATGACCAACGGAGAATGGGTCGCAATAAATACTTGAGCTTTCGGTATGGCGGCGAGCGCTTTCAAAATTATTTCGATGGCGTGCGGGTGCACTCCATTTTCGGGTTCTTCGACCATGTAAAGAGACGAATAGCCTGGTAAGAATGCCGGCAATGTCAGAGCCAACATCCGCAGCGTTCCGTCGCTCAGGAGCCAACTGGGGCAGTCAAGGCCGTCGGCGAATCTTAGGATTAAGTACTCGGCGTTGTCGGGCTTCCGCGCGGCCCAGCCGATCGACTCTAGGTCTTTCAGGGCGTAACGCAAGTGATCGGTCCAACGGCTCAGCGCTAAGCCTCCTTCGCTCTTGGCGTCGGCCTTTGCATCTCTTACAAGACTGCCGACGGCCCGGGCTAAATTAGTGCCATCTAGCTCAAGCTCGACGGGTCTCGTAGCTGGCGTCGGCCTACGCATCGCGACGCTATTGAGCTGGAGGTAACGGACCCCCTGGGTTAGAAACTCACGAACCGCGTTCCCGGTTGGGTACCTTTGCCGATCGGGCGGAATTAGCGACAGAGCTAATTTCCCGGGCCCAAATTGAAAGGAATCCGTATAGGTGCCCTGCTCGCGCCGATAGAAATCATTGCCGGTTTGGGTCTTGCCGAGTATACGGTGTCCTTGTCCCGCCCTTACACCATTGCCTGATTCTTTGGTCAACACCTCATCACGGACGCGTATTCCTAGCTTGGGATCGGCAGTCAATACCAGTCGATAATTTAAAGCACTCGAGCCGATGACAAGGTCCGGGAGTTGCAGCCGAATCTCAAACTCGATCGGCCCACCCTGGCGCAAGAATGTGAGATCTCGAAAATCTGCTCTTTCTTCAACGGCCTCGATCGGGCCACGAATCAGGCACGATTTCACAAATTCAATCGCATCCAAGAAAGTGCTTTTCCCGCTTGCGTTGGGTCCAACGAGCACGTGGAACCGCCCAAGCTCTATCCACGGTGACCTTCTAATGCCCTTGTAATTTCTGATTTTTATCGCGCTGATCATTGGGTGGTCAACGGTTAGCCGATTTCCGCGAGTCAGGCTGATTCCGTTTTGCTTTTTTATTTCTGGAGTCAGGGACGACGTCCGTCTCGGCCCTTTCGAACCTAACCACGCAAGATACGATATGGTCGCGGGTGTGGAGCTTCCCGTCAATGACTCTCAGCCAGATTATCGGCACGGAAAAGGGGGTAGTCGCGAACGCCTTAGCCCAGGTTGCAGTGACGAATACCGTCCCCGGCCACGATCCCGACGCCGGAATGTCCATGGAGGTTCGTCCCAACGAAATGAAGAGCGAATCGTCTTCATAATGAAGACGGACTTCGGGCGCCGCCTTTTCATATCGGCAGAGATGCTTTAAGGCCCGCGTGAAATCGCGGTTCTGAACCTCGAGGGAAAAATTCGTCTCGCTCATCTCCAAAAGCCGACTCCTATGAAGGCACTCTACCGGCGATGTAATTCGAGCACCACCTCTGTTACACTATAGCTTAGCCTTCCGAATGGCTCCCGCCCTCACCAGGGCAAATCATGTTTGAGAATTTAAGCGACAAACTCCAGCGTGTGTTTAAAAACCTGCGCGGAGAAGGGAAACTCACGGCGGAAAATATGGAAGCCGCTCTGCGCGAGATCCGCGTAGCGCTGCTCGAAGCCGACGTGCATTTCCGTGTCACCAAGCAGTTTATCGAAGCCGTCCGCGAGAAGGCCATGGGCCAGGATGTGCTCACCGCGCTATCGCCCACCCAGCAGGTCGTGAAGATCGTGCGAGACGAGATGGTGAAGATGCTCGGCACGCACCAGTCCCGCCTGCGGATGGCGAATGAGCCGCCCAGCGTCATCATGATCGTCGGCTTGCAGGGTTCCGGTAAAACCACGTCCACTTCGAAACTGGCTCGATACCTCAGCAAGAACGGGCATTCGCCCATCCTGGTTTCCGTCGACGTTTACCGGCCGGCGGCGCGCAAGCAGTTGAGCGTCCTGGCGCGCGATCTCAAGCTTCCGATCTACGAGGGCACGCCGGACGAGACGAAGCCCGCGCAATTGGCCCGCTCCGCGCGCAAAGAAGCCGTACAGACCGGACGCGACGTGCTGCTGGTCGATACCGCCGGCCGCCTGCACATCGATGACGAGTTGATGGCGGAGCTGACCGAGCTGAAAGAACAGCTTCAGCCGAGCGAAATTCTATTTGTCGCCGACGCCATGACGGGCCAGGATGCCGTGAAGTCCGCGGACGAATTTCATAAGCGCCTCGGCATCACAGGTGTGATCCTGACGAAAATGGACGGCGATGCGCGCGGCGGCGCGGCGCTGTCGATCCGTTCCGTCACCGGCCAGCCGCTCAAGTTCGTCGGCGTCGGCGAAAAATCCGACGCGCTGGAGCCGTTTCATCCGGATCGCGTGGCCGAACGCATTCTCGGCATGGGCGACGTGCTCAGCCTGATCGAAAAGGTCAGTGACTCGATCGATCAGAAGCAGGCCGAGGAGATGCAGCGGAAGCTGCTCGACGACGAATTTACCCTCGCCGATTTTCGGGACCAGATGAAGGCAATCCGCAAGCTGGGGCCGCTCGAATCGCTGCTCGGCATGATGCCCAAGATCGGCCCGATGAAGGATTTGAAGAACATGAAGGTGGACGACAAGGAAATCACCCGGCTCGTCGCCATCGTGGATTCAATGACTTCGAAGGAGCGCGCCAATCACATGATTATCAACGGCGCGCGGCGGCGCAGGATTGCCAAAGGAAGTGGCACCTCGGTGCAGGAAGTCAATACGCTCCTCAAGCAGTATGGGGAAGCGCGGAAGATGATGAAGCAATTTTCGGGTGGAGGGGGTTTTCTGGGCAAGCGGCTCGGAAAATTGAAATTACCACCCGGCATGGGATTTGGTCCACAATAGAACGAGGATGCTCAAAAAGGGGGACAGACCGCTCTGTCCACCGCTGTTGGATGATGGAAGCAGAGTTTGGTGGAAGGGACAGAGTAGTCTGTCCCCTTTTTTGAGAATCCTTCTAGAGAACAGGAGTTTGTTGATGTTGATGATTCGTTTGGCGCGATTCGGCGGCAAGAAGAAGCCGAGCTATCGCGTGGTGGTGATTGATAAGGAACGCGCGCGGGATAGCCGGGCGGTGGAAGTGGTGGGCTCCTATCATCCGGTGGAAAAGCCGGCTGCGGTGAAGCTGAAGCACGACCGCATCGAGCACTGGATGAAGAACGGCGCCCGGCCGTCCGATACTGTCGCAAGATTGTTAAAAAATAATCCCGCGCCGGCTGCCGTCTAATTTATAACGAGCCCATTACCTGCTAGAATCGGTTCAAGCTAGGAGGGTGAACTGGGTGAAAAATTTGGTGACGGAAATTGCGAAGGCGCTTGTTGATATTCCGGAAGAGGTCGCCGTTCGTGAGATCGAAGGCGAACAGGTAACCGTTCTGGAATTGCGCGTCGCCCCGTCCGATTTGGGAAAAGTGATCGGAAAGCAGGGCCGGACAGCACGTTCCATCCGAACGCTGTTGGGCGCTGCGGGCATGAAGCTGAACCGCCGGTTCACGCTGGAAATTCTGGAATAGCGTGACTGCGGTCGGCCGCCTCTTTCGGGCGCGAGGTAATCGGGGAGAGTTGATTGGGGAGATTTACTCCTCACGGCCGGGCAGGGCGGAGAAGTTGAAAGAAGTGGTGCTCGAGTTGCCGGATGGAAAAACGCGCCAGGCAACAGTGGAGCGAGTCTGGTTTCATGACGGGCGGCCGGTGTTCAAGTTTTTCGGGATTGATTCGATTTCGGACGCGGAACCATGGGCCGGAGCCGACATTCTGGTGGCGGATTCCGAACGCGACCTGCCCGGCGATGGCGAGTATTCTCACGCTGACCTGTTGGGCTGCGCCCTTTGGAACGGCGCGGTGAAGGCTGGCGTGGTTCGCGGAGTCGAGGATTTTGGCGGTGGACCGCTGCTGGACGTGAAATTGGAAGACGGCCGCGAAGTTCTGGTGCCGTTCGCGCGCGCGATCTGCAAAGAGATCGATGTCGCGGCGAAGAGGATCCAGGCGGAGTTGCCCGAGGGCCTGCTGGACTAAGCGGCCCGTTGGTGGAAGAGGATTGCCGGACCCGTGATTTTCCATGTCCTGACGATTTTCCCGGATTTTTTCCGGGCCGCGTTCGAACAGGGCGTGGTGGGCAAGGCCAGGACGGCGGGGCTGATCGATATCCGCGTGCACGACTTGCGCGATTGGACGCGCGACCGGCACCGGACCGTGGACGACCGGCCTTTTGGCGGCGGCGAGGGCATGTTGCTGAAGCCGGGGCCGATTTTTGAGGCGGTGGAATCGGTCTGGCCGAAACGCGGTGAGGGCCAGAAAGTCGTTTTACTGTCGGCGCAGGGAGCAAGGTTCGATCAGGCCCGGGCGCGAAAGTACAGTAAACTGAAAGAGTTGTTTCTCATCTGCGGCCGGTACGAGGGTGTGGATGAGCGGGTCGTCGAACATCTTGCCGATGAGGAGATCTCGATCGGCGATTTTGTGTTGAGCGGCGGAGAATTGCCGGCGGCGGTAGTGATCGATGCTACGGCACGGCTGATCCCGGGCGTGTTGGGCAACGAAAATTCCGCGGTTGCGGAGTCGTTCGGCGAACCTGGTTTGCTGGATTGCCCGCAGTACACGCGTCCGGCGGAGTTTCGAGGCTGGGGCGTTCCGGAAGTCCTCCTCGGCGGGAATCATGAGGAGATCCGGAAATGGCGTCGGCGCGCGGCCGCGGAAAAGACGGCCCGCATGAGGCCGGATTTATTGAGATTGGTTGGAGCGAACGATTATGCAAAACGCAGTGATGACGAAGATTCTGAATAAGAACAAGCGCCAGTCGGCGCACCCCGGCTACCGTCCCGGCGACACGATTAAGGTTCACGTGAAAATCAAGGAAGGCGACAAGGAACGGTTGCAGGTGTTCGAAGGCGTGGTCATCGCGCAGCATAACACCGGGATGGGCGAAACTATCACCGTGCGCAAGGTCAGCTTCGGCCAGGGCGTCGAGCGTATCTTTCCCTTGAACGCGCCGGTCGTCGATCACATCGACATCGTCCGCACAGGTCGCGTCCGCCGCGCCAAGTTGTATTATTTGCGCGGGTTGAAGGGCAAAGCCGCGCGCCTGCGCGAGCGCGAGTAAGGACTCGCCGCGGTCCGTCGAGCCCGAATGCCCACCAGCCGCCACGAGCGCGCTGCCCGGTGCGCCGGATATCTGGCCATAGCCGGTGTGGATGAGGCAGGGAGAGGTGCGCTGTTCGGCCCCGTTTTCGCGGCTGCGGTCGTGCTGGACCCGTCACATCCCGTCCGCGGCCTGGACGATAGTAAGCTGCTGTTGCCGGACCGTCGCCGCGTTCTGGCGAAGCGTATCCAGGAGCGAGCCAAGGCTTGGGCCGTGGCCGGCGCGGACGCCTTCGAGATCGACCGCGTAAATATCCTACAGGCCTCCCGCCTGGCCATGAAGCGGGCCGTCGAGCGTCTGCAATCCTCGTGCGACTACCTGCTGGTCGATGCCGTTACCGTGAACGTCCCACTCCCTCAAAGGGCCCTGATCCATGGCGACGCCCTAAGTTTTTCCATCGCCGCGGCGTCCATTCTTGCCAAGGTGGCGCGCGATGCCGCCCTGGAGCGATGGGACGAGGTTTTCCCGGAATACGGGTTTGCCCGCAACAAGGGCTACGGGACGCCGGACCACTTGGCGGCGCTCGAAGCCTGCGGACCCACCAGCCTCCACCGGTTCAGCTTCGAGCCCGTCCGGAACGCCTGCCGGTCGCGGGACGAAGTCTGGTCGGGCTATCCTGAACAAAGCACCCTCTTCGCATGCCTTTAGAGCCAGACAGTATCGCTCCGCACCCGCCGGACTCGGCTGCGGTTCCTCCCCCACCTCGTAACCGCTGGCAGGGGCGGCTGTTGACGATTTGCTTCGCGCTGTTCGCGTTTGAAATCGGCCTGTTCCTTGTCGTATTTCCGTGGCAGGATTCCTGGACGCTCAATTATCTTCAAGCCATCAGCCCCGCGATTGCAAACCTCTGGGACGAGCCTTCCTTCAAGGGCCTGGTGACGGGATTGGGCTTTGTAAATATTTACATTTCTCTCCTCCAAATTTCCAGGCTCTTCCGCCGCTAAGGCTAAAGCGAGCGCTTTCTAAGCCTTATCCATTACGGAAAAATCCTATAGCTAGTACTTAGGTCCTTCAGCTAACATAAGTCGTTGATCTTAGTGCTTGCGGCAGGGAAGTACTGCCAGGAGCACGCAACGTTCGGGAAGAGGAAAGTGAAATGACGAAATCTCTGGGTTTCTCAGTTCTCCGTGTTACAATTGCTAGCCTAAGTGTTCTTGCGCTCCTTGCCGGGGTCGCCGTTTATGGAACCTCTCATCGCGTTTGCTCAGGACCCGTCGCTGGTGGCGAAACCGCCTTCTCCGGGCCGGTGGCTGGCGGTGAGACTGCGTTCTCTGGACCGGTGGCTGGCGGTGAGACGGCGTTTTCTGGGCCGGTCGCGGGTGGTGAAACCGCGTTTTCCGGACCTGTTGCTGGTGGCGAGACGGCGTTCTCGGGACCGGTTGCTGGCGGTGAAACCGCCTTTTCCGGGCCGGTCGCGGGTGGTGAAACCGCGTTTTCCGGACCTGTTGCTGGTGGCGAAACAGCGTAGGCAAGTTTGGCCGGAAGTCGAAGGCAACGAAGAAGATAATCTGAGCGCGGCACGGTGGGTGCCATAACGTGACCGCACTCTATGACGTCCTTGCACCCGTGCTCGGGACGAGCAGCGCTATTCTGCTGCTCGTTCTTGCCGTTTTAATCCTCCTAAACTCCGATCACAGATTTCGGGTCGTTCTTGTCTACGTCTGCTGGGAGTTGTTCGCCACAATAGGCTTGACGTTTACCGATCTTACTCTTCACGGTACGTCCCAGCAGATAGGAGTTGTCAACCAAACCGCTGCGAATGCCCTGTACGCCAGGCTCTATTGGACTAACGATGTCATCGTGGATCTGCTGCGGTTCGTTCTGACTACTGTTCTCATCTATAAGGCCTCGGGAGCCCCGAATCGCACGCTTGGGCGGGTCCTCAGCGGGTTGGTGGTGGCGATGGTTGTACTCCCGTTTGTCCTTTTCGACCCGGCGTATAAGGAGTCCTCCGCTCTCTTGAACGACCCCCACCCAGTCCTACCTTTCGGAGACTGGATCCTCAGGCTTAAGTTGCCGCGAGCGGCATGGTTTAACAGCACCAGCCAACTCCTGAATTTTGGCGCGGCCATTTTGAACGTCATTCTGTGGGGAGCGCTTATCCGGTCGAAGAAGAGGGACCCTCAGATTCTCGAGGTCAGCATCGGATTAGGGATCCTGGTTACAGGAACGGCGGTTTCATACGGGTTAAGGCACTTCAGCATGATGACGGGCGACTTCACGGCGACAGTCAATCTGTTCCTGAATCTCACGCAGATCGGGGCGTGGTTGATTTGGTGCCATGCGTTTTGGCCCAGGCGGGCGAGCCTGGCCGCAGCCCCTTCGCCGTGACCGGCGTTTCTTAAAGGAATTATTTGGATGGCGTTCATTCTACAGGACGCGCGATTCGGCGCCCGCATACTTCTTCGAACCCCTGCCATCACGCTCTGCATTCTTCTGCTTCTCGCGCTGGGAATCGGCGCGAATTCGGCGATGTTCAGCGTGTTGGACGGGCTTCTGCTGCATCCGGTCCGTTACGAGGATCCTGAGAAACTTGTCTTTCTATGGAGCCATGATCCCCAGGGAGCGCTGAGCGATGTCTCTCCGGCCGACTTTATGGACATTCGCGCCCAGTCGAAATCCTTGGGTAATCTCACGGCGTGGATGCCGACCACCTTTGTGGTCATCGGCGGCGAACGGCCGCGCCAGCTCGGCGGAGCTCGCGTAACGGCCAACTTTTTCGAAACCCTTGGCGTGAAGCCGGTTCTCGGACGGACGTTCCTTCCCGATGAGGACGGCTTGGATAACCCGGCGAACGCTACCCATTCCGTCGTGATCAGTCATCGCATGTGGACGCAGGATCTTGGCGGCGATCCCAACGTGCTGGGGCGCATCCTGAGGGTGGATTCCGTCCCCTACACGATCGTGGGCGTGGCCCCCGCGGATTTTCAGTTTTGGTGGCGTCCCCACGAACTCTGGATCCCGGTTTCGATGAACACCCATGAGCGGGACTATCACGATCTGGTGGTCATTGCCCGTTTGAAATCCGGTCGCGCCCAGGCCGCCGCTGAGACGAACTCCATCGCCCGTTCGCTGGCCGAGACGTTTCCAAAGAGCGATCTGGGCTGGACGCTGCACGTGGAGGATCTGAAGGAGCGTCTCCTGAACCAGACCTTTCGCCTCCGTCTTCTGCTGTTGTCCGGAAGCGTCGGCCTGGTGCTGCTGCTTGCTTGCTCGAACGTCGCCAGCTTGCTGCTGGCCCGCTCAGCGGCCCGGCAAAGGGAAATCGCCATCCGTACTTCGCTTGGCGCGAGCGTAGGGCGGCTGGTGCAACAGTTGTTGACGGAAAGCGCCCTTGTCGCGCTCACCGGCGGAGCGCTGGGCTTGGCGATGGCGTGGGCTCTGATTCGCATGGCGCCAAGGTTTGTTCCAGCCAACGCGATCCCTGGCGGTGGTCTTGAACTCAGCATGCCCGTGGTCTGGTTCAGCCTGGCGCTCTCCGTGCTGACGTGCCTCTTCATAGGATTCGCGCCCGTGGCGGGGATCGCGCGGTCTCAAGCTCAGTCGGCGCTGAAGCAATCCGGCCGGGGAACCACCGCTGGGCGAGCCAGCCGGCGCGTACGCGAAGTGATCGTCGCGGTCGAGGTAGCAGCCGCGCTCATCCTGCTGGCTGGAGCCTGGCTGATGAGTTCCAGCCTGCGTAATCTCGCGAAGATCGATCCAGGATTCGATCCCTCAAACGTTCTGACGGTGCGGTTGTTCCTCCCCGCATCAAAATACAATGCGGGGCAGGCGCTTCAGTTCTACCGTCTAGGTGCGGAGCGGATCGCTGCGCTGCCAGGTGTGCAAAGCGTCGCGGCGAGCACCAGCCTGCCGCTGCTGAACAACATGGAAGTGCGGTTCGACCGCGAGGGTTCCTCACGCAGCGAAGCCGAGCGGCCGAGCGCGGCCTACGCAGCCGTGGGTCCCCAGTACTTCTCTACGCTGCGCATTCGTCTGGTTCGCGGCCGGCTGTTCTCCGAGGCCGATAACGAAAATGCGCCGTTGGTGGCGGTAGTGAGCGAGGAGTTTGCGGCGCGGTTTTTCCCGAACGAGGACCCGATCGGCAAGCGAATCGACGTCAGCCGGCCGGTCCGGTTCAAGAGCAGCGAAGAGATGGTCAAACCGGAAATTGTCGGGATCGTGGCTAACGTCAAAATGTCCGATCTCGCCGCGGACCCCCGGCCGATGATTTACGTACCGCATCCGCAGAATCCGTTTTCGCGCGGAGTCTGGTTCGCGGCGCGCGTCGCCGGCCCGCCGGCATCGCTGGCCTCCGCCGTGCGACGTGAGTTCATGAACATCGACCGGGAGCAGCCCGTTGAACAGGTCGGCACCATGGACCAGACGCTCGCCAGCCAGCTCGCCCAACCGAAATTTCAAACAGAACTGATGGCGGCCTTCGCTCTGGTCGCCCTTCTGCTCGCCGTGCTCGGCATTTACGGCGTGAACTCGTACGCGGTGACGCAGCGGCGCAGCGAACTCGGGCTCCGGATGGCTCTTGGCGCAAGCCGGGGCGGAATTCTCCGTCTGGTGATCGGGCAGGGAATGCTTCCCACCGGAGTCGGAATCATTGCCGGGTTGATCGGTGCGGCCACCAGCGCCTCCGTGCTAAGGAGCGTGCTGGTCGGACCGGACCCGCTGAATCCTTTGGCGTTTCTCGGAGCCGCTCTGATTTTGACGGCGGCTGCTGCGCTTGCCTGCTATATTCCGGCCCGCCGGGCGACTCGAATCGACCCGGTGGTCACCCTCCGGGTAGAGTAGCGGACCGGTACTTGCATCCTCCTTGCAAGTTTGTTACCTTAAACATTGGCATTCCCCTTGGGAGGCGCCGGGTGCGTATAGGCCCGGGCCGTTTGGACCAAACACAACATGAGCCGCAAATCAGGTAAGAAGTATACTACCGCGTTAAATCAGGTCGAGAATAAGCCCTACGCCCTGCAGGACGCAGTTCCCCTCGTCAAGAAGATCAAATTCGCCAAGTTCGACGAAACGGTCGAGCTGCATATGAGGCTTGGCGTCGATCCGAAGCATGCCGACCAGATGGTGCGCGGCACCGTGGTGCTGCCGAACGGACTGGGCAAATCCAAGAAAGTTCTTGTGATTGCCTCCGGCGACAAACTGCGCGAGGCGCAGGAAGCGGGCGCGGATTTCGTCGGCGGCGACGACATGGTCAACAAGATCCAAACCGAGAACTGGACCGATTACGACGCGGTTATCGCCACGCCGGACATGATGCGCGGCGTCGGTAAGCTCGGTAAAGTGCTCGGGCCGCGCGGCCTGATGCCGAACCCGAAGACAGGCACTGTAACCACCGACGTCGCCAACGCGGTGAGGGAAGTGAAGGCCGGTAAGGTGGAGTTTCGCGTCGACAAAACCGGCGTCATTCACGTGCCCGTGGGCAAAGTGAGTTTCGACGCCCAGAAGCTGGTGGAGAACGCCACCACGCTGCTGAATGCCGTCATCAAGGCGAAGCCGTCGGCGGCCAAGGGTAAATACGTGCAGAGCGTGACGGTCTGCTCGACGATGGGTCCGGGCGTGCACCTGGACGTGACGCCGTTCAACGCGAAGACAGTGTAGCGAGGGCTCCTCATGAAAAAGAAACCGGAAAAGCAAAAAGACATGGAAGCGCTGCGCGAGCAGCTGGAGAAGGCCTCGAACGTATTCCTCACCGGCTACGAGAAGATGACGGTGGATCAGGATTTCGAGCTGCGCAAGAGCATTCGCGGCGCCGGCGGCGATTACAAGGTCATCAAGAACCGCATCGGCGAGAAGGCGGCCGAAGGCATGGCCGCGGGCGATCTTCTGAAGGACTTGAAGGGGATGTGCTCCATCGCCTACACTTCGGGCGATCCGGTGGCTCTGGCGAAAGCGCTGACCGCCTATGCCAAGAGCAACCCGAACTTCACGTTCAAAGCGGGCATGGTCGAAGGCAGGGTGGTGGATCTGAATGGGATTCAGGCGTTGGCCACCATGCCTCCGAAGGAAGAGATTTACGCGAAGCTCCTGTATCTGATTCAGGCCCCGGCCCAGCGGCTGGTGACTGCGATGAACGGAGTGGGGCGGAACCTGGCCGTAGTGGTCGACCAGGGTGTGAAGGAAAACAAGTTTAAGAGCTAATTTGCATTAAAGGACAAGGGAAATGGCTGACATCAACGCGATTGCGGAACAGATTCAAGGGCTGACGCTGCTCGAAGCATCACAGCTCGTTAAGGTGCTCGAGGAGAAGCTCGGCGTTTCGGCTGCGGCTGCGGCCGTCGCGATGCCGGCGGCGGGAGGCGGCGCTGCGGCTGCTGCGGCCCCGGCCGAGGAGAAGACCGAATTCACGGTGGTTCTCACCGCGGCAGGCGCCAATAAGATCAACGTCATTAAGGCTGTTCGCGAAGTCACCAGCCTCGGCTTGAAGGAAGCCAAGGATCTGGTGGACGGCGCGCCCAAGACCGTAAAAGAAGGCGTGACGAAGGAAGAAGCGGAGACGATCAAGAAGAAGTTCGTCGACGCTGGCGCCACCGTCGAAGTGAAATAGAGGTTTTGCGCGCAGCGCAAGGCCAGATTTTAAGCCTCCGGTGCCGCCTTGTCGGGAATGCCCGCCAGGGCGGCGTTGGACCTTGGGGAGGTACAACGCCGTTTGACTTATCGAAATGGCGTTTGTTATGATTCAATTAACTGGAGAAGGCTCCGTACCTGGCACAAGTGAATTTGGAATCCCGCGATCTGCTCGGCAGTTCGTCTGAACTACCGCTAGGCTTTGCCCTGCGCGCTGATACCTCGCCCGAAGTGTGCTCACACTGTCGGGCCTTTTTGTTTTGATTTACCGGATGCGCCCTGACCGCGCACCGGCGTCCGATCGGAACTGAGGACTTTGGATCATGCAAACCCCGGAACATGTTTCTTACCGCGAACGAGTCGATTTCTCGAAGATCAAAACGACGATCCCGATCCCGAACCTGATCGAGGTCCAGAAGAAGTCCTACGAGCGGTTCCTGCAGATGGATCTGTTGCCGAGCGAGCGCGACGACACCGGTCTGGAGAGCGTTTTTAAAAGCGTTTTCCCGATCTCGGACTTCCGCGGCCTCAGCCAGCTGGAGTTCGTCGACTACGCGATTGGAAACTGGGAGTGCAAGTGCGGCAACCTGAAGGGTCTGCACCACCTCCGTTCCACCTGCCGCAATCCCGCCTGTGGCGCGACCATCAAGACCGATCCGTTCCATCTGGGCGACGTGCTCTGTCATCGCTGCGGCACGTTCAACAAGAACATCGTCACCTTCTGCAATCGCTGCGGCGACCCTGTTGGATTGCAGCTGAAGTACGACGTGACCGAATGCGAGGAGCGCGGCATGACCTATGCGGCTCCGCTGAAAGTCACCATCCGCCTCACCGTATTCGACAAGGACCCGGAGACCGGGAACAAGACGATTCGCGACATCAAGGAGCAGGAAGTCTTCTTCGGCGAAATCCCCTTGATGACGGAGAACGGCACGTTCATCATCAACGGCACTGAGCGCGTGATCGTTTCGCAGTTGCACCGCTCGCCCGGCGTGTTCTTCGAACGGCAGCAGGCGCAGAGCTACTTCCTTGGCAAGATTATTCCTTATCGCGGCAGCTGGGTGGAGTTTGAATACGACGCCAAGAACCTGCTGCATGTCCGCATCGACCGCAAGCGGAAGTTCTACGGCACGGTCTTCCTGCGCGCCCTCGGCTTGAAGTCCGACGCGGAGATTCTTCGCGCATTCTACAAGACCGCCGATGTCGTCATCAAGGACAAGAGGCTGTTCTGGAAGCTGGTCGACAAGGAAGGCAAAGTTAAGGACGCCATCGTCGGCCATAAGCTATCCTTCGCGATTCACTCGAAGTCCGGCGACACCGTAGTGCCGCAGGGCCGCAAGATCACCAACAGCGTCTTCAAGGAAATGCAGAAGGCCAAGATCGAGCAGGTGGAGGTCGCGGCGAACGATCTCGAAGGCGCCTACGTCGCCGCCGACGTGGTGGACATGGAAACCGGCGAAGTGCTGATCGAGGCCAATCACGAGTTGACGCCTCCGGTGGTGGCCAAGCTCATCGAAGCCGGCATCACGACGTTCGATATCTTCTTCCCCGAGCTCGACGACGTGGGCAACGTCATTTCGATGACGCTCAAGAAGGACGGCGTCAAGGCGCAGAACGACGCGCTGCTCGAAATCTACCGCAAGTTGCGCCCCGGCGATCCGCCGACCGTTGACACCGCCACGCAGTTGTTCCAGGGCATGTTTTTCGACGCGCGAAAGTACGACTTCTCGCGCGTTGGCCGCATGAAGTTCAATATCAAGTTGCATGAGAAGGCCGATTACGCTCCAGAATCCTGGACGCAGGATCCGGCCAACGCGGGCCGGAACCCGATGGATCGCCGCGTTCTCGATCACGACGACTTCATCGGAACGATTAAGTACCTGCTGAAGCTGCGCAAGGGCATCGGCGCCGTGGACGATATCGATCACCTTGGCAACCGCCGTGTGCGCGCGGTGGGCGAACTGCTCGAAAACCAGTTCCGCATCGGCCTGGTGCGCATGGAGCGCGCCATCAAGGAAAAAATGTCGGTCTACCAGGAAATGTCGACGGCCATGCCGCACGACCTGGTGAACGCCAAGCCCGTGATGGCCGCCATACGCGAGTTCTTCGGCTCCTCGCAGCTGTCGCAGTTCATGGATCAGACGAACCCGCTGTCGGAAATCACCCACAAGCGGCGTCTGTCGGCCCTCGGGCCGGGTGGTCTGTCCCGCGAGCGCGCCGGATTCGAAGTCCGCGACGTGCACCCGACGCACTACGGACGCATCTGCCCAATTGAAACGCCGGAAGGCCCGAACATTGGTCTGATCAGCTCTCTGTCATGCTTTGCGCGGATCAACGAATACGGCTTTATCGAAAGCCCGTACCGCCGCGTGAAGGAAGGCCGCGTGGTGGACGAAGTGAAGATCCAGAATCCGGGCGACACCGATCTCAAGGTCGGCCAGGTGATGCTGGCTCCGGAACTCGAAAAGGTTCTGAAATCTCCCGCTGGCAAGAAGGGCGGTCTGGAATACGAGGCCCACTGCGATTATCTGTCGGCGTGGGAAGAAGATAAGTACATCATCGCCCAGGCCAATGTCCCCATGGACGAGAAGGGCTATATCTCGGCCGAGCTGGTGAACGCCCGCCAGGCCGGCAACTTCGTGCTGAAGCACGTCGGCGAGATCGAGTACATGGACGTCAGTCCGAAGCAGCTCGTGTCGGTGGCCGCCAGCCTGATTCCGTTCCTGGAAAACGACGACGCCAACCGCGCGTTGATGGGATCGAACATGCAGCGCCAGGCCGTGCCTCTGCTGCGCGCCGATTCGCCCTATGTCGGTACCGGCATGGAGCGCGTCACTGCGCGCGACTCAGGCGCCGTGGTGATCTGCAAGCGCAGCGGTATCGTGGATTCGGTGGATAGCGAGCGGATCATCGTTCGCGTCGAAGGCAATGTCCATGAAGGGCAGCTTTCGCGCGAAGTGGGCGCGGACATCTACGCGATGACGAAGTTCAAGCGCTCCAATCAGAACACCTGTATCAACCAGAAGCCCATCGTGCAGCAGGGCCAGAAGGTGAAGAAGGGCGACGTGCTGGCCGACGGTCCTTGTACCGAGTTGGGCGAGCTCGCTCTGGGCCGCAACGTTCTGGTGGCCTTCATGCCGTGGCGCGGCTACAACTTCGAGGATGCGATCGTCGTGTCCGAGAAGCTGGTCAAGGAGGACTACTACACCTCGATCCACATTGAGGAGTTCGAAGTCGACGCTCGCGATACGAAGCTCGGTCCCGAGGAAATCACGCGCGATATTCCGAATATCGCCGAGGGCTTCCTTCGCAACCTCGATGAGAGCGGCATCATTCGCATCGGCGCGACCGTCAAGCCGGGCGACATTCTGGTCGGCAAAGTGACGCCGAAGGGTGAAACCCAGTTGACGCCGGAGGAAAAACTGCTCCGCGCGATCTTCGGCGAAAAGGCAGGCGACGTGAAGGACGCGTCGCTGTACTGCCCGCCAGGCATCGAAGGAACGGTCGTCGATTGCAAAGTGTTCTCGCGCAAGGGCGCGGAATTGGACGAACGCTCCAAGCTCATCCTGGAAAATCAGGAAGAGCGCCTGCGCCGCAACCTGGAAGACGAGAAGCGCATCTTGAACGACGAGCGCGCCAAGCGCCTCGCCAACCTGCTGGACGGCAAGCAGCTGCTGGCCGACCTGCACGACGAAAAGACGAACAAAAAGCTGCTCGCCAAGGGCACGGATCTGACGCGCGACATGATCGAAAAGCTGCGCGCGCGAGATCTGAAACGCATGAAGCTGAAGGACAAGGACCCACGGCTCAACGAGCAGATCGACGAGATCGAGGAGATGACCTCGCGCCAGATCGCTGTTCTGGAAAAGATCACGGATGAAAAGATCGCCAAGCTGCGCAAGGGCGACGAACTTCCTCCGGGCGTCATTAAACAAGTCAAGTGTTACATCGCGATGAAACGCAAGCTGTCGGTGGGCGATAAAATGGCCGGCCGTCACGGAAACAAGGGCGTCATCGCGCGCATCGTCCCTGAGGAAGATATGCCGTACCTTCCCGACGGGACGCCGGTCGAAATCGTCCTCAATCCGCTCGGCGTCCCGAGCCGTATGAACGTCGGGCAGATTCTGGAAACGCACCTCGGCTGGGCGGCCAAGGCCCTAGGGGTGAAGTTCGCCACGCCGGTATTCGACGGCGCTACCGAAAAGGACATCAAGGCGCAGCTCAAGGCCGCGAACCTGCCGAGTTCCGGCAAGGTGCAGCTGGTCGACGGCATCAGCGGCCAGATGTTTGAGCAGCCGGTCACCGTCGGCTACATTTACATGTTGAAGTTGTCGCACCTGGTCGACGACAAGATCCACGCGCGTTCCATCGGGCCGTATTCGCTGATCACCCAGCAGCCGTTGGGCGGCAAGGCCCAGTTCGGCGGCCAGCGCTTCGGCGAAATGGAAGTCTGGGCGCTGGAAGCCTACGGCGCCGCGTACGTCCTGCAGGAGCTCTTGACGGCCAAGTCCGACGACGTCTACGGCCGCGCCAAGATCTACGAAGCCATCGTGAAGGGCGAGGCGGCGGCGGAACCGGGCGTTCCGGAAAGCTTCAACGTGCTGATCCGCGAATTGCAGTCGCTGTGTCTCGACGTCGAGTTGATGAAGAAACAAGTTGAAGAGCTGGACACCGCTCTGGCGGCGGATTAATTACAAGGGAGATATCATGTACCGTTCTTCTCCGTACGACCGTGCAAATTTGATCGCCGATTTCGACTCGATCCGCATCTCGCTGGCGAGCCCGGAAAAGATCCGGAGCTGGTCCCATGGCGAGGTCACGAAGCCGGAAACCATCAATTACCGGACCTTCAAGCCGGAGCGCGACGGGCTGTTCTGCGCCCGCATCTTCGGCCCCATCGCCGATTGGGAGTGCTTGTGCGGCAAGTACAAGCGCATGAAGCACCGCGGCGTGATCTGTGACAAGTGCGGTGTTGAAGTCACTCTCTCCCGGGTGCGCCGCGAGCGCCTCGGCCACATCGAACTCGCCAGCCCCTGTTCCCACGTCTGGTTCTTCAAGGGCCTGCCGTCGCGCATCGGTTACCTGCTCGACATCACCCTGCGTGAACTGGAGCGTGTGCTTTACTTCGAGGCCTTCGTGGTTGTCGACAACGGCGAAGTACCGGACCTGAAGCGCGGCGAAGTGATCTCGGACGAGCGCAAGCGCCAGCTCGATACCGAATATGCGGGAAAATTCGTCGCCATGATGGGCGCCGAAGGCATCAAGGACCTTCTCAAGAAGGTCGATTGCGAAAGCCTCAGCCTCGAAATTCGCGAGAAGATGAAGACCGAGGTTTCCCAGCAGAAGAAGCTGAAGTACGCCAAGCGCCTGCGCGTGGCCGAAAGCTTCCGCAAGTCGGGCAACAAGCCGGAGTGGATGATTCTGGACGTCATCCCTGTGATTCCGCCGGAGCTGCGTCCTCTCGTTCCCCTGGATGGCGGCCGCTTCGCCACCTCCGATCTGAACGACCTCTATCGCCGCGTCATCAACCGCAATAACCGTCTGAAGAAGCTCATAGAACTGCACGCGCCGGACGTGATCGTCCGCAATGAAAAGCGCATGCTGCAGGAAGCCGTCGACGCATTGTTCGACAACGGCCGCCGCGGCCGCGTGCTGCGCGGAGCCAACAACCGGCCGCTCAAGTCTCTCTCCGATACGCTTAAGGGCAAGCAGGGCCGTTTCCGTCAGAACCTGCTCGGCAAGCGCGTCGATTATTCCGGCCGTTCGGTCATCGTCGTCGGTCCCGATTTGAAGCTCAACCAGTGCGGCCTTCCCAAGAAGATGGCGCTGGAGCTGTTCAAACCGTTTATCTATCACCGCCTCGAGCAGCGCGGTCATTGCACCACGATCAAGCAGGCGAAGGAACTTGTCGAGCAGCAGGATCCGGTGGTTTGGGACATTCTCGAAGAGGTCATCAAGGATCATCCCATCCTGTTGAACCGCGCCCCCACGTTGCACCGCCTGGGCATTCAGGCCTTTGAGCCCGTTCTGGTGGAGGGCAAAGCGATCAAGCTGCATCCACTGACCTGTACCGCCTTCAACGCCGACTTCGACGGCGACCAGATGGCCGTCCATATTCCGTTGTCGCCGGAAGCGCAGATCGAGGCTTCAACACTAATGTTGTCTTCTAACAACATTTTGTCTCCCGCGCACGGCGCGCCCATCGCGGTGCCGACGCAGGACATGGTGCTGGGTCTCTATTACCTGACCAAGGCCCGCCCCGGTACGAAGGGCGAAGGCCGCATGTTTGCCTCCGTCGACGACGTGCTTATCGCTCTGGAAATGGGCGAAGTCGAGACGCTCACCCCCATCCGACTGCGTTACACCGGCAAGGTGATCGACCTCACTAAGGCCTTCGACAGCCAGAACCTGATGCACACCGAGCCGATCGAGTTCGCCAAGCAGTACATGGACACCACCGTGGGCCGCGTGATCCTCAACGACGTGCTGCCGGAGGAAATGCCGTTCATCAACGGCCTGCTCAAGAAAAAAGGCCTCGCGCAGCTGGTGCAGTATTGCTATCTGAAGCACGGTCTGCCCATCACCGTGGTCATGCTCGATAAGGTGAAGGCGCTCGGATTCCTCTACGCAACCCGCGCCGGCATCTCCATCGGAATCGATGACATGATCGTCCCCGGCGAAAAGGCCGGCCTGGTCCGCAACGCTGAAAAAGCCGTGATCGAAGTCGTCCAACAGTATCAGGAAGGCGCGATCACCCACGGCGAGCGCTACAACAAGATCATTGAAATCTGGTCGAAGGTCACCGAGCGTGTCTCCGACGAAATGTTCAAGACCATGGAGGAGGATGACCGCACCGGCCGCCACCTCAATCCGATTTACATCATGGCGGATTCCGGCGCGCGCGGTTCCAAGCAACAGATCCGCCAGCTCTCCGGCATGCGCGGTTTGATGGCCAAGCCCTCGGGCGAGATCATCGAGCAGCCCATCACGGCCAACTTCCGCGAAGGCCTGGACGTGTTGCAGTACTTCATCTCCACGCACGGCGCGCGCAAGGGCTTGGCCGATACGGCTCTCAAAACTGCCGACTCCGGCTACCTGACCCGCCGCCTCTGCGACGTGGCTCAGGACGTCATCGTCACCGAAACGGATTGCGGCACCAGCGACGGCATTTACGTTGAGCCGATCATCGAATCGGGCGAAATCATCGAGCCTCTGCGGGACCGCATCGTGGGCCGCGTGGCCTTGGAAGACCAGCTCGATTATGAAGGGAATCTGATCGTCGCCGTTAACTCCGAGATCACCGAGGATCTCGCCGGCGCGATTCAGGCCGCGGGTATCGACCGCGTGAAGATCCGCTCGGTGCTGACCTGCGAATCCAAGCGCGGCGTCTGCCAGCTATGCTATGGCCGTAATCTGGCCACCGGCCGTCTGGTCGAACGCGGCGAAGCGGTGGGCATCATCTCCGCTCAGTCCATCGGCGAGCCCGGCACGCAGCTCACCATGCGTACGTTCCACATCGGCGGAACGGCTACGGGTTCGGCCGAGCAGTCGAAGCAGGATGTCAAGTCCGACGGCTTCGTCAAGTTCATCAACATCGTCACGGTGAAAAACGCCAAGGGCGAATTGATTTCGATGAACCGCAGCGGCATCATCGCCATCATTGACGAAAAGGGCCGCGAAAAAGAACGCTACCAGGTCGTCTACGGCGCGAAGATCCACTACGCCGACGGCGCGCCCGTGAAGAACAACGCGGTGCTGCTCGAATGGGATCCGTACACGTTCTCGATCCTGACCGACGTCACCGGCGTCGTTCATTTCAAGGATCTGACCGACGGCCTCACCATGCAGGAGCAGGTGGACGAAATCACCGGCCGCTCGCAGTGGGTGGTGATGGATTCCACCGACGAAAAACGCGTCCCGGCCGTGCTGGTTCGCCCGCAGGGCGGCTCAAAGGCCGACGAAAAGCGCTACCTCATGCCGATGAACGCGCACTTGATGGTGGCCGACGGCGATGAGATTCACGCCGGCGACGTCATCGCCAAGATCCCGCGAGCCACGACAAAGACCAAGGACATCACCGGCGGCCTGCCGCGCGTGGTGGAACTCTTCGAAGCCCGCAAGCCCCGCGAAACAGCCGTCATCACCGAAATCGACGGCATCGTCAAGTACGGCGAGATCTCCAAGGGCATGCGCAAGCTGTACATCATTGGCGACGACGGTGAGCAGAAGGAATACTCCATTCCTCGCGGCGTCCACATCAACGTCCAAGAAGGCGAGCGCGTCAAGCACGGCGATCCTTTGATGGACGGCCCCCGCAACCCGCACGACATCATGGCCGTGATGGGTGAAAAGGACCTGCAGAAGTACCTGGTGAATGAAATCCAGGAAGTCTACCGTCTGCAGGGCGTCAACATCAACGACAAACACCTGGAAGTCATCGCCCGCCAGATGATGCGCTGGGTGAAGGTCGACGACATCGGGGATTCCGAATTCCTCCCCGAGGAAGTGGTCGACAAATTCAAGTTCCGCGAGGAAAACAACCGCGTGCTCGAAGCCGGCGGCACGCCCGCCACGGGCAAAACCGTCCTGCTCGGCATCACCAAGGCGTCGCTGTCGACCGATTCATTCATTTCGGCCGCCAGCTTCCAGGAGACCACGCGCGTGCTGACCGAAGCCGCCATCAACGGCAAGGTCGACTACCTGCGCGGCCTCAAGGAAAACGTCATCATGGGTCGCCTCATTCCGGCAGGTACCGGCATGCTGTACTACCGCAATTTGAAGATCGCGGGCGAGGATATCGAAGAGGAAATCGCGGCCGAGCAGGAAGCCGCCGCGCTCGACGTGATTCCCGGCTACGACGAAGAAACTCGCGCGCTGTACGCGGGAGGGCTCTCCGAGGCTCCGGAGCCGCCGGGCGGGGAAGAAACCCTGGCCGAGTAAGCGGCTCTTCAAAAAAACATGCCCCGGCGAACCGGCTCGGATGCTTCGGCGTTGGTCAAATGCTGGGGCGGGCAACTTGCCCAAACCGGCTGGTGGCACAGCTTCGAGCTGCCGGACGGCAGGAAAATCGACGGCGTGAACGACCTGGAAGGTCTAAAGCGCCGTCTCTCTACGTTTCCAGTGCCTGACGATCTTCGCGGCAAGCGCGTGCTCGACATCGGCGCATGGGACGGCTGGTTCAGCTTTGAAATGGAGCGGCGTGGAGCCGACGTGGTCTCCGTCGACAACACCGAAAGCGCCAATTTTCGTTATCTCCATCGCGAGCTACGCTCCAGAATCGACTACCGTATCCTCGATGTCTACGAATTGACGCCGGAACGCCTGGGGCGCTTCGATATCGTCCTGTTCCTCGGCGTTCTGTATCATTTAAAGCATCCGCTGCTTGCGCTGGAACGCGTGTGCGCCCTGACCAAGGATCTTGCGGCCATCGGAAGCTATACCTCGCCCGACTCCGGGCCGCCCATGATGGAATTCTTCGAAATCGACGAACTCGGCGGACAGTTCGACAACTGGGTTGCGCCAAACCCGGCCTGTCTGCAAGCCATGTGCCGCACCGCCGGATTTGCGCGCGTCGATTTGCTGGAGATCAACCGGCATGGAACCTCGCTCGCCTGTTACCGGAATTTCCCCGCGGCCTCGAGCACGGAGGCGCCCGCACCGGCCCTCAAGTCTTGCGTGAACATGACTCGGCTGGGCCTCGATTTCTCCACCCGGCGTGATGATTACGCCTCCTGCTGGTTTCTGTCGGACGCCGCGAAGCTGGACCGAGATTCTGTCCACGCCCGCGTTGGAACGTTCGACGCCCGGCCCGTCTTTGTCGCCAGGGATGGCGACGCCTGGCAGGCAAATTTTAAGCTGCCTCCGGGGCTCGAGCCCGGATGGCATGACGCCCGCGTGCGGACAGCCAAGAGTGCTTGGAGCAACCCTCTGCGCATAGCAGTCGACGTTCCTCTCGTGGTCGAATCGCTTGAAATTACCGGCGCCTGCGACGGCAAGACTTGGACTCCCTTCGAAGTCGCGTCGGGCGTGCTGTCGCTATGGGTCAACGGCATCCCTGAAAACGGGGGCCCCGACAATATCTGCGTCAAGGTCGGGGACGAACGTTGCCCCCTGGAATACATCGCCCCCTGGCAATCGGGGACGCCGACCCAGTTGAATGTCCGCATCCCCACGGAGATGAGTAAGGGAGAGAAACTCATCACCGTGGCGATCGCACATGCGGTCTCTGAGCCGGCATCCGTTCAGATCCGCTAGGCCGCCGGAAACAGCAGTTGCTGCTCCGTGTAAGCCGGCCCGAACTGCTCCAGTTCCATTGGGAATTTTCGCCGCAGCTCTTTTGGCGCGGTCGCGTGGATTCCTCCGATCAATGCCTGCATCTGCAGTGCATTCACCACGCTCTTTCCCTGGGCGTCGTTGTTGAAAATCACGAACGTCCGCTCCGCGAACCGGTTGATATGCTCGATTCTCTTGGCCCATTCCGCCAGTTCGGCCTCCGAATACAGATAATCGTGCTGCCGCACACGCTGGCTTCCGTCGCGAACGTACGCTCCCAGCGAGTTCTGAGGATTCCTTCCATGCAGCCTCACATAGCCGACGCCCGACGTCAGAAATGAGGTTGGCGGCATTGCCCGCGTATACTCAGGCTGATCGATGTTGCAGAAGCCGACGTGGTAATCCAGGAATACGCCCACGGCCTCCTCCGCCATCCAGCTGCTGTGCCTCATCTCCGCCACCAGGGGGAACTCATGAAAGGCCCTCCGGAGCCGGATGAAGAAGTCCTTGTTCTCGGCGGTAAACCGGAAGGACCAGGGAAACTGCATTAGCACTGCGCCCAATTTCTTCGCCTTTAACAACGGCCTCAGGCCCTCGGAGAACTCCTTCACCTGCGTTTCGTCCAGCATTCTAGCGTGGGTAAAGTTCTGGTGGAGCTTTGTCGTGAACTGAAACCGCGGATTCGCCTCCACCTTCTTCATCCATAACCTCACGACTTCCGGTTTAAGATGCTGATAAAAAGAGCTATTAATTTCAATGGCATCGAACCTCCGCGAGAGAAATTCCAATGGGTGGAATCCGCTGCCGTATGTCTTCGGGTAAACTAAACCGTTCCAATGGGGATAGGACCAGCCTGCGGTTCCGATAAATGGGGAGGTGGACATAACAGACACTCCAGTGAGTTGATTCGCTATTTATTCGCCTGATTGATGATAGCGAAGAAGAGGCGAATCTGTCAATGCTTATTTTTCGGGCACGAACGCCGTCGTATCTTCAATCAGTTCCGCAAGGCGGCGCTTCAACCGCAGGCCGATGTTGCGCAATAACGAGATTAGGTTCACGCCAAGGTAGTGGATTAGGTGCGGGACTTATCTCCCGGCTAGCGGGTCGCCGCCACCTCAGGAAGTTCCTAGACGAGCGTCTTTTCTGACCCGTATAGGTTCGGGTCATCCTCACTCCGAGAAAGGAAGTACCGCCGGATTTCGTCGCGTAACTGCGGCTTGTCGGGAGTCAGCTGGTAGATCCCTTGCCAGTCCGGCCTCAAGTCGGTGGTCGGCACGAACTGGTGGCGCACCAGAATCAGATCGCGGTGCGAATATGCCCGTCGAACCTTCGATCCATGGAAATGATGTACCGCGAACCCGTCTACGTAGCCGATATTCTGCTTCAGTTTCGAGGCGCTACCCTGCCAGGCCGCGATGGCCGCTCGATAGTCGGCCGAGTAATTCCCGAGGTGCACATCGGGAACCTCCTCGCACACCAGTCCGAACGCCATGAACCAGTCGCCGTGGCCCAGGATGCACTTGTCGAGCAGGCCTCCCACCGTGTCAAACGCCGGCCGCCGGAACGCCCACATGCCTCCCGTGGCGCCGACGCCTCTCCGCGCTCCCGCCGTCGCGTACGAATAGCTCTTCTGCTTCCAGCCCCCGTCGGAGTAGCCTCCGGGCAGCCGGTATCCGTTCTGGACGTAATTGAACGCAAATCCGGTATTGATCCGTATGGGCAGATGACCGGTTCCCAGGGACTCTCCCGTCAGGTCCGCGTATGACGAAAATGGCTGCACGAAGTCGTGGTGCTGAAGTTGATGAATGGTCTCCAGAGCCCAATCGCGCCGCGTCAGGTGAAAGTCGGCGTCGACATACGCTCCGTATTTCCAGTCCGGCAAGAACGTCTGGATCACGCGATTCAGGATGTTCTCCTTGTGAAACAACTCATGCTGCGTCCGCAGTTGGATATCTCCGGGGACCGTGATCTCAAAGGGACGATCGCCGTAAGCCAGCTCGCCCACATGCAGGCGCACGTTCGGAGTCGCGCGCAGATGACGGATGCAATCGTTGGCTAACGCGCGCCGCGTCTTCCAGCGAAAGGGGTTGGAATAGCAGACGGCGACGTGCAGCGTCTGCTCCTCCGACCATTCGGTCCACGGGTGGTGCTGGTCGGGATGTTGCCGGTAAAGCTCAACAGGCATGCGGGGTTCGCCTCATGCCCGAAGCATAAAATAACGCTGCGGTGCGCCTGTGCGCATGAAGACGGGAACACTCTGAATGCGCGAGGGAAACGCCGCGCCGGGTCTACTGAACCGTGACCGCCCAATCGGTGCTGCCGCTCACCGTGAATTCCGGCGTTCGGGAGGGCTTGCGCGTGCGTTTTTCCTTGTACATCCGGCGGTCGGCTTCGGCCAGCAGCTGCTCGGCATCGGTGCCGTCGATCAGGAAGTGCGCCACCCCGATGCTGAATGTCAGCAGATTCTCGTGGAGCAGTTCAGCGCACACACGGGTAACCACCTCGCGGAATTGTGTGGTTTTGACATCCACGTCGGTTGGCCGCACGCCGGGCAGCAGCACGACAAACTCGTCCCCACCCATGCGCGCCACGTAATCGTATTCGCGGCAGGCTTCCCGCAGGCCCTTGGCCACTTCGTGGAGCACGCGGTTACCTTCCAGGTGCCCGAAGCGGTCGTTCACCAGCTTGAAGCCATCCAGGTCCAGCACGCACACCGCCAGAGGCGTATTTGTCCTCCGCCCGCGCGAGAGTTCCGAATCTAGTTGCAGGAACAAGGAGCGTGCGTTCGGCAGATTGGTCAGGTAATCCGTGGTCGCCGACGATTCCGCGCGGCGGAACCGCAGCGCGTTTTCGATGGCCAGACCGATCTTGGAGCTGATCGCCAGCAAAATGCGCAGATGATCCTTAGTAAACGCGTCGCCTTCGGCGTGATACAGCGTCAGAACGCCCAGAACCCCGCTGACGCCCTCCAGCGGCACCGCCACCGCGGAACGCAGCGTCGAAAATTTCCCGTCGTTCAAATAGCCCGGCTCGACGGACGGATTCCCGTTCAGGATCGGCTTGCGATTGTCCGCCACCCATCCCGACAACCCTTGTCCGATGGGAATTTGCAGCGACGAGAACAGCCGGAAATCGTCGCCCGTCACGTACTCCGGAATCAGCACGCCGTCGCGTGCGATCCAGATGGCCAGCGAATGCAGCGGAATGATGCGGCGAAGGCGCACGGCAAGCACGCTCAACGTCTCATCCAGGCTCAGCGAGTTGCCCAAGTCCTGGGAAATCTCGAACAGGGCCTGCACTTCCTGGCGGGCCGCCGCGATAGACGTCAGGAAATCCACCGCGCCCGCCTTCGATCGACGTTCCTTGGGTGGAGCTGGGGACGCTTCGAAACCCGCAGCGGGTGACTCGCCGTTGACCACCTTCAGGTCCACCGACAGGTTCACCCTCGCGCTGCTTTTCTGCTGCGCCATCTGTTCCAGCTCCACGTACCTCGCCACCAAGACCTTAACGACTCTTGGATCGAACGCCTTACCGGACTCGGCGAGAACCACCTTCATGGCTTCGTCGAGCGGTAACGCGCGCCGGTATTGCCGGTCCGACGCCAGCGCGTCCAGACAATCCACCGCCGCGAGAATCCGTGCGCCGATGGGAATTTCCTCTCCCACCAGCCCGTACGGATAACCTGTACCATCCCATTTCTCGTGATGGGCGCGCACAATCGGAACCACTGGATACGGGAACTGCACACGTTCCAGGATTTCGGCGCCCACCAGGGGATGGATCTTCATCTTTTCGAACTCTTCCGGTGTCAGTCGTCCAGGTTTGGAGATGATGTGCTCCGGCACCGCCAGTTTGCCGATGTCGTGGAGCAGGGAGGCGGCGCGAAGGGCATTGCGCTCCTCCTCGTTCAAGCCTAGATCCTTCCCAAGTTCGATCGCATAGATCTGCACGCGCTGCAAGTGGCCGTGCGTGTTGTGATCCTTGGCTTCGATGGCCAGCGCGAGGGCCTCGATGGTGCGCAGGTGCAGCGAGGATACTTCCTCGACGTGCTTCTTCTCGTCCTCGAGACGCTGTAAATACAGCCGGTAAGAGCGATAGATCAAGTAGAGCACCGGCCCGGTGACGAGCACCGTCGGCCAGCCCACCACGCTATTGGCGAAACTCAGCCCCTTGGCAACGGCCGCACCGCCCAGATAATAAGGGAAGGACCAGAAGTAGCACTCGCGGAAAACCCCGCGGAATCTCTTTCCTTCCGCCATGGCAATCGCCAACGCGACAGGCACGGTGTTGGCCAGGAACAGAGTCAACGTCGCCGACGCCATCCGGACCGCGGGATCGACCTTGTCCGGACCCAGCCACGGCAGATTGTATACCTGCTCCGTGATCGCGATCGCGAGCGCCATGCCGCATGTATTGAAAACCGCTTGCGCGAGAGTCGCGCGCCGCTGGCTGTTCCAGAAACACTGCACCAGCGTCACCACGGTTCCCAGCAGAATCGTTTCGCTCGCCCCCAAGTCCACCAGGCCGAAGAGCACGAAGATGAAGTTCAGGCTGAGAGTGCCGGGCATGCCGGGCACGCTGACCCGCATGCCAGAGGAAAACACCGCCATCAAGAGAAAGCAGGCATACTTGAGCAGATCCGTCGACTCCCAAGCTGCCAGCGAGGTGAGAATTACAATGATCCCCAGGGTCGCGGTCAACAGAATGAAAAGACGGAGATTTCCGGCGAGCGGCCGGGTCGCGTTCTCCTGCGGGTCCGCTGAGGCGGCACCACTAGAGACGGGTAGAGGGAACGAACTCATCTCCCCCTCAGGAATGCACTCTGTATGCCAGCCCTGCGCGGGTCCTGACATCCCTTGTTTTCAATAGAATAGGCGCGATCCGAGACCAGAGGAGAGGACAACTTGGCGCTTGCCGCGCGGGCGCCATGCGACAAAGTGGCTCAATCGACGGGGAGTTTTTATGGGTGTCCTAGGGTGTTTGGCTGAGGGTCCTATTTTGAAATTACTGGCGAAATAGTAAGTGACAATGAGTTCCGATTGCACGCACGAGTTCCTGGGAATGAAAGCGGTGATCTCGAGCGAGGCCATGCGCCTCCTTCTCTCGCAGGCGGAGCGAGTCGCCCGCTCTAACGCCACCGTGCTGATCCTCGGAGAGAGCGGTTCCGGCAAGGAGGTTCTCGCCCGCGCCGTCCATCACTTTTCCGGACGGTGCCAGAGGCCCTGGGTCGACCTGAACTGCGGCGCACTGCCGGAACACCTCATTGAGAGCGAACTTTTCGGCCACGAGCGCGGCGCCTTCAGCGGCGCGGATTCCACCAAGCTGGGCCTGTTTGAGATGGCCCACCAGGGGACTATTTTTCTCGACGAGATCGGCGAGCTCGATCTGAAGATGCAGGTGAAGCTGCTCCGCGTCCTGGACGGTGTCCCCTATTACCGGCTCGGAGGCGTGAAGAAAGTGAACGTCGATGTCCGGATCGCCGCCGCCACCAATCAGGAACTGGAGCGATCCGTGGCCGAGGGGCGGTTCCGCTCCGATCTCTACCACCGCCTGACGCAAATCACGCTTCACGTGCCGCCGCTGCGCCACCGGATCGAGGATATAGCCCCGTTGGCGCGTCATTTTCTGGCCCAGCAGGATCCGTCCCTGCGCTTTTCGCCCAGCGCGATTCAGGCCATGGAGAGGTATTCCTGGCCGGGCAACATCAGGGAGCTGCGCAATATGGTGATCCGCGCGGCCGTGCTGGCGAACGAGGAAGAGATCCACGTTGCGGACCTTCCCCTCCATCCGCAGATCCGCCAGGAACCGGAAGCCGGACCCTCCGCCGAGAGTCTGGAAGGCATGGAGCGCAAAATGATCTTCGATGCGCTGCACGCCACCAACGGGCATCAGCAGAAAGCAGCCGCCAAGTTAGGCATTTCGCGGCGGACATTGAGCCGCAAGTTGAAGATCTACGAGAACGGCATGGCCGAGGCGAGCGTGTGAGCACCGGGCAGGATCAACGCCGGGAACCAAGACGCCGCGCCACCGGCCGCGTGCAGGTGAAATTCAGGGACCCTCAGCCCCACGAGATCGCGGGCAAGCTGATGGACGTAAGCCCCAGCGGCTTTCGCATGAAGCACGAGTGCACCTCTCTGCGGTCCGGACAAGTCGTGGAGTTCCAGCACTTGGAGGCCACGGGGAAAGCTCAGGTGGTTTGGAATCGCATCCTCGCCGGCGGCGTGGAAACGGGCTTCTTCGTCGTCAGCGAGTAGAGCGCACTTCGATCGGAACAGCCATGCGTCATGGCCGGGATACCCGCTAATTCCGTGTCTGTTGGACCTTCGGGACCGACAGATACCCGACGATGAGGTCCTTCTTCACGTCGTTGATCACCAGCTCATACGGCTGTACCGTCTTCGACATGAGGAACTGGATTGGCTCGTTTACGGTGCGGTCCTTCTTCTCTACCCGCTTGTCGTCGGCGATGATCACCAGCGTGAACTTGTTCTTTTTGGGATCCGCGCTCTCGAGAAGCAATTGCACGTCGCCGAACTTCTGCGGCACGTTCTTCTTGGCCTTGGCGAGCTTGATGTCGATGTAGTTCCGTTCGCCCAATTGCTTGAGCGCCAGCAGTTCCTTGCTGTTGGTGGCGATCAGGCCGCTCTGCACGCCCAGATCTCCGCGGGCGCTCTTCAGGTCGGCGATTGTTTTCTCGATGGCAGAGCGATTCGACGCGGTTTCCGTTTTCAACGACCCGACCTCGGTCGACACTTCGCCTACCTTCGTCGAAGTCGCGGAGGCGACGTCCTTTACCTGGGATACTTCCGCCGACACGGCCGCCACTTTCTGTCCCTGCTCGGCCTGTGCCCGCTCGAGCTTTGCCGCCAGTTCATCGGCGTGGCGCTCGGCTTCCTTCTTTGCTTCGCCGCTCAACTGTCTCGCCTGCGCCCGGTAATCGTCCACCTGCTTTTGCATGGCTTCGATATTGCGCTTGCTGGTCTGAACGGTCACGGAAGAGGTTTCGTGGATCTTCTCAATTTCGGTCAGCAGAGCTTCCTTGGTATCCGTAACCTGCGTCCGGACCTCGTTCACCTGATAGAACAGATAGCCGCATGCGCCCATCAGCGCCACGACCGCTCCCATCAGGATCCACACTTTGAGATCGGTGCCACCGGAGGGCGCCGGAGCGCTTTGCTGCGGATGGTAGCTCGGCGGCGGATAATTCGGCTGAGGATAGTTAGGAGGCGGATAATTCTGCGGCGGGTATTGGTAGCCCGGAGGGGGACCTGCCTGCGGCTGAGCCTGCGGCTGCTGCTGAGGTTGTGGCGGCTGTATCGGCTTAATCGGCTCGTCGTCTTTAGGCAGAAGAGATTGCATGGTTATTCCCTTATTTGTATTCTAACTCAATAGCTTGGACGTAGTCCCCGGGCCTTTGCGTTACTTTGAATCTGGCTGCGGCTTGGCGAAATCCATCACTTCCTGCTTGGGGACCCCCGGTTCAAAGCAGCGGCGGCAGCGGGCCTCGTACATTCCTGTCGCCCCTACCATAATGAGATCATCGGATTCGACCAAACGTTGGGTGTGTTTTGCAGGATTTCCGCAGCGCATGCAGATGGCCAACGTCTTGGTGATCGATTCGGCCAGGCAGAGCAGTTCCGGCATGGGAGGGAAAGGCCGTCCGAGATAATCCGTGTCGAGCCCGGCGATCAGCACCTGCTTGCCCGAGTCGGCCAGTTGGCTGGCGACGTCCACCAGGTCCGTGCCGAAGAAATTCGACTCATCGATGCCGACGACCTGCGTGCGCCAGTCGAGTTTCTGCAGAATCTCCTGCGCGCCGCTGACCGGCTCCGATTTCATGCGCTGGTCGCCGTGGGAGACAATTTCGTCGATGGAGTAGCGGTCGTCCATGGCGGGCTTGAAGACCTGCACGCGCTTGCGGGCGATGCGGGCGCGGCGCAGACGGCGAATGAGTTCCTCGCTCTTGCCCGAGAACATCGGGCCGCAGACAATCTCGATCCATCCAATGTGGCCTGTGACAAGTTCCATGCTGGGTCAGAGTCAGAATAGCGCGAATGTTTCCCGCTCGTCTTCGTGGTATGTTCTTTCACAACGATGTTCTCTGACAACGAGGGTGAATATGTCTAATCGGTGGATTCTGCTCGTGTTTGTCGCGAGCAGCGTTGGCGCGCAATCACAGATCCCCGCGCCGCGAATCTGGAATGACCGGGATCTTGCCGAATGGGCGACGCCGGTGGCGGCAATCAAGGTCCGTCCTGGTCATCTGACCGAAAAGGAATACTACGCGATCCCGACTGGCGAATGGGTGCGCACGTATCCGGTCTACTTCCCAGGGCGTGAACCCGCTGGCTATTGGGAGATGCTGCAAAAGAAACAACCGGAACCGCTGGTCACGCCCGGGGCGCGAAGCGAGGCTGAATGGGTGGAGGCGGGACGGCAGGCGTTCGCCGAGCTCGACGTTCCCGCCTTCCGCACAAAGGACCCAAAAGTCATCGCCAAGATCCGCTCGGTCGAGGAGTTCGCAAAACTCGGAGGGCACGCGCAGAAGGACGGCACGGTGCTCGGCTGGCGGTGGGTTCCGACATCGACGGGCCTGACCTTGTCGACTCGAGAGTGTGCAGGCTGCCACACCAGGGTTATGCCCGACGGGAGCTACTTGTATGGCGCACAGGGGAACGATGCGGGCGACGATTTGTTTTTTGAGGCACTTCAATCGGCGAATGGAGTTTTTCTTCCGGGAGACTCGCAGGCGCTGGCGACGTGGCGCGGGTTTGCCGTTCCGTGGATCGCCAATGACATTCACGATCGGATCAAGTCGATGATGTGGCCGGAAATTGTGGCTTTGACTAAAAGCGATCCTGCCGGAACGATCGCGCGGTTCAACGGTAGCCCGTGGCATCCCACGCCGATTAGCGATTTGATCGGCGTCAAAGACCGGAAGTATCTGGACTACAACGCCACCCACCGGCAGCGCGGACCCGAGGACATCGCGCGGTATGCAGTCCTGGTAGCCTGTTGCGACAGCGCCGATTTCGGAAGCTACCACATCCTCACCGAGAAACAGCGAATGCCTCCCTACCGGATGACGGACGACCTGGCATTTGCACTCGGCAAGTACATCTACTCGCTTGAAGCGCCGAAGAATCCGAACGCCGGCGACGCCCGCGCCGCGGCGGGTAAGAAGGTATTCGATCGGGAAGGCTGCGGCGGCTGCCACCCGGCTCCGCTGTACACGAACAATAAGCTCACACTGGCGAAGGGTTGGGCGCCGCCCAAGGACCACCCGTACCGGCCGGACATGATGCTGTTTTCCGTCGGGACCGAGGCGGCTGCGGCGCTCGAAACACGAAAGGGCACGGGCGTTTATAGGATTCCGTCCCTGCGTGGCTTGTGGTATCGCGCCCTGTTGTCGCACGACGGCTCGGTCGCGAGCCTCGAAGAGTGGTTCGATCCGTCGCGGTTGCGCGAGGATTACGTTCCCAAGGGTTTTAAGGGCTACAAAGTGGAACATCGGGCGGTGCCGGGGCATGAGTACGGGCTGAATCTTGCGTCGGCCGAGAAGGCTTCGTTGATCGCGTTCTTACGAACACTGTAAACTGCTCGGGGCTGGATGGGAGGACGACCGGGGCTGCCGGGTGCAGCATCTCGCTGGTGCCAGTTAAGGACATCCATCCCCCATAGATCTGGGTTGACTGTCTACCTGATTGAGGGTAGGATGTCTACTGAGAATGGCAAACCGCATCGATCTGCTGCAGGGCACCCTCGACATGCTGATTTTGCGCACGCTGCACCCGGGCCCGGCTCACGGCCACCAGATCGCCAAGCACATCCAGCGCACCACCGAGGACGTTTTGCAGGTGGAGCACGGCTCGCTCTACCCGGCGCTGCACCGCCTGGAGCGAAAAGGCTGGATTTCAGCGAAATGGGAACCGGCAGGCAAGGATCTAAAGCGCGAGTTCAAATACTACCGCTTGACCACGGCAGGGAAGAAACAGCTCGCCGCCGAGGAATCCCGGTGGAAGCGGCTGTCCGAAGCCATCACGCGCGTCATGTGGCCCGCTGAGGAGGCCTAGATGTTTTGGCGAAGGCGCAGGGAGAGCGATCTGGAACGCGAACTGCACTCGGATCTGGAACTGGAAGCCGAGGAGCAACGCGATCAAGGCCTCTCGCCCGAAAGAGCGCGCATCGCGGCGCGCCTTGCCCTCGGCAATGAGACGTTCTTAAAGGAGGAGGTGCGCGAAGCGTGGGGATGGATGTTCGCAGAGCGTCTTGGTCAGGATCTGCGATACGCAGCGAGGGTTCTTGCCAGGAGCCCCGCCTTCGTGGCGGTCGCCGTTTTGTCGCTCGGCTTGGGCATTGGAGGCACATCGGCGATGTTCGCGCTCGTGAACGCTCTCCTTATCCGGCCTTTACCGTACCCGGGGGCGGATCGTTTGGTCAGAGTGACCGGCACTTACCCCAGGGCCGCGCTGGCCATGTTTCGCGAACAGAGTCGATCCATGGATATTGCCTCTGCGTCGCCAAGCTCGGAGTTCAATCTCAGCGGCATTGGCAGGACCATGCGCGTGGCCGGCAGCACGGTTTCGGGTAACCTGTTTTCCGTGCTGGGCGTGCCTGTCGAGGCGGGAAGGAGCCTCGCCGTGAGCGACGAACGCCGCGGAGCGGACGGCGTGGTCGTGATCAGTCACCGTATGTGGATACGCGAGTTCTCCGCCGATCCTCGGGCCATCGGCCGCACGATCATGCTCAGTGGTGTTCCCCGGCAGATTGTCGGTGTAATGCCGTCTGGCTTCCGCTTCCCGACTGGTAGCGCGGAACTCTGGATCCCCGCGCGGCTCGATTCGTCGAACTTTGAGGAATATTGGGGCGGTGAGTATGTTCCGTTCGTCGCGCGGCTTCGCCCAGGCGCAAGTCTTCCCGACGCTCAGATGGAAGTCCGGTCTTTGACGGAAAGCTTTCGGCCAGCGTTTCCGTTTCCGATGCCCCGCAACTGGAACGGAGACACGACGGCAATTCCTCTCCAGGCCGATATCGTAGGCGAGTTCCGAGGCAAGCTGTTGATCCTGTTTACGTCCGTGGCCATAGTGCTGGTCATCGCCTGCGCCAATGTTGCAAGCCTCCTGTTCTCGCGAGGCGCCGCCCGGCGCAAGGAGATCGCCCTGCGCGCCGCATTGGGAGCGGGGCGAGGCCGTATCGTCCGCCAGTTGCTCACCGAAAGTGTGTTGCTCGCTGCTCTCGGGGCGGGTTTTGGAGTCCTGGTGGCAGGGGCGGCTCTTTCGGTATTCAAGCCCGTGCTGCCATCCGGCACGCTTGGTTTGACGCAGGTATCCATCGATTGGCAGGTGGCGGCGTTTGCCGCCGGGCTGGCTCTGTTGACGGGAATTGCGTTTGGAATTGCGCCAGCCCTGAGCGCCTCGCGGGTCGATCTCGTTACCTCGATCAAAACCGGCACCGGCCGCGCCTCGACGTCGGGTTGGTCGCGGATTCGCAGCGGGCTCACGGTTGCTGAAGTCGCGCTGACTGTTCTTCTGGTTGTCTCCGCCGGCCTGCTGTTAAAAAGCCTGTACGTGATGTCGAACGTGCGCACGGGATTCGATCCGGGGCAAGTCCTGACGCTGAGAATTAGCCCCAATCCATCCTTCTGCCGCCAGCGGGAATCCTGCGTTTCTCTCTACGAAGGGTTGTTGAGACAGGTGCGAGGCTTCTCCGGCGTCTCCGACGTCTCCATTGCCAGTACGGTGCCGCTCGATGGAGAGGCGCCGTCGCTCGCGGTCGATCTGGAGGACCATCCAAAGTCAGCCGAGTTTCCCGCGCCGATGTTTTGGATCGGAGCGGTGAGCGCGGATTATTTCGAAATGCTGCGCATCCCGATCATGCAGGGCCGGCGCTTCGACGAGGGCGACGGAGCGCAGGCTGCGCCCGTGGCGATTGTCTCCGCTTCCACGGCGCATCGGTTTTGGCCGGACGGCTCCGCGATCGGTAGACACATCAAGCCCGTCTGGAGCCCCCAGTGGATCACGATTGTCGGCGTCGCCGGCGACGTCCGCCAATTCAACGTCGCAGGGCGCGACCCGGACGGAATCAGCGGCGCTCTCTACATGCCCTACGCACAATCGGTGCGGGGTGATCACCAGATCCCGGCCGCGATGGACTTACTTATTAGCGCCAACACGAACGTCGGGGCCGAATTGCGGCAAATCGCGCAGCGAGCCAATCCCGACGCGCAGGTGAGCGAAGCGTCTTCGCTGGAAAGCATCGTTTCCGGCTCCAGATCGGACTTTCAGTCGACAGTTTGGCTGTTTCTTAGCTTCGCCGGTGTTTCGATTCTGCTTGCGGCCATCGGAACTTACGGCCTGGTGTCCAATTCCGTCGCGCAGCGCACATATGAAATCGGCTTGCGGGTTGCCATCGGAGCCACGCGGCAGGAGATTCTCAAACTGATGCTCGGCCAGAGCTTGCGGTTGACGCTTGCTGGAATTGGCGCGGGCTTGGTCGCGTCCATCGTTCTGACGCGTTACCTGGCGAGCCTTCTGTTCGGTGTCGGCGCGACCGATCCGCTGACATTTACCGCGGTATGCGGTCTGATGCTGGTCATCGCCGCGATGGCCAGCTACGGGCCGGCCTGGAGGGCTGCGAATCTGGATCCGGTGAAGTCTCTGCGGGCGGACTGACCTTGACGAATATGCATGAAGCGGGCATACTGATGCATATGAGAACGACGCTAATTATCGACGAAGGACTTCTCGCACGAGCCCGCGAACTTACGGGCATCCGGGAGAAGACGGCGTTGGTGCGCGCTGGACTCGAGGCGTTGATCGCCCGCGAGTCGGCAAGACGGCTGGCTGCGCTTGGCGGCTCCCAGCCGAAGCTCTCGAACATCCCGCGGCGCCGGTCCGCGTGATGACGCTCGCGGACACCTCGGTTTGGATCAGGCATTTTCGTCACGGCGATCCAGGTCTCGTGGAACTCCTAATGGATGGACGCGTCCTCATCCATCCCTTTGTTCTCGGCGAGCTCGCCTGCGGAAACCTGAAGGGCAGAGGCGCCGTTCTTTCCGACCTGCTTACCCTTGCTGCTGCGACCGTTGCGGGCAACGGCGAAATTCTACAGATGATCGAGGCGCGCCGCCTGTGGGGGAAGGGATTGGGCCTGATTGACATACATCTCCTCGCGTCGGCACTGCTGACGGGGTGCAGACTGTGGACGCTCGACACGAGGCTGGCAAAGGCTGCGCGTGAATTAGGCGTGGATTAACTGCCAGGCACTGATCATGCCGGGGCGCCTCCGGTGAGTGACGCGTTATAATCACTACTGGAGGCTAATGAGTAAAGAAGACAGCATTGAAGTGACTGGAACCGTAGTCGAAAAATTTCCGAGCGGCCTGTTCAGCGTACAACTCGACCAGGATCGCACCGTGCTTGCGCACTTGGCGGGCAAGCTCCGCCGCAATCGTATCCGCGTCCTGGCGGGCGATCGCGTGACGATGGAGCTTTCGCCCTACGATCTGACCAAGGGCCGCATCACCTATCGACACAAGTAAATTGAAAGTCCTTTTCGTCTTCGGCACTCGTCCCGAGGCGATCAAGCTCGCCCCGGTGGTGCGCTGCCTGATGGACGATCCGCGCTTCGACGCGAGAATCGCCGTCACGGCGCAGCATCGCGCCATGCTCGACCAGGTGCTGGAGGCCTTTTCGCTCCGGCCCGATCACGACCTGAACGTCATGCAGCCGGGACAGACGCTCGCGCAGTCGGCATCGCGGATTCTCGCCGCGCTGGAGCCGGTGCTCGATGCCGAAAAACCCGATTGCGTCATCGTCCAGGGCGACACGACCACCACTTTCTGCGGTGCCCTGGCCGCGTTCTACAAAGCGATTCCCGTGGCTCACGTGGAGGCGGGTCTGCGCACCGGCGATGTCCGCCAGCCGTTTCCTGAAGAAATGAATCGCCTGCTGACTACGCGGCTCACCTCGCTGCATTTCGCGGCGACTGAAGGCGCAGCGGAGAATTTGAGGCGCGAGGGTATCGACCCGAAGACCATTTTCGTGACAGGAAATACCGGCATCGACGCGGTGCTCGCGGTCCGCGCGACGCTGCCGCCGGCCGAGCCCGGCTCGAAACGGATGATCCTCGTCACCGCGCATCGGCGCGAGAGCTTCGGCGAGGGATTTGTGAACATCTGCCGGGCTCTGAAGAGGCTGGCCGCGCGCGGCGATGTCGAAATCGTTTATCCGGTGCATCCGAATCCGAATGTGCGAGCCGCTGTCGATGAATATCTCCGAAACGTTTCAAACATCACGCTAATCGAGCCTCAGGAGTACGTCCCGTTCGTCTCCCTAATGAACCGCGCTCATATTCTGCTGACCGATTCCGGGGGCATTCAGGAAGAGGGTCCATCGCTGGGCAAACCGGTTCTCGTTATGCGCCAGAAAACGGAGCGGCCGGAGGCGGTGGAGGCGGGCACAGCTCGGCTGCTGGGCACGAATGAAGAAAAAATTGTGGCCGAGGCATCGCTGCTGCTCGACGACCCGAACGAGTACGCGCGGCGCGCGCGCATTCACAATCCGTATGGCGACGGCCAGGCGAGCGCGCGCATTCGCGACGCGCTAATCGGTTTTTTCTCAAATTATTAGCGTTTCCGGGCGGCGCGTGCGGGTGCGGGCGGTTCCTACACTCATGAGCGTAATGCGGACAACGCCAGTCTCCATGAGAATCCGTCGCCCCGCGGCGGAGAACGATCTGCTGCGGCAATTGACGGACAGGGTGGTGGGCCAGTCTCACGCGCTCACAGAGATCGTCCCGTACGTGCAGATGCATCAGGCGGGACTGGCTCCGGAGGGCCGTCCGGTGGGCGTGTTCCTGCTTCTCGGCCCGACAGGGACGGGGAAAACGCGCACCGTGGAAGTGCTGGCCGAGGCCCTGCACGGCAGCGAGAAACACCTGCTGAGAGTCGACTGCGGCGAGTTTCAGATGGAGCACGAAGTGGCCAAGCTGATCGGCGCGCCTCCGGGATATCTGGGGCATCGCGAGACGCCGCCTATGCTTTCGCAGCAGAAAGTGAACTCGGTCACGAGCGATCGATGCAGCCTATCCCTGGTCCTGTTCGACGAAATTGAGAAAGCCGCGCCCAGCATGACGCGTTTGCTGCTGGGCGTGCTCGATAAGGCTGTGCTGAGGCTCGGAGACAATGCCACGGTGAGCTTCGAGCGCACGATGATCTTCCTCACCAGCAATCTGGGCGCGGCGGCGATGCGCAAGCTGCTGCATCCAGACTTCGGCTTCGAGCAGATGGTGGGGCCCAGTGTGAAGCCTTCGGTAAAGCTGGACGGAGTCGGACTGAACGCGGTGAAGCGCAAGTTTTCGCCCGAGTTCGTCAACCGCATCGATTCGGTGATCACCTACAGGCCTCTGAGCGCAACAGCCCTGGAAGCGATCGTCGATCAACAGATCGAGGCGCTGCGGCGCCACATCGGCAACCGGCTGGTGGAACGCGCGTTTGAGATTGAAGTGAGCGATCGGGCTCGGGTGTTCCTGCTCCGGAAAGGCGCAAGCGATGAATATGGAGCGCGGGAACTCAAGCGCACGATCTTAAGGCACGTGACGCAGCCGCTGGCGGCAATGGTGGCATCAGGCGCGGTGTTGCCGGGCGATGTGGTGCTGGTCGATGCCTCGCAGGACGGAGATCGGCTGACGCTGGTCCTTGAGTAGCCCTTGCGTCATGGCGCACGCGCCCATCGCGGTCATATTGTAGACTAATCCCTGTTATGCTTTCGCACGTCAGCGCGGCGGAACTGGAGAATTACGTCAACGGGCGGTTGTCCGTCCAGGACACTGCGCTCGTGCAGTTGCATCTTGAGAAATGCGCGGATTGCCAGCTCCGGCTCGCGGACGTGGCCATCGATCTGAAGTGGGAGGGGCCCGAGCACCGCGGCGAGCCCCGCATTCCGGTGGACTTCAAGGCGCACCTGAAAATGCTGGACCCGCTGACATCGGTTGGACCTCCCCACGATGTGCAGGTGATCGAAATGTCTCGAAGCGGCCTCAAGGTGCGGACACCTCGGTTTCTGATCCCCAAGACGGTGGTGCAGGTCCGGTTGAACAACAAAATGCTGCTCGCCGAGGTGCGTTACTGCGAGAAGAAGGAATCCGGCTATGAAGCGGGGTTGCAGCGGAAGAACGAGATCTAAGTGATTCATCGTCTGCCGCTGGGCGAAATGGCGTCGCTGGTGCGTGCGGGCACGCTGTCGTCGCGTGAACTGGTCGAGGCGCATCTAGAGCGCATCGAGGCCGTGAATCCGCACTACAACGCCTTCACGATGCTGTTTGCCGAACAGGCTCGGGCGTCGGCACAAAGGGCGGATCAGGGCCTGAAAATCGGCGCGCTGCACGGGGTTCCCGTGACGGTGAAGGACAGCTTCGATGTTGCCGGCGCGCCGACGCGGCTTGGCAGTTTTTTCACAGCGGCGGACGCGGCGCGGGAGGATTCAGGCGTTGTGGCGCGGCTCCGGCGCGCGGGCGCGATCATCCTGGGCAAGACGAACACGCCGGAATTCCTAAGAAGCTACGAAAGCGACAACTTCATCACCGGGCGGACGAATAACCCCTGGGATGTTGAGCGGACGCCGGGAGGATCGTCGGGCGGGGAAGCGGCGGCGATCGCGAGCGGCTGCTCGCCGGGCGGAGTGGGGAGCGACGGCGGGGGGTCGATTCGCGTGCCGGCCCATTTCTGCGGCATTGCGGGATTGAAGCCGACGCCGGGGCGCGTTTCGATGGTCGGACACAGGCCGATGGAGGGCGCGCTCGGCATCACGGCGGCGGGGCCGATGGCCCGGTCGGTGGCCGACGTGCGGCTTCTGTTCGAGGTGTTGGCCGGATACGACGATCGTGACGCGCAGAGCGCTCCGGTGGAGCTTCGCAGAGCGCGGATCGAAGGCTCCAGGGTCGGCGTGTTCGAGACGTTTTACGGCGTGAGCGTTCAGCCGGCGATTGCAGCGGCGGTGAGCGGCGCAGCGGAAACGTTAAGAAAAACAGGATTCGCGGCCGATTCATTTCGGCCCGAAGGCCTGGAGCGCGCGCCGAATTTATGGAGCTTCTTCTTCGCGGAACTGGGCGCGAGGGCGTCGAAAGAACGCATCGCGGGCCGGGAAGGCGAGGCACATTGGACATACACCGAAAATCTGGACCGGCTAGCGGACAAGCCTCAGGCGACCGGATGGCAGGTAATGGAGTCCTTGGCGGCTCGCGATGCGATGCGGCGGAGCTTGGTAGAGCAGATGAGGAACGTGCCGTTCTTGCTGATGCCAGTGGCGAGCATCCCGGCGTTCCGGCATCGCGACCGTTCGGCGAACATGTTCAAGTCGTTTATGCCGGCGACGATTTTTAACGTGCTGGGATTCCCGGCGTTGAGCGTGCCATGGTCGCTCGACGAGCAAGGGCTGCCAGTGGGCGTGCAGTTGATCGCGCGTCCCTGGGAGGACGAGGCGCTGGTGGAGTTGGGCGTCGCGCTGGAGCAGGCAAGGGGAGAGTTTCCGGCGCCGCCGGCGCTTTGAGTAGAGGCTTGGCGTAACAGGATGTGAGACGGTCTCGTCCGTCCCGTTTCCCGCTGTCAAGAAGGTCCAGTTGCACGATTTGCGATCTAGCTCGATCACGGCGCTCGATGTAGATCAATGATCCGTCGGGCTATGGGACGCGTATCCCGTTCTACTGCCTGTCGGGCGCAGAGGAAAGTCCGTATTACTTCTGGCGGCTGGCGCTCACTCTCGGCAACGATCAGCGTTTTTGCGATGGTCGTCCTATTCGATGTTGCCACGCCGCCTGCGGGGGGCCCTGGATCGGGTGAACCGGTGACTCGCCAAAGGTGGGACAATCATACGGTTTATGGCAATGACTTGGATGCTCCCGTTGATGCTCGGCAGTGTTGCGGCCTCGGTGATCGCGGCCGACACGGAATGGCCGATCAACGGCGGACCCTATAACATTCGCTACACGGAGTTGTTGCAAATCACGCCGGCCAACGTCGCGCAGTTACAGGTCGCCTGGAGCTGGGACGCGCACGAGGCGTTCAAGGATTCGGAGATGCAGAGCAATCCCATCGTGGTGGAAGGGGTGCTCTACGCGACGACGCCGAAGATGCACGTGGTGGCGCTCAATGCGAGCACGGGCCGCGAGATCTGGAACTTCGACGCAAGCAACGGGGAAAAGATCCAGCGCCGCTTCCGGCACCGCGGTGTGACAATCTACAAGGACCGCGTACTTGCCACGTATCGCAATCTTCTGTGGGCGCTCGACCGCAAGACGGGCAAGCCGATCCAGACGTTCGGCGACGACGGCCACATCGATCTGCGCAAGGGCCTGGACCGGCCCTACGAGACGCTGAGCGTCAGCGCGTCGAGTCCCGGGGTGATCTTCGAGGACATGATCGTCATGGGCTCGACCGTGCCGGAGACGCTGCCGGGAGCGCCCGGAAATATTCGCGCCTACGATGTTCACACGGGCCAGATGCGATGGACGTTCCACACGATCCCTCATCCGGGCGAGTTCGGCTACGAGACGTGGCCTCCCGAGGCTTGGAAAATCAGCGGCGGCGCCAACGCCTGGGCGGGGCTGAGCGTCGATCCTAAGCTGGGGATGATCTTCGCCGCCACAGGGTCCGCTTCCTTCGATTTTTACGGCTCCAACCGGATCGGCGACAATTTGTTCGCCGATTGCGTGATTGCGCTCGACGCTCATACCGGCAAGAGGATCTGGCATTTTCAGGGCGTGAAACACGACCTGTGGGACCTGGATTTTCCCGCCGCGCCCAGCCTGGTCACCGTCACGAGGAACGGGAAGAAAGTGGATGCCGTGGCGCAGATCGCCAAGACCGGCTTCGTTTTCGTGCTGGACCGCCGGACGGGCGAGCCGTTGTTCCCCATCGAATACCGGAAGGTGCCTGCTTCGACGCTCGATGGCGAAAAAGCAGCGGAAACGCAGCCGTTCCCGGTGAAGCCTCCTCCATTCACGCGTCAGAAGTTTACCGAGGACATGGTGACCAATCGCACGCCGGAGGCGCACACGGCGGTGCTCGACTGGCTGCGCAAGCTCGATTCCGGAGGCATATTCACCCCGCCGAGCACGCGCGGCACGGTGCTGATGCCCGGCACCGACGGCGGAGGCGAATGGGGCGGCGCGGCGTACGATCCGGAGACAGGGCTGCTGTACGTGAATTCGAATGAGCAGCCGTGGATCATCCGGATGGTGACGCACGACACGACGTCGCTCTACAACAACAATTGCGCCGGCTGCCATAAAGCGGACCGCAGCGGGACGCCGCCGACGTTCCCGTCGCTCGTCGGGATCGGTACGCGGCGCTCGCGGCAGGAACTGATCACCTATGTGAATGAAGGCACCGGCCGGATGCCGGGCTTCAGCCATCTGGGGAGAGGCGTCGCCGAGATCGTCGATTTTCTTCTCACCGGGAAGGATTCCGGGGCGGGGAACCTGGAAGCTGCTTCCAAAGACCCGAACTTCCAGAAATACCGCAACGAGGGTTATATCCTCATGCGCGATCCTGACGGGTATCCGCCGCTGATGCCGCCCTGGGGGACGCTGAATGCCATCGACCTCAACAAAGGTGAGATCCGGTGGCAGATTCCTCTGGGGGAATATCCGGAGCTGGTGGCGAAAGGCATGAAGAACACCGGGAGCGACAACTATGGCGGGCCCGTGGTGACCAAGAGCGGGCTGCTGTTCATCGGGGCGACGAACTTCGACAAGAAGTTCCGTGCTTTCAATAAAGTAACTGGGGAGCTGCTGTGGGAAACGGTGCTGCCCGCCGCCGGCAATGCGACGCCGTCGGTATATGAAATTGGCGGCCGGGAATACGTGGTGATCGTCTGCGGAGGCGGTAAAAATGACGCCCCGTCGGGCAGCAGCATCGTGGCTTTTACCCTGCCGGACAGCAAATAACGGGCCGACGAATCGGCGGCCGTCAGGGACCATGTGACAAAACTATTTACACCGGATGCTAAGGATGTTATACTCGCCGACAATTGTTTTAGTTGGGGAAAGTGGAAATTTAGGCTAGTCGGCTATCGGGAAAGGAAGTAACGGGCGTTGGGGTCCGTTTGCTCCGTCCGGGGCTTGCTGCCTAACTTGTTTGTTTTCTGCATTCCATCTCCATCTATCGAACAACGAGTATGCTTTGGTGCAATGATCGCAGCTATTAAATAAGGGGAGGGTAGTCGATGTCTCAAATGACACAGCTTTACATGCGGCGAGGATTCGTCGCGATGGTAATGATCGCCATGCTGCTGACGTTCGGCAGCGCGGCGGCGATGGCCCAGGTGGCTTCAGGCGGTACCGTGGCGGGCCAGATCACTGACCAGCAGGGCGCGGCTATGCCGGGCGTTGAGGTGCGGCTGACCGATCCGTCCACCAACATCACGCTAACGGCGAAAACGAACGATGCCGGCCGTTATACCATGGTCGACGTTAGGCCGGGCGTTTACGACATCACGTTCTCGAAGGCAGGTTTTTCCACCCATCGGGTGAGCAAACAGTCTGTCAACGTCGGTGAAATCCTGACCATGAACGCCAGCCTCGAAGTAGGCCAGGTGAGCAACGTGGTGGAAGTCACCACGGCGGCGGGCGCGGAACTGCAGACGGTTAACGCGAGCGTCGGCACTACTGTGGCCGGGCCGTCGCTGACTTATCTCCCGATCTTCGGTTCCGACGCGTCCAGCCTGGCGATTTACCAGCCGGGCGTTTCGCCGGAAGGCGCGGTCGCGGGTGCCATGTACGACCAGAACACGTTCCAGTTGGACGGCGGCAACAACTCCAACGACATGGACGGCAGCATGAGAGACTACACGGGAAGCTATTCGCGCAGCGCGTTTGGCGCCGCAGGCAGCCCTCCCAGCGGCGTACTCCCCACGCCTCCGGACACGATTGAGGAATTTAAAGTGTCCACCTCCGGACAGACAGCCGACTTCAACGGCTCCTCCGGCGCACAGATCAGCGCGGTGACCAAGCGCGGCACGAACCAGTTCCACGGATCTGCCTACTATTACTACGCCTCGAGCAACGTCGGCGGCGCCAACACCTGGGACAACAACCACACGCCCGTCGGCGACCTCGGCTACACGCCGATTCCGATCACCCACAACAACCGGTATGGTTTCACCGTCGGCGGCCCGCTGCTGCCGAAGTTCTGGGGTGGCAAGACGTACTTCTTCTTCGGATGGGAGCAATTTCGCTTCCCGCAGTCGGCGTTGGTCAACAGGCAGGTGCCGACGGCAGCGCTGAAGGAAGGCATTGTCCAGATTAATCAGGGCGGCACGTACGTGCCCTACAACCTTACGAATTCAGCGATTAATTTCAACGGCCAGACGCTGGCTCCGGCCACCTGCGGCGCCGGCGCTTGCGACCCGCGCGGCATCGGTATGAACGCGCTGGTGCAGCAGCTTTGGAGCAAGTACGAGCCCGCGCCAAACAACTTCAACACGGGTGATGCGCACAACGTCGAAGGATTCCAGGGTCAGGTTTCGCTTCCTGAGAAGACGGCGTTCCTGGTGGGCCGCGTGGATCATGACTTCGGCGAGAAATGGCGCGTGTTTGCCAGTTACCGTTACTACGGCCTCACGCAGTTGACCACCAACCAGATCGACATCGGAGGCGCTCTGCCGGGCGATACGCTCGGCACGCCTGTGGCGCGCGCCCCGCGTCCGCAGAAGCCGAGTTTTCTGGTGGGCGGAGTAACTACGAATATCAGCCCGACACTCACCAACGATTTCCACTGGAGCTACACGAAGATCTGGTGGCAATGGGCGTCTTCGGCTGCGCCGCCGCAGCTCCCCGGGCTCGGCGGAGCTCTGGAAATCGGCGGTGAGACCGCGAATGCTCTCATCCCGTACAACGTGAACAACCAGAATACGCGCCAGCGTTTCTGGGACGGTCATGACAGTCTTTACAAAGACGACCTGACGAAGGTGAAGGGCAACCACGTATTCCAGTTCGGCGGAAGCTTCGGCAGGAACTTCGACTTCCACGAGCGCAACGACAATGGTCAGGGCATCAACACCTCGCCTGTGTACCAGATCGGCAGCGGCACCGGCATTGCCTATTCGGCGGCTACCTATCCTGTGGGTCTCCCCTCCAGCCAAGTTTCCACCTGGAACAAGTACTATTCCCAAATTCTGGGCATCGTCAACCAGCCGCAGCAGTTGTTCACCCGCAGCGGCGCGCAACTCTCGTTGAACCCGGTGGGAACGCCGATGTTCGACAAGAGCGGCATCAATTTCTACAACCTCTATGTCACCGACTCCTGGCACATCAAGCCAACCCTTACTCTGACCTACGGTTTGGGCTACACGGTGGAAATGCCACCGAAGGAGCAGAATGGCAAGCAGATCGAATTGGTGGACTCCTCGGGCCATCCCATCAATTTCACGAATTACTTCAATACCAAGGCGCAGCAGGCTACGTCGGGCACGGTGTATAACCCAACGATCGGCTTCGCCTCCATCGCCAACGTGGTGGGAGCCAGCCACACCTATCCGTTCAACCCGTTCTACGGCGGCGTCAGCCCGCGCGTGGCGCTCGCCTGGAATCCGAAGGGCGGCGACAGCATGCTCGGCAAGCTGGTCGGTGACGGCAAGACCGTCATCCGCGGCGGCTACGGGCAGGTTTACGCCCGTTTGAACGGCGTCGGCCTGGTGCTGATTCCGCTGTTGGGCGTTGGCCTCGGCCAGCCGGTTTCCTGTATCGGCGCTGCTTCCAACGGCCAGTGCCTTGGCGCCGGCGGCGTGACTCCGGCGACGGCGTTCCGCATCGGAACCGATGGTCTGGTCGCTCCCATTCCGGCCCCGTCCACGACGCTGCCTCAGCCCTTCTTCCCCGGCCTCAACGGGAACGTGGCTGCCGGCGCGGCTTCGGTGCTCGATCCGAGCTTCCGGCCGGCGGCGACCTACAACTTCAACGTCAGCATTCAGCGCGAAATCAAGCCGAAAGTGCTGTTTGAAGTCGGCTACATCGGCCGGAAAATCACGCATGAATGGAATCAGCGCGACCTGGATGCCGTTCCGACCATGCTGACCTTGAACGGCCAGAGCTTCGCGCAGGCTTTTGCGAACACGTATTTCGCTCTCCAGAACGGCACCACCCCCGCGACGCAGCCGTGGTTTGAATCGGCGCTGGGCGGGGCTACTTCCTCCTTCTGCGCCGGTTACGGAAGCTGCACCAACGCGGTGGTCAAGAACGCGACGATGAACAACTACATCACCCAGACGAATGTGTTCAACTTGTGGTCGGCGTTGAGCGGAGCTTCCTCCTGGACGCAGGGACGCACTATTCCAAGCAGCACGGGTGCGGGGATCCCATCGGGCCAGGCGTCGGGCATCTATGCCGACGACAGTTCCGGCTTCGCCAACTACAACGCCCTGTACACCACCTTCACCATGAGAGACTGGCACGGAGTGACGACGCTTTCGAACTTCACCTGGGGCCGTTCGCTAGGCACGCAAAACCAATCCCAGGCGACATCGTCGTACACGGCGCTCAACCCTTATAACATGCAGTCGGCATACGGACCGCAGTTCTGGGATTATCGATTCACCTACACGCAAACCTTCCTGTGGACGGAGCCGTGGTTCCGTGCGCAGAAGGGCGTCCTCGGGCACGCGCTGGGCGGATGGAGAATCGCTCCGATCTTCACTGCTCGCAGCGGAACCCCATTGGCTGTCTACAGCTACGGTGGCAACTACCAGTCGTTTGGCGAGACCCAGACGGGGGGCACCGCGTCAGACTGGGCAGTGCTGGCCGCTCCGTGGACCGGCGGAAACAACGCTAAGTACAACGTCAACGTCGCGAACAACGCCGCGGGTGCTGGCATCAACAGCAACCTGAACAACGGCGGGAACAGCATGAACATGTTTAATGCTCCGGCGACGACGTTCAGCCAGTTCCGGAATTGCATTCTGGGCTACGATACCAATTGCGGAGGTTCGGGCCAGATCCGCGGTATGTCCAGCTGGAACATGGATATGAACGTCGCGAAGGATTTCAACCTCTTCCGCGAGCGCGTGGCGGCGACCTTGTCCTTCCAGTTCGTCAACGTGTTCAACCACGTGGTTCTGGCCGATCCCTACCTGGACATCACCGACCCGAACGATTGGGGTGTCCTCGGTTCCAACAACCCGAACGGCGGTCAGTCGAACGCGGCTCGCAACCTCACGTTCAACCTGCGCTTGCGGTTCTAAGCGCGGGTCTTAGCAACTAACCAAAGGGCGCTCCGGGAAACCGGGGCGCCTTTTCTTTTTTGCCCGCTGCTTCCAGTCGCTGCCTCCCCGGTTTGTGAACAAAAAGAGAATCCGGTCCCACCCTCGCTCATCACAACAGTGTGCAACCTGTTGACGTGGCGCTGGATGCGGCATTGCTCGTCATGCAGAACGGCGGGTCGACAGTGGCTGCGGTGCGAAGCTTTGAAAACATCCTGAAGGCCTACAAGAAAAGCGGGGTCTCAGCGGTATGGCGGCTCGATTTCATCGCCGCAACAGGTGTCGGGGAAGGCCCGTCATCGACATTTCTACGGCCGGTCGGACCAATTGGAGTGAACCTTTCGCGCGCGTCGGAAGTCGCCGTCTTGGCGGAACGTGCGGCCAGAGGGGAGATTGCTACCGCTGCCCTTGCTGCCGAACTCGAGCGCATTAGGAAACTGCCCTCTCCTTACAGCCGCTGGGTGATGATGGCTGCTGCCGCTTGCACGGCCGCGTGTTTTTCCCAAATTCCTGGCGGCGATTGGGGAAGTTTCGGGATCGCTTTTGTGGCGGCGGGGATTGGGCAGTTTGTTCGCTCACGGCTTCAAACCAGGAAACTCGCGGTCGCTCCGGTAACACTCGTTTGTGGAATCATTTCGGCGGTCATTGCCAGCATCGGGTTGCGCATGGGTCACAGTCAAGCGGCGCCGGCAACACTGATGGCTTCCGTTATCTATATGGTGCCGGGTCTGCCGTTGATCAATGGATTCATGGATCTGGTCTCGTACAGGTATCTGTTTATCGGAATGGAGCGAATATTCAATGCAGCGTTTCTGTTTCTGATTCTGACGATCGCCATCGCGTTTGCCAGTACCCTCGTCTTGTGAATACTCGGAAGGATGCAGAATGGATCTTCCAACGATGCTAATGAACAGTCTGTGGGCAGCTCTCTTCGCTGCCGGGTTAGGGATTCTTCTCACAGCTCCCCACCGGTACTTGGTGCCGACTTTTTTCTGTGGATTTGCCGGGCGATTGGTTCGTGATCTTCTCGTCGACAGGGGCTTGAGTCAAAACTGGTCGACCATGGTCGCGGCGGCTGTGGTTGTATTGGTCGCGGCGGCAATCATCCGGCGCCATCAGGTGTCCCCAGTTGTGCTGGTCTGCGGCGTGCTCCCGCTCGGCGCCGCCGTAGCCATGTTCAACACGATCGTAGGACTGATGAAACTCTCCTCCGCTCAAGGAGATCTTGTCGGCGGCTCTTCCATTGCGTTCACTTCCAACCTGGCCAAGGTGTTTATGATTAACTTGGCCGTTGCCGGAGGGATTGGCGCAGGCGTGGTGATCGTACGGATCCTTACACGGGAAGAAGAGACCGTGGGAGTGTGAGAGCGATGAATGCCGAAGAATCTCGTCTTGAGGAAGCGCGAAAGAGGAAGGCCCCTTGGAAGAAGTGGGGCCCTTACTTGAGCGAACGTCAGTGGGGAACCGTCCGTGAGGACTACAGCGAGAGCGGAGACGCCTGGAATTACTTCTCCCATGACCAAGCCCGTTCCCGGGCCTACCGTTGGGGCGAAGATGGCCTGGCCGGTGTTTCCGATGACCGCCAGAGTCTCTGCTTCGCCTTGGCGCTCTGGAACGGCAACGATCCGATCTTGAAGGAACGTCTGTTCGGCCTGACTAATGGCGAGGGGAATCACGGGGAGGATGTGAAGGAATACTACTTCTATCTCGACTCGACACCGACCCATTCGTACATGAAGTACCTCTACAAGTACCCTCACGTGGCCTACCCGTATAACGATCTGATCACGACCAACCGTGCCCGCGGCCGAGGCGAACCGGAATATGAGCTGCTCGACACGGGGGTCTTTGACCAGGACCGCTACTTCGATGTTTTCGTGGAATACGCGAAAGCATCGCCCGAAGATTTACTCATTCAGATCACCGTTCATAACCGTGGCCCGGAACCGGCGAAACTCGAGCTCCTTCCCACTCTCTGGTTTCGTAACGATTGGTCGTGGGGGGAGGAGGTGGCCCGGCCAGCCTTGCGTCAGATGGTTCAGGATAATACCGCTGCCATTGTGGCCGTCTCTCATCGCGCTCTTGGTGAGCGCTTTCTTCTCGCGGAGGGCGCTCCGACGCTCCTCTTCACGGAAAACGAAACCAATATGGAGAGGCTGGCCGGCAAACCCAATCCATCCCCTTACGTAAAAGACGGTATCGAAAGCTACATCATTCACGGGAAACAAGACGCGGTTAATCACGAAAAGAAGGGCACAAAGGTCTCGGCGCATTACCCGCTCACTTTAGGAGCCCGAGAATCCCGCACGATTCGACTTCGGCTCCGCGATCGTCTGGGAGCCAAGAAAGCGACTCACGAATATTTCGGGAATGCGTTTGACTCCATCATCGAGACCCGGATCCGGGAAGCCGACGAGTTCTATGCGACCGTCATCCCTCCTTCTCTCAACCCGGATGCGGCCAGCGTCATGCGGCAGGCTCTGGCGGGGATGCTCTGGTCCAAGCAGTTCTTTTTCTACGATGTCGGCCGGTGGCTCAAAGAGCACGGGATTCAGCCCTTCAAAGCGAATCAGCGTTCCATCCGCAACGACCGCTGGGGACACATGATCAACGCCGACGTGATCTCTATGCCGGACAAATGGGAATATCCCTGGTACGCCGCCTGGGACCTCGCCTTCCATGTCACGGCTCTTACGCTGGTCGATAAGGACTTTGGGAAGGAACAGCTGGAGCTCTTCCTGAGGCCGCGATACCTTCACCCCAACGGTCAGATGCCCGCATATGAGTGGAACTTTGGAGATGTGAACCCGCCAGTCCATGCCTGGGCAACGATCTACACCTACGTCACGGAAAAAGCGCATCGTGGGAAGGGCGATCTCGCCTGGCTCGAGCGTTGTTTCCTCATGCTGGTTTTCAACTTTAGCTGGTGGGTGAATCGAAAAGACCGTTCCGGTAATAACGCTTTCGAAGGGGGATTCCTGGGGCTGGATAATATCGGGGTCTTCGACCGATCCGCGCCTTTGCCGACCGGTGGTTACCTGGAACAGGCGGACGGCACCGCCTGGATGGCCCTCTTCTGTCAGAACATGATCGAGATCAGCAGTGAACTGGCGATGGCAAATCCGGCCTATCTCGATCTTGGTTTGAAATTCGTCAGGCAATTCCTGATGATCGCGTCGGGGATGATTCGGCCGGCCGAAGGAGTCGGGATGTGGGATGAGCAGGACGGCTTCTTTTACGATGTGCTTCGCGCGCCGGACGGGCGGTCCGAGCGCCTGAAGGTCCGCTCCATGGTCGGACTGTTGCCCTTTTGCGCGGTGACCATTTTCGAGGGAAGGACATTAAGGAAATACCCTGAGGTAGGCTCGATTGCGAACGAGTATTTCAATGCACGCCCTGAACTGATGGCTTCCATACACGACCCGCGGAAGCCTGGGCACAAAGGGCGGCTCATGGGATCGGTCTTGAATGAAGTTAATCTCGGCCGCGTGCTGAAGATCCTGTTAGATGAAAATGAATTCCTGAGCCCCTTCGGGATTCGCGCGGTTTCACGCTTTCACCAGGATCATCCCTACACCTATTGTGCCGGCGATCGGGAGCACCGGGTTTCATATCTCCCCGGGGAGTCGGACAACGCCATGTTCGGCGGCAATTCCAATTGGCGCGGCCCGATCTGGATGCCGGTCAACGTGCTGATTCTCCGCGCACTGCTTCAGTACTACCTGTATTACGGGGATTCATTCACCATCGAGTGCCCGACGGGGTCAGGGAGGAAGATGAACCTGTACCAAGTGGCAGAGGAGATCGGGCACCGCCTGACGAAGATCTTCCTGAAGGACGAGCAAGGGAAACGACCCGTGCACGGTATTTCACAGAAATTTCAAGAAGATCCGCATTGGAGAGAGTACCCCCTTTTCTATGAGTACTTTCACGGGGATAACGGAAGGGGGGTTGGCGCGAGCCACCAAACCGGGTGGTCCGGGGTGATCGCGCGCATTCTGCACCTGTTCGCATCTTCTGGTGCGGTTGGGATCCTCGAGCGAGGCAAAGAAAGAGCATTGGGCGTAACTCCTAAACCTGTAGGGGAGAAATAACGCACCGCGAGGTGTTGATCGATGCCGAAGCGGTTGCACATCGAGCCGCCGGGGTCATCGCCGAGAATGCTCGGGCGGGATGGGGAAGTTGATGTGAGACCGCCGAAACCGCGACGTTTCCTAGAGCGTCTTCCTCGATGCGGAACTGACCAGGCAGTTGCAACACTGCTGATCTGTACTTCTCTGGTTCAAACGTCAGCGGCCGGTAATACGAATTAACATCTCCTGTCCGCTGCTGAGTGTGATCTTCTGGTGTCCGTGGAACGCTGTCGTGCCTAGCCCTCCGACCCCGCCGACGATGGACCCGATCCCAGCTCCCTTACCGCCGCCGAAGATTCCGCCCAGCAAGGCGCCACCCCCCGCCCCGATCGCCGTATGGACGATAGTCTTGCGGCCCCTGCTGCTTGACTCAATCGCGCCTTCGACGTCTACCTTCTCGCCGGACGGCGCATGGTAAAGCTCGACAATTTCGGCATGAATCGGGGCGCGACGGCCATCGGACATAACCAGGCGGTCGAAGCGAAGCATCATCGTGGTGCGGCCCTTGACCTTTCCGGACATATCAATTTCCGCGATGTGGCCGTACACCCGTGCATTCCGGTATTCGCCCGCGTCAACCACGGTTGCACTGAACGGATCGCCCACTTGCGAATCGACGCTGGTCAGCGTATCATCTAACCGGATCCGGAGTGCGGTGTCGTCCGGTACGTTGAACTTTTCGGTCGACGCCAGCGCCGATGAGCCCGCAATCAGTATGAGTCCCAGGACGAGACCCACGCCCTGCGTAAGCTTCGAAACCAGCGCCCTTTCGGGACAGACATTCATAAAATAGTTCTCCTTCTCATTCGAAAACGATGCGGGCGCCGCAGACGGCTCCGTAAACGCGTTTTACGCCCACAGTGGCAGGTGTGTTGACGAACACGTCTCCCGCAGGTTTGCCATCGGTTGTTGGCCTCAAGAAGAAAGAGCGCCAAATCCGCGGACTTGTTTGGGGAAGTGTTACGCGCCGACGTGCAAAAGTTCCTCTTGCTGCTACTCTTCCACCTATGTAGTGGATTCTATTGATAGCGGTTTGGGCCGAATGGCGCGGATAGGGTCAGAATGGGGCATGCGATGGATCAGGTTTCACCAGGTTCATGGGCCAAGAGCATGATCCAGTTCAAACGATTTAGGTCGCCAAGGCAGGCTGTGCGTTGACTAATTGGTGTAGCTGATGCCGAACATGGGCACGAAATCCTGCAACCATCCGCTAACCTTGCCGTTGTTAGGAGTGATCACGTTCTTCGGGAACGGTGTCAAGTAGTCGTGAAAGTCGAAGCGGAGCTGGACGTGCGGCGAGATCTGGAATTTAACGCCGCCGCCCACGCTTACTAAGGGCGTGAGATCCTGTTGCGCCGTGAGCACGGCGATATTGCCGAGGGGCTGATAGACCACCTGGGTGCCCGTTCCCTGGTAGAGCTTAACGCCCGCGCCGCCCTCAACGTAGGGACGGACGCGCGATCCCGACGGCGTCGCGTGCCAAATCACATCATAGTGGAACTGCTGGGTGTGTGCGCCGAAAGTGACCGTTGTGCCACCGGAGCTCAACTCCAGGTCTCCCATCTGATACTCGTAACGCACTTCGCCGCTCCACTTGCCATAGATGTTATTGCCGACCCAGGCGCCGCCCGCCAGCCCGCTCTGAAGCTTCGCCGAGGCCGAACCAGCGGAAGATGTCACGGTCTGCGAGGTGTAAAAACCGCCGCCGACACCGCCGCCGATCTCCCAGGTTTGGGCAATTGCAACCGGGGCTAGCGCCGCAGACACCACAAGCATCGTTCGAACGATGTTCATAAAAGGATCTCTCCAGAAGTATAAAATCACGGGATGACGCGCACGAGAACGCTGATTGAGCCGCCGCCTTGAGTAATCGTCAATGGCAGGCTGAAGCCGACGGAGACACCGCCCGGAACAACGGCGTTAATCTGGTAGACGCCGACCTCGCCGGGAGCCAGCCCCGCGTATCGCACCGCAAGGGTCGTGGAGCCTATCTTCACCGTCGGAGTGGTTATGGCGCTCGACAGGGGGTTACCCGGGGCGGGGTATCCGGTGACGCCCGCCGGATTCGTCTGGCCGAGGCCAGTGAGATAGATCACCAACGTATCGCCAGGACGGATCGGGTTGGAATCGGTGGCCAGCAATCCGTTGTTGAAACGTATGACTGTCGGCAGATTCGTTTGCGGTCCGGCGACGCCGCTCAGGAACACGGCCGGCGCGTTGGGCTGGACTGTCAAATTGTAGTTATCGCTGACGCCGGCTGGCGTATGCACGACGATCGTCTCCGCGCCGACGGCCTGGAAGGGCATCTGCGCGTTGATCTGCCCCGGCGAAACGAAGATGAGCGGAATCGGCTGGCCGTTCACGGTAATGCAGCTATTGGCCAGCGCCGTGGGCACAGGGATCTCGGCCGTAGCCAAATTGGTAGGGCTCAGATTCGAGCCGTAGAGAGTCATCAATCCACCGGGCGCGACCGCCGATTTGCTGTCGGCTGCGCTGACGACCGCAGCGATCTGTGGAGGAGCGAGCGAAGCCGCATAGTTCCAGGGCAGGACGGTGAGCCCGGAGGTGGACAGCGTGATGATGGAAGTCTGAGAGGGCAGAGGCGCCAGGGTCCGCGTGAACACGGAGTTCGTGCCGGCGCCAGCGGAGGTACTTGAGGTCGCTGGCAAAAGGGGCGCCTCCACTGTCGCGGTCGGCTGAATGGCGCCACCCGTGGAGGGGTTCACCTGCTCGATCGTTCCGGGGTTCGCGCTCGAGGTGCCAGAAAGATAGTAGCCGTATTGATTGACAAAGGCGAAACCCGAGGACACCGTCGAGCCGCTCAGCGTGCCGACCGGTACCAGCGAGGGGTCGAGAACGTGGTTTCCAATGACGAATTGATGAAAGTTCGAAGCCGCGTACGCACCACTCAGGGAAGCGAAGTCCTTGCGCGAAACCGTAAAGGTATTCGCATTGGCATCATAAAGCATCGCCGCTCCATTGGCCGAGGCGACGAGAATATTCGCGCCGTTCGACGAAGCTGCGAGAACGGTATCGGTGGGGAGATTGTTCTGCCATACGCCCAGAGTCGGGAGTATGGTCACCATGTTCTGGATGAGATCGACCTGACCGATGGCGGCAGGACGGGTACCATCCGACAGACGAACGTGGACTAAAATGGCGTTGGCCGAAGTGGCAACGGATTGTACATAACCGTTGGGAACGTAGACGGGCGTCTTCGCGACCAACAAGTCAAGATCGAATACGCTCATGATGTGGGCGTTGTCGCAGCCGACCAGAAGGTACTGTTGATCGAAGGTCATCGCCATGCTTTTTGGCGTGTTGCAGGTACGCAGGGTCGCCGTCGGCACGTTATTGGAGGCATTGAAGACCAGAAGCTGGTTTCGGTCCTGCCGCAGGACATAATATACATTGCGTTTTGGATCGGCGAGCACATCGACGACGATCCCGGGCACATCGACAATCGCTCCTCGTTGCGACGGATCCTGCGAGTTCACCAGCACCCGGACCGTGAGCGACGGATTCGGGCTGGCCGGCGAAGCGTTGATGGCGACGCTTGAAGTGATGGTAAGGAAGGCGGCCACGGTGCCTTTCGAAGCCGCGAAGGCGTTCGGATCAACTGAGACAGTGATCACAGCCGGAGTCACTCCGCTCGACGGAGAGACAGTGATCCCGGGACCAGATGCGGAAATCGAAAACGGCGTATGACCGCCTCCCGGATCCGTAATCGTGAAGGTCCGGGTCAAGGAACTCCGGCTGCAGAAATTCCCGAGGAATAGTAGATCCTCCACCGAAGCATGCAGGCGCGGGTAGGATGCAAAACTGCCCACGGGAAGTACCATCACTCCGCTGTCAGAGATCGAGTACATGGTGCTGTTATCGGCAGACAGAAGGCTTCGCCCTGCCAGATTCTCCGGCAATTGAATTTGATCCTCGAGGGAAAGGTTGTCAGAGTCGACGATGCTGAGAATCGGCGTATTGGCGGCGTAGTTGCCGGTTGCCGCGTAGCCCGTAACCGGAATCTGCGCATAGATCAAGTTGCGCGATGAATCGATCAGCGCGCTGCCGATTTGAAAGAGCCCAGCTGCATTCGAAAACTGAGCGATCGTGTGGAAGTTGGTGTCCTGAACGCTCCAGAAGAACGTGGCGAGACTTCCGTCCTGGCTAAGGCTCACGACGCTGGGGCCAGGGGGCGGAGTGGATGAATAGCCGGTGGCGGTGAGGCCACGGGTGGCGACGCTGTATCGGTACTCCAGAAACTGGGTCCCCGTGCCTCCCATTCCAGCGATTGTGAGTCCATCTGCCGAAACGGCGGCCGATGCCTGTGTGAACTGGGGCGGAAACGTCACGGGAGGCTGCGGAATTGCGAGCGTGACGACCTGCGAAATGGTCCGGTACAGAGTGGTAGTACCGACTACGGGATCGAAGATGATGAACTCCTGGGTTGTCACGACCAGCGCTTTGCCATCCAGACCGAAGGCTACGCTGAGTGGCGGATTACTGAGTGTGAAGGTCTGCTTGGCGTTGGCGTTGGTCAAATCGATGAGCGTGAGCGCGTTGGTCGACGAGCCCGCCGCATTGTAGCCGTAATTGGCGACGAGCAGCCAGTGAGCGTCCGGCGAAACCGAGAGTGAGCTGGGCTGATTCGGCACATTGATCGAGGTCTGGATCGTGTTGTTCGAGAGAGTCATCACATCGACCCGGTTGGCGGTGAAGTTGGCGATATACAGCACGCCTCGGGTTGGATCGAGCGCGATGTCGGCGGCCTCGCCGCCTATCGGCACCACGGTTCCGAATGTTCCCGCCTGAAGTGAGGCCGCCACGAGTGCGACGCTGGTCAAGGCCAGAATGTGCTTATGAAACATACAAAAACTCCAATGTCTTCTGTTGAAATACTTCTGGTGTTCGATTTGCGCACTGGTGCCGCGTGACGGAGGGATGAAAAGATTTCGCCGTGTGAGTCATAAGATCATTGCAGCGGCAGCACGACTGCGGCGCTCATTTTGTTGTTTACCTGTACTTGCATGTTTACGGTCGTCCCGGTAGGCAGATCGCCGGTGATTTTCATCTGCACTAAGGTGAGGCCGACTGCTCCGGGCGCGGCGCCGGCGAAATCCGCCGTCTTGGTAACCGTCCCAATCTTCAATACAACCGGGTCGGCTACGCTGTTGGCTGGTGCGGCCGGAACGAAGAACCCGTCAAATGTCGTGTTCACATACGGCCCGAAACCGGTGCCGTAGATCGAAATTGTTTCGCCATGAATCGCCGGGCTATCGAAGGTCACCAGCGTGCCGTCCTGATGCAGCGCCAGTACCAGAGGCAGATTCTGCGGGTTGGACTGCGTGAACATGCCAGGAGCGTTGCGCGATACCGTCAGCGTGCCTGAAACATCGGGCTGTCCTGTCTGCTGCACCAGCAGCGTGTATTTCCCATCGACTAGTTCCACCGGAAGCTGCGCGTTGATCTGCGTCGGGGACACGAACAGCAGCGGCAGAAGGTAATTGCCGATGGTTACGGTGATATCGCCGAGCGATTGAGGTAGCGGGTTGGTTGAAGCGATCTGGGGTGTCGGCGCGAGGTTATTTCCGTAAATGGAGATCTCCGACCCGGGTGCCATGGTTCCATCCGGCGTGGCTCCGGCGGCGCTCATGATTCCTGCCGGAGCGATGGAGGGAACAGGTTGCGTATACGCAACAATGGAATGGGGGGCGTTCATGGTCAGATAGGCGGGCGTGTAGGCGCCGGAAAGATCGCCTCCCCATTTGACGAACTTAGAGCCACTTGCCGGAACCACTGTGACGGTCACTGGCGTGCCGTCATTGAAGAACCCGTCGGGCGTCGGAGGACTATAGGTGAAGCTTGCGGTGCCCGCCGGAACCGCCGCGCTCGTAAGCGCCCATTGGCTCTGATAATTCGCCTGAAATGCCTGGGCATTTCCACTAAACGAAATCGTTCTTGTGGCTGAGGTCGCGCCGTCGGCCCAACCGGTGAAGCTGAGGCGGGACGTCGAACTCGAGGAAATTGTCGTGGGCGCGACGACTTGGATCGATGTTCCGGACGGCTGGCTGATGACGCAGGGAGTTGTGCAGGGTGAGCCGTTGGCCGTCAACTGGATCCCCTGCGGAACGCTGTTGATGGAAACTTCCGGCTGTTCGACGAAGGTGGCCGTCAGCGGGATGGCGGTTACGCCGACTGGTAAAACCAGGGTCTGCGTCTGCGGTCCGCCGTTGGACCATTTGACGAAGTTCCACGTCCGCCCGTTCCCATCTACCTGGGTTGAGGGAACGCTAATGGTGTGCGTTTCGCCCTGGCCCCAGACGAATGTGTAGCTCTGCCAGTTGCTGCGGCCGTCGACGATGAATTTCAATCCAGGCTGGCTCGAGATGAGGGCTACCTTCACGCCGGCGACGAAGGTTGCAGTTAGCGTCGTGGCGATGTTGGTTTGGGTATCGGGTACAAAAACTGCGTCTTGACCCAGTCCGTTCGTGAATCCTTCAAACACCCAGTAGTTGTTGTAATTGTCCAGCTGAGGGCTATTGGCACCCACCCGATGGGAACTCAGTGGGAGGAAATCGAAGTCGCCGGTGCACAGAATCGGGAATCCGGGCGGAGGAGTGCCGGAGATGGATGAACTAGTGGCTGAGTTGCAAAACGCGCCGTCCGCACTGGGGGCCAGAGGCGTGTCCGACACAGCACTATCCACCACGACTTTCAAGCCGGGTGGATTGGTCAGGAAATGAACCCGCTTGGCAATGGAAAACAGGGGCATAATAGTGGTCGGCCCCGTGATGTTGTAAGAGGTTATCGGCGGCGCCTGGAATCCGCCATTGATTTCCCAGCCATAAAAGACCCAGCCCGGGTACGGAAACTCAGCGAGCGTAATCTGGCCCGCCCCGGCGAAAAATGTCGCGCTGGTAGCATAGCAGGCGCCGCCGAGATAAACGACGCCATCTTGAAATCCCGTTGGACCAGCATTGCCGGGAGCTCCGCTGCAGGTTGCGTTGGGACTGGCCTGCGGGAACAGCAACTGCACCTGATAGGACGTGGAAATCGATGCGACATAGGCGACCGTGCTAGGGTCAGCCGTAATGGTCACCGTCAGGTCCGGCAGCGTGATGTTTCCACTTGGTCTTACCAAGGTCCAACCTGAGAAGGTGTACTCGGTCTTGCCGTCTGAGGTGGCCTGATAGCCGAGAGGATTGCCGTTCGCGTCGAAGGAATAGAATAACGTGAGAATGTGCTTGCTGCCTTGCGGCCAATAAAACGTCTGGGTGGAATTGTAGAATTGCCCATCAACCATGAAAGACGGACCCGCCGGATTCGTGCCCACCATCGCGCTGCTGACGGTTTGGGCCCGCGCGCCTCCGATCGAAAGTAGCACCAAGGCGATGAGCCACGTCCGCTTCCACGAAATCGATCTTGGAGACATAAAGGTCACAACCCCCGCACTGGGATGGAGAGGAGGAATTCAACGCCGACCTTGACTCCGTCGACCGTCGCCGCTCGAAACTCCCATCCTGTCAGCGATGAAACCAATGCCTGATCCGCATCCGGTTGAGCCGACCGCACGATCTTCAGTCCCTCGAAGCGTCCTAACGCGCTAATCGATCCATGCACCAAAATGTATTTCTGATAGCTGGGGACCGTTACTTCGGGGCGAACAAGTCGCGTCGGATACGGCGCCTGGACCGGGGCTGTTGCTCCGACTTGAACTACGGAAGCTTCGGTTTCCTTCCGTGATCGGTCACTTGGGATGCAGTAGTACAAGGCCCAGTCCTTGGCGGTGCCCAAGGAAACATAGACGGTATAAATCGGACGCCCTGTGAGCAGCTCCTTTGCTTCCGGGAACTGACTCAACGGAGAGGACTGCACAATCACCGCATCGAAGGTTCCGTCCAGCGGACGCAAGATCACGCGAGGGTTCGGCGCACTTCGGACAATCGGCCGCGCCGGGTCCGGCCCTTCCGCCATAGGCGCAACTGATGAATTTCCCGAACCTGCCGATGCCGGCGACGACGAACTTCCCGACCGGGGATCGATTGGGCCCCCCCCCGCTGCACTCTCTCTGGCTGCCGTAGGATTCTCCATGGACCCCGGCACGGCGGGGGCCACATTGGTCCCGCTACTTAGCTTAGAGGCCTTGTCCAATGAAGCCGCTGCATTCGCCGCCTCAGCGGCATCACCGGCTTTTCTCGCTGCTGCTGGCGCGGACTTTCGCTCCGTACCTGCTGCTTGTTTCGTGCGATCCGAGTCTTCCGAAAGGAGGCCCGTGGAACCTAGAGTTTCACCGGACTTGCCGATCACATTTCCGGGAGGGACAACCAGCCTCTCCTTCAACGGGATTGGATTATTGTTCAGTGAAAGAACATTCACGGGATCGCCCATCGGAATGGCCGGAACCGGGACGGCGGTCGAAATCTTCGGAGGCTGCACGTCGATCACTGGTGGGGGCAACGGCGGAAGCACCAGACGCGGAGTCGAATTCGAAGGAACCGGTTCGGCATGGACGAGATTGAAATCGGGCGGCGTCAGGGTGGCGGTCTGTGGCGGGGCGTAAGTCTTACGGCCGGGCTCGACGACGGCCTTCGGGATCTTGGGCAGCTCTGTCGTCCAGATCTTCAACGATGGCAGCTGGACGTTCGGTGGCAACAGGTCCGGTGGAGAAAGAGGCTGGATGAGTGTTTGCTCGGATGAGGTTTCGCGTGCACGCAATTCGGGAGGGACCAGCGCTCGGGCGGCCGCCGTCGCCGCTGGGACTGGAGTATCGCGCTCGCTCGAAGCAATGCGTTCTTGCCGCTTCGCTACTGGCCGCCGCTCGACCTTCTGGCGGGGCTGCAATTGTTCGGAAATGTCCGCGACATAATAAAGGTGATCCGCGATGCGAATCTCGGTAGGAAGGCGGGAGTACGCCTGCTCAGGTTTTCCGGCGGAAGGAGCCGTCAACGAAATCATCGCGACACCAAGCAGGGCCACAATGTGCAGGAGAATCGACGCGGTCAGACTCGCCGACGACGGATGCCTTCCCTCAGGCCAATTAAGACGGTCTTCACCCCAGATCTGGTAAAGCAGACGGGATCGGACGCGAACCTGCACCTATAAACTCCTGAATTCCGCCACTAATCCTGAGGCAGCGAAGGGCCCCTGGCGTGAAGCAAGCCGGTCTTTGCATCCACTCCACATCTTCTCTCCGTTCAATTCGCTCTCACCAGATCTTCATCCGGAAGAGATTCCTCTCGCGCGGTTGCAGCGTAATAATGTCCGACGACTTTCCTCCCACTTTCCTGAAACAACGAGCTTCCCTTTATCCCAGTCCGATGCAGTGCAAACGCGACCGTGGTGGCGAGCACTCCCAGGCCATACCGGACGCTCCGCCGAAAACTGATCGAGGACGCTTCCTTGAAGTACTTCGTCGGGCAGGAGATCTCGCCAATGCGGAAATCAAATATCACCGCCTGCGCAATCACCTGGTTGTCGAAAACGAAGTCGTCGGAATTCTCGAGCAGTGGCAGCCGTTCCAAAGCCGGGCGGGCAAAGGCCCGGAATCCCGTATGGTATTCCGACAGCTTGATCCCGAGAAAGAGGTTCTGAAAGGCCGTCAAGAAGCGGTTCGCAACGTATTTATAACGAGGCATGCCGCCTTTGAGCGCCCCTCCACCGAGGATTCTGGAGGCGAGAACGACGTCATAGACGCCGTAGGCGATCATGCTCGCCATGGCGGTCACGAGGAGCGGCGTGTACTGGTAGTCCGGGTGCACCATGACGACGATGTCCGCGCCGGCGGCCAGCGCCTCGCGATAGCAGGTCTGTTGGTTCCGCCCGTAGCCGTAGTTCCTGTCGTGGACAAAGGTTTGGACACCCAATCGCTCGGCCAGCGCCGCCGTGCGGTCGCTGCTGGAGTCGTCGACCAGGATCCTGATGTCGACTGTATCGGGAAGCTCCCGCACAGTCTTCTCTAGAGTTCTTTCGGCGTTGTACGCCGGCATGACGACCGCGATTCTCTTGCCGTTAATCATCCGGAGCTGTGGTTTAACCCGTTCGGAAATGGCAATTGGCGGTCCAAATCAAAGCCACGCGTAATCTGCCTGGAATAAAGTACTTCCGGTGGGAAACGGAAGCACGAGGTGTCTACGGGAGTACACAACGCTTCGGGCCAGGGACCCAGAGGTGGACACTTTGCTCCGTTAGACGCTCATGTCCTCGCCCCTCGTCACGGACGACGGGTCAGATCAGGCACTTGGGCGCGGCTCGGCACCGAGATCATCGACCCGGTACACTTTCAGAGTGGGCGGCTGGGTCGTGTTACCAAGTTCAGTTCCGGGTCGCAAGTACAACTTCGCCAAGACAAGGGAAATGATGGCTACGACGATCCCGCCCAGTACATCGGTGAAATAATGCCAGCCAGTCGTCATTGTCGAGACGATAATCATCCCCCCGAGTGCGGCCAAGGGGATGCGCAACCAACGGAAACCCCATAGGGCGGCTACACCGAAGACCGCCCAGGCGACATGGAATGATGGGAAGCAGACGACTCCTGCTGCCTGCGAGCGGAGGACATACGCTCCTGGAAGACGCAACGCCAACAGTTCGGCTTGGCATAGAGTTTCTTGGACCTGGTTCGGCGGAAAGTGGAAAGAGATCCATGGTCCAATCGCCGGAAGGAGGGCGAACGTAGGGATACCAATCGCGAAGGAGATCAGGTTTGCTACGACAAGTTCCTTGGCATATTTGAGCTTGCCCGCCAGGATGGGCGCAAGAACCGCGATCGGGAGCAGAATTATGACCAATTCATAACTTTTATTCAATATCGAGCCGAGCCAATGGTGGCTTGCCCACTCCACGATAGCGGTCAAATTGACCCCGAGATGCCGGTCTGCGCTGCCAAGGAACGAGTCTTGAAGGGGCATGCGCAACCGCGCCGCGATTCGGACCGGAAACGGAATGATCACGCTCTCCATCAGCGCCCACAGGACCGTCAGAGATGAATCGAGCAGATCCACCCGGTTTTTCTCATACCAATAGACCGGCAGCGGCAGCAACATTCCAGCGATGGCGAGGACACCAAGTGCCACGGCGCCAAAGCCCGGAACCTGGATGTCTGTGAGTATGCACCCCGCGAGGGAAACGAGCGCGAGGATTGAAATCCAGAATGCCATCCGGAGATGGAAGCTGCCGACGAACCCCAGGGCTGGATAAACTCTGGCGTAGAGAGGGTGCGCCCACAGTTGACGGATGAACACATCGCCATGTCGGCTAGACAGGCTACTCACGGCCTGGCCTCATCCGATTGGAACAGCGTGTTCTCCGTGCTCAGCGAAATAGTTGGCGAGACCAGTCCTGGGCGCAGGTATGGCAAGAGTTTCGACGGACGGCGGTCTGGTTCGACTAATTCCGAGGGGTGGATGCTTGTCGGACAGGTGGTCGCTATTCTCCATCTCCTCCAAACCGTCCATATGACGAGGGTCAACGTAATCGCGGCGAACGATCGCACGAGAACAGGACGCGTAATCAGCAATTCAGATCCGAAACGAATCGCCAATGACCATAAGAGTACAATCCCGAGGTACGGAAAAGCCGCAAGAACCCTGCGGTAGCCGATGCTGGCGGCAAAACAGCCGAATGCCAGGCCCGGTATAAGATCAATGGCGTAATGCTCCCCGGTTGTGATCGTCGCCAAGGCAGTTCCAACCAGAAAGACTACCGAGATCACGCGCCAAAGCCGGCCTGTTGCAAAAAGCACGAAGAGCAGAGCAGTGGCGATGTGCAAGGAGGGAAATGCATTCGGCATCCCACTAAATCGAACTGCCTGCACTGACGGCTCCGTGTGATGAAGCCATGTCGCGCCGAAGGCATAGACCGGTCCGCACGCTGGAAGCACTGCATATAGGATTGGTCCTGCGACCATTTCGGCGGCATATGCCAGCACTACCGAACCGTTTCCGCTCTGCTGACGGTGCTTCACGTACCAAAAAATCATCATCGGCACCATCAGTTGATAAATCACATAGAGCGGAACGCGCCAAGCGCCCTGAAACGGGATGGCGATCGATGCAGCTGAAAGGCCAAGAGACTGGTCCATTCGGAGGAGGTAATAATCGTATTTCCAGGGCAGTAGACTGTCGGCTCCCCCAAGTACGACGTTTAATAGCCAGCCATAAAGAAGATTCAGCACCAAGGCAATAACGAGGACCGGACGCGTCCTGTCTCTCTCATCCCGCAGCATCCATAGCACGGACAGGAAGAGCGCCACCAAGCCAATGATCGCCGGGTTCATGAATAGCGCCACCAGTCTCATTTGATAACTCCGGGCAATATTCCAGCCGTCTTAGCCGATTCGAGCGATGCACGTTGCGAAGCTAGCGAAACGCCGGGGGCGAGCAACTCAGACTGTGGGTATGGCGAAATTCTAGGTGGATCGAAGTCCGGCTCAACCAGCCATGCCTTTCGATCTTTGAAATAGTTGAGAAGCTCCAGATTGCTGGCGGCGTCCATCTCTCGAGCCCAAACTACTTTTGAATGGTCAATATCGGCTGCATTGTACACCCACTCATCGTAAATGTTGTGGGTGGAACTGTAACGAACGATTGCGAGCTGCCCACCTGGGTGTTTCGCAAACTCCGCCAGGACACCCGCGCGCGGAAGGCCAAGCGGCGCGCTGCCGTAGGGTGTCGCCGCCTGGAAGCTGGGCAGTTCGATCTTCAACGGCTGCGAATACAGACGGAGCGTAGCCAAGACGAGACAAAGCACTGGGATTGCACGCACCAGGAACAGACCAGCGGAACGGCCTCGCGGCCGGTTCGCGCGTAAATGACGCATACCCTGCAAGAGTATGACGTAGATACCAGCGGCAAACGGAGCGGCATAGTGAGGAATGAGCCAGGTCTCCATCAGTAATCCGATTGCGAAGAAGGCTCCAGCCAGAACCAGGAAACGAATCCGCCTGTCCAGAAGCACTCGCGGAAGCATTGCCAACGGAATAAGCAAGACGAATCCGCAATAGAACTGCAGCGCCATGCCGAGCTTCCGAGCTGTCTTTTGGAGAAGGCCGAGGGGTGTTTGCTCATCCTGAAACCAGCGCAGCTCAGACTCCACGTAGAACTGACGAATGACCGTGTGGCGATAGGCTGGCTCAGGCCGCGGGCGTTGCCACAAGAAATGAGGCGCCACCGCGTAGGTCGCACGATTCACGAGATAGGCAGGTGTAAACGGATTCCCAAAAACACGGTAGTTATACAACGCGATGAACCCCAGAGTCATCAGGAGGAGCGCGGCAGCCGGTGCGGCGCGCTGGGCAAGAATGGAAAACGAAGGAGCCCTGCCTTTAACGATCCACCAACACAGTGCAGCAAGAGCCGGTATCGACACGAGTAGGCCCTCGTATGGCCGGCTGTTGGCTAGAATCGCCATTCCGAGCGCCATCCAGAGAAAGTCGCGGGCGCGAAACGCGCGCCGCAAGCGGGGGAGCGCACCGAGGACAAGGGCTCCGCCCAGTGCCGGGACGGCGCCGCCCCAATACTGGTCAATCCAGTAACTAAAAAGAGCAATACGCAGAATCGCTAGAAACCCGCCCAGCAAGGCCCAGCCCGGCGGCAGCCAACCTTGCAACATCCAGCAGAAAGCGGCGCACATCAAACCGGCACTTATCCATACTCCGAACCAAGGGTGTCCTGCGAGCACTTTCCCGGCTGCCAGAAACATGCCTTGGGCGGGAAAATACATGGACATGTAGCTCGGGAGGTGCGTGATGTGGAAGCTCTCAAAATGGACCCACATGGGGTGAGTCAAGTTCGTGAGCCTTCCCGACGCAAACGTATCGCCTGCGAGAAGATAACTGAAATCGTCGTAAATGAAGGGCTGGGGAATGGGCGAGCGGGGTAGGATTAGCAGCCGAATCGCGCAGGCGCCCACGCCGATTACCAGGACAGACAATGCCCGCTTCCGCGCCAATTGCCCCAACAAACGCTCGGCCTTGCGAAAGACACCGGAGCCGGCCAGCGGCCAAGCGAACGCGATCGCTACGGTGAGAAGCGTTAACGCTCCTTCGATGAGCAGAAGGGACGGTCGATCCGGGCCGGGTGTCATGGTTACGAGAGCGGACCTCGGCGACTGACTAGGAGCGGGAATCTTGTCCCCGCCACCCGGCCGCGCATGAACCTGATATGCGCACCAGACGAGACGGCTAGAGCCGTACGAAGGCGCGCCGGCATCGAGTGCAGGCTTTCCGTTTCGTTGAATACTGGTATTACTAGCGAAAGCCGCATTTCTCCTCTCCGAAGGCAGCTCTCTTGAGAGCAGTTCAGTCCTTGTATCTAGAAAGTTGGGAGAGAGGACTCGAACAATCCGCTCTCCCTATCCTTTGAACTAGGTAATGTAGGTGTTGAGCACGCCCGCAATGTTCGAGAACGCAGCGTTGAGACCGGTCGCCAATGTCTTCATGCCCGCCGTGGCGGCGAAGGCGACGAGGGCCACGACCAGCGCGTACTCGATGAGGTCCTGGCCATCTTCCTTCTTGAGGCTCGCCAGTGTCAGCTGAGCCTTTACAAGCAACTTCAGAAAAGCATTTCTCATTCAAACTGTCTCCTATTGATCAGATTTGCCAGCCGCGAAGCCAACATACTCCGTCAGGGCAATTCGAGCACCACTTGGTGTGAACGCAGCAACGTGCCTGGAATACGCAAGTTAACAATCGATGCCGGTATGAGAGGTGTAAACGCACGTATACAATCTCCCTGCGATGCAACCACATGTGTACACCATTAAGCAAAGAAAAGAGCAACAAGCTCAAGAAGCGATCATTTGGCTCCCGGATTGCCCGGGGTAAGCCCTATGCTTTCGAGGCAAAGGCTGGATTGGGGTGTGTTGATGGGCGGCGTCGCCCTTACGCGATTACTTTTTCGCAGCCATTATCTTTACGACGTGGATTCGGTAAACTTCGCACTCGCCATCGAGCGATTCGATCCCACGGTTCACCAGCCGCATCCCCCGGGCTACTTCCTGTACGTGTGCTTGGGACGCCTGGTCAACATGGTGTTTCACGACCCGAATGCGGCTCTGGTGGCAATCAGCATAGCGGCTAGCTGCGGTGCAGCCGCGATGATCTATGTACTAACGGACGAATGGTTTGGCAGCCAGGCCGCGAGGTTTTCCGGAGTGCTTTTCCTGGCTTCTCCGCTCGCCTGGTTTCATGGGACTGTCGCCCTGACCTATATTGTAGAAGCGTTTTTTTCCGCGTTAATCGGGTATCTCTGCTGGCGCGTCTACCAAGGTGCAACCGGATGGATCTTGCCTGTTGCTGTTGCGCTGGGGCTCGCCGCCGGAGTGCGCCCGTCCACGCTGTTATTCTTAGGTCCACTTTTCCTGGTTTCCCTGCGGCGAGCCCCATTCGGCAAGGCTGTGGCCGGCATAGCGGCGCTCGTGATTGCGATGCTTGCCTGGTTCGTGCCGATGATTTACGCGAGCGGCGGTTCCAGCCAATACTTCTCGGCCTTGTCCTTTCTTTGGAGCACTTCCCCTGGACGCCAGAATTCCCTCAGCTCTATTCTGCTTCTGTCCATCGCACGGTTCTTTACCATCGCCGGCGTCTTCGTATTGAGCTTTGGGTCCGCCATTGCGCTTTTCGCTCGGGCACTGTGGACAGAGGAGCCAAGGAAGCCGAGCCAGGAGAGATTTACGTGGATTTGGATTGCGCCCGCCCTCCTGTTTTTTACATTTGTTTTCCTGAGATTCATCAACAGCGGCTATCTCCTGGTGGTGTTTCCTCCTGTCTGCTCATGGGTAGCCTGGTGGGCTTCGAATTGGTACCTTCGCCTACCATTCTCAATACCGGTTCGAGCCGCTCTAATCGTGGCTGCTGCGGCGATCAATGTCGCGATCTTTCTGCAAGCGCCGGTGTACTGTTCGTACCGCGGTGTGCGAACCTTTGAGGCCGAACTCGAGACCATTAAAGGGTCCCTTCCGCAAGTGGCTTCGCCAGAACAAACGCTCATCATCGGATTCGATTCTCATTTCCTCGGCTTCCGGCATGCAGGGTACTACTTCCCCGAATACACAGTTGCCGAGTACCCCGAAGTTCGATTCCCCGACCATAATAAAGTCTTTACAATGCATCATCGGGATACCAAACTGGTGGAGCGAATCGCTACGAAGAGCTTTGCGAACTTTGTCCTCTTCCCGCTTCCGCGGACCGGTGCCGAGTATGGGCAGCGACTGGATGAGATGCACGAGAAGCTAGGGGGGCGCCAACAGACGGTCACGGTGGCCGGTTATCCGTTCGTCACCGGCCCGATTGAAGATCTTCCCTTGCTCTTCCCGGCGGCGTGCGCCAATTTCGCAGGCTCGTGTATACGCTGCGTGACATTGCGACCGGTGCTGTGTACAAGCGTTGACAGTGCCTCCGGACGGGGCCATTACAATTGAAGCAATTCAAGCCACTCGGCGCTCTTCTGAATGGCTATTAGATTGCCACCCGGTCTCTGCGGTTAGCTTTGCCAACGTAGGGTTAGCTGAAAGGAGAGCTGAATGCGCAACGCATTTTTCAAACTACTGATGAGTGCTCAATTGCTGAAGGAGGAGACCGGCCAAGACCTCATTGAATACGCCTTGGTCCTTGCCCTGGTTGCTTTCGCAGCAACGGCCGGTATGAACAGCATGGCCGCGGGTATCAATACCGCGTTCAGCAACGTAGCGGCAGTGCTGAACACTTACATCACTTAAGGGGCTGGGAACGACCGACAGCGAATTTACTCTTGCATGCATTCTTTTGCCTGGTGGCCTACTCTTATTGTGGTAACGATCGCGACGGTTTGCGATATACGCAGCCGCCGCATTCCGAATTGGCTGGTCGTACCGTTCCTCTTTGCGGGTATCGTGTTCATGAGCGCAATCGGCGGATGGAGCGGCCTCGGCCGGAGTGTTTTGGGCGTGTCCCTGGCCGGATTGTCCATGGGAATCTTTTACTGGCTCGGAGGGATGGGGATGGGGGACGTGAAGCTCTGCGCTGCAATCGGAGCATGGATTGGCCCCCAGCAACTTAGCATCGCTCTAGTGATGATGGGGATTTCCGGTGGGTTGATGGCGTTGCTCTGGGCGATTCGTGGAGGGTATCTGAAACAGTCGCTTGGTGGTGCGGGGGATTTGATTGTTGGGCTGGGGAAGCGCGGATTTCGGCCGCATCCTACGCTCGTGCTGACGAATCCTGCAGCTCATAGGATGCCATATGCGCCTGCAATTGCCATTGGCACGATATTTTCATTCTTGGCGGTTCGATGAGGAACGGTTTGAACTCTGGACATCGTGAACGAAAGTGGGATCTTCCTTTCAGAGCACTCGATCGAGTAGCGGCGGTCACCGCGTGATGTCCGCTCATATGCACGATCCTGACTCCCTGAGTGTCAGCACTCTGTCCGTCGTGGTGATTGCCCCGGACGAACCCAGGCGGTCAGGGCTTATCCGCGCGTTGGCAGGACCACAAGCGGCCATTGTACGCGATTTCACCCGATACCCCGGTCCGGACGATATTGGGCACGTAATCGAAACGGATCCTGACGTGGTTGTGGTGGATCTTGAGCCAGATCTGGAGCAAGCGCTGGAGGTAGTTGAGGGCCTTTGCAGCCGGAACACGAATGTGACCGTAATGGTTTACGCGGGCCATGCGGACCCGGAACTTCCCGTTCGATGCATGCGTGCCGGCGCCCGCGAATATTTGGCCGATCCGCTGCTTCCGTCCGTCGGGGAGGCTCTGGTCCGCGCATGGGCGCGTCGTGATGAAGTGCGCCGCCGCCATAAAGCAACAGGTAAGCTTCTGGTATTCGTGGGAGCGAAGGGCGGCTCGGGCGTGACGACGGTCGCCAGCAATTTCGCGGTAGCTCTGGCGCGGGAATCGGGCGCAAAGGTCGCCCTGATCGACCTCGACTTGCAGCTCGGGGACGCCGCCCTGACCCTTGGTATAACGACGAAGTTCACGGTCCTCGACGCCTTGGAGAATACCAATCGTCTGGATTCAGATTTCCTGTCAGTCTTGTTCGTGAGGCACAGTTCAGGTCTGGCGGTGCTCGGAGCTCCGGATAGGATTCCCGCCCGCCGGCCCGTCCAGGATGGCATTGAGAAACTGCTTCGCGTAGCCCGGGAAGACTTCCCCTATGTGGTGGTCGACGCCGGATCTCAGCCGCTTGAAACATACGACGCGCTTTTTGACATGGCCAGCTCGGTATATCTGGTGAGTCAAGTGGGCATAGCCGAGTTGCGTAACGCGAACCGGTTTATTTCCCGGTATTTCATCGGCGCGAATTCCCCCAAGCTGGAGATCGTTCTGAATCGCTTCGTCGCGAAGAATGTCGAGATCGATGAGGATTCCATCACCAAAGCGTTAACTGTTCCGGCAAGATGGAAGATTCCGAACGACTACGCTGCTGCCCGGCGGGCGCAGAACAGCGGGGTGGCTGTCGCCCTGCAGAAGAATCAGATGGCGCCGGCATTGACGGAGATGGCACAGGCGGCATGCGGTCAGGCGGTCGGCCCAGGGAGAAAGAAGAAGTTCAGTTTATTTGGATAGGGCAGCGCGTTTCAGATTTGTATTTGGTATGGCGGATCAATGGAAAGCCTGAATTTCGAGCAATTCAAAGCGGACGTTCACCGGACCCTCATCTCGAAGCTGGATCTCGAGAAGCTATCGTCGGTCCAGCCTGCTCGAGCGAGACAGGCTGTGGCCAACCTGGTGAGCGAGATCGTCGTCGAGAACAAACTACCGTTGAACTCGACGGAGAAGGAAAAAATTCAATCCGATCTGCTGGACGAAGTCTTCGGGCTGGGGCCGCTCGAGGCCCTTTTGCGCGATCCGACTGTCTCGGACATTCTTGTAAACAAGAAAGACCTTGTTTACGTAGAACGTAACGGCATCCTGCAGAAGACCAATGTGGTTTTTCGCGATGATCGCCACATCATGCAGATCATCGACCGGATTGTCTCGAAAGTCGGTCGAAGGGTGGATGAATCGTCGCCCATGGTGGATGCGAGACTTCCCGACGGCTCCCGCGTCAACGCGATTATCCCGCCGTTGGCACTGGACGGGCCGTGTTTGTCCATCCGGCGCTTTGGAACCGGCCCACTGTCGGCGGATGCCCTTGTAGGCCTCAAGAGCGCCTCGCCCCAAATGCTGCAAGTTCTTTGCGCGGCTGTGCGAGCGCGGATCAGCATTCTCATCTCGGGAGGAACCGGCGCCGGGAAGACTACTTTCTTGAACATGCTTTCCCAGTACATCCCCCCGAGCGAGCGGCTAATCACCATCGAGGACGCAGCGGAACTTCAACTCGCCCAGGAAAACGTGGTGCGCCTGGAAACAAGGCCGCCGAATGTCGAGGGTGAGGGAGCCGTCAGGCAGCGGCAGCTGTTGATTAATAGCCTCCGCATGCGGCCGGATCGCATCATCGTTGGCGAGGTTCGCGGAGAGGAAGCCTTCGACATGCTACAGGCCATGAATACCGGCCACGAGGGTTCCATGACCACCATACACGCGAACAGCCCGCGCGATGCCCTGGTGAGACTTGAGTCGATGGTGGCTATGGGCAGCACGAATATGCCAGAAAAGAGCGTTCGACGCCAGATCGCTTCCGCGATTACCATCGTGGTCCAGAATGCTCGCCTTAGTGATGGAACCAGGAAGGTGATAAACATCTCCGAAATCACAGGAATGGATGAGGACATGATTGGCATGCACGACCTCTTTTCGTTCGTGCAGAAGGGCATTGGACCGAATGGAAGGGTCGTAGGAGAGTTTCGGCCGAGCGGTATCCGCCCGAAGTTCCTCGAGAGGCTACGCGTCTCCGGTATTTCTTTGCCTGCCGAGTTATTCGAGACGGCAATGGAAGTGAGCTGAGGGGGATACGGATATGCTGCTTCCTGCATTGGTATTCACGGGCATCTTCGTGGTTGCTGCTCTTCTTATCGCAGCAACGGGAATTGGTGCCTCGGAACGCGAGAAAGAGGCTTCGGAGCGGTTGGACACCGTTCTGGCTGAGGGCGTGCCCGCGTCAAAAGACGAGTTCGTGGACTTCCGAAAGCAGGAGATGCTCAGTTCCATCCCGCTGCTGAATCGTCTTCTGTTGAGGGCCGAGATCGTGCCGAAGGTGCGCTTGTTGTTATACCAGGCGAACGTGAAATGGACTCCGGGGCTGTTTTTGCTCCTGACCGTATCGGCATGGGTATTTCCGTCCTACCTGCTCTATCTAAGAACGGAAAGCTTTTTGTTCGCGCTGATCCTGGGATTGATCCCTGCGGCCATTCCCTATGCGTATGTGGCCAATAAACGGGCGAGACGCTTCCAGGCTTTTGAAGAGGGGCTGCCTCCGGCGCTCGACCTCATGGTTAGCGGACTCCGTGGCGGCAACAGTTTGGTTTCAGTCATCGGGTTGGTTGGACGCGAGGTCGCTGACCCCATCGGACGCGAATTTCAGACCTGTTTTGAGGAGCAGAATTATGGGCTCCAGCTTCGTACGGCCATGGAGAACCTGTGCACTCGGATCCCCCTCCAGGACGTCAAGATGATTACCACCGCCATTCTCATTCAGAAGGAGACGGGAGGGAACCTTGCCGAGGTATTGGATAAGTGCGCTTACGTCATCCGGGAGCGATTCAAGCTCAAGAGAGACGTTCGGGTTAAGACGGCCCAAGGGCGCCTCACTGGATGGATTTTGTCGCTGCTGCCCGTTTGCCTCGGACTTCTTCTCTTCCTGGTGAATCCGGAGGGCATCAGGCTGCTGTGGACGCACCCGCTGGGCCAGAAGATGCTCTACTCAGGAATCCTAATGACCATTGCCGGAGCATTGATTATCAGAAGAATTGTCAACTTGCGAATTTGAGGATCCATGGGAATTGCTATTTTCACTTTTGTCTCGATCTTTCTGCTGGTGACTAGCGCGGGCCTGCTGATCTTCTATCGCGCGGGCATGGCTCAACGCCTTTCCTCGGTGATCTCCGCCGAGGTGCGGGAAGGCGATTGGTGGAGCCGGCTAAAGCTCAAGCAGGCTGGCGATTCGCTGAAAGCAGCCGTCGAACCGTTTGACAAGCTACTGCCGAAGAGCCCCAGGGAGGTTTCGGTATCACAGCAGCGCCTTATCCGGGCCGGTTATCGTCAGGGAGCTCACATCCGAATTCTGTACGGGGCCCAGGTTCTTCTCCCAATTGGGTTCTGCCTTCTGGTCGCCGTTAGCGGAATCACGGAATACTTGAGCCCATTCTTCGCTTATACGCTGGCGCTGGCGCTCGGTTATCTGGGGCCTGACCTGTGGCTAGGGTACCGGATCCGTCAGCGCCAGTTTGAGATCCGCCTTGGACTCCCTGACTTCCTGGATCTGATGGTCGTTTGCATCGAGGCTGGATTGAGCATTGATCAGGCTCTTTCACGCTGCGTTGCGGAATTGGGTTCAAGCCACCCCGAAATCTGCGATGAAATGTCGCTCGTAATGCTGGAACAGCGGGCTGGACGGCCTCGCGTCGACGCCTGGAAGCATCTGTCGGAACGGGTTGACATTGATGTCATGGTCACCTTGGTGGCGGCGCTGGTTCAGGCCGATCAGTTTGGCACAAGCATTGCGAAGACCCTTCGTGTTTACTCAGATACGCTGCGCACACAGCGTCGTCAACGGGTTGAGGAAATGGCCGCCAAGACAGCGGTGAAGCTGGTCTTTCCGTTGGTATTCTTCATCTTCCCGTCTTTGTTCGTGGTGGCGCTTGGACCGGCGGTCATCGTGATGATCGAGTCCTTTCAGAAATATTTCAAGTAACCGAAGAAAGGAGAAAGGAAATGGACAACGTTACTCTGATCCGGATTGTATCCGGGGTCCTATTCGTGGTGGTGCTCATTGTTTTGATCCAACGCCGCCGCAGCCGCACGCATTAGATTAGCTGGCTTTGCTGTCTGGGACGCGATGATTTCAAGTAACCGAGGAAAGGGGAATAGACATGGATAACGTGATTTTGATCCGGGTCGTATCCGGGATCTTGTTCGTGGTGGTGCTCGTCATTTTGATCCAGCGCCGTCGTAGCAGGAGTAGGTAGTTGGGCTGAGTCTGGCGGCGATTGGAGGAGGCAATTGCTCGTCTTCAAAGAGAAGATATAGGAGGGCGACTCCGCTGGCCTATCTGGGCGCCATGCGGAATTGCCGCACAATGATTGGCTTCAAAAAAAACGCACGACAACGCTACGTGGTCTTCAACAAGACGCGGGAGTCGTTCCTGAGCCTGGGCGTGGTTGCCGCCGACACTCATCTGGCCCGGCTAAAGGGGTTGCTGGGGCGATTCCGGTTGCGCGCCGATGAAGGAATCTGGGTGGTTCCTTCTCAAGGAGTTCACACGGTCGGTGTGTTGTTCGCCATTGACTTGATCTATTTGGACGAGCATAATCGGGTCATCCAGGCGCTGGAATCGTTCGGCACATTTCGCATCGGACCGATCCATAGGAATTGCGCGAGCGTATTGGAATTGGCGCCCAGGACGATTTACTCTTCGCATACTCAGGTGGGCGATGAATTGCTCATATCCTCACCGGAGGAGACGGAGCGATACTTGGAGGCGAACCAACCGGGAAAGATCGAGCGCTATGGGAGTCCTTGACTGGCTCAAAAAGTCGCGCCGGGAATCGCGGGCAGAGAGGTATTCGACACCGCGGATGGTCGCATATTACTGGGAGGGCGGCGCGCCCAGGGAACATCGGGTGAAAGACATCAGCCTGACGGGCGCTTACTTATGCGCTCAGGACCGGTGGTACCCTGGCTCGATCGTATCGCTCACACTCCAGGAACCGGTTGCCGGCGACGCGGTGCCGGCGGAGTCGGCGCTGTCTTTGCGCTGCAAGATCGTCCGGCACGGCCCGGATGGAATGGGCGTCACTTTTATGCTACCGACACATGATGAGCAAAGAGCCTTGAAGAGATTCATCGGCAGCGTGGGCGCGGGGGAGGCGGCCGCCGTGAAACACCGTGGGGTGGAAAAAGGGCAGTCGCTGGTTGAACACGCCTTCATGGTCCCGTTTCTGTTCCTGCTGGTCGTGAACATCGTGAACTTTGGAGCGTTTATCTACGATTGGATCGAAGTTGCCAATGCTGCACGCGCGGGGGCCCAATTCGCCGTTCTCGGCCGGACATCTGGGGGGATAACCAAGCCGCTGATGGGCACCGACATCACTTCCCTCATCCAGCAGGACATGGCCTCCATTCCGGGCACACCGACGATATCTGTGTGCGAGAACAACAATGGAACATTAACGACGCTGGCAGGTACCTGCTCAACCACAACCACGCCAGCCGACCCGGAAGCGCCATTCTATGTCCTCGCGACTGTCGACGTCACCTACACATATACGCCGCTGACAGGCACGCTCGGTTTTCCCAAATTGGGGATCTACGCGACCATTCCGCCAACGACAATTCACAGGCAAGTGGTGATGAGGATCCTACAGTGACCCCCGGCTCATCAAAACGCATTCTCGCCGATCAGCGAGGCCAGAGCCTCGTCGAGTTCGCCTTCTCAGTATTGATGCTGGTCCTGTTGATGCTTGGGATCTTTGAGATGAGCCGAATGCTGCTGGTATATACGACGGTGGCGAATGCAGCCCGCGCAGGATGCCGGTATGGGATTGTGCACGGGCAACTTGCTGGTAACGGGCAGTCAGCGGAAACGACCCAGATCCAGACGGTAGTAACAGGCTATTTGAGCGCGGCTCCCATCAATCTTGGAAGTCCGGGCCTTTCCATCAAAGTTGTCTACCTGCCTGGTCCAATTTGCCAGGCCGCGGCGCTCGCCGGCAATGCGCCCGGATGCCCCGTCAAAGTCACCGTGAGGTATCCGTACGATCCGTGGGTAGGATTCTACTCCAGTTTCTTTAGCATCAACATCTCGAGCACAAGCGAGGGGGTGATCACATGGTGAGAATATCCGCCCGAAGGCGCAAGCATGAGGCGGGCCAGGCGATCCTCCTCGTAGTCCTTGCGATGAGCATCGTTCTGCTTGGCTCACTGGGATTCGTAATCGATGGATCGCACTTGTACGCGCAACGCGTGATGGCTCAAGCGGCGGCGGATGCGGCGGCCCAGGCGGGCATCATGAGTATTTCCAATCGAACCGCCGGCGCCTTTGGAACGTACGCTACTTTTGACGGCGCCAATTGGGTAACAAGCGGCGGCACTCCGTTGACTTCGGGAAGCATCATCCCTTGCAGTACTTCGGGTATGAGCACATCGGCTGCTTGCACTTATGCACAGATCCTGGATGGATTCAATCTTGCAGGCGATGCTGTCACGGTTACAATCAACCCGACGGC
>DATKKV010000008.1:0-491172 GCA_035542735.1 Bryobacteraceae bacterium
TTCCAGGAAGGAGGTTCGATCAAACCACATCGCAATCACCTCCTGGCCCATGGATTCGTGAATGGTTGCAACGTCCAGTACGAAGCCATTTCGGCCACGGTGATGCCAAATGGCTTGATCCAACTGGCTGTGATGTTGCCCAACGATGAAGCTAATATTCCGGCCGACCATGGCGTCTCAATCATACCGGCCGGCAAGGATATCATCGATCTCGTATTCCCGCTCGTATTCGTGCTTCGCGTCGGCAAAATCCGCTGGACCGCGCCACGCAACGCGCGCACCGTCCACGGCCGCCCGGATCCCGCCGAAACCGAAGATGTTCTCGTACTCAAAGACGGTCACAACCTGGCCGGTCTCGTCCGTGACGATCACGTGGAGGTGTGTTTGTTCCGCCACGCGGCGAAGGACCTCGGATGTGTTTAGGTACAAGGGGTTCATGATCTGTTCGTAGAAGGCGGTAGGGCGCCCGCTGACGATGGGTGGTATCCACCAGATTAGGAAAAGGACAGGACCGTAGTCAGTCGCAGCAATACCAGCTTTGAGATTGAGGTCCAGCCTCCTCTTTGCGAGCAGTTCGTCCGGCTCCGGTTCGATCAGTAGCGCCACGGCTTCCGGTCCGATGCGTTCGTCGAGCGTAACCTCTTCGAAAAGAACGCCAGACCCAGATGGCAGGCCGCTGAACGCCATGAAACTCCAGTCTCGGCGTTCAGGCGCAAGCTGGTTATTGAGCGGCATTTTGACCGCCCCGCCGAGCCGTCGATTCTAAGTTGTCTGGTTGCGCGTGCGGCCGAGCCTCGCTCGTCGGCATGATCGATATCATCGCAGAATTCCAACCTGCCGGGCACCCGATGAGGGACGCGTTCGTCCGGTTCGACGGCGTGGTGCGGGAGAGTTTGCCGCGTTGCGCGTCGTCTCGGCTGGCCCGTTGCGCGTCACAGCGCGTCACAGCGCAAAGCCCGTAAGTCTTTGAATTATTGGTAGCGCTAACGGGAATCGAACCCGTATTTAAGCCTTGAGAGGGCTCCGTCCTAACCGTTAGACGATAGCGCCACGAACATTTTTATTATACTACCGCCTCGTCGGACTCTTCATCCGCAGTTCGATGTTTTGTTGGCTGGCCTGGCCGACCTCAACGGCGGTTCCCGCGGCGCGGCAAGCCGGCAGGTTGTCGGGATCGTACAATTCGCACGGAGGCTCGTCGAGCCAGGCGAGCACGATGTAGGTGCCGGGTGGGACGCCGTGAATCGTGAACACGCCGTTCTCATCGGCTGCGCCTTCGCGATAGGATTGCACGCGGCCGGTAGGAGGATTGGGAATCAGCGCGAGGCTCGCGCGGCTCCAGAGGGTATTGTCGGTGCCGAGCACTCGGCCCGTTACAACTCCTCCACGCGAATCGAGCACGATTTCCAACGGCCGATCGAGGGAGGCGACGTTGCCGTCGATCCCGAATGGCATCATATCCGCTCCATTGAGCCGCACGGCGGACAGGTAATAATTATTGGGAAGGTTATCGACGAACACATCGTAGATCTCGCCGCCTGTGAGAGAGAACTGGAAGCCGTCAGCGGATTCCTGGGCGGTTACGATTTTCGCGCGTCCGTTGCGGGGTTCGAACCGCATCGCCGGCGGCTGGGCGAGTGTGACATTTGCGTCCAGGACGAGCACCGCGCGGCCGGGATGGTCCCCTTGGACCGTCAGTTCCGCATCGCCGATGTCGAACGGGCCCACGGTGAGGGGGATGTGGCCAGCTACAGGCTTCCCGTTCTCGGTGCCTTCGGCCCACAGGAGATAGGGGCCGGGAGTAACGTCCCGAATTTCAAATTGATTGTCTTTGTCATATGAGAAAGGAACGGTCAGCAGCATCGATCCTACGCCGTGCCCATCGATCTGCTGAAGGGACATCCTGACGGCCAGAGTAGCGCCGGTTGTGCCGCTCAGCACGCGGCCCCGAACCGTGACCTTTCGCACGCGCTCCAGAAAAATATCGATGCCCGCGACCTCCTGCCCATAATCGAGGCGTACGGCCGACGCCTCGCCCAGCTTGATCGTGTGAGTGAAATACGTGGTGGTGGAGCGCAAGGCAGGAGGGTCGCGAAGCGTTTCGTTGGCGGCCGCAGGACTTTCATAAATTGCGGCAACCAGATACGAGCCGGAGGCGAGGCCGAAGATTCGGTATTCGCCGCGGTCATTGGTAGTGGCGCGGCCGGCGACGTTGTAGCCGTGGCGGAGACGGTTCCGATATTCGCGGAAGGCCTGCACGCTGACGCCGATGGCGGGCTCGCCGTCGTCGAACGCGATGCGGCCGGCCATCACCGCGAAGGGACGCAGGCGAAACTGCAGGCCGGTGAGCGACACCTTGGCGTCGACGGCGAAAGGACGCGGCAGGCGCAGCGTGCCGATGAGACAGTCGGCCGAGGCAAGGTAGCCGTCGCGGGAGGCGGCGATGCTGTAGCGCCCCTCCGGCACGTCACGAATCATGAAGGCGCCGCGGTCGTCGGTGTCGATGCCGATGGCGTCCGCGCCCGCCTGCGCGGGCTTCAGCACCACGTGCGCGCGGCGCAGCGGCAGGCCGGTCTTTTCGTTCACCACTGTTCCTTCGACGGAGTTTTGCGCCATCGCGGCGGCGGCGGCCAGAGCTGCCAGAAGCAATCGGTTCATCTTACTTATTGACGCTTTCCTGACGGGTCGCGTGCAAGTCAGTACGTTTCGACGGCCGGCTCGGGCCGCGGCGCCGAACGCATGCGCATGCGATAGACCATGGCTCCGGTGGCCACGGTAACGGCGGCGGCTAGCGAGACCCAGGGTTTCAACTGCAGCCCGCGAACCGTCATCCACAGGCCGACGAGGATGAACAGCACCGGAAACAAGGGATAGCAGAAGCTGACGATGCGCAGCTTGCGCCAACCCGGCTGGCGGCGCAGGCGGATCAGCGCGGCGACGCTCATCACCGCGAAGATATTCAGCAGGAATCCGATGTAGATCACCAGCTGGGGAAATGGCGTCAGCGTCATAGCCATGGTGCAGACGCCTTGCGCGATGATCGCCAGCACCGGCGTGCGCCATTGTGGATGCACTCTCGCCGCCGAAGCGAGAAACGCGCCGTTCTTCGCCATCGCGTAATAAACGCGAGGGCCAATGGTGACCATCGCGTTCACGGTCGATAACAGCGAGAGCGCCATCAATCCGCTGAACACACCTGCGATCTCAGGCCCGAACAATCGCGACGCGGCGAGCGCGCCCACTGCGATGTGGCCCTTTAAGACCTCCAGCGGGGCGGCGTAAATGAATACGACGTTCAGTAAAAGATAGAGCGCGGCGACCAACGCGGTTCCGATGCCGAGGGCGGCGGGCAAAGTACGCGAGGGCTGGCGCAGTTCCTCGGCCACATAAGTTGCCGCGTTCCATCCCGAGTAGGCAACGTAAATCCAGAAGAGGCTGATGGCGAACTGTTCGGGAATCGTGGTGGACGCGGTGCGCGTGGCGTTCATGGACAGATTCGCCCAGGAGCCGTGGCCGATGGTAAACGCCAGCACGATGAACCCGGCCAGCATCAGCACCTTCATCGCGGTCAGCACATTTTGGATGCGCGACACGCGGCGCACACCGATGCAATTCAGCACGGTGAACATCGCCACCAGCACGCAGGCCACCGCCTGCGCGCCGCCGAAGTGAAACGTCCACTCGCCCGATCCGGCCAGGACGCGGGCGTTTTCCTGCTTCACCTGAGGGAAGAAATAGCCCAGATAATCCGAAAACGCGAGCGCAGCGGCGGCGATGGGCGCGGAGAATCCCGCGAAGAAGGAGACCCATCCGCTCATGAATCCCCACGTCGGCCCGAAGGCGCGCGTGAGGTATACATATTCACCGCCGCTCGACGGCAGATTTACTCCCAGTTCCGAATAGCAGATCGCGCCGAGAAACGCGCAGATCGCGCCGACGACCCAGATCCACAGCACCAGCTTCGGGCTGCCCAAATCGCCGGCGAGGAATCCGCTGGTGGTGAAGATACCAGTGCCGATCATGTTCGACACCACCAGCGCGGTTGCGCTGACCACTCCAAGTTGTCTGAGAAGGGAAGGCCTGCCGGAAGCTACCACCCCGCTATTCTACCGCGCCCAGGCTGGTATTATGCACCGCAGCATTTCTTGTATTTCTTACCACTGCCGCACGGGCAAGGATCGTTGCGGCCCACCTTTTGTGGCGCGGGCGCGGGCTCTTCATTGGCTTCCGGCTCCAGGCTACCGGCTTCTTCTTCCTCGGAAAACACCGGCTTCAGCCCGTGCAGCCGCAGCCTCTCGTCGAGCGCGAACATCACCAGATCCGTTTCGGCTTGATCGAGTTCGGCAAGGGAGTCGATCTTCCGCAACATGCCGCGAACGCGGCCGCGGGTAGTCTCGCCGGGCATTGCAAGGGCATAGGAGAACAACGCGTCGTCGCGCAGCGTGGCAAGCTTGCCTTCGCGATCGAAATACGACGCGATTTTTTCCGCTTCCTTGGTCAGCCGGAAATAGCCCGCGCCGCGCAGGGCTTGGCGAAGAATGGAGATATCCTCGGCGTCGTTCAAGTGCGGCGCGAAGTACTTCGCGTACGGCTCCCACAGCGATCGCCACATGGCCTCCAGAGCCTTGGCGCGCGCGGAGCCTCCCATTTCGTACAGAGCCTCGACCCCTTTCCGGATCCCGTCCTGATCGGCGAAGGCGTAGAGGCCGACGGCAGCCGAGCCTCGCTCCTCGTCGGGCTTCGAGGCGTCGTTCATCGCAACAATCAGTGCGCTCTGAATATCGGGTTGATCCGCCGCGCCCGAAAGCGACTCCCAGGCCTGTATGCGAACCTTCAACTCAGGGTCGGATTTGGCCAAGGCAAGGAGTTTGTCGCGCGTTTCGTCGGTCAGATCCTCGTTGAAGAAGCTGTGCGCCGCGCCTGCGCGGACCAGGGGATCTTCAGAGGCGAGCATGGCCAGACGCTCGGCGTCGGGAAGAAGGTCAAAGGCCGGAAGTTCGACCTTCGGATATTCCTTCAAAATATCGAACGGCTCGGGCTCATACTTCGGCTCGGGTGCGTCGAGTTGTTCCAGGGCACGCGAGATTTCCAGACGCAATTCGGGATCGTCTTCGGGAATTTCGGCCAGCATTTTTTCGAGGGCCGGACGCGCAGCTTGGTCGCCGTACAAACCGAGCAGAAATGCGCCGTCCGCGGCGTCATATTCCAGCCGATCGAGCAGAATCTGCATCACGCGCGGATCGTGGATGCGCAGGCCTGCCAGGATGAAGGCGACGTCGCTTCCCTGCTCTTCACCTAATTCCTCGTACAGCGCGAGCAGCGGCGCGACCGCTTTTTCGCCAAACGGAAGGAAGGCCTGAACCAGATCGTCATTGACCTCTTCAGGCTGGCGGCGCACGGAGTCGAGGTAAAAATCGAGCGCGGCGTCGGACTTCCAATACCGGAAAAGATCAACCAGGAGAGGATCGAGATCGAGGCGGTGCTCGTCGCGAGGCTCGCGGGAAAATGCGAGAACCTCCGCGGGAGCATCCGGAGAATCGAGGATGGATTGAATCAGGCGGCGATCGACGCCCAAGCGTCCTGCCGCCGCCTGCCGGAGCAATTCAACAACCGAAGGCACTAGTCTTCTTTAACGACGTGCACCGGAATCTCCACCGAGACTTCGCGATGCAGCTTGACCACAGCCTTATAATCGCCAAGCTTCTTGATGGGTTCGTCCAGTTGGACCTTCCTGCGGTCGATCGTGTAGCCCTGCTTTTCAAGGGCAGTGGCGATGTCGCCGGCGGTCACCGATCCAAACAACTGATCGTTCTCGCCGGCCTTGTGCGCGATGGTCACCTCGACGGCGGCCATCAGCTTCGCCAGATCGGTCGCATCCGCGGCTTCCTTGGCTTCGCGCTTCAGGTGAGACTGGCGCTCCTGCTCCACAATCTTTTTGTTGGCTTCCGTCGCCGCCACGGCCAAACGCTTCGGCAGCAGAAAATTGCGCGCGTAGCCCGGAGCGACCTTCACCACCGTGCCGCGCGAGCCGAGACTCTCGATATCTTCCCTAAGAATAACTTCCATGACGATGGTTCCTTAAATAGACGTTGCAAACGGGATCAGCGCGATATTGCGGGCCTGCTTGATGGCCTCCGCAAGCCTGCGCTGATGGGGCGCGCACACGCCGGAAATGCGGCGCGGCGTGATCTTCCCGCGTTCGGAAATGAACGACGACAGAAGCCGCACTTCCTTGTAGTTAATATCGTCGATCTTATCGACGCAGAAACGGCACATCTTCTTGCGCCGGAAATACTGCTTCTTCCCGGCGATCGCTTTATCGCCGCCGGTGGGCCTCATCGAGGCGCTGACGGGTCTTCCGCCTTTGGTGTTTTCCGCCATGATCGTTATCCTTTCACCTCTTCAGCAGCAGGAGCAGCAGGAGCAACGGGAGCCGCCGGAGCGGGATGCTCGGGAGCGGGCGTGCCGGGAAGCCCCGGACCGGCAGCCGCTGGTTCACCCGGAAGTGCCGGCGCCGCGGGCACTGCCGGAGCCGCCTGCGGAGCGGGCTTGCGGGCCGCGCGCTTCTCGCGAGCCTTTTTCCGCTTGTCGATCTTTTTCTGCTTCTCGTCGATGCGCACGGTGATGAACTTGATCACCATATCCGTCACGCGCATGCGGCGCTCAATCTCCTTCACCGCTTCCGGAGAGGCGCTGAACTGGATGAGGATGTATTGGCCTTCGCTGCACTTGGCCACGCGATAGGCGAGCTTGCGCACGCCCCACTTGTCGACTTTGTCGACGGTTCCCTTGCCGGTTGCGATCAGGGTCTTGAGCTGGTCGATGTAGGCATCGACCTCCTCTTCCACCGAATCCGGCTTCACGATGAACAACTCTTCGTAGACTCTCATTCTTCCTCTTGTTGTAAGCCTCCAGCGCGACGATTAAACATCGTCATGGCCTTTTCGACGCCTTCAGCGATTATGGTTTCCACAGCGGCACAGCCTCGCGCCACTATTTCCGCCACGCCCTGCATCTCGCCCCGCTTGAACGGCGCGAGCACAAACTTCGCTCCATCCCCGATCGGATGATCCGGTCTGAAGCCCAACCGGACCCTGGTGAATTCCTGCGTCCCCAGAGCCCCAATCACGCTCTTCACCCCGTTGTGACCCGCCGCCGAGCCGCGAGGCCGGATGCGAATCTCCCCGAAGGGAAGTGCAAGCTCGTCATACACCAAAATCAAGCGGCCGTGTGTTAATTCGTACCGCTCGAGCAAAGCCCGGATCGCGGGCCCGCTCAGATTCATGAACGTTTGAGGCTTGGCCAGCGCCACCTGATGCTGTTTGATGGCGCCGTGCCCCACGTAGCACATGTTTTCCTTGCGGCCGATGCGGATACCGTAGGCTTCCGCAAGGGCGTCGGCCACTCGGAATCCCAGGTTATGCGGCGTATTTTCGTACTCCGCCCCGGGATTCCCAAGGCCCGCGACAAGGAAATCCACGGCCTACTTTTTCTTCTTCTTCTCGTCCGCCGGCGGAGCCACTGCCTCCTCTTCCTTCTTCCCCTTCTTGGCGACCTCGGGCTCGGCCGGCGCCGCAACTACAGCTTCGGCCGCCGGGGCCTCTTCGGCCTTCAGCGAAACGACGTGGGCGATCACCGCATCCGGATTGCTCACCAGCTTCATGGATCCGGTTATGGCGATCTGCGAGGCGCGGATGTTTTCACCGATCGACAATTCCTTTACGTCGATGAGGAACTGCTCCGGAATGTCGTCCGGCAGACACTCGATTTCCACTTCGCGGGTGATTAGCTCGAGCAAGCCGCCCTGCAGCTTCACGCCCTTGGCCTCGCCCGTGGTGTGGACGGGAACCTTCACGCGTAGTCTCAGCGTAAGATCGATGCGCTTCAGATCGACGTGCAACAGGTTGTCCTTCACCGGATCGTTCTGCCAGTCCACCACCATCACCGGTACGGTCTCGCCGCCGGTCACGCTTAAATTGAAAATGGTGTTATGACCCGTGTTGCTGTGCAGAATCTTGTTCACTTCCTTCGGGCTCACAGCCACCGGGACCGCGTCGCCGCCCGCGCCGTATAGGACCGCCGGGGCCTGGCCGGCCACGCGGAGCCGCCGCGCTTCGTTCTTGCCGCGCGAGGACCGCGGTTCCGCCACAATCGTAATATCTTTTCTCATAATCGCCCTTCGTTAAAATTGCCTATACAAACAATGTACTGACGGATCCGTCTTCGTGAATCGATTGAATTGCCTTGGCCAGCATCGGAGCCACCGAAAGCTGCTTGATGCGCCGGCAATTGTCCGCCGCGCCGCGCAGCGGAATCGAATTGGTCACGATGACTTCCTGAATTTCCGAATTTTCGATTCTCTCCACCGCCGGGCCCGAAAGAACCGCATGCGTGGCGCAGGCGCGCACGCTCGCCGCGCCCTGCTTCAGCAGAGCCTCGGTGGCTTTGACCAGCGTACCGGCCGTGTCGATTAAATCGTCCACGATCAGGCAATGCTGCCCTTCCACCTCGCCGATGATGTGCATCACTTCCGCCACATTCACTTCCGTCCGCCGCTTGTCGATAATCGCCAGCGGCGCATCCAATCTCTTCGCGAACGCGCGAGCGCGCTCCACACCGCCCGCATCGGGTGAAACCACGGTCAGCCCTTCTCCGCGCATCTCGTCGAAGTAGTCGATCATCACCGGCATTCCAAACAAATGGTCCACCGGGACATCGAAGAAGCCCTGAATCTGCGCCGCGTGCAGATCGAGCGCCAAAATGCGGTTGGCCCCGGCGCGTTCCAGCAAACTGGCCACTACGCGCGCCGAAATTGGCATGCGAGGCCGGTCCTTGCGGTCCTGCCTAGCATACCCATAATAGGGTAACACTGCCGTGATGCGCTCTGCTGAGGCCCTCTTCAGGGCGTCCATCATCAGGAGCAGTTCCATGAGGTGACGGTCGACCGGCGTGCAGGTGGGCTGAACCACGAAAACGTCGCATCCACGGACATTTTCCTGGATCTGGAGGTGCACTTCGCCGTCGGAAAACTCACGCACGCGGGCCGCGCCAAGCTGGCAGCCGAGCTCATAGCAGATCTCCGCTGCCAAGGCGGGGTTCGCATTGCCCGTGAACACCTTGAAATGATTGAATCTCATGGTTGCCAGTACCGGCTTCGGGGAGGCCATACATCGTCCTTAGCGGGCGCCAGATGATCCTTGAGCTGCCTGCGCCATAGTTTCCGGTAGGCGCGCCTGCCCACGAGTTCCGCTTTCATCATCCGGCATCCCTGTAACACCCGGTCCACACTCAAATCCGCCAGAGCACGCTCCCGGTCCCGTTTGGACTCGAATAGCGCAAAAACCGTCGAACCGCTTCCGCTCATCCTCACGCCGGGGCTGGAAGTCCGTAACCGTGCCGCGATCTTCCTGAGCTGGGGATACTGCCTGAAGACAACCGCCTCAAAATCGTTGGCGCCGAGCGCGAGTGCCGACACCAAATCGCGCCCGTCACCGATGGCGCGCACGAAGGCCTGGAAATTATTAATACTACTTGACGAACCGGTGAAAGTCAAACCTCGGCCGAGGGCCTTATAGGCAGGTCCGGTCGCCACATGGACATCTGGCGTAACTAATAGCAAAGGCTTGGGTTGTACGTCGGGCTGGGGATAGAGCTCGGTACCCGCGCCGCAGCCCAGCTGCGTCCCCCCGTGGAGGAAGAACGGCACGTCGCTGCCGAGCCTCTGGCCGATCTCCATCAGCCGCTCCATCGGGATCACTTTTCCGGCTAAAACCGGCAGGGCGAGCAGGACGGCGGCGGCGTCGCTCGATCCCCCGCCCAATCCGCCTCCCATCGGGATGTGCTTTTTCAGGCGGAAGCGGACGCGAACGGCGACCCGCATCTGGTCCAGCGCAGCATGGGCGGCGCGGATGATCAGATTATCGGGGATGGCGAGCGCATCGTCGATCGAAACAGCGCGGCGGCGCGCCGGCTCAACTTCAATCTCGATCGTGTCGGCAAGGGAGACGGTTTGAAAGACGGTGCGGAGGTCGTGATAGCCGTCGCGCCGCTTGGCGAGCACGCGCAGGTCGAGGTTGATCTTGGCAAGAGATTGCAGGCGCGCTTTGCGGGTCACAACCGCCCCTGATCGCAATTGCCTTGCGAAATCCCCAGGCTAACGCCAGGGGCTGCAGCCCCGCACGTGAGTGCGGGGATCGTGCTGCCGCGCCCCGCCGCCTGTGTATCTTTGACGGAGCGGTTTGCTAGCATCTCGGTCTCCATCCTAATAATGCAGCAGCGAGTGGATCTGGTGTCCGGGGAGCCTGTCGCGTCCTTTCAGAAAATCCAGTTCGATCACGAAGCTCATTCCGACCAGATTGCCGCCCAGCTTTTCAATCAGCTGAGCCACCGCCTTGGCGGTGCCCCCGGTGGCGAGCACGTCGTCGACGATCAGCACTTTTTGGCCCGGTTGGATCGCGTCGCGATGAATCTCCAGACTGTCGGTGCCGTATTCGAGGTCGTATTCGACGCGCTCGGTCTCCGCCGGCAGCTTCTTCGGTTTGCGCACGGGCACGAAACCGGCGTTCAGCGCGTAGGCGACGGCGGGCGCGAAAATGAAGCCGCGGGCCTCGATGCCGGCGACAACGTCGATCTGCTTGCCGCGGTAGGTCTCGCCAAGATCGTCGATCACGGCGCGCAATCCTGCCTGGTCTTTCAGCAGCGTGGTGATGTCGTAGAAATTAATCCCAGGCTTGGGAAAATCCGGCACTTCCCGGATGAGAGATTTAAGATTCATGTGGTTAGCGGATGGAGAAACCCTCTAATTTTAGCACCGCCGTGTCCTGAACCTCGACGCAGCGAACGTCGGCAAAGCGGGGGCCCTGGCGGAGGCGGGATTCGAAATCGTCGAGCCGAGCGCGGGAGCCATTGGCGTGCACCTCCACCCGGCCGTCGTCCATGTTGCGCGCCCACCCGGTGATGCCGATCTCGTGCGCGCAGCGCTCAGCGAAAGCGCGGTAGCCGACGCCCTGCACCCGCCCGGAGATGAGGAATCGCCTCGCCGCCATGTATTCTTAGAATATTACGTGCTGACACTCAACCCTGACCTCGCCCTCCTGTTCGATCTTGACGGAGTGATTATCGACTCCATGCCCCTTCACACGCTGGCCTGGGAGCGCTACCTGGAGCGAAACGGCATCGACCCGGCCAATATTGAGGCCCGGATGCACGGCAAGCGCAACGACGAGCTGGTTCGCGACCTGTTCGGCAATCACCTCAGCGCCGCGGAAATTTTCGAGCACGGCGCGGCCAAGGAGCGGCTGTTTCGCGAAATGATGGGCGAAGCCCTGGACCCCCGGCTAGTGCCCGGCATCCGCGAGTTTCTCCGCGAGGCATCGGCCAGCGCGGCCATCGGCCTCGGAACGAACGCCGAGCCGGCCAACGTCGATTTCGTCCTGAATGGAGCGGGCGTCCGCCAGTATTTTCGGGCGATTGTCGACGGCTTCCAAGTAAAGCGCGCAAAGCCCGCGCCCGATGTATATTTGCGGGGAGCGGAATTGTTGGGCGTCGCGCCGGCCGATTGCATTGTGTTTGAGGATTCGCCGGTCGGCATCCGAGCGGCCCGGGCGGCGGGCATGCGCGTCGTCGGGCTGCTGACGCATGCGGCCAGCCTGGCGGACGTGGATGCCGCGGTCCCCGATTTTCGCGATCCGGAGCTTCGACGATGGCTATCCGCACAATCGGCTACCTCAAATTCCTCCCGCTAGCCCTGCTGCCGGCGTGCGCCTGGGCACAAGAGGAAGTGTCGCTGGAGCAGGCAGGCTCGCGGAATGCGCCGGATTTTGCCGCCGCGTACGAGGGCCGCCAGATCACCGTCCGGGCGCAGATCGCCGCGCCGGCCGTTTGGGCCTACGGAACGTATTACCTCGCGCTGCGCGACGCCAGTGAACACGGCCTGATTTTGCGTGGAGAACACGATCAATTCTCCAGTTACGAGCCGGGCGACTGGGTAGAGGTCCACGGAAAAATCGAAAGTCGCGCAGGCCTGCCCTTACTCACGCCAACTTCGATCGAAAAGGTGCGCCATAGCGCTCCCCCGCCGCCGAAATCTCTGCGGCTGGCCGAAGCCGCGAATCTCCGCTATCTCGGCCTGCCAATCGAGACCGGCGGGAAAGTAGTGAACATCGGCCAGAACGCCGGCGGCACGATCGTGCAGTTGTCCGACGGCGGCGCGAGCGTGCGGGCGTTCCTGCCGCGGTCTGCATCGGCCACCGCCGATCTGGAGGCGCGGGTTCACGTCGGCGACCGCGTCCAGGCCACCGGCCTGTTGACGCAATATGCGCCCCGGCCGCCCTTCAATGGAGATTTTCAGATTATGCTCGCCGCGCCGGGCGATTTGAAAGCTTCGCGCGGGGTGGGTTTCTTAGTGCCCCTGATCATTGTCGGAGCACTGGCCTTGATCGCGGTGGCGGCGAGCCTCTGGTGGATGCGCAAGCGGCGCGCCGAGGCCCAGTATCAGGCGACGCGCACGTTCCACACCCTTTGCGAGGAGATCATCTCCGCGTCCTCCCCGCCGGAGATCGCCGAAAAACTCATGACCGTGCTGCCGTCCATCACCCAAGCGACCGGCGCGTGGCTCTACATTTTCAACCGCCGAACGAAATCCCTGCATCGCGTGCCGACTCCCGCCGATCCCGAGCCCGTCGCCGTACCCGCCGAGACCCAGCAGGACGACCTGGTGAACGGAGCGGCCGCCTGCTTCCAGAGCCGTGCCCAGTTGAATATCCCGGATGTGCGGCGCAGCAAGTACCAGAGCACGCGAACGCGGCAGAGCGCTCCCCGTTCGGCGATGATCGTGCCCCTGGCCACGCAGGGCGACGTGCTGGGCGTGCTCGAGGCCGGCAACGCCGATCGGCTGGGTTTCTTCAGCACGGAGGAGCAGGCTTCGATCCAGCATCTGGCCAATCAGGTGGCCGCGGCGCTGAAGTTGCAGGAGCAGCGCGCCATCCGCGAGCAACTCTTCCGCAGCGAAAAGCTGGCCGCGACCGGGCAGCTGATCTCCGGAGTGGCCAACGAGCTGCAAGCACCGCTTGCAGTGATTCTTCATTTGACGCTCCAACTGGCCACGCAACTGGCGAGCCCGAAGCGCGAGCCTGTTTCCGAGCGCGATCTGCGAATGTTGGCCGGCGAAGCGCAGCGAGCCTCCGAGATCGTCTCCAGGCTGGTCTCCTTCGCCCGGCCTGAGGACTCCGAGACTCGGGACTTCGATGTAAATGCGCTGCTGGCGGGTCTGGCAAGGTTTCGCGAGCCGGAGTGGAAGGCGTTGCAGTTGCGGCTCCAGAACCGCCTTTCGCCCGAGGCGGCGTTCGTGGTCGGTGTGCAGGGGCAAATCGAGCAGGTGTTTCTCAATCTGCTGGTGCATGCGGAGCAGTCCGCCGCGGAAACGCCAGCCAAGACCATCGCCATTGGCTCCAGCGTGATCGCGGGACGGGTGCTCGCCGAAATCGGGTATTCCTCCTCGAGTGACCCCGGGGGCGACCCCTTCGCCGAAGGACGGAGGGGCGGCGAAGGCGCCAGCGCCGTATCGCTGGACGTCTGCCGAACGATTGTCAACAGCCATGGTGGAACGCTATCGTTCAGCTCGCGAGGGGGCCTCGGGTATTTCGCGCTGGACCTGCCCCTGGCGCGCGCGGAGGCCTCGTCGGAGACGGCCCAAGCCGGAAAGCCCGAGCGTGCGTTGACCTTGATGCTGGTGGATACCGATGCCGTGGCGCAGCGCCAGCTCCTCGGCCTGCTGAGCGTGCGCGGGCATCGCGCGGTTCCGGCGGCTCCGGAGGAAGCGGCGGATCTGGCCCAGCGGCTTCGTTTCGATGCCGTGTTTTGGGCGATGCGGGCTTCCGGCCCGTCCGGCGCGTCGCGATGGAGCGAATTTCAGGAGCGGACACGCGATTCCATCGGCTCGTTCGTGCTGGTGAGCGATGGCTACGACGCCGAACTCGCTCGCAGCATCGAAGAAGGCGGAAACTTCCTGCTGGGCCGTCCCGTGCAGGATGGCGATTTGGACCGCATTCTGCGCCAGATCGGCCAACGCGCGCCGTTGCCCGCGCGCCACTGAGTGGGCTCCCTGCCCGAATTACATCGGAAACACGCGTTTAGAGCCGCGACCATCGGGAGCGGTCTGCTTCGCGCGGGCTGCTTACCTCGCCGCCAACTGCCGCAGCACATATGGCAAAATTCCGCCGTTGCGATAGTATTCCGATTCCTGCGGCGTATCGATCCGCACCACCGCTTCGAATGTCTTGCTCGCGCCGTCGCGCGTTGCCGTGATGCGAGCCCGGGTCTTGCCGCTGGACGCGGCTGCCGCTGGAATGCCTTCGATCGCGAACGTCTCAAAGCCGGTGAGCCCCAGCGATTCGCGATTCTGCCCCTCCAGGAACTGCAAGGGAAGCACGCCCATGCCCACCAGGTTTGAGCGGTGGATTCGCTCAAAGCTCTCCGCAAGAACAGCGCGCACGCCGAGCAGAAGCACGCCTTTGGCCGCCCAGTCGCGCGACGAACCTGAGCCGTACTCCTTGCCGGCAATGATCAGCAGCGGAATGCCGGCGGCTTGATACTTCACCGACGCGTCATAGATGAACATTTTCTCGCCGGTAGGGACATAGGTGGTCCAGCTGCCTTCGGTTCCCGGCGCCATCTGGTTGCGCAGGCGGATGTTCGCCAGTGTGCCGCGGACCATCACTTCATGATTGCCGCGCCGCGCGCCGTAGGAGTTGAAATCGGCCGGCTTCACGCCCAGCGAAATGAGATATTTCCCCGCCGGCGAATCCACTGCGATGTTACCTGCAGGCGAGATGTGATCGGTGGTAACGGAATCGCCCAGCACGGCCAGTGCGTGCACGCCCGTCAGATCTTTGACGTGCGTTTTCGGATCGGCCATGTGATCGAAGTACGGCGCGCGCTTGATGTAGGTCGAGCTGTCGTCCCACGCGTAGCGATCGCCCTTGGGGACATGAATCGAGTTCCAATTGTTGTCGCCCGCGAAGACCTCCGAGTACTCTTTCTCGAACATCTCGCGGCGGACCGATTTCTTCACGGTGCTCTGCACTTCTTCCGTGGTCGGCCAGATGTCGCGCAGGAAAATGTCGCTGCCCTTCTGGTCCTGTCCGATGGGATCGTTCGCCAGATCGATGTCCACGCGCCCGGCGAGCGCATAGGCGACCACCAGCGGCGGCGACGCCAGATAATTCGCTCGTGCCAGGGGATTCACGCGACCCTCAAAGTTACGATTACCCGAAAGCACGCTGGCGACGGTGAGTTTCTCCTTCTGCACTTCCGCCGCGACTTCGGGCGGAAGCGGGCCGCTGTTGCCGATGCAGGTGGTGCAGCCGTAGCCGACCAGGTTGAACTTCAGCTCTTCCAGATACGACGTCAGGCCGGCGTCGTCGAGATAATCCATCACGACCTTCGATCCCGGCGCGAGGCTGGTCTTCACCCACGGCTTCGCCTTGAGGCCTCGCTCGACTGCCTTCTTCGCAACCAATCCGGCAGCGAGCATCACCGAGGGATTCGACGTGTTCGTGCAGCTCGTGATCGCTGCGATCACCACGCTGCCATCGTGCAGCGTCGCGCCCGACCTTGGCTCCGCTCCGAGCGTGGCGAGAAAGTTTTGCTTCACATCCGGAAGATTGATGCGATCCTGGGGGCGCTTCGGCCCCGCCAACGACGGCACCACAGTGGAAAGATCCAGCGAAAGCGTGTCGGAGTAAACCGGCTCCAGCGCGCCATCGACGCGGAACAGGCCTTGCGCCTTCGCGTAGGCTTCTACCAGTTCAATTTGCTCCTGGGGGCGATTCGTCATGCGCAGATAATCGAGCGACGCGTTGTCGATGGGGAACACGCCAATGGTCGCGCCGTATTCCGGAGCCATGTTCGCGATTGTCGCGCGGTCCGCCAGGCTCAGCGCGCTCAGACCATCGCCATAAAATTCGACGAACTTGCCCACCACACCCTTCTTGCGCAGCATCTGCGTAACGAACAACACCAGATCGGTCGCCGTCGCGCCCTCGGGCAGCTTGCCGGTGAGTTTGAAACCGACCACGGCGGGCAGCAGCATTGTCGCCGGCTGGCCGAGCATGCACGCCTCCGCCTCAATCCCACCGACGCCCCATCCGACCACACCAAGGCCGTTAATCATCGTGGTATGCGAATCGGTGCCGACCACGGTATCGGGATACGCTTGCCCGTTCACGCCGAACACAACCGGCGCGAGGTATTCGAGATTTACCTGGTGCACGATGCCCGTATCGGGCGGCACGGCGCGGAAATTCTGAAAGGAGGTTTGTCCCCAGCGCAGGAACGCGTAGCGTTCACGATTTCGCTGAAATTCGAGCAGCGCGTTGGCCGCGAACGCGGTCTTCGTGCCGAATTCATCGACCTGTACGGAGTGATCGATCACCAGATCGACGGGGATCAGCGGGTTCGCCTTCTTGGGATCGGCACCCATCTGCTCAAGCGCGTCGCGCATCGCGGCCAGATCCACCACGCAGGGAACGCCAGTGAAATCCTGAAGCAGCACGCGCGCGGGACGGAAATTGATGTCGCGCGCCGGAGCCTTCGGGTCCCAGGCAGCGACGTATTCAATGTCGCTCTTTTTTACGGTCGAGCCATCCTCAAACCGCAGCAGGTTTTCGAGCAGGATCTTGATCGAATAAGGAATGCGCGACAGCTTGGCCACGCCTGCTTCCTCAAGCGCAGCCAGCCGGAAATATTCGTATGAGCGGCCGCCAACGCGAAGCTCGCCCGCGGTGTGGAAGGAGTTCAAACTTTTCATGGATGTTTCTATATTAACGCGCGAGAAACATTCGTTACATATACTCCGGCACTTCAATCCCCAACACGCCCAGCGTCTTCTCCAACTGGGCGCGATAATACTCGGTCAGCCACAGCAGGAACGTTTTCTTTTCCGGATCCGTCTCCGCGAGCACCGGATATTCGTGATAAAAATTGCTGAACGATTGCGCCAGTTGGAACACGTAACGAGCCACATGCGCCGGCTCTCCGCTGGCCACCGCGCGGTCGATCGCGGAGCCGGCCTTCGACGCGGCCAGGAGCAGCTGCCAACAGTCTTCCTGCACTAGCTGGCGCGACAAAATATCCCTCGTCAACACGGCGCGAAACGCCGGGAGCTTCTCCCCGCGCTCGTCGAGCTTCCGCAATATATTGCGCGCGCGCACAGCCGAATATTGCACGTACGGACCGGTTTCACCCTCAAAGCTCAGCGCCTCGGCGAAATCGAAGGCGATCACCGAATTGCGCGTGAACTTCAGCATGAAGTAGCGTAAAGCCCCGATGGCGATGCGCGAGGCCTCGCGTCTGCGGCTTTCCTCCGGCTCCTCCTGATGACGCGACGTGACCTCCTCCAGAGCTTTTTCGATCAACTTATCGATGAGATCGTCGGCCTTCACGCCGAGCCCCTTGCGGCCCGAAACCTCTACATACGGCCGGCGCTTATCTTCTTCTGAAAGCTCGATTCCCATTTCGATGCAAGTGCGCGGCGACAGCGCCACCATTTCGTAGTTGAAATGAATGCTGTTGTCTGCCTGCTCGTTATAATCCAGGGCGCGCAGTCCGGCCACCACCACATCCTGCAAGTAAGACTGCCGCGTATCGATCACGTTGTAGACACGCGAGCCTCCTCCGAACTTCGGCGTTCCTGTTTGCGGTTCATCGGTCTTTTCAGGACAAGACGCCCACAGTTCATATGGCTCGTTCTGCCACTTGCGATAGTAGAAATCCTTGCCGAGCAGCCCGAATTTCCACAGCTGATACGCAATGTCCTTGCCGACGTACGTCACAGTGCCGTTAGACCGCACGATCACTTTACTATCGTCGTCGCCCTCAGCCGATCCTTCGCGGAAAGCCGAACCGGGCATCACCCAGCAGCCCTTGTTCTTGCCCTCCGTTTCGAAGTAGATCGCTTTGCGTTCCTTTAACTGCTCGAACGCGGTGGCCCAGAACTTCAAGTGCAGGATCTCGCTTTCGCGCGGCAGGACGTCATAGGCGATACCCAAGCGCCACATGGTCGCGATATGCGCGTTGACGATGGCATCGGCGACAATATGCGCCAGTTCCGCCTCGACGCCTTCGCCCGCTTCAATCGCGTGCAGCGTCGCATGACGCCATTGGAGCGCGTCTTTGTTCTCGGCGTAATACTGAGAAATCCGCGCGTAGACGTCCCAGCACACATAATCGAAGCGCGACCCAGCGATCAGCGCCCGCACCTTATCCAGCGATTCTTTTTCGAGATGCTGGAAGCCCACCACTACGTCGGCGACCTGCACACCGGTATTGTCGATGTAATTCTGTACCTCCACGTGTTCGCCCGCCGCGCGCAGCATACGTACGAACGTATCACCCAGAATCGCGTTACGCAGGTGCCCGATATGCGCCGCTTTGTTCGGGTTGATATTCGTGTGCTCGACGATTGTTTTAGTCGCAGTTTCTTTTGAACCTGCTCCCTTACCAGTCAGCACTGCTTCGCCATATGCTCCGCGATCGAGCCGGACGTTCAAATACCCATTCCCCGCGATCTCCATCGACGCGACGCCGTCGATCGGGCCCCCTGCGGCCTCAATTTCCGACGCGATCGCCTTCGGAGCCTTCTTCAATTGACGCGCCAGCTGGAACGCCGCGGGCAGGGCCAGTTCGCCGAACGACGACTGCTTCGGCTGCTCGATCTGCACCGCCGTTTCGATGCCGTAAAGTGTCTGAATCCGCGCGGAAATAGCGCTCGCAATCCGTTTTTCCAGAAGATGAAACATGAAAAATCCAGTATGACAGACGCTACAATATGAGTGTGCCCAAAGTTACGTTTCTTCCCGAGGGGAAGACTGTCGAATTTGAATCGGGAAAGCTGCCTTACGACGAGCACGGCAAGCCGGAATCGCTGTTAGACGTGGCTCTGAATTTTGGCGTCCATATCGAGCACGCCTGCGGAGGAAGCTGCGCCTGCACCACGTGCCACGTGATCGTCAAGTCCGGCGACGGAAACCTCGACGAAGCGAGCGATGATGAACTGGACCGGTTGGACCAGGCTCCGGGCCTGACGCTCCACTCGCGGCTGGCCTGCCAGGCCGTGGTGAAGGGCGACGTCACCGTGGAGATCCCCGCCTGGAATCGCAATTACGTCAGCGAAGGCGGCGGGTCGACGAACCTGGGCGACGCGATTCCGGTGGCGAAGAAATAGTTAGCGCCCCCGCCCCGTCCACAGATTGACAAACTGGTCGACGGTATTCTGCGGCACGTCGATGTACAGCCTCACGCGCTTGTCCTGCACCGTGACGCGCAGGCCGTCCCAAGCCGATTGCAGCTCTTTCTGGTTGGCCGGCGTGTTCAGGCGTCCCAGCCCGATAAAGGCTTTCAACGCGCCCTGCACCTCTTCCGCGCTCTGATCCGTGGAGCAATCGCCCACCGCAAGACCGTTCAATCCGGTGCGCAGATCGAAATACAGACTGCCCGATTGAATCGAGCTGACCAGTTTGGAAATGTTCGCCAGGTTGCCCTGAAACGGCAGATTCAGCGGGCCGCCCGCATACGCCGCCCAGAATTGCGCGTCGGAGGGAATCTCCTTCATCAGCACGGCGAGGCGCGTCGGTGGCCCGTCGGCCGCGCCGCGGACGTCGAGAAGATGCCGGAGCGACGCCGTCGGCCCGATTGCCGCCGCGCTTCCGCTCAAATACAGCAGCGCCGTGTTCTCGTCGCCCACAAGATTGTAGCCTTTGTAGTTGAAGCGCTTGCCGTGGCTCTGTTTCAACTCCGGCTCCATTTCATTGGCGAACTTACCTCGCCCCAGCAACACGTTGTCGTTGCCGTTGGAAACGAACAGCAGCTCCCATAAGTCCTTGGTCGGATCCAAGGAAGTCTGGCGCGCAAACTCCTCCACCTGGGGAAACTTCCTGTTCGCGAAATACTTCTGATACACCGGCGTGCGCTCGAGCGCCTCCAGCCGCGTCCCCACCAGCAGCGTCGTGTCCGGCGGAATCAGCGTCGCCAGCGCAGGATCGATTTTCGGGCCCACGGCGGGCTTGCGCGCGCACGCGCTCATCAGGACCAGCGCGCAGAAAACGATTCGTTTGCTCACAGTCTTTATTATGCTGCTTACTTGAGGTTTCTTTCGAAAAAGTCGAGCATGCTGGCGTTCATCTGCTCCGCCGCTTTTCCGCCCACACCGTGCGTCTTCTGCGAATAGAGCATGTATTCGAAGATTTTTCCTGCGTTCTGCAGCGCGTTGGTCATCTGCAGGGAGTTCTGAAACAGGACATTATCGTCTTCGTAGTTATGCACCAGCATCAGCCTGGCCTTCAGATTTTCCGCTTTCGGCGGCAAGGCTGTATTCTTGTACGCCTCGGCGTTTTCCTTCGGCAGACCCATGTAACGCTCGGTGTAAATGGTGTCGTAATTCATCCATGACGTCACGGGCGCTCCGGAGATCCCGCATCGAAATACATCCGGAGCGTTCAGCAGAGCGTTCAGCGTCATGAAACCGCCGTAGCTCCAACCTTGGATGCCGATGCGTTTTTCGTCCACGTACCCAAGCGAGATGAGATGCCTCACTCCCGCCACCTGGTCCGCCAGTTCCGCCGCGCCGAGATTGCGGAAGATCGCTGACTCGAAGCGATGCCCTCTTCCCTGCCCGCCGCGATTTTCGCACTCCCAGACCACGTAGCCCTTGTGCGCATAAACCTGGTCCATGCCCACGCCCGGCCACCGGTTGACGATTGGAAGTGGCACGCCGGGGCCTCCGTATACGGTCACAATCACCGGATATTTTTTCCCAGCCTGAAAACCAGCCGGTTTGATGATGCGTCCGCGCAGTTCTGTCCCATCCGCGCCCTTAAACGTCACGATTTCCGTCGGCAGAATTTCGTACTCGTCCATCACTTTCGTGTCCGCTTCGCGATAGACGCCGAGTTCCTCGCCATCGCTCGAATGCAGAGTCGTCCGCGAGGGCGATTTCAACGTCGAAACGGTGTCGAGATAATATGCGTCGCCCGGGCCCATGGAAACGGAATGAAAACCCTCGGTCTTATCCAGCCTCTGCTTCCCTCCGCCGTCGAGCTTCACGCTGTACAGATGCTGCTCCAGCGGGCTGCCTTCATTCGACAGATACAGAACACGCTTGTCATCCATCGCGAGGATCCGGCGCACCTCCCAATCGCCCTTGGTCAACCGCTTCAGCTCCTTGCCCTCGATCGAATGGAGATAGATGTGGCGATAGCCGTCCTTTTCGCTGGTCCACAGGAATTTCTTGCCGTCTTTCAAAAAACGCACATCGCCGTCGAGATTGATCCAATACGGATCGGCCTCGCGCAGCAGCAGCGTAGGCATGTTGGATTCCACGCCGATCGAGATCAGCTCCAGGCGGTTCTGCACGCGAGGCATACGCACGATGTACACGCTGCGCGAATCAGGCATCCATCCGGCGCGCGCGATTAAGCACGTGTTGCGCGTATCGCCGACCTCCAGCCATCGCGTCGCGCCGCCGCTCGCCGAAACCACGCCCAGGCGCACGTCGGCGTTATTCTCGCCGGCCTGCGGATAGCGCTCCGGCTCATACCGGGCCCGCACGCCCAGAACGTCTTCGTGCGGCACCACCGGCTCGCGGCTGGTGTCGAATTGCAGATAGGCAATCGATTTCGAGTCGGGCGACCACCAATAGGCCGTCGACAATTCCAACTCTTCCGGATACACCCAATCCAGTTCGCCGTTGAGCAGCGTCTCCGATCCGTCGCGCGTCAATCGCGTTTCTTTCCCCGTTGCGATCTCTAGCGTGTACAAGTCGGACGCGCGCCGGAACGCGACCAATTTCCCGTCGGGGGAGAGCTTGGCGTCCTCCTCAGCCTCGGGAGTCTTGGTCAACTGCTTCCATTTGCCGTCTTCGACGTGTATCAGGAAAAGATCGCCGCCCGTGGAATACAGCAGGTCCTTACCGGACGCCGAAAACTCAAGACCGCCCGCTTCCACGTAGCGATTCGTCCATCCATACGCGCTCTCTTCCGAACGCTTGACGGCCGCCGCATCCAGTGCTTCCACGGACACCAATTCGCGCGACGTTTTCGATGCCGGATCGTAGATCCGCAGCGTCTGCCCTCGCTGGAACAAAAATGTCTTGCCGTCGGGTGCCCACGTAGGCTGCCCGTCGACCGGAGCACGCGCCGCCTCTCGCATCGTCTTCAGCGATTCCAGCGTCACCGGTTTATTCTGCGCAAACACCGGCAAAACCGTCGCGATGAGGAAAAGCAATCGTCTTGGCATCGTATATTGAATAACTGTGAAGATAACATTTTGGGGTGCGGCGAGAACCGTCACCGGCTCCATGCACCACTTGGAAACGGGCGGTAAGGAGTTTCTTCTCGATTGCGGGCTGTATCAGGGAAGGCGTCAGGAAGCGCTGGATCGAAACAGCAACATCCCCTTCCAATCATCGGACATCGATGCCGTAATCCTTTCGCACGCGCACATGGATCATTCAGGCAACCTTCCCACGCTGGTGCGCAATGGATTTTCCGGGCCGATTTACACCACGCCCGCCACCATCGATCTGTGCCTGGCGATGCTGGCGGATTCCGCGCACATCCAGCAGCAGGACGCCGAATTCTGCAATAAGCGGCGCGCGCGCCGCAAAGCAAAAGGCCTGGACGACCGCGTCTGCGCACCGCTGTACACGCTGGACGACGCCTCCAACACCTATCCGCTGTTCAAACCCGTGAACCTGGGCGAGCGCGCACAGGTCTCCGACACCCTTGCCTATCGCACCTACGACGCCGGGCACATGCTCGGCTCCACGTCGATGATCGTGGAAGCCGACGGCGTGCGCCTGGCCTTTTCGGGCGATGTGGGACGCGTGGGCCTGCCGATCATTCGCGACCCGCAGCCCCCGGACGCGGCGGATTACCTGATCATGGAGTCGACCTACGGCGACCGCCTGCATCCCCCCATCGGCCATGCCCAGGACAGCCTGGCCGGCGTGGTGAACCGAACTGCCGGTCGCGGGGGAAAGATCATCGTGCCCTGCTTCGCCGTCGGCCGCACCCAGCAGATCGTGCTGATGCTGCATCAACTGATGGAGGCCAAGCGGATTCCTTCGATTCCGATCTTCGTCGACAGCCCTCTGGCCATCAACGCCACGGAGGCGTTTCGCAAGCATCCCGAATGCTACGACGAGGAGGCCCGTAAATTCCTGCTTCAGGACCAGGACCCGTTCGGTTTTTCGCGCCTTAAATACGTCCGCGAGGCCAGCGAATCGAAAAAGCTGAACGACCTGCACGGACCGATGGTGATCATCGCTTCTTCTGGAATGTGCGAAGCCGGCCGCGTGCTGCATCACCTGAGGAACAACATCGAAGACCCGCGAAACACGATCCTCATCACTGGTTTTCAGGCTCCCTACACCCTCGGCCGGAAGATTCTCAATCATCAAAGGGAGGTGCCGATCTTCGGCGAGCCGATGACTCTGCGCGCCGAGGTCGTGTCGCTCGAAGAATTATCGGGCCACGCCGATCAGCATGAGCTCATCGAATGGATGCGGCCGTTCGCCAAGGGCCTGAAGAAAGTGTTCCTGGTCCACGGCGAGCCTGGCCCCGGCGAGACGCTGGCGGCCCTGATCACCAAGGAATACGGAATTGAGGCCTATATGCCGGAGCGCGGCGAAAGCGTGGAACTTTAAGATCCCCGCACTCACATGCGGGGTTATATCCCTGGAGCCAACAACCTGTGACTTTCTGTACCAACTGCGGAATATGGTATTGAAGCCTATATGCCCGCCCGCGGCGAAAGCGTGCTCCCCCGCACTCGCATGCGGGGTTATAACCCCTGGCGTAAGCCAGGGGCCGATTGAGTCAACAACATATGACTTTCTGTACCAACTGCGGTAACGCGATTCACGAAGGCTCCCGATTCTGCACCTCTTGCGGCCAACCGGTCGCGGCTGCGCCGGCGGCGACAGTCACCCCTCCGCCGCCTCCACCACCACCTCCGCCACCACAAACTCCCTCCTTCGACTACTCGATCGAAGGCGGCAACCTGCAAGTCATCCGCATCCGCCTGAAACCTGGCCAGGAGATCTATGCCGAAGCGGGCAAGATGATCTATAAGCAGTCGCAGGTAGTGTGGGAAACGCGCATGAGCGGCGACACGCTCGGCGAGAAAATCTGGGGCGCGTTCAAGCGCAAGCTGATGGGCGAGTCGCTCTTCCTGACGTATTTCCACTCGTCCGTACCGGGCGAAATCGGCTTCGCGGGCACCTATCCCGGCAAGATCCAGGTGTTCGAGCTGAAACCAAACCAGAGCGTCTTCGTCCAGCGCGACAGCTTCCTAGTGGCTCAGTCCACCACGCAGTTGAACATCGCGTTCGTGAAGCGTCTTGGCGCGGGATTTTTCGGCGGTGAGGGATTTATTCTGGAAAAACTCACCGGACCGGGAGCCGTTTTCATCCACGCGGGCGGCGATTTTATGGAATTCAACCTCGGCCCTGGCGAGACGCTGCAGGTGGACACCGGCTCCATTGTGGCGTTTGACGAAGGCGTGTCGTACGACATTCAGATGGTCGGCGGAATCAAGACGGCCATGTTCGGCGGGGAAGGACTATTTCTGGCGACGCTCACCGGCCCCGGCCGGGTGATCATCCAAAGCATGACGCTCGAGAAAATGCGCCGTGAACTAACTCCCTTCCGCACCGGCGGCGATACCCACAAGGGGCTCGACGCCATCACTTCGATCTTCGATAACGACGATTAGCCATGGTATTTACCAAACGACTTCGCGAAGGAGTTCGCCGCGGGGACATCACCTGCAGCGTGCGCATCTGGACGTGCCCTCACGTCAAGGTGGGCTCGCGCTACCGCATGGAAGAGGGCGAGATTGAGATTGACTCAATCGACCAGATCGCCTTGCAGGAAATCACGCCGGAGCTTGCGCGCGAATCCGGTTTTCTCGGCCTGATCGATCTGCTAAAGGTCGCCAAACACGGGCCTGGCAGCAACGTTTACCTGGTCCGTTTCCACTACATTCCTCCCCGCCCGTGACCCAGGATTGAGTTCCGCAGAAGCTCGGCCTCGCAAGACGGCCATCTTCGGCGCGGATACCCACAAAGGTCTCGACGCGATCGCTTCGATCTTCGATAACGACTGCTTGACATGTACGGTGAAACCGTACATACTGACATCGAGGATCTTGGATCTCGCCGGTTTTCGTCACAAAGGGCTGAAAGAGCTTTACGTGAACGGCAGCACCAGAGGGGCTTCCGCCCGCCATGGTCGATAAGCTGCGCAAACTGCTAATCGCAATCGAAACGGCCGTTTCGCTGGAACAGATGGGCCGTTTTCCAGGTTGGAGGTTGCACCCGCTGAAGGGCGACATGAAGGGATGCTGGAGCTTAACGGTGAGTGGCAACTGGCGGCTGGTTTCCGCTATGACGAGGATGCGAACGTGGCCAGTGATATTGACTTGATCGATTACCACTAGGGGGGTCATGCCGATGAAAAGTCCGCCCCATCCGGGCGATTTGATTAGAACAGAAATCGTCGAAGCTCTCGGCCTGAGCGTTTCGAAGGCGTCTGAGATTCTGAGGGTTCGCCGCGCGACACTATCTGATCTCTTGCACGGCAAATCCGCGCTGACACCCGAAATGGCCCTCCGCATTGAAAAGGCCTTCGGCCCCGATATGGACCATCTGCTCCGCATACAACTTGCCTACGACGTGGCCAAGACGCGGCAGCAATCAAGAGGGATCGCGGTTAGACGCTACGTGCCCGCGTTGTCGCGATAGCCTGAGTATGATGATTCAGCCACTCCAGCGAGGTATCTTCCTTCTGACCGCTTTACTCGGCGTGGCTTTGGGGAATTGGTATGACACGTCGACCGGATTGGACTTGAACAAGCTGCCCCAGTTTCCTCTCACAAAGCTCCGCTCAGGCTGGCTGAAAGACGGTGATCGCGTTTCATTCGACCGTATCACCGCAGTGGACACGAACCCGGCCTCGCGCGGAGTACGTTTGCGTGGCGCGGGAACACACGGCAAGCGATGGGAAGCCCACATGTGCTGTCTCGACGAAGTCTGGCGAGGCGATCTTGACGGCAACAGAACGCAGGACTACATTTTCTTCGCGGCGGGGCCGCGGTTTAACGGCCGCACCACGCCCCCATTCTCACTCTCCATTCTGCTCATGGACCACGACGGACTTCCTGTCCCCTTTTTCACCGTTGTGTACAAAGGGGAGAACGGCGATGGAATCAAACACCTGGTGTTCACACCCCCGTAAGTTCCCTGAATTTCCTCGACTGCAAGATCCTGAAACCGGTAAAGTTGGTTGACCCAATGGCCTGAGCAGAAGCTGCCCTCTGATGGGTTTTCATCGTAAGAGCTGAAAGTTGGCGGCCCGACCTTTATGAACGGGTTGTGCTCCTCCGCGCATTCCTTTCCTCTATATGACCAAGCCCAAGAGAACCGTACAACAACCATAAAGGCCATTGCCGAAGGGGACACGCTTATTACGATCGATCCCGTGGACGAGTGTAAACAGGTCCGCCCTGCCCTCGTACTATACGATCAGCCTCGGGTTCGAGAGATTGCGTTTCCGAGTCTCTTCAGCTCCTATCAAACCCAACTACTCGAGAGAATCAAAAGGGATCAGGCTCGCGTCCAACTCCGTGGGATCGACCACTGGCTAGGCAAGGGAGCCTGCTCTGTCAACCTGATGTGGGCATCGAAGTGAGGCTGAGCCTAATTCGAATTATCCAGCCCCACGATCTTCGGCTTCGCCGGAGCCTTGGCCGGATCGCGCGCCGGGACAAATCGGCCGGCCTTCATCAACGCAGAGAGATACTGGCCGATGGGCGCGGAGCGAAGTGTCTCCAGGCTGGGTTCAATCTCCGCTGGCTCCAGAGACATTCGGAAGTGCACCACACTTCCCTCGACGAAAGATCCGCCCAGCGCCGGCAGCGTGCCGACGACGTCCGCGGTAGGCGGCTTCCCAAATTCGAAAGCGGTATCACTCGAAAGACGGTCCCGCATGGAGCCCCGCAGCGAGTACCATTTGAGCCCAGCTGCCTTTGCTTCCGGACCGGCAGCCGCGGCAGAGGAGGCGACCCAGAAATCCCCATTTGAGTCGCGCTTGCCCGCTGACCTCGCCAGAACGCTGGGCGGCTCGTCCGCAGCAATGCGCTGGATCGCGGCATCCACCGCCTGGGACGGCCCGATCAGGAGAGCGCCCTGGACGGGGGTGGTCTTCCAACCCGCTTCGATCGCGGGCAGCGCTGAATCGGCGCCACTGCCGGTGACCATGATCAACACCTGATCCCCTCGCACCGAAAGCGCCACTTGATCGACGCCGGAAAACGCGTCCAGGATCTTCTTCACATCGGTCTCCGCCAGTCCCTGGCTCACCCCGAGCCCGGCCATCAGACTGCGCGCCAGCGGCGAGGGGGAAAGGTGACTGAAGCTCGCGCTCACCAGCGTATCGGCCTGCGGATCGGCAAATCGCCAATCGATGCCGCTCATGCCGATGACCGATGGCATCACATCCTCCGTCGCCGAGGGCTCAAAGCTCCCCCCGGAGCCGCCAGGCGTCCCGCCTTTGCCCGGCTTGACAGGCTTTACCGCGAAGTCGCGCCCCTGACAATACGGAGCGCCCGGATTGTTGAAGCAGGCATTCTGCCAGCTAAAGCGCCGGCGCTGGCCAAAAACGCCAGGCGCGCATAGCAACACCAAGAGTAGGACGCGGATCCTCACCCTCCGATTCTGTGCCACTTGCAAGTGCTTTTAAATAAGGCGGAAGCCTCAGTTTCGTCGCGGCGAACGCTGAGCCTTCAGCCTCTGGCTCCAGGCTTCTCACACAGCAAATCCAAGAACGCTTGCGCCGCGGGATAGAACCTCTTCCTCTTCCGGTGAATAATGCCCAACGGGCGATAGAGCTCCGGCGCGGCCAGGGGGATCGGCACCAGTCTCCCTTGCGCGATTTCGTCGTTCATGATCCTGGCAGGCATGATGCTCACACCCACTCGATGTGCGACCGCTTCTTTAATCATTTGAAGATTATCGAAGTGAAGTGTGATGTTCACCTTGATACCCTGCCCGGCCAAATACCGGTCGATTTCCCTGGCAATTGGCAGCTCGTCGTCGAAGCCGATAAAATCCACGCCTTCCAGGTCCTCACCTCGCAGGACGCGCTTTCCAGCCAGCGGATGAAAGGGAGAGGCGGCCACCACCATCTCCTCCATGCGCCAGGGGATCACTTTGATCTCCCGGCTGGGCTCCGGATAGCTCACCAGGCCGAGATCCGCCGCGTCCGCCAGCACCGAGGCGTACACCTTCTCCGGCCGCAAATATTCAACCTCCAGTTTAGCTGCGGGCTGTCTTCGTCCAAATTCTTGTTCAAGTTGCACCATTTCACTTAAACCAACGGAGTAGATGGAAGCGACGCGCACCGTGCCCTCAACTTGCTGCTTCATCAGGTCCAGCGCGACGTGAAACTCGTCACGACGCCGCAGGACGTCACGGCAGTAATCAGCGTAAAGGTGGCCGGCGGACGTAACCACCAAAGGCCGAGTTGACCGATCCAGCAGCGCCACGCCCAGTTCGTTCTCCAGATCCTGAACATGCTGGCTGGCCGCGCTCTGGCTCACCGCGTTCAACGAGGCCCCCTTGCTGAAACTCCTCGACTGCGCGATGTCCCGAAACAGTTTCAGCCCTTCATGTGCCATTCGTTCGTAGCATATCATCAGATCTACTAATATTGCAATAGGGTAAATCCAGTTGACGTGATACTAATAGATCAGGTAAGGTAAAGCATGGAATACCCTCCAGGTCGCCAGGGGCTCTACGATCCCCGTCATGAACACGACGCCTGCGGCATGGGTTTCGTTGTCAATCTCAACGGGCAGAAGTCGCACGAAATCATCCGCAAGGGCATTGAGATCTTAATCAATCTCACCCATCGCGGGGCCTGCGGGTGCGATCCGGAAACCGGCGACGGCGCGGGTATTCTCATCCAGATTCCCCACGAGTTTTTCCTGCGCGAATGCTCCAAGCTGGGCTTTTCTCTGCCCGAGCCGGGCACCTATGGGATTGGGATGATGTTTCTTCCCGTCGAACGCCAGCAGCGCCTGATCTGCGAAGGCGTCGTGGAAAAGATCGCCCGCGAAGAGGGGCTGACCGTGCTCGGCTGGCGCGACACGCCGCTGAACGGCGACGCTATCGGCCGCGAAGCCCGCGCGATGCAGCCTTATATCGAGCAGGTGTTCCTGCGCGGCGCCAATGGCTGGACCGAGGATCAACTGGAGCGCAAGTTGTACGTCGTTCGCCGGCGCGCGGAGGCCGCCGTGGCCTCGCTCGATATCCGCGAGAAGGACTTTTTCTACGTGCCGTCTTTGTCCTCGCGCACCATCGTTTACAAGGGACTGCTGCTAGCTCCGCAGATCGCCGAGTTTTATGAGGAATTGCGCGATCCTTCGACGCGCAGCGCGTTGTGCCTGGTGCATCAGCGGTTCTCCACCAATACGTTTCCTACCTGGCCCCTGGCGCATCCGTACCGGTACATCTGCCACAACGGGGAGATTAACACCGTGCGCGGCAACGTCAATTGGATGAACGCCCGCGAGAGCGTGCTTGTTTCGGACCAGTTTGGCGACGACATCCAGAAGATTTTTCCCGTGATTCAGCCAGGGCTGAGCGATACCGGCTCGCTGGACAATGCCGTGGAGATGCTCACGCTGGCCGGCCGCAGCCTGCCTCACGTCATGGCGATGCTGATTCCCGAAGCCTGGGACGCCGACTCCACCATGCCCGAGGAGAAGCGGGCGTTTTACGAATATCACGCCTCCCTGATGGAGCCCTGGGACGGACCGGCCGCTGTCGCGTTCACCGACGGCAAATGGATTGGCGCGACGCTGGACCGCAATGGCCTGCGCCCGGCGCGCTATCTGGTGACAAAGGATCGCCAGCTGATCCTCGCCTCGGAAACCGGCGTGCTTCCCGTGAAGCCGGAGGACGTGGAATACAAGGGCCGCCTGCAGCCGGGCAAGATGCTGCTGGTGAATCTGGAAGAAGGCCGCATCGTGCCGGACGAGGAGATCAAGCACTCGCTGGCGACGCGGCAGCCCTATCAGAAGTGGCTCGACGAGAACCAGATCACGTTGAAGGAATTGCCCGCGCCGCCGCGCGTTTACGGCTTCGATCCCGCCACGCTGGTGCTGCGCCAGCGGGCGTTCGGATACACGGAAGAAGACCTGAGGCTGCTGATCGCTCCGATGGCGATGAATGGCGAGGAGCCGATCGGCTCCATGGGCACGGACACGCCGCTCGCGTGCCTGTCGGATAAACCGCAGACGCTTTTCCACTACTTCAAGCAGCTGTTTGCGCAGGTGACGAACCCGGCGATCGACCCCATCCGCGAGCAACTGGTGATGTCGCTGACCAGCTACATCGGCACGGAGCGCAATATTCTGGAAGAGACGCCGCAGCATTGCCACACCTTGAAGCTGCCGCATCCGATTCTGACCAATCTCGACCTGGAGAAACTGCGCCGCGTGAGTTGGGGCGATTTCCTGGCCACGACGCTGCAGGCCGTGTTCCCGGCCTCCGGCGGTCCGCGTGAACTCGAACGTGCGCTTGACGGCCTCTGCCGCCGCGCCTCGCTCGCCATCCGCGACGGTTACCGGTTGCTGATTCTCTCGGACCGCGGCCTCGACGATGAATACGCGCCGATCCCAAGCCTGCTGGCGCTGACCGCTGTTCACAATCACCTGGTTCGCGAACGTACGCGCACGCAGGTGGCCTTGATCATCGAATCCGGCGAGCCGCGCGAAGTGCATCACTTCGCCATGCTGATCGGTTATGGAGCCAGCGCGATCAATCCGTACCTGGCCATCGAAACCATCGAAAACAGCGTGCAGAACGGCCTTTTGGGAGACATCACGCTCGAGACGGCGCTAAAGCATTATCTGAAGTCCATCAACAAGGGCCTGCTAAAAGTTTTTTCGAAGATGGGAATCTCCACGCTGCAAAGCTATCGCGGGGCCCAGATCTTCGAGGCCATCGGTCTGAACAAGGCGCTGGTGGACAAGTATTTCACCGGGACTGCGTCGCGCATCGAAGGCGTGGGGCTGGATGTTCTGGCCGAGGAAGCCCGCCGGAAGCACGAGTACGCCTTCCGTCCGGTGACGCAATCGGAAACGCCGCTCGATCTGGGCGGAAATTATCATTACCGCGCCAGCGGCGAATATCACCTGCTAAATCCGGCGACGGTTTCCAAGCTGCAGCACGCGGTGAAATCGAAGAAGTACGAAACGTTCGAGGAGTACGCCGCGCTGGTCGACCGCCAGAATCGCGATCTGTGCACGCTGCGCGGATTGATGGATTTGCGCATGGCGGATAAGCCTCTGCCGCTGGAAGAAGTCGAGCCGGCCAGCGAGATCGTGAAGCGATTTTCCACCGGCGCGATGTCTTTTGGATCGATCAGCGCGGAGGCGCACGAGACGCTGGCCATCGCCATGAACCGCATCGGCGGTAAATCGAATACCGGCGAGGGCGGCGAGGACGAGGCTCGCTACAGCGACGAACGGCGCTCCGCGATCAAGCAGGTGGCCTCCGGCCGCTTCGGCGTCACCGCGCATTACATGGTCAACGCCGACGATTTGCAGATCAAGGTCGCGCAGGGAGCCAAACCCGGCGAGGGCGGCCAGTTGCCCGGCCACAAAGTGGACGAGACGATCGCCCGGGTGCGCCACTCGATTCCCGGCGTGCCGCTGATTTCTCCGCCGCCGCACCACGATATTTATTCGATTGAGGATCTGGCGCAGCTGATCTACGACCTGAAAAACGTCAATCCGAAGGCGCGCATTTCCGTAAAGCTTGTCGCCGAGGTGGGCGTCGGCACGGTGGCCGCGGGCGTGGCGAAGGCCCACGCCGACGTAGTGCTCATCAGCGGGCATGACGGAGGCACCGGCGCGTCGCCTCTGACGTCGATCAAGCATGCCGGGGTGCCGTGGGAGCTGGGACTCGCCGAAACGCAGCAGGTGCTGGTGCTGAACGACCTGCGCAGCCGCATCATCGTGCAGACCGACGGCAAACTGCAAACCGGCCGCGACGTGGTGGTGGCCGCGCTGCTGGGCGCGGAGGAGTTCGGCTTCTCCACCGCTCCGCTGGTGGCGATGGGCTGCATCATGATGCGCAAGTGCCATCTGAACACCTGCCCGGTGGGGATCGCCACCCAGGACCCGGTGCTGCGCAAGAAGTTCGCGGGAACGCCTGAGGACGTTATCAACTTTTTCTTCTTCATCGCCGAGCAGACTCGCCAGTGGATGGCAAGGATGGGCTTCCGGCGCATGGACGAGATGATCGGGAGGGCGGACCGCATCGAGATGCGCCACGCCATCGAGCACTGGAAGGCCAAGGGACTCGATTTCTCGCAGATCCTCTTCAGTCCGGATATGCCCTCGCGCGTCGGCCGGCGCTGCACCATGGCCCAGGATCACGGCCTGGATCAGGCGCTGGATGCCAAACTCATCGGCTACGCGAAGGAGGCCATCGAACACGGCACTCCAGTGGAGTTCAAGCTGCCGATCCGCAACGTGGATCGCAGCGTGGGCGCGATGCTTTCGGGCGAGATCGCGCGCAGCCACGGCTCGAAGGGACTGGAGCCCGGCACGATTCACTTCGCCTTTAACGGATCGGCCGGGCAGAGCTTCGGCGCGTTTCTGGCTCGCGGCGTGACGTTGGAGCTGGAAGGCGACTCCAACGATTACGTCGGCAAGGGGCTCTCCGGCGGAAAGATTATTGTTTATCCGCCGCGCACCTCGACGTTCCTGCCGGAGAACAACATCCTGATCGGCAACGTGGTGCTCTACGGCGCCACATCGGGCGAGGCGTTCTTCAACGGCCGCGCGGGCGAGCGCTTCGCCGTTCGTAATTCAGGCGCGACGGCGGTGGTGGAGGGCGTGGGCGATCACGGCTGCGAATACATGACCAAGGGCCTGGTGATCTGCCTGAGCCACACCGGCAAGAACTTCGCCGCCGGCATGACGGGCGGCTTCGCTTACGTGCTCGACGAGAATGGCGATTTTCAGAAGACCCTCTGCAACCGGGAAAGCGTCGCGTTGGAAAGGGTGGAGGAAACGGCGGACATCGAAACCCTCCGTTACTGGATCGCCAGGCACGCCGAGGAGACCGGCAGCCCTCGGGCGAACTGGATTTTAGACAAGTGGCTGTTCATGGTGCCGAAGTTCGTGAAGGTATTCCCGCACGAATACCGGCGCGTGCTGAAGGCGGGCCAGAGCAAGGAGACCGTACGTGGGTAACACGCGAAGGGGACTGACCACTCGGTCCCAAAACGATCCCGCCCTCCATCCGAGCGCACGTCTCCTCCGTGGACAGAGGGGTATGTCCCCGTCGGCTCCGACGGCTCACCAGGAGGCAGCACATGGGTAAAGTAACTGGATTCCTGGAATACCCGCGCGAAACCCCGACGCGCCGCCCCGTCGCTGAGCGCGTCAACGATTACTTCGAGATCTATCAGGACTTCGACGAAGCCAAGGTGAAGACGCAGGCCGCCCGCTGCATGGATTGCGGCGTGCCCTTTTGCAACACCGGCTGCCCGCTGAACAACCTGATCCCCGACTGGAACGATCTGGTCTATCGCGACCGCTGGCGCGAAGCCGTTCGCGCCCTGCATGCCACCAACAATTTTCCGGAGTTTACCGGACGCATCTGCCCCGCTCCGTGCGAGGCGGCGTGCGTGCTGGGGATCAATGCGCCTCCGGTGAGCATCAAGTGGATTGAATGCTCCATCATCGATCACGCGTTCGAGCAGGGCTGGGTTCAGCCCGAGCCTCCGCAGACGCACAGCGGAAAACGCGTGGCGGTGGTGGGCTCGGGTCCGGCCGGTCTCGCCGCGGCGCAGCAACTGGCTCGCGCCGGTCACAGCGTCACAGTGTTTGAAAAAGCCGACCGCATCGGAGGATTGCTGCGCTATGGCATCCCCGATTTCAAAATGGAGAAGCGCTGGATTGACCGCCGCGTCACGCAAATGCGCGCCGAAGGGGTGAAGTTTGTCACCAATGCGCGCGTCCGCGCGGCCGACCTGCGGACTTTCGACGCGTCGGTGCTCGCCATCGGCGCGGAGCAGCCTCGCAAATTGGAGATCGAGGGCAGTTCCCTGCGCGGCATCCATTTCGCCATGGATTTTCTGCCGCAGCAGAATCGCCGCGTGGCCGGCGACGCGGTGGACGGCTCCGAGGCGATTCTGGCCACCGGAAAGCACGTGGTGATCATCGGCGGCGGCGACACGGGCGCGGATTGCCTGGGCACGTCACACCGGCAAAGGGCCGCGTCGGTGCGGCAATTGGAGATTCTGCCGATGCCTCCGGCCGAACGCGCCGCCTCGACGCCGTGGCCTTTGTGGCCTTTGCAGCTGCGCGTCGAAAGCTCGCATGAGGAGGGAGGCGAGCGGCACTGGTCCGCTTCGACCACGCGCTTTACCGGCGATGACAAAGGCAATGTGAAGCAGCTTCATTTGAAGAAGCTCGACACGAGCGAAGAGATCATTGTGGACGCCGACCTGGTGCTGCTCGCGATGGGCTTCACCGGCCCGGTGCGTGCTGGGCTGGTGGAGGATATCGGCGTGAAGCTCGACGCACGCGGCAATATCGAAACTACCGATTACACGACGCCCGTCGAAGGCATCTTCGCCGCCGGCGACGCGCGGCGCGGGCAGTCTCTGGTCGTATGGGCGATCGCCGAAGGCCGCAAGGCGGCGGAGGCGGTGGGGCGGTTTCTAAGCAGGTAACCAGTTAGGCCGGAGCTGTCACGGCAGAGCCTTCTCGGCCTCGGCGAGAAGGACTATTGCAGATGCGGTCTGGTGAAGAATGTAGGCAACCAGATACCCCGGTACTTCTACAAACTGGGCGCCTTGACCATGGCCAGCCAGACGGTTTCTTGTGGTTGGAACTCCGCTCTCCAGGGTGGCCCGCAGGCCCGAGAAGTGCTGCGTTAGAAAGCGTGGTACCGAGGCGTTGTCGAAGATGACTTTGATAAGGGTGTTACTGACGGTTCAACCCGTCAGGAGGCGCTTGCCAACGTCGAGATCGTGATCGGAGAGTGGATCGAGACCACGAAGGAACTCGGGCGGCCTATTCCAGAGCCGAAGGGTCGGTTGCTATTCGCCTAAGAGCCGAATCTTCAATTCTCCGTCGGCTTTTCCACGTGGTCGATGACCACCATGTCCACCGGCGTCTTTCGCGAAGCGAGCCGCAGCCCGAGTTGCTCCTGCATCGCGGTGAAAATCGACGGTCCCGTGTCGGCGTTGGTCCACTCAATCTTCAGATCGAAAATGCCCTCGATCCCCGTCTGATTCACCACGGGGAAATCCATCACCCGGGACAATACTTCTCCGAAATGGTCCATCGTGGTCGCCTTGGCGCTAATGCGTCCGCGGCCGTACAAGGTGGACGATTCTCCGCCTGCTGATTTTTGGAGTCTCGGCTCGTTCTTTGCCACTTCGATAACGTAGGCCCGGATCGTCCTCGATTCGCGGTGAGCCTCAAGCTTGAACCGCTCCTTCAGCAACGTTCGGAGCATCGCCATGATCACGGCGTCGTCGTCCACCGGCTCTTCCGCCTTCGCCGTGATGACAAACGTGTCCGTCTCCAGCCACGACGGCCCGCCGACGATCTGATTCGGTCCCACGGAGAACGCACCCATGATGCATCGCTTCAGGGTCTCGTTCTCCACCAGGAGCCTGCCCTTGCCGGTCGTGACGCCTCCCGGCGCGCCCGGTCGGCCAGGCCGGATTGAGGCGACCTCAAACCTCGGGACCTGCGCGAAGAGCGCCGGCGCGAGGAGACAGAACGCAAAGAGACAGAACAGCGCCTTCCGCATACACGTATGACGTTTGAGGCGACGGAAGCGTGGGCTACGCGCCTGTTCTTTCCTTGAAAAACGCGATTACCCGCTGCTCGGCGGCCTTTGTGGGTCCCTCCTCTTTCAAATGCACCGTCAACACGGAATGCGGCGGACGCGAGGACGGCCGCGCGTCTTCGTCATTCAGTTCAATGCCTTCGAACTTATCGCCGAACTCGCGTTTCAGCGTCTCAAAGCGCTCGCCGGGGACGACTTTGTCGCTCTTGAAGCGCAGGCCGATCATGGATAGATCCTCGTCGTTGAACCGCCTCCTGGCGCAAGCGATCTCCTCCGGTGAGGCATCGATGAACGCGGCATTTTTCTTTGAAAAGGCAACAGAAGGCAAGCTGGGCTGCGATAACACCGGCGCAACTACCGCGGGCTCGGTCATCATCGCCAGCGCGAAGCCTCCGGTGAAGCACATGCCCACCGCTCCCACCCCCTTGCCGCCGCATTCGGCATGCGCCTTGCGGGCGAGAGCACGCAGCCATTCGACGATCGGGCTCGACTTGCCCGCGGACCATATATTGAACTCGCGCCGGATGCAGACCACCGCCAGCATCGATTGCAGCATGTACCCCTCGGTCACCGGTCGCCCCGGATCACCGAACAGGGTCGGCAGGAAGACGCTCATCCCCGCATCCACCACCCGGTCGGCGAAGCGGATCACCATCGGATGCAGGCCCGGCATCTCATGGATCACGATCACCGCAGGGCCGGAACCCCGGCGATACACCGTGCGGGTCCAGGGACCGTCCGTGAAATCGAACTGGGAGTAATGCGAAAGCGAGGCCTCGTATTCTGGCATCAGGCCAGTTTATCCCAGTCCGTCGACTCGCCAAATTTCAATCCGATTAGCGAGGAATCGATGTTCTTGAGCAGCCCCGTAAGCACCCCACCCGCGCCTACCTCGATGAAACGCGTCACGCCGTTGGCGGCCAGAAGGCGCATGGAATCCGCCCAACGCACCGGATTCGGCACCTGCTGATACAGTCCTTCGCGAGCTTCGGATCCCCTGCGAATCTCGCGCGCCTGCCAGTTATTGACCAGGGGCGTCTCCAGATCGCGAAACTCCGCGGCATCCAGATCAATCTTCAGCTTTTCCTGCGCGGGCTTCATCAAAGGGCAGTGGAACGGAGCGCTGACGGGAAGCAGAATCGCCCGCTTGGCACCTGCGGCCTTGGCCAGCTCGCAGGCTCGATTCACGGCGCCAGCGTGGCCGGCGATGACGATCTGGTCGGGCGAATTGAGGTTGGCCGCGGTTACCACTTCGCCTTGTGCCGCTTCGGCCAGCACCCCTTCGAGCCTTTCGAGCGGCATTTTCAGCAGGGCCGCCATCGCGCCGACGCCTGCCGGAACAGCCGCCTGCATGTACTGGCCGCGCTTGCGGACGATCCGCACTCCGTCGCCAAAAGCCAGCGACCCGGCCGCGACCAGCGCCGAATATTCCCCCAGGCTATGGCCGGCGACGTAATCGGCCGTAACCCCTTTCGACCGCAGAACGGCATGGGCCGCGAGGGAAACCGTCAGCAGGGCGGGCTGCGTATTCTCGGTGAGCTTCAGGGCGTCGTCAGGGCCTTCAAAGCACAGTTTCGAAAGGGCAAACCCGAGCGCGGCGTCGGCTTCTTCAAACACCCGCGCGGCTTCCGGATGGGCTTCAGCAAGCGATTTTCCCATGCCTGCGAATTGGGACCCCTGGCCGGGGAACAAGAAAGCTGTCTTGGACATGAACTACCAGATTACCAAGGCCAGAAAAATTCGGATCTTTTTGCCCTGCAGATGCGTCGAAAGGAGTGGAAGGAGGATAACCTCATGACCGACACGAAAAGAGCCGCCGTCGCCAGCACGGCAAAAGTATACTGCCCCATGTGCACGCACACCGTCGACGCTCAGGTAGAGCCGCACGGCCGGCACATGAAGGTAAAGAAGGGACAGAAATGCCCTCGCTGCAGCGCTGCCCTCGATGCCGGCTATATCATGTACCTGGAGCGTGCTGCCTGACTTGGCAGTCCTGATATAGTGGAATGGTGAAGAAGAAACGCGCATCGCTGCCCGAACCGCCCGCTGTCCTGACTCCGGTTTCCGAACCGGCCCCGATAGCTCTGGAAGCGGAACGGACAGAGAAACCCGCGGGATGTATCATCTGCGGCGAAGAAAGCGCGCCCATTTCCTCCGAAGGCCTGTGTTGGGTGTGCCGCCGCCTCAAGCTGAGCGCGTGGCGCGACACGGATACTCAGATGTCCGCGCAAGAGTAACCCCCGATCCTCCCCTTACTGCTTTTTAGTCGTATCCTTCTTGTCTACCTTGATATACGTCGTCGGAGCCTTGTCGAAGTCCTTCTTATCTTCCAGGCTGCAGAAATAGTAGGTCTTGCCTTTATACTCAGACTTGGGAGACGTGGCAGTGTCCACCATCATGCCGCACACCGGGTCCTGCGCTTCCTTGGGAGGATTGGCCTTCTTGTCCTGAGCCAGGATGGGAAAAGCGGCCAGCGCCGCGATCATCAGCAGATTTCGAAGGGTCATCTTTTTATGATAGCTGCTCGTAAACGTACGCCGCGGCCGCAACGTCTTCCACGCCCAGACCGATCGACTTGAAAATCGTCAGAGGCGAACCGCCCGGACGGTCGTCGACGTTTTTCAATTCCACGATACGCGAGTCGGCCCAATCCACTGGCGCGAGCAACAGATCTCCTGCCTCGATCTTGGCCTGCTCGATGGAATCGACTGCGATCAGATCGGCACGCGCAATCAGATCGGACGGCAGTTCGCGCCTCGCCGCCTGATTCGAGCCCATGGCGTTGATGTGCGCACCCGGAGCGACCCAGGCGGATTCCAGCACGGGGTCTTTCGAGAACGTCGCCGTGGCGATGATGTCGGCGCCTTGCAGAGCCTCCTCGGCGGAAATGCAGCTCACCGCGTCCATCTCGCGAGCAAAGGTCTTTCGTTTCTCCTCGTTACGGCTCCAGACGCGAACTTCCTTGATGGAACGGACCGAGCGGACCGCATCGCACTGCGCGCGAGCCTGGAACCCGCTGCCGATAACCGCAAGAATTGAGGCATCCGGAGCGGCCAGCAGATCGGTCGCATAACCTGACGCCGCGCCGGTACGGATCTGGCCCAGATAATTCGCCTCGAACTGTGCCAGCGGTAGAGCCGTATCCGCGTCAAACAGCAGGAAGAAGAAATAGGCGCCAAATTTGGGGTTGCTCGAATAGACCTTGGTGCCGAAGTACTTTCCCCACGCCCCGGCGAGGCTATGTAACGTCGAGCCAGTGGGCAAGGTCAAACGCCGGCGCGGCTGATTCTGCGCCGCACCCGTTCGCAGTTCCCGGAAGGTTTCCCGCATCAGCAGGACGCACTTGCCCATCGGCAGCAGTTCTCGAACCTGGTTTTCTGTGATTTTCAGCATTTATTTCTTTTCGACTTGAGGACGAATCATATCGAAGCGATCCCGCGTGCGGCAATATGTGTTGCCCGCCATGCGTCCCACCGCGTCAAGCTTCGCCGGGTCGATGCGAAAATCCTCGATGATCGCGTCGTCGACGTGGAAGCGCACCACCTCGCCCAGCACCAGAGTGCCGCCCAGCGGCTGATTGCTCACTTCCACGGTTTGCAGCAGCCGGCACTCCATGTTGACGTGCGCTTCTTTCACGCGCGACGGCCTGACCAGTTCGCTGGGCACAGGCGTCAAGCCGGCGACGGCGAATTCGTCCACACCGTAGGGATATTCGCCGGAGGTGACGTTCATCTTCTCCGCAAATTCCGCGCTGACGATGTTCACGACGAATTCCCCGGTCGCGCGGACGTTCACCAGCGTGTCTTTTCGCGGCTCGCGGAAGCTCGTGGTGAAACACACCACCGGCGGATTGGCGCTGGCCACCGTGAAAAAGCTGAACGGGGCGAGATTCCGCGCGCCGTCGGGCGAAACCGTCGACACAAACGCGATGGGGCGCGGTACCACGGCCCCCACCAGCAGCTTGTAATTGTTCTGGGGAGAAATGCTATTAGGATCGATGATCACTTATTCGGCTCACTTGTTCAACCAGCTGGCCCAATATTCCTTCCACTCGGCCGGCTCGGCGGCGGGAAGGACGTGCAGAGGCTTCAGGCCGTCCAGCATCACGGCGTATTCGTCGGTCGCCGTTTTTTTCCCTTGATTCGCCAGGGCCTTCGGATGCGGCCCGTGATGGATGCCGCGGGGATGCAACGTGGCCATGCCAGCTTTGATGTTGTCGCGGCTGAAAAAGTCTCCGTCGTGATAGAAAATAAATTCGTCGTAATCGGTGTTGCGATGGAAGAAGGGCACGCGAGCCGCCGCCGGGTCCTGTTCGAGAGGCCTCGGCAGGAAGCTGCACACCACCGCCCCCGGCGTGACGAACGTGGAGTGCGCGCTGGGAGGCAGATGCGCCCGGTGGCTCATTACCGGACGGATGTCCCGCATGTTGATCTTCCACACCGTCAGGTCGCCCTTCCAGCCCACCACATCCAGCGGATTGAAGGGATAAAACACCTTGGAATATTCATCCTCGTGCTTGATCCGGACCTCCCATTCGTGGCCTCCATTGGGAGGCGCGCCGCCGAGCATCGGCTGGGGTTCCGGCGTGACGATCACCGCCGGGTCGTAAAGGGCGTGCTGGCCCAGTAGGCCTCGATCAGGCGGCTCGAACTCACCCTTGGATTGAATCACCAGGAAGAAGTTGTCGGTGGTCTTGGGAACGGGCCGATACGTTACGCTGCGCGGCAGTACGATGTAATCGCCTTTCTCGAAAGGCATCGGCCCGAAGTCGGTCTCAATCACGCCCTCGCCGCGATGGACGAAAACCAGCTGATCCCCGTCGGAATTGCGCATGTAATAGGGCATCGGCTCGGCGCGGCGGGAGATCATCACCTTGATGTCGTCATTTGCCAGAAACGGCAGCGGAGCCCCGCAGGGATGCACCATGTCGCGCGGCTCCAGCTTGTTCAGGTCGAAGCAGTGCGGTCGCAGCTTCCCCTCGAACCGCGTCCAGCCGGTGGGCGGATGCGCGTGGTACAGATGCGCCGACTTTCCGAAAAATCCCTGCCGGCCGTGCTCCTCTTCGTAGGTGCCTTCCGGGATGCCGACGTGGGCCTGGGAGGCGAACTTGCCTTTCTTAAAGGGATTCATGCCTACAGCATAGCGCCGAGGGCCCATGTTGAGCTGTTGTCACGCCTTGGCCTCGACGCCGTCGTCTTCCCAGGAGTGGCCGCAGGCGTCGCAACTCCAGTGGTACTTCGTGCTCTCGTCGACCTCGACGAGGACGATTTCAGGCGATTGGCATTTGGGGCAGACGCACGCGAAGTCCTCCGGCTCCGCGTCGGCGAACTCCTTCAATCCAGCGCGGACACGCGCCAGGTCCTCCACACGGACGCTCAAATCGATACCGGATTCCACGTCAAGACCTTCGAGGCTTTCCGCATGGTCCGGACCCCAGAAACCGGGGATTTCCGCCGCGTCGAGCTCTTGCTTCGCCTTCGCCGCCACGGCAGGATCCCAGAAGATCTGCGCCAGGGCAAGCTCCAGCGTCTCAGGTGATGCGCGCCGCCCGCCCTTTTCCATCACCAGAGGCGTTTCGAGGCCCCTCCGATCCATCTCCGTGCGCAAGATGGGCCGTGCCAGATCGGTAAGGTCGTAAGCTTCCGCCGCGACCGCCTCCAGTTCCCCATCACTCATCCGGGCGTAAGAATCCTGAAGCTTGCGCAGTTCGTCCGCGTTGTCCATGTTTCTATATTTTACGACTGGCCGCATGGCGCATCGCGCCGGGGTGTGGCGAAGGTCGGCCAGCCGCCCACGGTGAAAAAATGCATCTGTCCCTTTCTTTTTCTCGTTGAACGGATCAAGGCACTGCGTCCTGTATTGGCAAGGGTGTCCATCCTGCATCCGCACGCGAGATATACTAAAACACCGGGGCATCCACAATTGAGGGTCTTCCTTCCGGTCGTTCTTTGCTGGGCCATGCTCGGCGCAAGCCGACCGGAGGCGATCCGGCCTGTGGTTTTACCCGTCACTGACGCGAGCGACATCCGGTTCATTCGAGTATCCTTTGGGTCCTTCAAGAAGGAGCCAGCCTACAATAGGGTCCATGCGATCGCTCAGTCGAGCAACGGGTTATTGTGGTTTGCCACGCAAGACAAGCTGCAACGGTATGACGGATACGAGATCCGGGAATACCCCGACGATCCGAATGGTCCCAGCTCAGTCTATACAGAAGAATCGATGTTCATAGATCGACGAGGCGTTCTTTGGGGCGGGTGGGAACGTGGGATGGACAGATTTGATCCGGCTACCGAGAGCTTCAAGCGCACGACGGATAGACCTTTCAATACGCGTGTGATTTCCACCGCTGAGGATCGGGAAGGAGTTTTGTGGTTCGCCACAAACGACGGATTAATCCGAGTGGATCCCGACACAGGCCGCACGGTTCGATATGAACACAGCTCCAGCGATCCTGGCTCATTGAGCAGCAATCGAATCAGAAGTAGCCTCGAATTAAAGGACGGGACATTCTGGGTCGCGACGACGAGCGGGCTGGATTTGTTTGATCGCCCGACCGCGAAGGTCCGGCAGCACATTGCGCTGCCGCCTGACCTTCCCGGCATCGATCCTAATCCAGAGCTGCAAATCTCGCTTAGTGAAGATCACACAGGCGCCTTATGGATGACCTTTTCCTATGGCTACGGTCTCGCCCGCGTCAATCGCGAGGAGGGCACGCTGACGTTTTATTCTCTGGACGGCACTGGAAAAGACAACACGCTTCAGGCCGGAGCGCGCTCAGTGATCGAACTCGGAGATGGGACATTGTGGATCGGCACAACCGCGAGCGGCATCCTGAAGCTTAATCGCGAGCGGACGCGGTTCGAGCGGTACCGGAATGATCCGGCCGACCCGAACAGCCTGAGTGGCGACCAGGTTCATGGGCTGTTTCTGGATCGCGAGGGAAACATGTGGGCGGGAACAAACGGCGCCGGCGTGAACCGGTTCTCGCCCCGGCCTTTGCCGTTCAAGGTGTACCATCACCGGATCGGCGATCCCAGCAGCCTGGACATGAACTACACGACATCGGTCTTCGAGGACAGCCGTGGTCTGCTCTGGATTGGGAGCCTTAGGGCGCTTGGCCAATTGGATCGCAAAACAGGGAAAATGACTTTCTACCGAAGTGCTGGTGGAGCGGGAGAGCTATCTAGCACCTGGGTAATTTCCATGGCGGAGGACCGCTCCGGACATCTTTGGTTTGGCACGGTCGGAGCCGGGGTTAATCGGCTTGATCGTAAGACCGGGAAATTCAAGGCTTTTCGCTACAATCCGGCAGATCCTCACTCGCTGAGTCACAATACTGTTCAAGCCATCTTCGTCGATCACAAAGGCACTGTCTGGATCGGCACCGAAGACGGCCTGGATGAATTTGACGAAGTTTCGCAGACTTTTCGGGTCTACAAAGCAGGGAGCGGGCGTAATGAATCGCGGGTCGATCAGATTGCGGAGGACTCGCACGGCATGTTTTGGATCGCGACCCAGATGACAGGCTTGGTTCATTTCGATCCGGAAACCCGTCAATTCAAGTCCTATGTGCACAGTGCCGATCCCCGTAGCCTGAGCAACGACCTCACAAATTCCGTCTGCATCGACCATGAGGGAATGATCTGGGTGGGCACGCAGAACGGGCTAAACCGGTTCGATCCGGGCGCAGGGACCTTTACACGTTACTATGAACGTGATGGTTTGGCCGGAAACTATGTCAGCAAAATCCTGGAAGATGAAAGCGGCAGCCTTTGGGTGAGCACCAGCAAGGGCCTCTCGCGATTCGACGTTCGCAACAGAGTTTTAAAGAACTACTACATATCTGATGGCATCGCCGGCAACGAATTTTACAATTATGCCAACGCATTTCGGAGCCCCACCGGAGAATTGTTCTTTAGCTCCTACGCCGGAATCACGGCGTTTTTCCCGCGCGACGTGGTTGATAACCCGTATGCTCCCCCAGTGGTCATTACTGATCTGAGAGTTTCCGGCAAGTCTCTGCCGATAGGAGGCGATTCTCCGCTGAAGCGGCCGGTTCCTTTCGCGGACTCCGTGAAGCTTCCTCACAACCAGAATGTGATATCACTACAGTTTTCAGCTCTCAGTTTCACCAACCCGGATGGGAATCGCTACCGCTATCGGCTCGAGCCACTGGAGCGAGAGTGGAATGAGTCAGGAAGCGATCAGAGGTTTATCACCTATTCGCTTTCGCCGGGCTCATACGTGTTCCGCGTAAAGGGTAGCAACAGCCGCGGAGTATGGAACGAGAACGGCGCGAGTATTCAGATCATGATATCGCCGCCGTGGTGGAACACACCGTGGTTCAGGATCCTGGCGATTTCCATTATTCTAATATCGCTTCTCTACCTCTACCGCATCCGCGCGAAGGCGGTGGCGCGCGAGTTCAACATGCGCCTGGAAGAACGCGTCGGCGAGCGTACGCGGATCGCCCGCGAGCTGCACGACACGCTGTTGCAGAGCTTTCAAGGCTTGACGCTTCGCTTTCAAGCCGCCATCAACTTGCTCCCGGAGCGCCCGGTTGAAGCCAAGAATAAACTTGAACAAGCGATCGATCTGGCCGCGAAAGCGGTCACCGAAGGCCGGGATGCCATTCAGCAAATGCGTGCCTTCACGGTCGAAACCAACGACCTTGCCCAGGCGTTGAGCACTCTGGGACACGGACTCGCGGCCAGGGAAGCAAACCAAGATTCCGCTGTTTTTAGCGCGAATGTGGAAGGCAGGACACGGGACCTAAATCCGATCCTGCGGGACGAAGTCTACCGGATCGCGGCCGAGGCGCTCCGCAACGCCTTCCGGCATGCGCAGGCGCGGCGGATAGAAGTGCAAATCCGCTATGACGACCGTAGGTTTATGCTGCACGTCCGGGATGACGGAAAGGGCATGGACTCGACGATCGTAAATGAGGGGCGCGGAGGACATTTTGGTCTGCCCGGTATGCGCGAACGTGCCACACTCATCGGCGGGACCCTGGACGTCTGGAGCGAGCTCGGTTCCGGCACGGAGGTCCAGCTGAGCATTCCCGCGTCCCTAGCATACGCGCCGGCTCGCCGCCGTTCGAGATTGTTCGCTAAGAGGACGGGAACGAACGCATGAGCGATTTCGCGTAGGTATCGCCGGGCTTGTCGCTGATGGGAGGAGGAAAACTGGAAGCCCGCGTGTTTCCGATGCTCGGATCAGCTTTTTGCAGAACATAGACGGGGTTGCCCACTCCAGGCCCGCGCCCGGCATGACGATCAGCGAGAAGTGCGCCAGCGTCCTGCCCAGGAAGCTCTCGCGCTCGGAAAGGTTCACCCAGGCGACCTTCTTGGGGATCGTCGTCGTCGAGAACCCCTCGCCGCCGCGCCCCAGGCGCTTATCGCTCCAGGAACTGATCACCTGGCAGAAGGGAGACAGGGGCAACCTGCCAACTGCCTCCACATGTCCCCCGGTCCGACGTCCTCAGAAGTCGAGCCGCAGGGATACTTGCCCCACGCGATTGCCGCCAGAGCCCTGAGGCAACACGGCTTGCAGGACTCCGAAAGTACTCGGGTTGCTGATGTTGGTCGCCGGTGGCGCGAAATTTAAGTGATTGAGCGCATTGGTGAACGAGCCTTCGAGGCGCAGCCGCACACCCTCCCGGATCTGGAACACCTTCGCCAAACCCAGGTCCACGTCGATCATGCCGGGGCCCTGGAGAATGCCAAGGCCGCAACTGCCGAACCGTCCGGCGCCCGGCGGAGTCGAAGTGAAGGCGTTGATGTTATAAAACCCGCCCGGCCCCTGATGTTGAGGGATCGGGTTTCCCACACAGTCCGGGCGCAGAAACGCGCCGGTTCGATTGGCGACATTGGTATTGGATTGATCGTTGATCAGGCTCGGATCGTACGAGTTGGAACCCGTTGGGTTGATGGTCGGAGTAAGCCACTGCCCGGTCTGGAGCGTGGTGATGGTGCTCAGATTCCATCCGCCCAAGACATAGCTCAGAACACCCGACTTGAGCCATGTGCGGCCGGCTCCGAACGGCAGTTGGTAGATCCCGGTAATCAGCAAGCGCTGGCGCGGCGTGCCGACCACGTTGCCGCGGTCCGCCGCGATATTGAATCGATTCGTAACCTCCGCCGCGTAGGCTTCCTCGGCAGCAAAAACCGAAGGTGCGCCGCTGCCTTGCGCGTCGCTGATGTTCTTTGCCCAGGTGTAATTCGCCTGGAACGACAGACCGTGCGAGATGCTGTGACGGACCTCGGTCTGCAGCGCCTGGTAGTTGGAGAATCCCAGGTTTTCGCTGCTCATCAGAAGAAACCAGTTTTGATAGGGCGCGCGCGGGTCCACATAGGCGCCTGCCGGTACGGTGTAGGGCGTCGTGCTCGGACGAATCTGGTTCCAGTCGACGGTGACAGGCATCCGGTACGAGTTCATGCCCAGATAGCTGACGCGAAGGAGCGTACTTGCGTCCAGCTGCCGTTCCAGAGTCACATTCCATTGCGCCGACTGTGCATCGCGGAATAGAGGATCGTTCGCCTGCTCCAGGCTGCCTCCGCCATAGGTAATTCCCTGGCCCTTGGGAGCCGTTAGCGGGAACTGAAACAGTGGAGCTTGCAACACGCCGTTGGCATTGTAAACGGCATTCACGTTGGTGGTCAGATCCGACGTGGGGTTTCCGGCGTTGTTAAACGACATGGGCCCCAGGGTCGTCATCGTGAAAATGCCGAATCCGGCCCGAATCACGGTCTTGTTGTCCCTGAACGGCCGGTAGGCCACGCTGATCCGTGGATCGAAATCCTTCCAGTATATTTTTCGCAAGCCAGCCGCAAGGCCGTCCTGGCTGGACGTGAGGACATTGGAGCAAGCCAGCGACGTGTTTCGCCCCGGGAGCGAGCACGCATTGAACGACGCCAGGAAGCCATTATAAACCGTCTGGATCGCCGGGTTATTCTGCGCGGTGTCAAGAAACTTGGACGGTACCAGAACGCTGTTGTTCCGCGGGTCGAAGCTTCCCAGGTCGCCCTGAGTTTCAGCAAACGGAGGCAGCATCTCCCAGCGCAGGCCGGCACTGACGGTGAGGTGGCTGTTCACCTGCCACTCATCCTGCGCATAGACGCCCCACTGCGTGGTTCGCGCATCGATCTGCGGACTGGTGATGGCGAAGAACGATGACTGCGGCACACCGAGCAGCAGATCCCCAAAGGCATAGTTCGTAAACAGGCCCGGGCTGAACGTGAAAGCGCCATAGTCGTCCGACGGCTGGAAGAACATGAGGGCGTTATAACGCACCTTGCGGACATCGACGCCGAACCGCAGGGTGTGGCGGTTCACCACATGACTGAAGTTATCGGTGAACTGCGTGGTCTTGGAAATGGTCGTTCCGGTTCTGTCCTGGCCGATCGGCGAGATCGAGCCATCGCTGAAGTTGAAGGTCGGAAAGGCGGAACCCGTCGGATGCTGGCTGATATCGATGCCCTGCAGTCCAAGCTGGGAAATCGCGCTGCCCCCCTGGATCGGGAACCCATCGTTTTCCTGAAAGTTGGTAAACCCAAACCGGAATTCGTTAATGGAAGACGGAGTGATCGAGTAATTGTAGGAAACGAGGAAACTGCGATTCTGATCGTGAGCGGAAACATTCGGCAGGAACTGATTCGCGAGCATCCCGTTGCCGCCAAGTTGCGCCGCCACATTCTTCCAGCTATAGCGGGCGTAAACCTGCTGCTTGGAAGAAATGGTCTGATCGACTCTGAGGTCCCAACCATCAGTATTGGAAGGAATCGGTGCCAGCGTCTGGTAATTGTAAGAAGGATTGATCACGTTCAGATTCGCATTCGGCAGCGGGTAATAGGTGAGTAATTTCTGAGCCACCGGGTTGATGCAACCCTGGCAGACGCCAGTCGGAATGGTGTTATTTGCATACGCCTGGCCAGTAAACGGATTTGTCACCGGGCCGCTTCCATAGGCGGCCACCAACGCGCTGAGATCGCCGTTGCGTTCCGCCTGCGTGGGAACCAGAAGCTGTTGCGGCACGGAGGTGCGCCGGCGGTTTCCTTCGTAGTCGAAAAAGAAAAACGTTCTGTCTTTGCCGTTGTACCTCGGGATAGTGATCGGCCCGCCCAGGCTGCCTCCGAACGTGTTAAATCGCTTTGGAGCCTTCGCCGGGAAATTGAAGATGGTGGCGTCCATGGCGTCGTTTTGAAGGTATTCGAATAAACTTCCATGAAACTGATTCGTTCCGCTCTTGGTGATAAACGTAACATCCCCGACCTGCGAGAACTCAGCGTTATTGTTGAAGGCCGTCACTTTCATCTCCTGAATGCCTTCGGAGGAGGGGTAAGCATCCTGCAGGGCGCCATTCGATCGCACGCTGGCGGTGGATATTCCATCCACCGAGAAGCCCACCTGGGACGACACTGCGCCGCCCACGGACACATTGCCCTGGCTATCCTTCACCACGCTCGGGGAAGTCGCGAGCGCCGCGAGTGGACTGGTGGAGACGGCTCGCGAATTCAGCGGCAGCGCGGTGATGTCGGCGTTTTTCTTAGAGTCCGCCAGGGTCGCGTTTTCGGTGTTGACGCTTTCGGCGGATACCGCGACTTCAACGGACTGTACTTGAGACGCGACGGTCAAAGGAACGTCCACGCGCAAGGTCTGGCGCGCCGTCAACTCCAGTTGGTTGACCGCCGCGGTGGTGAAGCCGTCCTTGGCGACCGTGATTTTGTAATGACCGGGCTTGAGATTCTCGAATGCGAAGGTTCCCCGTTCATCGCTTAATCCCATGACGTTCGTGTTCTCGTCAACGCCGTGCAACGTGATCACCGCCCCGGGAACGCCCGCGCCGCTTTGATCCACCGCACTCCCGCGCACCGTACCGAACGTGGACTGCGCGCAAAGATGTGCCGGCGCCTGTACCAACATCCACACAATCGCGAAACCTAAAGCGAGCCTTCTGAGTAAATTCATTGTTTAGCTTCCTTTTTCACCGTTTGAACACACGTATCCCGTTTTCTCGGGGCCGTTGTTTTCGGCGTCGATAACCGCGGACCTCAGAAACACGGGGAGTCTAGCGCTCGACGCGGAGCGAAGGGAACGTTATAGCAGTATGAACCATGGTTTGTTAGGAAGGCATAAAGAGTCTACAAGAAAGCCGCAAAGTGGCGGTTACGAGGTCCCACTCTCGCCCTTTATCCACGATTCCACTTCGACAGGAACGGCCTGCAAACCCGGACCTTCGTACCCTAATGTCTCCGCTGGAGGCCTCCGATGGACGAAGCAGTGCAATTGATCACGATTCTCGGGTTGGCGGTCTGTCTCGGGGTGCTTTACCGGCGCGCCAAGGCGGCAAGGAAGCAGCCTGCTGCGAGCACGAGGCAGAGGCTCAAGACGGCGCACGCCCTAATCATCGCTTTGGCTGTGTGGCTGGTGGTTTACTTCAATCTGCAGCACTTGAACGGGGCGCTCAGCGGACAACCGGCGAACGAGCCGTCTATTTGGGAGCGAGTCGTCCGGTTCCTGGCGGAGGGAAATTGATGCCTCGGGCTACTCCAGGCTCGCGCCTGGCATGACGATCAGCGAGAAGTGCGCTAGCATCTTGCCCAGGAAGCTGTCGCGCTCAGAGAGGCTCACCCAAGCGACCTTCTGTGGATCGTCGTCGTCGGCAAAGAACCCGACGCCGCCGCGGTGCAGGCGCTTATCGCTCCAGGAACTGATCACTTGGCCGTTCAGATACGTAATGAACCGGTCGTCCTGAACGCTCACCCGGACGCGGTAATTGCCGCCCCGCTCCAGGGTCACGGGAATGGGCAGTTGCACGCGATCCCATTCGCGGCCGTTCATCATCACGTAGCGCACCAGGGCCGCGTTGGGCAGCGGACCCGGCTTCACGATCATTACCTTCGTCGCGTAGTAATTCCGGGCATCGCCCGCGCGGAAGGCCCAGCTGAGGCTCTTCTTTTCGAGCCCGCCCATGAACTCCATTTGGTAGTTCTCCAGCGACGTCGAACGGTTCCAGATGCGAAGGCTCCCCGGGTGCACGATGCTCGGATCGTTGGACGGTAGGGCCAAGCCTTTAGGATCGTCCACCCGCGCGGCGGCGTTGCGGATGGTCGCCGTGGTCCAGTCCGACAGGCCATGACTGAAATCTTCGCGCAGCGTGACCGGCGCCTGGGAGCGGATGACGTTCGCCACCGAATCCCGTGCGCTATCCCACATTCCCTTTTTCTCGGTTGGATCGAGCGCTTCCACGGGACCGCGTGGGGCGCTGGGACCGGGCAGGAAATTGGCCGCCACGATGAGCACTCCGACGATCAGAAAGGCGAGGATCGAAGCGGTCTGGCCGACCGAGGCGGACGGCTTGCCCGCCTTGGTCTTGGCGACCGACCAAAGCTCCTGGTCCTCCTCCTCGCGCAGAGCCTGGGCCGAAACCAGGCGAGCTTCGGCACGGTGCTGGGCGGAGCAGTATTGCTGATCCACCAGGGACCGGAAGAAACCGATCTTTTCGCCGCAAAGGAAGCAGAGCATGCGCCTATTTCTTCAGCCCAATTCTATCAGTTACCTCTCGGAACTGATCCGTTCTAAGTAAATAAAATCTAAGTAGTTCACCTAGAAGTCCTCAGAGTCCTAAGGTGTACCATCGAGCTAAGGTCTTAGTTATGGAATATGACCAGAGCCCCTTCCGCCTCCCAATTGAAGATGTTTTCGACCTCCACACCGTTTCACCACCAGATATCAAACCGGTGGTCCAAGAATATCTCTCGGAGGCTTTTCGCCTCGGGTTTAGGGGCGTACGTATTATCCACGGCCGGGGCATTGGCGTCCAGAGGGAAACTGTCCGGAAAGTTCTGGAAGGTACCCCATTTGTGGAGTCCTTCGGGGACGCTCCCTTGGAGGCCGGCGGCTGGGGCGCTACCGTGGTGACGTTCAGGAAAAACTTGCTAACCAGCGACTAGACGCCTCCCGGCCGGACCCTGATACAATCGAACGTTCGTGTTCCGTAAGGTCCTCATAGCCAACCGCGGCGAAATTGCCGTTCGCCTGATTCGCGGCCTCCGCGATCTGAATATCCCGAGCGTTGCCGTTTATTCCGACGTCGACCGCTCCTCGCTGGCCGTCCGCATGGCCGATGAAGCCGTGCACATCGGCCCCGCGCCGTCGGCGGATAGTTATCTGCGAATCGACAAAATCATCGACGCCGCCAAGCGCTACGGCGCCGACGCCATCCATCCCGGCTACGGCTTCCTGAGCGAGAACGCCGAGTTCGCCCAAGCCGTCGTCGACGCCGGTTTGACATTTATCGGGCCGCCGGCGGCGGCCATCCAGAAAATGGGCTCGAAGACCGCAGCGCGCCAGTTCGCAATCGCCGCCGGAGCGCCCGTGGTTCCCGGAACCGAGGAGGCGATTCAGTCCATCGACCGGGCGCGTGCGACGGCTCGCACGCTGGGCTATCCGGTGCTGCTCAAAGCCGCGGCGGGCGGAGGCGGCAAAGGCATGCGCCGCGTCGACCGCGAGGAGGATCTGGAGGCCGCCGTTCGCGACGCCTCGAGCGAGGCCGGACGAGCCTTCCGCAACGCCGACGTCTATCTGGAAAAGCTGGTGGTGGAGCCGCGCCATGTGGAAATTCAGGTCCTGGGCGATCATTACGGCCACATGATTCATCTGGGAGAGCGCGAATGCTCCCTGCAGAGGCGGCATCAAAAGGTGATCGAGGAGTGTCCTTCGCCGGTCATGGCGATCGACCCTGGCCTGCGCGATCGCATGGGCGCGGCCGCGGTGAGCGTCGCGCGCGCCGCCGGGTACACCAACGCCGGAACGGTGGAGTTTCTGGTGGATCGCGACCGCAACTTCTACTTCCTCGAGATGAACACACGGCTGCAGGTCGAGCATCCGGTGACGGAATTTGTCACCGGCCTCGATCTGGTCGACTGGCAATTGCGAATCGCCGCCGGCGAGCGCCTGACGATCCGGCAGGAAGACGTGCGCTGGACCGGCCATGCCATCGAGTGCCGCATCTACGCCGAGGATCCGGAGAATAACTTCCTGCCCTACCCGGGAAAGATCACGCGCCTCGTCGAGCCTTCCGGCCCCGGCATCCGCCTCGATTCGGGCGTCTATGAGGGCTGGGACGTGCCCTTCGAATACGATCCGCTGCTGGCCAAGCTGGTTGCCTGGGGCCAGGATCGCAAAGTCGCCATCGGACGCCTCAAGCGAGCGCTGGCTGAATACAAAATTGGCGGGATTCGCTGCAACGTGTCGTTCTTCGTCGACATTCTCAACGACCCGCATTTCTTGAGCGGCGATTTTTCCACTGCTTATCTCGACGGATTCTACGCGCGCAAGAAAGCGCCACCCGATGCGCCAGAGCTCGAAGCCGTCGCCGCGCTGGTTGGCGCCATTTCAAGACAAAAACCGTCTGCGCCCACCATCCAGCCGGTGAGCAAATGGAAGTGGAGATGAACTACGACGTTACCGTGAACGGGCGCGAGGGCCAGCTTCGGCTCGAGGATCGCGAATTCGAATACAACGGCGTCGTGCGGGATTACTCCTTGGCATCCTCCGGGCCGGGGATCTTTTCCGTCCTCATCGACGGCCACAGCTATCAGGCGACGCTGCTCGCTCCGGGCTCGATTCAAGTGGAAGGCCGGACCTACTCCGTCGAAGTCTTCGACCCGCGCGAGTTGCGGGCGCGCTCTGCCGCGGGCCTGTCCCACGGCCGGCAAAATATCGCCGCGCCGATGCCGGGCAAGGTGGTTCGCCTTCTCGTGGCACCGGGAGACGCCGTCGAGGCGGGCCAGGGCCTGATTGTCGTCGAGGCGATGAAGATGCAAAACGAGATGAAGTCGCCGAAGGCGGGTGTCGTGGTTGAGGTGAAGACCTCCGATGGCGCGACCGTGGCCGCCGGCGAGATCCTGATCGTGATCGAATAGAAGCATGCTCACGTCTGAAAAACTGATGGCCTTCGTCTGCACGACGAATCCGGATCTCGCCCGCGCATTCTATCGGGACACGCTGGGTCTGCGGCTCCTCTCGGAAGATCATTTCGCGCTGGTCTTCGATTCCGGCGGCGTCACGCTGCGCGTTGCCCTCGCCAAAGAGATCGTCCCGGCGAAATACACCGTGCTCGGCTGGCAGGTGAAGGACATCCGGCAGACGGTTCTGGCGCTGAAGCAGGCCGGAGTGACGTTCGAGATTTACGGATTTTTCAAGCAGGACGAGCTCGGCATCTGGACCGCTCCCAGCGGCGATCAGGTAGCCTGGTTCAAGGACCCCGACGGCAATACGCTGTCGGTTTCCCAGCATGTTCCCTTGAACCATGCCTGACGCAAACTGTCCCATCTGTGGAGGAACCGGCTGGAAGATTGTCGAGCGCGCGGGCTTATCCGGAGCCGAGCGCTGCGAATGCTCCTACGCATCGCGCAACGCCGCCATCAAGGAAAACTCGCGCATTCCGCCGAACTATCAGCAGGCGTCGCTGGACAACTTCATGGTGCCGCAGGATAATCCGGTGGCGCGCGCGGGACTTGGAACCGTACTCATGCAGGTGAAGAGCTTCGTGCGCGAATATCCGGCCACGGACCGGCCGGGGCTGCTATTGATCGGCGAAACGGGCACGGGCAAGACGCATCTGGCCGTCGCCGTTCTACGGGCGCTGCTCGAAAAAGGCCATGAAGGCGTGTTCTTCGACTATCAAAACCTGCTCGACAAGATCCGCGCCGGCTACGACGCGGCCTCCGGGGGCAGCGACAAAGAAGCCTATCGCGTGGCGCTGGACGCGCCGGTGCTTCTTCTGGACGACTTGGGCGCGCATCGCGTGACAGAGTGGGTAGAGGATACCGTCACGTCGATCATCACGGACCGCTGCAACCAGAGAAAGACGCTGATTGCCACCACCAATCTGCCCGATCCCGAGGTTTCCGGCGCGATGATCGAGTACACCGGCGCGGGCGGCGCGGCGATGCATCGCAAAACGCTGGCCGAGATGATCGGCCCGCGCGCGCGATCGAGGCTATTCGAGATGTGCCGGGTAATCAAGATGCCTCTGGTGGAAGACTATCGCGTCAGGCGCGGACGATAGACGCGCCATGCAACCGCCGCCCAAGCATTTTCGCGAGCGCAATAGAGTTCATTACCGGCTGGCCCACTGGCCCATCTGGATTTTCGTCTTCTTTCTCGCGCCCGGGCCTCTGATTTTCGACGTCATTGAGAAAGGCTTTGACCGCCGTTCGGCGATCTGGCTGGGCCTGGTTCTGTTGGGAACAGGATTCGCCGGGCTGCGCGGGCGTCTGCCGGGCGTGGAGCCCAAACCGTACATTCTGCACTTCACCGAGGACAAGCCGAATCCCCTGTATCGCCGCGTCTGTTACACCGCGGCCTGGGGCGATCTGCTTACCTTCGCAATCCTCAACCTGGCCGGACTGAGTTACGCCGTCGTCTCCGGCGTCTGGCGCCTGAAGCAGATTTACCAGAACGCCTATTTTCCGCTGGCGATTCTCATCTGGATTCTGGGCGCGGCGGGAAAGCTGCCGCGCGTACGGTCATCCACGAAGGGCGAGGGGACTGAGCGGCGCTATTTCTACGGAACCGTGTGGGCCGTGTCCGCCGCCGAACCTGTGCTCGGGCTGCTGTGGAAGACGCTGCCGCGTTCGCATGAGGCCGACGTGGCGAAACTCATCGTCTATGTCGCGATCCTCACCGGCATGGGCCTGTTAGCCAAACGCGGTGTGTTGCCCCGCACCCGCGTGATTCAACCGGGCGAGTGGGCGGTGTCAGACTAGAAACTTGGAGAGATGCGGGCGGCCAATTTTGGCGGCGCCGCTGTGCTTACTGGATCCTCGGATCGCGGACAGGGCTACTCCTCGCGCAGAGCAGCCATCGGATCTAAACGCGAGGCTCGCCGCGCGGGGAAGAATCCTGCCAGCACCGCGACCGTCGCCAGCGTCACCGCCGCGATTCCCAGCGTCCACGGATCATTTGGTTTCACCCCGTACAGGAAGCTCGCGACGAAGCGCGTGAGGCCGATGGTCGCGCCGAGTCCAATCGCCAGACCGATGACAATCATCAGGGCCGCCTCACCCATCACCATGCGCAGCACGCGCGCCTGCTCCGCGCCCAGCGCCATGCGGATGCCGATCTCGTTGCGCCTGCGCGAGACGTTGTACGACATCACGCCGTACAATCCGATCACCGCGAGAAGCAGCGCGAGACCGCCGAAGAATGCCGACAGCGTCGCCAGCAGCCGCTCGCGCGTGAGCGACTCTTCCACCAGCCCCGCGTAGCTGTGGATTTCCAGGGTCATCGCCGGATCCACTTCCGCGGCGGCCTGCTTCACGCCTCCCAAGATGGACGTGGGCGCGCCGCCGGTCACGCGCACCTCGAAAATCGCGCCTGGAAACGGCGAGGGGGTCTGGCCCCAGGCGCGGTACGCAGTGGGAGGAGCATCTCTACGCAGCGAATCGTATTTGGCGTCCTTCACAATGCCGACGATCTCCACCCGCTGGCCCGCCTTTTCATCGTCGTCGTCCCAGAAATGCTTGCCGAGCGGGTTCGTGTTGGGGAAAAACTTCTTCGCCATGGCCTGATTGATGATCCCCACGGGTTGATTCCCGGCCGTGTCGTGCTCAGTGAAGTCGCGGCCCGCCACCAAAGCGGTTCCAGTAGTCTCGAAGTACCCGCTGCTGACCAGATTGAAATGCACCGTGTCCTCATCGCGGGAGCGCGGCTGGTAGCCTTCGATGTTCATGTCGCCCATCCAGGCGTTCCAGCCGACCGGAACCACGGCGGAAACGCTGGCGGAACCGACGCCAGGAATCGCCCGCAGTTTTTCGAGAAACTGTTGGAACTGCGCCATGCGCTTCTCCGCGATGCCCTTGGCGTCGGAGCCATAGCTGGCCTTCACCTGATTGGCTGCCACCAGCAGCACGCCTCCGCGGGCGAAGCCCGGGTCAAGCGTCTCCAACTTGAAAAAAGTCGCGAGCATCAGCCCCGCGCCGGCGAGCAGCACCGTGGAAACAGCCGCCTGAACCACCACAAGAGCCTTGCCGAGGCTGAACCTGCCTCCTTCAATGACTCCTCGCGCATTGGCCTTCATCGCTGCTTGTGGCTCCGCTCGCGTGCCTCGCCAAGCCGGTGCGAGACCGAACAGCACGCCCGTGAGAATCGCAACCGCAGTGGTGAACCCCAGAACGCGCCAATCGAGCGCCAACTCAAGAAACATTTTTATATCGATCATGCGCACCAGCAAGCGCGCGCCCCAGGCGGCGAACAGAACGCCCAGCGCCGCCCCCGCCAGCGACAGCACCAGGCTTTCCGTAAGCAGTTGCCGCACCAGCCTCGCGCGGCCTGCGCCAAGCGCCATGCGAATGGCGGTTTCCCTCTGGCGGGCCGCGCCCCGCGCCAGCAGCAGGTTGGCCACGTTCGCACAGGCGATCAGCAGAACCAGCGCCACAATGGCCATCAGCACCTGCAATGCCTTCTGATAGCTCCTGCGGAGGTAGTTATCGTCCAGTCCCTTGCTGGCGGGCTTTACGTCGAGCGTGCGGGCGCGATAGCGCGCCTGGCTGTCCGGCTTCGCCTTCGGATCAACTGTTGCTTCATACACCGCGGGCGCGAGGACCTTCAGCCGCGCTCGGACCTGGCTTTCGGCGAGGCCCGGCTTTTTTCGCCCGATGATCCCAATCCAGTAATAACCGCGCGCGTCAAGCTTGCTGTTGCCGCCCTCCAGGATTGTTTCCGCGCACAGAGGAACATAAATTTGCGTCGCCCTACCGATGTCGATACCTGTGAAGCCGGGAGGAAGGACTCCGATCACCACGAACGGCTGCCGCGAAAGCGAAATCGTTTTGCCCAGCACGGCGGGGCTCAAACTGAACTCCGTTTCCCAGAACGAATGGCTGACGACCGCGACAGCGGGGCAGCCACGATAATCGTCGGTGGCCTGGATGGTCCGGCCGAGCGCCGCGCCCACGCCGAGCGTCTCAAAAAACCTGCCTGAAACGTAATCGCCGCTCACGTATCGCGCTTCGCCGCCGGGCGCCAGATTAAACCCTGCGCCGCTGTAAGCGAAGATGTTCGAAAAAACGTCCTGATGGTCGCGAATCTGCTCCCACATGGGATTGGTCATCCCGCCTTCCATGCCCTTGGTGACCTCAAACAGATCCTCGGGATGGCGGACGGGAAGACTCTTTAGCGCGACTTCATCGATCAGGCTGAAAATCGCGGTATTCGCGCCAATTCCCAGCGCGAGGGAAACGATCGCCACCGCGGCGAATCCCGGACTGCCCCTCAGCGCCCGCAGCGCGTAGCGGATATCCTGCCACAGCATGCTGTCATTATGACGTGTGGCAGGACAAAAGGGTGCAGATCCCGCGGGAAGAATCCGCACCCATGGAACATCAGAACGAGAATCGGATCGCCAACTGGAGCTGCCGCGAGAAGTTCGCTTGCGACGTGATCTTGCCGAAGGAGCTCGATCCGAACGAAACGTTCGGGCCGTAGAACAAGGGCGTGTTCATGGCGTTCAGAGCCTCGGTGCGGAACTGCGCCTTCACCTTTTCCTTGATCGAAAAGTTCTTGAAGACGGACATATCCCAGTTAACTTGGCCCGGCCCCCGCATGTCGATCGTGCGGCTGATGTCGCCGAAAGTAAACTGCGGAGCGGTGGAGAACGCCGCGGGATTGATGTAGCTATTGAGCCGCTGCTCCAGGCTTCCGCTGGTCACCGGCGAGACACCGGTGGCGTTCGGACGCTGGCTGCCGTAGCCGAAGCCGGAATTGAAGTTGGTGCTCTGCGTAATTTGCAGCGGGAATCCGGTCTGCAGAATGGACACCGCGTTGATCACCCAGCCGCCCAGAATATAGCTGGCCACACCGCCATTGCCCAGCAGAGCCTTACCCTTGCCGATCGGCAGCTCGTACGACGCCGAGGTCGACCAGCGGAACGGCGAATCGACGTTGGAGAACGCATACTCGCTGGCAAGGTTGTAAGGATTCTGGGGCGCCGACGCGCCGCCGTTCAGCGTGTTGCCCACGCCGCCGCTCGACTCATCCCAGTTGCGGGACCAGGTAAAGCCCGACAGGAACGTCAAGCCGTGGGAGAAGTTCTTCTGTGCCTTCAGCACCAGCGAATCGTAGCGGGCCTTGTTGTTATCGGTGAACAGCTTGCTGATGGAGCTATAGGTGGGATATGGCAGCAACAGCTGCGATGCCTGCACCTTGGCCGTGCCGATGACGCCCGTCCCGCCGTTTCCGTAGAACGGATTGGCCACCGACTGCGTCAGTGCCGTGCCGAGCGATAACAGGCTTGGGTCGAGAGCGTTCTGGTTGATCGACGCCGCGCCCAGGATCAGGTGTTTGGAACGCGATCCCACGTAGGCCACCTCCAGGCCGACGCCGAACCCCAGTTCGCGCTGCACGTCAAGGGAGAACTGCTGCACGTAGGGCGATTTCGCGTTCGGATCCACGAACGAGAAAGACTGGCCTATGCCCGTCAGCGCGCCGAGCGTGTTGCCCACCGGCTGCAGAACGCCAGTCGGGAACGGATTCGAGAGTGAGTTCGCCGGCGTGACGTTATTGTCGGTGGAGGCGATATACGACGTCGACTGGTTGTATCCCACCGTGGCGATCGGAGAGCCGATGGCGTACTGCGGCGCGAAGTAGATGCCGTAGCCGCCGCGAACCACCGTCTTGGGAGCCACCTGATAGGCGAAGCCGAGGCGCGGGCCCCACTTGTTCGAATAGGGATTGCTCACCGTGTTGTGTCCGCTGCTCGCGTAAACCACCTCGCCCTTCGGCGAAATGCCGGTGACGTTCGCCGCCAGCGGATTGGCCACTGCGCCGTTAAAGTTCACCACCATGCCGTTGTTGGCTTCCTCCAGGCCGGCTTCATGCTCCCAGCGCAGGCCGACGTTGATGGTCAACTTGCTGCTGAACCGAAAATCGTCCTGAATGTACAGGCCATAGTAGTGGGCGATGTCCGTAAGCTTCGTGGACGTGTACTGCGCGCCACTGGCCGGATAGCCCAGCAGGAGATCCGCCAGGTCCGCTCCGCCCGAGCCGCCACTGGTGGGCGCGGACTTGGTGAAGATGCCGTTGAACGCAAACTGGCCTCCGGCGTTGTTGGCGTCGTTGCCCGCGGCCTTCAGCTTGCGGTAATCGAAGCCTACCTTCAAGCTGTGGCGGCCCAGATACTTCGACGCGCTGGCGGAGAAGTTATCGGAGGCGTGCACATAGTAAGAGTTGTTGTCGTTCACGCCCAGGCTATACAGATTGCTCATGGAGATGTAGGGAAACTGCGACAGCGCCGGGTTCACCGCGTTTACATAGGACGGCGGGAAGTTCAGCCCGGCCAGATTAAAGCCCTGGCTAACGTCGTAGCTGTAGTTCGGAAAACGGTTGAAGCCGTAACGCACCGTCACGACGAACGTCGGCGTAACCGTGAAAGTGTTGTTCAACTGAGTGGCATCGACGCGCCGCAGGAGGCGCCAGCCGTCCGGAGTCGAAAGCGAGGTGAACCATGTGTTGCCCGGCTCGAGCGAAAAATAACGGATGTAGCTCAAGCTCGCGCGCCACCATCTGAAGAAATCCTCGTCCACTTTGGCCGTATACTGCGCGGCGCGGCATGGCAGCGTCGCCGAACCTGTGATGTCGCTGTTGCCGTAATAGCTCGGCGTGGTGTGCGGAGGCTCGAAGTAGCCGGCGATGGCCTGTCCTACGGGATTCAACCGGGAGGTGGGAATGATATTTCCCGCGAACGGCTGACGTGCGCCATTGACCGTATTCAAAGGATCGTAGATCACCAGCGGCGCGCCGCTCGACGTCACGCTCTTGGAGAAATTTCCGGCAACCTCGAGAGCAGTCGGCGCAGCGAACGTCGAGGACGCAGACTGCGTGTCGTCGTAGTGCTCGAACCCCAAATAGAAAAACGTCTTGTTCCGGCCGTCGTACACCTTCGGGATGCGCACCGCGCCGCCGAAGCTCGCGCCCCAGGTGTCGTTGGGTTGATTCGCCACCGGTATCCGAGCCGCATTGCTGAAAAAGCTGTTGGCATCCCAGGCGGTCTGCCTCAGATGGCCGTACAGGCTGCCATGATAGCTATTCGCGCCGGACTTGAGAAGTGTGTTGAACATGCCTCCGCCCGTGCGTGCCATTTCCGCATCGTAGGTGTTGGCCTGAATCTTCACCTCCTGCACAGCTTCCAATGAAGGGATGACGATCGCCCGGTTGGTGGAATCGGTGATCGGGATGCCGTCGACCAGGTAGTTGTTGCCTCGGACCGGGCCGCCGGAAATGGAGATCGACGAAGATCCGCTCTGGTCCTCCATGCGGTTATAGGCCGGATTGCCCACTGGAATCACGTTGGGAACGATCTTCGACAACATGAACGGGTTGCGGCCGAGATTCGGCAAGTCGCTGAGCTTCTGATTGTCGAGCACCTGCCCCTGCGATGCGTTCGAGCTCTCCAGCGGTGGAATCTCTTCGGTCACCTGCACGCTTTCCGTCACCGCGCCGACTTCGAGTTTCAGATCGATGGTGAGGAACTCCTGCGTGCCGACGACAACGCCGCGGCGCTCCACCTTGCGGAAGCCTGGAGCTTCGGCGGCGAGCGTATACGTTCCCGGATCGATCTGCGAGAAAACAAATTCGCCCTGCGCGTTGCTCAATTCCGAGCGCGAGACATTCGTGCCCTGATTGGTCAGCGTGACCTTGGCCGTGGCGACCGCCGCCTTGGCCGGGTCCTGCACCGAGCCGCGGATCCCGCCCAGATACGATTGCGCGAACCCGCCGGTGGAGAAGGCGGCCGCCAAGAGCAAGCAAGAAAAGAATCCCCTCATTCGTCACCCCTTGAAGCAGTTTTTTGGTTATGGCTCGCACCGGGAGCGGGCGATCAGACTGGAAGAACTCCGGACTGGGGAAGAACGAGGTGTTTCGAGAGAACGTGATCGAAACGACGGGTCTCGTTGTTCCGAGAATCGTAGCACAGCGAAAAACTGAAAGCAACGAATTATTTCAATCTCGTATTTTTCCGTTGACGAGGTTCGACTTATTCGTCGCGCAAAGCGGCCATGGGATCCAGGCGGGAGGCTCGCCGAGCCGGAAAGAATCCGGCCACCGCGGCCACCAGCGCCAGAGTTCCGGCTGCCAGCCCAAGCGTCCACGCATCGTTCGGCTTCAGGCCGTAGAGGAAGCTGGCGACGAAGCGCGTCACGCCCAGCGCCGCACAAAGGCCGGCGGCCAATCCGATGACAATCAGCACCGCCGCTTCCTTCATCACCATGCGCAGCACGCGCCCCTGCTCCGCGCCGAGCGCCATGCGGATGCCGATCTCATTTCGCCGCCGCGCGACGTTGTAGGACATCACGCCGTAGAGCCCGATGGTGGCCAGTAGCAGCGCCAGCCCTCCGAAAAATCCGGAGAGCGTGGCGAGCAGGCGTTCTCTCGCCAGCGATTCGTCCACCTGCGCGGCAAAGGTGGTGAATTCGAGGGAGACGCCGCTGTTCACCTGCGCGATAGCGGACTTGACGCCGGAGATCAGGGCCGCGGGATCGGCTGCGGCGCGCAGCTCAAACGTTATTTCCGTGTTTGGCTTCGCGTCCTGCGTGGTGGCGACGTAAGCAGTGGGAAGGATCTCCTCGCGAAGATCTCCGTATTTGGCATCCTTCACCACGCCGACGATCTCCACCCAATCGCCCCATCTCCGGCCTTCTTCGACGCGATATCGTTTGCCGATGGGATTCTGGCCCGCGAAGAATCTCTTGGCGGTGGTTTCATTGATCAGCGCGACCTTGGGCGAGTGCGGCGTATCGTGGGCGTTGAAATCGCGGCCCGCGATCAACGCTGTGCCCAGAGTGTCGAAATAACCCGGGCTCACTTCGTTGAAATAAACCAGAGTGTCGTCGCGACCTTTCGACGTGTAGCCTTCGATCTCCAGATCCTCGTTCCAGAAGCTGCCGCTGATGGGCGTCATGTTGGAGGCGCTCGCCGAACGGACGCCGGGGAGGGCGCCCAGCCGCTCGCGCATTTCCTCAAACACAGCGGCTCGCCTCTCCTCCGGGTAATGCCCGTTTCGTAAATCGACCCTGGCCAGCAGAACATGCTCGCGCCCAAAACCGGCGTCCAGCGTTTCCAGGCGGAAAAACGTCGAAAGCATCAGTCCCGCGCCCACCACCAGCACCAGGCATAAAGCCACCTGCGCCACCACCAGCGCTTTTCCAACGCCGAAACGCCCGCCCTCCAGCACGCCGCGGGCGTTGGCCTTCATCGCCGCCTGCGGATTCACGCGCGTTCCGCGCCAGGCCGGCGCCAGACCGAACAGCACGCCTGTGAGGATCGCCACACCCGTGGTGAACGCCAACACGCGGACGTCAATACTGAGATCCAGAAAGACCCTGCCCCGCCCGCTGGACAAAAATCCCACGAGCAGACGCGCGCCCCATTGGGCGAACAGGACCCCGAGCGCCGCGCCGGTGAGCGACAGCACCAGGCTCTCGGTCAGAAGTTGCCGGATCAGGCGTCCGCGGCCCGATCCCAAAGCCATGCGGATGGCGATCTCCCTCTGGCGCGCGGCGCAGCGCGCCAGCAGAAGATTGGCCACATTGGCGCAGCCGATCAGCAGCACTACGCCGACAATCGCCATCAGGACCATGAGGGCCTGCTGATACTGGCGGCGGAGATAGGACAGCCCGTTCGCCGCCGGTTTCGTTTCGAAGGTCCGCTTGCGATACTCCGCCTGCCCGTCTGCTTTCCAGTTTGGCGGCACGGTGGCTTCCCAGATCTGGGGCGCGAGCGTTTTCAGGCGAGCCTCGGCCTGGCTGGGCGAAATGCCCGGCTTCGGCCGGCCGATGACATGCAACCACCAGGCGCTGCGGTGGTCCAGCATGGAATCTTCTCCGCTGATCATCTTTTCGGCACAGATCGGCACGTACAGATCCATGGCGCTGCCCACGTCGACGCCGGTGAATCCTGGCGCGAGCACGCCTAAAATCTCGAATGGATGATTGTCGAGCGAGATGGTCTTCCCCACCACGTCGGGGCGGCCCGCGTACTCTTTCTGCCAGAAGCCGTATCCGAGGACCGCCATCCCTGGGCAGCCTCGCCGGTCGTCAGCCTTGGTGAACGTGCGCCCAACGGCGGTTCGCAGTCCCAGCGTATCGAAGAACTGGCCGGCCACGTAGTTGGCCCCGGCGTAGCGGGCTTCGCCGCCCGCCGACAGGTTGAACCGGCCGCCGCCGTAGGCGAACACTCCGGAAAACACGTCCTGGCGCTCGCGAAGTTCTTCCCAGATGGGGTTGGTGAAAGTGGCGTTCTTCGCCATGGTCACCTGCAGCAACTGCTCGGGATGGCTCACCGGCAGCGTCTTCAGGACCACGGCGTCGATCAGGCTGAAAATGGCGGTGTTCGCGCCGATTCCCAGCGCTAGGGAGAGAATCGCCACGGCGGCGAACCCGGGGCTGGAACGAAGCGCGCGGAGCGCGTAGCGGATGTCCTGCATCGCGGCGTCAAGCATGATGCCCATTATGACGCCGCCCGGCCGCCGTTGTTAGGGCGAAACGACGGGAATATACGCGATATTGCTGGTGTAAATATCCTGCGCGATGGTGACTTGCGTCACCGGGTTCGAGGGCAGAGTGGAAGCCAATTGCACCACCACGTAGTACATGCCGATGGCGCCCACCTGCAGCCCTGAGTACAGGACGTTGGCAGTGCTGCCGCCGATAATAGAGGATACCGAGGAATTGGCGGTATTCAGGGCCGGGCCGTTATAGGCGACGCCGTTCTGAATCGCATCCTTCGCCGCTTCGGGGCCCACCAGGCCCAGGCCCGTGGCGTACAAGCCGATCAGTTCGCCGGGAACCGCCGGATTGTCGATCGTCACCGGTGCGCCGGCCACGTTGGCGCAGCACAGCGCCGAGTTAATGGCGGTCAACGTCTCGGTTGCCGTTCCGGTGGTGACGACGCCCGTGGAGGACGTCGAGGTCGCGCCGGTGGCGTTGGAAGCAATCGGGATGCCGTTGCCCTCGGGGCCGGGCACTTTGGCGCGCAGCAAAATGCGCGTGAACGCGCCCGAAGGCGTCGCTACCACTTTTTCATCCGAGTTGGAGTTGATCAGAGCCACCAAAGCGTCGCGGATCGTGTACAGCGTGTCGGTGGGCACGACGGTGTACGTGTAGGGCCGGTCCTCAATCGTAATACTCACGACGTCGGTGGCCTGCGGAACTCCGTCCACCGAAATCACACCGACGGCATAACTCGAGTAGTGAACCGCGATCGCCGGCCTTGGATCCTGGCCCGTGCCGGCATAGATGCCCGGCGCCTGCTGCGAGATCGGCAGACCCACCGCCGTGGTGGTCGTAACTGCTCCGCTATTGCGCAGCGTGCGGACGTAGAGGCTGCTCGAATTGGTGTCGACCAGCTCAAAGGGAATCTGAGCTTCGACTCTGGTGGGGGAAACGGAGAGGAGCGGCGCGCGAATGCCATCGACGTACACTTCGACTCCGCCCAACTCCAGCGGCAGAGTGCCGAAATTCGGATTGTAGACGGGCGTGTTCGCCGGGGTGGAGGCCGTGTTGTCGGAGAGATTCGCGCCCGTGATTGCCACGATGGTGCCCGGCGCGATCGTCGCCGCGTCGCCTCCGCCGCTCAGCGTCGCGCCGCTCGCCGATACCGTGACGGTGGGCGTTCCGGCGACGGACTTGGTGGTCGTGGTGATTCCATTCGTGGTGGTCGAGGTGGAGGAAATCGAGGTTCCGGAGGTCGCGGCCAGCGTAATGTTATTTCCACTGGACCCAGGCTGGCGGGCAACCAGCTGCACCGTTTCAAAACCGAGTTGCGCCAGCGCCAGGACATTAGGGTCGCCCGCTCCGTCGTTCGCGCCGTTAATCAAACTCACGATGTTCGTCACGATGGTATCGAGCGTATCGTCGGCCACCACGGTGTACGTGTAGTAGGTGTTCTGGACGTCGCTGGGCTGGTCGATCTGAATCAGGATCACGTTGCCGGCGGTGATGGTACCGCTGACGGTGACGCTGCCCTGCGCATAAATCGCCAGGCTGGCTGCGTTCACCACGCCGTTCACCGGAACGTCGGAGCTTGCCGGCGTAAAGACCAGAATGCGGTAGTTCAACGAGTCCGTCACATATAGATTCGTCCCATCCCAGGCCAGGCCGGTGGGCGACGGCGTGATGTCGGTGGCCGATTCCTTCAAGTTGGGCGTGAACGTCGAGTTGGTGCTGGTGATGACGACGTCGTTGTACTGGTCTGGCTGCCCGAGAACGGCGTCCGCGGCTGGTGCATTCTCGGTCGGGATTGAGTTGAAGACCAATACTCGGTCGTTCCCGCCGTCGGCAATGAAAAGATGGGTGCCATCCGACAACACGAAGCGCGGAAAACTGAGCGTCCTGGCGCACATGCTGGGGAAGATCGGGTTGTTGCTCGAATCGACGCCGATGGACATGCACAGATCGTTTGTGTTGTTGGCGATCGCGGTCGTGAAGTCTTTCTGGCCGATTTCGAGATCCGCCGGCTGCTCGATCTTGGTAGGAATCGAGTTCCAGATCAGCACGCGGTTGAAGCCCAGGTCCGACACATACAGCCGGACGCCGTCGCTCGAAACACCAACCGGATTCAACATCGTGGTGGCCGAGGCCGTGAGCGAGCTCTTTGTCAGATCCAGGTTCGGCACGGTGGTGAAGTTTTTCTGCCCAAGCACCAGATCCGCCGGTTGATTATTCTTGGTGGGCAGGCTGTTCCAGATCATGATGCGGTTGTTCTGCGTGTCCGCCACGAACAACATGCCGTTCTGAATCCAGACGCCCTGAGGCGCGCGCAGGCTGGTCTGGCTGACCACCACCGGCTGCACCGTCACGAAATCCGGCTGCCCGAGCACAAAATCGGCCGGCTGCCCCGTCTGGGTGGGAATCTGATTCCAGAACAGAACGCGATTGTTCGCCGTATCGGCCACAGCCAGGTGTCGCCCATCGGTGGCGACCGCGGTGGGGAGCCTCATCCCGCCAGCCGAAGTCTGGTAATTCACGCTGGTAAAATCCGGTTGGCCCAGAACCATCGTCGCGCCCTGGACGCACAGCGGGCAGCGTCCGGTGTTGGGGCCAATTTCCGCCTTCACGCCTGGAAGCAGGCGGGAGACGTTATTGAACACCACCACCCGGTTGTTGATCGGGACGTTACCGACCCGGTTGGCATCGGTCACGAAGAGGGTGTTGTTGCCATATGCCAGCCCCCCTACCCCGCCGAGCAACAGGTTGGAGGCGCCTGAGTCCTGGCTGGTAAACGTTGTTTGCCCAAGGACGGCTCGGGCGGCCATGCCGGTCATAAAATCGGCGGCAAGGCTCGCTCCGGCACATAGTGAAAAGATTACACAGTGTTTCAGCATCGAATATGAACTAGAGGAATACATTCAAGTATAACAACGTTCGGACGCACTTAGTCGTTAGCAGGTTGCATGCCAAAAGGGTAGTATCCCCTATGGCTTGCCGTCGAAGGTGATCGTGGAATCGGCTCCAAATTTACGATAGTTTCTGAATTCCAGCCGATTGCGGGTGCAAAGCGAGGTCCCGCGCATACAGCTGAGCACCTCGGCGTCGGCCGGAAGCAGGTATTTCTGCCCCGCCGCCAAGGAGATAAAGGCGTAGTCGGTAACCGTTTCCACCGTGTCGAAGGGAAACGCCTTCGGCATATCCAGGGTCCCCTGCTCGATGCGCAGCACTCGCGAGGTTTCCTTATCGATCCAGAGAGAACCGCCGAAGGCCGGATAATAAAGCTGAGACGGTGCCTCGATCCGCCAGTGGGAGCGCTCGCGCGGGATTTCGAATTTATAAACCCAGGCTTGTCTGGCGTTCAGAGTGTCGGTACCGGTACGGCGGAAGATGGCGTTGGTCCCGGGGTCGAGCAGGTCCAGCAGAATCGATGAGAATTCGCCCGTCGACCGCGTGCCCCCAATATCGTCCATGGACTTGTTCACGGCCTTGCCGCCAATCTTGATGTTCTTGTACGACTCGCGGCCGCCCTCATACGCCACGTCCGCCGTAACCACGTCGATCGGATCCCAGCCGGTCTTCGGATGGTCGCTCTGGTAGCGAGCCGTCATCTGCTGGCAGTTGTAATTTGGCAGCGATTCCAGATACGTCGCCGCGGCTTCCCGGGCTTTTTCGATCACCGAGTCAACTGGACGCCCGAGGTTCGAGGGCGCAGTCAGATCGACGGGCCTGCCCGCCGGCGCGGCGGGCTTGGGCGCGGTCGCTTCTTCGGTGGCAGTGTAGTTCGGAGGTGGCAGGTCGGCCATCTTCCTTGCCGACGGAGCGCCGCGATGCAGCGACGGAGGGCCGGGATCGTCCGGATCCCGGGGCGCATCGGCAGGTTTCATCATCGTGGATGGCCGGTTATCCACCGGCTCCTCCGGCTGAGCTTTCGCCACTTCCTGGGGCTTCGACGCATGTGGGTCCGCGTCACCGGAATTGGCCCGGCGCAGGACCGGGCGATCGTCGCCCGATTCGCGCTGCGGCGCTGATCCCTTGGCCACCGGGCCGCCTTCGAGCCTCGGCAGATCCCAGGTTTCCACGGCGTGCGCCTTTTCTTCCGGATCGCCTTCTTTGTCCCAACGCATTTCGACGGCGGTGAACATATCCTCGTCGTCCGAGGTATGGTCGACGGTCACGTGATCGCCCGGCGCGAAGCCGGTAGCATCCACCTCCTTGTTGTTCTTCATGAACTTCGTGGCGGAGGTGACGCGGAACCAGACGATGCGGTGGTCCGCGGGCTCAACCACGATCTGGCTGGGAGCCACGCGTCGCACAATGCCGATGGTGGTGGCCACCACGGCGTCCTTGGTGTCGTTCTTCTTGTTCTTCGACGACCGGCCGCCGGGAGCCTGATTGGTCGGCTGGCGGCGCGTGTTGCAGGGATATTGACCCGGAGGGCACTGGCCCTGCGGATACTGCCCCGGAGGATATTGTCCCGGCGGATACTGGCCGGGTGGATATTGGCCCGGCGGATATTGAGCCGGATACTGAGCCAGCGCTATCGCGCCCAATGCAAATAGCGGCAACGCAATCCTCATACCCTCTATCATGACGCGTTTCCAGGCAGAGGGGGGTACACTGCCGCCTGCCGGCTCCTCTGTATAATTCCCTAATGATCCGAGGCGCTCTCTATTTGCTCACCGCTGCTGCTTTCGCGCAGACTCCTCCGCCGCCGCTTGTTTCGCCCGAAGTCCATGCCGACCACACCGTCACCTTCCGCTTGCGTGCACCGAATGCCCAGGCCGTCAACGTATCTTTGGAGGGCACGACGCCGCCTGCCGCCATGAAGAAGGACGATGCCGGCGTCTGGACTTACACCACCGCCGCGCTGGAGCCGGATATTTATGGCTACACGTTCCTGGTCGACGGCGTCGGCATCATGGACCCCAACAACTCGCTAATGAAGCCAAACTTGCTGGCGAATTCGAGCGCCGTGGACATCCCAGGCGAGGGGCTCCTCTGGGAGATCGCCGACGCGCCGCACGGCGAAGTGCATCATCATTTCTACAAATCCGCGATCGTGGGCGATCATCGCGATTATTACGTCTACACGCCTCCCGGCTACGGCTCGGGCACGGCGAAGTATCCGGTGCTGTACCTGCTGCACGGCTTCAGCGACGACGCCAGCGGATGGACCGCGGTGGGCCGCGCGCACGTGATCATGGACAACCTGATCGCGGCGGGCAAGGTGAAGCCGATGATCGTGGTGATGCCCCTCGGCTACGGCGCGCCGGAGGTTCTGAAGGGCGGTTGGCGCATCGATATGGATAAGTTCCGGGTGAATATCACCCGCTTCCGGGACGTGCTGCTGACGGAGACAATCCCGATGGTGGAAAAAGAGTATCGCGTGGACAAGCGCCGCGAGGCTCGCGCCATCGCCGGGTTATCCATGGGAGGCTCGGAGTCGTTGCTGACCGGGCTCAATAATCTGGATAAGTTCGCCTATATCGGCGCATTCAGCTCAGGCGGATTGGGCGAGGACTACGACGTGCTGTTTCCGAAGCTAAATCAGTCCGCGAACAAGGACCTAAAGCTGCTGTGGATCGCCTGCGGCACGGAGGACCGCCTTATCGAAACCAACCGAAAATTCCGCGACATGCTGACGTCGAAATACATCCGCTTCACGCCGATCGAGACGCCGGGGATGCACACGTGGATGGTGTGGCGAAGGAATCTGACGGCGTTTTCGGGGCTGCTGTTTCAGTAGCCAGGAGCCAGGCGGTATAGACGTGGCGCTCGCCTGTGGCGTGCCGCATTGACTGGCAGGCGTCGAGAAGAGTCTCGACGCGGCACGCGACGCGGGTGCACCACATCGGTCCCAGTGCTAACGAGTCTGTGTAATAAAGCCGCGGGCGGAGTGCGGCACATTATTCTGGCTCCTGGCTCCTGGCTTCTGGCTACTTCTTCTTCGCCATGCTGCACGGCTCTTCGCACTTCTGGTGCTCGAACTGAATGGTGGAGTGGTTGATCGCAAATTTATCCAATAAAACGGCCTTGATCTTTTTCAAAATCGCCTCACTGGCCGACGGCGGCATGTCGTCGATCAGCACATGGCAACTGAGCGCGTGCGATTGCGTGCCCAGGCTCCAGATGTGCAGATCGTGGACGTCGATCACGCCGTCTATGCCCCTCATGTCTCCGGAAACCTCCTCCAGTTCGATGCCTTTCGGCAGGCCTTCGAGCAGCACGTTGATCGACTCCTGGATGATCCCCCAGCCCGACCACACGATCATCGCGCCGATGAGCATGGAAAGAATGGGGTCGATCGCCAGCCAGCCCGAGTAGTGGATCACCACCGCGCCCACGATAATCGCCACGCAACTCAGCGCGTCGCCGAGCATGTGGATCCAGGCCGCGCGCAGGTTCATGTCGTGGCCGTGACCGCCGAGCTTCAGCACGATGAACAGATTCAGCGCCAGGCCCAGGGCCGCCACCGCGATCATCGTCGATTCGACCACTGGCTGCGGATGCATCAGGCGGTGGTAGCTTTCATAGAACAACAGCAAGGCTAGGACTACAAGGGAAACCGCATTCACGAATGCGGCGAGCACGCCGGCGCGCTGGTAGCCGAACGTTTTCACGGCATTGGCGGGGCGCGATTGCAGATAGAACCCAAATAAGGCGAGCAGCAGCGCGAATGCATCGGCGAAGTTGTGGCCGGCGTCGGACAGCAGGGCCAAGCTGGACGCGCGGAACCCGGCGAAAGCTTCCACAACGACAAAGGCCGAAGTCAGCAGGACCGAAACCACCAGCGTGCGCCCGGTTCCGGAATGGCTGTGATCATGAGAATGATCGTGCCCGTGCGCGTGGCCGGGCACGTGATGGTGATAGTGCGGATGATCGTGGCTTCGAGCCATCACTTTCATGGTAACTACTTCTTCACCACCTGCTCAATCGCCTCCAATTCCTTGCCCGCATCGGCCCATTTGCCCTGGGCCGCAAAGTCGCGATAGCGCTTCAGATGGGCGCGCACTTCATCGATACGGGCATCGCCGGTTAACGGCATCGCCATCGGCGCGGCCTGCGCGGGAGCGGAGGAGACGGTCGCCGGAGCAGGCAGCCCCTTCTGCACAGCGTCCAGTTCGGCGAGTGCCTGCTCGTAGGTATCGGCATAGACGAGCGTGTTTCCCATCACCAGCGCGACTTTCTTGAGCTGCGGCATTCGCGCCTCGGATGCCTGAATGTAGATCGGCGCGACGTATAGAAACGTATGGTCGATGGGCAGCGCAAGAATCTGGCTGCGCAGCACCTGCGAGCCCTGCTGATTCCACAGCGTCAGATCCTTGGAAATGGTCTGATCCTGGTTAATCAGCGCGTCGACCTGCAGAGGCCCGGCGATCACCTCCTGCTTAGGCAGGTCCAGGAACAACAGTTCGCCCAGATGCGGGCCGTCGCAGCGCGCGACCATCAATCCAATGAGGTTCTGTTTGTTGCGAGGCGTAAATGGCAGCATCAGCAGAAACTCGGGCTGCGTCTCGCCGGGCAGCGTCATCACCATATAGGTCGGCGCCACCGGCGAGGGACTGCCTCCCTGCCCCGCCGTGCCGGTCGCGACGTCCCACTGGTCGGCACGATTGTAGAAGGACTCGGGGTCGCGCATGTGATACGTGCGGAAGATTTCAGCCTGGGCGCGGAACAGCATCTCCGGCGACCGCGCGTGCGCCCGCAGAACCTCCGGCATGGCCGAGGCGGGCGTGAATAGCTCCGGAAAGAGCTTGCGGTAGGCTGCAATCAGCGGATCTGCTTCGTCGAAGATGTACAGGTGCACGTCGCCGTCATAGGCGTCCACCGTGGCTTTGATGGAGTTGCGGAGGTAGTTGAACCGCTCGCCGTTTTCTATCGCCATTTCGCGCGAATAGGGATGGGATCCGCTGGTGGTATAGCCGTCGACCATCCAGACCAGGCGGCCCTCGGCGCCGATGACCAGATAGGGGTCCTTGTCCCAGGTGATGAAGCCGGCCATCGCGCCCAGGCGCTCCGGAACGCGGCGGCGGATCATCATGCGGCTTTCCGGCGTCAGCGAGTGGGTCAGTAAGATGTTGGGGTCGCCCTCGGCGATGGCGGCCACCAGCCTCATACCGAACGAGGACATGGGGAATCCGCCGCGGCCCTCATAACGCGTGTTCACTTCCGACGAGCCTCCGTCGTTTTTTGTCGACGGGTAATTGAACTCGGGCTGCGCCGTGCGCACAAACACCGGCTCATGCGAGGTTTCGGCGAAATAGATTTCCGGCTTGGAGATATTCAGGCCGGGGTTGAGCACCTCGATCGGCGCGCTCTTGACCAGAAGCTCCGGCAATCCGGTCGCGGTGATCCGGCTCGCCTCGGCCAGCACCAGACCGTAGCCGTGCGTGAAGGTCAGCGCCGAGTTCACCCACAAGTGGCGAGCGTCGCCCAACTGATTCAAGTCCAGTTCGCGCGGGGCGAGCAGAACCTGGCGCAGTTTCCCGTCGATCGTGTAGCGGTCGACGTCCGTATCGGCGTAGGTGTAAGGACGGAGAGGCTGGCTCTGGCTCAGCGTGTCGTGAAATGCGCGCCAATCCCACAGGCGCACGTTTTCGAGCAGCGGGCGATTCTTCACGAAATCGATGCGGCCCTCTTTTCGCGCCGGGAATTCGGATTCCTTGGCGCGGCGGTCAATGCCGTAGGCGGAGCGCGTGGCTTCAATATGCCGCGCCAGGTACGGCTTTTCGAGCGCCAGCTCATTCGGTTTGACGTAGAGCGAACTGACCAGCGGCGGCAATGCCCAATCGAACAGCAGCACCACCGCGCAGGCAATCGCCAGCTTGCGCCGACCCGCGATCACCAGTGCCGCGGCGAGAAGTGCCGCGAAAACCTTCACGGCCTGCATCGGCAGCTCGATGTTCTGCTGCACGTAATCGACGCCGGACATCAGGTTGCCGTGATCGGTGAAGAGAAAATCGAAGCGGCCAATCCAGAACTGCGCAGCCATGGCCAGCAGGAACAGCACTACCAGCCCCTTGAACATGGCGGATTCGAGCGAGCCGAGCGCGCGCAGCTCCCGCAGGTCGATTTCGTTGCCGCTACCAAAGGAAGGAAAATCGCGCTTCAACTGCCATCCACGAGCGGTGGCATAGTGCACCGCGCCGCCGGCCAGGGCGCACGCGGTCACGAAATTGATCAGCATGGAATAGAACGGCAGCTCGAAGAAGTAAAATGCCAGATTGCGCCCGAAAACGGGGTCACGATAACCGGAGGTGACGTTCTCGCCTCCGAAAAAGCGCGCCACGGTCCACCCATCGACGACGGAAAGCGCTACGATCAACGCCAGAACCGCGAGTCCGAGCGTCGCGAGGCGGCCGTAAAGGCGGTGGTCGGCCAGGTGCGTTCCGGCATGCTTCAATCCGCGTGCGTGGGCGATCCATAGGACGAGAAACAGGATCAGCCAAGCGGCCAAGCCGGGCCCGTACTGATAGGCCGACATACGGAGCCACGTGGGCACCTGATGCAGTTCACCCCACCAGGCGTAGTCCAGAATCAGGGCGCAGATCGTGCGGCTAAACAACAGGAGGACGATGACAAGTCCGATTAGGAGGCCGATGCGCGATTGCGGCTGGCCCCGCCGGCGCGGGAGTTCGAGGGTCATTGAACTTAACTGTACACCCTACGCGTGGAAACTGAGCCGCAACCAATAGGAAGCGGGCAATTTGCGATGTTTACAGCAGATGGAACGTGACTTCGATCGTGGCGTAGACGGCCACCGGTTTGCCGTCCTTCATGCCCGGCTTGAACAGCCACTTTTCGACGGCTTCAATCGCCTTCTGGTCGAGGCCCAGGCCGAGGGATTTTTCTACCTTGATGTCGCGCGCATGGCCGGTTTCGTCGACGACCACCGACAGTTTCACCGTACCCTGCCACTTCGCCTTGCGAGCTTCTTCGGAATACTCCGGCTCGACCTTGCGAATGATGGAAGGCTGCGAAACGCCTCCGCCAATTCGATATACGCCGCCGCCGAATCCGCCGCCCGAACCCGGACCGGTACCCGGTCCCCGGCCGGAACCGACGCCGCCGCCCGAACCGGATCCGATACCGCCGCCGAAACCCGTTCCGTTCGAAGGAGTTCCGAGGTGGCTCAAGGGGTCGCCGTACACCGGAGAATTGATGTTCGGAGGAGCCGTATCCGCAATGATTGTCGGAACCATGGGGAGCTTCGCGTCCACTGGATCCACGCGAGGAGGCGTAAATTGTTTGTGCGAAATCTGTGGGAGCTTACCGCGGCTGGCATCGATCGGAGAACGCGCGCCACCGCCGCCGCCGCCCTGTTGGGTGAGTTTCTTGGGAGGCTCGTACGGTGCGATCGCCGGAGCGATCAGCGTCACATGCTCCCTAATGATCTTCTGCACCGGCTTCAGGCTGCCCAGGAACAGAATCAGCACCACGATGCCGATGTGAATTGCCAGCGAAACGATACCGGATTTGGTTTCGTTCCCGCTATAGATACCGCCGAGCGACTTCAGTTCTACCGGCTTGGAGGTTACTTCCAGAGGCGGCAGTTTGGGCGGATTGATCGCTTCCTTCAGGTCACGAAAGAAGGTAACGATCCACTTTTCCTCCAGCTCAGGTGCGAGCAGGCGGTCTAAATGACGATCCGGTTCTTGAATGTCAGACCTGGGGGCTTCCTTCAATTCCTGCACTTCGGTTCCCTCGCATTGAGACACGGGCACACTCATTGGACGCCGACACTAGTCCCTTAGTTTCAAACTACGTAATCTTTTTCTGGTAGGCAATCCACCTTGAGTCTATCACATAGCCAGGAAAACGGCGGTCAGCGCCCACAGTTCCCCAGTAACGTCGGTCAGCTCGTGGCCGGAGTCGAGCAGGCGCAATTGCGCGTTCGGATGGCGCTGCGCAAACTGCTCCGAAGCCGCCGCCGGGACGACGTCGTCGTTGCGGCCGTGCAGAATCAGGGCTGGCTGAGGAAACGACGGTTCGCCCTCATATTTTGCCGCGTCTTCGATCAACTGATAGCCCAGTTCGCGCTCTTCGTTGTAGCCATAGTGGAAAAACGGCATGCTGCCGCGCGCCTTCCACGTCGCCAGTTCCTGCTCCGAGAAGCGCGCCTTCCATCGCGACGGGAACCGAAAGGCAGGCGCCATCAGCACCAGCTTTTCCACGTCGGGGACATGGCGCGCCGCATAAAGAGCGGCCAGATATCCGCCCAAGCTGGATCCCATCAGCACCACCGGCCCACCGTCGACCGCCTGTTCGACTACGGTCAGTTGGCCGCTGATGGTCAGCGTCTCGAAATGGCCCTGATCGAGCTGCGGGGCGACGAACGGCACGCCGGCGGCGTGAAATTTCTCGGCAAAAAATCGCGCCTTGCTCGATTGGGGGCTGGAGGAGAAGCCGTGAAGGTAGACGATTCGGGTCATTGTTTGGCGGGTTCGAAGGTGATGTCGCTGGATGCGCCGAACTTCTTGAAGTTGGCGTAGAAGAAATTATTTTCGGCGGCGATCTTGCCGGCGCGCGTCTCACGGTGCTCGGTTTTCACGGGAAGCAACGCGCCGTAGGGGCTCATCGCGTAGTCGACGGAGGCCTCTTCCTTCACGCTCTCGGCGCCGGCCCCTTGGCTGGTGGAAAGAATCACACGAACGGGCACAAGGGAATCGCGCATTACCCACAATTCGCCCTCGATGCGCAGATGGCGCACCTTGTCGTTATTCTTCTCTTCGATTAGGGTGAGCGCCTCTGGGCCATCCAGTTGGCGGTAGCCAAACACGCGCACCTTTTGGCCGCCGAGCCAATTTTCGCCCTTGAAAACGAACTCGTATCGCTCCAGATTCTGGCGGGTGAACAGCAGCAGCGCCTGCCCGTAATCGGTAACCGCGCCGATCAGCCCCATCTTTTCGAACTGTCTTAGCAGGGCGAGCTTGCGTCCGTCGTCATTGCCGGTGATCGCCTTGGCGAGGGCGGCCTGCGCCTTCTTCGTGTCCTCGACCTTTCTTCCATCCACCGAGGTCGCCTGGCGCAGCTCGTGAAACGAGCCGCCGGCGAGCGTGGCGTATCCGTACTCACTCACGATGGTCCGTTCCTGATACTGCGGCTTGGGAGGCGTGGTCGCCGCGGCACCGGCGCGCGGGTGAAATCGCGACGGCGGTTTCAGGGAGCGCTGGTGCAGCGTCTCCTCGCCCAGCACCTCCGGGGCGAGCCGCTGAAACGCCTCGGCCTCTTCCGAGACGCGAGCGCGCATGCGGTTGGTAAGATCGTCGGCGAGGAGCGGGGGGATCAGCAGCAGAAGGCACGCGAACCGCATACTATCGAGGATAGCGTGAGCCGGGCAAACGTGAAATCATAGAGACAGATTCCCATGCTTGCTCAACTTACGATCGACTGGTCGGAATGCCCGCTCGTTGAACGAAAGCCTCGAGTCCACAGCGGCGCTCCCGTGCGGCGCGGAACGCGCATGCCCGCGGAAGCCATCGTCGACAACTTCGACTTCGGTCTGAGTGCCACCGAGATCGTGGAAGGCGTCCTAAACTACGCAAAGAACCCGCATCGAACATGATGTCAATCTTCTCCTTGCTGACATTGGCGCTCTTCTTTCAGGCTGGACCGGCTGCTTCGATCAAAGGCGTGGTAGTCGATCCGGCCGGCGCGCCGCTGGCCCAATCTACGATCCGCGTTCTCGACGCGGACACGAATTATCTGGTCGCCGAGGGCACGTCGGACAAAGATGGAGCGTTCGAAATTGGGCCGCTGAAGAAGGGGAAGTACACCATCACGGTTCGGACCGGGTTTGCCATCCGGATTTTGTCCGAAGTCGAGGTTCGGGGGCGCGTCGATCTGGGCAAAGTCGAGCTCGACCTGGGTAGTTGCGAAGAGTCCGCGCGAGTCGAGGTGAAGCTCGCATGATTGCCTTCCTCGGAGCGCTGGCGATCGCGGCATCCCTAAAGGGGGTCGTAGTTGACTTCACTGGGGCGGCGCTGCCGCGAGCGAACATCCGCGTGCTTGAGGCCGAATCGAATATTCTCGTCGCGCGTGCCACCGCCGAGGAGAAGGGCGCATTTAAGATCGATCCGCTGAAGCCGGGTGCGTACACGGTCACGGCATGGGGCAGCGGATTTCGGCTACGCATTCAGACCGGCGTGCTGATTCGGGAAGGCGAGGCCGTTGATCTCGGCAAACTACGGCTCGACTTTGCCGGCTGCGATGCGCCGGGGGTCATCTGCGACACCGTGAATAACGCGCCGGTCTTCCCCGGATTGATCCGCCGGGCGAGTTTGGCCGTTCCTCTCAACTGTGGCACGGACCTGGTGAAAGGAAAAAGCTCCTGCCCCACCGACTCGGAGGCAAATTTCACAGTGAAAAAAGACGGCATTAAGGTCGATCTCCTGCCGCTAAACGGAGCAACCCTGGACGCCCGCTGCAGCGGCCAGAGCGACGCCAAAATCCGCGTAGACGGCTTCGGTCCGGGCCTGGACTTCTGCGTCCACCTCCGCGACGGACTCGAGTCTCATGTGTACGTCGTGAACGAAGTGGGCGCGGATTCCACTGAAGTCCGCATCAGTCTCACGACGACCAAGCGCCGCTAGGGCATCACTGACTGGGCCTTCAGCTTCTCCAGCCAGTACTTCTTTTTGTCCTTCAATAAGTCCCGCCACGCCATCGGCGAAAGATCGTCGTCGAGTTCCTCGAGCACCTCATAACGGAACGCGGATTCTCCATGGGCATTCCACTCCGCCTGCAGGTATTGGTTGGTGTGCGCTCCGTGGCGCAGCGCCCACAGCATCCTGTTGCGAGCCGCGTTCAGATCCGGCGTCGCATCCACAAACACAGGCCCGCCGGCGGCAAATCGCACCGAATAGGTCCCCCGAGGCGTCTTGCGAAGCTTGTACTCGGCGATGGCCTGTTTCTTGTCCACGGACCCATCATAGCTGCACTGCTATCGCAGCGCACGGCGCTGCCCCGCGTTGCGCTCCTGTCGTATCATGAAATTTCCCGATCATGATTCGAACTTTCAGCGGAATCGCCCCTCAGATCGCGGCTTCCGCCTACATCGATCCTGCCGCGCAGGTCATCGGCGACGCCGTCGTCGGCGAGCGCTCCAGTGTCTGGCCCTGCGCCGTGCTGCGCGGCGATACCGCGCCGATCCGCGTGGGCGACGAGTGCTCGATTCAGGATAATTCCGTGCTGCATGCCGACATCGGATTTCCGTTGATCGTCGGCAACCGCGTGACCGTGGGCCACCTGGTGATGCTGCACGGCTGCGTGATTGAAGACGACGCGCTGATCGGCATCGGGTCGATTATTTTGAACGGCGCGAAGATCGGCAAGGGCTCGATTGTGGCCGCCGGAGCGCTGGTTCCGGAAGGCATGGAGATTCCGCCCGGAGTGCTGGCGATGGGCGTGCCCGCCAAGGTGAAGCGCGCCGTGACGGCCGAGGAACACGCGAGATTTGCCGAGGGCGTGAAGCACTACGTTGAGAAAGCCGCGGTGTATCGTGAATCCCATTAAGGCCGTCAAGGGGACGCGCGATATCCTGCCTCCGTCGAGCGCGGTCTGGAATCACGTGGAGGCCGTGGCGCGCGAGGTGTTCCGCACCTACAACTACCACGAGATCCGTACGCCGATTTTCGAGGAAACGGCTCTGTTCGCGCGCGGGGTCGGCGTGGACACCGATATCGTCGGCAAGGAGATGTACACCTTCGCCGACCGCGACAACACGTCGCTCACGCTGCGCCCCGAAAGTACGGCGTCGGTGATGCGAGCCTACATCGAACATCGCCTGGACCAGATACCGGGAGTGAAAAAGTATTACTACATCGGCCCGATGTTCCGGCGCGAACGGCCGCAGAAAGGCCGTTTCCGGCAGTTTTACCAGATCGGAGCGGAGGCGATCGGCTCCGATTCGCCGATTATCGACGCGGAAGTGATCGAGATGGTCGTCGAGGTGCTCAGGCGCGCTGGCCTCGAAGGCTTCCATCTCATCATCAACTCAGTGGGAGACCATAAATGCCGCCCGGCATTTATGGGGCTGTTAAAGGAAAGGCTGAAGGACGTTGCATCGACGATGTGCGGCGATTGCCAGCGCCGCGCGGTGACGAATCCGCTGCGCGTGCTGGATTGCAAGGTTCCCGAGGACCAGCCGATCATCGACGCACTGCCTTCGATCCTCGATCATCTGTGCGAGGAGTGCAACGCGCATTTCAAAGCCGTTCGCGCGCACTTGGATGCCAGAGGCATTCCTTATGAAGTCCGGCCGAGGATGGTGCGGGGCCTGGATTACTACATGCGCACCACGTTCGAGATCACGCACGGGGCTCTGGGGGCGCAGAATTCGGTGCTCGGCGGCGGACGATATGACGGGCTTGCCGAATCTTTGGGTTCGAAGGTGGCCGCGCCGGGGATTGGGTTCTCGATCGGCGAAGATCGCCTCGTCATGAGCGTCGAGGACGCGCATCCCGATCAACATAAGCCGGTGGTGGACGTGTTTCTGGCAACGATGGGCGATGCGGCGGACCTCCACGCGGGAGGCCTGGCGGCGGAACTGCGCGCGGCGGGCTTGTCGGTCGAAAGAAGCGTCGATCGCAAATTGAAACGGGCGCTTGAAGTTGCCAACAAAATGGGTGCGCGATACGCGTTGATTTTGGGAGACAACGAGATCGCTCAGCAGACATACTTATTAAAGGAGATGTCGTCCGGCGAGCAGGAGTCGTTTTCACGCGATCAGCTCATCGGGCGCATCAAACGATAAACATGGAATCCGTACCTTTGGACTTTTTAGGCGACCTGCGCCGCACGCACAACTGCGGCGAGCTTCGCCCGGGCGACGTCGGGAAACGCGCCATCTTGATGGGTTGGGTGCATCGCCGCCGCAATCTGGGCGGCGTGGTGTTCATCCACCTGCGCGACCGCGAGGGCGTGACGCAGTTGGTGTTCAAGGAATCGACCAGCGCGGAGTTGCATCAGAAGGTGGAGTTGCTGGGCAGCGAATACGTGATCGCGGTGGAGGGGCTGGTGGAGGGCCGTTCGGCTGACACGGTCAACCCGACGATTCCCACGGGCGAGGTCGAAGTGGCGGTCGAGAAGATGTGGATCCTGAACGAATCCCGCACGCCTCCGTTCCCGATGGAGGAAGAGGTGGACGTGAAGGAAGAGGCTCGCCTCAAATATCGCTACGTCGACCTGCGGCGCCCGCACATGCAGCGCAACATCATTCTGCGCTCCAAGGTATCCTTCGCGGTACGGAAGACGATGACGGAACGCGGATTCCTGGAAATCGAAACGCCGTTCATGACGCGCTCGACCCCAGAAGGCGCGCGCGATTACCTGGTGCCGAGCCGCGTGAATCCGGGGACATTTTACGCGCTGCCGCAATCGCCACAGATTTTTAAACAGCTTCTGATGATCAGCGGGTTTGACAAGTACTTTCAAATTGTCCGCTGCTTCCGCGACGAGGATCTGCGCGCCGACCGTCAGCCGGAGTTCACGCAGATCGATATTGAAATGTCCTTCCCGCAGCCGGAGCAGATATTCGATACGGTCGAGCCGCTGGTGATTGCGGCCGCCGCCGCGGCGGGCTTCGAGATCAAAGCGCCTTTCCCGCGTCTCAGCTACGCGCAGGCGATGCGATCCTATGGCATCGACAAGCCGGATCTGCGCATTCCTCCGTTCCACTGCGTGGAGGATCTTTTCCCTGGTTCCGGTCTGACGCCGGAAGGACTGCCCTTGGTGGCGATTCGGATCCCGAAGGTCGGGGCCATTACGCGCAGCCAGAGTGATTTATTGCGCGATTTCGGCAAGGAAAAAGGCCTGCGCGTGTTCAGCGACATGAAGCGCCTGGACAAGGATTTTCCGGAGGCGATGGTCGAGGTCCGCAAGCGGATCGGCGCGGAGGAAGACGATCTGCTGATGCTGGCCGGCTGGGGCGGGGGCGCGGAAGGAAAAGCTCCGGAGGGTCATCTGCCGGACCACACCGTGCTGCAGGCCTGCGGGCAGCTTCGTCTGCACGCGGCGCAGAAGTATAACGACCGGCACCAACTGCTCGACCCGAAGGATTTTCGGTTCCTGTGGGTGCTCGACTTCCCGATGTTCGAGTGGGACGCGGAAGAACAGCGCTGGAACGCCGCGCATCATCCGTTCACGTCAGTGTATGACGAAGATCTGGACAAGCTCACCAGCGATCCGGCGCACTGCCGTTCAAAAGCCTACGATCTGGTGCTGAACGGGACGGAGCTGGCGTCGGGCTCGATTCGTATTCACCGGCGCGATGTGCAAGCGAAGGTGTTCGCCGCGCTCGGGTTTTCAGATGAGGAAGCGAAGAAGCGCTTCGGATTCCTGCTGGAGGCGCTGGAGTACGGCGCGCCGCCGCACGGAGGAATCGCGCTGGGTCTGGACAGACTGGTGGCGTTGCTGGCGGGGGAAACATCGATTCGCGAGGTGATTCCCTTCCCCAAGACCGCCAAGGGCACCGACCTAATGTGCGATGCCCCCAGCGAAGTGCCGGAAAAGAACCTGCGCGAGCTCGGAATCTCCCTCCGCAAGAAATAGTTGTGGAGGCCTCCATCCACCGGACGCTGGCGTTGGCGAGAGGAGAGCTTCGAAGACTTGCACCCTCGCTCGTAGCGGGCCGGATACGGCGGCTGACCGGCCTCTTTGCCTGGATCGTCGCCCAGTTGGCTCGCCAAACTCCGCGACGGGAAGCGGGAAGTGGTTGAAGACGCGTTGCCTATGAGGTGTCACAGACGTTGGGATTGTCCTTCGACGCGGCACGCCACGCACTCTTAGCCGAATTTGGGAGCAATAACTAATTCCGCCCGCAGAAGCCTGGGTTCTGGCACATCCCCGACGGGCAGCCGCCCATTTGTGGCTCCTTCGAGGCGCCGTTGGCTCGGGCGGCGAAGGTGGAATATTGCGTGGTCAGATGATCGCTGCCGCAGGAGGGGCAGAGCGTGGCGTCATCGGCGCGGCGCACGAGCTTCTCGAACTTGGTTCCGCATCCGTCGCACAGGTATTCAAAAATCGGCATGATTCACTCCGTGAGTTCTATTGCTATTTTATCAATCCATTTGCGGACTTCGCTGGACGGCGCGGAAAAGCTGTTCACGATGATGGAGAACGCGAGCCACCCCTGCGTCTTGCTCTGGGCGTAGCCGGATAGGGCGATGGCACGGCTGAGCGTGCCGGTCTTGGCGTGAATGTTAGCCGCGTCGACCGTGCAGCAGAGGCGGTTTTTCAGCGTGCCGTCCTCGCCGCCGATGGGCAGCAGCGAGATCCAGTCGTCTTTGTATTTGGATTGATACAGATAGGTCAGGACGCGCGTCATCAGGCGAGGCGTGACCATGACGTTGCGGGCGAGTCCGCTGCCGTCCTCGACGCGAGCGTCTCCGGGCGCGGCCCCGGCTTCCTTGAACAGCGTGGCCATCTCCTCGAGGCCGGCTTCGCGCGTGCCCTGGTGGCGCGTGACGCGGCCGACCTCGCGCAGCATCAGCTCGGCGTGAAGATTCTGGCTGGTCTTGTCGGTGACCTGGAGCAGTTGCACCAGCGGAGGCGAAACGCGGCTGGCCAGTTCGACCGACGGGCCGGGCGTGTAATCGTCGTGAACGGCGCGATGGCGGGCGACGGGTTTGCCGTGAATTGCCACGCCGTGGCGGACCAGGGCGTCGTACAGCGCCTCGGCGGCGAACAACGCGGGGTCGTCCACGGCGAGCGTTTCCCCGAACGCGGGATGGTTCACGGAGATGCTGCCCCAGAGAAGCAACTGGCGCGAGCCTTCCATGCGCGAAACACGCACGCGAGATTCGCCGCCCTTGGCGACGGTCACGATGCGATTGTCGATCGCGTAGTATTCGACGGCGGGAGAGAGCGACAGCCGCGCGAGGTCTCCTTCTTGCGCGCCGGGCTGGATGTTGACCGTGATCGTGTTGTCATTGAGCGTCAGCGCGCTGACGGGAGCGCCGTAATCGCGCAGAATATCGTCCTGAGTCCAACTGGGCGGATAGGGTGCCCAGGGATAGAGGCGGTCGTCGCCGACGATATCGCCGTCGACGCGTGTGAGGCCGGAGGCGACGGCCTGATCGGCCAGGGCTTCGAGAGCGGCAAGCGGCGGGCCGGATTTTTCGTCCTTCGCGTAGGGATAGATTCGGCCGGAGATCGACGGGTCGCCGCTGCCGATGAGGACGACGTCGCCAGAAGGCTCGCGCACGATGCGCGTCGTGAAGCGGTAATCGGGGCCGAGGCGCAGCATGGCCATCGACGTGGTCAACAGCTTCATGTTCGAAGCGGGCATCAGCAGATGATCGTCGTTGTACTGAAAGAGAAGCTTTTTCGCGTCGAGGGAATAGACCTCGACGCCGGCGAAATATTTGCCAGGGCCAGCTTCGAGCAGACGGCCGAGCCTCTGCTCCAGCGTTTCGGCCTGGGCGAGGACTGCACACAAGAGAAAAATCGCGCCGCGCATGCGTTCCTTTTAGAGTACCTGTTAGGCTGATGGGAAGTGACACGAGACGCGAAGGTCGCGGGATGGCTGATGGCGGGCGTATTTCTTTTTTCCGGCCTCAGCCCGGTTGCCACCTCGTTCGATTCGCGCTGGAGCGTGTTCATCGCCATGAGCCTGTGGCGGCACGGCACCACCAACCTGGACGATTATTCCCGGCAGATTCGGGAAAGCGGCTATTACGCGGTGCAGTGCGTCGCGCCGGACGGGCATATTCGGAGAGGCGGGCCAGAGGCCTGCGACGGGCATTGGTACAACGGTTATCCCGTGGGCGGACCCGTGCTGGCCGCGCCCCTGACGCTGGCTGCCGTGGGCGGGATGCACGTGCTGCATCCTCTGCTGAGGAGGCTCCACAGCAGCGGCGCCGTGCTGGAAGGGTTTTTTCAGGACGACTTCGGCGCTGCGCATCCGATTCTGGAGATGGAAGTCGCCTCCTGCCTGCTGGCCGTCACCGCGGCGCTGATGTACTTCATTGCGCGGCGATATTTGAGCGAGAAACGGGCGCTGGTTCTGGCTCTGCTGTTCGCGCTGGCGACGTCGGCCTATAGCACAGGCGGGCGGGCACTCTGGCAGCACACGCCGTCGATGTTGCTGCTGGCCGCGATCATCCTCTTGCTGCTGCGCGCGGAGGAGAATCCGGCTCTGGCGGCATGGGCGGGGCTTCCCGTGGCGCTTTCCTACACGGTTCGTCCGACCGATTCCCTGTTCGTCATCGTCTTCACGGGATACGTCGCGCTGCGGCATCGGCGGTATCTGCTGCGCTACCTGTTGGCGGCAGCGCCGGTGGCCGCGATCTTCGTGGCCTATAACTGGTCGATCTACCACCGGATCCTTTCGCCGTATTATCAAACGCGACTGGACGGGTTTTCGCCCGGCGAGTGGCCCGTCTTCGTTGAGGCTCTCGCCGCGAATTTGTTCTCGCCATCGCGAGGGTTGCTGATTTACACCCCGGTGTTCGCGTTTTCGATTTACAGCATGGTGCGGGGATCGTGGCGCACCCCGCTCACCAATTGGCTGGGGGCAATGACAGCGGCGCACTGGATCGTAATCTCGTCCTTCGTGAGGGCCTGGTGGGCCGGCCACTGCTACGGGCCCCGATATTTCACGGATCTGACGCCCGTGCTGACGTTGTTTCTCATTCCCTATCTGGCGCGATGGGAATGCCTTTCGCGGACCGTGCGCGTAATGTTCACGGCATGCGCCCTGATCGGCCTGGCGATGCATCTGCGGGGAGGATGGTCGGCCAAGGTGTACGAGTGGAGCTCGACGCCGGTGAACGTGGACCTGCACCCGGAACGCAATTGGGATTGGAGCGATCCGCCGTTCTTGCGGTGACGGCGAGAGGGGACAGACCGCTCTGTCCACGCAGCGCAGACGGTTTTCGTGCTTGCGCGAATTACCCGTGGCCGCCTTGGGACAGAGTGGTCAGTCCCCCTGGGGGTTATGGGATCTTGGCGACGCTATGGAACCGGGCTTCGAGCCATGCCAGGATCAGCAGCAGGAACACCATGATGGAGCCGAGCAGAGGAAATCCCATCACCACCCACACTCCCCAGAGCGACGCGAGATAGCCCAGCGCGCAGGGCACCAGCATGCCTCCTGCCATGGCGAAGGAGAAAATGCCGTTATAGAAGCCGGGATGGTAGGAGGGGAAGCGATGGCCGATGCGCTCCACCACCAGCGGATAAATAGGCGCAAAGGAACAGCCGAGCAGCAGCACGCCGGCGATGGCGCCGAAGCGGTTATCGGTGGCGATCAAGACGATAGAACCGAACATTGAGCACAGCACGCTGCCGATCAGAAGCCTTGCGTGCTTCACGTGGGCGATCGCCCATTGTGAAACCACGCGGCCGATGAGCAGAGCGAGCCAGTAAACGGCCAGCATGCCGACGGAGGTCGCCGGGCTGATGCCCAGGCGCTGGCTCAGGAATAATGGCAGCCATCCAGCGACGGCCCATTCGTTGCCGAACTGGAAGAACAGCAGCAGGCTGAACAGAACGGCTCCGGGACTGCGCAGTTCGGCCAACGCGGCATGCGGCGACGGCGGATGCGCGGCGGGCTGCGCGGAGAATCGCGAGCGCACATAAAGCCAGCCGAACAACGCAGGAATCACCGCGATCCATACCTGGACGGCGGGGGCGGTGTACAGGTAAAACGTGCCGGAAATGAGCAGCGCGACCGTGAGGCATCCGAGGCCGAACGTGATGCCGCACAGGTTCACGGTGGCCACCGGATCGTGGCGGTACATCGGCGAAATGGCGTTGAAAATCGCGGTGTGTAGAATACCCGCCGCGCATCCGACGAGGACCATGCCGCCCACGCGCCACCACGGGGAAAACGGCGGCGACACGAAAGCCAGATAGAGCAGCGCGGTGGATGCGGCGGCGCAGGCGAACGCCAGGGTCCAGCCGATGCCCCTTTTTTCGATCAACGGAGGGGAAACCCAGACCGAGGCGAGAATCCCGGCAATCAGGCCAAAAAAGTAAAACCCGATCGTGGCGTAATCGGAGGAAAGGTGATGCTGCCAGGACGGAAGAATCGCTCCGAGAAACGAAATAAGGATGCCGGAGACGAAAAATCCGCCGAGCGCGCGTCGCGAGCCCGAGGACGCCAGCAATCCTTCTTCGGGAAGGCTGGCCGGGGGAGCAGCCTGGGACACCACTGGCATAGTATAGCCGCTAAAGTACGTCCTCGGAAGCCTCGCCGAGCTTCACCTTTACATCGATGGTGCGGCCTCCGCGGAAAATCGTCAGGTCCAAATTATCTCCGGAGTGTTTTTTCGCCAGCGCGCGCGTGACGGCGTCGATTTCGGTGACCTTCTGGCCGTCGATAGCGGTGATGAGATCGCCACCGATGCCGACTTCCTGGTTGCCGATCAGCACCAGGCGGCGCGCGCCATGCAGACCGGCGGCTTCCGCCGAAGAACCCCGCGCGACCTCCTGAATCAGCAAGCCTCCGGAGGTAGGAAGCTCCAGCGCCTGCGCCACGTCGCCGGCGACGTAGACGGTGGAGATGCCCAGGCGAGCGGGCTTGCGGCCGGCGCGGAAATCGTCAAGCATCAGTTTGGCGCGGTTGATCGGCAGCGCGAATCCGATGCCGACGCTGCCTCCATTGGGTCCGTAAATCGCGGTGTTGATTCCGATCACGTTGCCCTGCGAATCCAGCAGCGGCCCACCGCTGTTGCCGGAGTTGATCGAGGCGTCGGTCTGAATCATGCCTTCCATGCGGCGATTATCCTCGGCCTGAATTTCGCGGCCGAGCGAGCTGACCACACCGGTGGTGAGGGTGCCCTGAAATCCGAAGGGATTGCCGATGGCCAGCACTTTCTGGCCGACCTGAAGGCGGTCGGAATCGCCCAGGGTCAAGTAAGACAGCTTCTTTTTCGGCTCGATCTTGATCAGGGCGAGGTCGTTCATGCGGTCGCGCGCCAGGACGGTGGCTTTGTACTTGGAATGATCGGGCAGAGTGACTTCCACCTGCTGGCTGCCGGTGATGACGTGATAGTTCGTCAGAATCTCGCCGGTGGCGTTAATCACGAAGCCCGAGCCCAGATCCTTAATCGCCTGGGGACCATAGAACCACGTCTGCCGGTAAACCGTGCTTGTGATGTAGGCGACGCTCGAGCTGGCCATCTTGTAGATGTCGATGTTGTTGAGCTCGTCGGAGCCGAGGCCGGCCGATTGCGCTACGCCTGGGCCGCTCCACAATGGTCCGCCGCCAGTGCCGGCGCGCGGCAGGACACTCGGGCGGGAGGTTAAGTAGACGAATCCGCCAACAAGCGCGGCGGCAAGAATCAAAGCTCGGAATTTCATGGCTGCTGAAGGCTCCTTAGGGACGCATAAACGCTCCGCGTCTGCTCGAGAGTATGTTCCTTTGTTCCGGACGTATCGATGACGTAGTCGGCAACCTTCACCTTCTCTTCCAGAGGCATCTGCCGGCGCAACCGGTCGAGAGCCTCCTCGCGTGAGAGATGGTCGCGTTCCATGGCCCGTTCGATCTGCTGCTCCGGCTTGCAGGAGGCAACGATGAGCCGTTGGTAGTCGCGATAGCTTCCCGTCTCTACCATTATCGCAGCTTCAATCACGCAGATGCCACTGGGATCGCGGGCGATGAAGTCGCGTTCCAGGGCCCTTTCGCGAGCGTGGACGTGAGGATGGATGATGGCGCTGAGCCGGGCGAGCAGATCCGGCTTGCCGAACACGAGCGCGCCCAGCCTGCGGCGGTCGATTTCGCCGTTCGCGTCGAGGATGCCCGCGCCGAATTCGGCGACGATGGCGTCGTAGGCCTCGGCGCCCTTGGCCATTACCTGGTGGCCGATGTCGTCGGCCTGGATGAGGAAGCAGCCCAAGTCCCGAAGCGAGCGTCCGATGAAACTTTTTCCGGTGGCGAGGCCGCCGGTGAGGCCTACGCGGAGCATACAGTTGCGGGAAAGAAGGGACAGACCGCTGTGTCCGATCGACGGCGTGATCGAACGGCCGAGGTTTGTTGTTGGGGCCAGAGTAGTTTGTCCCCTTTTTCCCGTTTAGTCATGCCCGTTTGAGATTCTGTTCGGCCAGCGCGACGGTGTTCGTCATCAGCATGGCAATGGTGAGAGGACCCACGCCTCCGGGTACTGGCGTGTACGCGGTGGATCGGCGTGCCACGTCGATGGGATGAAGATCGCCCACCAGCACCGAGCCTTTGCGATCGAATGCCGCTTCCTTGCCTAGGCGGACGGCCTCGGCACGGTCCGTGATGCGGGAGGTGCCGACGTCGATGACGGTGGCGCCAGGGGCGATGAATTCGCTGGTCAGAAACGCAGGCTTGCCCATGGCGGCGATCAAAATGTCCGCGCGCCGCGCCTCCTCGGCCAGATTCGCGGTGGCGGAGTGGCAGATGGTGACGGTGGCGTTCTCCTGCAGCAGCATGAGAGCCATCGGTTTGCCGACAATATCGCTGCGGCCGAGCACCACGGCGCGGCGGCCGTTCATCTTGATGTTGTAGAACTTCAGCAGCTCGATGACCCCGGCAGGCGTGCAGGCGCGGGGCGCGGGGCGTCCGGCAACGAGATGGCCGACGTTCAGCGGATGAATTCCATCGGCGTCCTTGCCGGCTGACACAGCCTCCAAAATGCGGCTCTTATCGATATGCTTGGGCAGAGGCAACTGCACCAGGATGCCGTCGATCAGAGGATCCTCATTCAGGCCTTCGACGATGGAGACCAGTTCTTCCGTGGAGATAGTCTCGGACGGAGTGATCTTCGTGCTTTCGATGCCGATCTCAGCACAGGCCTTGATTTTGTTGCGCACGTAGATCTCTGAGGCCGGGTCATCGCCCACTAAGACGACGGCGAGCCCAGGTGGGCGGCTGAGCTTCGCGATTCTCGGTTTTAAGTCGGAAAGGATTTTGTCGCGGACAAGAGTCCCGTCTAAAATTTGCGCCATGCCTATGCTGAGTGTATCAAGCGTCAGGATGAGTCACGCGTTGTGGGGCGGCGATTCTTCGCGGCAGCCGTGCGCGGGCTCACCAAGTCGACTCAAGCCGCCGGCTCGATAGCCCGCCCCACAAGAACGGCTGTTATCAAAAGAGCAGACAGTTATGCCGACGCCAGGCCTCTGAGGTTCCATCCGCAGATGGTGCTCGCCTTGAGCTTATCGCCGCCGGGGCCGGGCCAGTGGGTTTCCAGGCTGATCCAGCCTTGATAGCCGTCCTCGAGAAGCGCCTCGATTTGCCCTTTCCAATCGACCGAACGCGTGCCCAGCGGACCCCACTCGGGTTTGTCGTTCTCCATGCGGCAATCCTTGGCGTGCACGTGTGCGATGCGAGAGGGGTCCAACATGCGGTAGCCGTCGGGGATGGGAACCTCTCCGGCGACCAACGCGTTGGCCGGGTCCCAGACGATCTTCAGATGCGGATGATCGACGGCGGCCAGTACGCGAGCCGTTTCGCGGCCCGTGCCGATGTTGCAGGCGTGCTCGTTTTCCAGGCCGATCACGAGGTTCTCGCGCGCCGCGTCGCCGGCCAGCTTGCGCAGAGCCTTCACCACCGCCTCGAAGCATTCCTCGGGTTTCACAGTACGCCAGTAGGAGAATACGCGCACGATGGGCGCGCCCATTTTCCTGGCGATGGCAAAGGCGTGCTCGGTGAGCCGCGGCTGATGCTCGAAGGTATGCTTTGAGGCGAAGACGTCATGCTGGAACCGCGTATCGACGCCGGGCGCGTTCGGCAGCACGCACTTGAGCAGGGGCGACGCGATGGAGACCACCTCGAAGCCTTGTTCATCGAGCAATTCCTTGGCGCGCGAAAGCTCGTCCGGCGTGAGGTCCATGATGTTCTTCCCGCCCACCACGCGCAGTTCGGCGCCCGTCATTCCGATGGGCTTCATTGCCTTCAGCGCGATGCTCAAGTCAGGGGAAAATTCGTCCGTAATCGCGGCGATTCTAATTTTGGGGTTCATTTATGCGGTTTCGATGCTGGCTGCTTTTTCGAGGTGGCGTTCCTTGATCTCCATCTGCCGCATCACATACTTCTGAATTTTACCGGTGACGGTCATCGGGAACGAATCCACGAAACGGATGTGCTGAGGGATTTTGAAGTGTGCAATTTTGCCCTTGCAGAACTCGCGAATCTCATCTTCCCCGGCCGTTTCGCCTGTTTTCAGCTTAATCCAGGCGGCCACGGTTTCGCCAAGCTTCTCGTCGGGGAGGCCCACCACCTGTACGTCCGCGACCTTTGGATGGGTGTAGAGAAACTCCTCCACTTCGCGCGGATAGATGTTCTCGCCGCCGCGAATGATCATGTCTTTCAGGCGTCCGGTGATGCGGAAATAGCCGTCTGGGCGCATCGTGGCGAGGTCGCCGGTGTGCAGCCAGCCGTCTTTGTCCACGGCGCGCGCCGTGGCTTCGGGATCGCGGTCGTAGCCTTTCATGATGGCGTAGCCGCGGCCGCAGAGTTCCCCTTGCTCGCCAACGGGAACAATCGCGCCGTCCGCCGAGATGATCTTGATTTCGGTCTCCGGGGCAGCGCAGCCGACCGTAGAGACGCGCCGCTCCACCGAATCGTCGACGCTGGCCATGGTGATGATGGGCGAGCACTCCGTCTGCCCGTACATGATGGTCATCTGCGGGCAGTGCATGTCGTCGACCACCCGGTTCATCACCTCGATGGGACAAGGCGCGCCGGCCATCACGCCCGTGCGGAGGCTCGAGAAATCGAAGCGCGAAAATTCGGGATGCGTGAGCTGGGCAATGAACATGGTCGGCACACCGTAGATTGACGTGGCGCGCTCATCGTGAATCGCCTGCATGGTGGCCAGAGGATCGAAGCTCGGAGCGGGGAGAATCAGCGCCGCGCCCGTCGAGATCACCGTCATGGTCCCAATCACGCAGCCGAAGCAGTGATACATCGGCACGGGCGAACAGACGCGATCCTGTTCCGTGTACCGAAGGCCGTGCGCGCAGATGCGCCCGTTGTTGACCAGGTTGTGGTGGGTCAGCAGCACGCCTTTGGGCGATCCTGTGGTGCCGGAGGTGTACTGGATGTTCATCACGTCGTGGCAACTGGCATCGAACGGAGGAATATCGACGCCACTCGCGATCATGTTGTCCCAGGATTCTTCGGCGAGGTAGATGACGCGCAAATTGGGATGCTTGGTTTCCCCGAGTATCTGGCGGTAATTCGATCGCGCATCCTGCGCGCGCAGCACCAGGGCCTTCATTCCGGAGCGATCCAGTACGTAGGCCAGTTCGTGCGCTCGATAGGCCGGATTCACATTCACCAGGACCAATCCGGCCTGCGCGCAGCCGAGCTGCAGATAGATCCATTCGGCGCAATTGGTGGCCCAAACGCCGACGCGGTCACCGGGCTTGAGGCCCAGGCCAACCAATCCGCGCGCCGTTTTGTTTACTTCATATGCGAGCTGCGCCCAAGTGAGCCGGATCTCTTGATGAGGGACGATCAGTGCTTCGCGCGAAGCAAAACGCTGGGCTGTTTCCAAGAAAGTCTGGTAGGCCGTCTTCTCCGACAGCGCAAACGAGGGGCCGCAAGCGTAGGATTCCATCGGGGAGATTCTACCGCAGATCGGCGCTGTCCCCTGGTTGACGAGTCGATGTGAGAACTCCGGGGCTGACCGCTCCCGCAGGTCGCGGCCCTATGCATCCGCATGATTTCACTCCGCTCGAAAATAGAGCCACGACCTACGGAAGCGGTTCTTGCGACTTTTCACACAGGCTCTGACGCCAGGGGCTGTCGAGCCGGTGCAGCCCAGTCCGTGAGGGCGGGGACAGCGGAAGGCCCTGGACTCTCACTGCGTGATCGTGTACTCGAACTCGTAAAAATGCTGCTTCTCGACGATCCTGATTTCGAGCTTCCCCGAAAGTCCGGCCAGTTCGCCGGTGCCCGAATCGGGAACTACGGTGACGCTCAATTCCTGCACGCCTCGATTCATCGTGCCTGTGTGCTGCAGCGCGAACGACCCTGTCCGGCTGCCGAGCGTCCCGGTGACCACCTCCATTGCGACGTAGCCCGCCGAGCCTTTCACGCTGCTCTGCACCGCGAGCATCTGGCCTTTGCTCGTGCCGACTAGATCGCCGTGAAATCGCTTGTCGATGGTCATCCGGACGACCGAGGCGTCTTCATCGCCCTGCGGCTTTAACTTCACTTCGAACGTTCCGCTTGCGTACATTTCTCAAGTGTAGCCGTCGAAGTCAATAGGCTAAAATGGACTGTTCAGGACCGCGGAAAGAAACTCTTTGATTAGCTTACGACAACCCTTCGACTTGTGGACTCTCACGCGGCGGCTGCGGCTTTCTCTGAGCTCGACCGTGAACGTGTTCGTTGCCTATTATTTCGGGCGGCGGCCGTTTCTCCGCAAGTTCGCGCCCGAAACGCTGGTCATCGATATTCCGGAGTGGGGAAAGATCCCGATTCGGGCCAATGGCGAAGATACGTCCTTGCTGCGCCAGATCCTCGTGGACGGTGAGTACAATCTGCCCAGCGAAAACGTGCGGCGCGTAGTGGATCTCGGCGCCAACATCGGCCTGGCGACCGTCTTTTTGAGTAGGCGATTTCCGGACGCCGAAATTGCGTGCGTGGAACCCTCCCCACAGAACATCCCGCTGCTCAAGCGGGTGATCGCGATGAACGGAATCCGCGCGTGTGTGTTCGAAGCCGCCATCGGACCGGTCGACGGATCGATCGATCTTTTTCTCTCCGCGCAGCCCGATTGCACGTCGGTGGTGAACGCGGTCAATACCGTGGGCATCGTGAAAGTGCCCCAGATTTCCATGGAACACCTGATGAAGGACATGGGCTGGGAGGGAATCGACGTGATGAAGCTGGATATCGAGGGCGCTGAGAAATTCCTGCTTACGGAAAACCAGGCGTGGCTTGGAAAAGTGCGAATGGTGGTCGGCGAAAGCCATGCCAACGTCGGCCACCCCTTATGCGCAGTTGGCAAGCGACCTCGCCGCGCACGGCTTCGTGCTCAAGACCATGATCGAGGAACGCGGAAATTATGGCGCGACGTTCCAGGGCACAAACTCGCGAGTTCCCGTCAACTAAACGCTACGTCACGCAACCTTCATCCGCTCGTCGTTACCAGCCGCATGCGCGTAGCGTGGGGCTAGGGATGGGGACTCGGCTGTGCGAAAATCTCGTGATATGAGATTCGCTCTGCTCCTCCTTCCTTTCACGCTAGCCAGCGCCGCCTCGATCGATCAGTACCTGAACGCGCCGTTTTCGTCCGCGCTCACTGCCGCGCCCTCGGGTGGGAAAGTCGCGTGGCTGATGAAGGAGAAGGGCGCGAACAATCTGTGGGTCGCCGCGGCGCCGGATTTCAAAGGCCGCAGGCTCACGTCCATCACCGAGGACGACGGGCAGGAGATCGGCGAGGTGGCTTGGTCGGCCGACGGAAAGACCATCGTCTACGTCCGCGGAGGCGATCTCGAAACCAACGGCGACAATCCCAACCCGGAGAGCCTGGCCAAGACGCCGGAGATGGACGTCTGGGCGATCTCATTTGAGGGTGGCCCTCCAAAGAAACTCAGCGAGGGCCGCATGCCGGCCGTTTCGGTCAAGGGCGACGTGGCCTTTATCCGCAACGGGCAGATCTGGCTGACGAATCTCAATGGCGACAAACCAGCGGAGATCGTCCACACCAAGGGCCGCTCGACGGAACTGCGCTGGTCGCCCGACGGCACGACGCTCGCGTTCGTCAACACACGGAGCGAGCACGCGTTCATCGGTGTATTTAAGATTGGCGCAAAATCGGTGGGCTATCTGGACCCAAGCGTCGACGAGGATATCTCTCCGATCTGGAGTCCCGACGGACGCCGCATCGCGTTCCTGCGCATACCCACCTGGACGCGTCCGGGCGGCGCAAGCCCGGTGCGCGAAGCTCCCGTTCCGTGGTCGATCCGCGTTGCCGATGCGTCGACGCTAATGGGCCGCGAAGTTTGGCATGCGGAAAAAGGCCCGGGCAGCGCGTTTCACGCGATGGTGGCGGAAAATCAGGTCTTGTGGGCCTCCGGCGACCGCCTCGTGTTTCCATGGGAGCGCGACGGCTGGTGCCATTTGTATTCGGTCCCGGTCGATGGCGGCACCGCGAAGCTGCTCACGCCGGGCGAATTCGAAGTGGAGCACGTTTCTCTTTCGCGCGACGGCCGGGACCTGCTTTATTCGTCAAATCAGGATGACATCGACCGTCGTCACATATGGCGCGTGTCCGCCAACGGCGGTGGCGCGGCCACGCCGATCGTCAAATTAAGCGAAGGCATCGAATGGGAGCCGCAGGACCCCGGCAACGGCGCGATTGCCTATCTGCGCTCCAGCCCGAAGGAGATCGGACGCGCCGCGGTAAAGGCCGGCGCCGTGCACGACCTCGCACCGGAGGCGATCCCTGACGACTTTCCGCTGAACGAACAGGTCGTTCCGCAGCAGGTGATCTTTCCTGGTTCGGATGGCATGCAGATCCATGGCCAGCTCTTTTTGCCGAAGGGCACCGGCAAGCATCCGGCGGTGATTTTCTTCCATGGTGGATCACGGCGGCAGATGCTGCTCGGCTGGCACTACATGTATTACTACTCGAACACGTACGGAATGAATCAGTATCTGGCGAGCAAGGGATACGTGGTGCTCAGCGTGAATTATCGCAGCGGAATCGGTTATGGCCTCAATTTCAGGGAAGCGTTGAACTACGGTGCGTCGGGCGGCAGCGAATATAACGACGTGATGGGCGCGGGCTTGTACATGGCAGCGCGCGCCGACGTCGACCCGAAGCGCATCGGCGTGTGGGGCGGATCCTACGGCGGCTATTTGACCGCGATGGCTCTGTCGCGGTCGAGCGATCTGTTCGCCGCGGGCGTCGATCTGCACGGCGTGCATGACTGGTCGGCGCGCGGGGGCAGCGTGGCGAATCCGAATCTCGATCCGGACAAACAGCGGGAGCAGGCGCGCATTGCGTTCGAGGCGTCGCCCATGGCCACGGTAAAGGGCTGGAGGTCGCCGGTGCTGCTGATCCACGGCGACGACGACCGCAACGTGAATTTCTCCCAGACGATCAAGCTGGTGGAGGCGCTGCGGGATCAAGATACAGAGTTCGAGGAGCTGATTTTCCCCGACGAGATCCACGATTTTCTTCGGGTGAAGGATTGGTCCAGGGCCATGCACGCGGCCGATGGGTTCTTTGACCGCAAGCTGGGGAAGTCTCGATAAGTTCGCGCCGAGTCCCCTGGCTCACGCCAGGGGATGCATCTTTGCTGGCAGCCCGCGCGTAAGTGCGGGGACACGCCCCTTCTGTTGGGCTGCATGTTGGAGGGAAAGTCGGGCGTTTCGATGTCTCGAATTTCATGCACGACGACCTTCGCAGGGCAAATGTCCGAACATGCGGGCCCGGTGGCACGTTCTTCTCATGAATCAGCCGGTTGATCAAGGGCGCGAGCAGAGTGTCGTCAACCCCATAACTGTAGTCCAGCAAGAATGCCGGCGCACGCTCTCGAGCGCCGCGCCCTGGCAGAAGAGCGCACCCAACGCAGTAATAACAAGGTACGAATTATCGCGGCCCGCGTGGACCGCGGTCGCCGCCTTCGCGCGGGGCCATGGGACGTGCTTCATTTACCACCACGGCGCGGCCCATCAGTTCCTTGCCGTGGCAATTGTCCACCGCCTGCTGTGCGACGGCATCGTCGTTGATTTCCACAAAACCGAATCCACGCGCCTGACCCGTGAATCGGTCGCGCATCACCGTAACCGTGTCCACATTCACGCCGTAGCCCGCGAAAAAATTCTGGACATCGGTCTCATTGGCCGCATACGGCAGGTTCCCTACGAAAAGCTTCTTCACCTGGAGACTCCTCCAAACTCGGTTCAAATTATGCCACGCGGTTTGGGCGAAGTCAAAGGGAAAAAAGGGCTTTTAGGCCTCAAAGTAGCCGGTTGCCAGCTCGGGTTTCTGCTCCAGAGCCTGACGCCAGTAGTTGCGCGCTTCCTCCATCTGGCCCTGCGCTTTTAAGGCGTGGCCCAGGTTCAGCAGAGCCTCGGCGAAGTTCGGGCGTTCGGCGAGCGCTTCCTGATAGAGCCGGATCGCATCCTCGTGCTGGCCGGCTTTCTGCAGCAGGAGGCCTGTGTTGTAGAACAGCTCCGGAGTCCGCTCGCCCGCTTCAATCAGCTTGGCCTGCAGGTCCAGCGCCTTTTCGACGTCCTCGCGTTCGACGGCGAGCGCGGCCAACCCGCGCAGCGCGTCGATCGAGTTGGGATCGGTTTCGAGCACGCTCTCGAATGCCTTAGCCGCGGCGTCGTGGTCGCCGACGTTCCAATATGACAGGCCGAGATTCAACTGCGCTTCCGGCCATCCGGCGCGCTTGCGCACGCAGGCCTGGAAGGCTTCCGCCGCGCCGCGATGGTCGCCGCGCTGCAGGCGCAGATAGCCGAGCCGGAACCAGGCGTCTTCCCAGTCCGGATTACGGCTCAGCAGCTTTACATAGAGCCGCTCGGCGTCTTCTTTTTCGCCCTGCTGCTCCAGCACGCTGGCCAGGTTGTAGATGACGTCCGCCAGATCCGGCGCGATGTGCAGCGCCTTCTCGTAGGATTCACGAGCCTGCTTCAGTTCGCCCAGCTCCTGCCGGACGATGCCCAGGTTCACGTGCGCCTGTTTGGCGTCCGGACGGACGCGAACGGCCTCGCCGTACGCTTTGGCGGCCTGTTCCAGGTGCCCGCACTTCTGCTCGGCGACACCCAGGTTGAACCAACGTTCGAAATGATCGGGGGTGAACTCCACCAGCTTGGAGCAGAACTTAGCCGCCGCTTCGTAGTCGTTGCGGTTGAATGCGCAGGTCGCCAGGCCTTCGAGCGCGGCCTGCGAAAACGGACGCAGCACCAGCAAGCGTTCGGAGTATTGCTGGATCAGGTCGTGATCCTTGCGGGCCATGCCGATGGTGATCAGGTTCACCAGGCATTCCTCGGACTGCGGGTTCTTTTCGAGGATCTTCGAATAGAGGGACGTGGCCTCGTCGAACTTCCAAAGGAGCTGCAGTGACACAGCCTTGCCGAACTGCGCCGTCTCGTGGGCGGGCTGCCGCACCAGGACTTTATCGAAGCAGGCGATGGCCGGCTCCGGCTTCTCCTGATGCAGCAGGCAGATGCCCAAGCCGAGCTGCGCTTCCTCGCGTGAAGGATCCACTTCCAGCGAACGGGTGAAGGCGTCGGTGGCGTCCTGCCAGCGGCCGAGCTTCTCGTAACAGATACCAAGGTTGAAGTTCGCCGTGGGGTGCTTCGGCGCCGCGGCCAGGAGCCGCTCATAGGTCTTGATCGCGTCGTCGAACTGCTCCAGCTCGAACTGGATGTGGCCCTTGGCGGCCAACACTTCGGGAGTGTCCTCGCCGTTCTCGATGGCGGTGTTCAGTTCGCGCAGCGCTTCCTTTCGCTTGCCCTCCAAATGCAGGGAGACAGATTTCGCCAGCGCGGGCGAGACCACCTTGCCGCCCGTCCTCAGCGCCGTTTGCGCTCCGTTCTTTACTCCGCTCATGGTTGCCAACCTCCGTTCGTGGATGGAATGTCATAGGGGGCCAGATACGCGCACAGCCGCCCCAGCATGTCGTACTGATGGGTCACTTGAACCCAACGCAGCCGCGAGGCTTCGCCCCGCGACGTGAAAAATCCAACGCCGCCCTTTCGCAGACGCGGCTCGGTCCAACTATCGACCAATTGGCCCTGAACCGTTAGGGCAAAAACGTCGCCATGAATATCCATCCGCACCCGGTACAGCATGTCCTCCCTGGCGTTGATGTAGGCCGTGGTGTCGCCGCGGTCTTGCGCCACGCCGTGGATGACCGCATATCGCGTGACTCCCACGGTCGGCACGGGACCGGGCTTCAGGACAACCAGCTTCACCACGTAGTAATCGTCAAAATCGGACGCGCGCACGACCCAACTAAGGGCCTTCTTGTCGATCATTCCCAGAAACTGCAGTTGATAATCGGAGAGATCCACCGACGGACGGTAGATGGCCAGTGGGCCCGGCTTGACGAATCCGGCCGCATCGAATTCCCACTCAGTGGTGCCTCCGCGGCTTGTCCAATCGTCCAGACCGGAGCGGAAATCCTCGTCGAGAGCGATGGCGGCGCGGTCCACCATGCTTTGACGCACGTTCTTCCATTGCTCCTGCATCTTGCCTTCGAACGTTTTCTGGATTCCTCCGGCTTGCTGTGGCGCCGTGTAAGGAATCTTCTTGAGCGACGGATGCAGCGCCAGCCCTAGCAGGATCGGAATGGCGAACATCAGCAGTTTCAGGTCGCGCGGGGCCTGTGTCCAGAAGTTCGTGAGGTTGCCAATGAGCGCGCTCACATGCGGCGCCTGCGCCGGCTCATCCATCGTCAGGACGGAGGTCGCGGCGGCGCGGATCGTATCCGGCTGCGGAGGCGGCGGACTCATCCACTGGTCCGACGGCTTGGCGTCGACCGGCTCCAGACGCGAGACCGGGCGCATCGGCTCGGTCTTCATCGGTTGGGGCAGGCTCACCGAGGAAGCGGCACGCGACGGCGCTGGCTCGGTCGCCTTTCCCGCGTCGAGCGGCAACAGACCGGCTTGTCCGGGCGCGGGGATCGCGGCGGGCTTGCCGGCGCCAGCGCCTGCACCCGCGGCCATCGCGATTGACTTGCGTTCCGGGATGGCGACCATATTGGCCGCCGGCAGGTTCCGCAGCTCCTTTGCCACGGCAACGGCCGCGTCGCGAGTGGCGACGGGATAACGGCTGCCGGCCGCCATCTTTAGCCGCGGGCGAATGGCCGGGGTCGACAGCTCATATTTTGGCGCTTCCTGAACCGGAACCGCGCGGAGACTGTCAATCCACGTGCCGTGCACCAACGGGACCTGTTCGATGGCCAGAGGCAACATCCCGGCCAGACCGGGCGTCGCGGTGCTGCTCCGAGCTCTTGTTCCCAGGGGCAGATAAGGCTGTTTCAGAATCGCAAACGGGGCTGCCGACCAGGGTTCACGCCGGACATCGTGCTGCCCCGGCTTCTTCGCGTCAAAACGGGCAAGTTTCAGAGGAGTATCCAGGCGGGGCACGACGTCCGCGTCTTGAGACGAGAATGCGTCGCACTGGGGCGTTGCGCCAAAGCAGACAGCCTTGCTGGGCAGCATGGAGGGCGTAATGGGCTCCAGCTTGCGGGAGGCGCGGTAACGTCTGGGTTCCACCTCGATTCGCGCCACGCCGGCAACAAAACCGCTGCAGCGATCGATCAGCGGCACGACCACTTTGCGGAGCGGCAAACGCACCGGGCCGTTGGGCGCGAACGGATTGGGCTCGGTGGCTTTCACTTCACCGGATGGCCAGACGGGTTGGGGACGCGTGAACGCCGCGATGAATCCGCACAGGGTAGGACCGTCTTCGGGCAGATGAGCGACGCGAAGCGAATTGTGTGTCTGATGCAGACGCTCCAGGCCGAGGCGCTCCTGCTCTTCCCAGTACAGCTTCCGGTGCTGGGCCGAACAGAACTGCCCGTTCGTGATCTTCCTCAACAGCGGCAGTTTCCCATCGCAATGGAGGCAGCGGAGGTCACCGATCCACGACATCATCTTTATGGTACGGGGCGTTCCGTTCAATGAACACTAAGTGAACCCCTTAGTCAGTGGGTAGGGTTTGGCTTAAGGGACGGAAAATCCATTGCTTACCGCGAAGGGACTAAATGAAGCTTCGCTGTATCGAAACGTGTGGTAACGTGGCGGTAAGGATGCGATTCGGCCTTATTTTGAGCGCGGCGGCCTTACTAAACGCCCAATCCGCGCCCAGAACCAAGGCGACCGATTATCCGGTCCACGTCCAGATGGAGACGGTGACCCTGGCCGCCGAGTATCTGGTTCATTCCCTGCCGACACCCACCGGGCCGCTGCTGGCCAGCGATTATCTGGTGGTGGAAGTGGCCTTTTTCGGCCCCGCTTTCAGCCGTTTGAAGATGTCGCCCGACCAGTTTACGCTCCGCGTCAACGGCCACGGCGCGCCTCTTTCGACCCAATTGCCGGGGATGGTCGCCGGATCCATCAAATTCCCAAAGTCCACCGCGCATCCGTCATTGACCGGAACAGCGGGTGTCGGCGATGGCAATGGACAGGTGGTCGTTGGTCCGCGGCCTCCGCCCAGTCAGTTTCCAGGCGATGGGAGGGACCGGACGGCTTCCACGCAGCCCATCACCCAGGTTCAGAAGGAACAGGAGGACACCGTCGATTACCGCGTCCAGAACGCGTCACTGCCCGAGGGGGAACACTCACTGCCCCGCTCCGGATTGATTTATTTCCTGTTCCGTGGCCGGACGAAGGGTATCCATTCTCTCGAGTTGTTCTACAACGGCCCGATGGGCAAGACGGCGTTGAAACTCCTGCCCTGATGCGTCCCGCATTGCTCCTCTGCCCTGCCCTGCTGCTCGCGCAGCAACCGGATGCGCGCGAACTGCTGCTAAGTTCCGCGCACGCCCTCGAAAAATTCCCGAGCTATCAGATCCACTCGCTCAGCATCATCGAGACCCGCGGCGGCGTGAACAATCACATGGAGCTGCCTACGGTGATCAGCGTCCGGCGGCCCGATTTGATGCGCATCGAATCGCAAAATGGTCCCATCGGGATGACTGTGGTTAGCGACGGACTACACACATTCATTTATTTCGATCAGCAGAAAAGATTCATAAAGCGCGCGGCGACGAGTTTGCCCGAATCGTCCCTGGGCGAGAACGGCAATTTGAAGGATCTGCCGGACATGAACAGCGCGCTGGAATCAGCCGGGATCACGGGCGAAAAGACCATGGAGATCGACGACAAGCCCTACGATTGCTGGGTGGTGGAGGCGCATTACGGCCTGGTGAATATTCCCAGCAAGCAGTTGACCATCCGCAACGCCGTGCAGATCAGCTGGATCTCCAAAACGCTGGGTCTGACGCTGCAAAATAGTTTCACGGCGACGCTCATCGTCGGCACGCTGGTCGAGCCCGTGGAAATCACAGAGGCCACCACTACGATGGGGCTTTCGCTCGATTCGGATCTGTCGGATTCGCTGTTCAAGTTTACGCCTCCCGCGGGCGCGGTGGAGACGCCTGATTGGACACTGCCCGGCATCGTCAAACCAGACGTCGAGGGCAAGCCCGTGCCAGAGCTTAAAGGTGCGCCGGCAATTAAAGGCAAAGTGGCGCTGCTTAATTTTTGCGCGTCATGGTCCAAGCCGTGCAAACAGCAGACGCCCGTCCTTGAAAAACTCCAAAGAGAATTTCGCCCCAGTGGATTCGTCGTGGTCTATATCGACGCCGGAAAGGCCGAGCCCGAACTACTGCGATCTCTCTCGATCAACGCCTATCCGACGCTGGTATTGGTGAACCGGGAAGGCAAGGTGGTCTCCTATGAGGTCGGCGCGCAGACCGAACCGGTCCTCAGGGCCGCTCTGGCGAAACAGGGCATCAAGCCCGTGCCCGCCCCTCCTAAGCCGGCAGCAAAGTGACCAACATGATAGGCTCCTCTTGTGAAGTTCGCGCTGATCCTCGTTTTGGCGGCCGGCACAGCAGCCGCCCAGCATAACTGGGCGAACGTCAATAGCGTCCCGGTTGGAGAGGAAATCCGCGTTTCTCTCGAAGGCAAGAAGTCCTTCCGGGGCCAGTTTCAAAGCGTCAGCGACGAATCCCTTGTGATTTTCGCAGCCAACACGCAGCAATCGTTGGCGCGCGCGCAGATCCTTAGAGTTTCGGTTAGGAGCGAGAGCCATCGGAAGCGGAATACGCTGATCGGCCTCGGTGTTGGCGCTGGCGCAGGACTGGGGATCGGCGCAGGGCTGGACCACTCATGCAACTCCAGCTGCTGGTTCAACGACAACATCGGGAAAGCAGTGTTCACACCGCTCGGCGCACTCATTGGAACCGTCATCGGAGTCGCGTGGCCAACCGGGGGTTGGCACGAAGTGTATCGATCGAAGTAATCGAGCGGGCCGCGCCTGGCGCGTAATTACGTCTCCTGACTCCTGGCTCCTCCTTCTGCTACGCTAGTATTTTGCGTCGAACCTATGCCCGCGCGGATGAGCGAGACGTTCGTCCTGCGTACGTATCCCTTCCGGGAGTCGGATCTGATCGTCAGTTTTTTTACACGCGATCTGGGGAAACTGCGCGGCGTCGCCCGGCGTGCCCGCCGGCCAAAAAGTCCATTCGGGTCGGGTTTGGAACGGCTGTCCCACGTCAGGATGGCCTATTTTCAACGGGAGAACGCCGACTTGGCGAATCTCTCCGGCTGCGAGTTGATTCAGTCGCAGTTCGACCTGCAATCGGACTACTCGCGGGCGGTCGCGCTGGATTATTTCACTGAGGTTGCGGAGCATCTATTGCCGGAGCACGAACCAAACGAAAGATTTTTCCGTCTGCTTGCCGCCGTGCTGGCCGACCTTCACGTGGGAGGCAACGTCTGGCGCGCGGTTGCGTATTACACGCTGTGGGCCGTGCGCCTGACCGGTGTATTTCCCGAGCTGCGCGTGAGTGACGAGACCGCGGAGATCGTTCAGGAGATGTTTTCGACGCCGATCGGCAGTCTCGCGCCGCGCGAATGGAGCAAATCCACCGCAGCCGATCTTCGCCGAGGCCTGGTCCGCGCGATGGAGCAGCACGTCGAGCGGCGATTTCTCACCGTACCTCTGTTAGAGGCTCTGTAAAGCCCCCTATGGATTCCTTTCAAGAAACAATTTTCAAACTAAAGCGCTACTGGAGCGATCGCGGCGCCATCATCACCGAGCCGTACGACGTAGAGGTCGGCGCAGGCACGATGTGTCCGGAGACGTTCTTGCGCGTGCTGGGGCCGAAGCCGTATCGCGTGGCCTATGTGCAGCCTTCGCGCCGTCCGGCCGACGGCCGCTATGGCGACAATCCGAATCGCTTATATAAACACCAGCAGTTACAGGTGATTCTGAAGCCCTCGCCGGCCGACGTTCTCGATCAGTATCTGGGTAGTCTCACGGCCATCGGCATCGATCTTTCAAAGCACGATATCAAGTTTGAGGAAGACAACTGGGAGTCGCCGACGCTGGGCGCGTGGGGCGTGGGCTGGCAGGTGATGCTCGACGGCATGGAGATCACGCAGTTCACGTATTTCCAGCAGTGCGGAGGCATCGATCTGGATTTGGTGCCGGCCGAGATCACGTATGGGCTGGAGCGGCTGGTGGCGTTTCTGCAGAACGTCGGCAGCGTGTACGACATCGAGTGGACGCCGGGCGTGAAGTATCGCGACGTGCGTTATCTGGAAGAGCTGCAATTCTCGGTTTGGAATTTTGAAATGGCGGATGTGGAACGCCTGTGGCGTCTTTTCGCGGAGCATGAAGCGGAGTGCAAGAGCCTGCTCGCGCAGTACGAAAAATATCCAGAGAAACAGCGGTTCCCGGTGCTGCCGGCATACGATCAGGTGCTGAAGTGTTCGAACCTCTTTAACCTTCTTGATGCGCGCGGAGCGATCAGCGTGACGGAGCGCGTGGCGGTGATTAAGCGCGTTCGGGATCTGGCGGTGGGTACTGCGAAGTTGTGGGCGGAGCAGCAGGAGGCGGCGGCATGAACCTTTTGCTTCCTGGCAGGGCATGGCCCTGCCCCACAATGGCATCATCCTGTGGCCCAGGGCCATGCCCTGCGATCGCACATACAACCCCGTGGCGTAAGCACGGGGATTCAAGACAGGAGGTCAAATGAACTTCCTGCTTGAGATCGGCACTGAAGAAATTCCGCACTGGATGATTCCGGGCGCGCTGGCGCAACTCGCCAAGCTCGACCTGTTTGGCGCAGTGCCGCAGGTGGACGCGACGCCACGCAGGCTGGTGGTGCGCGCCGAAGGATTGCCGGAGCGTACGCCGGATCAGGTCCAGGTCGTGAAGGGTCCTCCAGTCAGCGCGGGCCAGAAGGCAGCAGCAGGATTCGCGAAGAAGCAAGGCGTCGACCTTTCGGCAATGGAGGAGGTCGGCGATTATTACGAGCTCAGGAAGAACGTCCCTGGTCGCGCCGTGCGGGACCTGCTGGCCGAATCGCTTCCTGGTTCCATCCTCGGCATTCAATGGCCGAAGACAATGTACTGGGGCGCGAAGGGCTCGCCTCGATTCATCCGGCCGATTCGCTGGGTGGTTGCGCTCCTCGGCGATGAAGTGATCCCGTTTGAGGTTGCGGGCGTGGCCAGCGGCAATCTTTCGCGAGGCCACCGCGTGCTGGCGAACGAAGAGATCGCCGTCACTTACGCGACTTTTGCCGAGGCGCTGCGCGCGAATTACGTCATCCTGAGCGCCGAAGAGCGCCGCGAGAAGATCCGCAAGGAAGCCGCCGCGCTGGGCGCGACCGTGGACGACGATCTGCTCGAAACGCTGACGTTCATTACTGAATATCCAGCGGCGATCAAGGGCGATTTCGACCCGTCCTATTTAGAACTGCCCGCCGAGGTTTTGACCATGGTGATGCGGCATCACCAGAAATACTTCGCGGTGGAATCGAAGCCGGGGTTGCTTGCGCCGCACTTTGTGGCGATCATGAACGTGCCAGCGGACCCGGAGGGCCTGGTCAAGCGCGGCAATGAGCGCGTCTTAAAAGCCCGGTTCAACGATGCGCGGTTTTTCTGGGAAGTGGACCAGAAGAAGAAGCTGGCCGACCGCGTGGACGACCTGTCGCACGTGACGTTCCAGGCGAAGCTCGGCAGCTACTTGGAAAAGACGCATCGCGTGGTCGCACTGGTGAAGGAGTTGGGCGGCGATGCGGATGCGCAGCGCGCGGCTCTGCTCGCTAAAGCCGATCTGACGACGGAGATGGTGAAGGAGTTCACCGACCTGCAGGGCATCGTCGGTGGGCTTTATGCGAAGGTGCAGGGCGAGAATGAGGCTGTCTCGCGTGCCATTTACGAGCACTACAAGCCGCTGAGCATGGAGGATTCAATTCCTTCGACGAAGGCCGGGCAGATTCTGGCAATCGCGGATAAGCTCGACAATCTGCGCGAGTTTTTCCGCATCGACATGGTGCCGACGGGCTCGAAAGATCCGTTCGCGCTGCGCCGCGCTGCACAGGGCATCGTCAAGATTCTGGTGGAGGCGAAGCTGCCCTTCACACTCGCGCAACTGATGGACAACGAGTTCATGCGGGAGCGCGTGCAATATTATTTCCGCGAGATTCGGGGCTTCAAGTACGACGAAGTGAACGCGGTGATGGCTGCGGGTATCTCGACGTTGGCTGACGTTGAAGCCAGACTCGCAGCCATCGCGCAGGTCCGGTCCACCGAGAACTTCGAGCCTCTAGCAGCAAGTTTCAAGCGAATCCGAAACATCCTTGTCCAGGCAAATTTCAGCCCCACGGACGACTTCGATCCAGACCAACTCGAAGAGCTGGCGGAAAAGCAACTGTATGCCGAATTTAGCGAGTCTCTGGCGGTAAGCTTGAAATCCGACTATCTGACAGCCCTTCAAGCGATTGCCGCCATTCGTCCCGCCGTAGATCGGTTCTTTGACGCAATCCTCGTGAATGTACCAAATCCAAAGTTGCGTCAAAGGCGGCTGACACTGCTAAATCTATTGCTTTCCAATTTTTCCACGATCGCCGACTTTTCGGAGATCGTTACCTCAGGAGATCAAAAATGAAAAACTACGTATACAACTTCGGCGGCGGCACGGCTGACGGCGATGGAAAGATGAAAGACGTCCTTGGCGGAAAGGGCGCCGGATTGGCCGAAATGTGCCGCGCGGGCATTCCTGTACCGCCGGGATTCACCATCTCCACCGAAGTCTGCGTCATCTACTTCCAGAATGGGAACAAGGTTCCCGACGAGATCAACGCTCAGGTGTTGAAGAGCCTGGAGAAGCTCGAAAAAGAGATCGGCAAGAAGCTGGGGGATCCGAACAATCCCCTGCTGGTGAGCGTCCGCAGCGGCGCGAAGTTCTCCATGCCGGGCATGATGAACACGATTCTCAACCTCGGCTTGAACGACGAAACCGTGGAGGGTCTGGCGCAACTAAGCGGCAATCCCCGTTTCGCTTACGACTCTTACCGAAGGTTCATTCAGATGTTCGGTGAAGTGGCTCTGAACATCGACATGGAAAAGTTCGACCACATCTTCGACACGCAGAAGCACAAGGCGAAGGTGAAATCGGACACGGATCTGTCGGCTGAGGACTTGAAGGCGATCATCGCCGAGTACAAGAAGCTGGTTCATAAGGAAACGAAGATGCCGTTCCCGCAGGACGCGCATGAGCAGCTGGCGATGGCTCGCGATGCCGTGTTCCGCAGCTGGTGGAATCCGAAGGCGGCGTATTACCGCAAGATGGAAAAGATCCCCGATGAGATCGGCACCGCCGCCAACGTGCAGGCGATGGTGTATGGCAACCTGGGCGATACTTCGGCCACCGGCGTGGGCTTCACGCGCGATCCAGCGACGGGCGAGAACACGTTCTACGGCGAGTTCCTGATTAACGCGCAGGGCGAAGATGTGGTAGCCGGTATCCGCACGCCGGAGCCGATCACAGACCTCGAACAGATCATGCCGGACGCCTACGCGCAGCTGCGCGAGATCACCTCCAGCCTGGAAAAGCATTACAAGGACATGCAGGACTTCGAATTCACCATCGAAGACCACAAGCTGTACATGCTTCAGACTCGCAACGGCAAGCGCACCGGTCCGGCGGCGGTCCGCGTCGCGGTGGAGATGGCGCAGGAGGGTTTAATTGACAAGAAGGAAGCGGTCTTGCGCGTCCAACCGCAGCAACTGGATCAACTGCTGCATCCGGTGTTCGACGCGGCGTCTTTGAGGACGCTGAAGCTGCTGGCCAACGGCATTGCGGCGTCGCCCGGCGCGGCGGTGGGTCGCGCGGCGTTCTCGGCCGATGACGCGGTGGCAATGTCCGCTCACGGGCCGGTGATCCTGGTCCGCAAGGAAACCACGCCGGACGATATTCACGGCATGGACGTGGCGAAGGGCATTTTGACGGCGGTCGGCGGCAAGTCCAGCCACGCCGCCGTGGTCGCGCGCGGCATGGGACGTCCGTGCGTCGTCGGCGCCGGCTCGCTGGCGATTTCCGAGCGCGCCAAGGAGTTCACCACGACGGTCGGCGGCAAGTCGATCACGGTGAAGGAAGGCGACTGGATCTCGATCGACGGCACCACGGCCAACGTCTACTTGGGCAAGGCCACGACCAACGATCCCGATCCGAACTCGTCGTACTTCGGCACCCTGATGCACTGGGCTGATGAGTTCCGCGGCAAGTTCGGCGTGCGCGCCAACGCGGACATCCCTCGCGACGCGAAGGCCGCGCGGCTGTTCGGCGCCGAGGGCATCGGGCTCTGTCGCACCGAGCATATGTTCTTCGCCGAGGATCGCATCCCGCACATGCAGGCGATGATCCTGGCTCGCGATGAGAAAACGCGCAAGAAGGCCCTGCTGAAGCTTCTGCCGATGCAGCGGTCGGACTTCGCCGGTTTGTTCAAGGCGATGGATGGATTCCCAGTTGTGATTCGCACGCTCGATCCGCCGCTGCACGAGTTCCTGCCGAAGCGCGAGGATCTGATGGTGGATCTGGCGCGTCTGCCCTACGTCGACAAGAAGATCAAGAAGGAAATGTCGGAGAAGTACCGCATTCCGGTCGGCGAGCTGAAAAAGAAGCTGCCGGAGCTGCTGCATCGCGTCGAAGAACTGCATGAATTTAATCCGATGCTCGGCCATCGAGGCTGCCGCTTGGGCGTCACGTATCCGGAAATCACCGAAATGCAGGCACGCGCCATTTTCGAGGCTGCTGTTCAGGTAGCCAAGAAGGGCATAAAGGTTCTGCCGGAGGTAATGATCCCGCTGATCGGCAACGCGAAGGAGCTGGAAAATCAGAAAGCCATCGTGGATGGCGTCGCCAAGGAAGTTCTGGCGAAGGCGGGAATGAAGGACCTGCACTATATGGTCGGCACGATGATCGAGATTCCGCGGGCGGCGCTGACGGCCGATAAGGTGGCTGAATTCGCCGAGTTCTTCAGCTTCGGAACCAACGATCTGACGCAGACGACTATGGGCCTGTCCCGCGACGATTATACGAAGTTCTCGAAAGAGTACGAGAACCTGAAGATCTTCTCGGCGGACCCGTTCGCGGCGATCGATCGCGAAGGCGTCGGCAAGCTGATCGAGATGGCGATTAAACTCGGACGCTCGACAAGGCCGGATCTGGAGATCGGAATATGCGGAGAGCACGGCGGAGAGCCCAGCTCGGTGGAGTTTTGCTACCGCGTGGGGATGAACTACGTGTCCTGCTCGCCTTACCGAGTGCCGATCGCCAGGCTGGCGGCGGCGCAGGCGGCGATCACGGGTGGCTCGGCCGTCGTGAGCCGGACGGCGTAAGAGCTTCGGAAAAGGGCCCCATCCACGTTCGCGTGGGTGGGGCTCTTTTATTGGAGAAGGCAGGAGCCAGCGGTCAGTTGTGGCGCACGGCGGCGGCGTGCTGCGTCGACCGCCCCGTCGACGTGTTTCACGCGATTCCCTGAGTTCCGACGGCTAAAGCTCGCGCGACCTCGGTGAGAATTGCCTTCTATTCGCACCGCAGCGCGAGAATCGGGTCCACCCGCGTCGCCCGGCGGGCGGGCAGTAAGCCTGCGACCAGCGCGACTGCCGTGAGAATCGCCGCGACGGCCCCGAACGTCCACGGATCCGTGGTCTTGACGCCGAAGACCAGCCCGGCAAGGACTCGCGTCAGACCGTAGGCCCCCGCTAACCCGAGCACCACTCCAATGCCCGCCAGACGCATCGCCTGCCCGAGTATCATGGTCATCATCTGTCCCTGGCTGGCTCCCAAGGCCATCCGAATGCCGAGTTCCTGGGTTCTCTGCTCCACCGTGTAGGACATCAGCCCGTAAATTCCCACCGCCGCGAGAAGAAGCGCGGCTACTGCGAACACGGTCAGCAGCAGCATATTGAAATTCTGGCGCGTGGTGGAATCGGAGATCACCTGTTCCATGGTCTGCATCTTTGCCGGAGCAAGTTGGGTGTCGATGGCCTCGAATTCCCGCCTCACGCCGGCGCCCGCGGCAAGAGGGTCCGATTTCGTGCGAATCAACCAGGACAGCGGAAGTAAATCGTGCGCGAGCTTGGTGAGGCCCGGCTGCACCTGGCTTTGCGGAACGTACATCACCGGCACCATGCCGTTGTCAAGACCCACTTCGGTGACGCTGCCGACGATGCCGACAATCTGCCGCTCGGGCTCTTCAAAATCGGGCCCAAGTCCCTTGCCGAGGAGGATGCGCTGGCCAATGGGGTCGCCGGAGGGCCAATACTTCTTGGCGAAGGCCTCATTAATGATCGCCACGCGATCCGATTTGCTGGTGTCGCGCGCGTCGAACGAGCGGCCACGCAGCAGAGGGATGCGGAGCGCCTCGAAATAGTGCGGCGACACGAAGCGCCACTGCTCGTCGCCTTCCCATTTGCCATCCTTCGGGACGCGGCCCGCGATGCTGAACGGCAAATCCACTTCGGAGCCCTCCATCGGCACAGTGAGGGTCGCGGCGGCGTATTCGACCCCCGGCAGGCCCTCGATGCGCTCGCGTGCCTGGCGGATCATGGTTTCCATTTGCTCGGTGGTCTCGTAGCGTCGTCCGGAGGTCGGCGTCTTCAAGGTGAGCAGATTCGTAGGATCGAGCCCCGGTTTCACCGACTTCAACCCGGCCAGGGTGCGAATCATCAACGCAGCTCCGGCCACCAGGACCACGGCAAGAGCGATCTCGCTCACAACGAGCACCCCGCGAATGCGATTGTGCCGCAGACCGCTCCCGGAGCGCCCGCCGGACTCCTTCAGCACGGAGTTCACGTCCAGCAGCGAGACTCGGATGGCGGGGAGCAATCCAAATAGCAGGCCGGTGAGCAACGTTACGCCGAACAAGAAGGCGAGCACGCGCACATCGAGCAACCCCATGGAAGCCACCGGATGCTCCGGATCGTTGATGCGCGGGATATCGCCGGGGCTGAAGGCGAGCAGCGCGCGGATTCCGAGTCCGCCGACGAATAATCCGGCGACGCCTCCGGCTAGGGCGAGCATCATGCTTTCGGTCAGCAACTGGCGGACGATGCGTCCCCTCCCCGCGCCCAATGCCGTGCGAATGGCGATTTCTTTCTGACGCCCTGCTGCGCGCGCCAGCAGGAGGTTCGCCACGTTCGCGCAGGCCATCAGCAGCACGAAACAAACCGCTCCGCCAAGAATCAGCAATGCAAGGCGAACATCGCCGCCGATCGCGACACGAAGCGGAATCACGCCTACGGTCTCATCCTTGTTCATGAAGTCCGGATTCGCCGCGCGGAATTGCTCGGCAACCACTTTCAACTCCGCCATCGCTGATTGGGGTGTTGCGCCCGACTTCAAGCGCCCGGCGACCAGCAGCATGTGCCCCTGATTGGTGCTGTTCGGATCGAGCTGATGGGGAAGATAAATGTCGGTGACCGGGTCGGGTTGGTAGTCTTCGGGGAGCACGCCGAGAACAACGTAGCGCTCTGAATTGAGAAGAATCGTCCCGCCGATCAGATCCCGGCTCGCAGCAAATCTGTCTTTCCAGACGCGATAGGTCAGAACCGCGAATTTGCCGGCGTTGGGAAGATCCTCTTGAGGCGCGAACGTCCGGCCGAAGAGTGGCGGCACGCCGAAAACATCAAAAAACCCGGACGATACGTGGAGAGCATTCACCGGATTCGGCCTGTCTCCGGAGCCCAGATTCATGCTGACGCTGATAAAGTCGTAGGCGGCGAGAGACTGGAATGCCGCACATTTCCTCCACGCCATGAATTTTGGGATGGAAGCGGAGGTTCCCTCTCCCTGCGGGAAATGCCTTTGGACGCGCATGATCCGCTCGGAATCGCGAAAGGGCAGCGGACGGAGAAGGACTCGGTCGATCACGGAGAAAATGGCGGTATTGGCCCCAATGCCGAGGGCCAGCGCGAGGACGGCGACGATTGTAAAGCCGGGGCTGCCGACCAGCACGCGCACCGAGTGCCGGAGGTCAGCGAAAAAGTTCCGCATGATATCTAAACGAACCCCGGAGCGATTCGTTCGCAAAAAGTTCGGCTTTGAAAAGAACAAGGCCCCCTCCAGACGCACGGAGAGGGCCTGATTTGAAGAACTTCGCCGTTACTGAATGGTGACCTGCAGTGGGTTGGAAGCGACGCCGCTCACCGAGAATTGCACGTTCACATTCCCCTTCCCTGCCAGCGACGAAGGGATCTGCAGATTCACCTGATCCAGGCCGGGCGTAGTTCCCGAGGAGCCCGCATACAGCACTGGAGCGGTGAGGCTATTTACGGTAACGGTCGTGGTGGCGGCTGTCGCCCCGTCGAACCCGGTTCCGTACAACACCAGGTACACCTTATCCGTCGCCGAGCCCATGTTGATCGGGTTGGGCGAGATTAGACCCGTCGCCGGATCCTGCGTGTAAATCTGCTGAACCGACTGGGTTCCGCCGGCGGAAACCCGAATCGCGTACGCCGAGGCGAGGCCTGCGTTGTTCAACGTGAACAGCGCCGGAGCCACCGCCAAAATCGGTACATTCGACGCGGTCTGTATGGCGCCATTGGCGTTGATGGTTACCTTCGCCAGCCCCGTAGTGACGTTCGACGGGACCTGGAAGTCCACCTGCCCGGGCGAAAGGTAGAACAGAGGCGCCACTGAGGTGTTGCCGGCGGCGTCCGTGATCGAAACCGACGTGTTGTCGAACACATCGGGCAGGATGCCGAGGATCGGCCCCGGCTATCCTGGCGCGAGATTCTGCCCGCTGGCGGAGGCAAGAGCGCCCGGCGCGAGCGTGCCTACGCTACTGGTGGCGGCGGAGAGGACCAGCGGCACGTTTGCCATCGTGGAGGCCGCCGTGGGCGCCAAGGATACTCCGCGCGGAACTTCTCCCGCGGCGGCGCTCTTGATCATCTTGAACTTTTCGTTGGAGACGTTGGCCGCGGAAGCGTTTGCGAGCACGTCAGTGATCATGACGAGCTGATTCGGATCGGCTCCCTGATCGCCGTTGGCGCTTACCGTGGAGGTGACCCCCCAGTTGGAGGCAGCGCCTGACCTGGCGTGACGGTGGTCGGGTTCCCGGTGTAAACGCTGCGCGTAACGACGATATTGCCGGGGGTGAAAATCGAGCCGGACTGCGCAAAAGCGTAGGTGGCGAATACCAACGGCGTGAGCGAGCGGAGGAGGCGCAAGGGGTTTGTCATGGTAGTGGGCCGGCAGTCGCGCACGGCTTTCCCAAGCTACCAACGATCTGTTACGACTCGAACAACTTAGGATGAAAACAAGGTTAACGGTTCGCTGCGAACAAAAAGTAATCATAAACCGCGCGGGAAATCTGGGCGATGGCTTTTTCGCTCGCCTCGGATTTCGTGCCTTCCTTGACGAACAGCGCCAGCGCGACGTGGCCAGCGTTGTCGGGCAGCGCCAGAATGCCGACGTCGTTGATCGTACCGCCAATGGAGCCGGTTTTGTGCGCCAGTTCCGTGTTTGGCGGCAGCATCCCTTTGATGCGCGCATCTCCGGTCTGGCAGCGGCGCATGATGTCCAGAAGGAGTTCGGCCGTTTCCGGCTTGTGCAACTTCTTGTTGTGAATCATCACGAGCAGATCCGCCATGGCGGATGGCTGCGAGGTATCCCTAGGGTCGCCGTTGAACTTCACCTCCGCAGCTTTGCGCGTGTCAGCCGGAACCGCAGCGTACAGCTTGCCGAACAGGTCGGGCGCCCACTCTTTTTCCGGCGGAAGTTCCGCGCCGAGCCAATCGGAGATCAGCCGCGCGGTCGATCGATTCACACTAATGCCCGCAACACCGAGTTCCCGCATCTTCGCGGTGACGGCGTCGGGCCCACCCGCCAGGCGAAGGCAAATGTCGGTGGCGCTGTTATCACTGATCAGCAACATCAACTCCATCAGGTTGCGAACGCTGAGGCTCACGCCCGGCTGTTTGAACAAATTCGACAGAGTGCCGCTGCCCGGATGCAGGTCGTGCGGCTCGATCACGACCATCTGGTCCAGACGAACTTCCCCGCGATCGACACGCGAGAGAAGCTGCACGGCGACGGGAACCTTGAATGTGCTCGCCATGGGAAAGCGGTCCGATGAATGGAAGTCGGCGCGGCGGCTGGATTCGACGTGGATCGCCGTAAGGCCGACCGCGCCGTCGGTAATCTTGGCAAGCCGCGAAACTTCGTTGAGCAGCCGATCCTGCGCGGACAGCAGAGGGATGAAGAGAAACAGCGGTGCGAGGCGTTTCATGTTTAGCTTCCTATTTACCCATGTTTGCGCCGCTGGCTCAAGTGCGCGGTATCCTTTCATATATTGTTCCGGCGAACGACTTTCTTCCTGCTCCTGGCAGCGCTGGCGCGCGCTGGGTCTCCGCCCACACCCGCGGAACGCGAGCGAATTACCGCGAAGCTCGCACAACTGACACGCGACATCGAGGAACTGCGTGCCAGACACGTTGACGGCGCGCGTATCGCGGATATTGAGATCTATCAAAAGGCCGCGGCGTGGGCTCTGCGATTTGAGGAGGAATTCTTCACGCCGGAGTACGTTCCGAACGCGCTGAAAGCCCTGGATCATGGCCTGGCGCGTGCGGCGGACGGGGCCTTTTCCTGGGAATCGCTGAGAGGTCGCCTGGTGCGAGGCTACCGGTCAAAGGTGGACGGCAGCGTGCAACCCTACGGCCTGATCGTTCCCGAATCCTACGACGGATCGAAACCCGTGCGGCTCGACCTGGTGCTGCACGGGCGCGGCGAGCAGCTCACCGAGGTGAGCTTCATCGCCTCGCACGAAGGCGACAAAGCCGTGACGCAGGATTACATAACGTTAGAAGTCTTCGGGCGCGGCAACAACGCCTACCGGTGGGCCGGGGAGACCGATGTTTTCGAGGCGCTGGAATCGGTGAAGACCCGTTACAACATTGACCCACAGAAAATCGTACTCCGCGGATTCTCGATGGGCGGCGCGGGCGCCTGGCACATCGGCCTGCATTTCCCCGATCAATGGGCCGCGGTGGAAGCGGGCGCGGGATTCACGGAAACGAAGAGATACGCCAAGCTCGGGCCGGTGGTGGGCTATCAGGACGCGATGCTGCGGATTTACGACGCTGTGGAGTACGCCGCCAATGCGCAGATGGTGCCGATCGTCGGCTATGGAGGCGAGCAAGACCCGCAGCTGCAGGCAAGCGTGAACATCCGCGAGCGACTGGCGGCCGAACATATCCAGCCGCCCCAAATCCTGTTCCTGACCGGACCGGCGACGGAGCACAAATGGGAGCCGGGTGCGCTGGCGCAGTCCAACAAGTTCATCGACGCCGTACTCGCCAAGCCTCGCGTGGAGCCGGATCACGTTCATTTCGTCACCTATACGACCGCGTATCACAAGTGCTACTGGATCTCCGTTGAGAGCTTGGAAAAACAGTATCAGCGCGCCGAGGTCGACGCCGACCGCTGGGGCGACGAAATTCGGGTGATCACCAGGAACGTCTCGCGCATCGCGATCGAAGGCGGCAAGCACGTCGTCATCGACGGGCAAGGCGTCGATTTGGCGAATTTCGGCATCCTAACGAAAACGGCCGAGGGCTGGCGCCGCACCGGTAAATCCGGGCGCTACAAAAAGCCGGGCCTGCAGGGCCCCATCGACGATGCGTTCAAAGACGCGTTTCTGGTGGTTCGTCCAACCGGTAGGCCGGAAAACAAGATTGCGGGCCAGTATATCGCCGACACAATGGAGCAATTCGTGAAGGAATGGGCGCGGTACATGCGCGGCGATGTGCGCATTAAGGACGACCGCGCGGTGACGGACGACGACATCGATAAATATCACCTTATCTTGTTCGGCGACCTGTCCAGCAACAAATTAACCAAGCGCATCGCGCCGCTGCTGATGCGCTCATGGCCCGGCGCGCCGCTGGTGCCTGTACTGATCGCTCCGAATCCGGTAAACGCGAATCGCTACGTGGTGTTTAACAGCGGCCACACTTTTCATGTGGATGAATTCAAAGGGACGAACGCGCTGCTTTATCCGAGGCTGGGGGATTACGCCGTGATCCATCCCACGCTGCGTCAGGTGATTCGCGGCGGATTATTCGACACCGAATGGCGACAATTGTTGAGGCCGATAAATGTTAAGCCTTAACCAGTTGCTGGATCGTCTGGAGAAGGCGTACGGTCAGCAGCAGCCAAACTGGCCGACGAATCCGTACCTCTTTCTAGTGTGGTGGCTCTGCGGATATCCCGCGAGTGACTCCGCCTGCGGCAAAGGTTGGGAATCTCTTCAGAGCAACATCGGAACGGATCCGGAGCAACTACTGACAGCAAATCCAAGCAAGATGGCGCTCGCATTGAAGCCCGGCGGCATGGTCCCGGAGCTTCGCACGATGCGGTTGAAGGAAATCGCCGAGCGCGTGCAGAAAGAGTTCGGCGGCGATTTGCCGCGTGCGCTCAAAGCGCTTCCCATCGCCCGCGCGCGTACCGTCCTCAAGAAGTTCCCAAACATCGCAGACCCAGGCGCGGACCGAATTCTCCTGTTTGCGGGGCTCTCTCCATTGGCGGCCGTTCCCTCAAATTGTCCCCATGTCCTGGTTCGCATTAGGGCAGGCCGGGAGAGGGAGAACTATGGCGTTACCTATAAAGAAGCCCAACGGATGATTGAAGAAGAAACGCCCAAGACGTTCGCCGCCCGCACTCGCGCGTATTTGATCTTAAAGTGTCATGGGCAGCAGGTCTGCAAGCGTACGAATCCGAAATGCGACGCCTGCGTTGTCTCGTCGTGCTGCGCGTTTTTTGGCGGGAAAACGCGGGGGCGAGCGTCTTAGGCTGAAGCCCGGCTATGGGTGCAGCTTTTTCGCTGCCTCGACATACTTCTTCGCCTTCGGATTCGCCTCATTCCACTTCGGCGGGGCAGCGTCCGACGCGACGTGCAGGAGTGCCAGCGCCACGGCGCGGTCGACCTTGGCCATGTTTTCGTAGTCGACTTTTTCCCAATGGTCGCTGACCTTGTGGTAGTCGGGATAATCGAATGCCACGCACAACGTATGCGCGGGGATGCCGACGTCGGCCAGCGCCTGATTGTCGCTGCGGCCGAAGTAGGCATCGCTCGCCTCTTCGTTCTTGTACACGCGAATGCCGGCGATCTTGCCCGCGTCCGCCAGGATGCCGGGCAACTCTGAGAAATCGAAGCCGGTAATCGACGCCGTGCCCACCTGCGGGCCGTCGCTTGCGTCGGTGCGGCCCACCTGTTCGAGATTCAGGTCCGAGACGGTCTTATCCAGAGGCACGATGGGATGGCGGCCATAATAGCGGGAACCCACAAGGCCCCGTTCTTCGCCGAAGAAGGTCATGAAGAGGATGCTGCGCTTCGGACGCTCCTTCAACGCGCCGAGCGCGCCCGCAATCTCCATCACCGACACCGTGCCGCTGCCGTCGTCATTGGCGCCGTTGAAGATCTTGTCGTCACCAGTGGCTCGCGTGCCCAGATGATCGTAGTGCGCGGTGAGCAGAACATAGGTGTCCTTCAACTTCGGGTCAGACCCGCGCAACAGCCCCACGACGTTATGCACTTTCACCGGATGCTCGATCGGCGCGGCCATGTGCACGCTCAAGCGGGCATCGGGATTGTCCTTCAGAAACGCGGTTAGCTCCGGCTTGTTGATCACGCTGGTCGCCCCTCGGCCCGGCCCGGCCTCGGGATCGCGCACCTGTGCTCCCGCGGGGACGCTTGGGCTGGCAAACAAAACCAGAGCCGAATCGGCAAAGTTGACCCGGCCGCGCCGATTCTCAACGAAAACGACCTTCCCACGCATGGTCTCAACCGGCGTATTCTGATCAGGCACGATCACCGGCACGTCGCGCAAGTCGAGCGTCCCTTCCGGTAGCAGGTAGATTTCATTCTTTTCGACGCGCAGCGCCTTGCCGCCCGCGGTGAACGTCATTTCGAAGCCTTCCCAGTTCGGCTCGCGTTGCACCAGCGCCGCGGTTTGGAAATAGCCATCGTCGCCCACCGGCTCAAGCCCCGCGCGCCGAAATTGCGATGCGATGTACTCGGCGGCCAGATCGAGCCCGCGCGATGGAGTCGCCCGGCCCTCCAGGGCATCGGATGCGATGAAAGAAAGATGGCCTCGCAGCGACTGCGCCGTGATGTGATCCATCGCCGACTGCTGCTGGGGAGTCAGATCGGCGCAGAGCAGCAGCGCCAGAAGAAAAGGGTGCATTGTTAAAATTCTAGCGCGCGAGCGCCGGGGACAGAGTCGTCAGCCCCCGGGTCTCGTTGACCGCATGTGCGCGCTCAGCCACGCCAAGGCTTCTTCTTCGGTAGAAAACACGCCGTCGGTTTGCGCTTCATACGCCGCTCGAGTGATCTCGCCGATGTGCGGGCCGGCCTTGCCTTCAAAATAGGGCAGCACATGGCGACCGAGGATCAACGGCTTCATCGGCTCGGCGTCGACCGCCTGCGCAGCCGCCATTTCTCCGATACGAATCGCCGTTTCCGGCAATCCAGGCGGAAGAGGAGGACGGCCGGAGTGGTCGGCTTCAATCAGCCGGAGAAGCTGCGTGATGCTGGCCGGGGCGAGCCGCAGGGCGAGACGCCGCACCGACCGCGGCGTGACGTCGCTGCGCAGGCTCGAATGCGCCAGGTGATTCTCCACCAGCGGCACCACCTGATCGACAATGGCCGCCTTGATGCCTATGCGCTCCAGAAACGCACGCGCCACGGGACCCCCGGCGGCTTCGTGACCGTGCGCCGTCCATCGAATTTTCCCGCGGCGTTCGCGCATCGCGGTGGTCCCGGCCTTGGCGAAGTCGTGCGTCAGCGCGGAGAACAGCAGCACGGCGCGCTCGTCTCCTCCCAAAGAATCGCGTTGCGCAATCCCCGCCGCCGCGTCCACCACGTGCATTGTATGGACGCCGACGTCGCCTTCCGGATGCCATTCGGGGTCCTGCGGAACATTCAAAATCGCGCCAATCTCCGGAAAATGGACAATCCACCCCGTTGCCGACAAGTATTCAGCAATGCGTCCCGGCCGCACGCTCTTGGTTGCCCATTTCATGAACTCCTCGGCGACGCGCTCTTGCGCGAGCGTGGAATATTCATGCCAGATCGCGCGGCACTGCTCGGCAGTGGCGGGATCGATGGCCAGATCAAAACGGCAGGCAAACTGCATGCCTCGCAGCACGCGCAGAGGATCCTCGCCAAACGCTGCGCTGGTGGCCCTCAGGACGCGCTTGCGCAGATCCTCCCTGCCCCCGAAATAATCGAGCAGGTCACCGGCCACCGGATCGAACGCCATCGCGTTGATCGTGAAATCGCGGCGGCTGCATGCCTCTTGCGGCGTGATGCCGGGATCGAACGTAGCGAGGAAATCTCGATGCGAGCGGCCGATCTTGCTGTCGCGGCGCGGCAGGCTGAAATCGTAAACCCGGCCGCCGCTCCCCGTCAGCTTCACCACGCCGAAGCTTTGTCCCACCAGATCGATGCGCCCGTGCTGCGCCAGCAACTCGGCGAGAACATCGAACGAAACACCGTAGACTTCAATATCGAAGTCCTTCGGCGTGAGCCCGAGAAGATCGTCACGGACCGCTCCACCGGCGATCAGCGCGCGATAGCCCGCGGCGTGAAGCGCACGCACGATGCGGTCAAGCTCGGGCGGAAGGGTCATTCCTCGTTGGGACGCTTTGCGGCCGCGTTTCCATTCAGAAACCGGTCGAACCAATAGCACTGCCATTTTAGGCTTTCGACGAGGTGCTTCGGCTCGCCCGTGCGCGTCAGGTTGTGATTTTCGCGCGGGAACATCACCAGTTCAGAGACCACGCCAAAGTGCTGCAAGGCGCGGAACCATTGCTCGCCCTGCTCGATCGGAACCCGGTAGTCGTTATCGGAGTGCAACACGAGCGTCGGAGTCTTGACTTTGGACGCATAGTGCAACGGCGAATAATTCCAATACGCCTCGTAATTTTGAAAAATGTCGCCGCCGAAGTCGGTCTTGTGGCCGTACGCGCCGTCGCGTGTGCCGTCGTCGCTGACGAAGTTGGCGATGCTCCGCAGCGTCACCGCAGCTTTGAACAGATTCGTCTGCGTGGTGATCCAATTGGTCATGTAACCACCGTAAGAGCCTCCGGTGACGCCCAGACGGTCGCGATCGATCCACGGATTTCGCTTCAGCGCCTCTTCGACGCCGGTAATAATGTCGGTGTAGGCCTTCCCTCCCCATTCGCCCACCACGCCGCGCTGGAATTTGCGGCCGTAGCCGGTCGACCCGCGAGGATTGCAGAAGAAAACAGCCCAGCCGCGCGCGGCATAGACCTGAAACTCGTGATACCAGTCGACGCCGTACATGCCCGCCGGTCCGCCGTGGATGCTCAGCACCATTGGATACTTTTTCGACGGATCGAAACCGATAGGCTTCACCAGGAACCCGTCAACGGCCCAGCCGTCGGCCGCGGTGTAAGGAATGCGTTCCACGCTCGCGAGCGCGCGCTGGTCCCATAACGCTGCGTTGAGATGCGTTAACTGACGCTCCGCGCCGCTCGGCTCTCGTACATACAGGTCGTCGAGATGTGCAAAATCGTTCACCGTGTAAGCAAGCCTGCCGGAGGCTTCGTGGAGCGAGGCCGAGCGCACCGCCCGAGCTCCCTTTGTGATCGCCGCGATCGCGCCCGATAAAGCATCGATGCGATAAAGATGCGTCTCGCCTTTCACGCCGGAACCGAAATACAGCGCCCTCCCATGCTCTGCCCACATCAGCTCCGTTGCGGTCTGATCGAAGGCTCTGTTCAACACGACGCTCGGTTTGCCCCCGGCGGACGGCGCGACGTAGATCATCGGCGCCGCCTCTTCGTCCTCAGCGCCCAGAAACGCGATGCGCGTGCCATCCGGCGACCAGCGAGGGCTCGTGTCCGGCCCGGCATGATCGGAGATTTTCGTCAACGCTCCGCCGTCGGCGGAAATCGCCCACACGTCGGAGTTGTGATCCAGATCGAACTCCTTGCCCGTGCGGTTCGAAACGAACACGATGCGCGTCGAATCGGGCGACCAGTGCGGGTCCAGGTCGTTCCAATCGTTTCCGTCGGTGATCTGCTTTGCGGCGCCGGTTTTCAAGTCGATCACGACGATATGCGAGCGTTTCTCGTCAAAATAACCCGTGTCATTGAACTTGTAATAGATGTGGGTGTAGTGGCGCACGTCGCTCGTCTTGCTCGGCGGCGGACCCGTGCGCGTCAGACACACAAACCGCGTCCCGTCGGGCGACCATTCGAAACTCGATGCGCCGTTTTCCAGGTTCGACACCCTCCGCGCCTCCCCGCCGGTTCGCGATAGCATCCAGATTTGCGGGCGTCCTCCGTCTCGCGCGGAGAGAAACGCAAGCGACCGGCCGTCCGGGGACCATCGCGGCGACGTGGAGGACGCCGCCTCGCCCGTGAATGCGCTGGGGGGCTGCGAGCCGTCCGCCGGGACGATCCAGATCCGCGAAACACGCTTGTTCGCCTTCTGATCGATGGTCGCTACGGTGTAGGCGACCCATTGCCCGTCAGGCGAAAGCTGCGGATCAGCCGCAAATGCGAAGGATAAATAGTCCTCGGCGGTGATGCCGGGCCGGTTTTGAGCTTGGGTCTGCGCCAGCGCGATCGCGCCGCACGCTAACAGGAACAAGAAACGCCGCATGTGTTACAGCATAGCTAACGCGCGGTATACGTTTTCGAAAACCCGTTGCGGCTGTTGGTCACGGTGAACGTTCCATCACTGCTAACCGACGCCTTTAAGAAGTTGCCCTTGCATCGGTCGGTTGGCTCCGGGTTGGCAATTTCGTCTAATGCTGCATTATGCGCCGCATCGTTGTCCAGGGACGTGTGCACCTGCCACGTGTCTTCGAGACCGGGGAGCTTCGCGATCGTCTCCCAGGCGCCCTTGCCGAGCCCTTTCTGCGGCCCGTTGTTAACAATCACCACCTGCGGATGGAGCGCCCAAACATGCGCGGGTGCGCCGGAGTGATCGCCGTAAAAACCGTGGTGCGTGGCCTGGAACATCGTCACGCGGCCCAGGTGATTCTGCGGGCACGCAAGCTCAAGTTCCTTGTTCCAGGTCAGATCACCCAAATCGAGAAACGTGAATTTCCCGTAGACCAGCTTAAACCCAAGGCTGCGGCCGTTCTCACCCGCGTCGGCTTCCTTCTTCACCGCGCTGGCGCAGTACGGATTCGCCTCGCCGCCCTTCGAAAGTACGGCGCCGTTGGATGTGACCACATCGATTGTGACGCCCGCCAGCGGAATCGCATCGCCGACGGTCAGCGACGTCCGCTTCCCCGCCGCCAGAGCCTTATACGTCTCCCACAGCATCGCGTCGCCGGGATTCTCCGTCTCCATCGAATCGCCGTGATCGATGAACCGGCCGATGGGAATCAACTTCGCCAGCGCCGCCACGCCGCCCACATGATCACTGTGGAAGTGCGTGGTCACCAGGATGTCGATTTTCTTGAGATGCGCCTGCTTCGTCGCAACGTCGAAAATCCGCCGTGCATCGCGCTCGCCCGCGTTGCCCGTGTCCGCCAGCAGGGATTCGCCGCTCGGAGAGACGATTAACGTCGCCGCGCCTCCCTCCGTGTCGATCCAATAAATATCAAGCGGCCGCTGCGCGTAAAGCACGGCCGCCGTCAGCAGCATGAGAAGCTTCCACACGCTTCCGCCTATTTGATCTGCGAAAAATCGGCCGGCGTCATGAATACCGAATCGACGTGGCTCACGATCTTGCCGTCTTTCTCGGAATCCGCGCTGACTTTCTTCCACTCGGGATCGTCACGAAACTCCGTCCAGTGTTTTTTCGCCTCTTCCAGGCTCGGATGGGCAATGATGTAAATTAGCGTATTCTTCGATTTTTCGGGATCGACGGGCACCCAGTATCCGATGCTGGTCATTCCGTGGCGTTTGAAAATCTCGATGGTGTGGTCGCGGAAGCGAGCCTTCAGCGCGTCCAGCCGCCCTTCATAACAGGTGTATGTTCGCAGTTCGAATACGCGATCCGCAGCCTGAGCGGGAAGGATCGCCATGGCCGTCAAGCCGAGAGTGAGCAGAATTAGTCGCATGAGCCCGATTCTAGCGCATGCTTGCCCGCCGCGATGACTTCGAGAATCGCATCGGCGTCGTATACTGCCCCGCCCCACGTGCCGCCGCTCACGTGTTGAAGCGCGGCCCAGATACGCGTATCGTCGGGCAGCGCGGGATCGCGAGCCAGATCCGGACGCGACTCGCGCGTCGCTAGAATACGTGAGCCGTTTTCCACGGTTCCCGCGATGAAATTGACGCTGCCTTCCAACTTCAGCCGATCGATCACAATCTCGATCATGTCCCCGTCCCGCAGTTTGCCGATCGGCCCGCCCGCCAGAGCCTCCGGCGAAACGTGTCCGATGCATGCGCCCGTCGACACGCCGCTGAACCGCGCATCGGTCACAATCGCGACGTCCTTCCCGAAGGGCAGATAGCGCAGTGCGGAGGTGAGCTGATAGGTCTCCTCCATGCCTGCGCCCATAGGCCCACGGCACATCAGCACCAGGACGTCACCCGCTTTGATGCGCCCGTCCTTGATCGCCACAATCGCCGCCGGTTCGCTCAGGAAAATTTTCGCCGGCCCGGTCTTGCGATAGACCCCGTCCGCGTCCACCACGCTTGGATCGATCGACGTGCTCTTGATCACACTTCCCTCCGGCGCGAGGTTGCCATGCGGAAAACAAACCGTCGACGTCAGCCCTCGCCGGGACGCTTCGTCCGGCGACAGGATCACGTCATCCGGGTCAATGCCGTCGCGTTCCTTCAACGACGCCCGCAACTTCGCGCGCCGTTCCGACGCCTCCCACTGATCCAGCACCTCGCCCAGAGAAACGCCGCTCACCGTCAGGGCCTTGGTTTCGAGCAACCCCGCGCGCCGTAGATGCAGCATCGCTTCCGGCACGCCTCCGGCCCAAAAAACCTGAATCGTCGCGTGATTCCGGGGCCCGTTCGGCAGTGCGTCCACGATCCTCGGCACCGAGCGATTCACGCGCGCCCAATCCTCCACCGTGGGCCGCTTCAGCCCAGCGGCGTGCGCGATCGCGGGCAGATGAAGGATCAAATTCGTCGATCCTCCGAACGCCGCGTGGGTCACCATGGCATTGTGCAGCGCCGCGTCGGTCAGAATATCTTTCGTCGTGACGCCTCGCGCTTCCATGTCCATCAGCGCCCGTGCAGACCTCCGCGCCATGTCGAGCCAAATCGCGTGCCCCGACGGCGCCAGCGCGGAATGCCCCAATGACAACCCCAGCGCCTCGCCCACAACTTGCGAGGTCGCGGCGGTTCCCAGGAACTGGCACCCTCCGCCGGGTGATCCGCAGGCACGGCAACCCATCTCCGACGCTTCTTCCAGAGTTATCTGCCCATGCGCAAAGCGCGCGCCGATGGTTTGCACGCGTCCAGCGTCCTCGCCCGCTTCCGGCAGCAGCGTCACGCCCCCAGGCACCAGCACGCATGGTAAATTGCGCATTGACGCCAGCGCCATCATCATCGCAGGGAGTCCCTTGTCGCACGTCGCGACGCCCAGCACGCCTTTTCGCGTCGGCAGCGATCGGATCAACCTGCGAAACACCGTCGCCGCGTCGTTGCGATACGCCAGGCTGTCGAACATACCGGTGGTACCTTGCGTGCGCCCATCGCAAGGGTCAGTGCAATAGGCGGCAAAAGGAATCGCCCCCGCGGATTTCAGCTCAACCGCGGCCGCTTCCATCAGCAGCCCGACCTCCCAATGCCCCGTGTGATACCCCAGCGCAATCGGCGTCCCATCGGACGCGCGAATGCCCCCATGCGTCGAAAGAATCAAGAACTCCTTGGCGCCAAGCTTCGACGCGTCCCACCCCATCCCGGCATTCTGCGTCCAGCCAAACAGGTCGCCCGAGGGACGCTCGCGCAGGGTTTTTTCGGTTAGAGGAAGCGCACCGGAGGGTCCAGCCGCACGGCTGCGAATGTCGAGAAGAGAGGGGTCCGAAGCATCGAAGAGCATCAGCTCCTAGGTTGGCACAGGCCCATGCTGTGTGTTTATGCTAAGTACATGACCCGCCCAGAGAAAGAGACGCGCTATCTTCTGTCGATCCCTGGTATGAAAAGGTCCATCCAGCGCAGGCTCAAGACGCCAGTGAAAAAGTGAACTGGAAAGATACGCTGGTAGCTGAAGCTGTGGGGCAGCGCCGTGCGCTGCCGTCGGTCCTAGCAAAATAGGCGACCGATGGACCTACCCAAATATCGCGAGATATTCCCAATGAGCCGGTCTGAAGCTAGAGCGGTTGATCACCAGCCGCAATGAGGGCGCCATCATCGAGAGCCTGCTGAGCGCCGCGTACTATGAGTCCGACTGGCGATGGGTGCAGAATCTTTGCTTGCGATTTCTCCGCAGCCCAGACAAAGGAATTCGGCAATCGAAGCAACCTGCTAGGGCAATTAGCGCGGATACACAAGCCATACCGACGTCGTCATGCCGAAATTGAGAGATCTCGTTGGCGATCCACCAGTTCCAGGGTACGTTCAAGACGCCAATTGGATGACATCAAACACTACCTCAGGCTCCAGTAACCTACTGATTATCCTGCCACTCCTCCAACCAGGCCATTTGGATCGCCTCCAGCTTCGACTCGTTGGATTTCATCGGATCGTCGCCGAACTCTTCGAGCTCGGTGATCCACTTGTGCAGATCCGTGAAGCGGATGTTCGTCGGGTCGATCTCCGGGTGTTCTTCAAACAGGGCATAGGCGATGTCTTCATAACGGTCCCAGGTGAGCTTAGGCATTGATGTTGGTTCCTTTCAGCGCGCCGCGCACGGCTGTATTCATCATATTCTCAGCCAGCTTCTGTGTCGCCTCATTCAACTGGTCGATCTTCGCGCGGATCAGCAGGTGGTCCTCACCGTGATATACCAACAGCAGCTCGTTCACGCCGCGATCAATTGCCGTTCGTTCCTCATCCGTCAACTCAAAATACGCGTCATTCTGCCGGGCTTTCTCCGTCGCGGCCAGAATCGCATCCGCTTCCACCCGAGCCTCGCGCACTTGCCTCTCGTTGAAATCTTCCTGCGCCTTGTCGAACGATTCCAGAATCATCGCCTCGACTTGATCGTCGCTCAACCCATAGGAAGGCTTCACTTCGACGCTGTGCTCTTTCCCCGACCGTTGATCGCGCGCCGTCACGCTCAAAATGCCGTTCGCATCGATCAGGAACTTCACTTCAATGCGAGCCAAGCCCGCCGGCATCGGCGGAATGTCTTTCAAATCGAACCGCGCGAGACTCCGGCAGTCCTTCGCCAGCTCGCGCTCGCCCTGCACCACATGAATCAGTACATTGCGCTGGCCGTCCACGGCCGTGGTGAACTGCTCCGTTGCGGACGCAGGGATCGTTGAGTTGCGATGAATCAGTTTCGAGATCAATCCGCCCATCGTCTCGATGCCAAGCGACAGCGGCGTAACGTCCAAAAGCAGCTTGTCTTCCACATCGCCGGACAAAATACCCGCCTGCACCGCCGCGCCCAACGCGACCACTTCGTCCGGGTTCAGCTCCGTATGGGGACGCTTCTTGAAAAGCACTTCCACTGCGCTGCGCACCAGCGGGATGCGCGTCGAGCCGCCCACCATCACTACTTCGTCGATGTCTTCCACCGCCACGCCGGCATCCTTGATGCAGGCGCGGCAAGGCCCCAACGTGCGGTCGATCACCGGCGCGACGAGCTTGTCAAACAGCTCCCTTGTGATTTGGCGCTGATACTTCTTGCCGTCGTATTCCAGCTCGATCGTGGCCGCGGGCGCAAACGATAGATCCTCCTTTGCCTCGATCACCGCGCGGCGCAGCAGTTGCACCGCATCGCTCTTTTTCGAGACGTCGAAGCCCCATTCGGATTGAATATCTTCCAGCGCGATCCGTAGCAGCAGATTGTCGATGTCGTCGCCGCCCAGATGCGTGTTGCCATTGGTAGCCAGGACCTCGAAGATTCCGTCGTGCAGCCGCAGAATGGAAATGTCGAACGTGCCGCCGCCAAAATCGTAGACTGCAACGATTCCGTCGTTCCGCTTATCGAGCCCGTAAGCGAGCGCCGCCGCCGTGGGTTCATTCACCAGGCGCAGTACTTCCAGTCCCGCGATGCGTCCCGCGTCCTTGGTCGCCTGCCTCTGCGCGTCGTTGAAATATGCCGGAACCGTGATCACGGCCTGCGAGACAGGGACGCCCAGTTCGGCCTCGGCGTCCAGCTTCAGCTTGCGCAAGATATGCGCCGAAACCTCGGGCGGCGTGAACGTCTTCTCCCCGAGCTTCAATTTAATGGTGGATTCGCTGCCCTCGGCGATGTGGAACGGAAACAGCTTCAGTTCTTCCTGAATATCGTCGACGCCGCGCCCCATCAGGCGCTTCACCGAATAAACGGTGCGCTCCGGATGCGTCAGCAGCATGTCGCGAGCCTCGGCGCCCGCGATCACCTCGCCCGCTTCGTTCACCGAAACCACGCTCGGCACGATGCCGGAGAGAATGCGCGGCCCGGTCAGCTCCATCGCGGCGACAAGGCTATTGGTAGTGCCCAGGTCGATGCCGACGATCGGCGATTTCTCGTTCCCGAAATCAATTTGGAAGGACATTTTCCACGTCCGCCTCTACCATTGTGATCAGATTTCTAATGTACCGCCGCCGGTTGAGCGCCGCGCGGATCTCATCCAGCACCGCTTTTTCGCGCGATGTGTCGTAGCGCGCGCCGGCCGCCGCCAGTTCCCGGTCGATCGCCTCCCGCATGGCCAAGAACTTCGCCCGAGCCTCAATCAACTGCGGCCTGGCGGACTCGTCTCCGCCGCGCAGCTCCTCCAGAACCATGTTCAGCTCGAACACCTCTTCGAGCAGCTCCGGCGGAGCCTCTTTCGACAGCTCAATCCCGTTTTCTTTCAGAAAATATTCGGCCCGGCTCACCGGATCGCGCAGCGTGCGGAACGCGTCGTTCAGCACCGACGTCATCTCCAGAGCCTTTTCCTGCTCCGTCGCCGACGCGCGGGAAAAACGGTCGGGATGCCACTGCCGGCTGCGGTCATAGAAGCGCTTCTTCAGGTCTTCAGGATCGAGAGAAAGCGCAGGCTCCAACCCGAATGCCTCATAGAGCCTCATCGCGGTGCCCAGTCCCCACACTGACTTGTGGGGTTATCACCCCGTGGCGTAAGCCCGGGGATATTCGCGGCGCGCCACATCACGCCGAAAACGACGTCCCACACCCGCAGCTCTTCTTCGCATTGGGATTCTCGAAGACGAACCCGGAGTGAATCAGCGAATCCTTCCAATCGAGCGTCATGCCATCCAAGAAGACCATGCTCTTCGGGTCGATGAACACGTTCACGTCGTCGAATTGCAGCACGTTGTCGGTAGGACGAGGCTTGGGGTCGAACTTGAACTGATAGCTCAAGCCGGAGCACCCTCCGCCCAACACGCCCAGGCGCAGTCCTCCGGAAACCTTCTCGCGTGCGAAGGCCTCGCGGATCTTCTCGACCGCCTTTGGAGTCACCTGCACCATACGAACTTACTCTCTTGCAGCTTTTTGCTTGTAATCGCTGATCGCCGCTTTAATCGCGTCCTCGGCCAGCACGGAGCAGTGGATCTTCACCGGCGGCAGGCTCAGCTCGTTGACGATGTCGGTATTTTTGATCGCCAGCGCTTCGTCCACCGTCTTGCCCCGCAGCCACTCCGTCGCCAGCGAGGAGCTCGCGATCGCGCTGCCGCAGCCGAACGTCTTGAACTTGGCGTCTTCGATGATGCCTGTGGTGGGATTCACCTTCACCTGGAGCTTCATCACGTCTCCGCACTCCGGAGCGCCCACCATTCCGGTGCCCACGTTCGGGTCGGATTTGTCCAACGAACCCACGTTGCGCGGGTTATTGTAATGATCGACAACTTTTTCTGAATATGCCATGTTCTTCTCCTTAGTGCGCCGTCCACTGGACCTTCGACAGGTCAATCCCTTCCTTGAACATTTCGTACAATGGCGACAGCTCGCGCAGCTTCTTCACTACGTCGATCACCTTCGCCGTCACGTAATCCACTTCCTCTTCCGTGTTGAAGCGGCCCAGACCGAAACGAATGCTTGAATGCGCCAGGTCGTCGCCCGCGCCCAGAGCCTTCAGCACGTAGCTGGGTTCCAGCGTCGCCGACGTGCAGGCCGAACCGCTCGATACCGCTACGTCGTTGATGCCCATCAGCAGCGACTCGCCTTCCACATAGGCGAAACTGATGTTCAGATTGTTCGGCAACCGGTGTTCCATCGTGCCGTTGATGTACACCTCGTCGAGCGATGCCAACAAGCGGTCTTTCATCTTGTCGCGCAGATACTCCAGGCGCTTGGATTCTTCGGCCATTTCCGCCTTCCCGATCGCGCAAGCCTCGCCCAGTCCGACGATGCCCGGCACGTTCAGCGTGCCTGAGCGCATGCCCCGCTCGTGGCCACCGCCGTCCATCTGCGACGTCAGTTGCACGCGCGGATTTCGGCGGCGAACGTATAGGGCGCCCACACCCTTCGGACCGTAAATCTTATGTCCGCTCAATGACATCAAATCGATATTGTCAGCGATTACATTCACTGGAATCTTGCCCACCGCCTGTGTCGCATCGGAGTGCACCAGCACGCCGCGCTCCTTGGCGATCTTGCCGATCTCCGCAATCGGCTGAACAACGCCAATCTCGTTCTGCGCGTACATCACGCTGATCAGGATGGTCTTGTCCGTAATCGCGTCCTTCAATTGCTGCAGATCGATGAGCCCGTTCTGCTGCACCGGCAGATAGGTGACGCGCGTTCCGCCATGCTCCAGGTGCTTGCAGGTATCCAGAATCGCTTTGTGTTCGGTCGCCACCGTGATGATATGGTTGCCCTTCTCGGCATACATATCAGCAACGCCCTTCAGCGCCAGATTGTTCGATTCCGTTGCGCCGCTGGTGAAGATGATTTCCTTGGCCGTCGCGCCGATCGCGTCCGCGATCTGCTTCCGCGCCTTCTCAACCGCCTCTTCGGCTTCCCATCCGAAGCTGTGATTGCGGCTGGCGGCATTCCCGAAAACCTCGGTAAAGTACGGCGTCATCGCCTTGAGCACGCGCGGATCCATCGGCGTGGTGGCGTGGTTATCCATGTAAATCGGCAGTTTCATCGAGTGTGGCTTCCTATCACTGGCTGTTTACTACTAGGTTGGATGCTTAGGATCGTGGGCACGGCCATCTCATCATGCGTCAAATCTGAGATGGTAATTCCGGACAGAAGTCGCAGGATTCCTTCATGCACCTTGCGCAACGGTTCCCTAACCGGGCAGGACTGGCTCTGATCGCAGCCCGTATGTTCGGTAAAGCAATGGGTCAGGATGATTGGTCCATCGATGGCCCGGATCGCTTCCAAAGTGTTGATTTCCTCCGCCGGACGCGACAGCCGGTAACCACCGTTGGTTCCCTGCTCCGAGGTCAATAGGCCAGAACGAACCAATTTTTGCAATACTTTAGACAGCAAAGGCATCGGGATGTGGTACGCATCGGCGATTTCCTTGGTCGACGCGCATCCGCCCCGGCGCGAAGCCAGATGGCGAAGCGCAATCAGCCCGTAATCCGCCTTTTTGGTGAGTTTTAACATCCCAGACCTTTTCAGTCCTAGATTAGACTGAACCGGTCGCGATGTCAAGCGCTGCCGCCAACACTGGCCGCCCACTTATGCTCAGATCCTCAGCGCCGCCGGACTCCCGATCGTCCCTCGCCTCTGGCTCAGCCGCCAGATGCGATACCCATCGGCCAGCGCGATCACGATCACCATCACAACGCCTGCAGGGAACAGCTTATCGAGCCAGGCGTTCGTCGCGCGAACCAAATCCAGCGCTCTCGCCGCGCTCAAATCCGGCGACGCGAATCCGGTCACGATATTGGCCTTCAGTAGCCAGCACAGCAGCGCCGAGCCAACGCCATTGGTCACCAGACGGGCCACCGCCCTCTGGACGGTCCAATAGGGATGCCACAAATTCACCGCCGCCAGGACCGTGATCGAGCAGCACGTCAAGAGATAGCCCCAAAAAAAGTAGCTCCACACTGGCGCAAGCGTGACGTGAAATCCCGGATAGAACGTGATCGACGGCGAGTACATATTTGAAGCCCAGAAAATCAGCAGCCCCAGATTGATTGCCAGTTCGATCACCGAACCTGCGCGAGGAATCAAGTTCGGATTGCGCACCGGCGGCAGCTTGCGCGGGCTCCACTCGTCCATCATTCGCGAGCCGCCCACCCGCTCCAGAACCGCGAACACGGCTGTCACCACGCCGAACGTCATCAACGACGCCATCCAAAGCGAGCCCCACACCGACCCGATCGCGGCGCGGCCGTAAATCGCCAGTCCCACCCAAGTCAGCGCCAGAGGCGCCAGCACTGCTGCGAGCGCGATCTTTAGCACGAAGCGGTAGACAGGGAACAGCAGCGGCCCGATCAACTGCTTCGGGGGCAAGTAGCGATTCGCCACCACCACCGGCCCGCCGACCTTCTCCAGGATCGTCTCCACTTCAGCCTCATTCAGCGAACGGCCTAATTGCACTTCGCGCTCGGCGATCTGCGCGTCAATGTCCTCCGATAGCTCCGCCGCGATATCTTCCTTTTGGTTCTCCGGCAGCCAGAATTTCACCGCCTGTAAGTATCGATCAATGAGTTCCATTGCTTTGCTCCTTCATGATCTCCTGTATGGACTGGTCAATGACCCGCCATTCGGTAAGAAGCTGCTCCAGAATCTGCTCGCCGTCCTTCGAGATCCGGTAAAAGCGCTTGTTGCGCTTGTCCTCCTCGCGCCAGACGCTGGAGAGTAGGCCCTGGGCCTCCAGTCGCCGCAGCAAAGGGTAGAGGGTGCCTTCGTCCATGGCCATGCCACGGTCGCCCAAGGTCTTGCGCAGAGTATAGCCGTACTGTTCCTCGCGCAGTGCGCCCAAGACGGCCAGCACAACCGAGCCGCGGCGCAGTTCGCCGCGAAGGTTTTCCAGGACTTCGAAATTCATACAGTGCACAACATAGTGTGTTATACATACTATGTACCAAACAGTATTTGGAGTCAAGGGCCTTTTTTAATCAAGGGAACGCTTCACGGCAGATTAAGAAGTTGGAGTGGGTCAAGCTTCTATTACACGGAGTGTTACATTCCATTATCGGGATTCATGGGCTTTTTTGTACTTCCCAGGCGAGGCGCCGGGTGATACACTGAAGATGGCGTTTGATTGTCCCGCAAGCCTTGGCTTATGCTGTGTCCGCCTCCGTTTGTCGCCGCTTTCAACCCGTAAGGAGATCACTTTGAAGAATATTTTCGTTGGGAATTTGGATTTTGGCGCGACGGAAGATACGGTTCGGCAGTTGTTTGAAGCGTATGGGGCCGTGGAGCGTGTGAGCCTGATGACGGACCGGGAAACGGGCCGATCCAGGGGATTTGCGTTCGTCGAGATGACGAATACGGACGAGGCGGACCGGGCGATTACGGCGCTGAATGGCGCTAACGTCGGCGGGCGTGCACTTAACGTCAACGAGGCGCGGCCGAAGCCCCAGGGCGGCGGTGGTGGCGGCTTCCGGGGATCGGGCGGCGGAGGCCGTGGACCCGGCGGTGGCGGGCCTCGTCAGCGGCGCGAACCGCGCTGGTAAGTTGTTCGCATCCATTCAAGCAGGAAGGCCCGCGGAACCTGTTCCGCGGGCCGGCAGTCTTAGATTTTTAAATCCATGCGGTCAGCCTTTGAACGGCTGGCCGAAGAAACCGGGGAATCCTTATGGCTGGACGTTCGCATTCAACATTCAAAAAACGGCAGAAGGAACTCGCGCGCGTGGAAAAGCAGCGCGATAAGGCTGAGAAGCGTTTGCATTCGGGATCGAAGGAAAAGACCGGCGGACCCGAGATCATGTCATTGGAAGAAGCGACGGCGTTGCGGTTTCAGGACACGCCGATTGAAGAAGATATTCTGCTCGAAAAGAATTAAGACTCTCCATTCACAGCCACGCCTTGAGGACCTGGTTTTGAGGAATCTTCCCGGCGAGAGGCTGGTTGGACAGCAAACTCACCGATTGACTGAAGACAACGGCCACCCGCGATCGGGTGGCCGTCTTGTTTCTTGTCCGAGAGGAGGACTAGGAGACTCGGTGCCCGTCCGGCTGCATCCGTTAAATGCTTCGGACGCGTTGTAGCCAGCGGTCTTTCATCTGATAGAGCGCAAGGCCAGCAAGCCCAGTGGCTAGCAAGATCCAAGTGGGCGGAGCAGGTGTCGGCGGCAACGTAGAACCGTTCGTCAGCGTTTGCCCGAGAAGTTTGAAAAACGAAGCGCTGCCACCCCCGCCCGGCCACATATTCACGTTCACCACGCCGAGGGAACTGCGGGCGATCATGTTAATGCCGGCGCCATCCGTGGCCAGCAGAGTCGCGCCGCTCGCCAATCCCGGGTGGGAGTAATTCCCATTGTGGGAAAACGTGACCGTCGAGAGGGTGATTCCGCTAAAGATCGGATCGGATGGAACGGACGCGACTACATTTCCGCTAACGTCGCCATTCGCACCGACATTCGTGAGGGCAACGTAGCCTCCGGTCATGATTGTCCCGGAAATCTCCCATGGGTTGCTGAAACCATATGTTGCGACAGTCAGGTGACGGCCGCCGAGAGCGTAATAGCTGGCAAGAAGATTCCCCACAGCGGCCCCGCTGGAGGGAATCGAATCGGTCCAAGCCAGGACGAAGCCATACCCACTGATCGCGCTCAGAGTCGGCGTGCTGCTTGTGGTATCGAATACATCTACGGACGAGAAAAGTCCGGTGGCCAGCATACTCGCTTGTGCTCCGGCGCAAGTTGTCCCACCCTCGGCGCATACAAGCGCAAGGGAAGTCAAGCCCGGCGCCGCATGTAAACTCATTCCCGCAGTGACGATTGCAACTGCCATAATCCGAAATCGCATCCAGTTTCTCCCATTCTCCCTGTCACGATAAGCCCCTTAGACTTGCCGGGGTATGTCTAAGGGAGTGTACCATAAGAGAAGCTCAAAAATGTGAGATCACTCAATAACTTGAGGTATGCCCGCCTTGATCTCACGACCCACACTGCTTGGCGCCATCTCGAGGCATAAGGTCTGATCAGAATTGACCGCTCGATCGGAGCCCGTAGGTATCCCTAGGATGTTGAATTAGTTAGTTAAAGTGGTGCGGATGAGAGGACTTGAACCTCCACTCCCTTGCGAGAACTAGAACCTGAATCTAGCGCGTCTGCCAATTCCGCCACATCCGCACGTGAGGTGACCCTATTATTGTCCTAAACGAGGCGGGCCGGAGTCAATGTTTTGTCACATATTCGCGTTGCGCAGTTCAAGGATCAGGCGCATCACCAAGTCCTCGATCTGCGCGGCGACGGCTTCATAGACCGCCTCTGACTGGCCGATGGGATCGCGCACCGGCCACTCCCGTACGTTGGCGCCAGGGCCGAGCGGCAGCTCTTGTCCGCTCATATTCACGATCAGGTCGAACTGCTCCCTCGCCAGAATCTCCATCCCCTTCGGAAACTGGCGATCGATGTTGACGTTGCGCGCCGCCAGCACGTACTTGGTCAGCGGCTGCACGATCAAAGCCGGGCTGAGCCCGGCACTCGCCGCCGTCAGGACATCGGCGCCGTAGGCGCGCGCAAAACCCTCCGCCATCTGGCTGCGGCAGGAGTTGCCGATGCAGACGAAGAGCACGCGCTTCTTTGCGCGCTGGACGGGCGGGGACGGCGCAACCGGGCTCGCGCCGGGATCGATTCGCCTCGGACCGCCCATCTTAGGTCGGCCTCCCCGGAAGCCACCGCTCATAATCCGCTCATAACGACGTTTTGTACCAGGCGAGGGTCTTCCGCAAGCCCTCTTCGATGGAAAACTTCGGCGCATGGCCTAACTCCGCGATCGCCGCTGTGGTATCCGCCATCGAATGCTTCACATCGCCCGCGCGGGGCGGTCCGTATTTCACGCCGATTTTGACACCCTCCATCTGCTGAAGCAGCGCCCAGACCTGGTTCAGTGTGTAGCGTCCTCCGTTGCCCGCATTGTACATTTTCCCCGCAGCGCCCGGCGCGTTGGCGGCCTTCAGGCATAGATCCGCGACATCCTCCACATAGGTGAAGTCACGCGATTGTTCGCCGTCTCCGAAAATGGTCGGCTCAGTGCGCGCGATCAGGTTCCTCATGAACAGGCTAAGCACGCCGGAATAGGCGCTCGACGGATCCTGGCGCGGGCCGTAGACGTTGAAAAACCGGAGCGAGACAGTCTCCAGGCCGAAGCAGGAAGAGAATACCGATGCGTACAGTTCACCCACGTATTTCTGCACCGCGTAGGGCGATTTCGGATGCGCCACCATCGTCTCGACTTTCGGCAGTGTCTCGCTGTCGCCATAAGCCGATGACGACGCCGCGTATACCACGCGCCGTACCTTACCCGTCAACGCAGCCTCGAACACTTCGTACGTGCCATTGATATTGACTTCATGCGAAGGCCGCGGCTGGTCGATGGACTTCGGCACCGACGGGATCGCCGCCAGATGGAACACCGTGTCCGCGCCCGTGATAATCGGCGCAATGGCGGCGCCGTCGCGAATATCGACGATGTGCAGCCGCACGCGGTCGCGCACCTCGGCCAGGTTCCGCTCGTAGCCGCTGAGCAGATTGTCGATGACCTCCACTTCCCCGCCCGCGCCCAACAGCGTCCTGACCAGCGCCGAGCCGATGAAGCCCGCGCCTCCCGTGACCACGTATTTCTTCATTCCGCCTCAGCCATTTCCTTATTGAGATAGTCAATCGATTCGCGCGCGATTCTCTCCGCGCCGAAGGAAAAATCAAACGCCTCCAGCGACACCCAGCCCTGATAGTTCAGCCTTTTCAGCGCGCGAAGCACCGGCTTGAAGTCGTAATTGCCCATGCCGCAGTGCTTGCCGTCCATTTCGTTGACGTGCACATGGCGGATGACGCTGAAGTATTTTTCCACCAGCGCGGCGTGGGGCTCCGTTTCATCCACCGCGTTGTGCGTGTCGAACATGGTTTGAATCGACGGACTGCCGATCTGCTTCACGATGGCCGTCGCTTGCGCCAGGGTGTTCACCACGTTCGATTGCCCGATCGGCAGAGCCTCGACGAGAATCGTCACGCCGCGCTGTTCCGCATGAAGTGCCACTCCGGCCAACCCGTCGACGTAGCGAGCGGTGGCCTCAGCTACGGTCGATCCATCTACCGTCGACCGCTGTTGCGGCGAACCGAAGACCATCACACCGTTCGGACCGAGGTCGGCGCAAAGGTCTATTAATTCGCGGATATGACGCCAGCTCCGCTCCCGAAGCGCGTTATCCGGCGTCGTTACATGCAGGCCCTTAGGAGAAACCATCAGCCAGTGCAGGCCGACGAATTCGAGCCCTTCGGATCGCAGAATGTCGCGATAGTGCGCGCGCTCAGCCAGGGTGATGGCGGACGGCGCTTCGGCCAGCGTGAACGGAGCGATCTCCAACCCCTGATATCCACAGGAGCGGACAAACTTCGCCGCGTCGGCGAAGGACCATCCTTGAAACGCTTCATTGCAGATCGCGTGGCGCATGGGCAAATCTCAGTGTAATGAAACACCATGCGTCAGCGTGGGGCTAACGGCAAGACTACAAGACGTGAACCACCTTCGGCGCAGTCAGCGGCGGCCCTGTCAGGCTGCGTGGCAAATCGGCGAAACGTGCCCGCGTGATCAGCGCAGCCATTGCCCGGCTGTCAAACCGGGCCAGATCGTCCACAGCGGCACGAAACGCCTCCGGGCTCGCGTTGACGCAGCCAACCACGGTCTGATTGTTAACGATCATCCGCAGGAATGGCACCGGCCCTGCGCCGTCCTTAGCGCCGAGCACCGTCATCACGGCCAAGGGAGGCATCTGCGCCAGCGCATACAACGCCACCTCGACCGAACCCGTGGCCTCGAACACCATATCCGCTGAGCCCTCCATCCCATGTTGATAGGGGATGTCCATCAGCTTCAGGATCGCCGCGCGCGGATGGTCCGCGGGTTCGGCCGAGTTCACGCACACCGCGTAGCCTCGCGCCTTGAGCGCCATCGCCGTGAGCATCCCGATGGGCCCAAGGCCGAGCACCAGGGCCGTGCGCGGCTCGCCCTCATGCACCGCCAGCGCACGGGCGATCGCTTTTTCGACGACGCTCAGGGGTTCGACGAGAACGCCAAATCCCACCAGCTTCAGTGGCACCCGCACCAGATCTTCTTCCAAATCGACGGCATGCTCGGTAAAGAACCCGTGCAGGCGGAAGATACCGCGCTCCGCGTACTTGCCCGTGAGGCAGAGGTCGCGGCGGCCGCGCGCGCAGGAATCGCACGGCGGATGGCAGGCTCGGCGTACCGTGGGCACCACCCAATCGCCGCGATTCAGCGTGGTGACGCCGGAGCCCGTGTCCGTCACCTGGCCGAGCGCTTCGTGCCCCAGCACCAGATGGGACTCGCCCTCCGGCGGCTCGCCCAAGTGAAACGCTGCCAGCGCCCGATCGGTGCCACACACACCCACTTCGTGCACACGGTACCGAACTTCCCTACTGGCGAAAAACTCCGGCGGCTCGACCTCCCACCAGCCGAGCGTATGCGCCTCGAAATCCAGCGCCAGGGCCTTCATGATGCCACGGGAGTCTCACTCTTGGCCGCGACCACAATTACCGAGAGCCCTCTCCAAGGCAGCAATCCGTCAATGCGCCGCCAAATCCAGACGGTTTTATCGAACAGCTTCAGCGAAAGCTTGTTGATTCGTTTGCGGCCCAGCAGTTTGCCATGAATCCACCAGGACACCGCGCCGATTTTGTTCATTTGATAAACGTGATCCACTCGCAGGCCGGCCTCCGCCATCATGTCGCGCAGTTCACGCACGGAGAACCGCCGCTTGTGGCCCATGCCCTTATCGAGCGTTCCGAATAGCGCCTGTCCCTGCGGCGCCAGCACGATGGCCGTCCCTCCCGGCTTCAGGATTCCGGCCATCTGACGGAGCACGGCCGCCGGATCATCCACGGTTTCGAGCAGATTCACGCACAGGGCGCTCTCAAAGTGATTCTTCCACGGCTCATAATCAGCGGGATCTTCCGGATCCAATTTGCAGACGGTGACGCTGGGAGTCCGCAGAAAACGGTTGCGCAGGGCGTGCAAATACAATGGATCTTTTTCGCCCGCGACGTACTCCAGCTTCTTCGCCATGAGGCGTCCGGTCATGTTGCCGAGCCCCGCCCCCGCTTCGAACACGGTATCGCCCAGATGTGGACGCAGCACGCGCGTCAGCCAGGTTAAATACTGAGGCGTGCCCGTGAGGCTATTGAGCAGCCCACGGCCGTAGCTGGCAACATAGAGATCGTCCACCAACCAGAAATACAAAATCACGCCGAGCGCCTTGACGCCATCCTTCCAGCCGATCTTTTTCCCTTCCTCGTAGGTGCGTCCGTGATAGCTGATCGGCACCTCGTATACGCGCAGCTTGCGCTTGGAGGATTTCATCGTGATCTCCGGCTCAAAGCCGAAGCGATTGGAGCGGATCGGAATGCTCTTCAGCAGATCGGTACGGAAAACTTTGTAACAGGTCTCCATGTCGGTGACGTTCAGGTTGCTGAACATGTTCGACACCAGCGTGAGTCCCTTGTTGATCATCGAATGCCAGAACGGCAGCACGCGCGATTGTTCTCCGGCAAGGTAGCGCGATCCGAATACCGCATCGGCGTGGCCCTCGAGCAGAGGCTTCATCAGCTTCACGTATTCCGATGGATCGTATTCCAGATCGGCGTCCTGCACCAGGCAGAAATCGCCCTGCGCTTTTTCGATCGCCGTGCGCACCGCCGCGCCCTTGCCTTGATTTACGGCGTGCCGGTGGAGCTTGATGCGAGGCTCCGACGCGGCCAGGCGCGCCAGAATATCGGACGTGCCGTCAGTGGAGCAGTCGTCGACAATCACCAGCTCGCGCTCCATGTTTTCAGGCAAGGGAGCGGCCAGAACCAGAGACAGGCTCCGCTCCACAACCGTCCGTTCGTTATAGACGGGAATCAGGATCGAAAGAAGCATGCAATTCCATAAGTATAATTGGGTTTGGCCTCCGAACCATTACTTCAAACCAATTTGCCTGGCTATAAGCTCCGGGCGCGCGGAAAAGTGCGGGATATTTACGAGGACCCCCATTCTCAAGATGGGCGCCTATTGATCGTCGCCACTGATCGCATCTCCGCCTTCGACTACATCCTGGCCACGGGCATTCCCGGCAAAGGACGCGTGCTGACGCAGATGACGTTGTTCTGGCTCGACTTTCTAAAAGACCTCGTGCTGAACCACCTGATTAGCACCGACGTCAGCAATTTGTCGCCGGAGTTCGAGGGCCGCTCGATGTGGGTGAAGAAGGCCGAGATGTTCGAAGTGGAATGCGTTGCGCGCGGCTATCTATCGGGGTCGGGCTGGAAGGATTACGTCCGCACCGGGACGCTCTGCGGCATCCCCTTGCCCGCCGGCCTGCGCGAAAGCGATAAGCTGCCGGAGCCGATCTTCACGCCGGCCAGCAAGGCCCAAAGCGGCCACGACGAAAATATTTCCTTTGAGACTGTGGTGGAAAGAATCGGCGAAAAGACGGCTAGGCGGCTTCGCAATCTGACGCTGGCGATCTACAAGAAAGCCGCGGACTATGCTCGCGGGCGTGGCATTATCATCGCCGATACGAAGTTCGAGTTCGGTGTGGTGGATGGTGAAATCGTCCTGGCCGATGAGGTCTTGACGCCGGACTCTTCGCGCTTCTGGCCGGCAGCAACGTATTCGCCCGGTGGCGCGCAGCCGTCCTACGACAAGCAGTTCGTCCGCGATTATCTGGAATCGATTCGCTGGAATAAGCAGCCCCCAGCGCCCGCTCTGCCGCCCGACGTCGCGCAGAAAACCGCCGACAAATATAAGGAAGCCTACTGCGTCTTGTCGGGACAATCGCTATGAACCTGCTGGATGTGGTGCTCGCCCTCATCGTCGGACTGTCGATCGGCTTTGGAATGGCGGCCGGATTCGCGCGCGTCGGCATCGGCTTCCTTGCGGCGATCTGCGGCCTCGTCTTCGGCTTCTGGTACGGCAACGTCCCCGGCGCCTGGATCCGCGAACACTGGACCATGTCTTCAAACATGTCCAACATGCTGGGCTTTTTCGTGGTGTTCTTCCTCTGCCTGTTTGCCGGAGGATTGATCGGTCAACTGCTGGCCAAGCTTTTCAAGTGGACCGGGCTAACCTGGCTCGACCGCCTGCTCGGCGGCGCTTTCGGCCTGGTGCGCGGAGCGTTGTTCGCGGTGATTTTCGTGGTGGTGGTGATGGCGTTCACGCCGAAGCCGTTGCCGACGTGGATGGTCGGCTCGCAGGCGTTGCCCTACGTTGTGGATGCGTCGAATCTCTGCTCCAAGCTTGCTCCCGATTCCGTAAAAGAGGCGTTTCGCGACAGCCTCTTCGAAATCCGCAAGCTGTGGCAGGAAGAGATGCAGAAGAAGCACAAAAGGCAGGAAGAACTGAAGAAGGTCGACAGTTGAGCCAACTCTTAATCTTCGATTTGGACGGTACTCTCATCGATTCCAAGCGCGACCTGGCCGACGCCGTCAACGCCATGCGCCTTCATTTGGGCGAACCTCCTTTGGCCGATCAAACCGTGTACTCTTACGTCGGCAGCGGTGCGCCGGTTCTGGTGCGCCGTGCGCTGCCCGGCCGCGACGAGGAGGAAATCGAGCGCGGGCTGCGCTATTTCCTGGAGTACTATCGCGACCACATGCTGGACGCGACCACGCTGTATCCGGGCGTGCGCGAGGCGCTCGACGAGTTGATGGAATCGCCGGCAAAAATGGCGGTGCTCACGAACAAACCCGTCCGGTTCAGCGAGCATCTGATCAAAGGCCTTGGCCTGGACGGCCATTTCTTCCGCATCTATGGCGGGAACAGCTTTGAGGAGAAGAAGCCGCATCCCATTGGCATCGAACTGCTGATGCAGGAGTCGGGCATCGGCCGAGACAGGACCATCATGGTGGGCGACAGCGCGGTGGACGTGCTGACCGCGCGCAATGCGCAGGTGCTGGCCTGCGGCGTGACCTGGGGATTTCAGCCGGAAACGTTTGCCGAAGCGCCGCCCGATTTCACCATCGACCGGATGAGCGAGCTGGTGGCCAGGGTCACGTCCTCGCTGTCGTAAGACGCGATACTTAATATCCCCTGGCTGACGAGTCTGTGTGAAAACCTCCTTCTTGACTGGCATTCCGGGAGCGAAGGGGACAGACCGCTGTGTCCACTGAAAACGATTTGTTGAAAGTGCGGCGTTTGTGGGGGACACCTAAAGGGCGTTTTCACACAGACTCTGTCGCCAGGGGTTGCAGCCCCGCACGTGATGACCTATCTCTTCATCTCCGGCATCGGATGGCGATACTTGCCGGCGAACACTTCCTCGAATACGTCGAGCATCGGCTGGTGCAGCAGCGTATTATCGGCCAGCATATGCGGGCCGAGCAGGCTGAACGGTTCGCCATGCATGCCGCTGGCGGAGCCTCCCGCTTCGCGCACCATCAGGACTCCCGCGGCCATATCCCAGGGGTTCAAGCCGAACTCCCAGAACGCGTCTAAACGCCCGCAGGCGACGTAGGCGAGATCCAGAGCCGCCGCACCCGCGCGCCTCACGCCATGCGACATCATCGCCAATTGATAGTAAAAATGCACGTTCACGTTTTCGTGTCGTTTGCGCGAGGGAAAGCCGGTGGCGACCAGCGCATCGTTGACGCGCGACACCTTCGATACATGGATCTTCTTGCCGTTCAAGTACGCACCCGAGCCCGCCTCGGCCGAAAACATCTCGTCGTGCACCGGATGATAGATCACGCCCGCGATCAGCTCGCCCGCGTGCTCCAGCGCCAGCGTGACGTTGAACATTGGAAAGCCGTGCGCGAAATTCGTCGTGCCGTCCAGAGGATCCACGTACCAGCAATATTCCGACGAGCGATCCTTGCCGCCGCCTTCCTCGGCCATCACCGAATGCGCGGGGTAGTGCGCGTGCAGCCGCTCCACGATCAGCTTTTCGCTGGCGCGGTCGGCTTCGGTTACGAGGTCGTAATCGCCCTTTAGCTCGAAGCCGATACCGCGGGCGTGGTAATTCGCAATGAGTGCGCCGGCCTCGCGCGCGATGGCGGCCGCGGTTTCCAAGAAGTCGGACATTTAGCTCAATTCGTACAGGTACTTGATGTCGTGCTTGAACAGGAAGAGATTCGGAGCGCCTTCGCGCGTGATGCGGATGAAGTTCGCGTCGTAAAACTCCACCAAGCCATCCACTTCCTGGTTATCGCTCAACCGCACGCGCACCGGGATCTTCTTGTCGATCAGATGCCGGAGATATTTCACCTCCTCAAACGTCTGATCGGGGGCTTTCGCCTGGCTGATTTTTCCGGCCACGTGACTCGAAGCGCCGGTTACGGCACTAAATCACTATAATAGCCGCTCCTCGTGGAAACCCGCAAATCCGGACGCTTCACGCTGACCTTGACCGTGTGAAAGCGTTCCGCGTTCGCGGGCAGATTGCGCGGATAATAGGCCAGCAAATACTGCGTTCTCAGGTCGAGCAGAATTTCCTCGAACGCTTTGTCAAGCTCCGCGATGCTGGACGGCCAGAAGACTCGCCCGCCAGTGTTCGAGGCGAACTGAATCAGCGTGTGCTCGCCGCCGATGTTGCGCCCGGCGTCGTTGGAGATCGGCACGACAATGATGGGATAAATTACGGCGTCGGCCTTCTGCGCCGCCTCGAGCGCCTCGTGATATTTGTAGAAGCTTGTCGTGTCCCCGCCGTCGCTGACGATCACCATGACGTGCCGCCCGTCGCGGCCTTGCAGATCGCGGCCGGCAAAATGCACCGCATCGTACATCGACGTTCCGGCGGTGGGCCTGATTTTCAGGAGTTGCTCGTTGAGCTGGTTCAGATTCCTGGTGAAGCCGTGCATCAGGTGAACTTCGTAGTTGAACGAATAGAGCGCGGCCATGTCGCGCGGGTTGCCCTCTTTCAGCAGCGCCTTGAAGAATTTCTGGATCGACGTCGTCTCGTAGTGAATATCCTTAAGCGTCGATCCGCTTGCGTCCACCAGCACGGAAACCGAAAGCGGCAATGCCGTCTGCCGTTCGAACACGGCGATCTCCTGCTTCACGCCGCAATCGAACGCCTCAAACTCGTCGCGGCCGATAGAGCCGATCAACTCGCCGGCCTGATTCTTGACGCTCACCAGCAGCCGCACCAGCTTCACGTCCGTTCGAAACGTCGGTTGCGCGGAAGCGAGCGCAAGCGCCCCCAGCATCACCCAAACCCTCTTTGCGCCTAACCTCGTTACTCCAAACGTCATTCACGCGCCTTTTTGACCGAGTCGTCCCATTCGCCGTCCACCCACACTTCGCCGTCGGCGAAATACTCTTTCTTCCAGACCGGGACCGTCTTCTTCAGCCGGTTGATCCCCTCGAGCGCGGCATCGAACGCCGGCCGGCGATGCGGAGCCGTGGCGATCACCACCACGCTGGTCTCTCCGATCTCGACGCGGCCCAGCCGGTGCACCATCGCGATGCGGCTGATCTGGTGCGCCTTGGCGATCTCCTCGCCGATGTCGGCCATGGTCATCAGGGCCATCGCTTCGTAGCACTCGTACTCGAGAAAACGTGTAGGCCGGCCGTTCGTGTTATTCCGCGTCACGCCCTCGAACGTCACGATCGCGCCGTCCTCGCCGCGTAGAATCCTGCGGGCGATCGCTGCGGCGTCGATTTTTTCGCGTGTCAGGGCGAAGTAATTGCCGCGGTCTGAACCGCCGCTTACCGGAGGCAGCATGGCCAGTTCGTCTCCATCGCTCAGTTCCTCTCCCGGCGCGCAAAACCTTTGGTTCACGGCCAATACAATGCTGCGCGACATTTCGCCCAGCTGGGGAAAACGGGCTGCGTAATCGTCGAAAACGCTGGAGGCGAGGCCGCCGTCGGGAATCTCAATTGAATCCTCCCGAAGTCCCGTCACGTCGCGGAGGATGCCGAAAAACAGTACATTAATGCGCACTTGCTGTCATACTAACAGACCCCTGCGGTGGCCCTTTGGTTTCAGAGAATGAGGAGATCCCCGCTTTCACATGCAGTTACACTGAAGGGTCATGCATTCCGTCACCAGCCAGCTTCGCGTCCGCTACGCCGAGACCGATCAGATGGGCGTTGTCTACCATGCCAATTACGTCATCTGGATGGAAATCGGCCGTGTCGAGTATTTTCGCGCCCAGGGGGTTCGCTATAGCGACCTGGAGCGCGATGAGGGGATCCTTCTCGTCGTGGTCGAGGCGCACTGCCGATACCACTCCCCCGCCCGCTATGACGATGAAGTCCTGGTTAAGACCTGGCTTCAGGAGGCCAACCCGCGCATGATCCGTTTCGGTTACGAAATCACCGAGGCCACCACCGGACGCCACATGGCCACCGGCGAAACCAAGCACGTGTTCTGCGGTCCAGACTACAAGCCCAAGAAACTCCCGGAAAAATACCGGGGTGCCTTCGGAATCGTCCCTCACCAAGCTCCTGACGCCTGACTGCAACCTGGTCGATTTGGCATCATAAAGCCATGAGCACAATATCGATTCGCGATCTCTCGCTTGAAGGAAAGCGAGTCTTCATGAGGGTGGATTTTAACGTCCCGCTCGCACCCGGCGGAAAAGAGATTACCAGCGATAAACGCATTAAGGCTTCCCTGCCCAGCATCAAATACGCCCTCGATCACGGCGCCGCTCTCATTCTCGCAAGCCACCTGGGGAGGCCCAAAGGCAAGCCGAATCCTGAAATGAGCCTGGCTCCGGTGGCCGTTCGCCTCGCGGAACTGCTCGGCAAGCCCGTCAAGATGGCTCCCGATTGCATTGGCCCCCAAGTCGAGGCGATGCTGCCCAAACCCGGCGAAGTTCTGCTGCTCGAAAACCTCCGCTATCACGCGGAAGAGGAGAAAAACGACCCCGAATTTTCAAAGAAACTGGCCGAGTTGTGCGACGTGTACGTCAACGACGCGTTCGGTTCCGCCCACCGCGCCCACGCTTCCACCGTCGGCATGATTCCCTATGTCAAGGAATGCGCCGCCGGCCTGTTGATGGACAAGGAACTGGAGTATCTGGGCAAGGTCACCAAGAATCCCGAGCGGCCGTGCGTCGCGATCTTAGGCGGCGCGAAGGTGTCGGACAAAATCGAAGTGATTCAGAACCTGATGAAGGTCGTCGACAAGCTGCTGATCGGCGGCGCGATGGCCTATACTTTCCTGCGGGCGCGCGGCGAATCGACAGGAAAGTCGCTGGTGGAGGAAGACAAGCTCGACCTGGCTCGGCAGTTGATGGCCGAAGCCGGCAATAAGCTGATGCTGCCGGTGGATCACGTCGCGGCGTCGGAGTTGAAGGCCGGCGCGGAGAACAAAGTCGTCGCGGTGGTGCCGGAGGGCAAGATGGGCCTGGATATCGGGCCGAAGACCGTGGCCGAGTTTTCCAGGGTCATCTCCGGCGCGAAGACGATCATCTGGAACGGCCCGATGGGCGTGTTCGAGATGCCTCCGTTCGATGCTGGGACGGTTGCGATCGCCAAGGCCGTGGCTGCGTCGGGCGCGGTCAGCGTAGTGGGCGGAGGAGACTCGGAAAAAGCCATCAAATCTGCGGGCGTGGCCGACAAAATTTCTCACGTGTCCACCGGCGGCGGTGCGTCGCTCGAGTTTCTGGGCGGGATCGAGTTGCCGGGAGTGAAGGCGCTGGAAAAGTAACACGTGGACCCCGCTGCGGTTCGGGCAAAATTCGGGCTCGACTATATCGCCGACGAGCGCACGTATACGATGGGCATCGATCGGCGGTTCACGGCGGAAATGGCCCGGCGTTTTCGGAACCGTGTTGTTCTCGAAACCTGTACCGGGGCGGGGTTCACCACCATTGCGCTGGCTCGGGTCGCGTTGCTCGTCATTACGTTTGAGATTCAACCGGCGCACCAGGCACAGGCCAGGTTCAACCTGGCGATGGCCGGCGTAATGGACCGTGTCACGTCCGTGCTTGGCGATGTGATGAAGGAGACGCTGCCTCAGGTCGATGCAGCGTTCCTCGATCCGGACTGGGCGGTCACCGGTCTTCAGCACGTGCATCGCTTCTTGCAGTCGACAACTAAGCCTCCGGCCGACGCGCTAGTCGAAAGAGTCTTTCGTACGACGCAGAACGTCGCTTTGGTGCTGCCGCCGGGAATTGATCCGCGCGAGTTCGACGGGTTGCCGGTTCACGAGCGGCAGAAGCTCTATATGGACAGGCGTTTGGAGCTGTATTGCCTGTATTTTGGTCAACTTGCCGAGTCAGCCGAGGAGACGGAGTTTCGGGCGTGATACGCGCCCGAGTCTCGATGCGGCACACGCGAGCGCATGCGCCACGCTGAGAGGATTGGCCGAATAAGATGCTACCCTCGTGAGATGAAAATTACGCTGCTTGTCCCTTCCCTTCTGCTCACCGCCATCGCGCTGACGCCGCAACAGGCGACCCAGACCCAGCGGTTTCCGCAGTTCGAAAACGACGACGTGAAGGTCTGGCGGACCATCGTTTTTCCGAATGCGCCGCTGACGATGCACCGGCATGAGCATGGCCGCGTCATCGTGCCCCTGCAGGGAGGCACCATGAACATCGTTACGAAGGACGGCGAGAAGGAAACGCACGTGTGGGACGCTGGGAAAGCCTACTGGCTGGGCCCCAACAAGCCCGGCGAAATGCATGCCGACGTCAACGCCGGTACGAAGCCCATTGAGGTGATGGTCGTCGAGCTGAAAAAAGACAAGTAAACTTTACGTGTGCGCAGGATTCGGCTTCTCCGGATTGAACCCTAGCTCGGCGATGGCCGCTTCGGCGCGATGTACATTGACGGCGCCGGTGCGGGCCAAGGCGGCGAGCGTAGCTTGCGCGATCGCTTCCGCCGAAATTTCAAAAAAGTGCCGCAGATGCTCGCGATTTTCGCTGCGGCCGAAGCCGTCCGTGCCGAGCGAGGTGAGCCGCGGTCCGATCCACGGCGCGAGGCCATCCGGAATCGCCTTCATGTAATCGCTGGAGGCGATAATCGGACCCTGCGTGCTGCCGATCACCTGCTGGATGTACGGCACGTGAGGCTCGGCTGCCGGATGCAGGCGGTTCCAGCGCTCGACATCCAAAGCTTCCTTGCGAAGCTCGCTGTAGCTGGTCACGCTCCACACATCGGTCGGGATCTGGTAGCGCTCGGCTAGAATCTGCTGGGCCTTGAGAGCCTCGTTCAGCATCGGACCGCTGCCGAACAGCTGCGCGGCGGCGTAGCCGCTCTCCGAAGCCTTGTACTTGTAGATGCCGCGCAGGATACCCTCGCGGATGTGGTCGCCTTCGGGCATCGGCGGCTGGGCATAATTCTCGTTGTAAACCGTGATGTAGTAGAAGCGGTCTTCGCGCTCCTGATACATACGGCGGATACCCTCCTGCACGATCACCGCGACCTCGTATGCGTACGCCGGATCGTAAATCGCGCACGTCGGAACCGAGCTGAACAGCAGCGGCGAATGTCCGTCCTGATGCTGCAGGCCCTCGCCGAGCAGCGTGCTACGGCCGGCCGTACCTCCCAAGAGGAAGCCCTTCACGCGCGAATCGGCGGCGGCCCATACCATGTCACCGACGCGCTGATAGCCGAACATCGAATAATAGATATAGAAGGGAATCAGCGGCACGCCGTAGTTGGCATACGCGGTGCCGGCGGCCAGGAACGAGGCCATAGACCCCATTTCCGTGATGCCCTCTTCCAGAATCTGCCCGTCCTTGGCTTCCTTGTAATAAAGCAGGACGTTCGCGTCCACCGGGCGATACCGCTGGCCCTGGCTGGCGTAGATGCCGTATTCGCGGAACAGCGATTCCATACCGAAGGTGCGCGCTTCATCGGGCACGATGGGCACGATCAGCTTGGTCAACTCCGGCGTTTTCAGAAGAGCCTTGAGAATCGAGACGAACGACGCCGTGGTGGACGCCTCGCGGCCCTTCGATCCGCCCGTCGTCTCGTGGAAAATGTCGAGCGGAGGCGCGGTGACGTGCGGATATTGATTCTTGCGCGCGGGCAGAGGCCCGCCCATCGCCTCGGAGCGCTGGCGGAGATACTGCATCTCCGGCGACTCCTCCGGCGGGCGATAAAACTCCAGGTGCTCAACCACTTCGTCGGAAATGGGAATATGGAAGCGGTCGCGAATCTTCATCATTTCGGATTCGGCGAACTTCTTGGTCTGATGCGCGGTGTTGCGCCCCTCGGCGGTTTCGCCCAGGCCGTAGCCCTTCACGGTTTTCGCGAGGATCACGGTGGGTTTGCCGGTGGTTTCGACGGCGCGTTTATACGCGTTGTAAACCTTCACCGGATCGTGGCCGCCGCGGCGCAGAGCCCAGATATCGTCGTCGGACAGATGCTCGACCAGCTTCAGCAGCTCGGGATATTTTCCGAAAAATTCCTTGCGGATGTACGCGCCGTTCTGCGCGCGGAAGGCCTGATATTCGCCGTCGACGCATTCGTGCATGCGCTTCAGCAGCAGTCCGGTGGTGTCGCGAGCAAGAAGATCGTCCCAGCCAGCGCCCCAGATGCACTTGACGACGTTCCAGCCCGCGCCGAGGAACGCAGCTTCGAGTTCCTGAATGATGCTGCCGTTGCCGCGCACCGGACCATCCAGGCGCTGCAGGTTACAGTTGACCACGAAGATCAGGTTGTCGAGCTTTTCGCGCGACGCCAGCGTCAATGCACCCAGCGTCTCGGGCTCGTCCGTTTCGCCGTCGCCCAAGAATCCCCAAACTTTGCGCGCCGACGGCTTGATGATGCCCCGATTTTCCAGGTACTTCATCAGGCGCGCCTGATAAATGGCGCCGATGGGTCCGAGTCCCATGGAAACCGTTGGAAACTGCCAGAAATCGGGCATCAGCCATGGGTGCGGATAGGAGGACAGCCCGGGCACATCGCGCAACTCATGGCGGAAATTCTCGAGATTCTTCTCTTGCAGGCGGCCTTCCAGGTAGGCTCGGGCATACACGCCGGGCGAGGCGTGGCCCTGGAAATAAATGAAATCCCCGGCGTCGCCGTTATGCGAACCGTGGAAGAAGTGATTGTAGCCGACTTCGAGCAGCGTGGCCAGCGACGCGTAGGTGGCGACGTGGCCACCGATATTGGCGTCGTACTTATTGGCCCGCACTACCATGGCGGCGGCGTTCCAGCGCACCAGGCTCTTGATCCGGCGTTCGATGGCGCGATCGCCGGGATAGGCGACCTCTTCGTCGGTCGAAATCGTGTTGATGTACGGAGTATTCCAGCGAAGAGGGGGCTGCACGCCGAAGTTGGCGGCCCTTTCCATGAGTCGGTTCAGGAGATAGCTGGCCCGGTCGGGCCCGGCTGCGTCGATAATCTCATCGAGCGCCTCGATCCATTCGGAGGTTTCGATCGGGTCGAGATCGTCAGGAGCTTCCACTTTTACTTTGAGCATGGGAGGTTCAGCTACTAGGGTAGCGGGTTGGCCGGGAAGTGGGCAACCGCTCGGCTAAAGGCTGTCGATCAGATCTTGTCGGCTTACGCCTTTATGGCGCGAGACAGCCCGTAGAATCGAGCTGAGTGTTCCAATTCTCAAAGCCTCGTGCGCGCGAATCGCGATTCGCTGGTGCGCTGCTTCACTTCCCGGTAACCCCAGCGGCGGCAGAGGCGCGCGGCCAGTTCTACCCCGCTCTGGTTGCGGGGAGTCTTCACAGCGGTGCCAGTACCTCGTCCCTTACCAGATGCAAGCGGACACGCTCCGGGGCTGGCTGATCAAGAAAATAAGCGCGAACCGCTTCGCGGACGTTCGCACGGAGCTCGTCCCAAGTATCGGCCTGAGTGAAAATATCGTGTGTCAGGCACTCCGCGCAGTAGCCTCCGTCGACTTCCTGTGTGACTTCGAAGACCCGTTCGGTCGTGGCCTTAATCTTCGCATGCCCTGAAATCATCGGCCAAATGTCTTGGACAGCGAGCGGGTTATACTTGGCAGACTCCACGAAAGGGAACAGAAGAGATGACCATCACTCGCATTTTCGGGGCGGCGCTCCTGCTGTCGGGACTCGCGCTGATTCACGCGCAAACCGAAGAACCCCGGATCCTGCGGATCGTCCGCGAGGACGTCAAGTCGGGCAAGGGCGCCGAGCATCAGAAGATTGAGGCAGCCTATGCGCGGGCCTTCGCCAAAGCCGGATTTGCGAACTACATCGGAATGGAGAGCGTGACCGGTCCAAACCAGGCTTGGTTTGTGGAGGCGTTCGATTCCTGGGCCTCGATCGAGTACGCGCTCAAGCTGCAAGGCACGGAGCCTTTGCGGTCGGAGATTTCGCCGCTGGGTCCGCAGGACGGGGAGTTGCTCACCGCCGACAGCAGCATGGTCGCCAGCCTGCAGAAAGGGCTCAGCTATCTTCCCGGAGCCTTGAATTTGGCGAGCATGCGCTACGTGAACGTCTATGCGATTCGAATCCGTCCCGGTCATGCGCCGGATTTCGCCGAGCGGGCGAAACTGCTGAACGCGGCCCGCGAAAAGACGGGCTGGAAAGGCCGGGCGGCGGTTTACAGAATCGAGTCCGGCGCGCCGGAGAGCACATACCTGGTTTTGATCCCGATTGTGTCACTTAAGGAACTGGATTCGGGCCCGAACGAGGCGGCGGCCATGAGCCCGGCGGATCTGGCGCGTTTCCGGAAGCTCAACCAGGAGACGATCGTCAGCAGTGCGTATACGCTTTTTGCCATCAACCCAAAGATGAGCAATCCGCCCAAAGCTGTGATCGACGCCGATCCCGGTTTCTGGAAGCCGTAGTGGCCCGCTCTTTGCTAAGGTCCAAGAGAGGAGCGTTCCATGGATCTCGCGAAGAATTTGTTGCCGGCTCTTGCCGCGGTGATTGTAGCGTCAGGCCTCCAAGCGCAGTCCCTGCCGCCGTTCGAAGTGGCATCGGTGAAGCCCCACAATCCGTCGGAACGTCGCTTCGTCTTCCCGGAGCTTTCGCCGAGCGGGAAATTCAGCGTCGCTGGCCTCCCGATGTTTATCCTCATTGCGGTGGCGTATGACGTGCCGTTCCAGGGGCAACAATTAAGCGGAGGCCCGGACTGGATTCGCTCCGACAGTGGCGTTTACGACATCGAGGCCAAGGCTGAGGAGGCGGACCTAAAGGGTCTCTCCGCCAAGCAACGTCAGTTGAAAATGCGGCAGATGCTGCAGGCGCTTCTGGCCGACCGCTTCAAACTCGCCGTCCGGCGTGAAGTTAAGGAACAGCCGGTCTATATCCTCACAGTGGCGAAAAACGGGCCGAAGCCGACGATGTCGAGGATTGACGAGGCAGACTGCGAAAGTCACGCAGATCAGTGCCACTACGGCGGCGCTGGACAAGGACGAGGAATACACGCAAAGGGATTCGACATGGCGGAATTGTGCGTCTCCGTATCGAACTTTACGGATAAGCCGCTGATCGACCGCACTGGCCTGAAGGGTCTGTACGACATCGACACCGATGGATGGGTGCCGATGCGCCAGAGACCCATTCCACCAGGAGGGGGTACCGACGCGGAGAGCCAAGCGATGGCCGATCCCACGCGGCCGACCCTGTACATGATCTTCGAGAAGCTCGGGCTAAAGATGGAGCCCTCGAAAGCGCCCGTGGAGTCGATTGTCATTGAACGCGTAGAGAGGCCCACGGGCAACTAATTCCGATTCGCCCTCGTTCGCGACATTAGAACTCGGCACGCAGCATAAACTCGATGCGGCGCGGAGCGCCGGTGCCAACCGCGCCCTTATTGATAATGCTGGTGATCCTGCCAAAGCCGGCATTGACCGACGGAGGCGTTCCCGTGAGCGAACCGATGCTGCCGGAGGGATTGCTGAAGTCGGGGTGATTAAAGAGGTTGTAGGCCGCGGCCCGGAGGTTCAGCGAGAGACGCTCCGTCACGCGAAAGCGTTTCTGTAACGACGAATCGACCTCAACCATGTTCGGCCCTACGCCTAAATAGCGGCCCGAGTTGCCCCAGGTTCCCTTGGCAGGCAAAGTGAACGCGGCAGGGTTAAACCAGCTATTGATGGTTTGATTAGAGGCATAGATCGAGACTCCTGGAACCAGATTGGGGCGCTGGCTGGATGTGTTTCCATCCGGCAGGTCGCCCGCTTTCCTCGACATGGTGATGTTCACCGGAAGCCCGGTGCGGGCGATCCCGATACCGGCGAGTTCCCACCCCCCGAAGACGTGCGAGGCCCAACCGTCCTTAAGCCACGGCTGGCCGGCACCGAAGGGAAGCTGGTAAATGGCGTTCGCCGTCAGATTGTGGCGGACGTCGATATTTGTCCGGCTGCGATCGCAAGCACGGCAGCTCATGTTTTCAAATGACACGGACTCACCCGCTCCGATCGAGGAGTCGGTAATGCCGTGGGACCACATGTAATTGGCCTGGAAGAGGAAACCGTGCTTGAACCGGCGATTCATCGAAGCCTGCATGGCGTTGAAGTTATTGTTGCCGTCATTCGCCTTCATTCCAAAGGAACCGAAGCCGGCCAAGGGACGCGTCCCCGTGGCGGGGTTTATCCGGTTGACGGTGTACTTGTCAAACAGGTGGTGTCCTTCGCCGCCGATGTAGCCGATTTGGAACAGCCAATCCTTCGGCAGTTGCTGCTGGATAACGAAATCCCAGTTTTCGTAGTAAAGATCTTTGCGGTGGCGATCGATCGCCTTTGGGCTATAGAGCTGGTTCTTGGGATCGAGAAAGGCCACCAGGGGGTACGCGAGGTCTGGAAAATCGGAAGACGAGAGCGAGTAGCGGGGCACGGCGCTTTCCGCCGGATCGCTGAAATCGTCATTCTGGTTGCCGCCGAAGTACATGCCGAAGCCGCTGCGGATTGTGGTCTTGCCTCCAAGGCCAGAAGGGGCCCACGCCATCCCGATCCGGGGGCCAAAATCCTTGGTGTTCGGCGAGTAATAGGGCGTACCCTTCGGGCAGAACCCGCCGCAGCCGACAATATCCACCACCGCGGACCGATTGAGAATCTCGTGGGCCACCGAATAGTATTCGTAGCGCAAGCCGAGGTTCAAGGTGAGCGACGGACTGACACGAAAATCATCCTGTGCATAGCCCATAGAGAACGTGCGCCGGTTGCCGACGACGCCTTCTCCTTGAAGATAGGTGGCCGAATCGGCCTGATTGTGGATGAAGTCGTCATTGGTCGCGTAGGTGATCGACGATGTGGTCAGCGTATTTCCGGAGTTATTCAGGCGGATGCGGCGAATATCCACGCCGAACTTGAGCGTATGGCGCCCGCGCACCATGGTCAGGTTGTCGATGTAGGAGAAGGTTGTGCCGACCTCGGTGTCGAGCGACGTATCGCTCACGCTGTCGAATCCGGGAACGCTGACCGTTATCGGCGCGGTCCCATACCCATAGTTGTGATAGTTGGCGCGGTTCAGCCCGAATTTCACCTCGTTGACTGTAATGGGCGAAACGATCCATTGATACTGGAGAACAAAGTTAGTGGGGATATGCGGGATGACGTTGTGGCTGCCCAGGGCGTCGGTCGGCGAGTCGACGTAGGCGTTGTCGACGTTGTAGCGGGCAAACAGGGTGTTCTTATCGTTAAAACGAAAATCGAAGCGGAACATGCCGGCGTCCTCGCGAATGGTGTCGGTGGCCACCTTGGTGATCTGGTCGCTGACGCTGTCGATGTGGACCTGGCCCATCGGGTATGCGTCGATGATCGGTTTCAGAACGGGAGACGTCGCGAGCACCTGGGCGCGGAAGGCCGCGTTCGGCACGAAATTCACAAACGTCTGGCCGAGGTCCTGGCGCAGCCCCTCGTAGTTTGCGTAGAAGAACGCCTTGTTCTTCACGATGGCGCCGCCGAAACTCGCGCCGAACTGATGAAGCGTGAATGGAGGGATGGTGTCGCCATCGAAAGGAGAGCGGGCGTCCAGCGCATCGTTGCGGACCGCGTAGAAGACGCTGCCGTGATTCTGGTTGCTTCCGGTTTTCGACACGACATTGATTTGAGCGCCGCCGGCCGCACCGGTCTCAGCGGTATAGTTCGAACTGCTCACGCGGAACTCGGAAATTGCGTCGAGCGCGATATTGAGCCGCGTGTCCGCCTTCTGCGTCTGCTCCTGAACGCCGCTGGTATCGATTCCGTCGAAGGTGAAGTTCGAATCGTCGAGCGAATGGCCCGAGAAACGGATGCTGCGCTGCGCACCATCGCCATAATTGATGGCGCCTGGTGCGAGCAACATCAGACTTGCCCAGTTTCGGCCGCTGACGGGAATTTCCTTGATTTGAGCCGACTCGATGACGCCTCCCACTTCCGCGTTCGTCCGGTTCAGCGTCTCCGCCGCGGCGGTGACTTCCACCACCTCGGCGACCCCGCCGACCTCCAGTTTGGCGTCAATGGTTCGCGTTTCGCCGAACTGAAGGTCGACCTGGCTGATCTCGGTGGGTTTGAAACCCGCCTTGGATATTCGAAGGGTGTAGGTTCCCACCGGCAGCGGCGTGATCTCGTACAGACCCTTTCGCCCGTCGTAGTCTGGCGATGAAGCCCGTTGGCGGGCGATTTTAGCTCAATATCGGCCCCAAGCACGAGGGCTCCGGATGCATCCGTTACTGAACCGTTGATGGCGGCGCGGTCCTGCGCGATGAGCAGCGCCGGAAGAAAGAGGCAAAGCGCACATAGTAAGCGAGTCATAAATTTGCCCTCAGTTTGCGCGTCCACTGTTGCCCCGAAATTACACGCGCGTTAAGATCGCGGCACCGTTTAGGGCGCGAAGGCGCTGGCTTAGTAGCGTTCCATTACCCGTCCAAGCCTGCGACGGACGGGCTGGTGACGAAGCGTGTATATCAGGCGAAAACCGAATGAACGGCGTTCTTGAAGGACATCGGCAGAAGCATGAAACTCAACCGGTGCGCGGCGCGCCTAAGTATTTTATTGATACAATGAAAAAACGCGTGAAGTTACTTGCCCGTAGTGTGGTCTTCCCCTACAGTTTGACGTTTTTGATGGTTGCCTCGGCCGCCTTGGCGCAGACTCAGCCGCCGGCGCCGCAGACGCCTCCCGCATCGACGACGCAGACGCCCAATCCGGCGGCCGCGCCGCCTCCGCCGCTGCCTCCCGATGAATATAAGAATCTCAGCGATATCTCCGTCGAGCTGTATTATTGGAAGCAAACGTCGCACCCGATCATGAGGCCCGGAAAGGCCAATGTCGATGGCGACAGCGCCACGGTGGGGTCCAGCATCGATTTCTCTGGCTCAAACAAGCCCGCCTATGGCATCTTGGTCACGTCGCCGGCGGGACGCGCCAATCTGCTGGAGTTCGAATACTTTCAGACCTCGCAGCAGGGGAACACCGTCGCGCCGATAAACCTGTACCTGTTCGGACAGCCCTATGGCATGGGCGACGTCATATCCACCAACGCAAAAATTCAGCACGCCCGCGCCACGTGGAACTACCTGACGTATCCCGATCCCGCGGGCGCGCGCAAGTTCCGCTTCCGGACCCTGTGGGGCATTGAGTGGACGCAGATGACCGCCCGCTTCGACGCGCCGGCCGATCCGTACGCTGCACCGGTGCAGGACTCGCGGTCGATCATCTTCCCTTCCCTCGGCGTAGCCGCCGAGTATCATTTCAGCAAGAAGGTCTCCTTCGATGCGAAGATCGAGGGGTTCGCGTGGCCGCACAAAGCCGAGCAGGCGGACGCAGAAGCGCGGTTTCTGTTCCGTGTGTATAAACAGCTCGATTTGGTCGCCGCCTATCGCGGGTTCTTCTTCAAAACGAATCCGGAGAAGGATTACTACTTGCAGGGCCTATTGCGAGGCCCATACGCTGGCCTGCGTTGGACGTTCAAATAACGAACTTCGCTTTTACCAAAATCCAGATCTTTTCCCAGGTCGGAACGCGTATGCGCCGCGTCAGCACGTCGTAATTCGACTCGACGATTTTTTCGAGCAGGCGAGAATAGATCCCGATCAGCGCCTTCAACGACGGCCGGCTGTTGGCATGGATCATCGCCACCAGCGGCGCCGATTCGCGGTAATACTGGCGCGCCCGGTTCGCCTCAAACTCCATCATCTGCAGAAACCCCTCGGTGGAGATGAGCGTTGCCTGCGAAACACCGAAGCGCACGAAGTCCTCAGCGGGGATGTAGACGCGGTCTTTCTCGTAATCCTCGCGCACGTCCCGCAGGATGTTGGTCAACTGAAACGCGATCCCGCATTTCTCGGCCAGTTCCAACGCCTTGGGATCGTCAAATCCAAAAATATGGATGATCGTCAGGCCGACGACGCTCGCGACGTGATAACAATAGTCGTACAACTCGTCGAACGTCTGAACGCAGCGAGGCTGCAGGTCGCTCGAAACGCCGTCGATCATGTCGAAAAAGTACTCGTGCGGAATTTTAAAACGCTGGACGGTGTCGATGAATGCGGGCCAAAGCTGATGCGCGCCCGCGCGGCCGTTCAATGCGGCTTCCAGATCCTCGCGCCAGCGGGCAATAGAGGAGCGGCGGTCGGCGATGCCTTCATCGTCGCTTAGGTCGTCGCAGTAGCGCATAAACGCGTAGATGGCGCACATGGCCTCGCGCTTGGGCAAAGGGAGCAGCAGGAAGGAGTAGTAGAAATTCTTCGCCTGCTCGCGCGCCACCTCCACGCACCAGGCGTAGGATTCTTCCACGGTGAAATCGGTCATGCAGCTGGTTTGTAGGCAGGTGACAAAGCTCGCCGCCCGATGGCGCCGAGCAACAGAACAACGCGCTCGACCTTGGAAATCGACGGACGCGAGCCAAGGACATTATAATCCTGCTGTTCGATTTTTTCGAGGATTTTCAGGCCCCCGCGGCTGAACAGTTCAAGGTCGATGGACAGGCGCCGGTCCACCTTTCCGGCCAATGGAAGGCCCTTCAAAAACAACTCTTGAGCCACGCCGATCACTTCCTTCATGGCCTGGCGGAAGCGATCGTCAAAACGCCGCGCGAACAGATCCTCCACCGGATAGCCGTACCTGTCGAGCACGTCGAGCGGAAGATAGACGCGATCCTTTTCGAGATCGACAATCACATCCTGCCAGAAATTGGCGAGCTGCAGCGCCGTGCACGTGGCATCGGACAGCTCCTGGCGGGCCGCGTCGCGGTACCCGCACAATCCCAGGACCAGGCGGCCGACGGGGTTAGCCGAATAGCGGCAGTATTGAAACAGCTCCGGGAAATTCCGATAGCGGGCGACGGTTTGATCTTGCTCGAAGGCTTTGATCAGATCGTCGAAGGTCTCCTGCGGCAACTCGTGCCGCGCCGCGGTCTCGGCGAGCGCCACGAAAACCGGATGCGCGGGTTGGCCGGCGTACATCCGTTGCAATTCCCTGCGCCACCAGGCGAGCAGGCGGAGGCTCTCTCCGGTGTCGCCGATTTCGTCGCCCAGATCGTCGGCCCAACGGCAGAAGGAGTAGACGTTATAAAAGTCCTGATGCAGGCGCTTCGGCAGCAAGAAGCTGACGACGTGGAAATTCTCGTAATGATGCGTGGCGAGCCAGCGCGTGTACGCGAGCGACTCGTCGCGAGTCCAGGTGCGCTGCAACAACTCCGGATTCGCGACGAAAGCGGCGGGAGGAAGGAACACAGCCGGTTACGGGATAATCGCGGTTTTCAGATGGCCGTTGTGGCTCATCAGGTGCTGCATCACCTGCAGCAGATTGGTGAGGGGCTCGGAGTGATTGACGAAATCCTTGGCTCCCACATAGCCGCGGCTCACCAGATCGAGCGCTCGGCGAATCAGCGCGGGCGTGTGATGGAAACTGGCCTTGCAGGTCAGCTCCGAATAATGGAGCAGGTTCGTATCAAGGGCGAGGTGCGTGCCGTCCGGGCAGCCGCCAAAGAAGTTCACCACGCCACCGCGGCGCAGCAGTTTGATGGCCAGCTGCCAGACTTCGGGCAGGCCCACAGCTTCAATCACAACATCGGCCCCGCGGCCTCCAGTCAGTTCCTGCACCGGGCCCACCACGTCGGCGCCCTCGCAATTGAGGATGGTTTCATCGGCGCCCATCCTCGCGGCGCGCTGCAACTGCTGCGGCCTTCGTCCGATGGCGATCACGCGCGCGTTGAAGACTGCTTTCGCCAGCCGCACGAACATCATGCCGATGGGGCCGAGGCCGATCACGGCAACGGTATCGCCGGGGCGGACGCCCGTTTCCTCCAGGCCGCGCAGCACGCAGGCCAGCGGTTCCACGAGAGCCGCGTCCTGATAGCTGACGTGGGCAGGCACTTCGTACATGTTCTTGCGCACGATGCGCTCGGGAATGCGGATGTACTCGGCGTAAGCTCCATTGTTGAACAACAGATCCTCGCACAGATTTTCCTGATTGCGCCTGCAATAGAAACATTCGCCGCAGGGCGCCGAGTTGGCCGCCACCACGCGCTGGCTCAGTTTGAATCCGGTCACATCCCTGCCCATGGCGACGATATCGCCACCCATCTCGTGGCCGAACAATGCCGGCGGGACGATCATGCGGGCGTGATAACCGCGGCGAAAGACTTTGACGTCGGTGCCGCACGTCAACGCGGCGCGGACGCGCACCAGCACATCGCCGCGGCCGATCTGCGGAACATCCACGCTTTCGATCTGCACGTCCTCTTTTCCGTAAAGGACGGCAGCCGTCATCTGCTGATTCACTCTTTCCACCTCTGTGGCTGTACTACTATCTTTAATGATTCTTCGTCCGGATGCAACGCGCGTTCAATCCCCTCATGAATACAGTTTAGCGGATACCGATGTGAAATAAGCCGTTCAACAGGCAAAGCCCCCGAAAATACCATCTCCGCGCCCTCGGCCTGAATGTCCACCGAAGCGCTGTAGGAACCGCATAACATGCGTTCTCCCACGCAGATATCGGCTCCGGACAGGTCCACCCGCTCCTGATGGGAGGTCTGCGCGAACAACAGGATTTTCGCCCCCGGGCGCGAGCATTTCACCGCCTGTTCCACAATTCCTTTCGCGGAGGCGGCAATGATGACCAGATCCGCGCCTCGGCCCTCGGTCAAGGCCCGAACCGACCGCTCCAGGTCCTCGCCGCGCGGGTCGAACGCCTCGGATGCGCCAAATTCCAGGGCTAAAGCGCGCCGTTTGGGCATCGTGTCGGTGGCGACAATTCTCGAGCAGATGCGCGCCACCATCATGGTGAAGATCAGTCCAATGGGTCCCTGCCCCAGGATCGCGACGACATCTTCCGGTTGCGGGTCAATCTGCTTAACACCTTTGAGACAGGTATTCACCGGCTCGACAAAGCAGGCCTGATCGAAAGACACACCCTCGGGAATCTTCTCGACGCCCCGCTCGACGATCCAGTCCATGGCACGGACGTACTGCGCGAAGCCGCCGCCAGCCGGCTCGTAACCAGCCGTCACGCCAACTTTCTTATACACCGGGCACTGCGCGTAGAGCTTTCGGGAACAGTAAAAGCATTTCCCGCAAGGGATGTGATGAAAAACGATGACACCGTCGCCGGGCTTATATTTCGTCACCCCGCGGCCGACCTTGGCCACCACGCCCGCCGTCTCATGCCCGTAGATGCGCGGGGGAGCCAGCAGGTCATATTCAATTTTTTTCAGATCCGTGTGGCAGATGCCGCAGGATTCCACGCGAATGAGAATTTCGCCCGGGCCGATTTCGGGCACTGGAACGGATTCCACGGCCACAACGCCGTTGCCCTTGTAAACAGCGGCCTTCATGGTCGCCAGGGACGCGTCGGTGGCCTGAATGGGACTAAAGTCGACAGTCTGCAAAAAATGCTCCTAGGGATTCGGATGCCACATTGCAATTAGCTTCCAGGCGCCGGAGCGCCGGGATGCGCGTAAACGGGCGGCGAATGGCCGCAAAGGCGATGAGGGGAAGGCTGAAGCGCCCGGCCGGATCGCGATAAGAATTAAAATCGAGCGGTAAATCTCCCTCAGCGGTATCGGACACCGCGCGCACGCAATAAAAGGGAACGGCCCAGTCGGCGGCAACCTTCTTCACCGCTGCGGCTTCCATTTCCGCTGCTATAGCTCCAGTCTTCTCGCGCAGCTGACGCTTTTCCGCGGCGGTCGCGATCACGCGGTCGGAAGAGCTGATTTCGCCCACCGCGTGAGGCATCGTGGAGGGAATTTCCGCGCCGCGCCACATCACAAGGTCGCCGATGCGTAGCGCCGGATCGAGCGCTCCGCAGAATCCCGTATTGATGATGCCGTCTACGTCCATCCTCGCCTTCAGTGCTTCTACTACACAACGCGGGCCCGGCCCATTGGCCACCAGCCACCACCGGTCTGCGCCTATCCGAATGTTTTGTGCAAACCTCGCGCCAAAATCACTCAGCCGCTCGCCTGGCCCGAACCGCTTCACAACTCCCCTGAATTCACGGGCCTCGGCCGCCACCACCAACCACGTCCGCACTAACAATATCCGTTCGACTGAAACCAGGAAACTGCGCGTTTCAACGCCTCGGCTGCGGGGGCTGGCGCAAAACCCAACTCCTTCACCGCTTTATCATGCCGGACCCACATCTTTTTCCGGGCCATCTTCACCCCATCGAGCGGCGCCAGCGGCTCCTTTCCCGTCACGCCTGCCCAGGCCGTCGAAACCATCCCGGCCGCGTACGCAACCGCGTATGGAATCCTCACTTTGGGAGCCGGACGCCCCAGCGCATCGGCCAGAATGCCGAAAATCCGCTGCAGCGTTAGATTCTCCGCGCCTAAAATATACCTCTCCCCGACCCTACCGCGCTCGCACGCCAACAGATGCCCCAGCGCGACATCCCTCACATCGACCACGTTCAGGCCGGTATCGAGATACGCCGGCATCGCGCCGCGCACAAAATCCACCAGCATCTTGCCGGTCGGCGTCGGTTTGAAATCGTGATCGCCCACCGGCGCCGTTGGATTCACAATCACAACCGGAAATCCGCCTTCGGCGAACTCCAAAGCGACCTTCTCCGCCAAAAACTTGGACCGCTTGTACGGCCCGGTCATCTCTTCGATGTCGACTGGTGTCTGCTCGTCGCCAATTCCATCCTTAGGAATCCCGATGCAGCCCACCGTGCTCGTGTAGACGACCCGATCCACCCCCGCCCGCCTCGCCGTGTCGAGAACATGCCTGGTGCCGTCGACGTTGGAGCGGTACATCTCATCGGGGTTCTTCGTCCACAGCCGGTAATCCGCGGCGACATGATAGACCACGCCGCAACCCTCCACGGCCTTTGCCAGCGATTCCGGGTCCTTTAGATCCCCCTGGAACCGCTCAATCCCTTCCAGTTCCCTCAACCGCGCCGGATCGCGCACCAGAGCGCGGACCTTCTCACCGCGCTCCAGCAGGCATCGCGCCACATGCCAGCCGACAAACCCCGTGGCGCCGGTTACCAGCGTCGGTTTCACTTAGCTCAGAAGCCAGCTCAACTGCTTGAACGGATCGCTCAGTTTCGAATTGATTCCGTAGGCTGCCGAAGGCTCGTATCCGCAGTGGACCATGCACTCCTCGCAGCGGGGATCGTTGCCCGAGCCGTAGCTTTCCCACGGAGTTTTGGTCATCAAATCCTCGAATGTGTCGTGATGCGCGTCGGTGATCAGGTAGCAGGGGCCCTTCCAGCCTTTGACGTTATAGGTGGGCATCCCCCATGCTGTGCAAGGCAGTTCGCGGTCGCCTTTCAGAAACTCCATGTAAATCGGCGATGAAACCAGCGGGAAGCGCTTGGCCATCTTGTCGATGTTCTTGAATTTCTCGTGCACGTCCTCGCGCGTCAAAAAGATTTCGCGCTGGTTGACGGCCGAATATCCATACGCCGGCGCAATGGCGTGGCCATCGACTCTCAACGGCTCCAGGAATTCGTACAGATCCCAGATTTCCTGCATGTCGGTCTCTTTGTAGACTGTGGTGTTGGTGAACACCTTGAACCCAGCCGCCTTGGCCGCCTTGATGCCTTCGATCGCTTCCTTGAAGACCCCTTCGCGCTCCACGGAGAAGTCGTGGTTCTTTTCCATGCCGTCCAGGTGGACGTTGAAGACCAGGCCCGGATGCGGCGTGAACTCCTTCAGCTTCTTCACCAGGAACATGCCATTCGTGCAGAGTTGGATCCAGCGGCCGCGGGACAGGATCTCGTTGGTCAGCCGCGCGATTTCCGGGTACAGCAGAGGCTCTCCTCCGCAGATGGAGACCATGGGCGCGCCGCACTCGTCCACCGCCTTCAGGCACTGCTCCACGCTGAGACGCTCGCGGATCGACGATTCGTACTCGCGAATGCGGCCGCAGCCGGTGCAGGTGAGGTTGCAGGCGTGCAGAGGCTCCAGCATCATCACCAGCGGGAACCGCTTGTTGATCATCGGGTGGGGCTTGCGCTCCACTCCCGCCGCAGGAATCTGGGCGTGGATGATGCGGAACGGGTTGGAGGCGTCGTTGGCAACGGCGTTGTTCTTCTGCCACTCCGGCCGCGGGCGGATCTTGTTCTTGGCGATGTAGGTCGCCATATCGGCGACTTGCGAAAAAGGAACTCTCATGTGCGGTCTGCTCCGTGTGCGCTCCTCGATTTCAGATAGCTGGACAAAGCCAGCACCGGAAATGAGTTGCGGTAAAGGTGGTAGTGCAAATAAAAGACGCGCGGGAAACCGGTGCCGGTGGCCAGGGTTTCGTCCCAGCTTCCGTCGGCTTTCTGGGTCTCGATCAGATATTCAACGCCTTTGTGCAGGCTGTTGCTCGTGGTGTCGCCACCAGCCAGCAGGCCCAGGATCGCCCAAGCCGTCTGCGAGGGCGTGCTCTCGGCGGGCGTGTAGTATTGATTGTCGTAGCTGGCGCAGCTTTCGCCCCAGCCCCCGTCGGCGTTCTGAATGGACCGGATCCATTCGCCGGCCCGCAGGATGTAGGCCTCGCGGTCGCTCTCGCCCGCGTCCTTCAATCCGCGCAGGGCAAGGAATGTGCCATAGATGTAGTCGACACCCCAGCGCCCGTACCAGCTTCCGTCGACTTCTTGCGTGCGCTTCAGGTACTCCACTCCGCGGCGGATGGCCGGATGCTTCGGATCGACGCCGGAGGCAATCAGCCCTTCCATCACGCGGCCGGTAATATCCGGGCATGTCGGATCGAGCATCGCATTGTGATCGGCAAACGGAACCGCACTGAGGAAATGCCAGTCATTATCGACGTCGAACGCCGCCCAGCCGCCGTCCTTCGACTGCATGGCCAGGAGCCAGTCAACCGCCCGCTGCGTGACGGCTTGCTGCTTGGCCGCGCTCGACCCTTTGGCTCGCGCCAGAGCCAGCAGAACCTGCGCCGTGTCGTCGATATCGGGATAATACTCGTTGGCGAATTCAAAGTACCAGCCGGACGGTTCGACGTCCGGACGCTTGATCGACCAGTCGCCCTTGCGCCGCACTTCCTTGGCAAGCAGCCAGTCGACGCTGCGGCTCAGGTTCTCCTCAGGGACCTGGCCCGACTCGCCCAACGCATACACGACGATCCCCGTGTCCCAGACGGGTGAAAAACAGGGCTGGAAGAAGAATCCCCGCTCGTCGTTCACCAGCAGATTGAAGAATTGTTGTTCGGATTCCTGAACGTCGGGGTGATCCTTCGGATAGCCCAGCAAATCTAGCGCCATGATGACATACATCATCGGCGGGTAGATCGCGCCCAACCCATCGGTGTACCGGGTGCGAGCCAATATCCACTGCTCGGCACGGCGGATGGCTTGGCGGCGCAGGCCGCGCGAGCCGTGCTTTTCCCAAAATTTTAGGAACTTATCAGCCTTGAGGAAGAAATTCCGCCAGCTGAAGAATCCCTCGTCGTTGGGGAATTCCAGAGGCACGCCGGGCAGGAACAGCTCCTCGAGCGTGAATCCGGCCGGAACCGGCCTCTGCGGATTCATCGCATGTACGATCGACAACGGAATCACGATCGCGCGGGACCAGGAGGAAACCTCGTAGATCAGGCGGCCCAGCAGAATCATTTCCGGCGGGATCGAAGGCGTCGCTTCGCGGGAATACAGATTGAACAGGCTGAGATTGATTTTCGTGTAGCTGTTCGCCGCCTGCAGTCCGCCCAGCGCAAGAATCCGTTCCCGGGCCCGGCTCAAATGCTGGTCATCGAAGTCCAGCCCTGCCAGCTTCAACGCCGTGTAAGCCTTCACCGAAGCGCTGATTTCCGAAGGTCCGCCGGCGTAGATATTGAATCCGCCGTCCGGCAACTGCCGGTCGAGAATCGAGCGGACGGCCTTATCGATGAGATGCCGCGTAGTCGGATTCCAGACGCCGTTCTGCGGAGGATGACGCCACAGCTCGAGTAGAATAAAGTCCGATTCCAACGTGGTGTCGGCGGTCAGATCACCCCACCAGTAACCGTCCGGACGCTGGCGCCGGAGCAGGTGGTCCACGGCCTTGCGCAGAGACGACGCGGCCGAGGTGGTCACCGCTTCGGCGAGCTGGAGGCTGGGACTACTCATACGCGCGCGCTGGGTTGAGTTGAGATGGTTTGGAGCTGCACGGTTCTCCCAAGCTCCGACGGCAGGTTGAAGCGCACGTCTTCTTCCTTGATCTCCATTTCCTCAAGGGTATCGAATCCCCGTCCTTGAAGCGATTCGATCAATTCTTCCACCAGGTTCTCCGGCGCCGACGCGCCCGCAGTCACTGCGACTGTTTGGATGTCCCGCAGCCATTCCGGTTTCACTTCTCTTAAGTCGTCGATCAAGTAGGCCGGAATGCCCATCTTTTCGCAGACCTCGACCAGGCGGCGCGAATTGGAGCTGTTTTGCGAGCCGACGACCAGCAGGAGCTGGCACAGCGGCACTACAGCTTTCACCGCAAGTTGCCTGTTTTCCGTCGCATAGCAGATATCCTGGGCAGCGGGACCCTGAATCTTCGGGAAGCGCTCCCGGAGCCGCTCGACAATGTCCTTGGTCTCGTCCAGGCTCAAAGTGGTTTGCGTGATAAATGATACGTGCTCGGGATCCGGGACGTTCAACTGATCCACATCCTCGACGGTGGAGACCAGAAACGTGGCTTCTGGGGCCTCGCCCAGCGTGCCAATCACTTCGTCGTGGTCCTTATGGCCGATCAGGACAATGGAGTAGCCCTTTTTTGCGAACCTCTTGGCCTCCAGGTGGACTTTCGTCACCAACGGGCAGGTCGCATCGATAACCTTCAGGTCGCGCTCCCGCGCCTGGGTCCAGACGGCGGGGGAAACGCCGTGAGCGCTGAAAATCAGCCGCGCGCCGGCGGGAACTTCTTCCAATTCCTCGACAAAGATCGCTCCCGCGGCACGCAATTCGTCGACCACGTGTTTGTTGTGGACGATCTCCTTGCGGACGTAAATGGGGGCGCCGTATAGGTCCAGCGCGATCTTGACCACGTCGATGGCGCGAACCACACCAGCGCAAAAACCTCGCGGTCTGAGCAGGATGATCTTCTTGGGCGCGGGATTCATAGGGAAATTACATTATAACAAGATCCCTTGGCAAACGCCGCCGGGTCAATGGGCGACGACGCCTCTAACTCTCTTGAAACAGAGTCCCCTGGCCTAACAGCCATTGCGGATCGAATCGCCGCTTCACCCCCCGCATCGCCTCGATCTCCACCGGCGAGTATTGCAACTGTAGTAGGTGCGCCTTGCGCTTGCCCAGCCCGTGCTCGGCGCCCACCGTTCCGCCGAGCGCCACGGCATCCTTCGCCAGATCGGTAGTCACGGCCTTGGCGGCCGCGAACTGCTCTTCACTGTCGGAAAACGTGTTGATGTGCACATGCGCGTCGCCGATATGGCCGAAAATCACGTAATTGTCACTTACGGCACGCTGGAGCTTGGAACGATAAATGGCCAGCATCTCGCGATTCTTTTCGAGCGGCACGGCGTAATCCGTACTGAGCTTCATGAATCCGCTTTTCCGGATACGGTCATTCACGCGCTCCGGCAAATTGTGGCGGAACTGGCGGAACCGTTCGCGGTCGGCAGCGGACACGGCGAACCAGGAGTCTTCTTCCAGCGCGCCCGCCATGTCCAGATCGGCGTCGCCCTCGATTTCGATCATAAGCGCGGCTTCGTGCGGCACATCCATCATCTGGAGGGACTTGGAATCCAGATATTCGAGCATCCGGAGGCCGGGCGTGGCGCGCCAGCGGTCGACGGCATCAAGCGCCCCTTCGTCCGACGGGAAGAACACCACGCCGCCTAGCAGTTCGCCGGGCGCGGGCAGCAACTGCAACTCGGCCCGGGTGACGACGCCGAGCGTTCCTTCATTGCCGATAAACAGGTCGACGGCATCCATCCCAGGAGCAAGCCTGTATCCGGCAGAGTGCTTGGTGGTTCTCGGCAGACGCAGCGCCGGGACGTCGAAATCGACTTTTTCGCCTCGGCGGACCTCGAGCACGCGTCCATCGAGCAGCGCGACGCGCAAGGCGAGGACATGCTCGCGTGTGGCTCCGTAGCGGAACGAACGGGAGCCGCTGGCGTTTGTCGCGATATTACCCCCGATTGACGAGGTGTTTTCCGTAGGATCGGGCGCGTAGAATTGTCCTGATGCCGCCGCGCCGGATTGGACCTCGCGAAGCAGGACGCCTGGCTCGGCAATCGCCTTGCCTTTCTGAATTTCGAGCTTGCGCAGTTTCGCGAGAGACAATCCCCAGCCGCCCTGGGGCGCGGCACCTCCCGTAACGCCGGTAAGCGCGCCCATCACCGTGAGTGGAACATGTTCCGCCGACGCTCTCTTCAAGATCTCGACGACTTGTTCTTCGTCTTCGGGGGAAAAAATCTGGTCGGCGGAACCGGGGTAACCGGAGGCGTCGGTGATCTCCATGCTTTCAGTGTACGGCGTCGACAAAATTCTTGATTCTTCCCGGCGGATGCCGTGATACAATCCCGCAATGGCAGATTCCGTCTGCATTCCCAGCGGAGACGTCCAGCCGGTTCGCGCAGACGCGCCCCGGCACGCGGCACTCGTCCGGCTGACCCACTGGATCGCGGCCCTGTGCCTCCTTGCCTTATTGGTGACGGGTATAGAGATCGTGATCTCCCATCCACGGTTTTACTGGGGCGAGACAGGCAATGTCTTGACCAAACCCTTGTTCCAGATCCCGATCCCCTCATCGAGGCCTTCGGTCCCCACCGGCTACCGCTACGTTCTGCCCGACCAGAATGGCTGGAGCCGCGCTCTGCATTTCCAGGCCGCCTGGGGCGTGGTTTTCGCGGGGCTCCTTTACGTTTTGTGGGGCCTGTTCGGACACTTCCGGGAAAACCTACTGCCCGCGCCGCAAGAGCGCTCCTGGCAGACGATTGCGGCTGAATTTGCCGGTCATCTGCGGTTCCGGCGCCCTCCGGAATCGGAAGCCTGGTCGTACAACGTCCTCCAAAAGGTGGCGTATCTGATGGTCATCTTTGTGCTCTCCCCGCTGGCGATCTGGACCGGCCTGGCTCTATCGCCCGCGTTTGTGTCGGCGGTGCCGGAGTCTGTGACCCTGCTCGGCGGCCAGCAATCGGCGCGCACAATTCACTTTTTCGTCTCCCTTTCGTTCCTGCTTTTCCTGTTGATCCATTTGGTCATGGTGTGGCGCGCCGGATTCGCCGGCCGCATGCGAGCCATGATCACCGGCCGCGTCCCCAGCCCAAAGGAGCACCCATGAGCACACTTTCGCGCCGCAAGCTGATCGTCACCGGAGTTGCCGCCGCCGCGGGCGCCTCGGGCCTGGGAGTCGCCGCGCACCTCGCGCGGCAACATGGGCTGATCCCGCCCGATCATGGCGGACTTTACGGCCCAGGCGAAACCCTGACCTACGCTGCGCAGAAACTGCTGACGCGGCATTCATACGCGCGGGAGTTCTCCCGCAGCCAGATCTCCAATCCGCCGGTCGCCAACGACATCGCTCCTTTGAACGACGCCTACAAGCGTCTACAAGCGGGCGGATTTGTGGATTGGCGGTTGACGGTGGAGGGTATGGTGGCCAAGCCCGCATCCTTCTCGCTCGATCAGCTCAAGAGCTATCCTTCGCGCAGCCAGATCACTCAGCTGGCGTGCGAGGAAGGCTGGTCCTATATCGCCGAGTGGACCGGGGTTCCCCTGTCCGCAATTCTAGAAGCCGTGGAAATCCTCCCTCAGGCGAAGTATGTGGTCTATTTCTCGATCGAGCCCGGCTGGTGGGACAGCATGGATATGGGAGATGCGCTGCACCCGCAAACGTTCCTCGCGTACGGATTGAACGGGTCGGCGCTGCCAGTCGGCAACGGCGGTCCTCTGCGGATGCGGGTGCCGCGCCAACTCGGCTATAAAAGCGTGAAGTTCATTACGCGCCTGGTGGCGACCGACAGCTTGAAAGGCTTCGGTAAGGGCCTGGGTTCGGCGGCGCCAGAGGGCGGCTACGCCTGGTACGCCGGTATTTGATACAAGGCTAAACCTCTAAAATCACCGGCATGATCAGCGGACGCCGCGAGGTCTCCTTGGTCAGATACCGCCTCAAGTCGACCCGGATTTTCTCCTGCATCACGCCGAAATCTGTGCGTTCCTCGGCAGAGGACGAATTCAGCGTCTTCATGACGATTTTGCGCGCCTCCTCGATCAGGTCCGTGCGGTCGTCGAGCGACATGAAGCCGCGGCTGACGATCTCCGGCAGGGACTCGCACACGCCAGTGTGCTTGTTGATGGCGATGATCGGCAGCACGAAGCCGTCCTCGGACAGGTGACGGCGGTCGCGTATGATGATGTCCTCCACCACCTCGTCGAGCGTCCCCGAATCGATGCAGATGCGGCCGACAGTCACGGGTTCGCCTTTACGCGCGCCCTTCTTATCGATCACCAGCGTCTCGCCCGATTCCAGGACGAAGGTCGCCTCCAGGTTGTAATGCGTCAGGTGCTGCGCGAGTTGGGCGTGCTTGGTCAACTGCCGGTATTCGCCATGAATCGGCACGAAATACTTCGGCCGCACCAGGTTCAGGATCAGCCGCAGTTCCTCTGCGCTGCCGTGGCCGGAGACGTGGATCGGAGGATTCATTGATCCGTACACCAGGTCCGCACCACGCCGCGAGATGTGGTTCATCATGCGGTAGATCGCTTTTTCATTGCCCGGAATAATGCGCGCGCTCAGTGCAACCGTATCGCCCGTTTCGATCGAAAGGTGCTTGTGATTATCCACCGCGATGCGGGAGAGCGCGGACATCGGCTCGCCCTGCGTGCCGCTGACGATGGCGCAGACTTTCGAAGGCGCCGTCTGCATCAGATCTTGCGGGCGGAGCAGAAGCCCGTTGGGAATCGTGAGGAACCCCAGGTTGTGCGCGATCTCCGTGGCCGTGTTCATGCTGCGGCCAATCAACGCCACCTTCCGGCCGTATTCATGGGCCGCATCGAGAATCTGCTGCAGCCTGTGAATGGACGAACTGAAGCAGCTGATAACGATCTTGCGCGGCGCCCGCATGAAAATCTCCGCCAGCCGCGGCGCGATGGCGCGCTCGCTTTCGGTATAGCCGGCGCGGTCGACGTTTGTGGAATCCGACATCAGCAGCAGTACGCCGCGCTTGCCGTACTCGGCGAACTTGTGCAGGTCGAACAGTTCGTTGTCCGTGGGCGAAGGATCCACCTTGAAATCGCCGGTATGCATGATCACGCCCAGCGGAGTGGTGATGGCCAACGCGACGCAGCTCACGGTGGAATGCGTCACGTGAATAAACTCGATGGAAAACGGACCCAGCACCAGCGTCTCGCCCGGCTTCACCGGATTGAGGCGCGCTTCCTTGAGCATCTCGTGCTCCTCCAGGCGGCGCTCGACCATGGCCAGCGTGAAGGCGGTGCCATAGACGGGAATGCTCAGGGTCCCCAGCAGGAATGGCACGCCGCCGATGTGATCCTCATGCGCGTGCGTGAGGATCAAGGCGCGCACATGCTCGGCGTTGTCCTCCAGATAAGTGAAATCGGGCGTGACGATATCGACGCCCATCAGTTCGGCGTCGGGGAACATCATCCCGGCGTCCAGAACGATAATGTCATCGCCGTAGCGGACGGCCATGCAGTTCATACCGAACTCGCCCAGGCCTCCCAGAGGGATGATTTGCAGTTTTTTGTCTGACATGAAACTATCCAAGATTAGCGCAAATTTCATCGGCTATTGACAAAACGCGGGAATTCGTGATTTACTCAGTCAACTACCCTAGCCGACTAGGTATATGGCCACGAACTCCGCGCAAACCCAGCTCGACCTTCTGGTCTTGACCGTCCTCAGCCGCCGCGGGCCTTTGCATGGCTACGGCATCGCCGAGGCGATCGAGACCCTCTCCGCCGACGCTCTCCGCATCGACGAAGGATCGCTCTATCCGGCGCTGCATCGCATGGAGCAAGCCGGCTGGATCGAGGCTGCTTGGACGGTTACGGAAAACAAGCGCCGCGCCCGGATCTACCAATTGACCCGCGCCGGCAAGAAGCACCTGGCGTCTGAAGCCGAGCGCTGGACGGCGTTTTCCGCTGGCGTCGCACGCGTGCTGCGCCACGCGTAAAGGAGGTTCGCATGTCGTGGTTTACGAGACTCCGTAACGCCATCGCCCCTCGCCGCCTGGATGAAGAACTGCGCGACGAAATGGCGGACCATCTGGCGCGCCGCGCCGCATCGCTACGCGAAGAGGGCCTCGGTGAAGACGAGGCGCGGCGCCAGGCGGAACTGAGATTCGGTAACGCGACACAGATTCGCGAACAGAGCCGCGAGATTCGGCTGTCTTCCTTCCTCGAAACCATGTTTCAAGACCTCCGCTACGCTTGGCGAGGCCTGCGCAAGAGCCCCGTTTTTGCCCTCACCGCGATCGGCTCACTCGCCCTCGCCGTTGGCGCGAACACGGCGATTTATTCCATCGTCGATGCCGCACTGCTTCGGCCGTTGCCCGTGCCGGAACCAGACCGTCTCTTCTCTCTGTCGACCCCTGGTATTCAAGAACCAGGACGGGAATCGCTGGAAGAGCGCGACTCCTTCAACTATCCTCTTTATCTGAAATTCCGTTCCGCCGCCGGCGACTCCGCGCGGCTGGCGCTATTCAGCAACGTCGGCAATCAGTTGACTGAGGTGCAGATCCCGGACGCCTCGGCGCCCATCGAAAAAGCCTCGCGCCAGTTCGTATCCGGAGAAGCGTTTGAGATTTTGAGGGTCCCACCCGCCCTGGGACGCGTCTTCACGGCGGAAGACGATCGCATTCCGTGGGGCCATCCCGTAGCGGTCATCAGTTACGATTACTGGACGAGGCGCTTCCACTCCGATCCTCTAATCGTCGGGAAGCATATCTATGTTCCCCCGCGCGGGAGCTTCACCATCATCGGCGTCGCGCGCGAAGGATTCTTTGGCGTCGAGCCCGGCCGCTTTATCGACGTCTGGCTACCCGCTATGATGTACAGCAAAGCGGCGTTCGATAACGTCGGCTGGAACTGGTTCCGCATCTTCGGGCGTCTTGCGCCCGGAGCCACGTCGGAGCAGTTGCAGCCGCGCCTGCAACCATCCTTGCGCGATGCCACCGCTCAGTGGATCAACCAGTTTCCCACCATGCCTCCGGCCATCCGCAACCAATTTCTGGAGGCCCAGTTACGCGTCCGTCCCGGGGCCCGGGGGCTGTCCTCCTTTCGAGATACCTTTGAACGGCCTCTGTGGATCGTCTTGGCGGTTGCGGCGGGCATCCTGTCGATCGCTTGTGCGAACATCGCCAGTCTACTGCTGGCCCGCGCCACCGCGCGATCGTCCGAAATGGCGATGCGGATCTCACTCGGCGCAAGCCGCTCCCGATTGATCCGCCAGTTGCTCACAGAGAGCCTGCTCCTTTCGATCCTCGCGGCGGCGCTTGGATGGGCTTTGGCGGTCGTCGCCGCGCCCGCGCTGGTGGCCATGCTCTCCACGCGAAACCAGCCGGTGAGATTCGCGCTCGCAATGGATACGCGCGCTCTCTTGTTTTGTTTCGCCGTCTCCGCCGTCGCCGCGGCGTTCTTCGGTCTGATACCCGCATGGCAGGCTTCCGGCACGCGGCCGATGATTGAACTCCGCGGCGCAGCCTCCCGGTCCCGGCTCCGGCTGGGGCGCTTCTTCGTCAGCGTGCAGGTTGCCTTTGCCTTCTGTTTGGTGATCGCCGGGTCCGGTTTCCTGTTCAGCTTGCGGAACCTCCTCGCCGTGAACCCCGGATTCGACCCACACAACGTGTCCGTGTTCACCATCGGCGTGGGAGGCCTCAGCGACATGACGCAGCGGCCGCAGCTCAATGTTTTTCTCGATGAGTTTCAGCGGCGCATCGCCGCCTTGCCCGGAATCCAGAGCGCGGCAACGGCTCAATGGGCGCTGTTCGACGGGGCCCAAATCGGCCTCCAGGTGATTATTCCCGGCAAGCAGCTGCCCGACAGGGAGGAAATCTTAGGCTCGGTCTCGCCCGGTTATTTCGCCGCGCTCCACACTCCTTTCCTTGCCGGGAGGGATTTCGACCAGCGCGACCGCGATTACGCCAACACCGGCCCGCGACCGGCGATCATCAACCAAGCCCTCGCGCGGGCCTATTTCGGCGGAGAAAATCCCATTGGCAAGATCTTTCAGACTCCCGACGATCAGAATCTCGTGAACCATCAGGTGATCGGAGTCGTGGCTAATTCCGCGTTCGGCTCTCTGCGGCTTGCTCCCCAGCCGATCGCCTACTCCGTCATTCGCGGAACCAACCGTTTTGCGCTCTACGTGCGCTCCTCGCTCGATCTGGGCTCGGTCGTGAAAATGGTCGACCGCGAGGCGGAGGCCATCGGATACCGCACCCGCATTCAGGAGATCACAACGCTCGATACGCTCATCGGCGACACCCTGTTGCGGGAAAAACTGCTGGCGGGCCTGGGTGGGATCTTCGCGTTCCTTGGGCTCCTGCTCGCCGCCATCGGATTGTTCGGGTTGCTGAACTACTCGGTCTCGCGCCGCACCAAGGAAATTGGCATCCGTGCCGCGCTCGGAGCCCGCACGCCTTCGCTGGTGATGCTCGTCCTAAACGACATGTTCGGATTGATCGCGGCCGGCCTTGCCGCGGGACTCGTTTGCGCGATCGGCCTGAACGTCGCCGTGCAGTCTCTGCTCTACGGCATCCGCCCGGCAGATCCGGGCGTCATCGCGACGGCCGCAGCCATTTTTCTGGCAGCCGCGATCCTGGCGGGAGCGCTCCCGGCGAGAAAAGCCGCGTCCATCGACCCCATGACCGCCCTCCGCCACGAGTGAACTCGTTACTGTCTCTTTTCGACAGATTGCCCCGCCTTGAGAAAGCGCGAGACCACAGTCCACAGATGCACTGGTTCGACCGGCTTCGACAAGAACGCCTGCATGCCCTCCCTGAGACAGCGCTCGCGCAGTTCGTCGGAAGAGTCCGCGGTCAGCGCCAGTATGGGCACGGCATCGTAGCCGGGAATTTTGCGCATCTCCGCCGTGGTTTCCAGGCCGTTCATGCCCGGCATTTGCAGATCCATCAGGACAAGATCGTAATGGCGTTGCGTCGCGGCAGCCAGTGCGGCGAGCCCCGAGGCGACTCCATCCACCGCCAGGTGACGGCGTTCCAGGGCGCGTTTCAAGATCGTCAGGCCAACCGGGTTGTCCTCGACGGCCAGTACCGCCGGACCACTTTCGCGGCGCTGGACGACGGCCGTCGCTTCACTCTCGATCTCCGCCACGCGCAGGGGAATGCGCAGCGTGAATGTCGATCCCTCGCCCGGTTTGCTGGCGACGCTGATCTCGCCTTTCATCAGTGCCGACAGTTTCTTCGCCAGCGCGAGGCCTAGCCCCAGGCCCGGATAGCTGCGGGACAGCCCCGTATCGACCTGGCGGAAAGACTCGAAAATCTTCTCCACCTGGTCCGGCGGAATGCCGATGCCCGTGTCCTGCACCTCCATCTGCAGCATCCCCGCCGCTTCCGGAGCGCGGAGCACCCGCAGTTCCACGCTTCCCTGATGCGTGAACTTGATCGCGTTGGCCAGGAAGTGGCTCAACAACTGCCTGAGGCGCGGGGCATCGCCGACCATGGTTTCCGGCAAACCTGCGCCATACCATGCCCGAAGACTCAGGCCCTTCGCTTCGGCCTTCAGGGTCTGATGCGCCAGCGATGATTCAATCAGATCCCGCAGTCGGAACTCACTCTCATCCAGCGAGAAGCTTCCCGCCTGCAGTGCCGAATACTCGAGCGTCGCGTTCAGGATCTCAAACAGGCTCTCCGCGCAAAGCCGCGTAGCGGCGACGTATTCCCTCTGCTCCTCATCCAGATTAGTCTCAAGCAGCAGATCCGTCATTCCCAGGATGCCGCTGAGCGGAGTGCGAATCTCGTGATTCAGACTGATGAGGAAGGTTCCCTTGAGCCGCTCGATTTCATCGGGCGGCACGGCGCCGGGATTTACGACCGGTTCCATATGGTTCGGATCCTCAGAGGCACGGCCGGCCTCCTGCGGCGATTGGGCATGAACGGCCATAAAAGAATCAATCACCTGACAAGAGGGTATCGGCGGATTTCGACGCCGGGTTTAGGCCGAATGTAAAACCGTGTAAGGCGGACGTCGCGGTCTGAGCAGCCCATTGGTTCCAGGTTTGCCAAGCAATTATGGCTTTTTCACGGTCGGCTTTGTTTCTTTCTTTTCCTCCACCGATTCGCCGAAGGTGATGGTGGTATCGGCCTTGAACCGCTTGTAATCCTCGTACTTCACGGTCTGCTTCATGCGGACGTCCATGTCCTTAAAGTGCAGCGTATCGTTGGCGATGGTGTACGTCGGGAACCAGTATTTTCCGTCGATTTGTTCGCGATAGGTTTCGAATTTCGGAAATTGTTGATTTTTCTTATTCTCCGTGCCGACGCCCCGGCCGTAGCTTTTCACGATTTGCAGATCGCGATCGTCCACCCAGACTTCGCCCTGGAAGTAACGTTCCTTGCCCTCATATTTCTTGGGCTTCACGGCAAAGACGTAGCAGCCGATTTCGTCCACTTTCTGGCGCCCCAGATAGCGGATGTGATACTTCGGCAACTGCTCCGTTGTCAGCACGAACGGTTGGACGCTCTTGAGGTCTTCCATGTCCTCCGGAGTCAGGATCAACTGATGCAGGTTTGGCACGGGCGACCGCACCACGTGCTCCGAGCGTTTGCCGTTGGTATCAAAAATAATGTCGGAGACCATTTCCCAGCGGCCCGTCGTGTTGCCCGCATCGTCGAGTTCCTGAACGCGCGCGGTCTGACGATAGGTGTAATTTTCACGCGCCTTGGCGAACGCGGATTCCTTGGCGGCGAACTTCTGGATGATCTCGTCGATCTGCGCCTGCGTCGGCTCGGTATCGGCTGCGAACAGCGTGCCGGCCGCCACCAAAACAAGTCCTAATGTCCGCGTCATAGATACTCCTTACTTCCTGTCGAGCATCTGCTTGGCGATCGTCACCCGCTGCATGTTGCTCGTGCCTTCGTAAATCCGCCCGATCTTCGAATCCCGGAACAACTTTTCCACCGGATAATCCTTCGTAAAGCCGACGCCGCCCAGCACTTCCACCGCGCGCGACGCATTTTTCTCCGCCACCTGCGACGCGAAGTACTTGCACATGGCCGCTTCCGTCACAAACGGCAACCCGGCATCGCGCAACCGGGCCGCGTTGTAGACCATCAGCCGGGCGGCCTCGACATCCACCGCCATTTCGGCCAGATCGAACTGCACGCCCTGAAATTCCGAGATGGTCTTGCCGAACTGCTTGCGCTGTTTCGCATACGCCAGCGCATGATCGAGCGCGCCCTGCGCCAGCCCAACCATTTGCGCGCCGATACCGATGCGTCCTTCGTTCAACGTCTCAATCGCGATCTTGTAGCCCTTGCCGATTTCGCCCACGACGTTCGACTTCGGCACGAGGCAGTCGTCCAGAATCAGCTCGCAAGTGGAAGACGCGCGAATCCCGAGTTTGTCTTCCTTCTTGCCCACCTGGAACCCGGGAAATTCGCGCTCCACTAAGAACGCCGTGATTCCCTTGTACCCCGCGTCCGGATTCACATTCGCGAACAGCAGGAACAGGCCCGCTTCGCCCGCGTTGGTGATCCACAGCTTGCGGCCGTTGAGCTTGTAGTGATCGCCCGCGTCCACCGCCCGCGTCGCCATTGCGAACGCGTCGGAGCCTGAGCCCGCCTCAGACAGCGCGTAACTCGCCAGTGTGTCGCTGCACAGGCGCGGCAGATACTTGCGCTTCTGCTCGTCCGTCGCCCAGCGCAGGATGGCATTGTTGAACAGCGTGTTCTGCACATCGACGATCACGGCCGCCGATGGATCCACCTTGGCCAGTTCTTCAATCGCCAGAATGGACTGGAAGAAGTATCCGCCCTGGCCGCCGAATTCCTCGGGCACATCGATGCCCATCAGCCCCAGCGCGAAGCATTCCTGGATCAGGTCCCTGCGGAACTTACCTTCTTCATCCATGGCGCGGACGTGCGGCCCGATCCGCTCCCGCGCGAACTTGCGCACGGTGGACTGGAACATCCGTTCTTCTTCGCTCAAGTGCGTCAGCGGACTGGGGGTAACGCGAGTTTCGGTAGCCTGCATGTCTTCAATTGTAGAATGAACGAACGAAAGGTGAGCGCAAAGGGCGTCCGCGCCCGTCTTGCGCGATTCAAAAAAATGACCGATTGGAAGAGAACCGCCGCGGCGCTCGATCCGCCCATCCCCGACGCTGATATCAAGAAGCTTCTGCCCGTCATTGAAGCGCTGGAGGCTTCGTTCCGCCCATTGCAAGCCACGCTAACACCCGAAGACGACGTCTGGACCGGGCCAGAAGGTGGCATGACGCGCCAGGTAGGGCAGGCGGTTTCGCCTGCCAACATGAGGCCCTCGAAATGACCCTCTTCGAAATGCACGACGCCCTCCGCGCCAGGAAAGTTTCCTCCCTGGAACTGACCACCGAGGCGCTCGACAAGATCGCCCGCGACAACCCGCGCCTCAACGCCTTCCTCGCCATCACGGCCGATTCCGCCCGCGCCCGCGCCTCTGCCATGGACGCCGAACTCGCCCGCGGCATCGACCGCGGCCCTCTTCACGGCATCCCCATCGCGCATAAGGATCTGGTCTACACCAAGGGCGTCCGCACCACCGGCGGCTCGAAGCTATTCAAGGATTTCGTGCCCGATCACGACGCCGACATCGCCATCAACTTGGGCAACGCTGGCTCAGTACTGGTCGGAAAAACCAATCTGCACGAGCTCGCCTACGGCATCACCTCCACGAATCCTCATTTCGGAGCAGTGCGCAACCCCTGGGACACGGACCGCATCCCCGGAGGATCGTCTGGAGGCTCCGGCGCGGCCGTCGCGGCGGGCATTCTGCCGATGGCCACCGGAACCGACACCGGCGGATCTATCCGCATCCCGGCTTCCTTCTGCGGCGTGACGGGCTTGAAGCCGACCTTCGGCCTCATCAGCAAACGCGGCGTGATGCCTCTCGGCTGGACCATGGACCACATGGGTCCCATCGCTAAAACCGTGCGCGACGCCGCCGTCTCCTTCCATGCGATGGCCGGCATGAAAGGCGCCCACGTCCCGCCGCCGCACGTCGATATCAGAGGCCTGCGCATCGGCCTGCCGATGAACTACTACTTCGATCATCTCGACCTTGAAGTCGCCCAATCCGTCCGGACCGCCGTGCAGACCGCGGCCGCGCTCGGCGCGCGCATCGTCGATATTAAGGTGCCCGACATCGAAGGGCTGAACGTCGTCGGCCGCGTGCTGCTTCTGGCCGAGGCGTCCTCCGTGCATCGGGCCAACCTGCACCGACGCGACGAATTTGGAGCCGACGTGCTCACGCTCCTCGACCAGGGCCGCCTCATCCGCGGAGCCGATTACGTGGACGCGCAGCGCCTGCGCCGCATCTATATCCGCGACTTCTCCAAGCTCTGGAGCCAGGTGGATTGCATCTTCACCCCCACCACACCCACGCCCGCTCCGAAAATCGGCCAGACGACAATGAGGGTCGGAGACCGCGACGAAGACGTCCGCCTCGCCACCACGCGCCTGATGCGCGCGATTAACGTCCTCGGCATCCCCGCGCTCTCAATCCCCAGCGGCTTCACGAAATCCGGCCTGCCCATAGGCCTGCAAATCCTCGGCGCGCCGAGGGCCGAAGACGCGCTGCTCAGGGTAGGCGCAGCCATCGAAGACGCCACCGGAGCCATCGCGCGGAAGCCGTAGCCGCTTACAGACTTAAGGTCGCCTCTATTCAGGCGTATATAGTAGTTAGTAGCTTTCTACTAATTCGCAGCGTAGGGAGAGACGCTCGATGGATCCGAAGGAAGTGGCTCGGGTTTTTAACGACAGTTACGACCGCGTTATGAAAACGCCCGCGGAGAAGGGCGAATTCTTCAACGCGTTCTATGCTCTCCTGATCACCAGTAGCGCCGAGGCGGCAAAAAAGTTTGCCAACACAGATTTCGAGAAGCAGGTTCAGATGCTGCGCGCCTCGGTCGCTGTCCTCGTGAGTTTTTATGGCGGTGGTCAGGACGACTACCTTCAGAAGCTCGCCGAGCGGCACAGCCGGCGCGGCGTAGATATTCCTCCGGCACTCTATTCGATTTGGTTGGACTGCCTGATTGAAACAGTAGGCTGGTTCGACCCGAAGTTCAGTAACGGCGTGGCGGCAGCTTGGCGAGAGGTATTCTCAAAAGGCATCGAGTACATGACTTCCCAGTACGGAAGCAGCTAGCATCGCGCCAAAGATACCCGGCTCGGCGTAGGCGCAGCCATCGAAGCTGCGGGCGGAAGCCGTTAGAATAAGAAGGTGGGAAATCCAAGCGACTTGCTTGCTAGGTTGCGATTGTGCGATCAAATCTCATCGCCTGGATCGTGAAGCCGTGGCTGCTGATCGCCGTCAGCCAGGCGTTCGCCCAGCCGGCATCCCAAACTGAGTTCGAAGTCGCTTCGGTTCGCCCGAACACTGCCGATGATCGCATCGTCACGATCAATGTCAGTCCCGGCGGCAGATTCACCGCCAGAGGCTACACCTTGGTGCTCCTCATACAGCGCGCCTACGGTGTGATGGACTGGAACGTCACCGGCGGGCCCGCCTGGATTCGCGGTGATCGCTTCGACGTTTCCGCTAAAGCGAACGTCTCAGACATTCTGACCGAGCATCAGTTGCAGCCGATGCTCCAACGGCTACTCGCAGCACGCTTCAAGCTCGAAGTCCACCATGCAAGGGAACAAATCCCGGGCTATGCTTTGGTCGTGGCCAGAGGCGGTCCGAAAATCAGGGCCGCCACTGACCCGCCGCCCGATGGCGAAGAGCGCCTGGATGAGTTCCGCATGAACCACAACGGGCTCAGTGGATCCGCAATCTCCATGCCGACCCTGGCCCGCTTCGTCGCGGGAAAGCTGGGACTTGTCGCTGTCGACGAAACCGGATTGAAGGGTCTCTATGAAGTCAAGGCCGAATGGAAATTCGATCCCGGACAATCCGACAGCCGCACACCCGGAGAGGACCCGCGCGAGCTCTGGCGCTTCGCCGTGTTGGATGCCCTTCGGGATCAGCTTGGGTTGAAACTGGTGCCCAAGAAGATTACGATACAGACCATCGTGGTCGACCACGCCGAGAGGGCCTCGGCGTCTGAGAACTAAGACTCGAGTCGAACCCTACCCGGAGAAACCAACCTTGGGCGTACCCAGAGCGGAGAGTATCAATCTCGACCCTTTTCAACCACATCGCACTCTCACCCGAGCGTGATTTGAAAACGATCCCTTACCCTTCAGCCAAGGAGTTCATGCGGTCTTTCCAACGGAGAGCTGAATCGGCCAGGAGGGGGCAGCCTAAGGGAACGCCTCTGAGGGTATGCGCGCGTTGGACGTCACGTCGACCCGCTCCGTTCGAGGCGGCCTTTCAGACAGCGAGAGCGCCGCGGACGCAAGCCTGCACTCGGCTCCAGTCCTGCTCACTCAGACGACCGATTACTGTGAGTTCCGACCGGCGGACAGTCAGAACGTATGCACGGAACCAGGACGGCGCGCGAAGCCCTGCGGCATGCCAATCCGCAAGAAGGTAATCCGAGGCCGCTGCGCTTGGCGGCGCTTTCGTCGTGAGGATGCCGACGAGCACATCCGGTCTTTCTTCAAGATACGTGCGGCTCGCGATGACCACCGCAGGACGGACCTTTGTTTCTATGGCTCCCGCCAACACCCCGACAACGACGTCTCCTGCCTTCAATGCTCGTCTTCCGACTCTTCTGCATCGAGCCGCCGCATGGACGCCGCCGTGAACTCCCTGAGGTCTTCATCGGACCAGGAATCAGACCAGTCGACTCTGGCCTTCGGATGGAGAGAAGCTAAACGCTCGGCGAGCGCAGTCAATTCGGCGGCCGCGTCCGGCGGCAGGCGGCGGAACGCCTCCACCAGAGATGCTTCCCGTGCGCTCAATTGCAATTCCATCGCTCACCTTCAGTATACAGCCGTATCGCTGGAATCTCGAACTCAATCTCGCCCCGTTTCAGCCACATCGCACCCTCACCTGCGCGTGATTTGAAAACGATCCCCTGCCCTTCAGCCAAGGAGTTCATACGCTCTTTTCAACGGAGAGCTGAATCGGCGAGGAGGGGCAGCCTAGGGAACGCCTCTGAGGGTATGCGCGCGTTGGACGTCACCTCGGACGATACCGGCCCCTCGCCGTTGCGGGCTAACGAAACGGATTTCGTGCCAGACGAAGCAAAAACTGCTAAAGGGCCGGCCCGATAAATTCGTTCTTTGACAATTCGAGGATGTAATGTGGCGCACGCACTATGCGTGCCGCGTCGAGACTCGTTTCGACGCCTGTTGCCCCTATGCTCACGCACGGCGGTTCAACCCGGATTACAGCCCCATGCGTAAACCAGGGGACTCCAATCAATGCACCGGAGCCGCCGGCCCCCCGCGCTTCGCCCTCTGCATCAAAAACGGCAGCGGAGCCATCAGCGCCGCGATGATCGCGAAAATCCAGATCGTATCCAGATACGCCAGCATCGAGGCCTGCGCTTGCATGACTCCGTAGATCCGTTGATACGCCATCTTCGTCGCCTCCGCCGCGCCGACGCCGGACGCCCTCAATGCCTGCGCCATCCCCGCGACCGCCGATTGGAAGCTCGGGTCATACTGGCTGGTATGCGCGGCGAGAACGCTCTGATGATACTGCCCGCGCCGGGCAAGAAGCGTCTCCACCAGCGAAATGCCTACGCTGCCGCCCATGTTGCGCGCCAGGTTCGTCATGCCCGAGACATTGTTGTTCTTTCCGGGCGGAATGCCCACGTAACACATGGTCTGAATCGGAACAAACAGGAACGCGACGCCAACCATCTGGTACGTGCGCAACAGAATGACTTCGCCGAAGCTCATGCCGAGGTTCATCTTCGTCGTCATGTAGAACATGGCAAGCGCGGCCAGCGTCCAGCCGACAGTGATCATGCGGCGCGGATCGAGCCTGCCCACCATGATGCCAATGAACGGCAGCATCAGGATGATCACACCCGCGCCCGGCGAAAGCACCAGGCCGGCCTGCTCCGCCGTATAGCCCATCAGGGTCTGCACCATCTGCGGCAGCAGCACCGTTCCGCCGAAGAGCGCCACGCCGAGCATGAACATCATCACGCAAGACACCGCGAAGTTGCGCGTCCGGAACAGCCGGATATCGATCACCGGATTCTCGTGATGCAGTTCCCAGAAAAATGCGATCACCAGGCAGACAATTGAAACAGCGGCAAAACCGTTGATGAACTTCGACGAAAACCAATCTTCCCGCTCGCCCTTATCCAGCACCACCTGCGCCGCGCCGATACCGACGGCCAGCAAACCAAGCCCCGGCCAGTCGACCCGGCCCGATGTCTGCTTCTGCGCCTTCAAATAAGGAGGATCCTCCACTAGGCGCGACGTCAAAATCAGGGACACGATCGCCACTGGCACGTTGATAAAGAAAATCCAGCGCCAGTTGAAGTTGTCCGTGATGTAGCCGCCGAGCGTGGGTCCGATGGCCGGCGCCATCACCACCGCCATGCCGTAAATCGCGAACGCCATGCCGCGTTTGGCGGGCGCAAACGTATCGGCCAGAATTGCCTGTTCGCTCGGCGCGAGGCCTCCGCCGCCCAGGCCCTGCATCACGCGGAACAGAATCAGCATGCTTAGATTCGGCGCCAGGCCGCACAGCAGGCTGCTGATGCCGAACAGCACCACGCAGGTCATGTAGAACCGCTTGCGCCCCATCTGGATCGCCAGCCACGCGCTGACGGGAAGAATCACCGCGTTGGCCACCAGGTACGAGCTCAGCACCCAGGTGCTCTCGTCCGTGCCCGCCGAAAGATTGCCCGCGATGTGCGGGAGCGCGACGTTGGCGATGCTGGTGTCCAACACTTCCATGAAGGTCGCCAGCGTAACCGTCAGAGCGATGATCCATGGATTGTGCTTCGGCGTCCATACCGGCGTATGGTGCGGATCGCTCATCGCAATTGCACCCTGGGCGTTACCGACATGCCCTGCCGCAGCAGATGATCGTTATTCTGCCCTGGATCGAGCGCGATGCGCACCGGGATTCTCTGCACCACCTTCACGTAGTTTCCCGTGGCGTTTTCCGGAGGCAACAGGCTCATGCGCGCGCCGCTCGCGCCGGCAATCCGCTGGATCCTGCCGGTATACTCGCGGCCATAGGCGTCCACGCTTATTTTCACCGCCTGGCCGACGCGCATTTTTTCGAGCTGCGTCTCTTTGAAATTTGCCGTCACCCACAGGCCGTCGACGGGCACGATTGCCATCAACTCCTGGCCCTGGGCGATGTTCTGGCCCTCCGTGACGCTCTTCTTGCCCACGATGCCGTCAGCGGGCGAGACGATGGTGGTGTACTTCAGGTTCAACTCGGCCTGATCGAGCGCGGCGCGCTTTTCGTCGACCTTCGCCGCCGCCGATTGCGCCCTGGCCTGGATTACCTTCACCTGGGCCGGACCTGTGAGCGCGGACTGGATCTGCGCGTTGGCCTGCTCCACGCGGGCCTGCGCCTGCTCGACGCTCTTTTCGGCCACGGAAATATTCTGAACCGCTTCCGCCACGATCGCGTTCTGCGCGTCCAGCGTCGCCTTCGCTGCATCGGCAGCCGCCACGGCCTGATCGTACTGCTGCTTGGAGATCTCGTCCTTGGCCACGAGCAGCTTGTATCGCTCGACGTCCTGCTGGGCCTTGGTCAGATTGGCCTGCGCCACGCGAACATTCGCTTGCGCCGTCGTCTGTCGCGCGCGCGCAGCCGCCAATTGCCGCTCCGCACCGGAAACGGCCGCACTGGCGTCGAGGCGCGCCGAATTGGCCGTCGTCAGCGTGCTTTTCGTGGTGATCGACGTGATCGGCACATCCGTGCGGGTACTCTGATACTCGGCTACGGCGTCGGCCAGATCGGCGCGAGCCCCGGCCACGGCTACTTCGTAATCCTTCGGGTCGAGCACGACCAGAACGTCGCCGGCCTTCACCTGCTGCGTTTCCTCCACCTTCACCGCGATCACGTGGCCGCTCACGCGCGCGCTGACGGCATGAATATCGCCGTCGATCTGCGCGTCGTCTGTCGACTCATATTTCGAGAGGTGCTGCCACAGCATGTATCCGCCCGCGATCAACGCCAGCACAACCACGAGGCCAATAATCTTGCCTAACGGGCTCTTCTTTGGAATTGCCTGCTCTTCCGCCACGAGTTACTGTCCTCCCATGAATGTCTTCAGATTCGTTTCCGCCTCGCCCATCGCCCGTGCCAGCGCCACCTTGGCCAGATTGTGCGCGTAAATGCTGGAGATGAGGTTCTGCTGCGCGTTCGATACCGACTGCTGCGCCTGCACCACCTCGATGTTGTCGGTAACGCCCGCGGTGAACCGGTCTCGCGCCTGCGTGAGCGTCTGGTTGGCGAGGCCGAGGTTGCTCTCGGCCACCGCGACCTGGTCGGCCGTCGAATTCAGGTCCAGCAGCGCCGAGCGCACTTCCTGATCGATCTGCCCTTGCAAGTTCGCAAGCTCCTCTTTTCGCTGCTTGAGCACGGTCTCTTGCTCCAGAACGTCCGCCTTGCGCTTGCCGCCGTCGAACACGTTCATCTTGACCGAACCGGTCACGGCGAACGTGCCGTGCGAGCTGGCGAATGTATCCCCCACCACGTCGTAGTTCGTGCTCACGCTCGCCGATGGCAGCCATTGGGCTGCCGCCGCCTGCCGGGCCAGTTCCGCGGCCCTCACCTGCGCCCGCGCGCTCTGGTAATCGGCGCGCGAAGCATAGGCCTTCTGTAGCGCCTCGCTGGGCGAAAGGCCCTCGAGCGGCTTGTAGGGAGCCTTGCCGGAAATTTGAAACACCTGCCCAGCCGGCAGCCCGATGGCCCGCGCCAGTGTGAGCTTGTCCTTCTCCACCTGATTTTGGAGCGCCAGCAGCTGCTGCTGCTGCGTCTTCAGTTCCACCTGAGCCCGCAGCTCGTCAATGGCGGGCGAAGTGCCCGCGCGGTGCTGATCGCGCGCTTTCTCATAGAGCACCTGCGCCGTCCCCACCTGCGACTTCGTGGCGTCCACGCGAGCCGAAGTCGCGATGATCTGCAAGTACGCCGCCGCGACCGCTTGCACCACCAGATCGCGCGCGTCCTTCACGGAGAGTTCCGCCGCGCGTATGCTCTCATTCCGGGAGCGCAGCGCATTCCGCCCCCTCGGATCGTAAACCGGAATGTCGGCTGCGGCTCGGGCATCCTGGTAATGAAACGGCCCGATGACGGACGGGACGTTCTGGATGTGAAATCCGAACGTCGCTAAACTGATCTGCTGCTCACTCATCAAAACGCCGACGCTGAGGGTAGGTAGAAAAATCTCGGTCAGCAGCCGCATCCGGTCGACGCGCGCCATCGTGCTGCTGTTCTCGCTGGTCAGCAAACCCAGGTTGGTCTTCAATCCGCGGGCGATGGCGTCGTCCAGCGTCAGCATCAACGGCGACGCAGTCGCTTGGCCGGACGGCGTACTGCCGTTAAATTGCGCATCAAGCGGCGCCAGTGCGCAAAAAAGCGTCAACAATGCCCGGGAGACGGTCAAGTTATGCCTCATGTTTTACGATGTTGTCGATAATGGCCCGCGTTAACAGGCCCGCCGCCGCGAATTCGGCGCCGTCGTGGTGCAGGCGCTCAAGGAGGGAGCGTCCTATTTCATCGATGAATGTTACGTGCTGAAGATCCACCAAAATCTTCCCGGCAGGCTGCTGCTCCCGAGCCGATCTCCAGCAATTCTCCAGTTCCGGAACGTAGTTCTCCGCCAGACGGCCACACACTTTTAGCGTGATCCGCTTGCCATCCGAGCTAACCTGCACTTTCATCATTTCAACAGACGGTGCAGGCAGATCACCACTCTATTAGTGATTTGTTTTTATATACTTAATGTGTTTCATGCCGAACTTTCGGCGCCGATATTTCGGCGCGCGCCGGCATATCGGCGCATGATCCCGAGCTTCTGCATGCGCGATTGCAGGGTGCTGCGTTTCAGTCCCAGCATCACCGCTGCGCCGCTCGGCCCACCGACAACCCAGTTTGAGGCGTCCAGCGCATCCAGAATATGGCGGCGCTCGGCGGCTTCCATGGTCAGGACGGCATCCGCAGCCGCGGCCTTGGACTCGCGAAGATCCTCGGTGGGAATGATCAGGCGCGAGCCCGGGGTGAGGATGACGCTGCGCTCGATGATATTTCGCAACTCGCGGATATTGCCCGGCCAGGAGTAGTTCACCAGGGTCTGCATCACGTCGGCGGGAATCGACTCAATCTTCTTGCGCATCCGGGTGGCGTATTCCTGGACGAAATAGCGGACCAGGGTCGGGATATCCTCGCGCCGGTCGCGCAGAGCGGGCAGCGAGATGGGAAAAACATTGACGCGATAAAACAGATCGGCGCGAAACCGTTGCGCGGCAACCATGGCGCGCAAGTCGCGATTGGTTGCGGCAACAAGACGAAAATCCGAATGCAGCGTGCGCGTCCCGCCCAGGCGCTCGAACTGTCCGTCCTGCAGAACGCGGAGCAGCTTGGGCTGCATCTCGAGCGGCAGCTCGCTAATCTCGTCGAGAAACAGCGTGCCGCGATGGGCCAGTTCGATGCGGCCGATCCGCAGGCCGACGGCTCCCGTAAACGCGCCCTTTTCGTGGCCGAGCAATTCGCTTTCGATGAGCCCCGCGGGAATCGCCGCACAGTTCAGCTTCACGAAGGTCCCGTCGACGCGGCCGCTCAGCCGGTGGATCGCGCGGGCCACCAGTTCCTTGCCGGTGCCGGTTTCGCCCTGGATGAGGATGGAAGAATCGGTGGGCGCGGCGGTTTCGATCTGCCGCAGCACGCCGCGCAGCGCCGGGCCGGAGCCGACCATTTCGTCAAACCGGTACTCGCTACGGATTTCCTCCTCGAGATAAACTTTTTCGTCCTCAATGTGGCGGCGCAGCTCGTTGATTTCCTCAAACGCGGTAGCGTTCTCCGCGGCGATGGCCACCTGCCTCGCGATGTGTTGCATGAACTCGCGGTCTTCCTCGCTGTATGCCTCCGGCCTGCAGGAAGTGAACGCCAGGAGGCCGTGCATTCCGCGCCGGGTCTCGAGTGCGATCCAGTACCCGGATTGGATGTTGTGCGCACGGTAGACCTCAATCAGATCCGGGCGAAACCGGTTCTCGCGGGACATATCGGGCACATAGAGAGGCTGCCCTGTTTCGAGGATCACCTCGACCGGGCCGCCCTCCACCGGCCATTCGCGCTGGCGGTCCGGGTCGTCCTTGTCCATGCCGGCGATGGCCTTCAACACGATCATGCGCCGGGCGGCGTCGTAGCGCATGATCACCAGATAATCAAAGGCGATCAGCGGATGCAGTGTTTCCCAAAGCGAATGGATCAGCGACTCCCGGTCGCGAAATGCGATCAATGCCTCGGAAATCTGAAGCAACGCACGGTACTTGAGGGCGCTATCGTCGGCGGGCATGCGCTCCTCCCATCATAAGCGCATGCCCGCCGCTACCACAGGATGGAACCCGTGGACGTTGCGGTGGTCAAGCCCGCCGTAGGCGATACTCCGCTGGGGTGAGAAAGAATCCGCCCAGTCATTTATGCATGACATTGTACTGTATGATTGGCGATCCCGGCAAGGCTGAGTCATTTGACCCAAAGCCGCTGCGCCTCAAGACGCTCTAACGCCTTGGCTTGGAGCACCAGAGCAACCACCAGATGAAGATGGGCTGGAGCAGCAGGCGCCCATAGAGCGCGGCAGCTGGGATCGATCCGGCCCCGGCCTCAACCGGGTTCGTCGCCATATAGATATTGGCGGGGAAAACGGCGACCAGGAGAGCGACCAGTCCCCAGGCTGCCGCGCGACGCACGGAAGGGATCAGAAGTCCCACACCACCAAGAACTTCGGCGATGCCGCTGATATAAACCATCGCTGCGTGCCAAGGGACATATGGAGGCATCATTTTCAGGTAAAAGACGGGTTTCAGGAAATGGTTCGCGCCTGCCGCCACGTAAAATGCCGCCGCTAGGGCAAGTAAGACTATCGGAAGCCGGGTCCGCACACCCCATTATGTATGACCGGAGCTATACTTGTATTTAGGGCCTCAAAATGCATAGGAGACAATCGGCATGAAGACCTATTTGAAGTTTGGATTTCTCATCGTGGCGATTCTGGGGACGCTGGTCTGGCTGGCCATGGGCGGCATCAGCGAAACCAAGACCTATTACAAGACGATTGCCGAGTTGAACCAGATGGGCGACAGCGCCAAGGAGCGCAAGGTCCGCGTCGGCGGAGACATCGGAGCCGATTCGATCCATCGCCAGGGTCGCGAAGTGCGCTTTACGCTGACCCAGGACAAGCTGGTGCTGCCGGTTATCTATAGCGGCATCGAACCCCTGCCCGACACGTTCAAGGACGGCGCCCAGGCGCTGGCCGATGGAAAAATGGGCGCGGATGGCTTCTTCCACGCGACCAAAATTCAGGCCAAGTGCGCTTCAAAGTACGAGGCCAAGCCAATTCAGCAACCGGGTTCCGGATCCCGCGCGGCCCTGTAAGCGCGTTTCGTTCATACAAACATGGAAAACATCGGCGCTCTCTCCCTGATTCTTGCGTTCTGTTTCGCGATCTACTCGGTTCTGGCCTCGGTCACCGGGAAAGTGGCGAAACGGCCGTTCCTCATCATCTCCGGCGAACGCGCCGTGTACTCGATCTGGGTTCTGGTCAGCGTGGCTGCGGGCATCCTGATTTATTCGCTGATCGCGGGCGATTACCGGATGGCCTACGTGGCGCATTACTCGAACAAGGCGATGCCGACGATTTACAAATACTCGGCATGGTGGGGCGGGCAGGAAGGCTCGCTGCTGTTCTGGAACTGGCTGCTGGCGACATACGCGTCGGTGGTGGTGTACAAGAGTCGCGGGAAGTTCCGGGAAATGATGCCCTACGTAGTGGCCGTCATGATGGCCACGCAGATTTTCTTCCTCTCGCTGGTGGTGTTCATTGAGAGCCCGTTCCGCGTGCTGATGGCCGGCAAGCGGGTTGTGGACATCGGCGACGGGCAGGGCTTGAGCGCGCTGCTGCAGTACTGGACCATGGTGATTCATCCTCCCATGCTGTATTTGGGCTACGTGGGCTTCATCGTGCCCTTCGCGTTCGCCATGGGGTCCCTGATCACGAAGCAGCCTGGCGAGGCGTGGATTCACACGACGCGGCGCTGGACGCTGGTGACGTGGATGTTCCAAACCACGGGAATCCTGTTAGGCGCGGGCTGGGCTTACGCGGTACTCGGTTGGGGCGGATATTGGGGCTGGGATCCGGTGGAAAATGCCTCGCTGCTGCCGTGGATCACGGCGACGGCCTTCCTGCACTCGGTGATGATGCAGGAGAAAAAGGGAATGATGAAGGTGTGGAACATGGTGCTGGTTTCGGCCACCTTCTTCCTCTGCATCTTCGGCACATTCCTCACGCGCAGCGGCGTGGTGAACTCGGTGCACGCGTTTTCGCAGGGACCCATCGGCATGTACTTCGTCGTATTCCTGAGCATCGGCATCACGGCAACGTCGGCGCTCATTCTGACGCGCCTGGACTTCCTGAAAAGCGAAGCGCAGCTGGAAAGCGTGCTCTCGCGCGAATCGAGCTTCCTGTTTAACAACCTGGTACTGCTGGCGAGCTGCTTCGCGATTCTGTGGGGTACGCTCTTCCCGGTCATCTCCGAGAAATTTACCGGCGAAAAAATCAGCGTCGATGCGCCGTTCTTCAATCGCATCAACATCCCCATCGCGATGTTCCTGATGCTGCTCACGGGCGTGGGTCCGCTGATCGCCTGGCGCAAGAGTTCCTTCGCCAGCCTGCGTATGGCCTTTCTTTGGCCGGCCGTGGCGGGATTGGCGGTGGATGCAGGCCTGATCGCTTTTGGCGTCCGCGATTTCTACGCGCTGGTGTCCTTCGCGCTCTGCACCTTCGTGCTGGCGACGGTTGCCATGGAATTCGTCAAAGGAGCTAACGCCATCGCGGCGAAGGACAAGACCAGCTTCATCCAGTCCGTGATTGAGCTCACGTACCGCAACACGCGGCGCTACGGCGGCTACCTGGTACACGTGGGCGTCGTGATCATGTTCATCGGTTTCACGGGCAAGGCGTTCGATCAGAAATTGACCGTGGAGCTGATGCCGAACGATACGGTCACACTTGGCAATTACCAGCTTCACTTGCTGAATCTCGATCAGGGCCAGAACGACAACTACCGGTGGCAGCGGATCACTGTCGACGCGTCGAAGAACGGCGTGCACGTCGCCACCCTGGAGCCGGAAAAGCGCCTGTATTTAGCCAAAAAGGAACCGGCCAGCGAGGTGGCGATCCGCCGCCGTCTGAACGAGGATCTGTACATCAATTTCGCGGGCGTCTCCGACGATGGCCAGAGGATCGTAATGGAGGCCTACGTCTTCCCGCTGGTGAGCTGGATCTGGGTAGGTTATTGGGTGGTGCTGGGCGGAACGCTGATCTGCCTGACGCCGAGCAAATCGCGGCTGATCTATCCTCGGACCGAGGTGGTCGCCGTGGCGGGGAAGCATGTCAAGGTTTAGCATTTTCGTGGCACTGGCCGCCGGGCTTTGCGCGGCACAAACGGCGGTCGATCTCGACTCCGAGCCAGTCAACCGCGTCGCGAAAAAAATGTTGTGCAACTGCGGCTGCGCGCAGGACATGAGCTGCAAGATGGAGCCGGGCTGCGGCATCTGCAAGCGGGCGAAGACTCAGATTTTCCAGATGCAGCAGGCGGGAAAGACCGATTCGCAAATTCTCGACCAATTCGTGGCGGAGAACGGCAAGCAGATTCTGGCCGTGGCCCCGGGTCTGTTCGGCACATCCGGTCCGTTCATCGCTCTTTCGCTGGGCGCGATTCTGGTGGTGTTCGTGATCCGCCGCTATCGCAAGCCTCAAACGGCCGCGGCTGCTCCGGAAATCGACCCGAAGGTCCTGGATCAAATCAATAAGGATATGGCGAAGTTGGACGAATGACTCTCTTTGTTGCGGCGGTACTGGTTGTTGCCGTTACGCTCTTTCTCACGCTGACAATTCGAACCAAGGACCTGCCGCCGCCGAGTACGGCGTCTCCCACGCAACATCTGGAGGACCGCAGAGCGCAGATCTACGAAAACCTTCGCGATCTGCAATTCGAATATCGCGTGGGCAAGCTGTCCGACGAGGATTACCAGCAGACCAAGCTCGGGTTGCAGAAGGAGCTGGCAGCGGTCTTGGCGGAGATCGGAAAGTTCGGAACCAGCGCGGCAGAAGCGCCCGCGCAGACGGCTCCGGCAACCGCCCCGGCGGAAAAGGCGCCATCCAATGTCTGCCCCCATTGCAACGCGACGTTCCCGAATGCCATGAAATTCTGCGGGGAATGCGGAAAGGCAATGTCATGAAGCTTTTCTTCTGGCTCCTGGCTACCGGCTCCTGGCTTCTCGCCTCCGTCGACGGCACAGTGGTGAACGTTACGACCGGCAAGCCGCAGGCGGGGGTCACGGTGACGCTGGTTAAGCCCAGTGAACAGGGAATGCAGGATTTAGGCAGCGCGAAAAGCGACGCGGAGGGCAAATTCAAGTTCGACAGCCCCGTCCAGGCTCCCGCTCTGCTGCAAGCGATTTACAAAGACGCGTCTTACACCGTCGTGCTCCAGCCGGGCATGTCCACCTCCGGCGTCCAGTTGAAGGTGTATGATTCCACTTCGAAAGCGGGCGTGGCGCAGGTTACCCAGCATATGATCCTGGTGGAGCCCAGTGAGAAATCCCTGGATATCGCCGAGACCTTCCTGCTGCGCAACGAATCCACCACCACATTCCTGGACCCGGTGAAGGGATCGGTGCAGTTTTACCTACCCGAAGCAGCAGGCGGAAAAGCGCAGGTGACCGTCAATGCGCCTGGGGGCATGCCGATTGAGCGGTCGGCCGAAAAGACTGCTGTCAAGAACGTTTACAAGGTAGCCTACCCGATCAAACCAGGCGAGAGCCGCTTCGACATCAGCTATTCTCTACCGCCCTCGGAGACGTTTTCGAGCAAGATCATGCACTCGGAAGGCCTCACGCGGCTGGTGACGCCGTCCACCGTCACGCTCGCGGGAACCGGCGTGGCCGAACTCGGGCAGGAGCCGCAAACGAAGGCGCACATTTACAACGCGACCGGCGCGGAGTACAGCGTCAAGATCGCCGGCACCGGTTCGCTGCGCAATCAGCAGGCCGCCGCTCCGGGGCCGGATGAGGATCCGGGGGAACCTCAGATCGAGGAGAAAGCCGCGCGTGTCTATTCCCGCATGGAGTGGGTGATGGGCTTCGCCTTCGCGATTCTCGGCCTGGGCGGCGTGCTCCTGTACCGGAAAAGCACCGCATGAACGCTCTCGAGGTCGACGCGGTCTGGAAATATTTTGGAGACTTCCCTGCCCTGCGCGACGTCGGGTTCAAGATTCAAGCGGGTTCGGTGGTCGCATTGCTGGGCCGCAACGGCGCCGGAAAAACCACGCTGCTGCGGATCATCGCCGGGCTCGCCAAGCCATCCAAGGGATCGGTAAGAATCTACGGCGCAGAAGTACGCGATGAGCCCACGCGGCGCCGCATCGGCGTCCTCGGCCACGGCATCTCGCTATACGACGAGTTGTCCGCCATGGAGAATCTGGTGCTGTTCGGGAAACTGTACGGCCTGGACAATCCCGGCAAGCGAGCCGAGTTCTGGTTGGAAAAAACCGGTCTGGCGCGCGTCCGCGACGGCTTGGTGCGGGAATTCTCGCGCGGCATGCGGCAGCGCCTGGCTGTCGCGAGGACATTTATTCACGAGCCCCAAGTCCTGCTGTTCGACGAGCCTTTCACCTCGCTCGACGATCGCGCCATTGCGGTGCTCCAATCGCTGATTATCGAGGCGAAGGAGCGCGGCTGTACCGTCATCATGTCCACGCATCAGCTTCGCGAAGCCATCGAGTTGGCCACGCACGCCGTGCTGATCCGTAAAGGCGAGGTGGCCTATGCGGGCGTGCGCCGCGAAGAGATGGTCGGGGATCCGGGTTGGCTGTATCGGACGTTTGAGGGAGATTCGGCATCGTGAAGCTGTTCCTCACTCAGACGCTCACGATCGCCGCCAAGGATTTGCGCGCGGAATGGCGCACGAAGGAGGCGCTGAATGCCTCCATTGCGTTTTCGCTGGTGATGCTGGTGCTTTTCAGTTTCGCCGTCGATCCCGAATCGATGCCCGAGTTTTCCGGCGGCTTGCTGTGGCTGGTGTTCAGCTTCGCCGGCGCGCTGGTGCTGAACCGCAGTTTCGCCCGAGAGACGCAGAATGACTGTCTGGACGCGCTAGTGGCCTCGCCCGTGCCTTCGGCGGCGCTGTTCACGGGAAAGGCGCTGGCGAACTTCGCCATGCTGCTGGCCGTGGAATCGGTCTGCCTGCCGGCGTTTGGATTCCTGTTCAATATCTCCTGGGCGACGTACTTCTGGTCGCTGGTGGGCGTGGTTCTGCTGGGCACTTGGGGTCTAACGGTCGTCGGAACCATGTTCAGCGCACTCACGGTGAACCTCCGGCTGCGCGAGCTGATGCTGCCGACGCTGGTCTATCCGGTGATGATCCCCGCGCTGATGGCGGCCATGGAACTCACCAGAGATCTGTTGAACGCCACGCCGCTCGGCGGAGACAATCTTATCTGGGTGCGCTTGCTGGCCGGTTTTGACATCATATTCACAGCACTTTCGGTCGCTCTAGTGGACACTGTTCTAGTGGGGTAAATATGCGAGATAAAATTATCATCGCCTTGGTGGTTTTCGCCGTCGCGCTGCTTGGCTGGAGTCTCTACAGGATCTTCATGGTGGTTCCGGACGAGGCCAACCAGGGCGCGATCTTCCGCATCATCTACATCCATCTGCCGACCATCTTCACCGGCTTTCTCGGCTTCATGGTCGCACTGGTATCGAGCATCCTTTATCTGACGAAAGGCGACATGAAGTACGACTCGCTGGCGGCCGGCGTCACCGAAGTGGCGCTGGTGTTCGCCGGCATCGTGCTGGTCACCGGCAGCATCTGGGCGCGCATCATTTGGGGCGTGTGGTGGGCCTGGGAGCCCCGTCTCACCTCGATGCTGATCTGCTGGCTCACCTACGCAGGATATTTGATGCTGCGCCGCGCCATCGACGAACCTGCCCAGCGGGCGCGCCTGTCGGCCGTGGTTTCCATCTTCGGCTTTGTGGAAGTGATCATCGTTTACAAGGCCATCGACTGGTTCCGCACGCTGCATCCGCAGCCGGTGCTGAGCGTCCGCGGCGGCGGCGGCATGGCGCCCGGCATGGAAGCCCCGATTTACTGGAACTGGCTGGCGTTCGTCTGCCTGGCCACGGCCATGGTGATGATCCGCATGAAACAAGACGAAATGTCGCGCGAGATCGACTCGCTGCGAAGAGAGGCGCACCTGTACTAAAGGAGAACGACCATGGACAATCGCAACTTCACCTTCATGTTTTACGGTTTTTTCGCCGGATGGGCCATCATCGGGTTTTACGTCGTCATGCTCGGGCTCCGCGAGAGCCGGCTTCGCAAGGAACTGGATCGCGTGCGGCAGATGCTGGAACCGCGGAAATAGATGCGGCGCAGGATTGCATCCTGCACCTCTACCGCCCGCCCGCCAATTTATCAGGCATGTCGGCGAGCACGTAGCTCATTACCGCCATGGCCGCCACGCTTTTGCGAAAATCGTCCGGATCGACCTTATCCAGCGTGTCCGTCTCCGTGTGATGCCAGTCGAAGTAATGCGTGCCCACCGAGCGCTCGCCTAACGACGGCACGCCGTCGCGCGTCAACGGGCCGATGTCGGACCCTCCGCCGCCACCCGTGACCTCGCCCGCGCCGATGCGATTCAACAGCGCGCCGATCTGTTTCACCAGCTCCATGGATTGAGCCTCCGCCGGATTCGGAGGAACCGCACCGGCGCGTCCTCTGCCGCCACCCCTCCCTCCGAATCCGCCCGAGCCGTATCCGAAGCCGCGCGGAGCCTCCGCGCCTCCATCCATCTCAATCGCCGCCACATGATTCTTCACCGCGTCGCCCACCCAGGCGCGATAAGCCTCGCCGCCCCGGCCGCCGTTTTCCTCGTTCACCCAGAACACCACGCGCAGCGTGCGCCGCGGCTGCAGGCCGAGCCTCTTAATCAGCGCGACCGCCTGCAGGCTGGCGATGATGCCGCTGCCGTCGTCCTGCGCGCCCCGGCCCACGTCCCACGAATCGATGTGCCCGCCAATCACGACAATCTCCTCCGGATGCTCGCGCCCGGGGATCTCGCCCATCACATCGCCCGAATCGGCGTCTGGCTCCATGTGCGCGGCCATTTCCAGGTGCACCTTGATCGGCACTTTGTTCGCCGCGAACCGCCCGAGCATCAAGGCATCCTCCACGCTCAGCGCAGCGGCGGGAATCTTCGGCTGCGCTTCATCGTAATCGAGCGTGCCCGTATGCGGAATCTGCATCGCCAGTGACGTCACCGACCGGATCAGCACAGCCGTGGCCCCCAGCGCCGCCGCACGCGAGGGACCCGCCCGGCGGTACTGCCCCGTGACTCCATAGTTCACCCACTTTTCGTTGAACAGGACGATTTTTCCGCGCACTCCCGCCGCGCCCAGCTTCTCCAATTGATCGAAATCCTCCACCACCACCACATCGCCCGTGATGCCTCCCGGCGGCGTGCCGACGCTCATGCCCAGCCCGAGCATGTGCAGAGGCCTAGCGTAAGGCTCGATCAACTGCACCGATTCCGCGCCGCGCACCCACTTAGGAACCTTCACGGGAATCACCCGCACGTTACTCAGGCCGTCGGCTTTCATCGTCGCCGCCGACCATTCGATGGCGCGATCCAGGCTCGGCATACCGCTCAACCGCGCGCCGATGCGGTCGCAGAGATAGGCGAGCTTGGCGTATCCGTCGTTATCGGCCAGCGCGGCGTCGATGATCTTGTCGGCAACGGGTTTGTACTGCTCGGTAAGATCGGCCGCAAAGAGCGGCGTGCAAAGGACAGCGAGTTTCAGAAAGCGCATGAGTTCATCATTATGCCATGTCTCTATTTCAACCAGGATTGCCTGTTGATCGTCACATCCGTCAGGCGCAACCCGGACACGTTCTGAATGACGTTGTCTTTCTCCACGTGCTCGAACGTGCAGCGCTTTAGGCTGATATCGCGCAAAGGCGCTGCCTTGTAACCCTTCAGCGAGACCGCGACCTTGGCCTTCTCGCACGTCACGTCCTCCATGCTGATGTTGCGAACCGTGGGCGTGAACGCGCCGCCCTCGCCTTCCTCATAGAACAGATCGACGTCCAGCACCGCCTGCGCCACCTGACCGATGCGGCAATTGCGCATGAAAATGTTCTCGATCGTGCCGCCCCGGTACGAATTGGTCTTGATCCGCAAAGCGACGTTCAGATGGGGGCTGTCCATGCGGCAATTCTCGACGTAGACGTTGCGCACGCCGCCCGATGCCTCGCTGCCGATGGTCACGCCGCCGTGGCCGTCCTTCATGGAACAATTTCGCACGATGATATTCTGGCTCGGCACCGCCACGCGCCGGCCGTCGCGGTTGCGTCCGCTCTTGATGGCGATGCAATCGTCGCCCGTGTCGAACTCGCAGCTGTCGATCAAGACGTCCGTCGACGATTCCGGATCGCAGCCGTCATTATTCGGCCCGTTGCTGTTTATCTTTACATTGCGCACGGTCACATTGCGGCATAGTACCGGGTTGATCTCCCACATGGGCGAGTTACGGATCGTCACACCCTCGATCAACACGTTCGTGCAGCGATAGGGTTGAATAAATTGAGGACGCAGCCGGCGGCCTTCGCCGAACACGCGCTCCTTCACCGGCACGTCCTTATCGGCCATCGCTACCAACGCCGCGCGAGCCTCGGCCTGCGTCGGTTCACCTTTCTTTTCACAACCGCCCTTGCCGGACCAGTTCCACCAGTAATCGCAGTTCGCGTTGCCGTCGAGCGTGCCCTCGCCGCTGATGGCGATGTTCGATTGTTCAAACGCGTAAATGAACGGCGAGTAATTCATGCACTCCGTGCCTTCCCAGCGCGTGAAGACCACGGGAAGATAGAGCTTCGGATCGCGGTTGAACAGAAGCGTCGCGTTCTTTGACACGTGCAGATTCACGCCGCTTTTCAGATGAATGTCGCCAGTGAGAAACACACCCGAGGGAACGACGACGCGTCCGCCTCCCGCTGCGGCACACGCCGCGATTGCCTTGGCGACGGCCTCGGTCGAATCCTTCCTGCCGCCTTCCACCGCGCCGAATTTCGTGATCTCGAAATCGCGATCCGGGAACGTTGGCGCTTGAAGGCGATTCAGAATCTCCGCCCGATCGTCGTATCCAAACGCCGGAACGGCGGCCGCTAGCGCCAGGAATTCGCGGCGGTTCATCTCAGATTCGTCCACTGCTCAAAGTTCTTGCGGAATAGCCGGCGGACGTCCTTTTGGATATCGCCGACGTTCACCGCGCGGCCGTCTTGCGCCAGAAGCTCATAAGTATGGGCCAGAATCGGAGCCATTGTGCGCCGGGTGTTGTGCCATTTGTAAATCACCTGTTCTAAGATCCGGGCATCGGAGTGCTGCGGGATGAACGTCGTCCCAAGCATCTCCAGCCGCTCCCGTGTGATCTCCTCCACGATAGACGGATTATTCAGGAACCACCAGCAGCCGAACAACATCAAGTTGCTGAATTTTCTCGCATAGACAGTCAGTTCGTGCTGGTTTTCGCGGCTCAGGACGCTGGACAAGAAGCGGTTCTCCGGAAACTCGCAGCACAGATGCTCCAGCGCGCGCAGATCGGCCTTTCCGACGCCATCGCCCGCCAGCCGCAGCGCTGGATTCACCTGATACCGCACGCCGATCATCAGGGACAAAGGCATGTGATATTCGCGGCACACCGGCAGCACGGCTTCCGCCAGCAGTTTCGCGCGGACGCTGTCTTCGGGATACATAAACGTGTCCGGCAAGGAACAGGCCATGTACACTGGGCGCATCAGCCTGGTCCAGACGCTCAGGAATCGACGAACCTCTGCCAGCGATTCGCCGCCAACATTCGCGTCGACTCTATACCCCTTGCTCTGGAGCACCTGGTAATGCTCCGTCCATTTGTTCAAAATGCGATCCAGACGCAGCACGGGATGAAACTGCGGGTGCCGCTCCGCGTTCCTCTCCCACAAGGGGGCCTCCTCCGGGTCCAGGGGATCGTTGGTCATCACCACTTCGCTGATGCCGGCCAGCCTGAATACGTCTTCAATGTGATCGTGATAGTTGCGGCTCGAGAAATACTCCCGCGCCTTCTTCAGATTGGAACTGGAGGTGGGCAGATCGAAGGCATGCAGCACGGCGACCACGCCTCGCGTCGCCTCGGAGACCGGCGCATTTTCGACGAACAGCGCTCGCCAGATTGCATCCGCCTTCTCCTGCTTTGTCAGCGCGAAGTACTCGGTGGGCTTGATTGAGGACGATCGGAACAGTTCGGCCTCCAGATAGTGATAGGTGACGAGTTCATCGATTCCCCAAAGTCCGATGGGCCCTAGCGAGGGCATGAACAAGTGGGTATGAACGTCCACAAATGGCGTCGAGGCCAGTTCGGCTTCCACGGCCGAGCGAATCTGACGAGGGGAGAGCATTGCCCGCACAATATACCGCGGGACCGGAAGCCGTCAAGCAGCTTCCGCTGAACGGTTCCGTTAGCGAAACTGAATGTTCCAGGCGAGGATGCCGCGCTCGATCAGGTCCGGAAAAACGGCTTCGGACAGGCTGGGCGCCAGCGTTGCCCAATCGCCATCCGCGCCGAACCAGACCAGTTCGCCGATCTCCGATTGCGCCCGCGCGTCGCCCGCCAGTTCCGCGCGATAGAGCTCGATGCGCACTTTCTTGCCGAATTCGCCCGCTGCCTCGTGGGTGTAGACCCCCACCAACGCCGGCGCAACGGCTTGCACTTCGCCCAACTCCTCGTGCAGCTCTCTGGCCAGGCATTCGAGCGAGGATTCTCCCGCCTCGCGCTTGCCGCCCGGAAGAATCAACAGCTGCGTGCCGCGCCTCTTGCGGCACAATAGCACCTTGCCATCGCGAATCGTCAGGAGTCCGACTTTGTCGATCATTGCAGAATCGGGAGCTTCAAATAATCGGCGGGGATGAACAGGCTACCTTCGGTGGTGCCCTCCGGGGCGGTTCTCTTGAGTTCCGCCGACAATTGCGGCGCCGTGATTTCGCCGGCCAGCGCCGCGCCGAACGCTTTGGCGACACGCCTCACTTGCTCCGGCGTTTCATGCACGAATTCGAGGCGATAATGGCTGATGCCGGCGCGCTTCCACGTCTCCAGATGGCGGCTCGCCTCCTGCGCCTCCGCGCCGAACACCGTGTTGCGGCACCCGACGTCGGCCAGCACCGGATGCGCCCGGCCAGATTCGTCGCGAAGCTCCACGCGATGTTTTTCGCAAGGCCGTCCGCAGTCACGATAGGTCGTGCCAGTCGACAAGAACCGGCAGAACACGCAATGCTCGGTGTGAAATACGGGCAAATGTTGATAGGCGACCACTTCAATACGATCCGCGCCGGAGCGCTTTGCCAGATCGGCCACTTGCGCGGCGTTCAAGTCGTGCGTCGGCGTCAGCTTGTCCAAGCCCAGTACAAAATATGCCTCCGCCGTGATGGAATTGGCGGCATTCAAGCTGAAATCGCCGATCAGCGGCGGATGCGCCCTCTCCCGAAGCGCGTGCAGCATGCCCGCCGGGCGCAGCAGAATCGGACAGTCCAGGCTCAGCAAGAAATTTAGAATTCTGGATTCCCCGGGCTTCAATACGCGAGGGCTCGCCACGCGAACCGCTACGGCGCTCTGCTTCACGCGCTCCACCGAGGGGCGCAGCCCGTATAGGTCCAGGTAATCGAGCGTGATACTCGACGGGCGGAGTTCGATCGCCGCGTCCAACTGCTCGGCGTTCCGCACCAGCAGATGCAGTGCACAAGGGCCCGGACGCGGCTCGCGCATCACCACCGGCGTTGGGATCGCCACGTCGTGGACGACGCTCGGCCGCACCCGTGCCTGTTCGGCCTGCAATTTCTCCACCGCTTCGCGCCGCATCTGATTCAGCACCGACGCGGGCGCAAAAGGAGAGCCCTGAATTTCCAGGGTTAGCTCGCGAAGTTCGTACGGGGTGTTGCCCAGCCGCTCAAGCTGGCGGCGTAACGACTCCTCCGCCAAGCCACGATTTTGCGCCGTCTCCAGCGCCGCGTCACTTGTCACAACAACGCTCGCGCCACCCGCCGACCATTCCGACCACAACTTCGCACCTTCCATCGCCTTTACCTTCACGCGCACGGGCTGCTTCGCCACGGGCGATGCCGCTTCCAGAAACGGCCGCGCCGCCTTCGCGATGTCCGCGTCGTCGGTTCTCCACACGATGTCCCCCGCGCGGATCCGGTCAAACTGAATCGCACCGTTGCCGAACTTCAGCGCCAGCGTACCGTCGAGCCCCGGCTGTACCTGGTAAATCCGGCCGCCTTCTTCCGGTTCGCCCGGGCTGCGCCAGTCCGCCGCATCGAACACGACACCGTCGCCCGGTTTCAGCGGCGCGATCTCCTGCGCCTCAACCGGCTCAATCTCCACGTGATCCGCATGCACGCGCGCCACGCGGCCCATCTCCACGCCGCGATGCCTCGGGGCGCGGCCCTTCACCACCGCCTGATGATTCGTCCCGGTCAGGAAAAACGGCCCGAGCCCGCGCGAATATACCTGCTCCAGGCGCAGCTTTTCGGCGCGCGTGATGCTTGTTGAGCGGCCCGCCCACGCCTCGTCCACGGCCTTGCGATACGCCTGTGTGGTCAGCGCGACGTAATCGGCGTCTTTATACCGGCCTTCGATCTTCAGCGCGGCGACACCTATTTCGACGATTTCTGGAATTTGTTCGAGTGCGAACAAATCGCCGGGCGAAAGCAGATACCGCGCATCGCCCAGCGGCTCGATACGCCCATCGACGATCATCTGGTACGGCAGCCGGCACGCCTGCGCACACTGGCCCCGATTGGCACTGCGCCCTCCCCAGGCTTCGGACGAAAAACACTGTCCCGAGTACGCTACGCACAGCGCGCCGTGGACGAACATTTCCAGGTCGCAGCCCGTCTCCGCGATGATCTTGCGAATTTCATCGAGCGAAAGCTCGCGCGCCAGATTCACGCGCTCAATCCCGAAGCTCTGCGCCAGCTTCACGCCCTCGGCATTGGTGATGCTCATCTGCGTGGACGCGTGCAGTTCCAGATCCGGCGCAATTTGCCGGGCGAGCCTGACGATTCCGTAATCCTGTACGATGAGCGCGTCGGCTCCGGTGCGCGCGATCGCCGCGATGGTCCGCGCCGCTTCCTCGATTTCGTGCTCAAACACCAGCGTGTTAAACGTCACGAAGCCGCGCACGCCGCGCGTGTGCAGCGTCCGCATCACCTCCGGAAGCTCTTCCAGTGAAAACCCCACCTTGGCCCGCGCCGAGAAATGATGGAGCCCGAAGTACACCGCGTCCGCGCCCGCCTCGATCGCCGCGCGGAGCTGTGGCCAGTATCCGGCCGGACTCATGATTTCGGGTTTTCTTCTCGGCATGAACCCTTTGATCCCAGCGTAACGCACCCATCCCCCGCTTTGTCCCCTCAACGCGTTCAGCCCCATGCGTCAGCGTGGGGCTATTTCGCCGTAATCTATAAGAATGAAATTCGCCGCCCTCGCTGCGCTGGTTAGTTCACTCACTTTCGCCCAAACCCCTCCCACGGACGATATCGCCAGGCTCAAAGCCGAACTCGAGCGCGACAAGAAGACCCTTCAGGACTGGCCCGCACTCGGCCGCTACGCGGCTGATAACGCGAAGCTTTCGCCGCCCGCGCCCAGCGAAAATCGCGTGGTGTTCATGGGCGATTCCATTACCGACGGCTGGATCAAGCGCTCACCCAAGTACTTCGCAGATCATCCCAACTTCGTCGACCGCGGCATCAGCGGCCAAACCACGCCGCAAATGCTGATCCGTTTCCGCCCGGACGTGATTGCGCTGAATCCCAAGGTTGTCGTGATTCTCGCCGGAACCAACGATATCGCCGGCAACACCGGCCCCATGACGCCGGAAATGATTGAGGACAACTTTCAATCCATGGTGGAGTTGGCCAAAGCCAACGGCATCAAGGTGGTGCTCTCCTCCGTCATGCCCGTTTGCGATTACATCCGCCCGCAGACCGAGCGCCGCCCTCCAGCCAAGATCGTCGCTCTGAATGCGTGGATCAAGGATTACAGCGAGAAGAACGGCCTCGTTTACCTGGATTACTATTCGGCCATGCTTGACGACCAGAAAATGTTGCAGAAAGACATGACCTACGACGGCCTGCATCCCAACGAGGCAGGCTACGCCGTGATGGAGCCGATGGCGGACAAAGCCATCGCCGCGGCGCTGAAGTGAGGTTCAGGCCCACCAAGCCGCTTGAAAAGCGGCTGCCGCCAAGATTGGCCGCCCACCAAGAAGCAATCGCTTCACGATAGATTGGTAGATTCATGTCCATCAACAAATATTCCGCGCACATCACCCAACCCAAATCTCAGGGCGCATCCCAGGCGATGCTTTACGCCACCGGCATGACCGACGCAGATTTCGATAAACCTGAGGTCGGTATCGCTAGCGTCTGGTTCGAAGGCAATCCCTGCAACATGCACCTGCTGGACCTGGCAGCTAAGGTGAAGGAAGGCGTTACCGCCGCAGGCCTCGTCGGCATGCGATTTAACACCATCGGCGTCAGCGACGGCATCTCCATGGGTACCGACGGCATGAGTTTTTCGCTGCAGTCCCGCGATCTGATCGCCGATTCCATCGAAACGATCATGGGCGCGCAGTGGTACGATGCCGCCGTCACCATCCCCGGCTGCGATAAGAACATGCCCGGTTGCATCATCGCCATGGGACGCCTCAATCGCCCCAGCCTGATGGTCTACGGAGGCACCATCCGCGCGGGCTGCACCGCCAAGCGCCCCAAGCTCGACGTGGTGAGTGCGTTTCAAAGCTATGGCGAATTTCTCTCCGGCAACATCGATGAAGCCGAGCGCTGCGACATCGTCCGCCACGCGATCCCTGGCGCCGGAGCCTGCGGCGGCATGTACACGGCCAATACCATGGCCTCCGCGATCGAGATGCTCGGCATGTCCCTGCCCTATAGCTCCTCCACGCCCGCCGAGGATCCTCTAAAACTCGACGAGTGCGTGCGCACAGGCGCGGCCATTCGCAATCTTCTGGAAAAGGACATCAAGCCGCGCGATATCATGACGCGCGCCGCGTTTGAAAACGCGATGGTGCTGGTGACGGTGCTGGGAGGCTCGACCAACGCCGTGCTGCACCTCATCGCGATGGCGCGCTCGGTCGGCGTCTCCCTGACCATCGACGATTTTCAAGCCGTCAGCAATCGCACGCCCATGCTCGCCGACTTCAAGCCCAGCGGCAAGTACGTGATGGAGGATCTGCAAGCCGCCGGAGGCGTTCCGGCCGTGATCAAGATGCTGCTCGACGCCGGACGCATCGACGGCAGTTGCATCACGGTCACTGGAAAGACTGTCGCCGAGAACGTGAAGGATCTCCCGGGGCTCACGCCGGGCCAGCAGATCGTGCAGCCGTTGTCCGCGCCGATCAAGGCCACCGGGCACCTGCAGATTTTGAAGGGCAACCTGGCGCCGGAAGGATCGGTCGCCAAGATCACCGGCAAGGAAGGTCTGCGATTCTCCGGTCCTTCCAAGGTTTACGATTCGGAAGAAGACATGCTCCACGCCTTTGAGCGCAAGGAAATCGTCAAAGGCGACGTGATCGTGATTCGCTATGAAGGCCCCAAGGGCGGACCCGGCATGCCCGAGATGCTCACTTGTACGTCAGTCGTCATGGGCGCGGGCATGGGCAAGGACGTCGCGCTGATCACAGACGGCCGCTTCTCCGGCGGCTCGCACGGATTCCTGGTGGGCCACATCACGCCCGAGGCGCAGGACGGCGGCCCCATCGCGCTGATCCGCACCGGCGACACAATCACCATCGATGCCGAGAAGAACACCATCGACGCGCATTTGTCCGACGAAGAATGGTCGGCCCGCCGCGCGCAATGGAAGATGCCTCCGTACAAGTCGACGCGGGGGACGCTGGCGAAATATATCCGCCTCGTCAAGAGCGCCAGCGAGGGGTGCGTCACGGACGAATAAGTTACTTGTCAATCTTTGCTAATCTAAATTAGACTGGGTATGAGGATGAAATGCCAACCCGCAATGTCAACCTGACAAGCGAACTTGATCGCTTCGTGGTAGCCAAGATCAAGACTGGCAGATACGAAAACGCGAGCGAAGTGATCCGTGCGGCTCTGCGCAGCCTGGAGCGCGACGAACGCGAGTACGAGGCAAGACTGAGAGCTCTCCGCGCCGCGATTGACGAAGGCGATGCGAGCGGTATGGCGAAGGGCGATGTGTTCGCACGCGTGCGCAAATCTCTCAAGCTCCCACCAAAGCCGCGCTAACGGTGTCCCGCGCTCTCTTTTCGCGGCGGGCCGAGGCAGACTTGCTCGCCATCGGCGAGTACACACTTCGCACTTGGGGAGCAGACGAGGCGGTCTTCTATTTAGATGGCCTGGAAGGGTGCTGCCAACTGCTTGCCGCGCGACCTGACCTGGGCCGCCCATGCGGCGATATTCGGCCTGGCTTGCGCCGGATGGAGCACGGCAGCCGTATCATTTTTTACCGACGAATTGCGAAAGGGATTCTGGTCTCGCGAGTCCTTCACCAGCGCATGCTCCCGAAAAGACGTGCAATCGATGAGGAGTCCTAGGACTGTGCCACATCCTCCAATGCCAAGGCGGGCATTATGTGGCCTGAGAGGCCGACCTTCTAGTGGGCCGCGGCGCTATTCGATTCCCGGTATGCCGCCAGGTTGGACTTGTCGATCAACGTCACACCGGTGTCGACGAATCGCGGCAAAGGGGAGTGCGGATTCCCTGCAAAATCCATATCGAGAGACGGTAGTTTGTTCAGATTCAGGTCCGCGATCAAGCGGAGGCTTGTGTAGCCCATCGTATACGGCTTTTGCGCTACCGTCGCCGTAATCCACCCGCTTTCGATGCCCTCGAGCGTCGGCGCCAGGGTATCGGTGGCAATCACCACCTTCTTGGCATTCTCCCGCTTCAACACCTCCGCCACTTCCTTCGCGGATTCGCCATCCATGGAGATGAAGGCATCGATTTCAGGCTTCTTCTTTTCGAGAAACTCCTTGGTCTTGTCGAACGCGATCACGGGATTTCCTTTAATATCGATGACCTCAATGAGCTTGATTTGCGGGTATTGCGCAAACACGCTCTTGTACCCGTTCAGCCGCTCCTCCATGTTGGTTTGACCTTCAAAACGAAAGGCGACGACGTTGCCCTTGCCATTCAGTGCTTTGGCGGCCGCTCGCCCGCCGATCTGGCCCGCTTCATAATTATTGGTGCCGACGAAGAACAACCGCTTGCTCTCGATTGCGTCGGAATCCACGGCGATCACCGGGATCCCCGCGGCCACGGCCGCGTTAATTTCCTCGGCGAGCAACTTGGGATCTCCCACCGAGACCAGAATGCCCGCCGGTTTTAAAGCGGCGATTCGCTTGAACTCCGCCTTTTCCCCCTCCGGGTTATAGGTGTCGGGCCCGGTGAACGACACGGTTACGTTCAGGTCGTGGGCGGCTTGATTCAGCCCCTTCGACACCTGCTCCCAGAAGGGGGACTTCGAGTTCGAGACAAGGAAGAAATACTTCTCCTGTGGACCGTGCGGCGATTGCCCGCAGGCCACCAAAAATGCGCACGCCAGGGAAACCACGCCACGCGCAACCACTTGTCCAGAATGCATGATCGAGCCTCCGCTCACATAGTACAGCCATTTAATCAGCGATGTGGGACGCCGTCGGCGGTCCGCCTTCGCGATCAACCGCGATCGGCTTGAGTTGTGTCCGACCGCTCCAGACGTTATCGGAAGGCGACAATGATATAAGATTGTCGGGTGAAGTCGGTGTCGAACCAACCCTCCGGCAACATGCTCCAATTCGGGCGGTTCTGCTATGATTCGGCGCAGCGCCTGCTTTATCGCGAAGGCGAGTTGCTTCCACTCGCGCCGAAGGCGACGGACACCCTGCACGCATTGCTGGAGCGCTCCGGCCAAGTGGTGGAGAAGGACGAGTTGATGAGGTTGGTCTGGCCGGACTGCGTCGTGGAAGAGGTAGGCCTGGCCCGGAATATCTCGCTTCTGCGCAAGGCGCTCGGCGATGATGCTCAGACCTTCATCGAGACGATTCCGAAACGAGGGTACCGTTTCGCAGCTCCCGTCAGCCCGCCGACGTCGAAGACCCGGACTGGCCTAGGCCACTGGATTCCCTTAGCGTTGGCCACGGTTCTGCTCACCTTAGGCGTCGTGGTCTACTGGCAGTTTTACCGGCCTTCCCGATATCTGCCTCCGAGTGGGGGCCTCGCAAATCTTGCGGTGGTTCCCTTCGAGTGTCTGAGTCCGGACCTGGAGAGGGAAGCGTACGGCCGGAGGCTGTCGGACGCACTGGTGGCAGAGATCTCAAAGCTCGATTCCGTGCAGTTGATTTCACCAAGCACGGTGCGCCGCTATCAGCGATTCGGCATCCCAACCGCGCTGATGGCAAGGATGCTCTTCTTGCATGTCGTTCTCGAGGGAACCGTCGAAACACTCGGGAACCAGATCAGGGTCTCCGTGCACCTGACGGACGTTCATTCGGGCAAGCTAGTTTGGGCGGAGACCTATTATGCTTCCACGGGAAACACAGATCCGGTGGAACCTGAAATTGTGCAGGCCCTGGCCGCCCAGGTCGGCCGAAGATTGTCGCGCTAGTTTGGACTCGCCGGAAGTCATTGATTTCACTGAATAATCAAGTTTTGCGAAGAACTCTTCCGGCGAAGCGGAGGGAAATGCGAAGGCCCTTCCTGCCAGTCGCGTTGCATACTCGATGTCGAAAGGAAGAAGTTGTATGACGCTATTCGCAAAGAAAACACTGTACTGGGTTCCCCGGGGCTTGTGCGTGGCATTCGGGCTGTTCGTCAGCGTATTTGCCCTGGATGTCTTCCAGGAGGGCCTCGGCTTCTGGCGGACTCTCGCCGCTTTGCTCATCCACTTGATTCCCGTCTTTCTCTTGTTCGCGATTCTGGCGGTAGCTTGGCGATGGGAATGGGTGGGTGCCGTAGCCTATGCGGCCATGGGCCTATCTCATCTGGTCTGGGCCCACGGGCGGCATCTTGACTGGCGAGGGCAGGCGTTTATAGCGGGTCCGCTCTTCATCTTGGCTGGCATGTTCCTGGTGAACTGGCTGAAACGGGCTGAGATTCGGGCCGCGCACGTGTAATGGAACCTGTCAATTTGTGTGCTTCGGCTCGAACCTGGGATCTGGCGAAGTCTCCTTTGGGCGGCCTCAACTTGCGATCCGAGCACTCCCCGCCCTCTTCCTTGACGTGACGACGCCCGTGTTCATCCCCAGCGTGTTCAACCCCCCAAAAAACCGCGCGTGCTCGATTTTCATGCAGCGGTCCATCACCACTTCCAGGCCCGCGGCTCGCGCCTTTTCCGCTGCCTCTTCGTGAATCACTCCCAACTGCATCCAGACGACCTTCGCGCCCACCTCAATCGCTTCATCGACAATCTCCGGCACGGCCGACGGCTCGCGAAAAATATCGACCACCTCGACGCCGCCCGGAATCGCCTTCACCGTCGGATAGCAGGTCTGCCCAAGAATCACCTTCTCGCGAGGATTCACTGGGATCACTTCATAGCCTTCGGCCAAGAGATACATCGCGGCGAAATGGCTGGGGCGGAACGGATTGCCCGAAAGCCCCACCATCGCGATGCGCTTATAGGTTTCGAGAATCCGTAAGCGATCCGCAGCGGTCGTCGCGAAACGGCTGGTATTGACGGGTGAGCCCGCGCCTACGCCGTCGGCAGTCACTTCGCCGAACGAAACGGCGCACACTTCACCACTCATGCGGCCTCCCCCAGAGCCTGATCCAGATCCCACAGAATATCCTCGACCTCTTCAATGCCGATCGACAGGCGGATCAGGTCGTCCGTGATTCCCCCGGCGAGCTTCTGCTCAGTGGTCAACTGCTGATGCGTGGTGGACGCCGGGTGAATCACCAGGCTCTTCGCGTCGCCCACGTTGGCGACGTGCGAGAACATCTTCAGCGCCTCGATGAACTTCTGGCCCGCGGCCAGGCCACCCTTGATGCCGAAGGTCATCATCGCGCCGCAGCCCCGCGGGAGATATTTTTGCGCCAGCGCGTTATATGGGCTCGATTTCAGCCCTGGATAGCGGACCCACGCCACGCGATCGTGAGCCTCCAAAAACTCGGCCGAACGCTGCGCGTTCGACGAGTGCGCCTCCATGCGCAATTTCAGTGTTTCTAAGCCCTGCAAGAACAGGAAGGAGTTGAACGGGCTCAGCGACGGCCCCATATCGCGCAGGCCCTCCACGCGAGCCTTCACGATGTACGCAAGATCGCCGAACGTCTCGTAGAATTTCATGCCGTGATAACCAGGGCTGGGCTCCAGAAGCTGCGGGAAGCGGCCCTCAGCCCAGGGAAACTTGCCGCTGTCGACGATCACGCCTCCGATCGACGTGCCGTGGCCGCCGATAAACTTAGTCGCCGAATGGACGACGATGTCCGCGCCGTGCTCGAACGGGCGGCAGAGATACGGCGTGGCGAATGTGTTGTCGATCACCAGGGGCAGATTGTGCTCGTGCGCGATTTTCGCCACAGCTTCAATATCGAGTACATTGATGCGAGGATTGCCGATGGTCTCGCCATAGATTGCCTTGGTCTTCGGCGTGATCGCCTTGCGGAAATTTTCCGGATCGTCCGGATCCACGAACGTCGTCTGGATGCCCAGGCGGCGGAAGCTCACGTCGAACTGCGTGTACGTGCCTCCGTACAGAGTTTTCGCCGAAACGAGTTCGTCGCCTGATTCCAGCAGGCTGGTCAGCGCGATAAATTGCGCCGCTTGGCCGCTCGAAAGCGCCAGCGCGCCCACGCCTCGTTCCAGCGCGGCCATCCTCTCTTCAAAAACAGCCGTCGTGGGATTCATGATGCGCGTATAAATGTTGCCGAAGCGCTGCAGGTTGAACAGCGCGGCGGCGTGCGCGGTATCTTCGAATACATACGAGGTCGTCTGATAAATCGGCACCGCGCGGCTACCGGTTGCCGCGTCCGGCTGCTGGCCCGCGTGCAGGGCTCGCGTGGCGAATCCAAAAACATGGTCTGAACTGGAGGACATGTTCCCAAGATAGTATGGTTGGGGAATCTCATGCTGCAAAACCCTCACGAACCGCCTGTCAATGTCGACCTGACGGCCACTTACGACGCCATCGTCGTCGGCTCCGGAGCCGCCGGAGGGATGGCTGCCTATGTCCTCACCTCGCATGGCATGAAGGTGCTGCTGCTTGAAGCCGGCGCGAAGCTGCCCATCGAGCAGGAGCTGAAGTCGATGCAGTGGCCCTACAACCATCCCCGCCGCGGCGAGATGCCATCGAGCGACCACGCCCTCACGCGGAACGAATACAACATCCGCAAGCCTCCGTATGCCAAGGGCTCGCGCTATCAACACGTGTTTTCCTACGTGCAGGGCTGGAGCGGATCGGATTATTCGAAGAACATCGTAGTGGACGAAAAAGACCATCCGTACACGGGCACCAACTACGCCTGGGTTCGCGCGCGCACGTTCGGCGGCAAGACGACGATTTGGGGAAGGCTTGCCCTGCGCATGTCCGATCTCGATTTCAAGGCCGCTTCGCGCGACGGCTACGGAGAGGATTGGCCGATTTCCTACGCCGACATCGAGCCGTATTACGACCGTGTCGACACCTGCCTTGGCATCTCCGGCATCAAGGAGCGCTTGCCGCATCTGCCCGACAGTCTTTTTCAACGCCCGAACAAGCTGATGGCAGGCGAGATGATGTTCCGCCAGTCGCTGGAGCGACACGGCCGTATCATTACGCCGTATCGCGCCGGAGTCACCACCGATGGTCTGAAGCACAATCCTTATCGGTCAAAATGCTTCGGCCGCGGAGCCTGCAACCGCCGCGCGGGCGGATGCGATATCCACGCCGCGTTCGATTCGCCAACCGGGTTGATCTATCCCGCCTGGGACACGGGGAACCTGACAGTCCGCACAAATGCGACGGTGCATGAGATCACCATGTCCGGCGGCAAGGCGACCGGCGTCTCCTTCATCGATACCGTCACGAAGAAGAGCTATCAGGCCAAGGCGAAGGCTGTGGTGTTGGGCGCTTCAACGCTCGAATCCACGCGCCTGCTGCTGCTTTCAAAAATCGCCAACTCCAGCGGCCAGGTGGGCCACAACTTCTGTGAGCACGTCATGGGGCCCGGCGTCACCGGCATCGTGAAGGAACTGGTGGGCAAGCCTCTCGCGCTGACCGATGGCCGCCCCGGCGGATTCTACATGCCGCGGTTCCGCAATCTCAACGACAAGCGTTCCGACTTCATCCGGGGCTACGGATTCGAAGGCGAGAGCGGCGCGACCATGTTTCCGGAGCACGCCGAATCCACGCCGGGCTTCGGCAAAGGGTTCAAGAAAACAATCCGCGATTATGCCGGGGCGTTCATCTCCATGGGCGGCTTCGGCGAGGTGCTGCCCCGCTACGAAAACTATGTTGATATCGATGCGCAGGTGAAGGACTCCTGGGGAGTTCCCGTGCTTCGCTTCCACATCACCTTCGGCGACAACGAAAAGAAGATGGTGGCGGACATGAACGCGAGCGCGAAGGAGATGTTCGAAGACGCAGGCTTTGAGATTATCGGCTCCGACCGCGAGATGCTGACGCCCGGCTGGTCGATTCACGAACTTGGCACGTCACGCATGGGAAAGAATCCGAAAACGTCCGTGCTCAACCAGTTCCAGCAATCGCACGACGTGAAAAACCTGTTCGTGGTGGATGGAAGTTCCCACGTCAGCGCATCCTGCCAGAATCCGACCTGGACCATCATGGCGCTGGCATGGCGATCGTGCGATTACCTTGCCGACGCGATGCGGAAGGGAGAGGTCTAGCCGTGGAGCGAAGAGATCTTTTCAAACTAAGCTTGGGCGCGGCGTTGGCGCGCGGCGCGGAGGGACACAAGTTCTTCACCGACGAGGAGTATTCGCTGGTTGATGAGCTGACGGAAATCATCATTCCCGCCGACGAGCATTCGCCGGGCGCGAAAGCAGCCAAGGTCGCCGAATATATCGATCAGCGGCTGGCCGAGGCCTTTGACGCGCCCGAGCGTGACGAGTGGCGCAAACAGCTCGCCTTGATCGGGCCAAAGAAGTTCCTGGCGGCGGACGCGGCGCAGCGCATCGCGATGGTCGCGGCGATGGAGAAACAGCCGTTCTTCAAGGCGTTGAAAGACGTCACGGTGCGCGGCTATTACACCACCAAAATCGGCATCCACGACGAGCTCGGCTACAAGGGCAATACGTACCAGCAGGGCGACTACGCGGGCTTCCTGCCTCCGCATGCCGATTTTCCCGAAGATCCGCGCGAGCGGCTGGCCGTCGCATCGTATCCGTTTCGCAAGGTGATTCCGCTGCTCGAGTTTCCGAAGATGGTCGCGGATCGCTACGGGCTGCACGCGGTCGAGCCGCTGGATCAGCATTTTCTTTCGACCGATGCCGAGTATCTGAATCGTTTCAATGAGGCCCTCAAGAACGCCGATTCGCGCGTGGCGAATATTCCGGTCGGCCGGCTCGGCGGAAGTTTCTACGATGCCGACGGCGCGAAGCGCGCGCAGGTGGTCGAAAATGCCAAGCACTGGATCGACGTCGCGGTGACGCTCAAGTCTCCCAGCGTGCGCATGCATGTCGGCGCGGCGAAGAATCCGCCCAATGTCGCCTTCGCAGCCGAGAGCCTCCGGCAGGTCGCGGCTTACGGAGAAACGAAGGGCGTCGCGGTGCATCTTGAAAATGACGACCCGCGCAGCGAGGAAGCGTTTTTCCTGGTGGACGTGATGGATACCGCGAAAACGCCGTGGCTGCGCGCGCTGCCGGATTTCTGCAACTCCATGCTGCTCGAACGTGGCGACGATTACAACTATAAAGCCGTGGCGGCGATGTTCGACCGGGCCTACGGCATCTGCCACGTGAAGGATTCCGAGCAGGATGGCAAAAAGATGTTCCACGTCGACCTGGCTCGTACATTCGACATCGCGAAAAAAGCCCGGTATCGGGGCTATTTTTCCATGGAATACGACGCCGAGGGAGATCCGTTCGAACCCACGCGAAAACTGATCGACGCTAGCCTTGGGGCGCTCGCGTGAAGCGATGCATTCTGACGCTGGCATTAGTATCGTTCGCCCAGGCGCAGGAGACTAGCCCGGATAAGCGCTTGGAGCACTCCACGTCGGCATTGCGTGCCTTTCTCAACTCGGAGAGCCCCATTCCGAAGGACCTGGTGGGAAAATCGCAATGCATTGTGGTCACGCCTGGATTGATCAAGGGAGCATTCCTGTTCGGCGAAAAATACGGGCGCGGGTTCGCAGCTTGCCGCAAGTCCAGCGGGGGATGGAGTTCGCCCGCGGCCATCGCGATCGAGGGCGGCAGCTCCGGGCTGCAGTTGGGCGGATCGTCTACTGACCTGATCTTCCTCGTGATGAACATGAGCGGCATGAACCGCCTGCTGGGCGACAAGTTCACCCTTGGCGGCGAGGCTTCTATCGCCGCCGGGCCGGTAGGCGGCACCACCAGCGCGAACACTGACGTATGGATGACCGCCGAAATGATCTCCTATTCGCGGTCGAAAGGTCTGTTCGCGGGTGTTTCGCTCGAAGGCGCCACGCTGCGGCCGGACGGCGGGGAGAACAAGAAGCTGTACGGGCACGACGTATCAAACCGCGACGTCCTGTCGGGCAAGATCGCGCCGCCGAAAGGCGCGCGAGCGTTCGTCGCGCTGCTGGTGAAGCACGCCAAGAAGGCGAAATAGCGTTCAGTTCTTCGTGGCTGTGAAGGTGCCCGATGCCGCGCCGCCGTAGTCGGCCGTGCCTTTCATGTGCTTGGCGTCGAGGATCGTGCCGGAGTATTTCACCGTTCCAGCGTCGCTGCCGAAGCTGAATTCGACCTTATCGCCCTTCACCGTTCCGGTCACCTTGGCGTCGCCAAGCTGGCCGTGATAGGTGCCGGTGAGGGTTTCGCCGGATTGGGTGAATTCGAAGGTCGGGGTGCCGCCGCCAGCGTCGAGCACCACCTCAAAGGACCACTTGCCGGAGATATCGGCGGCGAACGCCAGGGCCGCCAGCGCGAAGAACAGGACGAGAGTCTTCATATTGCCTCCGAGCGATGATATCACCATTTACGGACGCTTCCAGAACTCAGGATCGGATTCCACCCAGCTTTGAGCCGGCATGCTCATGGACGGGGTCACGACGAAGAGCCTTGTTACGGAGGAGTCCAGGTCGACTTGCAGAAGGTCGCCTGCGGCAGAGGCTCGGCGCTCCGGCGGGTCCATAACTTCCTGCATAGTGCGTCCGCCTAGGATGACCAGAAAGGTATTATCGGCCGTGCCCGACATCACCTGATAGATCCACTGCGTGCGTCCGGGACGCGGGCGCTGTCTGGCTTTTTCAAACGAGGCCATCTGCCCGGGCCGGACATGCTGGATGGAAATGGAAAGATACCGGCTATAGACGAACCCCGCTCCCGCAGCCCCGCTCAGGTCTTCGCGAAACCGAGCCAACCACACTTCGGCGGGAAACACGAGGTCCCCCTTGCTTTCGGCGACTGAGTTCAGCTCTTTCATGATTTCCTGGTTGGCGGCGTAGGCGGCCTGGACTCTCTCCATCGCATCGTTCGATTCGAAGCCGTTAATCCACCAGAATTCCGAGGGTCCGCTGACCGAGGAAATAGCAATGTAGGGATTGGGGCATTTCATCCGGGCGCAGGATTGGGCCGCGCCCTCCTCAATCCTTGTAAAGGCGGCGATTTTGCCCGGCCTCACCTGCTCGCGGTAGATATAGATCACGGACGCAGGAGGCTCCTGGGCGGCGGCGGGCAGCAGGCAGAGGGCAGCGAGACAAGTGAGGCGTTTCATGGAATCCTCTATGGGCCGGTTTTCGGTCATCAAATTCCTTCAGGATACGCCTTTGCCTCTTATGTTCGCTATGATTCGTTTGACTGAGATGTTACGTATTTTTTGTTTACTTGCGGCGGTGGCAGCGTGGGGTCAACAAGGCCGGCCGGACCCCGTATTCGACAAAGTTCCCTTCGACGAGTGGCTGAAAGGCGAGGGCGAGAGCCGGATCAGATGGACCCTGCACATCGCTCCGCCCCGGCTGACGCCGCATCAGCGGCTGTCCGCGTCGATTTCCGTGGAGATCGACGGCAACGAGTTCGTGAAGCGGAAACCGGCAAAGCTCGTGGTGTTCCTGGAGGTGCGTGACGAGGCGAATCGAGTCTACCGGACTCATAGCGCGATGGATTTCGATTTACTGAAAGCGCCCCGCGAGCTGGCGACGGCCGGGATGGACCAAACCGCATTTTTCGTTCCGGGCGACTATCGCGTGGCAGTGGCGGTCTACGACGTTCAGTCGAAGGAACACGCGGCCAAGCAGGTGAAACTGCACATCGCGGACCTGCCGAAGGATCCTCTGCCGGAAATGTGGCGGGATCTGCCCCCGGTGGAATTTGTCGGATCGAAGGACGCACCGGAGCGCTGGTTCCTGCCGGAGATCTCGAGCCGGCTGCGGCTGCAGGTAAGAACGGCCAGGCCAGTGCGGGTCGACGTCCTGGTGAACGAATCGCCGACCGAGCGGGCGGTGCAATCGGCGGGGCGGGTCACCCGCCGCAACATGGGTAATCTGATCCCGGCACTGAAGGTTCTGACACAAATGGAGATCCAACTGGGAACGGTGAACGTTGCGCTCCTCGACCTGGAACGGCGGAAGGTGAGCTTCGAGCAGGATAACGCAGGGACGCTCGACTGGGTGAGGCTGAAAGACGCGCTGCGGGAAAATGATCCCAATACGATCAATGTGAAGGCGCTGGAGCACCACGAGCAGAACGCTCAGTTTTTCATTTCCGAGGTGAGGAAGCGGCTGGAGGCGAACCGCGACGGCGCATTGATCGTGCTGAGCGGGCCGATGGCGTTTCCCAAGGGGCAGGACTTGAGGCCGATTGAAGCTGCGCCCGGGACCAAAGTGTTCTACGTCCGCTACTTTCCCCCGATGGGTTTTCCGATGGGGTTTGTGGGGCACGGCGGGAGCAACGTGGGTCCTCCCGCGCCGATACCGGGACGGGGCCATTCAATGGAGGACTCGCTCGCCGGGACGCTCAAGCCCTTGTCGCCGAGGCGGTTCGACGTGTCCACGCCGGCGGAGTTCCGAGCGGCGCTGGCAGCCATCATGAGCGAGCTTTCGCAACTGAAATAACCCGAGAATTCACGGATTTAACGTTTTCACACAGCACGGGCGGACTAGCCGCGGCGCTATGGTGCGGGCGAGAGGACGAATGAACTCACCCGCGGATTTCCACATCACCGAGACGCCGACGCTGCAATTTGTCTCGACCGAAGACGAGCAGAAGCTGTCGCAGGACCTACAGACGAGGCTCGAAGAGTCGCTGAAGCACGCCGAAGAGCAGCCGGAGGTGATGGCCGCAGCGGAGCTTCAAAAAACGGCGGCGGACCGGCTGGAGCAGCTCAGGAAGGCCGAACGCGGGCTGCACCGCTACGCTCGCGAATCGGCCGAGGAGCTGCAGCGCGCCTCGGCGGCGGCGCTTGACGGCATCATCGGCACCGCGGCGGATGGCCCTGCGAAGTTCGCGGGCTTGAACGAACTGGCGGCGATGGAGTCGCGCAGCCGCTACGCGGGACGGGCGATCGAGAGGCTGGTGGAGCACCTGATCCCGCTGGCGCAGATCGCGCAACTGCGGGCCGATTCGCACGAGCTGATGACAAGAGCGCGGGCAATCGAAACAATCGCGCAGGAGAGGGCGGAGAGAGTGCTCGGCCAGCTGCGGGGCGCGGTAAGCGAGGAGATCGTGCTGCCGGTAGATCTGTCGAAGGGCGTTGCAGGCGCGCTTCTGGCGCACGCGAGCGGGTTGAAAAAGCTGGCGGTGGCGCAGGCGGAGAACGCGGACCGGATCGAGAAATCCTACACGGCTCGCGCGGCGAAGGAGACACGATGAGCACATTCAAGGAACTGGTGGAGAGCCTGGATCGCGAAGGGCTCGACGAGCTGCGGCGATCGGTGGCCGAGGAAATGAATGAGCGGCGGCAGAAGTACGCAATCCAGATAGAACACATTCAGGCGGGGATGAGTGAGGAGAAGCGAATGGAAGCGCTTCAGGAGATTGCGCGCGTGCTGCGGGAGGGACAATGAAAGACTTACGAGCCTACTGGCAGGAAATCCGGGCACTCGAAAAGAGCCTGCCCCAGTTCGTCTGGCTGATGAGCCTCGAGAATCCGAAACGAGGGATGGTGGGCGGGCGGATGGCGGAGGTCGGGGCGGCACAGGCGGCGCCGTTGCTGCACGCCGGGTCACATCGACGGGCGACGGATGAGGAGATCGACGCGCATCTGGCGAAGGAGAATGAAGCGCGGCGGCAGAGCTATTACGAAGGGCTGAAGCGCCGGGGAATCGCGGTGGTGGCTATTTCGGAGAAGCCTTCAGCAGATGGTAAGCAAGCATCAGCCAGGCGGCGATAAATGCGACTCCGCCGAATGGGGTGACCGCGCCGAGCACCTTCAAGCCGCTGAGCGCCAGCGTGTAGAGGCTGCCGGAGAAGAGCACGATTCCGGCCAGCAGCAGGGCGGAAACGGAGGCTCCGGCGGATTCAGACAGCGCCGCGGCACGCGTGAGCGCGGCGACGATCAGCATGCCGAGGGCGTGGACAAAGTGATAGAAGACGGCCTTTTCCCAGATGCCCATGGAATAGGCGTCGAAGCGGTCCTTCAACACGTGCGCGCCGAAGGCTCCGAGAGCCACGCCCAGGGCCATGAGGATCGCGGCAATGAACGCCCAGGTCATGAGTGCGCCGGAAGTTCCTTGACGATATCGCCGACGAAGGACTTGGCGTCGCCGAACAGCATCAACGTGCGATCCATGTAATACAGTTCGTTGTCGATGCCGGCGAAACCGGGATTCATGCTGCGCTTAATCACCATGACGGTATGCGCCTTATCGACGTCGAGAATCGGCATGCCGTAGATGGGACTGGCCGTATCGTGGCGGGCGGCGGGATTCACCACATCGTTGGCGCCAATCACCAGCGCCACGTCGGCTTCGGAGAAGTCGGGATTAATGTCCTCCATCTCGTGCATCTTATCGTAGGGGATATCGGCTTCGGCGAGCAGCACGTTCATGTGGCCGGGCATGCGTCCGGCGACGGGATGGATGGCGAACTGGACTTCAACGCCGCGCTTGGTCAATGCATCAGTCAACTCGCGAAGTTTGTGCTGCGCCTGCGCGACGGCCATGCCGTAGCCGGGCACGACGATCACTTTGCGAGCGCCGGCCATGATGGCGGCGGCATCCTCGGCAGTGGCCGAATGGACGGGCCTCGTGGAGGCCTGCGCGGTAGTCGACTGCTGCACCTGACCGAAAGCTCCAAACAAAACGTTGGTGAAGGACCGGTTCATGGCCTTGCACATGATCACCGAGAGGATAAAGCCGGACGCCGCGTTGAGCGCGCCGGCGATGATCAGCAGGCGGTTCGAGAGAGCAAATCCCATGGCCGCGCAGGCCGCGCCCGCGTATGAGTTCAGCAGGGCAATGACGGTGGGCATATCGCCACCGCCGATGGGGATAATCAGCAGCACGCCGAACAACAAGGAGAGCGCGGCGAATGCTGGAAAGACCCAGACGGGTGTGGGCTCGATGATCATCCATGCGCCAAGGCCGACGGCGATGGCCAGCAGCAAGAGATTGACTAAATTCTGCCCCTTATAGGTGATCGGCCGTGTGGGAACAATCTCCTGCAGTTTGCCGAAGGCCATGATACTGGCGGTAAAGGTCAAATAACCGAGCACGGTCTCGATGACCAGCGCGGCCATCACGAACCCGGTGGGATGAATCCGGTAATATTCCGCAGTGCCGACCAGCGCGGCGGCCAGAGTGCCGAAGGCGTGCGAGAGAGCCGTCAACTGCGGAACTGCGGTCATGGGCATCAGGTAAGCAAGCGGCGCACCGATGGCGGCACCAATGAAAATACAGATGAGAATCCACTCGATGCTGACTACTTCGTGACGCAGCAGCGTTCCGATGACGGCAAACAGCATGCCGAACTGCCCTGCCCAGACGCCCTGCCGCGCGGTGGCGGGCGAACTGAGCCACTTGATGGAGCCGACGATGGACAGCGCGGCAACAATGTATGCAATCTGCCAGATTTGATCCATTTACTTTTCTTTTTTCCGGAACATCTTCAACATCCGGTCGGTGATCAGGAATCCGCTGACGATGTTGATGGTCGACGCGACTACCGCTACGCATCCGAGGGTCTTGGTGAACGGAGTCGCCTCGCCCGAGCCGGCGACCAGAATCGCGCCAACCACGGAAATGGCGGAAATCGCGTTGGTGAGCGACATCAAGGGCGTGTGCAAAAGAGGCGAGACGCGCTGGACGAGCTGCAGGCCGAGCGGAACGGCCAGGATCAGCACGTAGAGGCTCATCTCGGTTTCGGTCGTCATACGTTCACTCCGAGCAGGGCTTGAATTTTTGGATGGACGACCTCGCCATTGGTGGCGATCAGCGATTCGCGAGTAATTTCGTCGCTGGTATCGAGGTTGAGCTTGCCGTCCTTCACCAGATGCTTCAGCAGCGTGACGATGTTGCGCGCGTACATCTGGCTCGCGTGATAGGGAACCGTGGAGGGGAGATTGGCCGGGCCGAGGATGGTCACGCCGTGTTCGACCACGGTCTCCCCGCACTTGGTCAATTCGCAATTGCCGCCGCGCTCGGCCGCCAGATCGACAATCACCGAGCCGGGCGCCATGGCGCGCACCATCTCCGCGGAGATCAACACGGGGGCCTTCTTGCCGGGGACGGCGGCGGTGGTGATAACAACATCCTGCTCCGCCATGAAGGTGGCCATCTGCTGGCGCTGGAGGCGTAACGCTTCCTCATCGAGGGCCTTCGCATAGCCGCCTTCGCCTTCGGCTTTGGCGCCGCCCAGGTTAATGTCGACGAACTTCGCGCCGAGGCTCTCGATCTGCTCGCGCACGGCCGCGCGCACGTCGAATCCGCTGACGACCGCGCCGAGGCGTCGCGACGTGGCGATGGCCTGTAATCCGGCGACGCCCGCGCCGATGACCAGCACTCGCGCCGGAGGAATGGTTCCCGCTGCGGTGGTCATCATCGGGAACAAGCGAGGCAGCGAAACGGCGGCCAGGAGCACTGCTTTATATCCGGCGATGGAGGCCATGGACGACAATGCGTCCATGCTTTGCGCGCGCGAAATGCGCGGGACCATTTCCATCGAAATGAGCGTTGCTCCGGCGGCGGCGTATCTCGCGGCAATTTCGGGATTGGACAACGGATCGCAGAAGGCGATGCAGGTGCGTCCTTTCAACCCGTCGGGCTGAGGCGCGCGGACCTGCAACAGGATTGACACCTTTCCACGAACCTCGTCCGCCGGGGCGAGATGGGCGCCCTTGGCGGCGTAATCGGCATCTGGAAATCCAGCCTGCACGCCCGCGCCGGCTTCCACCCACACTTCCGCGCCGAGCTTCTGCAGCACGTCTAATACTTTCGGGGTCAGGGCTACGCGGCGCTCATCGGGGAACGTCTCTTTCAAAACGCCAACGGTTAGTGCCAACGGGAAGGAACCTCTCTTTTAATTAGACGTTTCATACTCATACAAGTTACCGGAACCCTTCCTGCAACCGCGCCAATTCGGCCGCGCCGGGGCATAATTCCTCGTACGGCGTCTTGATAAGAGCCTGATCGGCCGAATTGCTCATTTCGTGCATATCGGGGACGTTTTCATCGAGATACAGAAGCCCGGTGACGACTTCTCCGCGAGTTTGATGCACCTGTAAATACTCCACGACACGGCGGCGATCGGTGGGGTCGTAATCGGTTGGCACGCGGCGAAAACGAACCACGCTGCCGTCGTGCATGGTCACCGTGGTGGCTTTACCCTGCCCAATGGTCGTGAGAATCTCCGAGGCGGGGGGGACGAAATCGGTTTCCGTCACGTGACGCGCGTGCTGGCGGGTGTGCAGATAGCTTTTCGTTGAGCCGACGTGATCGTTAAACGTCACGCAGGGCGAAATGACGTCGATGAGCGCGAAGCCGCGATGCGAAAGGCCGGCCTTCAGGATCGGCACGAGCTGTTCCTTATCGCCGGAAAAACTGCGGGCGATGAAGGTCGCGCCAAGGCCGAGTCCCAGCGAGACCGGATCGATGGGCAACATACGATTGGCCTCGCCCTTCTTGCTTTTCGAACCCACGTCGGCCGAGGCGGAGAATTGCCCCTTCGTCAGGCCGTAGACGCCGTTATTTTCGATGATGTACAGCATCTTGACGTTGCGGCGGATCGCGTGGCACATGTGGCCGAGGCCGATGGACAGAGAATCGCCGTCGCCGGAGATGCCGATGTAGGTGAGCTCGCGATTGGCGGCATTGGCTCCGGTGGCGATGGCGGCCATGCGCCCGTGGGCGGAGTTGAATCCGTGCGCGCCGCTGACGAAATACGTGGGCGTCTTGGAGGAGCAGCCGATGCCGCTCATTTTTGCCAGCATGTGCGGAGGGGTGGACAGTTCCCAAAGGGCGCGGATGATGGCGGCCGTAACGGAGTCGTGGCCGCAGCCGGCGCAAAGCGTGGACATCGCTCCTTCGTAGTCGCGAATGGTAAGGCCAAGCTCGTTCTTATGGAGACTCGGGTGTACGGCGACCGGTTTGGCGATGGATGGCATTACTGGTTCCCCCACTGTTTCAAGATTCCGTCGATCACGTGTTTCGCGCTGAGCGGGAAACCGCCGAACACGAGTATGCTGAGCAGTTTATTCTTGGAAACGCCGGTTTCGAGCGTCAGCAGCGAGCGGAGCTGCGCGTCGCGATTCTGCTCGACGATGAAGTTCACATCGTGTTCATTGAGGAACGCCTCGACTTCCTCACTGAAAGGGAATCCACGGATGCGCATGAAGTCGGCATCGATGCCGTGCGAGGGCAGCAGGTCGATGGCCTCGCGAACGGCCGGATCGCAGCCGCCGATGGTGACGACGCCGATGCGCGCTCCGTCGCGGCGTTGGATGATTGGCGCGGGCACGAAGTTGGCCGAGGCTTTGTGCTTGCGCAGCAGGCGCTCCATCACTTCCTGATACTCGTCGGGGGTTTCGGTGTAGGCACCAAACTTGTTGTGACCGGAGCCGCGGGTGAAAAAAGCGCCCTTCGAGTGGACGCCGGGCAGCGTGCGCGCCGTTACGTGATTTTCGTCCTCGTTGGTGTAGCGCAGGAACTTCGAGAGCTTTTCGATTTGCGCGAGATTGAGAACGCGGCCGCGGTCGGGGCGGTAGGCATCGTCCCAGGTGAGGCGCGGGACGACCCAGTCGTTCATGCCGATGTCGAGGTCCGTCAGGATGAAGACCGGGGTTTGAAAGCGCTCCGCCAAATCGAAGGATTTTACTGCAAACTCGAAGCACTCGGCCGGATTGGCCGGCAGCAGAAGAATATGTTTGGTATCGCCATGGGAGGCGTAGGCGCACAGAAGCAAATCGCCCTGCTGCGTACGCGTGGGCATGCCGGTGGAAGGGCCGACGCGCTGAACATCCACAACCACCGCTGGAATCTCAGCATAGTAAGCCAAGCCGAGCAGTTCGTTCATCAGCGAAATGCCCGGGCCCGACGTCGACGTGAACGCACGCGCGCCCGCCCAGGACGCGCCGATCACCATGCCGATGGCCGCCAGCTCATCCTCGGCCTGAATGATCATGGCGTTGCTCTTGCCCGTTTCCGGATCGCGGCGGTACTGATCGCAGAAGCCGCGGAAGGCGTCCATCACGGAAGTGGACGGCGTGATGGGGTACCAGCCGGCCACGGTGGCGCCGGCGTAGACGCAACCGAGCGCGATGGCCGTATTGCCGTCGATCAGAATTTTGTCCGACGTCGCATCCATCTTTTCCAGATGAAACGGCAGGGGGCAGGCGAAATGCTGCCTGGCGTAATCGCGGCCCAGATTCAGCGCCTTGAGGTTAGATTCGCGCAGAGCTTTCTTCTTGGCAAACTTCTCGTCGAGGAGCTGCTCCACGATCTGTTCGTCCACGCCGAGGGCGGCGATTAGTGCGCCTGCGTAGGCGATATTTTTCATCAGGATGCGCTCGCGCGGGTCCTTGAAATGATCGTTGCAGAGCTTGGCCAGAGGCACGCCCAGATACGTGACGTCATCGCGGATCAGGGTCTTATCGAGCGGCCAGGTGGAATCGTAGAGGACGAAGCCGCCCTCGCGAACCTCGGCCATGTCGCGGGCGTAGGTCTGCGAGTTCATGGCGACCATCAGGTCGTAATCGAGGGCGCGGGCGTTATAGCCATCCTTGCTGACGCGAATTTCATACCAGGTGGGCAGGCCCTGAATGTTCGAAGGGAACAGATTCTTTCCCGATACGGGGATGCCCATGCGGAAAATCGCCTGCATCAGCAGCGAATTGGCGCTGGCCGAACCGGTACCGTTCACATTCGCCAGCTTGACGGCGAAATCGTTTACGCGGGTACGTAGGAGCTGGTGCATGCCGCCCTCCCCGCGTATGGAATTTCGAGCTCAAACCTTTGCATATCCCAGGCCGCGGTGGGACAGCGTTCCGCGCACAGTCCGCAATGGACGCACAGGTCTTCGTCTTTAATCATGAGTCTTCCGGTTTGCGGCAGGGGCGACGAGGCGTAGAGCGCCTGCGTCAGGTTCAACGCCGGAGCCGTCAGGCGGGTGCGCAATTCCTGCTCCGCGCCATCACGCGTGATGGTGAGGCACTGCAGCGGGCAAACGTCGACGCAGGCGTCGCATTCGATGCAACGGGCGGCGGCGAATTCGGTTTCGACGTCGCAGTTCAGGCAGCGCTGCACTTCGCGCGCGGTCTGCTCGGGGTTGAAGCCGAGCTCGACTTCGATATCGAGTTGGCGGAATCGCGCGGCCAAGTCGATGTGCTCCATTTTCTGGCGCGGCGCGGGGTTGTAATCGTTGTGATAGCTCCACTCGCTCATGCCCATCTTCTGGGTAACGAGGTTCATGCCGTGCGCCGGGCGGTCGGTGACAGGAATCCCCTGGCAGTAATTGTCGATGGAGATAGCCGCCTGGTGGCCGTGCTCGACGGCCCAGATGATGTTCTTTGGGCCGAACGCCGCATCGCCGCCGAAGAAGACGCCGGGCAGAGTGGACATGAACGTTGTTTCGTCCACCACGGGTTGATCCCATTTATCGAACTTTGCGCCGAGGTCCCGTTCGAACCAGGGGAACGCGTTTTCCTGTCCGATCGCCAGGATCACGTCGTCGCAGGGTAGGATCACAGTGTCGATGATGCGGGATTGTTTGGCCGGCGCATCCCATTCCAGACGCTCAAACTCCATGCCGGTGAGCTTGCCGTTTTCGATGATGAATCGCTTGGGCGCGTGGTTGATGACGATCTCCACGCCTTCTTCTTCCGCGTCATCGAGTTCCCAGGGCGAGGCTTTGAAGTAGGCGCGCGGGCGGCGGGCCATCACTTTGACGCTCTTCGCGCCCAGGCGCTTCGACGATCGGCAGCAATCCATGGCGGTATTGCCGACGCCGATGATCAGAACGTTTTCGCCGACCGAATCGATATGGCCGAAGGCAATGGATTCCAGCCAGTCGATACCGATGTGAATACGAAGGGTGTCGCGGCGTCCGGGAATGTCCAGTTCTTTACCGCGAGGCGCGCCGCTGCCGATGAAGATGGCGTCGAACTCCTCGGCCAGCATCGCCTTCATGCTGGCGACGGGCGTGTTGTAGCGGATATCGACGCCCATGTCGATAATATTGGCGGTCTCCTCGTCGAGCACCTTGCCGGGCAGGCGGAACGCCGGGATGTTGGTTCGCATCAGGCCACCGGGACGGTCGTTCTGCTCGAAGATGACCACCTCGTAGCCCAAGGGCATCAGATCGTTGGCCACGGTCAGTGACGCGGGTCCCGCGCCGACGATGCCGATTCGCTTGCCGTTCTTCTTTTTAGGGATGGGCGGCAGGAGATCCGCGATGTCTCCGCGGTGGTCCGCCGCCACGCGTTTTAAACGGCAGATGGCGACGGGCTTTCCGTCAAGGCGGCCGCGGCGGCAGGCGGGCTCACAGGGCCGGTCGCAGGTGCGCCCCAGAATGCCCGGGAACACGTTCGATTCGCGGTTGAGCATGTAGGCTTCGGTAAAAAGCCCTTGGGCGATAAGACGGATATATTCGGGAACATTGGTGTGGGCCGGGCAGGCCCACTGGCAGTCCACGACTTTGTGGTAATAAGACGGATCAGCCGTATTTGTGCGGTTCAAGACAGTGCTTCCTCTGCGATCAGCCAACGGGGGCTATGCATACCGCCATTCATTGTAGCGACAATGTAATGATGCTTGCTCGACCGGCCTTCGACTCTCAACGCGCCGCCTTCCGCCCGGACGGCCGTTCTTATCGCGATCGTATGGATGCGCTAAGGCTGCTGGCTCGCGCGCTTCTCGATCATCAGGACGAAATGGTGCGCGCCATTTCCAACGACTTCAAGGGCCGCGCGGCCGAAGAGACGCTGGCGCTGGAGCTGGTGCCAACGCTCGGCGAGATTCGCGACGCGCGAAAACATCTGCGGCGCTGGATGGAACCGCGCGACGTCCCCGTCGACTGGCAGTTCTGGCCCGGCCGGGCGCGATTAGAGATGCAGCCGAAGGGCGTTGTGGGAATCCTGGGTGCGTGGAACTATCCGCTGTTTCTTACGATTGGGCCCGCCATTGGCGCGATCGCCGCGGGCAATCACGTGATGATCAAGCCGTCGGAGCTGGCGCCGCGCACGGGCGCGTTGCTCGAGGAGATGATCGCGAAGACGTTCGTAGCGGAGTATGTTGCGGTGGTGAACGGCGGCGTCGAGGTGGCCCAGGAGTTTTCGAGCCTGCCCTTCGATCACCTTCTGTATACCGGCTCGACTCGTGTCGGGAGGCTCGTGATGAAAGCGGCGGCGGAGAATCTGACGCCGGTGACGCTGGAGTTGGGAGGTAAGAGCCCAGCGCTGGTGCATCCGGATTATCCTTTGCAGACGGCCGTGGAGCGCATCCTCGTGGGTAAGCTGTATAACGCCGGACAAACCTGCGTTGCGCCGGATTACGTGATGATTCCGCGCTCGCGTGGGGAGGAGTTTTTGCGGCTGGCGGAAAAGACCGCCGCACGGCTGTATCCCAAGCTGGTGGACAACGCCGACTACACGCGGATTATCGATGCGGCGCATTACCGGACGCTGGCTAAGCATCTGGAGGACGCAAAGGCGCAGGGCGCGGGGGTGATCGAGGTCAATCCGGCGGGCGAAGCGTGCACCGAGGAGAACCAGGTGTTTCCACCGACGCTGCTGGTGGACGTCAACGATGAAATGTCCGTGATGCGCGAGGAGATTTTCGGGCCGATTCTGCCGGTGGTCTTTTATGGAACGCTCGACGAGGCGATTGGCTATATCAACGCGAGGCCTCGGCCGCTTGCACTGTACTATTTCGACTTAAAAGGCTCGCGCGTGAAGGATGTCTTGCGGCGCACGGTGGCCGGAGGCGTGACGGTGAATGACTGCGTGTTCCACGTCGGCCAGTGCGGTCTGCCGTTCGGAGGCATCGGGCCGAGCGGCATGGGCGAGTATCACGGCGAACACGGCTTCGAGACGTTTTCGAAGAAAAAGGGCGTGTTTCTAGAGAGCCGATGGACGCCGTTGAGCCTGATCCGTCCGCCCTATGGATCGCTGGCGCGGGGGATCTTGAAATTCTTGGCGCGGTGACCCCATCAAAATCCACAGCGACGCGGGGCGGCGGCCTCTGTGGAGACACGAAGAAGCCTGCTCAAAGCAGGCTGGATGGCCCGCCCCACAACAAACTTTCAGGGCTTTGGGCAGGGCGGCGCGGGGACTCTTGCCTGGGGCATCTTCACGTCTTGATTTTTCGGCTTGGCGGCGATGCCCGGATCGTTCGCGTCGACGTGCGCCTCGAGCAGGGGCACTGAGCAAAGCCCGGGTGGAGTGGTAAGCTCCACGATTTTCGGCACAGTCACGGAAATGGGGGCGAGCAGGGCGTGAGGATGCCCACTCTGGATGTTTTGCACGACGTGCCAGACGCCGACGTTGGGAGGTTGCACCGGAGCCTGCGCGCGCAGGATGGTGGCAAACGCGAGGCAAAGAATCGAGGCGAGGATTAACTTCTTCATCGGACACCTCTCGCCCAGAGTCTATCTCATTTTGTGCACCTTGGCGGGGCTCAGTCGGCGGCGGCTTTTTCTTTGTGGAACAGCTTGTGCTTGATGTCGGGCCAGAATTCCTTCAGGACCTGGGAGATGGCATCGGTGCCGACCTGCTCGCCCAACTTTTTCGTGTTGTCACTCCAGTTGCGGCTGTCGGGGTGCCACACGTTGGAAACGGCTACGCCGATGGCGTTGCCGCCCCACTCAGAGAAATTAAAGGTCGTTCCACCGGAGTCGGTACGCGTAACCATCACGCGTGTCACAGCGTACCACGCGCGGTGCCAGTTGCTGCCGCGGCCCGCTCCCAGGCGGCGATAGCGCGGGTCCTCATGCAACAACGCGGGCATGAATCCTTCGCTCATCATGTTGCCCACGGCCTGGTCGGCGTAATTCGTAATCAAGCGATGCGCATAGCCCTTCACGCCCTGACCGAAGGAAGGGTCGTCGTTTTGGAGCTGGCTCATGCCTGCAAACGCCGCCGCCACGCCCCATAACGGGTAGTCAAAGGAGTCCTTGCTGGCAATGATCAACTTTTGCTTAGCCGAGATCGGCGTGTAAACGCCTGTTTCATTGATGGTGCGATAATTCGGCAAAACTCCCATGACGCGTTTGTCGACCGCATGTTCGGCATCTTGCGGGACATGATCGGCATCGGGTTTGGAGGGATCGGGGGCAGGCTTGGAAGTGGTTGCTGCGGAATCGGCTGGCGGAGCAGACTGCTGGCTATCCTGGGCGAACGCCAGCCCGGCGATTAACGCCATGGTCAAGATAAACGACGTCCCCAGGGAGCGCCCCACAAAGATCTTCATTTTCAACTGTTTCCCTCAGGATAGCGCAAGGACAAACCCCACCACACATAAGATGTTCCCAGCGCCTTTAAGGTTTCTAAAAATTCCCGCGAGGTGTATCATTTTTAATGAGTAATCGCCATGTCATCATCGCCCCACACCCGACGCACTTTCTTCTCCTTCGCCACTGCGGCCGCAGTCGCGGCGACCCAGCGGAAACCTCTCGTTGCCGCAAATGACAAAGTCGACGTCGCCATCGTCGGCCTCGGTGGCCGCGGGCAGAACCACATGAGTTTCTATTCGAAACTCCCCGACGCCAACATCGCCGCGGTTTGCGACGTCAATCAGGCCGCCGTCGAGCGCGCCCAAGCAACGGTGGAAAAACTCACCGGACAGAAGCCGAAGGGCTACGCCGATATGCGGCAGGTCTTCGACGATAAGAGCGTTCAAGCCGTCTCCATGCCGCTGCCGAACCACTGGCACGCTCTCGCCACCATCTGGGCCTGCCAAGCCGGCAAGGATGTGTACATCGAAAAGCCCGCCTGCCACAACGTGTTCGAGGGCCAGCAGATGGTCGCCGCCGCCCGCAAGTACGGGCGCATGGTGCAGATCGGCTCGCAGAGCCGCAGCATCGAGCACAAAATCAAGGCCATCCAGTTACTTCACGAGGGAGTCATAGGAAAGGTTTACCTCGCCAAGGGACTTTGTTTCAAACGCCGCCTCTCGATCGGCCATAAAGACGACGCGCCCATTCCTCCGGGCCTCGATTGGGACAAGTTCCTGGGGCCTGCGCCGATGCGTCCTTTTAATGAATTACGTTTCGCGTACAACTGGCACTGGTTCTGGGACACGGGCAACGGGGACATTGGCAACCAGGGCGTGCATGAGATGGATATCGCGCGCTGGGGGCTGAACGTCGGCCTGCCGAAGAGCGTCAGTTCCACCGGCGGCAAGTATTACGTCCCCGCAAACGACGATCAGGAAACGCCCAACACCCAGATGGCGACATTCAACTACGGCGACACAGAGATCATGTTCGAGGTTCGCGGGGGCCTGACCGGTCCAGAAGGAGGCCTGCAGATTCGTGGAGGGAACACCATCGGCGATTTATTCTACGGCAGCGAGGGCTGGATGGCCATCGACGCAGAGGGCTTCCAGGTTTACAAAGGCGTGAGGGAAGGCAGAACGGAAAAACAGGAAAAAATCATGGACGTGACCAGGACGAACGTCCCCGATACCGTCCCGCACATGGCCAATTTCCTGGCCGCCGTGAAGAGCCGCAACTACAAAGGCCTGAAAGCCGACGTGGAAATTGGCGTGGCATCGGCCGATCTCTGCCATCTGGCCAACGTCAGCTACCGGTTGGGCCGGACGCTGAAATTCGACGACGCCTCGCGCAAATTCATGGGCGACGAAGAAGCAAACAAGATGCTGACTCGGAATTATCGGACGCCTTACGTGGTTCCGGAAAAGGTTTAAACCCGCAATCCCCGCGTCACGGAATGGCTCCAGCCCCTGACGTCAGAGTCTGTGTGAAAGCCCTCCTGTGTAACTGGCATTCCGGGAGCGAAGGGGACAGACCGCTGTGTCCACTGAACACGATTTGTTGAAAGTGCGGCGTTTGTGGGTCGGGGACACAGTGGTCAGTCCCCTTCGCCTGGACTTGCAGAAAACGGAGGGACGCGATTTTCCGCGTCATGCCCGAATTCTAACACCTAATGATTTGGCCGGATGCCGCCGATTTTCTCGATAGTAATGAGAAGGTTCGCCGACTGGCTACCCATCGCTTTGGGCATCGCGCTGATTTCGACGCTGGCCGGGCTACAGTGGCATCGGACGGTTCGCGGACAGAACGATTTCGCTGCGCTTTACGCGGGAGCCACGTTGGCCGGCACTCCCGATCTGTATTCGCGGAGCGCCAACGAGGCGCTGATCCAATCCACCACTGGCGGGATCATGAAGAGCGTGATGTACACGCGTCCTCCGTTTTACGCCGTGCTGCTGAAGCCGCTCGCTTCGCTGCCCTACCTTGTTGCCTACGGCATCTTCTGCTGCTTGAGCATCGCAAGCATTCTGTGGTTTGTCATTCGCTTCTCCAAGGAGTGCGAAGCGCTGCCCCTGTGCGCTTCCTTCAGCATCCCGGTGGCGGCGTTCCTGCCGCAGGGCCAGGATGCGCCGCTATTGCTGATGTTCACAGGCGCGTCGATTTTGTTGACGCGCCGGCGGCGGGACTTTCTCGCCGGGGCAGTTCTTTCGCTCTGCGCGATTAAGTTCCATTTGTTCCTTCTCCTCCCGCTGCTGCTGCTGGTGAAAAAGCGCTGGCGGATCCTTGCGGGCGCGGCTGCGGGGACGGCGACGCTGGCGCTCATCGGCGTCGCAGGGGCGGGGACTCATGCGCTGGCGGGTTACGCCGCCGTTCTCCGCGACCCGTGGATCAACTTCAGCACGGAAATGATGCCGAACCTTCACGGTCTCGCCGCGGGGCTCACGCGAGGCGCGGCCGGTCCCATGGTGGATGCGGGAATGGCCTGCGCTACGACTGCCGTCTTTTTATGGATCTCTCAGAAATCGGACAACTATGAGTTTCTGTTTGGTCTCAGCCTGCTGTGCAGTCTGCTGATCAGCTACCACTCCGGGATCAGCGATCTGATTCTGCTGCTGCCCGTCCTGGTGCTGATGGCCGGATCCAGCGCGGACAAGCCTCTGCGGATCTCGCTGGTGATCCTGCTGACCCCGATTCCATATTTCACGGGCCTCGGGATCAACCTGATGATCCCGGCGCTGATGCTGGTGGTGCTGGCTCTGGCAGCCCTTTCGGTGGCATCGCTTCCCCGCCGCGCAGTACCCGCATTTATCTCGTAAGGGCGTATATGAAGAGCGCGACCCGCCGCGTCTGCGGCGTCTGCGACTTGAGGTCGATCGTCTCGCCGGGAGCGTGACCGCCCGAGCCATAGGCGCCGAGGCCGGAAATGCTCGCCACATAGGGCGCGACAAAAGACACGTCACCCGCGCCGCGGCGCGAGGGATCGAGCGGCTCCATCACGTCCATGCCGAGCGTGCGATTCACGTTGTTCAGTTCGTTTAGCAGAGACTTGTTGGCGTCGGTGGGGGGCATGGACGGGTATCCCTCTTCAAAGTGAATCTCCGCCCTGGTCCCCTTCAGATGCTTGCCGACGATGTCCTCCATCTTTTTGCGTGTCCGCTGATACTGTTCGTCGGTCACGGTGCGCAGGTCGCCGTACGCTTCGGCGATGGCCGGAATGATATTCGATTTTCCGGTAGCGGACGCGGTGGCTGTGGCGGGGTCGTAGGCAGCAGTCGCGCCCCCTGTGATCAGCCCGACGTTGTAGGTCAGATCCGGTTCGCGCAGTTCCTGACGAAAGTCGTCGAGGATGCGGGCCATCTCGTAAATCGCGCCGAATCCGGAGGCGCCGAACACGCCCGCCGAATGGCCGGTTATTCCGGTGGTTTTAATGGTCCAGCCATACGCGCTGCGCCGTGCGATGCTGGCCATGTCGCGCCCGGCTTGCCTGGCCCCGGCCTCGAACTCGAGGGCCGCGTCGCTGCGCTTGCCTGCGGCGATCAAATCGCGCCGCGAAATGGAGAGCGGATCCCCGTGGCGTTCCTCGTCGCCGGTGAGAAACACAATGACATTAGCCCCGTCGAGCGCGCCCGCGCGGTTCAGCGCCTTCAGCGCGCTCAGGATGATCACCAGGCCGCCCTTCATGTCCTCGGAACCGGGCGCGACCGCGATATCGCCCTTGCGCTCGAATTTCTGAAACGGGCTGCTTGGTTCGAACACCGTGTCCATGTGGCCGATCAACAGCACGCGCTTGCCGTGCGTGCCTTTCCGCTCGCACTCCAGATGCCCGGCGCGGTGCACTTCTTCCATCGGAATGAAGCGGCAGGCGAAACCCAATTCCTCGAAGCGCGGCCGCAGGATGTCGACTACGCGGCGCACTCCCGCCGGATTCAACGTGCCGCTATTGATGTTGACGATCTGCTCGAGCAACTTCAGAGAATCGTCGGCATCGGCGTTAACGGCGGCGATGATTTTTTGCTGCTCCGGAGTAAGCGATTGCGCGGCCAGCGTCAGCGCGCAACAGAAGAGGACAAAGCGCATCTCCACAGTGTACTTCGGCGCACCAGTCCGCTCATTTCACGATCGTGCCCGTCCGCGGGTTTTTGGGGCCCGCCTGCGATTATTCTCTGGCGCCCGCGCGGATGAAGTTGTATACCAACATAGATGGATCGAGCGATTAAGACGCTGATCGTAGACGACGAGCCCGTCGCGCGTCAGGTGCTGCGCGAGGAATTGTCGCTGCTGCCCGCCATCGACCTGATCGGCGAGGCCAGCGATGGCCCGGAGGCGCTGCGCCAGATCGTCGACCTTCAGCCCGACCTCGTATTCCTCGATCTGCAGATGCCCCAATTCGACGGCTTTGAAGTAGTGCGGAGGCTCAGCGGAACGCGGATGCCGGTGGTGGTGATCGTGACCGCCTTTCAGGAGCGTGCCATCGAGGCGTTCGAGGCCGGAGCCGTCGATTACCTGTTAAAACCGGTCCGCGCAGAGCGTCTTCAAAAAGCCGTTGAGCGTGCGGCCGGCCTGCTGGGAAAGCCTCGCGAAATCGCCCGTGACCTGGCGAATATCGCCTCCGCGTCGCCGGGGCAGCGCAAACTGGTGGGCCGCATCGGCCGCGATTACTTTCTGCTGAATCTGGACGAAATTCTCGCGCTGCAGGCTGAAGGCGAGTTGGTCTGGATCGTCACCGAAAAGCGCCGTTACCTTGCCTCGCAGTCTCTTCGCATCATGGAGAATAGCCTGCCCGCGCCGCTGTTTCAGCGCGTCCACCGTGGCGCGATCGTCAATACCGATCACGTCCGCCAGATGACGGCACTAACCAGCCATCGCTGGACGCTCACGCTCTCCAACCGGCAGGAATTCGTGGTTAGCAAACGCCAGGCGCACAATATCCGGCGCCTGCTGCATCGTTAGGCGAGTCCGCTGGTGGGGTGCAAATTCCCGCTCATCGGAAAAGCCGGTCCGTTGGTGAAGAATCGCTAGGTGGAACAAAGCGGCCCGCACATAATATTTTATTATGAAAAAAGTCCTCGCTCCCGCCACACTCTTCTTGTTCCACGCCTGTTTGTCCGCGCAATCCATCAGCAGCGGAGGAACGGTGCGCGGAGCGGTGCTGGACCCCTCCGGGGCCGCGATTAAGGGCGCAACGGTCGAAATTCAGAACCCCGTTTCCCAGTACAACCGCACCGTTCAAACGGATGGCCAGGGAAGATTCGAATTCGATAATATTCCGTTCAACAACTACCACGCTTCCGCGTCCGCTACAAATTTTCAGACCGCGCAACAGGACGTTAATGTCCGCTCCTCGGTTCCGATCGAGCTGAAGTTCACGCTGAAACTCGGCACGGCCACGGAAACCGTCACCATCTCGGAAACCGGCGGCGACCTCGTCGAAACCGACCCGATCACGCACACGGACGTCGACCGGGCGCTGTTCGACAAAATGCCCCTCGAGAGCGCCTCCTCCTCCCTGAGTTCCCTGGTTACCCTCGCCTCGCCGGGCGTCGCCGCCGATTCCAATGGCCTCTTCCACGGATTGGGTGACCACGCCTCCAACTCTTTCTCGATCGACGGCCAGCCAATCACGGATCAGCAGAGCAAAGTGTTTTCGAATCAACTTCCGGTGGAGGCCGTACAGTCGATGGAGGTGATCGAAGGCGCGCCCCCCGCCGAATACGGCGGCAAAACCAGTCTTGTGATTGTCGCCACCACTCGTTCCGGCCTCGGCGTCACGCAGCCACATGGCGATATCACCGCATCCTACGGCAGCTTCGGTTCGGCGAATGGAGGGTTCGATCTCTCCTATGGCGGCAAGAATTGGGGCAATTTCATTTCTCTCAGTGGATTGGACACCAGCCGCTTTCTCGACGGCCCGGAATTCGCCACCATCCACGATCACGGAAATGAGCAGAATATTTTCGACCGCTTTGACTACAGGCTCTCTTCCGCCGACACCCTGAACCTGAATTTTCAATTCACCCGCTCGTGGTTCCAGACGCCGAATTCCTACGACGCGCAGAATGCAACTGCGTGGAATGGTCTCGTCGTCGATAACGGCGGTCTTGGCCCCGATGGCCGCGTAGTAGGATCCCAGGACCAGCGCTCTAAGATTCGGACCTTCAACGTCGCACCGACCTGGACCCGCCTCATCAACGCCAACACGATCTTCACGTTCGGAGCGTACGTGCGCCAGGATCAATACAACTACTATCCCAGCGCTAATCCCTTCGCGGACCTGACACCAGGCTTGCAGGCACAAACCGTCGGACAAAGCCGCAGACTGACCAACGCAGGCGGGCGCGCCAGTCTGTCTTACGCGAAGGGCATCCACAACCTGAAGATCGGCATCAACTATTCGCACACATTTCTTACTGAGGCCGACACTTTTGGGCTCGTGGATCCAACTGCCAACACTGTGTGTTTGAACTCCGATGGTAGCCCGTTTACCGGAGCCTCTCTCACAAATCCGGCGGATTGCACCGGCGCCCTCTCGCCGAATCCCGATTACGATCCCTTGCTGGCCTGTTACGACCTCACCAGAACCGGCAAGTTACCGAGTGCCAATGGTTGCCCAGGCTCCACCAGCGGCCAATACACGTTCAACGGCCACACCGATGTCAAAGAGCTGGCCCTGTACCTCCAGGACACGATCACGGTCAAGAACTGGACGTTGAACCTCGGGCTTCGCGGCGATTTTTACAACGGCCTCACCATTGCCAGACAAGCCGAACCTCGGGTCGGAATCGCCTACAACATCAAGGGCATCAACACCGTGATTCGAGCTTCCTACGCCCGGACGATGGAGACTCCGTTCAACGAGAACCTCGTTCTGGCCAGCATCGGCTGCAACGACGCGGTCGTAAGTGCGGTCATGGGGACTTGCGTCACTTCAACGCCTTTGACCCCCGGCCACCGTAACGAATTTCACGCGGGCATCTCCCAAGCCTTCGGACGGTATCTTGTGATCGATGGCGAGTATATTTGGAAATATACGCACAAAGCTTACGACTTTAGCGTCTTAGGTGCCACGCCGATCACTTTTCCGATCGAGTGGCAAAGCTCGAAAATCCCCGGGTACGCGATTCGCGCGAGCGTTCCAAATTACCACGGCTTCACGGCGTTCGTCGTCATGTCGAGCGTCGCGGCGCGCTTCTTCGGCCCACAGGTCAGCGGTATCGGCGCCGATCCTTACGCCGGCAACGCGGTATTCCGCATCGACCACGACGAGACGTTTAACCAGACCACCCACCTGCAGTATCAGCCTTGGAAAAAGGGACCGTGGTTCAGCTTCAACTGGCGTTACGACAGCGGCCTGGTCGCGGGTCCGGCACCATGCGCGGGCGGGAATTGCGCGAACGGACCAAACGGAACAGACTCCATTGTCGATGCCTCCGGTCTGACTCCCGACCAACAATTCCAAGCCGGACTCTACTGCGGCAGCACGTACGCAACGCCTACCACGCCAATCAGCGCCGACAGCACCTGCCCGGCTTCCCAGTATGGTTCCAAGTTCCTCAAGATTCCGGCTGCGGGTACTGAGGACGACGATCACAATCCGCCGCGAGTCGCCTCGCGCAACCTGTTCGACGCCGCCATCGGCCACGACAATTTGTTCCATGGCGACAAATACAAATGGAGCGCGCGGGTGACCGTCATCAATCTGACGAACGAAGTAGCGCTGTACAACTTTTTATCCACGTTCAGCGGCACGCATTACGTGACACCGCGTGCCATCACCGCCACCATCGGCTTCCACTTCTAGGCGAAGAGGTTCTGTTGGCGGTCTTCCTGCGCGGCCTTTTTCGACTGCGTGGTGGAAGGCGGAGCGAACGTGCGCATCAGGCGCAAGGTGCGCTGATGGTTCTCAAAAATTGTCTGCAAATCCGGGCAGCGCGGGCATCCGCCGCGAATGGCGGCGGGCCCGTCCGATTCCGGATCGAACATGGGATGACGCGCGCATTTGCCCTGCCACTTCACTGTTCCGATCTTCAACATTACTTCAAATGATAGCGGGCTCCCGCGGTAGGGGGCTAGACCGGGCCCGAGCCATTTGATAAACTTTCCGGCATTGCTGGTTTGCGCCGCTCCCCGGCGCCGTTTGTTTCGTAACACTGGGAATTACGATCCGGAGGATGACAAGTGCCTGCTGTTTCCATAGAAGAACTGAAATCTGCTTTTCGGGGGGATCTGATTCAGCCTTCCGACGCTTCTTACGATTCCGCGCGCAAGGTGTACAACGGGATGATCGACAAGCGCCCGAAGCTGATCGCCCGCTGCGTGGACGTTGCCGACGTGATGGCCGCCGTGCGCTATGGCGTATCAAATGAACTGGTGGTGGCAGTTCGCGGCGGAGGCCACAGTGGACCCGGTCTGGGCTCCTGCGATGGCGGCCTGGTGATTGACCTTTCCCGCATGAGGAGCGTGCGCGTGAATCCCGAGGCGAAAACCGTGCGCGCAGAAGGTGGCTGCGTCTGGGGCGACGTCGATCACGCGACTCATCCATTTGGAATGGCCACGCCCTGCGGCTTCATCTCCACTACTGGCGTGGGCGGCCTGACGCTGGGCGGCGGCATCGGCTACCTGGCGCGAAAATACGGCCTGACCATCGACAATCTTGTCTCAGCGGACGTCGTCACGGCCGACGGAAAGTTTCTCACCGCCAGCGCCGATTCCCACCCCGATCTGTTCTGGGCCCTGCGCGGCGGAGGCGGAAACTTCGGCGTCGTCACCTCGTTCGAATTCCGGCTCCATCCGGTGAGCATGGTTCACTTCGGCCCGACGTTCTGGCCTCTTGAGGAATCGGCGGGCGTGATGCGCGCTTATCGCGATTTCATCCAGACCGCTCCGGAGGATGTGAACGGATTTCTCGCGTTTATGAACATTCCTCCGGTGCCGATGTTCCCGGAGCATTTGCACATGAAGATGGTGTGCGGCATCGTGTGGTGTTCGCTTGCGTCCGAGCAGGACACGGAGCGGATCCTGAAGCCGATGCGTTCGTTCGGCCATCCCGTCTTCGACCACGTCGGCCCGGCGCCGTTTCCGGCGGTGCAGAGCCTGTTCGACGGCCTGTTCGTGACCGGCATGCAATGGTACTGGCGCGCGGACAATTTCACCGAGTTGAGCGACGCCGCGATTCAACGCTTCGTCGAACACGGCTCCAAGATTCCGAACATGCTGTCGACCATGCATCTGTATCCGGTTAACGGCGCGGCGAGCCGCGTGGGCAAGAATGACACCGCGTATAGCTTCCGCGAGGCGGTCTTCGCCGAAGTGATCGTCGGCGTCGATCCGGACCCGGCCAACGCCGGCAAGATTACGAAATGGTGCAAGGATTACCACGAGGCGACGCATCCGTATGCGGCCGGAGGCGCCTACGTCAACTTCATGATGGAGGAGGGCCAGGAGCGGGTGAAGAGCACCTATCGCGATAACTACGCACGGCTGGCTGCCATCAAGAAACGCTACGACCCGAACAACGTGTTCCGGGTGAATCAGAATATTCAACCAGCTTAACCGCGAATTTAATAAATCTCCGGCACAAACGTCTGGCTCGACATTTTCGGACGCCGGTACTCGGCGTCCGCCTGGCGAACGGGCAGGGGAAATTCCACCGGCGTCATGTCATGATAGGGAACTTGCCGCAGCAGGTGCGCGATGCAGTTCAGACGGGCGCGCTTTTTGTTATCGGCATTCACCACATACCAGGGGCTCTTTTTCGTGTCCGTGTATGCGAACATTTCGTCCTTGGCCTTGGAATAATCCATCCAATGACGCCGGGACTGGATGTCCATGGCGCTTAGCTTCCAGCGCTTGATCGGGTTGCGCATGCGTTCCTGAAAGCGCCGTTCCTGCTCTTCGTCGTTCACCGAAAACCAGTACTTGATGAGGATCATCCCGGAGCGGAGGAGCATTTCCTCAAACAGAGGGCAGGCGCGGAGAAATTCGCGATACTCATCCTCGGTACAAAACCCCATCACGCGTTCGACGCCCGCGCGATTGTACCAGCTGCGGTCGAACAGAACGATTTCACCGCGCGACGGCAACTCCGCCACGTAGCGTTGAAAATACCACTGGCCGCGCTCCTTTTCGGTGGGAGTGGCCAGCGCGACCACTCGGCAGACGCGCGGATTCAGGCCCTGCGTGATTCGCTTGATCACTCCTCCTTTGCCCGCCGCGTCGCGGCCTTCAAAGAGAACGCAGACCCTCAGCCCCTTCAATCGGACCCATTCCTGGAGTTTGATGAGCTCGAGCTCCAGATGAGCCAGTTCCTCGACATAGGAATATTTCTCGGGCGGCTGGCGCGGCTTGGCCGACCCCAGCAGGTGCCACTGTTGCTCGATCTGGGCGTCTTCTTTCGCGTCCCGCAGAAGCTCGCCGCCCACTTTTTCGTCTTTGCGTTTCTTGTTCGCCATGCCTTTTTACCCGCCAATAACATTATCGGCAGATGGCGATGATTGTGGGGGGACAAGAGGGAGATCCTTCACCTCCCTTTCCTCCGATGTGTTCGACCGGCTATATATACCAGTCCGGCAGCCGGGTGTAAACGCGGGTCACAAAGAGTCCGCCCGCGACGATACCGCTCGGGACTTCCGCGGCGTCTGTGACTGAGGTGGCGACGAGTTGCCCGTTAATTACCGTTGCCCCGGTAATGACGAAGTCATCCAGGGTTGTCGTCACGGTGCCATTCGTCTGCGTCAGAATGCGGGTGATTTGGCCCGTGCCGTTGCAGTTCACCGTGTATGTTCCAGTTTGCGTGCCTGAGGTGATCGTTCGCGCACCCGTTGTCGATCCTGCCGTGGGCGCGTTAATGAGGAATGTTCCCGTCATATTGCCGTTTCCGTCATAACTCCTTGTCCCGAGCGCCATAGCCACGTTCGATCCATAGTTGACGACGACCTCGTAGTTACCCTGCAGGCTTGCCAGCGTGTAGCACTGCCGGGGCGGCTGGGCATTTGCGGCGGACGCGCCGAAAAAGCCAGTGAAAAGGAACGCTGCAACTAGGCTTTTCTGAAACATGGTTTTCTCTCCTCAATTGATTTCGTCGGGCGACATACCCGTCACTGATAGACATTCGGAAACGGAGGACCGAACGGCTAGCCGGCCAACAGATTATGGGAAAATTCTTCTGATGCCAGGATCCCCCTCCGTCTCCGCGCTTCTGGTCGCCTGGGGACGAGGCGAGCCGGGAGCGCTCGAACAGCTCACGCCACAGGTGTACGGAGAACTGCATAAGGTCGCCCGTGCGTATCTTCGGCGAGGCGGTTCCGGCCAATCCCTGCAACCGACGGCGCTCATCAATGAAGCTTTCCTGCGCTTGCTCGATCAATCGCAACCGGTGGAGTGGCAGAACCGGGCGCACTTTTTCGGCATCGCGGCCCGCCTGATGCGCATGATTCTGGTGGACCACGCCCGCGCCCACAATGCCGCCAAGCGAGGCGGCGCAGCGGCTGCCATTACCCTGGACGATTGCATGGCGGTCTCAGCCGGTCGCGCCCCGGATGTGCTGGAGGTCAACGAGGCGCTCGACCGGCTGGCGGAGGTCGATCAACGGAAAGCTAAGGTCATCGAGTTGCGCTACTTCGGCGGCATGGACCGCGAAGAGGTCGCTGCTGCCCTCGGCCTGACGGTTTCCACGGTGAAACGCGACCTGCGGCTCGGGGAAGCGTGGCTGAGAAGGTTTCTGGCGGGCGAAGACAACAGCAACTAACTCTGTTAGGATGGCTGCCTATGAGCGACCGCTGGCAGCGAGTGGAGGAAATCTTCCATCGTGCGGTCAGCCTTGCTCCCCAGGCCCGCTCCGCCTTTCTTGACGAAGCCTGCGGCGGGGATCCATCACTGCGCCGGGAAGTGGAATCGCTGCTGGCGCATGACTCCGAGTCCGGCAACACGTTTGCTGGGCTTGCCGGGAGCGACGATCTTCCGCCTCAAACCATCGCGCACTATCGCATCTCGGCCAAGATTGGCGAGGGCGGGATGGGAGCCGTCTATCGCGCCACGGATACGAAGCTGGACCGTGAGGTGGCCGTCAAGGTCCTCCCCCGCTCCTTCGCCGAAGATGCCGGCCGGATGGCCCGCTTCACCCGAGAAGCGAAGGTGCTGGCATCCCTGAATCACCCTCACATCGCGCAAATCTATGGCGTCGAAGAACGCGCGCTGGTGATGGAACTGGTTCCAGGGCAGATCTTGAAAGGCCCCCTGCCATTGGCCACCGCACTCAACTACGCCAAACAGATCGCGGAGGCGCTGGAAGCCGCTCACGAAAAAGGAATCGTGCATCGCGACTTGAAGCCGGCCAACATCATGGTCACCCCCGACGGCGTGGTCAAGCTGCTCGACTTCGGATTGGCCGCAGTAGCACCGGCCTCTGGCGGTGACCCGATGAAATCGCCGACCGTCACTCTACAGGCGACGCATCCTGGAATCATCATGGGCACGGCGGCCTACATGAGCCCCGAACAGGCTGCCGGAAAGCCAGTGGACAAGCGGGGCGATATCTGGTCCTTTGGCGTGGTGCTGTGGGAAATGTTGACCGGCCATCGCCTGTTCGGAGGCGACAGCATCGCGCAAACGCTGGCCGAAGTATTGCGCGGCCCGATCGACCTGGACCAATTGCCACGTGAGACGCCGCCAGGAATCCGAGCCTTGCTGCGCCGCTGTCTGGATCGCGACGTGAAGAGGCGGCTGCGCGACATCGGCGAAGCGACAATCGCCATCGACGCCGCTCTCTCCGGTGAGACGCCGTTGCTCGAAGGCCCTCCGGCTGGCCTGGAGCGCGGCGTGCGCGTTGGGCGTCGGGCTGGCTTCTCTGGCATTTCTGCACTTCCGGGAAGAGCCGCCCGCTGAGGCGGTAGCGTTACGTTTCCAGATCTCACCGCCGGAAAACGCGACCAATGAAACGTTGCTCAACGTGTCACCAGATGGTCGCAAGTTCGCCTTCCTCGCGGGCGACCGGCTATGGGTCCATTTCTTCGAGTCGGGAGAGTCCCGCGAATTGGGGGACGCCAGTGGAACGCCTTTCTGGTCCCCGGACAGTCGCTTCATCGGGTATCCAAGCTCAGGGAAGCTCAGGAAGGTCGAGGCGACAGGCGGCATCCCGCAGACTTTGACGGACTTTCGCGGACCTTGGGGAGGGGGCGCATGGAGCCAGGACGGCCTGATCGTCTTCAGCAACTGGAGCGCCTTCTTCCACCTGCCAGCGGCGGGCGGCGTCCCGGTTCAAATCGCGGCAGTTGATCGAGAGCGTCAGGAAACTGTGATGACTGCTGCCTCCTTTCTGCCGGATGGGCGGCATTTCACATATATGCGGCGCTCGCGCGACGAAAGTAAGAGCGCCATTTATCTCGGTGCCGTGGATTTGAAACCCGAACAACAGAGTTCCGAGCCCTTGCTCAACAGCTTTTGGCATTCGCAGTACACTCCCTCGGCGGATTCGCGCACAGGCTACCTTCTGTTCATGCGCGGAGACACGCTGATGGGTCAGCCGTTCGATAACCGTAGGATGAAACTGTCGGGGCAAGCTGCACCTGTAGCCGAGCACATCGGCGATGGCCGAGCTTTCGCCGCCTCGGCCAACGGCGCTTTGGTCTTCCGGCAAAACTCGATGTCCAACCGGCACCTCAGTTGGCTCGACCAGGAGGGAAAAGCCCTAGGAACTGCTGGGGACCCGGACAATTACCGGTGGCTGGCACTCTCTCCAGATGGGACGCGTGTAGCCTTTAGCAGGAACGATTTCGGCTCGGCCTCCGAAATCTGGTTGCTGGATCTATCGCGAGGCACAGTACACGTTTTGCCACTGGTTCGTCGAGCGACTCAGCGGTTTGGTCGCCGGATGGGAACCGCATTGCCTTTGCTTCCAACCGGGACGGCCCGTTCAACCTGTATCAAGGGCTGGCTAACGGCGCGCAAGATGCCGAGGTTCTGTTCAAGTCTGGCGAAGACAAAGTGCCTACGAGTTGGTCGCGCGATGGACGTTTTCTGCTGTATACAGCGTTCAATCCAAGGACAAAGAACGATATTTGGGTGCTCCCGCTGGAAGGTGGCAAGAAGCCGATTCCATTCCTGACCACAGAGTTCGACGAGCAGGCTGCCCGCTTTTCTCCTGATGGCCATTGGGTCGCGTATGTGTCGAACGAGTCCGGCCAACCAGAAGTCTACGTCCGATCGTTTTCCATGAACTCCGCCGGGACAGCTATGGTGGCGAGCGCCAAGTGGCAAATCTCCGATGGATTCGCTCAAAGACCGCGTTGGCGCAATGACGGACGGGAACTCTATTACCGTTCATTTCCCGACGGAAGGCTGATGGGAGTCGGGATTACGACCAGTCCGACATTTCGGGCCGGGAAACCCCGACCGCTCGGAGTTGTGGTCCCCCCGGGGATAGGGCTAGCGCTAACGTGGGATTCAACAACCGACGGCAAGCGTTTTCTCGTAGTGCTGCCCGATAAAGGCAAAACGGAGCCGTACACGGTTCTATTGAACTGGCAGGCGGGGTTGAAGAAGTAAGCTAGCTCCCCCCGTGCCTTCCCTGCCCCCCGGCAAACCTCGACGCGCCCTTCTTGGATTCGCCGCTTTCTATGACCGTCATTCCGCGCCGGAACTCGTTGCGCATGGCATCGGTCCAGGCAAGGCCTCCTTGCTCGTAGACCGACATGCGATCCGATTTCATGCACGTTTGCGGATGCGACGCGATCAGCCTCGCCAGTTCCAGCGCGCCATCGAGCGCCGCTCCCGGCTCGGTCAGCCGATTCGCGAGGCCCATTCTGAGCGCCTCTTCACCCGAGACGCCGCGGCCGGTCAGGATCAGGTCCAGCGCGTGGCTTTGGCCGATCAGCCTCGGCAGGCGCACGGTTCCTCCGTCGATCAGAGGCACGCCAAACCGGCGGCAAAAGACACCGAACACCGCGTTCTTTGCCGCGACGCGCAGATCGCACCAAATGGCGAGTTCCAATCCGCCCGCCACTGCGTAGCCTTCCACCGCCGCGATCACCGGCTTTTCGAGCAGCATGCGCGAAGGCCCCATCGGCCCGTTGCCGTCGGCGTCCAGGAGATTGTTGAAGGCCTTCAAATCCGCTCCGGCGCAGAAATTCCCGCCTTCGCCCATGAGAATCGCTACGTCGGACCCTTCGTCGGCATCAAAGCGCCGGAACGCATCGGCGAGCGCCTCCGCCGTCTTGCGATCCACGGCGTTGCGCGCCTCCTGACGCTGAATCGTTACAATCGTGATGCGGTCTTCGGTTCGAGTGCTCACCATGCTTCCACCTTATCGGATATGGTTCGCGACGTGGGTGATCCTTACAGGCTTGGCCGTGGTGTGGTTTGTCGTGTCGAATTTCGACGCCGTGCGGCCGCTGCCGCCGTTTCCGGAGCCTTCGGGCGCGATCGCCAAAGCCACGAGCCAGGATTGGGGACGAATTGCGCTCGACAACGGCTGCGTGCTTGTCAACAACGTCTGGAACAAGGGCGTGGCAGGCCCGGAGTTCTCACAGGAAATATTCGTGGAGGCGGGATCGAATCCGGGATGGCGCTGGCGTTCGCCCTGGCGGATTGTACCGCGAGTGGTGTCGCAACCGCAGATGGCCTGTGGCGATAAACCCTGGGACGAGCCGCACCGCCTTATCCCCGAGTTTCCTTTTCAAGTGGGGTCAAGACGGCTGGCGGCCGATTTCGACGTCCGAATGCGGGCGAGCGGCATATACAACCTCGCGTTTACCATGTGGGCCGTGCGTTCGCTGCCGGTGACGCGCGACAACATCAGCCACGAGATCATGATCTGGAACACGGCCTCCAGACAAGCACCCGCGGGACGGCATCACGGCACCGTGAAGATACAAAATATCGACTACGACGTGTATGTGGAGCAAGGCCACAAGGACGACTCGGGCGCCAATACGAATACGTGGATGTACGTCGCGTTCCTCGCCCGCACGCCTGATTTGCAGGGGACGCTTGCGTTTAGCGCCTTCACGGACTATCTGGTCGAGCAAAAGTTACTGCGGCCGGACGCCTACATCACCAGCCTCGAACTGGGCAGTGAAGTGTCGCGCGGCGTGGGCATCGTCGAGATCCCGAAATTCGCGCTGCGGTGGGAATAGAGTGCCCAAACTCCTCGAATTTGAGAACGTCTCCGTGCAACGCGAGAATACCATGGCGCTGCACGGCGTGACGTTTTCCATCGACGCCGGCGAGCACGCTGCGATCCTCGGGCCCAACGGCAGCGGGAAATCGACGCTGATCAAAATCGTCACACGCGAATGCTACCCGCGCTTCCCCGAGTCGAGCCGCGTGCGCATCTGGGGCCAGGAAACGTGGGGATTATTCGATCTGCGCGCGCTGCTGGGCATCGTGACGAACGATCTTGTGGAAACGTGCACCAAGCCTTACTCGACCCTTGAAACCGCGCTGAGCGGATTCTTCGGCTCCATCGGCATCTGGCCGAATCATCATGTCACGGCGGAGATGGAACAGAAAGCCCTGGAAGCGCTGAGGTTCTTCGACGTGGATCATCTGGCGGACAAGCCATTGACCGAGATGTCCAGCGGCGAAGTGCGGCGCGCCGTCTTCGCCCGCGCGCTGGTGCACGATCCGAAGGCGCTGTTGCTCGACGAGCCATCGAACTCGCTCGACATCCGCGCGCAGCACGAGGTCCGCGAGGCCATGCGCAAGCTGGCGCAATCCGGCGTGAGCATCTTATTGGTGACACATCACCTGCCGGACATTATTCCTGAGATCGACCGCGTGATCGCGCTCAAGAACGGTGCAATTTTCTTCGATGGATCAAAGAGCGGCGTACTGACCGGCGCGCGCATGTCGGAACTGTTCGATCACCCGGTGGAAGTCGACTGTCAATCTGGGATGTATTGCTTCAGATAGCGATGCGCCATCTTGACGCCGGTCTTGAATTCGTCGCTGAAATCGGGGCCCGGGCGGCTGGGTGCGCCGTAGAACGGATCCTCGTGCTCGATGCTCATGGCGCCCTGGTATCCGGCCTGCTGCAGCACGCTGAAGAACGCCGCCCAATCCATCTGGCCGAGGCCGGGCAGGCGGAACGTCCACCACTGCGCCTTGTTCGGCGGATTGATCCCGGTCTTCTTCAGAATGTCCCAGCGCACCTGCGTATCCTTCAAATGCACGTCGTAAATCCTGTCGACGAAATCGCGCGCACACTGGATGGGGTCCATCATCTGCCAGACGAGATGCGACGGATCGTACTGCAGGCCGACGTAGGGTGAATCGCCGAAGGCTTTAAAGAGCGCCTCGAATCCGACCGGTCCAGTGGCGATGTTCGGGCCGCCCGCCCAGGGCTCCCACAGGATACGGACCTTGTTCGCCTCGCAGGCCTTGAAATACTTCTCCGTGTAGACGCGGGCGATATCGTCGATCTGCTGCTGGAACGGCTTCGATTCGTCCTTGCCGGAGCAGGTGCCGATGTAAGGGATGCCGAGCTTTCCCGCGATCTCAATCTTCTTGACGAAGAAATCCTGATCCTTCTGCGTGAAGTGATTCTGGGAGCATTGCAGCGCGGAAAAATGCATGCCCGCGTTGCGGATGGCGTCGATCTTATCCTCGGTGACGGAGTTGCCGTCGAGGATCATATTGGTGAAGCCTTCTTCCTTGGCGAACTTCACGTTGGCTTCGGTAAACGGCCCGAGCACGCCCAAACGAGGCTTCCATTCTCTTCGTTCTCTACGCTGCTGGGCATAGGCGCTCGTTCCGGCGAGGCCGGCGAGCATCGTTCTTCTGGTCATGTTAGTGATCCCTTCCGGTGACCAGATCGGTCACCGAGTTGAGAGCCTTCTGATACGGGGACGGCGGGAAACGGAAAATAATTTCGCGGGATTTTTCGGTGAACTCGCGGGCGCGTTCCTGGGCGCGTTCGATGCCGCGGTGCTTGTTGATCATCTGCAGCACCTTGGCGAATGGAACCTGATCGTAGTTGCCGTCGGCCAGGATGGTCTCGATCATGTTGCGCTCGGAGGCGTCCGCCCCTTCCAGGGCGTAGATCAGCGGCAGCGTGACTTTGCCCTCGCGCAGATCGTTGCCCACCGGCTTGCCCAGAATCTTTTCGCGCGAGGTGAAATCGAGAATATCGTCGATCAGCTGAAACGCGATGCCCAGGTTCCAGGCGTACTCGCCGAGCATCGCTTCCTGCTCATCGGACGCGCCGGAGACGATCGCGCCGAGGCGCGCGCAGGCCGAAAAGAGGCTGGCGGTCTTGCGGTCGATCAGTTCCATGTAATCGGCTTCCGAAACCGCGATCTTGCCGATGCGCTCCAACTGCAGCAGCTCGCCTTCCACCATCATCTGGGTGAGCGTGATCAGCAGATCGAGCACCGGGAAGCTGCGCTCACGCAGAGCGACCTGGAAGGCCTGCATGTACAGCCAATCCCCCGCTAGCACCGACGTGTGATTGCCCCACACCACGTTCACGGACGGACGGCCGCGGCGGGTCTTGGCGACGTCGATCACGTCGTCGTGGACAAGCGTCGCGGTATGGATCATTTCAACGACGGCCGCCATGCGGATCAGCGCCGGCGACGCTTCCGAGAAAAGCTTGCCGCTGAGCAGCACAAGCATGGGGCGCAGGCGCTTACCTCCGCCGGATTGAAGGTATTGGCCGATGTAGGTGACTGCGTCGGTGGAAGAAATCGATTCCAGTCCGATTTCGCGCTCGACTTTGTCGAGGTCTTCGCGAACCAGGTCGAAAATTTCCAGGGCGCTGAGCGTCTGGCCTAATTTACCGAATGCCATGAGAACCTTTGAGTGTACCAACTATCAGCCGCTCGAAATTCGCTGTGGTGGCCGCCGCGATGGCCTCGTACGAGACGCCCCGCAGCGCCGCCAGCTTGCGTGCCGTTTCAACGATATAGGCCGGTTCGTTGCGTTTTCCACGCTTCGGGACGGGCGCGAGATACGGCGCATCGGTTTCGATCAAAATGCGGTCGAGGGGCGCCATGCGCGCGGCTTCCTGAATCTCCAAAGCCTTGGGAAACGTCACGATGCCGCCGAAGCTGAGGTGAAAGCCTAGATCCAGCGCCTGCTGCGCCTCCTTTGGCCCGCCAGAAAAGCAGTGCATGATGCCGCCGAGCGACAGATCCCAGTGATCGCGTATGACGGAGATGGTGTCGTCCCAGGCCTCGCGCGTGTGGATCACGATAGGCTTTCGGGCCTCGGCGGCGACGCGCATCTGCTCAATAAAGACCGCACGCTGCACGTCGCGAGGGGAAAAATCATAATGATAATCAAGCCCCATTTCGCCGATAGCCACAACTTTTGGATGCACGCTCAGTTCGGCGAGGTGCGCGAAATTTTCTGGCGTAGCCTTCGACGCATCGTGCGGATGGACGGCCACCGTGGCGTAGAAACAGTCGTAGCGTTCGGCCAAGCGGATGCCGGCTTCCAGATCGGGAGGGCCGTTGCCGGTCCCTATGGCGACCATTCGTCCAACCCCGGCGTCCAGCGCGCGCCGGATAACGGCGTCTCGGTCTGCGTCGAACTGGTCGCTATCGAGGTGGCAGTGGGAGTCAATCAGCATGGGCAAAAATGGGAACAGACTACCCTGGTCCCCGCCCCAGTGGATATGGGCAGCTTGCTGCTCTGGCCGTGGACAGAGCGGTCTGTCCCCATTTTCTTCATCGCTTACTTCAACCTGGCGCCGACGGGGACCTCTTCCAAAAAACTCACCAGTGACGGACTGCCACCCTCAAGCGATGCGGCGACGATCATGCCCTGCGATTCGATGCCGCGCAATTTTCGCGGCGCCAGATTGGCGACGATGGCGACCTTCCGGCCCACCAGCGCCTCCGGCTTATACGCCTCGGCGATGCCTGCCACGATGCTGCGCGGCTTTTCCTCGCCGATATCGATGTGCAGATGCAGCAGCTTGTCGGACTTGGGGACGTTGGCGGCGTCGAGCACCACGCCGACCCTCAAGTCGACCTTCAAGAAATCGTCAATCGTAATGGGCATAGGGCCCGTTGGCGTTGGTTCCACTTTCTTTCCCAGGACCGCCTGCTGGCGGGCGTATTCTACCGCTTCCAGTTCCTTCATTTTTTCAATGGAGATTTTCGCGTCGGCGCGCGGGAACACGGGCGTAACGGCCCCGAGCTGCTGTCCAGCGGGCAGATGTCCCCAGTGAAGATCCTTGGTGTGAACGCTCGAAACAGGCGAGGTGAAGCCGAGTTGCTCGTAAATCTTCGCCGCCGATTCGGGCAGGACCGGCGAAAGCAGCGCAGTGATGATGCGCAGGGCTTCGGCTGATGTGTAGAGCGTCTGATTGAGCCGCTCTTGGCCCCCTTCCGGCTCTTTTTTCTCCATCTGGGCCTGCTTCCAGGGCGCCTGCTCCACGATGTACTTATCGACGATCGCGATCAGGCCCCAGATGATTTCCAGCGCCTTCGAGAATTCGAATTTCTCGAAGGCTTCCAGAGCGGCCGAGACCGCCGTGTCCGCATCCGAGGCGATGCGCGAATCGCCGTCGGATTTCGGGATCACGCCGGCGCGGTATTGGTGAATCATCGACAGTGTGCGGCTGGCCAGATTGCCCAAGCCATTGGCCAGATCGGAGTTGTAGCGGCCCACCAGCGCGTCGAAACTGAAGCTGCCGTCCTGGCCGAAGACCACTTCGCGCAGCAGGAAATAGCGAAGCGCGTCGGTGCCCAGCACTTTGTGGATCGGCGTGGCACGGACGATGTTGCCGCGCGACTTGCTCATTTTATCGTTCTCAAACAGCAGCCAGCCATGGGCGAAAATGCGCTTGGGCAGCGGAAGATCCGCCGCCATCAAGAAGGCCGGCCAGTAGACGGCGTGGAAGCGGACGATTTCTTTGCCGATCAGGTGCAGGTCGGCGGGCCAGAGGTCCTCGCCGTGGATTTTTTCGCCGTGGACGGCGCTCATATACGTAGTCAGCGCGTCGAACCAGACATAGAAAACGTGCTGCGGCTCATCGGGAACCGGGACGCCCCACTTGATGGTCGTGCGGCTAATGGAAAGGTCCTGCAGGCCCTGCTTGACGAAGGCGATCACTTCATTGCGGCGCGGCTCCGGTTGAATAAAGTCCGGCTGGTCCTCATAAAGCTTCAGCAGTTTGTCGGTGTACTCGCTGAGCTTGAAATAAAAGTTCTCCTCCACGACGGTCTCGGTGGGACGGCCGCAATCCGGGCAAGGATCGCCGGGCTTGGCGTCGTTGACGTAGGCGTTGTCAAAGATGCAGTATTGGCCGCTGTACTGGCCCTTGTATACTTGGCCGCGATCGCGGCAGCGGCGGAATAGATCCTGCACGACGTGCGCGTGGCGATCGCTGGTAGTTCGCTCGAAGCGGTCGATATGCAGGCCGAGGATCTGCCACTGCTGGCGGAACTCCTCGCTGATGACGTCGGTATATTCCTTGGGCGTCTTGCCCTGCGCCTCGGCGGCGCGCTCCACGTTGACGCCGTGCTCGTCGGTGCCCGTCGTAAGGATGGCATCGAAGCCCTGCATGCGCTTGAGCGCCCGGATAGTATCGGCGGCGATGGTGGTGTAGGCGTGGCCGATATGGGGCGCGGCGTTGGTGTAATAAATCGGAGTGGTGAGGTAGTATTTGCTCATCTATCTAACTGTTCTTATCTTACAGGGAGCGTAACCGCTCTCTACGGTGGGGCAGGCCCCCGGCCTGCAGGCCGACGCCCTCGTCGGCCTGCGCGCGCGGAAGCCGGACCTGGGGGTCCGGCGCGAACGCGGGCGTCCGCCCCACATGAATCGCTTAGCGCTCCACGGAGCGGTCGAGTCCCCCGCTGCGCAAATACGCAGCCTGCACGGCGGCGAGCACCTCGGGCAGCGGCGTCCCCGTGCGCGCGGCGATCGCGCGGCAGTCTTCGTACTCGGGCGTGAAGGAGCCTCGGCCGGAGACCTTGACGCGGACTTTGCCGTAGGGCGTCTCTACCTCCACAATGCGGCGCTCCTCTACCCTTCGCTCGGCCGACTGGATCCGCAGGCCCAGCGTGGAAGTTTCGGCGAAGATCAACTGCGCCAGCGTCTCCTGATCCTGCGGGCGGGCGATGACCCGCAGCAGCGATCCGGGGCGGTTCTTTTTCATCTGTAGAGGCGATAGCGACGCGTCCAGCGCGCCGGCCTCCATTAGCCGTTCGAGCGCATGGCCAAGAACCTGCGGGCTGGAATCGTCGATATTGGCCTCGATCACGCTGACCACGGTCGATTCCGGCGCGCCGGTGCGCTCCCCGATGAGCACGCGCAGCACGTTGGGGGATTCCTTGAAATCGCGGTCGCCCGCGCCATAGCCGATGCTCGAAATCCGCATCGCGGGCATCGCGCCGAAGTGCGACGCCAGTGCCGCGGCGATGGCGGCTCCGGTGGGCGTGGTTAATTCCATGGCCGGGCCGCGTGCGTAAATCGGCTTTCCGGCCAACAGATTCGCGGTTGCGGGCGCGGGGATAGGCAAGACGCCGTGCTCGGTCTGAACCGTGCCGCCGCCGACATTGATGGCCGACGACACCACCTCATCGACGTTCAGCAGGTCCAAGGCGACGCAAGCCCCGACAATATCGGCGATGGAATCGGCCGCGCCCACCTCGTGAAAATGGACTTTTTCGATAGAGACGCCGTGGACCTGGGACTCGGCCTCAGCCAGGCGCTGAAAGATTGCCGTTGCGTTCCCCTTGGCTCGCAAGGAGATAGAAGATCGTTCGATGATGGAAAGAATATGCGGAAGATGCCTGTGCTTCTGCGGTTCGGGCGGCGGATGGACCCGGAATTTCGAGGCAGCCAGGCCGCTGCGCTTGGTTTTCTCGACGCGGAACTTCGCCCCCGTCTCGAGGGATACCAGAACGTCGATCACGGAGGAAGCGGAGGCGCCGGCGTCGATGAGCGCGCCGACGGTCATATCCCCGCTAATGCCTGAAAAGGCGTCGAAGTAACAGACCACGACCCATTATAGGTGTCAGGCCACGCGGGAGTTCAATTTCAGAGGCTCCGACCGGTTCACGGCCGCCGATTCGGCGAGGTCCACGCCTGCCAGGGTGATGGTGTATCTTCCATTGTCGGAACGGGTGACGAACTGGCCTTCCTTGAGGTACCAGAGCGTGAATTCCAGATGCTCCTTCGGCACGGCGAGGAATTCCTCAAAGTCGCGGATTGACATGGCCGGCTGATCCGGCTGGACCAGACGTTTCCGGTACAGGAGGCTCAGCACGCCGGAGCGTTTGCGGCGCTCGGCCTCGACGCCCTGGGAGGATGTGGTCTGATCGAAAATCTGCCAGGTGATGCGCCGGGCCTCTCGATGCGCGATATCGAAGGCCGCGCGCTGCTCGGGATCGGAAAGAACGCGGTAGGCTTCCGTCAAGTCGCGGAATACCTCGACATTGCCTGTTTCCTGGTTGTCTGGGTGGAAGCGCTGGGCCAGAATGCGGTAGACGCGGTGAATGGTATCCAGATCGGCGTTGGGGCTGATCTGCATGGTCTCGTAATAATCCACAAACTGTTCCGTTGGCATCGTCCATTATTTATCGGCGATGCAGCGGGTGGCTGTGAATAGCGTGATAGTACCTTTTCGACCGTCAACAAAAGTCCTATCCCGCTAGGCCGTACTCGCCAAACCGAGTTACGGCGCGGCTGTCAAAGATCTGTACGAGGCCGGGAAATGCACGCGGCAGCGCACATTTTCAGCCCTCGCGCTCCTGAGCTTGGCACAGGAGGTTAGCCACCCTGCGAAGACGCCATCGTCATTACAGACGCGATCTCGCTGAAGATCGTGCTGATGCTCTGGGCGACGTTCGGCATAATGGCGCCCGCGGCTACCGCCACGAAACCGGCCATCAGGGCATATTCAATCAAGTCCTGGCCTTTGGTGTTCTTCCAGGACTGTTTCAAACGGAGCGAAAGGAGCGTGAGTGAAAGCATGGCTAATCATCGACGCTTTTACGTTCACATACACTCAGTAGAATCCCTGATCTAACTCCTAATTCTTGGCCTAATCTCGCGAGGTACTACGGTTCTAAGTGGCCAAAAGGCAGTCACGCAACCCTGGAATCGTTGATTTTGCGGGGCACGTCGCGATGGGCTGCCAGCGTTTCGATGAGTTCCACCCCTTTGTGCGTGATGGAATGACGAGCGCTATCGGTACGAAGAAGATATCCCCCTTCCTTGAGAAACCAGAGGCTGAATTCGAGCTGTTCGCGCGGCATGCCCAGCACGTCGAGAAGTTCGCGCAGGCCGAGCGCGGGTTGATCCGGGGTTGACAGACGCTTCTTATAAAGGACCGTGAGAATCTCGTGGCGCTTGCGAAGCTCGTCGCCGAGGGGAGGCGCGGTGGAGGGATCAAGATGTTCTGGCCGTGGACGCTGGCGCAGGCGGTGCTGGCTGTCGTAGTCGGCGCGCTTATCAGGATCGCCCAGGGTTTGATACGCATCGGCGATCAGGCGGAAGCGCTCGGCGTTGCCCGTTTCCTGGTTATCGGGATGAAAACGTTGAGCTTGCAGGCGATAGACGCGATGCACGGTCTCCTGGTCAGCGTTGGGACTGATCTGGAGCGCCTCGTAATAGTCGACGAACACTAGTCTCAGTATCGGCGGGAATTTCTCAGGCGTCCATAAGGCGTTTTGCTGAGGCGGCGGAGGCCGGCGCCGGTCCCGAAAAGGTTTACGGCAAATTCAGCGCGTTCCGGGCGGCGACGGCCAGGTCCAAGGCCTTGGCCGGATCGGAGGCGAGCGCGGTGAGATGACCCATTTTGCGCCCCGGCCTCGGGGCCATTTTGCCATACAGATGAAGCTTTACTTCGGGATAGGTCAGTGCGGCACGCCAGTTCGGCTCGCCATTTTGCCAGACGTCGCCCAGAAGATTGGCCATGGCCGAGGGGCGCAACAGCTCGGTGGACCCGAGCGGCAGGCCGCAGACGGCGCGAAGCTGCTGCTCGAACTGGCTGGTGACGCTGGCATCGAACGTCAGGTGGCCGGAGTTGTGCGGGCGCGGTGCGAGCTCGTTGATCAAGAGGCGGCCGCCGGGTTCGACGAAGAATTCGACGCAGAGAACGCCGACAACGTCCAGGGCTTCCAGGACGGCTCGGGCAATTTCGCGGGCTTCGCTGGCGACCGCGTCTGAGACCGAGGCCGGTGAAATCGAAAGATCGAGAATGTGATTGCGATGGCGGTTTTCGATGACGCCCCAGTCGGCGTATGAAGCATCAGCGCCGCGGGCGGCGACCACGGAAACTTCCCTTTCAAAGGAGATGAACGCTTCAAGCACGGCAGGGACACGTCCGATGGACGTCCATGCGGCTTCGGCCTCCTCCGCGGAGGTGATTCGGATCTGTCCCTTGCCGTCATAGCCGAAGTCGGCGGTCTTGAGAATCGACGGGCAGCCGAGGTCGGCGACGGCGCGGGCGAGTTCCTCGGAATTGGTCACTGTGCGGAAGGGCGTCAACGGCAGGCCGGCCTTGGTCAGGAAGGTCTTTTCACGAATGCGATGCTGCGTGGTGTGAAGCACCTCGCCTTTGGGACGCACCGGTGCGTGTTCGGCGGCCGCTCGCGCGGTGGGCGCGGGGACGTTTTCAAATTCGAAGGTCACCACACTGACGTTCGAGGCAAAGCGGCGGACGGCATCGAGGTCGTCATACGGCGCGATGACTTCCAGATCGGCAACCTGTCCGGTGGGAGTATCGGCATCGGGCGAAAACGTGTGGACGCGATAGCCCATGCGGCGCGCGGCGATGGCGAACATGCGTCCTAGCTGTCCGCTGCCAAGTACGCCGACGGTGGCGCCGGGGAAAACGGGGGTCATTCCCGTCTCCCCGATCGATGTGGTATATGCCCTTGACGTGCCGCGTCGAGACTTGTCTCGAAGCGGCACGCGATCAGCCCGGCAGGCGTCGAGAAGAGTCTCGACGCGGCACGCACGAGTGCGTGCGCCACGGACTGGTTCACAGGGTATCCTTCAGAACCTTGGCGGTTTGTTTCTCCCGGAACGCGCGAAGTTTTTCGCGCAGTTCGGGGCGCGTATTGGCAAGGATCGCGACGGCCAGCAGAGCCGCGTTGGTCGCGCCCGCCTTGCCGATCGCCAGCGTACCGACTGGAATTCCCGAGGGCATCTGGACAATCGACAGCAGCGAATCAACGCCCTTCAGCGTCTTGCTTTCGATCGGCACGCCGAGAACCGGGAGAAGAGTATAGGCGGCGGCCATGCCGGGCAGATGCGCCGCGCCGCCGGCTCCGGCAATGAGGACTTCGAGGCCCCGGTCGGCCGCCGAGCCGGCGTATTCGGCGAGAAGATGCGGCGTGCGATGCGCCGAAACAATGCGAGTCTCATGCGGCACGCCGAATTGCACGAGCGTATCGGCGACATGGGACATGGTGGCCCAATCCGACTTGCTGCCCATGATGACGCCGACCAGTGGCTTTTCGTCCATGCCCTTATTATTGACCCTGCGCCAGGGTATAGCCTTGCTTGCCGTCGAAGTTGCGCAGCGTGACCGTCATGGCGACGTCGAGGCTGAGCGCGTAGATTTTCGTCATCAACAGCTCAATCTGGGCGGGATTCGCCGCGCCTGCCGATTTGAAGCGGCAACGGAAATTGTCCGTGCAGAACGTCTCCGGCGAGCCTTCGGGCCATACCTTCACGCCGCGATTGGCGATAAGTTCCAGCTTCAGATCCTCGGTCGACGCCTTGGCGGCGACATCGGCCAGAGCGTTCGGGTTCTTATCCGGCCACTGGATGTAGACATCGAGACCCACGATGTCTTTTTTCGCGGCAGCCGCGGACGCTCTCGCTGCCTCGGCTTTCTTGGCGGGAGCGGCGGCGTATTTTACGGCCTTAAGAGTGTGCGGTGTCTTGCCGAGCCGGGCGACGACGGCATCGGCGAATTCCTTGGTTCCGACCTTCTGCTTGCTGGTGCCTTCCTTGAAAATGTCGTAGGTGTGGACGCCATCCTCCATGGTGCAGAGCCAGGCATTGTGGACGCGCTCGGCGACATCGTGCTGGCCGATGTGAACCAGCATCAGCACAGATCCCAGCAGTAAACCGGAGGGATTGGCCATGTTCTGCCCGGCGCGGCGCGGAGCGGAGCCGTGAATCGCCTCGAACATCGCGCACTGGGTGCCGATGTTGGAGGATCCAGCCAGGCCGACCGACCCTGCGATCTGCGCGGCAACGTCGGAGAGCACGTCGCCATAGAGGTTCGGCATCACGATGACGTCGAAGGCTTCAGGTGTGTCGGCCATTTTCGCCGCGCCGATGTCGACGATCCAGTGCTCTTTCTCGATCTCGGGATACTCGAGTCCGATTTCGTCGAAGATTTTGTGGAAAAGGCCGTCGGACATTTTCATGATGTTGTCCTTGGTGAAGCAGGTGACCTTTTTCCGGTTGAACTGGCGCGCATATTCGAAGGCGTAGCGGACGATTTTTTCCGAGCCCGGGCGCGAGATGAGCTTCAGCGCCAGCATTTCGTCGTCGCTGACCTGGTACTCGATGCCGGCGTACAGATCCTCTTCGTTTTCGCGCACAATGACGAGGTCCATCACTGGGTGCTTGGTCTTGACGAAAGGATGGTAAGACACGCAGGGTCGGATGTTCGCGTACAGGCCGAGCGTCTTGCGCGTGGTGACGTTGAGGCTCTTGAACCCGCCGCCCTGGGGCGTGGTGATCGGCGCCTTCAAAAAAACCTTGGTCCGGCGCAGGGATTCCCAGGCGCTGGGCTCGATGCCGGCGGAGTTGCCGCGCAGATACACTTTTTCGCCAATTTCAATCGTTTCAATTGCGAGATTCGCGCCTGCTTCCTTGAGGATATGCAGGGTAGCGGCCATGATTTCCGGGCCGATGCCGTCGCCGTGGGCGACTGTGATAGGGGTGGGTTTGGACATAGATTAAGAACCTTTCAGAGTATCAGGCGGGGGGAGGGGGATGCTAGCGTCGAGGGTTTTATTTTCTACTGCCCGACCATTCGAGGTAGGGGCGATTCTTGATGTCGAATTTCCCGGTCATGACGCCGTTCTTGAGCTCGTAGCTGAGGCGGAAGCCGTCGCCCTGGAAAACGGCGGTGGTGGGGGTCGTCGTCACGGTGTAGTGGATTACATGACCTTCGTTGTCGAAATAAATCGCCTTAAAGGCCGGGCCTTCGGGGTAGATGTAAAGGATGTCGCGATGCTCGCCGTTGGTGGAGTGGCGGACGAGGACGTGGTCGCGTAGTTCTAATTCGAAGGAGTAGGCGCCGGAGTTCTGCGGCGCGCCGACGGTAACGCGGGCGTCCCAAGTTCCGATGAGGAAACGGAGCGGTTGCCAGGGGTCGGCTGGTTGGGCCTGAAGCACAGCGGCGAAAAACGCGAGGGAAAGGCAAATCCGCATTGCCGATTCATACCACAACCCTGAGAGGCGAAGGGGACCGAGTGGTCTCTCCCCGGCGGCCGTCATCCCACACGCTGCAGGTGCGTGTCCTTGAAAAACGTTGGATATTTCAGGCCGTAACCGAGCATGCGGTCGAAGGCGATGTGGGCAAGCCAGATAAGGCAGAACAGCAACGTCCGCTCCCAGTGCTCGAAAACCGCCGCGGCGCCGAGCATGACCGGAAACACTTCCGTATGCGCCAGATTGTAGCTCACCGCACCAAGGCGGACGTTGGCCAGGTAGCCGAGCATGAACAGATCCGGCCAGAGAAAGAGAAGAAAAAACCACAGCCAGCTCCCGTTGAGCTGATGATAGGCGGCAAGAGAGACGCTGAGAACGGCGAATCCCTCGGCGTGAAGCAACAAACGCGGCATACTGTTTATTCGATGCAACGGCACACGGCTGGTTGCTAGAATTGCGGGAATGAACGAGCATGGACCGACGAGGCGCGAGGCTCTGCTGGGGATGGCGGCGGCGAGCCTAATGGAGGCACAGGTGGATTCATCGTCAATTTGTTTCCTGAGCGCGGTGGAGATGGCGAAGCTGATTCGCACCGCGAAGCTGTCGGCTCGGGAGGCACTGGCGGCGCACCTGAAGCAGATTGAGCGGGTGAACCCCAAAGTGAACGCGATCGTCACGCTGGCGCCGGAGATGGCAGCCGAGGCGGCCAAGAAGGCCGACGAGATGCAGGCCCAGAAGCAGCCCCTGGGTCCACTGCACGGGTTGCCGGTGGCGCATAAGGATCTGGTGGAAACCAGGGGCATCCGGACGACGTTCGGGTCGCTGTTATTCAAAGATTACGTTCCAGCCGAGGACAATCTGGTGGTGGAGCGGCTGAAGCGGGCGGGCGCGATCACGATCGGCAAGACGAATACGCCGGAGTTTGGCGCGGGATCGCAGACCTTCAACAAGGTTTTCGGCGCGACGCTCAATCCTTACGATGTGACGAAGACGTGCGGAGGATCGTCGGGCGGCGCGGCGGTGGCGCTGGCGTGCGGAATGGTGCCGGTGGCGGACGGATCGGACACGGGAGGGTCGCTGAGGAATCCGGCGGCGTTCTGCAATGTGGTGGGGTTTCGACCTTCCATAGGACGGGTGCCTGCGCCGAAGGCTCAGTTCGCATGGTCGACGCTGAGCACGTCGGGCTGTTTGGGAAGGTCGGTTGCGGATCTTGCGCTGGGGTTGAGCGCGCTGGCTGGGCCAGATCCGAGGGCGCCGCTATCGATCGAGGAGCCGGGAGCGGTGTTCGCGAAGCCGCTGGATCGGAATTTCAAAGGCGTCCGCGTGGCGTGGTTCAAAGATCTGGGCGGTGTGCCGTTCGATGCTCGGGTGCGGGAGATCGTGGACGGGCATCGGAAGACGTTCGAATCGCTGGGGTGCATCGTGGAGCAGGCAGAGCCGGATTTCGCTCCCGCCGAGATCAGCTTTCGCATTTTGCGGGCGTGGAATTCGGCCACCGGACACGGCGATTTGTATAAGCAGCATCCGGACGCGTTCAAGGATACGCTGCGGGGCGAGATCGAAGAAGGGCTGCATCTGACGGTGGCCGACATTACGCGCGCCGAGATCGCGCACGGGCGGATCTGGCGGCACTTTCAGGCGTTCCTGGAAAAATACGAGTATTTCGTGCTGCCGACGACGCAGTTGCCGGCGTTCGATGTGACGCTGGATTGGCCGAGGGAGATCGCCGGAGTGAAGTTCGCCAATTACATCGACTGGATGAAATCGTGTTGGTACATTTCGGCGACGGGGAATCCGGCGGCGTCGGTGCCCGGAGGGTTCACCAAGGAAGGGCTGCCGGTGGGCGTGCAGATCGTGGGGCGGAATAAGGCGGATTTCGCGGTGCTGCAGATGGCGCACGCGTTCGAGCAGGCGACGGGGTTTGGGAAGAAGCGGCCGGGGGTGGCGTAGCAGCTGCGGAGAAAGTCGTTGTGGGCCCCCACTTGGCAGGCGGAACCGCCTGCCCTACCAAGGCAAATTCAAGCGTTTTCCGTTGCCTACTCAGCTACTGGCGGAGCTTTGCGAGGTCGGCGCGAGTCATTCTCAGTTTGTCGGAGATGAGCTGCGAGGGGGAAAGCGCGGATCGGGTGACGCCCGATTCGGCGTGTTGCTGCGATTTGGCAAGCATGTGATAAAGCTCGTGTGCGAGGACGCGGCCGAGAGCCCGGCCGAGAACGGTATCGCGTTGACGCCATTGAGATTTGGACATCAGCGGGCGGATGGAGTTGCCGATCTTATCGCACTCGACTTCGCTGAACGGAAGCACGCCGCCATCGGAGACGTGAGTGAAGGCGTAATAGCCGCGCTCGTCCATCAAATACGGGACCGGTTCCATGTGGCATGCGCCTTTGAACCGTACGACGACCAGATTCTCGAAGGTTTCCGCGGGCTGAACTTCGGAAAGCATGCGCCAGTCGACCTGGATGCCGGAACCGGCGACGATGGAGGCGACCTCGCGCTTCATCGCGTCGAGAGATTCCGGAGAATAGGCGTTCTCGAACTGCAGGACCAGTGTGACCGGCGCGGCAGCGTTCGCGAGCGCGGCAAGCAGCATTGCGCACACAAGGCGCATACAGCCTCCTTCATCCGACTGGGGATAAAGAAATGATAAAGAAACTCGACTTAATACTACACTAATCGGCTATTTGCGCGGGGACTTCAGAGGCGATGTGGGCGGTGGGAAAGAATTTGCCGTAGAGATAGTGCCCGCCGTAGAGGGCGCAACCGGCGGCAACGGCGTAGATGGCGTTGCTGACGGCGAGGACTCCGGCGGTGGTGACCAGGAAGGAGGCGGAATCGATCCAGCGCATGCGATGGAGTCTGCGCCAGGTGCTCCAATCAAGGAGATTGAAGCCCATCCAGGCGGTGACGCCGGCGAGCGCCGCCAGAGGCACATGGGCGACGAATCCGGCTCCGAACCAGAGGAAGGCGCAGAGAAAGCCCGCGTGCATTAGGTTCGAGAGGCGGGTGGTGGCTCCGCAACGGATCGCTGCGACGCTGCGGGCGGGGATGCCGACGCTGAGGGGCGCGCCGAAGAGTCCGGCGCAGATGTTGGCGATTCCGTAGGCGCCGAGCTCGCGGTCGGCGTCGGAGCGTTTGAGGAAATGATGGCGCCCGCGGAAGTGCTCGACGACGCGGGAGGTCAGCAGGAGATTGATGGAGGAAACGACGGCAAGGCCGAAGGCGGCGGATAAGACGGTATAGGCGTCTGTTGCGGACCATGTGAAGCTCGCCAACGGAGGCATGGTGAGGGGGAGCGATCCGACCTCGGCTTCATGGAAAGAGAACAACTTGACTGAAGCGTAGGCAACGAAGACGCCGAGCAGCGGCGCTGGTACGAGCTTCGAAAACCGGCTGGCGACCGCGGCGGTGAGCATCACCAGAGCCGCAAGGACCATTGGTTGCCAGCGCGCGCCGGGGGTTCGCCCGAGAATATCCAACATTTGCAGGATTGGGCTCTCCCCAGTGGACTTGGCGATACCGAGGATGAGGTGCAGCTGCGAGATCACCATGATGCCGCCGATGCCGCAGGAAAATCCGGTAACGACGGTGTGCGGAACCTTGGAGATGTAGCGGCCCAGGCGCAGAACGCAGAAGGCCATCATGAAAACGGACGCGACGACGGAAACCTTCGCCGCGCCGGAAATGCCCTGCTGGCGGACGGCGGCGGCGATGAAGAAGATCGTCACGCTGGAGGTGCCGCCGATCAGGAGAGGGTTGCGGCCAAGAAGGACGGTGACGGGCGAGGTGATGATGGAGGTCAGGACGCCGAGCATGGGAGGGAGTCCCATGGCCGTTGCCATCGCGAGGCCGTACGGCAGCGCGATCAATGCCGCGATCACGCCGCCGAAACAGTCGCCCGCAAACAACCGCCAGTTATACCGGCGGGCATGCCTTAACATTCAAAAAAGCTCCCGAGGAGCGCACTGCACGGGGCGCGTCCCCTTCAAGAAAGAATCAAACACGGCCCCGCAGTGTTCCGCGCCGAACGCGGGAGAATTTGGTCCTACGCCATCACTTTCAGGAACGCGGTCTTGAACTTGTCCATTTCGGCCTGCGTTCCAATGGAGACGCGGACGAAGGTGGGCCAGCTCGGCCAGACGCGGCCAATGTAGACGCGCTCCCTGGCCATGGCTTCATAGACTTCCTTGCCGGGACGCTTCACGTCCGCCATGAACTTGTTGGAGACCGACGGAACGTACTTGAAGTTGTGCTTGTCCATGAAGGCAAACACATCCTCGCGGACGTTCTTGATGATCTCGCGGCGCTGCGGCACGACGGTCTTCGACTTCAGGCTGGCGGTAGCGGCGGCCATGCCGGTGGTGGGCAGGGCGCCAGCGCTGTAAGGCGCGATTTTCTTGATCAGATCAGGACGGCCGAGGGCGGCTCCGGCGCGGATGCCGGCCATGCCGTAGATCTTGGAGAACGTGCGGAGGATGATCACGTCCTTATCGGCGGCGACCATATCGGAGCAGGGCGAGATGCCGGCGATGTGGAAGTACGCTTCGTCGATCATGACGACGGAGCCTTTCGGCTTGTTGGCGACGAGCCATTCGATATCCGACTTCCTGGTGATGGTGCCGGTGGGGTTGTTCGGGTTGCAGATGTAGATGAGACCGGCGTCGGGGCTGGCTGCGGCCATCGCCTTCACATCATGCGAATAATCCTTGGCAAGAGGAACACGGATGACCTTTGCCTTGATAAACTCGGCGGCGCGCTCGCCCGCTTCGTAGCCAGGGTCGGCGGTGACGAAGGGCCGGGTTGGGGAGGTGAAGGCGAGGACGGCCTGGTGCAGTGGCGCGCTCGATCCGGCGTAGGCCTGGACATAGCTCGGCTTCAAGCCTTCGACTTCGGCCATGGCTTCCTGCATGGCGAACGTTTCTTCATAAAGATAGCGTCCACCGTTGGAGGCAACCCTATGAATCGCTTCGAGAGCCTCGGGACAAGGGCCGAGGGGATTCTCGTTGGCATTGATCTTGACGGCGTCGGCGGGCATACCCTTGACCATCGAGAGCTGAGCCAAAGCGGGCTCATTGTAAAACGGCAGAGTGGAGCCGGCGGCTAGCATCGTCGCCAAACGGCCAAAATTCCGGCGCGAGAACCCGCGCGCTACAAACTCTTTTCTTTGCTCGACGGTGAGCATAAGGGTACACCTCCTTTAAATTTTGGGATGTTGCTATTCCAACAAGAATACTCCCATTCCGGAATTCTCGTCGATTCAAAGATTCTATCATGCCCATAGACAGAACTGGTGGAGGGCAGCTAGGAGCGCTTTCGGGCGACCACCTCGAAATTGCTGCTTATGCGGTTCAGGACGGGTGTTCTTATGAGTGCTTCGTCAAGGGATCGGGTCAAGTGATAGCCAGCGCGCCAGCTTGGGAACAGACCGGCCAGGGGTGTGGAGACGAAGTCATAGTAGTCGTGGCGGGCATCGAGGCCGGCTTCGCGGAATAGGGCAGCGGTAGTGACAGGGGCGAGTTGGCGCTCATTGGGGGACTGGTAGCGGGCCATCAGTTTTGGGAAGAGAAGCTCCCCGATGGCTCCGGAGAGGCGGTAGCGGCTGGGGTCGAGAGAGTAGAAGACGCCTCCTGGAGAGAGTATCGCCGCGATCTGGCGGGCGAGTTGGGGAACGGTGTCCGGCAGGTGATGGAGGAAGAAAATTGCGATGACGGCATCGAAGGATGCGGGTGTGAAGTTCGCGCTCTCGAGGGTACCTTCGATGAAGTCGATGTTGGCGATGCCGGCGGAGTCGGTTTTTGCTTGGCGTATGGCTGACGGGGAGAGGTCGAGTCCGGTCATATGGCCGACGTGGGGCGCGAAAAGAATTTCTGTATCCCCGATACCGCAGCCGAGGCTGAGGACGCGCGAGGATTTCCCCGCCCCGGTGAGCTTCACGATGCGGCGGACCATGTGCTGGCGAAGGGCTCGGACGGCGGGCTTGGCGAAGTGGGACTGGGCGAAACCGGAGTAGAGCTTTTCGTGATACTCGATTTCGCGTTGAAGGGCGTCGGACACGGGCGCTTTTCATCTTAGCGAAAGGCATCGAGACGAGTCTCGATGCGGCACGCCAGGAGTGCGTGCGCCACGCGTTGTCACGTTCGCCACCAGAACGGTAATTGGTGCGGAATCTTTGGGTTGGATTCTGGCGGGCGATGTTTGCTTGGCGGGCGGGAATATGCTGCGGGCGTGAGGGAAAGATCGAAACCGGATGGCTACTCAAAAACGAACAACGACGGCCGCGCCAAGGAAGCGGGCCGCACCGGTTGCGCGACCGAAGACGGAGACGCGGGAGGCCGCGGTGACCAAGATTCTTCGCAATGTGGAGGAGAAGATGTCTGGGAAGGATGTAAAGGCGACGCTGGGGGATTATATCCGGCTGGTTCAGCTTCAGAAGGCGATTGCGGAGGAGCCGAAGACGGAGATCAAGGTGACCTGGGTGGAACCGACTCCGGAAGAGCCGACCGGGAAATAGGGTATCATCCGCTTCCTTCGCAAAAGCGGTTTCACGACTCGACGGCGCGGTTCAAGGGGTTTTCAGGACCGATCGGCTCGGGAAAAAGCCAAGCGCTGTGCCAGGAAGCGATCAAGCTGAGTTATCTGAACCCGGGGCGGACCGGGCTGCTGGGCGCGCCGACGTATCCGATGTTGCGCGATGCCACGCAGGCGGCGCTGTTCGAGATTCTGGAGCGGAACAGGATTCCGTACGACTTCAACCGAGCGGAGAATTTCCTGGTGATGGCCGATACGAGGTCGCGCATCCTGTTTCGAGCGGTGGAGGAGTTCGAGCGGCTGCGCGGCAGCAACCTGGCGTGGTTCGGATTGGACGAACTGACATACACGCAGGAGGAGGCGTGGCTGCGGCTCGAGGGGCGGCTGAGGGATCCAAAGGCGGCGAAGCTCTGCGGGTTCGCGGTATGGACGCCGAAGGGTTACGACTGGGTTTATGAGCGGTTCATCACGAACCCTGTGGACGGGTACGAAACTGTCATCGCGAAGGCGTTCGAGAACCGCTTTCTACTGGACAAAATTCCGGATTATTACGAGCGGCTGAAGAGCAGCTACGACGCTCGTTTCTACAGCCAGGAAGTGCTGGGCGAATACCTCAGCATGAATGCGGGCCGAGTTTACGCGTCGTTCGAACGGGATGGGAACGTCGGCGAGGCTGAAGTGGACGAGTCGCTGCCGCTGCTGTGGGCACTGGATTTCAACGTCGATCCGATGTGCAGCGTGGTTGCGCAGGTGCATCGGGATGGGCGGGTGACGGTGGTCGACGAGATCGTGTTGAGGCGGGCGAGCACATACGACGCGTGCGCGGAGTTTCTGGCGCGGTTTCCGTCGCATTCGGGAGGGTTGGTGGTGTATGCGGATGCGACGGGGGCCCGGCTCCAGACGACAGGGACGACGGATCTCGCGATTTTAGAGGAACGGCTGGTGGATTATCCGGGCATTGGGTTTCGAATCCCGAAGTCGAATCCGGCGGTGAGGGATCGGGTGACGCTGATGAATGCGAAGTTGGCTTCGGCGGACGGGAAGAGGCTGCTGACGGTTCATCCCAGGTGCGAAGATCTGATTCGCGATTTCGAGCAGGTGCTTTACAAGGAAGGCAGCCAGGCGATCGACAAAGACCACGATCCACGGAGGACGCATTTGTCGGATGCGCTGGGGTACCTGGTGTGGCAGGAGTGCGGAAGCAAAGGCACGGTGGGGGAGATGGGGAGAAGGCTTTTGTGAAGCAACCAGGAGCCACGAGCCAGGAGAAGAAGATGATTGACATTGATCGGGAGCATCCGGAGTATTTGGCGCTGAAGCATGTTTGGAGGCGGTACCGGGACCTTTACATCGGCGGGGAGCGGCTGAAATTGCATGCGCAGGAATATCTTCTGCCGCGGCAGAGGGAACCGGGCGATGTTTATACGGAGCGATTAAGCCGGGTGTTTTACGAAAACTACATCGGCTCGATTGTGGACTGGTACGCGGCGACCCTGTTCCGGCGGGAGCCGGTGGTGACGTTCGGGGGGCGGAATGGTCGGGCACGGGAATTTTTCGCGGGGTTGATGGACGAGGTCGACCTGCAGGGGACGGGGTTAAGCGAGTTTTTCCGGCGGCAGTTCGTGGAGAGCCTGATCACTGGCGCGAGTTACGTCTTGGTGGACTTTCCGCGGACCGAGGCGAAGGCAGGAACAAGGGCAGAAGAGGACGCGACGGGAGCGTCAAGGGCGTACCTGGTAGCGTATTCGTCTGAGGACGTCATCAACTGGAACCTGGACGAGCAGGGGAACTTCGACTGGGTGGTGATCCGGACGAAAGTGGTGAAAACAGATCGCATGGAGGACGCCGAATGGCGGACGGAGACGCGTTGGGCGTACTACGACAAGCAGACTTTCCGGGTTTATTCGAAAGCCGACGACGCGACCCGGCTGGTGGATGAAGGAACGCACGCGCTGGCGAAGTTGGACCGGGTTCCGCTGTTCGATCTGCGCATTCCCGAAGGGTTGTGGATGCTTAACCGGGCGGGTTTGCTTCAACTTGAGCATTTCAACAAATCGAATGCGCTGAGCTGGGCGCTGACGATGGGGTTGTTCGCGATGCCGGTTGTTTATTCGGACCGCGACTGGAACCAGATGGTGGGCGAGAGCTACTACATCCAGCTTTCGCCGGAAGACAAATTCGGGTGGACAGAGCCGGAGGGAAAAGTCTTCCAGATCGCGCAGGATAACCTGACGCGGCTGCAGGAGGAGATTTACCGAGTCTGCTACCTGGCGCAGGCGGGCGGATCGCTCACGGCAGGAGGGATGCAGTCGGGGATCAGCAAGCAACTGGATTTCTCGATCACGCAGGAGGTGCTGCGGGCATACGGCGACGCGATGAAGGACTTGATCCGGAGGGTGCTGACGTCGATCGAGGCGGCTCGGGAGGACGGGATCGAGATTAGCGTGACCGGGATGGACGAGTTCGACATCACGGATTTTGGAACAGAGTTGAGCGATGCGCAGGCGCTGCTGGGGTTGGGCGTGGAGTCGCCAACGTTGAAGAAAGAGATCTTCAAGAAGCTGGCGCTGAAGTATCTGTCGGACAGCCGGCAGGACGTGAAGGATCAGATTGTGGCGGAGATTGAGGGGAATTAAGCGCCGCGGACGGGCGGGACGAACGCGCTAGGCGCCAGGGGGACTTGGATGGAAGAGGACATTCGGGCGATTGTGCAGTCGGTGGTGGAGGAGGTCGTCGGCAAGCAGGCGGAGTTGGCGGAGGAGAGGAAGCGGCGGGAGAGCCTGGAGCAGCGAGTGAATGAGCTGGTGGCTGAGAACCAGAAGGCTCGGATGGCGGCGGAGGAAGCGGACCGGAGCGCAGCGATCCGGGCGGAGCTGCAGAAGCTGGGCGTGGCGAAGGTGGACCTTGCGTATCGGGCAGTGAAAGACGATGTGTACCGGAGTGAAGACGGGAAGCTGATGGCACGGGGCGGAGCAGAGATCCGCGAGTACCTGGCGCAGTTCGTCAACGAGAATCCGGAACTGCTTCCGGCGAGGATGTCGGGCGGAAGCGGAGCGGGGGCGGGGCAGCGCGGAGGAGCCGCGGGGAGTTTGGGCGGCGGAATCGATCTCGACGTGATCCGGCCTGGGATGAGTGCGGAAGAAAGAGACAGAGTGAGGCAGGAGATCGCGAGGGTGGCGTCGCAGACGCTACGGGGAATGTAGCAAGAGGGCGCCAGCGCGCAACGCGCGAGGCGCCAGGAAGACAAAAGGAGAAACGATGGGAATTATTACTTCAGCAAATGTAGCGACTGCGATTGTGAAGCTGGTGGCGGCAGACGCGCTTCCGGCGCTGGTGGGGAACCTGGTGATGGGGAACCTGGTGAATCGCGACTACGAGCCGGTGTTGGCTAGGGCGGGCGATACGGTCAACGTGCCGATTCCTCCGACGCTGGTAGCGAACAACATCGCAGAGGGCAACACGGTCACGCTGCAGAATCCGTCGATCGGCAACGCGCAGATCGTGCTGAACACGCACGCGGAGGCGACGTTCCAGATTCCGGACGTGACGAAGATTCTGGCGGTTCCCGATCTGCTGAAGCTGTACATGCAGCCGGCTGTGGTGGCGATCGCGGAGAACATCGAGACGGCGCTGTTATCGACCTGGTCACAGTTCACTTCGAACGCAGCGGTGGGCACGGGCGGCACAGCGATCACCGAGGCGGTGGTGGACTCGGCGGAGACGGCTCTGTTTTCGGCCATGGTGCCGCCGAATGCGTCGAAGTATCTGGTGGTGAACCCGTCGACGTACTCGGCTTTGCGCCAGATTCCGCGGTTCAGCGAGTTCAATTCGGCCGGCGAGGCCGGATTGCGGGCACTGGTGGACGGCGCTGTGGGCAAGATGAAGGACTTCTACATCTTCCGCTCGCAGTTCGTTGCGCAGACGGGATCGAGCCCGGTGACGACCCACAACCTCGCGTTCACGAAGAACGCGCTGGGGCTGGTGGTTCGCCGACTGCCGCAGCCGCTACCGGGCACGGGGGCGATCGCAGAGTACGCGGAACTGGGCAACTTCGGCATGCGCGTCACGATGAGCTATCAGCCAAATACACTGGCGCAGCAGTTCACGGTGGATGTGCTGTACGGCGTGGGCGTGCTGAGGAACAGCTTCGCCGTCCAGGTCAACTCGTAGCCGGTAAGAAGAAAGAGGGGAGCTTGGCTGACAAGCTCCCCTGAGGGGATCAATCAATGCTGTTGAGCGATGGATGGCCGAACACTCCGGAGGATCTACGGGTTTATGAGTCCTCGATTCTCGATGTGTCCAGCGGGGAGTCGATCGACCTGGATACGAAGCTCGAGCTGGCAACGGAGGAGATCAGCGAGATTGTGTTGAACATCATGCTGGATCATACGAACGTCGCGATGGGCGGAGATATGATGCGGCGGTCGCGCGGGGTATCCGATGTTGTGGTGACGCCACAGATGAAACGATGGCACGCGCTGCATACATTGGCGATTTTTTACCGGGACGCATACAACAATCAGCTCAACGACCGGTACCTGGCTAAGTGGAACGAGTATCAGTTGCTGGAGCGCCAAGCAAAGGAAGCGACGACGCAATATGGCATCGGGCTGGTGAATACGCCGATTCCGCGAGCGGGGGCTCCCGTCGTGAGCACCATAGCGGGGCTGCTGCCCGCAGAGGTTTACTACGTGCAGATCAGTTGGGTTTCCGCAACAGGGGTCGAGGGAACGCCGAGCCGTGCGGCAGCATACGAGGCTCCGGTGGCCAGCCTGCTGACCGTGACCAATCCGGCGAATCCACCGGCGGTGGCGGCGGCCTTCAATGTCTACGCCGGGCTGACGGACTGCGGCACGACGCTGCAGAATTCGACGCCCATCGCAATTGGGCAGACGTTCACGGAGGCGAGCTCAGGGCTGGTGACGGGCGTCGCGGCAGGGACCGGGCAGCAGGCCGATTATTACATCACGGGCGGGTCGGCCTTGAGGCGAGGTTGAAGGCATGGCGCAGACGGCGAGTGCTGTGTCGCAAATCTTCGCGGGGTTTCTGACGGCGGCGGACACGGGAGTCAGTAGCGCGGTGGCGACGCTGGCCGCCGATTCGGGAGTCGCGCTGGCTCCGATTCCACCGGCGCACATCGTGACGCAGAATATGGCGGCCGAGATTTCCGAGCGGGCGAGCGTCGTGAAGTATCCGGTGGTGCAGGTGTATTCGGACCGGGTGAGGAATCTGCTGACGGAAAAGTTCCGGAGGTTTTCAGGGAAGGTGCGGACGGTGGCGGAAGTTCGCGTGTCACAAGACCGGATCGAGGGGCTAGAGGATCAGTTGCGGCTCTATGTGGACGCGGTGACGCAGGTATTGGACGCAAACCTGGGCGATTGGGGCCAAGGGGCATTCTACGCTGGCGGATATGAAGCGACGTTCGAGCCTGTGAAGCAGGGAGGGAAGAACTTTCTGCAAGTGGCCAAGGTGACGTTTGAAGTGGACATGTCCGTTTAGAGAAGCCAGGAGCCAGAATTTTATGTCGTGTTATGTGTGTTCGAACAATGAGCGGATTTACTGCGCCCTGGAGGCCAACTACGGCTCGATTCCCGCAATTACGGGGTCGAATCGCATTCCGGCGTTGAAGTTCAAGGCGAAGCAGGTTCCCGAGCAGACGGGACGGAAAGACAAGACGGGCACGCGGACGTTTGTGGGTCTGCCGAACCGGATTCGGGAAATTACGACGTTCGAAGTGGACACGCTGTTGACGGATTGGTCCAACACTTCAGCTCCGCCCGCGTACGGCCCGCTGTTCCAGTGCGCGATGGGAGGGACGCCGGCGATTTGGGCGGGCGGGACGGTGGCGTCGGTGACGGGAACGACGCAGATCGCGTTCGCGGCACCTCATGGGTTATCAGTGGGCCAGGCAGTGACCTTCAACGACGAGATGCGATTTGTCACGGCAATCGCCGACCCGATGACCGTTTTCATCAACGGTGGATTCACGACGCCGCCTGTCGCGGGATCGGCGATGGGGCCGACGATCAATTACGGACTGGCGAACAGTCTGCCGAGCGCGAGCATTTTCGATTACTGGGATCCGGCGCCGGCTGCGCAAAGGGTCGTGGAAGGAGCCGCGATGGACAAGATGCAGATGAAGGTAAACGGCGACTTCCAGGAGTTCACGTTTTCCGGCCCGGCGCGGGATCTGGTGGATAGCGCGAGCTTTGAAACCGGTGAGGGCGGGCTGACTCAGTTTCCCGCCGAACCGGTGATCGCGAATTTCGATTACACGATTGTGCCGGGACACCTGGGCGAGGTTTGGATGGGCGTGTCCCCAGCCCAGTTTTCGACCATCACCGCGGCGGAATTGACGCTCGAGAACAACATCAACCTGAGGGCAAAGGAATTCGGCAGCGATTATGCCCGGTGCATCGCGGCGTCGACACGGGCGGTGACGTTGAACTTCAGCCTGTTCGCAATGGCGGACGCGCAGACGCAAGGGCTTTATCAGGCGGCGCGACAGCGGTCGCCCATCAGCGTGATGCTGCAGCTGGGCCAGCAAGGGGGGCAGTTGTGCGGGGCGTACATGCCGGCGATGGTGCCGCAGGTTCCGCAATTCGATGATTCCGACACGAGGCTGCAATGGAACTTCCAGAACAATCGAGCGCAGGGGACGGCGAATGACGAACTGTACGTCGCGTTTGGGTAACGAGTGGGAGAGCCGCGTTTGGCATGACGCGGAGGCAGTAAAAGGGGTCCGCTACGAGATCGTGCGGGTGTCCTTCGGGCGGCGGATCGAACTGGCACGGCGAATCCGGGAGATCGGGCGGAAGGTGGAGTACTTGGAGGCCGGAGAGGACGTTCGCGAAAAGCTGGAGGCGACGGTGCTGGCCGCGGAGATCGACCAGGCGTACCTGGACTGGGGACTGGTTTCGATCGAGGGACTGCGGATCGACGGGGCGGAGGCGACACCGGAGGCGCTGATCGACCGGGGACCGGTGGAATTGGCGATGGAGATCCTGGCGCATATCAAGTCTGAGTGCGGAATGAGCGAGGACGAACGAAAAAACTGCTAGTCGCATTCCATTTCTATCGAACGAGCCAGGCCGGGTGGAGATGCGACCAATGCAGACGGCAGGGTCTGGATATTCGGCGGCGGTGCGGATTCTTGCCCACAGACACGCGAGGGCCCCGAAAGTTGGTTTGGGCGCGGGGGCGCGTGTCCTCGGAGGAGTGCCCGAAATCGCTAGTAACGCCCAAGAGTGTCGCTTGGCTTGAGAAATTCTTCGGGTGGAAATTCGCAGGAGGGGGATCGCTGAAGGAACTGCCGGCGAAGGACGCCGATGCGTTCTTGATTCTAGAAGGCGAATGGCGGGCGGAGTCTCAGGACTAACAAAAAATCATGGCAAAGAATCCAACATCCGAAGTGACGGCGCTGCTGGGGGGAACGAACGTGGCGCCGGGCTCAAACTCTTCGACGACAGGCGTGCTCACGGGCCAATTGACGACAATCACAACTCAATTGCAGGAATTGCAGACGATCAACCAGGCACAGCTGGCAAGCGTCGAGGCCAACACGAACGCGCTCAACACCAACACGAGCACCAAGGGAAGTGGAACGTCAACGGCGGGATCGATCGGGAACACGTTGCTTGGTGCGCTCGGGCTGGGGTCGGGATTGAGTCCACTGATTTCGGGCTTGATCGGGCTGTTCGGCGGCGGAGGGAACAGCCAGACAACGACCGTCACGCCGTACATCCAACCGCTGCCGGTGAATTTGACGGCGGGGTTCAAGGGAACGGCGGCGGACGGGGCATCGGGGGTCGATTTCGGTGAAGGAAATCAACCACGGCAGACAACGACAGCGGGGGCGCAGCAGTTGATCACGGTGCAGGTGCAGGCGATGGACAGCGAATCATTCCTCGACCGGAGCAACGACATAGCGGCGGCGGTACGGAAGGCAATGCTAGAAACGTCAGCGCTGAACGACGTCATTCGGGAGGTATAGATGGCGAGCTTTCCGATGCTAAAGACGGGAGCTGTGGCACAGTACGGGTCCGATCGGGCGCTGCGATTCTCGACGACAGTTCTGCGCTTCGTCGACGGCAGGGAGCAAAGGTACCCGGGCTATGGAGCGCCGTTGCGGCAGTGGACGATCCGGCTGGACTTGCTCGACGAGTCCGAACTGGCGGACTTGGAACAGTTTTTCGAAAGTAGCAGCGGACGAGCAGGGACGTTTGCCTTCACGGATCCGTGGGATGGGACGGTTTATCCCAGTTGCAGCTTCGCGGGAGACGAGCTGGCGATGGACTTTCAAGAATTGGCGCGAGGGAAGACACAAGTGGTGGTGAAGGAGAACCGGACCTAGCATGCTGGTATTTCCGCAGCTCGTGACGGGCGCGTCGAGCCTGTATCCACTGAGGAAGACGACGCGCCAACGGAGCGTGGTGAACACGCTGGCGGACGGGACGCGAGACGTCCACGCAGACCCGGACGCGGCGAACCTGGGATGGGAACTTCATGCGAAGGGATTGACGGGTGTGGAGTGGAGCGCGATTGAGGCACTGTTCCAGGCGGCCTCCGGGATGTGGCAATCGTTCACGTTTCTGGATCCGGCGGGAAATCTGCTGGCAAACAGCGAGGATTTCAGCGGACCGGGATGGACAAACGGCGCGCTGACCGATTTAACGGCGGGCGCGACCGATCCGTTCGGGACAAGGCGGGCAACGGGAGTGACAAACGCCGGCGGTGGCGCACAAGCGGTCGCGCAGACGCTGGCGGCGCCGGGGAACTTTCAATACTGCCTGAGCCTATGGGCCTGCTCGAACAGCGGCACGAGCGTGACTCTAGCAATCTCGACTGCGGGTGCAAGCGCTACGAAGACATTTGCGCTCGGGACGCAATGGAGCAGAGTCTCGCTCGCGGCGAACCTTGGGCAGAACACCAGCTCGGTGACGTTCGGGGCTCAGCTGCCAGCGGGCGGGACCATTCAGCTGTTCGGGATGCAGGCGGAGGCGCAACCGGGGGCATCCGACTACAAACAGACCGGCGCGAGTGGCGGCGTGTACGCGAACGCACGATTTGCGAGCGACACTCTGACCGTGACCGCGCAGGGCACAGACGTCTATGATGCCGTGATCCAGATCGTGAATATGGAGAGCCAATGAACACGATCGACGCTTTGAAAGAGCTGCAAACGCCGACTACGCCGCTGTTCTTGATCGATTGCGTGCTGAGCTCGGGCGCGAAGGAGAGCTGGGGCACGCACGCGGCGACGTTCGGGGGCACCAGTTACGCACCGCGACTCATTAAACATACGCTGTTTCAGCTAACTTCGTCGTCGCTAGAGGGGATCGACGGCGCGGCACAGATCGCGCTGACGCTAGCGAATGCGGACTCCCACTTCTCCGAAATTGAGAGACAGACAGGGTTTAAGGGTGCGCAGGTCACGGTCCAGTTTCTGTTCTACGATTTCGCCGCGAATCAGCCGGCCTCCGAGGCGCGGGTGGTGTTCCGGGGGATCGCCAATTCGCCGGACGAAATTACGGAGTCGACATTTCGCGTCACGGTTATAAACCGGTTGAACCTGCAAAGAATCCTCCTGCCGGAGACGCGAATCCAGAGGACGTGTCCGTGGATCTTTCCGTCGACGGCGGCGCAGCGGCAGGAGGCGATGTCCGGAGGAGCTAAGGGACAATACTCATCCTTATATAAGTGCGGATATTGCCCGGACCAGGCGGGAGGAGTCGGCAATCTGAACAGCGGTGCGCCTTTCACGAGCTGCGATTACACGCGGATCTCCTGCGCGCAGAGGGGCATGTTCGGTACAGACCAGGCGAACAATGCCACCGCGCGATTCGGGGGCATCGAGTTTGTGCCAGCGCAGACCCTGGTTCGGGGATACGGGCAGAAAGGGACGGAGCTATCGCCGCTCTACGACAACATCGCTCTTTACAACGATGTTGTTCCGCTGGTGTACGGGACGGCGTGGTACAACCCGCCAATTGTGTTCTCACGCAACGACGGAAATCTGACTCGTATGGAAGTGCTGCTTGGGATGGGCGAGATTTCGGGCATCCTGCAGATACTCGTGAACGACGTCGCAATTCCGCTGGCGCAGAATGGCACGAATATGACGGCCACCGGCTGGTATTCGCTGATCAGCGCGGGCGACCGGAACGGGGCGTTCGATCCGAACTTCGCCGATAGCGCAGGCAATCCCCTGGGTGATCCCTACGGGAGCATGGCGTATTTAAGCGTCGTGGTTCCGAACGCAATCAGCAACGGGCTGTCTCTGCCCACCGTTCGGGTATTGATCAACGGCTTGCTGATTGAGCAGTTCGATTCGACCGGAGCGTCGCTCGGCGCGTCCTTCACGAATAATCCGGCGTGGGTGTTGCTCGATGTGCTCCGTAGAAGCGGGTGGCTGGCGGCGGACATTAATTTGCCGAGCTTCGCCGCGGCAGCGGCGTACTGCGACGCGCCGATCTCTACCACCGACTTATACGGGAACCCAGCATCCACGTCACGGTTCAAGTGCAATCTGGTGATTCAGGACCGGCGAAGCGCAGCGGAATTGACCAGGTCCATCCGAACCGCCTCGTCGTTGATGTTGAGTTATGACCCGTCTGGATTATTGAGACTGCGGGTGGAGAATACGCTGGCTCTGCAGCAGCCGGCGGCTACAGACGGCACGAATAGCACGGAGCCTTTAAACGGAGGCTGGCCGTCGTATGAATTCAGCGACGGCTCCGGGACGTTTTCGGGGATTCTACGAAAAGCGAACGGGGATCCGACGATCCGGCTGTACTCGCAGAACGGCACATCGACGACGAATCAGCTGACCGTGGAGTTTCAGGACGAGTTCAACCAGTTTCAGCAGGACAGCTTGACGCTGGTGGATATCGACGACTCTCTGCTGACGGATCGGATTGTGACGGCTCCATTCTCCGGCGTGGGCCTGCCTAATTTCGATCAGGCCACGCGGATGCTGCAACTGCAGCTGAACAAGTCGATCGCCGGATACACGCTGGTGGAGTTCAGCACGTCGGTGAAAGGTATCGGCATTGCTCCAGGCGACTTGATCGCGGTCACATATCTAAAAGAGGGGCTGAACCGCCAACCTTTCCGCGTGGTGAAGCTCGCGCCGGGGCAGGATCACCAGACCGTGCAGATCACAGCGCAGTGGCATGAGGACGACTGGTACACGACGGGCGGCGCGAACACGTCCGGCGGCGGGATCTACGCCACGAATCAGGGCGGATTGCCGAGGCCTCTTGTGGGCGGCGTGGTTGACACGAATGGAATTGAGCAGTTCGGTATTACGGAGACGGCGATCCCGAGCGGCGACGGAAGCGTTGCGATCCAACTGAGCGTCGCCTTCACGCCGCCTGCCCTGCCCTCGGCATCCAGCGCATCGATTCCATTGCTCAGCCTTACGCCGAGCATCGCGACGACGGGGGGAACCCTCACCGGAGGCCAGTCTTATTATTATGCGATCAGCGCTGTGGATGGGGCGGGCGTGGAGGGCGGGCTCTCTTTCATTGTGCAGGCAGCTCTGCCGGCTGCGACAAACACGAACGTAGTCACGCTGACAGACTTCAGTTTCTCCTCAGGCACCGCCGGCTTTCGCGTTTATCGCGGATTCAACCCCAGCCAGTTATTGTTGATCGATTCGAGCACGACGCTCGCTTCGAGCTACACGGACTTGGGTGCCGCGCCGCAGCTGCAAGGTCCGCCGGATCCCAATTACAACCACGCGAATCTTTATTGGCGAATGGAACTTCAGCCGGAAGAGGCGGTGACGTCCGCGTCGGCGACAACCATCGTCAACAGCACGCTCGGCATGCTGACGAATGACTTCACAGGGAGCGTCGTGCGCATCACTCGAGGAAAGGGCGCGGCGCAGGAGCGCACGATTGTCTCCAACACGGCGACGACCTTGACCGTGACGCCACCCTGGACCGTGACGCCGGATACGACGAGCTTCTTTACCGTCGCCGACTCGACGTGGACCTTCGCGGGACTCGGATCGACCAGCCCGGCGAATATCCAGGTTCCAAACCGTCCGGGCGCGACGGTGGAAATTTCGGGGAGATCGGCCAATGCGCAAGATGGCGAGACGGCGGAGGCGCTGAATCCGGTGACTTCGCATCAGATCGCGGGCGAGGCGGGCGGAGGTGCGGATAGCGGTCTGCCTCCGGCTCCAGTGTTTGGACTGAACCTTACCGGTCAAGGAACGGTCGACCTGGTAGGCATCGGCTTTTCGAGTTTTTCCAATACGCACACGATCTCCGCAGGAACATTGTTTCTCTATTACTGGAACGAATTGAACAGCCCGTCCACGTTGCGGCTGACAACACCGATCGGAGTAACCGATTCGACCATCACGTTGAGCACGCCGGGAACGAACGCGGCGGGCGATCGCATCCAAATCGAGACAGAGATTCTTCAGGTGGAGGCCGTCCTGACCGGCGGCTCCCAGTACCAGGTCCTGCGAGGCGCGGAGGGGACGACGGCCGCGCCGCACACCACCACCGTTCCGGTGTACCTGCTTCAGACGAACGTCAGCATCGTGCCGTTCGTTAGCGGATTCTTCGGCAGCCCCGCGAGCGGCGATTTCGGCTACTCGATCTTCTTGCCCGACGTCAGAATCGCGGCTGCGGCGCTGGAGATGACCAACGTGTACGGCACGGGTCCCGCGACGGCGGCTCCGTTTGCCGCCACGGCCGATCAGGGTTTGCGAACACTGGCGGGCGGGCAGCTTTCGCTACAGGTGGAAGGATATCTGGCGACGCAAACCGATGCCGCGCCACCGCTGATTGTTGAAACGACGCAGGCAATGCGAGACATCTTCGCAGTGGTGGGCGAGGCGCCGAGCGGCGGACCGATCAGCTTACAGTTGCGGCAGGGCCGCACGGTGTTCTGCACCTTAACGATCGCCGACGGCACAACGGAGTCAGCCAGCGTCGACGGGTTCGGCATGCCACCGCTCAGCGCGGAGTCGCAATTAAGCTTGGATATTTTGTCCGTGCCCGCAGCCGCCAATACCTTGCCCGGCCGCGACCTCACAGTCGTAATCCGCCTCTGATTCGGTGCCTTGACCAAAATATGGCAGACCAAATTCAAAAGCTGCGACCGGATCGCGATCTGCAGTGCTTCTTTTACGAGCCGTCGGCGATCGCCGCGCTCAGCAAGGCATCCTCGACGGGATTCACGCTGTCCGGCACCTGGCGGCAACAGGTCGATTGGGCGGTAATCGAGTGGAATCGCGACAATGTTTACGAGCATCCTGCGTTTCGCAATCTTCCTGACGGCGACCTGAGCGGGTTGGTCCTCACCTATCAGGAAACGCGCACTAACTGCATCCCGCTGGACTCCACGCTGTACGCGACGGTCGACTGGCCGTCGCTGCGCATTTGGGGTCCGGACAACACGATTTATTACGTGCCAATCGCCGCGCATGCCACGCCCGCGGCGGGGAGTTACTCGAACGCCTACGCGGATTTCACTCTATCCGGTTCGGGCACGCCCGCGGCGGGAACCCACGTGGGGATTGCGTATCTCGACACGCACTTCACTTACGAATTTGACGGCACCCACCAGATTTCGGACGCGCTAACCCAGATCGCGGCCTGGATTAATCTGCGGCCGAATCCGTATCAGCCCACGGTGCTGCAGGCGACCGTCACCGGATCGAGGATTCAGGTTTCCTACACGGGAGGCCTCGACACCAACAGCACATCGGGCGCGGATGGGAATCGTTTTGCGATGTACACCTACTCCGACACGCCGGACGCGACATGGGACGCGCCTGCCAAGACCTTTGCCAACGGGACCAGCCCGACGCAGTGGAGCATTCGCATGGACTTTGGCTCGCTGCAGGGATACACGAATCCCGCTTTTTCGGGCACTCCTGTTTCCGTGCCAGCCGATCAGATCCGCAAGATGCGCTGGACCTACGCCGCAGATTTGCAGCCCGGCTCGTTTGTTCGCAGCGAATTTCAGGTGGTTGTGAGCAACTGGAACGTGACGGGGGCGAATCGTACCTATTCGGTCGCAGGTCCGGGCAGCAGGCGCGCGGAGGACGACTCGATGGAGATCGTCTACACGGGATCCTGGGCGGAAACGCGCGGGAACTATTCGGGCGGCGTTATTCATTATTCGACGTCGGTGGGCGACACCGTTTCCTGGGCCTACACCGCGGCGCAATCGCACACGCTTTATCTCGGGACCCGCTACCTCGGCCTAACCGGCGCATCCGGCGCGACGGTTTCGATCGATGTCGACGGAACTGCCGTTGGGGCGCTGAGCCTCCTGATCGCACAAGAAGATGTGCTGATCCGGTGGCCGATCGGAAGGTTCGCGGCCGGGACGCACACGGTTACCGCGACGAATCAGGGGCCGGCCGGTAACTGCTTCTACTTCGACTTCTTCGAAATCGCCGTGCCGACGCAGGACTTGCCGGTGTTCCCCGCCGAGCCGCGGCTGACGCTCGCCTCCGACTGGGATACGCTCCATTCCATTTCGTTGGCGCCGGAGCGGACGGCTTGGTTCATGAATTCACTTGGATTCACGGGCCGCCAGAATCATTACGTGGGTGCACTGTGGTTCTACGAGCTGACGCCCATGGGATATGCCTACGCCTCGGCGACCGTTACCTTTGGCGGCACAATCAGCGTGGCCGACGGCGACGGCTCCCAGTCGATGCAAGTCTCCATCAGCGGCACCACGTTTACCAAGGTCATGCATCCGGCAGACACAACTGAGACATTGGCGATCGCGTTCGCGCAGGCGATCAACAATGGTTCGACTGGAATTTGGGCTAGCCATTCGGGCAGCGTCTTGACGATCACGTCGCGGCTCATCGGCTCAGCGGGGAACAGCTACACGGTGTCCGCGACGCCCGCCAACATGCCGAACGTCACGGTTGCGGCTACGGCTTTCACGGGAGGCGCCGACGGCAACTGGCGTACCGACCTGGCTGCCTCGCCGCGACTCAATCGCGCGGTCCGCGATTGGAGTGCCAGTTTCTTCGGCGCGCTGCATGGCTGCGGCATCGACGCGGCGGCGTCCTTCAGTATGGAGCTTGGCAATGGCGATCCTTCGCTGTCGGCGGGCATCGCGCAGCGCGGGCCAGCCGGCGATCCGATTCTGCTTCCCACGCCGTCGCTGCAAACAAACTTTTCGCCCACCAGCATCGCCTATTGGCAGGAAGTCTACGCGGAGATGGCGGCGATCCAGGCCGCGGCGGGGCTGACTCCGTTTCTGCAATTCGGCGAGGTGCAGTGGTGGTATTTTTCAAACAACGGATTCTCGCCGACAGACCCCTCGTACGTAGCCTACTCCGGAATGCCGTTCTACGACGCGTGGACGCAGGCGCAGTTTCTATCCGAGTACGGCAGGGCGATGACGACATTCACCACGAACACAGCGAATCCCGCGTCCTACCCGGACGAGATGTCTTTCCTGCAGGCGACGCTGGGGAGCTTCACTGCGTCGATCATGGCGTATGTGCGCGCGGCGCAGCCCTCGTGCCGCTTTGAGGTGCTCTATCCGACCGACGTAAACGCAACGGCGTTCAACTCCGCATTTAACTTTTCGCCTGCCGCGTGGACCCCTTCGGCATTGACCATTCTGAAGACGGAGTGCATCGGCTTCACACTGGGCCGCGACCTCGACCTGTGCGAGGATTCCATCGACTTCGGCGCCAGTTTGGGATTCCCTGCCTCGCAGCGAAGCCACTTGGTGAGCGTGGGCGATTCTACCACGGCGTGGCTGAAGGAGGCCAAGATGGCGAGCGGCAAAGGACTCGAAAGCATCGTATTGTTCGCGTTAGACCAATACTGTCTGATCGGCTACGCCACGCCTTTGCCGTCGAGTCTCCGCCGCAGCATTCGCATGGGTAGTTGATACACTCGGGAGTGCGTATCCGCGCACTGGAATGCTGCAGGTTCAGAACGTCTCCAAGGTTTATCGTCTGTATTCAAGGCCGGCCGACCGGCTGTTGGAACTGCTTCCCTTCTCCAAGCTGGCTCCCAAGGAGTTTTGGGCGCTTCGCGACGTTTCCCTCACCGTGGAGCGAGGCGAGGTTTTGGGCGTCATCGGGCCGAACGGCAGCGGCAAGAGCACGCTGCTGCAAATCGTCAGCGGTATTCTCGAACCGACCCGCGGTCGCGTGATTTCCCACGGGCGTATCGCCGCGCTGCTAGAGCTCGGCGCCGGGTTTAATCCTGAATTCAGCGGCCGTGAAAACGTTTTCCTGAACGGCGAAATCCTCGGCATCGCGCGCAGCGATATGCAGCGGGTCTTTCCGGATATCGAACGCTTTGCCGAAATCGGCTCCTTCATGGATCGGCCGGTGAAGGAATATTCCACGGGCATGTACGTGCGGCTGGCGTTTTCCACGGCGATCCACGTCGATCCCGAGATCTTGATCGTTGACGAGGCGCTAGCCGTCGGCGACGCGATCTTCGCCAACCGCTGCATCAAGAAATTCGTCGAGTTGAAGGAGCGCAAGGTCACCGTACTGTTTGTTTCGCACGATCTGGGGCTGGTGAAGCGCCTGTCCGACCGCGCTGCGCTGATGGTCGACGGCCGAGTGGCCGCGTACGGCAATCCGAGCGAGGTAGTCAATCGGTATGTGGGAATGGTGCTCGAACGGCAGGAACGTGATCAACCCGCCCGCAGTCTTCCCAAGACCGGCGGGAGCTTCCGCCACGGCGACGGATCGAGCGAAATTCTCTCCGTCGACCTCCTGAACGCGCGCGGTGAATCGATTCGCAATCTGGAGCCTCACGAAACCGTTCGCATCCGGGTCCGCGCGGCGGCCCGTCGCGATCTGCAGGATCCCGTGGTCGGCGTGCTGATCCGCAATCGCCTGGGTATCGATGTGTTCGGCACGAACACGCGCATTGAGGGCATCGATCTGGGCAACATCGCCACGGGGCAGATCTTCGAGGTCGATTTCACGTTCGATTGCCTCCTGACCCGCCAAGACTATACACTGACGGTTGCCACGCAGCACCGTGAAGGTTACTCGCAAGACTGGCTGGACGACGTTCTCTCGTTTAGCGTGACCGATGCGCGCGACGTGGCGGGCTTTGCCAATTTCAAAACGAAAGTGGATTTTCGGCGGATTCCCTCGTGATCTACGCGATCGTTCTCGGTATTGTGGTTGCGATTCTGTGCGGCGTCACGATCGCCAAGACTCTGTCGGTCCGCAGCGGCGAGGATTTTCTGGTCGCAGGGCGCAAATTGCCGTGGCCGGTGCTGGTGTTCACGCTCTTGAGCTCCTGGATCGGCGCGGGGAGCCTTCTGGGCGGCGGCGAGAACGCGTATAAGAACGGATTCGTCGCGCTGTGGCAGCCGGCCGGCGGATGGTTCGGCTTGATCGTGATCGCCCTGATCGCCGGACGTGCGCGGCGCTTCGCGCAGTTCACGGTGCCGGATCTTCTCGAGGCGCGCTATAACGCCACCGCGCGCGTGATGGCGACCATTGCGATTGTCGTTTCCTACACCGTGATCGTCAGCTACCAGTTCAAGGGCGGAGGGGACATTCTGCACCTGATCTTCCCCGATCTTCCGCGCACCACCGGCATGTACATCATCGCGGCCTTCGTGATTGTGTTCACGGCGGCCGCGGGCATGGCATCGATCGCGTATCTGGATCTGGTCATCGGAGCGTCGGTCACGGTGATTCTCGCCATCGCCGTTCCCCTGATTCTCTCCGATGCGGGCGGATGGACCGAAGTGCGGCGCGTCCTGCCTCCAAGCCACTTCACCGTGCTCGGCGACGTAGGACTATCGGCGGCGATGGGGTTCATGATCCCTACGATGCTGCTGTTGGTCGGCAATCAGGGCATGTATCAGAAGTTTTTCTCGGCCCGGTCGGAAAAAGACGCGCGCTTCGCGGTGTTCGGCTGGATCATCGGCACGATCTTCCTGGAGACGGTTCTGATGGCGGTGGCCGTCATCGGCAGTTCGAAATTCCATACCGACGCGCCGCGCGAAATTATTCCACTCACGGCCCGTAAAGGACTGCCGGTGCTGCTGGGCGCAATTCTGATGGGCGGCGTGTTCGCCAAGGTCATCTCCACTGCGAACAATTATCTGTTCTCGCCGGCCACGAATCTGATTCACGACGTCTATGCCCGCTTTATCGACCGCAGCGCATCGGAGCAGAAGATGCTAATCGTCTCGCGAGTCCTGGTCGTCGGCCTCGGCTTGTTTGCGCTGTTGCAGGCCTCGCAGTTCGAATCGGTGCTGAAAGCGTCGCTTTACGCGTACACGGTCTACGGCGCGGCGGTCACGCCCGTGGTGCTGGCGGTATTCTTCTGGAAGCGCGCCACCACATCCGGCGCGATTGCATCGATTGTTCTGGGGACGATCGTCACGGTCGGCTGGAATCTCGCGCAGGCGAAGTGGGGTTTTCAAAAGGAAATCGATGCCGTGTATCCAGCGCTGGCGGCGTCCGTCCTGAGCCTCATTGTGGTTAGCCTGGCCACACCCAAACCAACGGAGGAAAAGCTCCGCCCATTCTTCGAGTGAACATTATGAACCTCGCCGACATTCAAGCTGCATTGAGAGAAGAAGGCCTTGACGGCTGGCTGTTTTTCGATCACCACCGCCGCGACCCCCTGGCGTATCGCGTGTTGAAGTTCACGCCCAACTCCATTGTTTCGCGGCGCTGGTATTATTACGTCCCCGCGCAGGGCGAGCCTCGCGGGCTGGTGCACAAGATCGAAGCGCAGACGCTGGTGGATCTGCCCGGCGCGATGTCCGGTTACGCGGGCTGGGGCGAAATGGTGGATGGCATCAGGACGCTGCTCGGCGGGGCGAAAAAGATCGCCATGCAGTATTCGCCCAACTGCGCGGTGCCGTACGTCGCCATGGTGGACGCGGGAACCATTGAGCTGATCCGGTCACTGGGCGTCGAGATCGCCACGTCCGCGAACCTGGTGCAGTATTTCGAGGCTCGGTGGTCGGAGGCGCAACTGGAAGGGCACCTGGAAGCCGGCCGCCGCGTGGACAAGGTCCGCCGCGAGGCATTTGAGCGCATCGGCACGAAGCTCCGCGCATCGGAGCGGGTGACGGAGTGGGATATTCAGCAGTTCATCGCGACGCGTTTCAAGGAAGAAGGGCTCTTCGCCGACCACGGCCCGGACGTCGCGGTGAATGCTAACGCCTCGAATCCGCATTATGAGCCGAAGCAGCACTCGTCATCGGAGGTAAAGCCGGGCGATATCGTGCTGATCGACATGTGGGCGAAGCTCAATCAGCCCGACGCCGTGTATTACGACATCACTTGGATGGGATTTTGCGGCACGCAGCCGCCCTCGGCCTATGAGAAGGTCTTCGGCATTGTGCGCGAGGCTCGGGACCGGGCCATTTCTGCGTCGGGTTCGCGGAAAGATCTGCGAGGCTACGAAGTGGACGATGCCGCGCGCAACTACATTCGCGAGCAGGGGTATGGAGAATATTTCTTCCATCGCACCGGCCATTCAATTGGAACCGACGTTCACGGAACCGGCGCCAACATGGATAATTTGGAAACTCACGACGAGCGTCGCGTGATCCCCCGAACATGTTTTTCGATCGAGCCAGGTATTTATCTGCCTGAGTTTGGCGTGCGCAGCGAAGTGAACGTGTACGTCGGCGAATCGGGAGCGCGGGTGACGGGGGAGAAGCAGGAGTCGATCGTGCTCATCGACTCGTAAGCGCATCCCCGCCCTGACGGGACGGGGTTATAATCCCTGGCGTCAGCCCGGGGTTCTGGGGCGGGAAGTCATCCTCATGTTTAGCGAAATCCGCCGGATGATCCGGAGAATTCCTCGAGGGAAAGTTGCCACCTACGGGGCCGTCGCCAAAGCCGCGGGATTTCCCGGCGCGGCGAGGCAGGTGGTCTGGGCACTGCAGAACACCGACGGCAAGCTGCCCTGGCATCGCGTGCTGGGCGCGGGCGGAAAAATTCTGCTGCCCGGCGCGAAGGGCCTTGATCAGCGGTTGCGCTTGCAAGCCGAGGGCGTGGCGTTCCGGGGCTCGCGCGCCGATCTTGTCCGCCACGAATTCAAATTCGATATGATGAAGTCGAAACCATGAAAAAGCTATTGACCGTTTTATTTGTGTGCGGCGCTGCGCTTGCGCAGACCAAAGCAACCACCGCTGCGAAAAAAGCCCCGGCGGCCGCGCCGAACCTGATGAACCCGTCGTCATTGAATCGCACCGCGCCGGCGACCTATCAAGCGAAGTTCAGCACTACGCAGGGCGACTTCATCGTCCAGGTGACGCGTGCCTGGGCGCCCTTGGGCGCGGATCGTTTCTACAACCTGGTGCGCGCGGGCTACTACAACGGCGTGCCGTTCTTCCGCGTGATTCCGGGATTCATGGCGCAGTTCGGCATCAGCGCCGATCCAAAGGTGAACGCGGTCTGGATGAACGCCAACTTGAAGGACGATCCGGTGACGCAATCCAACAAGCGCGGCTTGATCACCTTCGCCACCGCGGGCCCCAATACCCGGACGACGCAAGTGTTCATCAACTACGCCAACAACGCGGGCTTGGATGCGCAGGGATTCGCTCCCTTTGGCGAGGTGATCGAAGGAATGGACGTGGTGGAGAAATTCTACTCGGGTTACGGCGGCAATCCGGATCAGGGCTCGCTGATGCAGCTCGGCAAGCCGTGGATCGAAAAGCACATGCCGAAGGTGGATAGCGTAAAAGTCGCGACCATTGTGCCGGCAACCTCTGCCGCTCCGGCCGCCACCAAGTCGACCGCTCCGGCCACCAAGTCCACCACACCCACCAAGCAGTAGCCCGAATTCTGGTGTAAAACAGAACTGAGGGTTTCTGTTTTGAGGAAAACGGAGGAAATCCGCGCCTGGTCCTTTGGGATCATCAGTCTAGCCGTCTGCAGACGTGGACGGGTTTTCCACCGGGTTATCCAGAGGCTAACCGAAGCATCCCTCAGCGGATAAATGTTCATTGCGATGTTTGTGACGAAACGGTTAAGGTAGAACGTCCTGATGCTCTCCACTGATCTGGCGCTTGAAAAAGGCCTGCCTGCGAATCTCGATGCCGAGCGTTTCGTGCTCGGCAGCATCCTGCTGAACGACTCGACCTACCTGCAAGTGGCGGGCGCGGTCGAGCCGGAAGACTTCAGCATGGAAAAGCATCGCCGCATCTTCGCGCGGATGAAAGATCTGTACGACCGCGGCGAGCGCCTGGACCGCGTGACGGTGGCCAATGAGCTGATGAAGCAGGGCCAGTTGGAATCGGTAGACGGGCTCGGATACCTGGTTTCGCTCGACGAAGGGCTGCCGGAAATTTCCAACCTGGAAAGCTACATCCGCATCGTCAAGGACAAGGCGACGCTGCGGAAGCTGATCTTCGCCGCGCAAAAGGTGATCGACCGCTGCCTGTTGGGCGAGGACGAGCCGGACGAAATCCTTTCGGGCGCGGAAGAGACGCTGTTGAAACTGGGCGAGGCGCGCAGCGGTGAAAAGCTCATCTCGCCGAATGAGGTTCTTTCCACATTCCCCGGCGGCATCAATGCGTTTCTCGATCCGACGCAGCGCATCAAGGGTATCAGCACGGGGTTTACGAAGTTCGACGAAATGACCGGAGGCCTGCACGGAGGCGAACTCATCATCCTGGCCGCGCGCCCGTCGATGGGAAAGACGGCGCTGGCGCTGAACATCGCGCAGCACGTGGCCACGCATCCGAAAATGCGCAAGCCGGTGGCCGTATTTTCGCTTGAAATGTCGTCATCGAGCCTGCTGAACCGCCTGGTATGCTCCGCCGCGCGCGTGGATCAGCACAAGTTTCGCGCCGGATTCCTGAATCAGGACGAGCGGCGCAAGTTGCAGTTCGCGCTGGCGGATCTGACGGAATCGCCGCTGTTTTTGGACGATACTCCAGGAGTCCATTTGATGGACGTGCACGCGAAGCTACGCCGGATGCAGAGCCAAGAGGGCCTGAGCCTAGTGGTGATCGACTATCTGCAGTTGATGAGCAGCCGCGGACGAAGCGAGAATCGCAACCAGGAAGTCAGCGCCATTTCGCGGGGCCTGAAGCTGATGGCCAAAGAACTGAACGTGCCGTTCCTGGTGCTCTCGCAGTTGAGCCGCGCATCGGAAACGCGCGTGGGCGATCACAAGCCGCAACTGAGCGATCTGCGCGATTCGGGTTCGATCGAGCAGGACGCCGACCTGGTGGCGTTTATTTTCCGCGAGGAAGTATACAAGCGCGACCGGGAGGACATCAAGGGCCTGGCGGACCTGATCATCGCCAAACAGCGCAACGGCCCCATCGGCACGGTGCCCCTGCGATTCCTCGGCCAGTACACGCGATTCGAGAATCGGGTGGACGATTTGCCGGAAGAGCCGATGGAGTAAACTATCTAGTTTGCTTCTTGAACTGCAGTCGATTCAGAAACATTTCGGCGGCGTAACCGCTCTCCGTAAAGGCACCTGTACCGTTAAAGCCGGCGAGGTCCATCTGTTGATGGGCGAGAACGGCGCGGGCAAATCCACGCTGATGAAAATCGTCGCGGGGATGCTTGCTCCCGACGGAGGCGAGATGCGATTCCGCGGCCAGCCGGTGAGGTTCCGCAACCCGGCGGAGGCTTCGGCGGCAGGCATCGCCATGGTGCATCAGGAATCGCTGCTGGCCCCGCACCTTTCGGTCGCCGAGAACATCTTCCTGGGGCGCGAGAAGCGCCATCCGCTAGGCTGGATCAACCGCAGGGACGCGGAGGAACGCGCCCGAAAGCTGATCGAGCACCACGGTTTCCCGCTGCAGGCCGAAGCCCTCGTAGGCAAATTGAGTCCGGCGGGCAAACAGTTGGTCGAGATTTGCCGAGCGGTGGAGCAAGGCTCCAGCCTCCTGATCTTCGACGAGCCCACGTCCTCGCTGACGGAATCAGAAACGCAGGAGGTTTTTCGCATCGTGCGTGAGATGCGGCGGCGCGAGGTCGGCGTCATTTATATTACGCATCGTTTGGAAGAGCTGCGCGCCATCGGCGATCGGGTGACGGTGCTGCGCGACGGCGAAACGGTCCACTCCTGCATGCTGAGCGAGCTGACGACGGATCAGCTGATCCAACACATGGTGGGGCGCCCGGTTTCCTCACTGTACACGCGCGAGCCCGTTCCGCCGGGTGAGGAAATGCTCCGCGTGACGGGCCTCACTTGCAAGCCACTGCTCGAAGACATCAGCTTCCGCGTGCGCAAGGGCGAAATTGTCGGCATCGCGGGGCTGATCGGCGCGGGCCGCACGGAGCTGTGCCGCGCCCTCTTCGGCATCGACCGGATTGACGCAGGGGAAATTCAGATCGGCGGCAAAACGGTGCGCATCCGCGACCCGCGCGACGCGGTTCGCGCCGGGCTCGCGCTGGTGCCGGAGGACCGGCAGCGCACCGGCCTGGCCATCGACCTGGCGATCGCTCCGAATGTCACCATGGCGAGCCTGCGCTCGGTCAGTAACCTGGGTTTTCTCAATCTGCGCAGCGAAAAGCTGATCACGACGGAGCAGGGCGCGCGGCTGCGGTTGAAATACGAGGGTCCCCAGCAGTTAGCGCGCCGGTTGAGCGGAGGCAATCAGCAGAAGGTGGTGATCGCGAAGTGGCTGGCGACGAATGCCCGCGTGATCCTGTTCGACGAGCCGACGCGTGGGATCGACGTGGGCGCGAAGGTCGAGGTTTTCGAGACGATGGACCAGATGGCGCGCCAGGGCGCGGCAATCGTGATGTTGAGCTCGGAGATGGCGGAGATTCAATCCGTGGCGGATCGCATTCTGGTGATGCGCCAGGGACGCCTGGCGGGTGAACTACCGCGCGGAGCTTCCCAGGAGGAGATTCTGCGGCTGGCGGCGTTTGAGGAGAAGGTGGCGTGATCCAGCGATTGCTGCCGTTCGCGACGTTGGTGGCGCTGTTCACCGCGCTTGCTATTGCGTCGCCGCATTTTCTGACTGGGCCGAATCTGTCCACGGTGATCCGGCAGACCACGGTGATCAACATCATGGCGCTGGGCATGACGCTGATCATTATTTCGGGCGGCATCGATCTATCGGTCGGCTCGATCCTGGCGTTGGGCGGATTCGCCGGAACGCTGGCGATGCGGCACGGCTACGCGATTCCGGTGGCGGTCGCCATCGGCATCGCTACGGGAACGATCTGCGGGCTGATGAACGGCACGCTGATCACGCGGCTCAAGGTGAATCCATTCATCGTGACGCTGGGCACCATGGGGATCTATCGCGGTGTGGTGCTGCTGATTTCCAACGGGCTTCCGGTGCACGAAATTCCGTTGAAGTTCGCGGTGTTGGGGTCGGGCACAGACCCGTTCGGCATTCCGATCGTGTTGTGGATCCTGCTGGTTTGTGCAGCGTCGATGCACGTGATTCTGGAACACACGCGGCTGGGGCGCTACGCGTTTTCGATCGGCAGCAATCCGGATGCGGCGTTTTATGCGGGCATTCCGGTGGCGTTCAATATCACGTCGGTCTACGCGATTGCCGGCGGCTTGACTGGGCTTTCGGGCATGATCGAAGCGTCGCGGCTGATGAGCGGCCAGCCCACGGCCGGCCAAGGCTACGAACTGCAGGCCATCGCCGCGGTGGTGATCGGCGGAGGCAGCCTGCGCGGTGGCGAAGGCAGCGTGCTGGGGACGCTGGTGGGTGCGTTCATCATGGGATTGTTGTCGGATGGCAGCGACCTGCTGGGGATCAATCCTTACTGGCAGCAAGTGATCATCGGGGCGGTGATTATTTTGGCGGTGTGGCTCGATGAGCTGAGGAAACGGCGGGGAGTCTCGTAGAAAATCCCGCATATGCGTGTGGATGAAGGATGGGCGGGTGCTGGCTACCTGGGTTGGATGGCTCGGGCGTCCGACACCATGAATTCACGCAATGAGGCCAAGGGCGCAAAGACTCGCGCATTTTAGGCGAAAAACTCTTTCATCGCGTCCACCGTGTGACGGATATCTTCTTCGCTGTGCACGACGCTGATGAAGCCGGCTTCGAACTGTGAGGGCGCCAGGTAGACGCCTCGCCCCAGCATGTGGTGGAAGAGTCTCGCGAAACGGGCTTTGTCGGCTTTCGCCGCCGAATCCCAATCCGTGACGGGATCGGGCGTCAGGAAAAACGTGAACATGCTGCCGACGCGGTTGACGGTAACTCCTTCGGGAACCCAGGAGCAGAGTTGCGCGCCGCGGGCTTCTAAAATTTCGTAGACCTCGGGATGCGCGATTAAATAGCGCAGCATGGCCAGACCGGCAGCGACAGCCATCGGGTTGCCGGATAATGTTCCGGCCTGATACACGGGGCCGACCGGGGCGACCTTTTTCATGATGTCGGCGCGGCCACCGTAGGCGGCCATCGGCAGGCCTCCGCCGATGATCTTGCCGACCGTGGTCATATCCGGCTTGATGTTGAAGCGCTGCTGCGCGCCGCCCAGAGCGACGCGGAAACCGGTCATGACTTCGTCGAAGATCAGCAGAGCGCCGTGGCGCGCGGTGAGGTCGCGCAGGGCCTCTAAGAATCCGGGCGCGGGAGGAATACAGCCCATGTTACCCGCGACAGGCTCGACGATCACGGCGGCGATCTTGTCTCCGTGCGATGCGAATGCCTGCTCAACCGCAGCGATGGAGTTGTACGGCAGAGCAATCGTTGTAGCGGCGAAGGACGCGGGAACGCCGGCCGTATCGGCGATGCCGAGCGTCGCCATTCCGGAGCCGGCCTTGACCAGCAGGGAATCAACGTGGCCGTGGTAGCAGCCTTCAAACTTGATGGTGAGTTCGCGGCCGGTAAAGCCGCGGGCGACGCGCAGGGCGCTCATCGTGGCTTCGGTGCCGGAATTGACCAGGCGCACCATTTCCATCGAGGGGACGGCTTGAGAAATCAGCTCCGCGAGTTCAACTTCCTGGCCGGTAGGCGCGCCGAAGCTAGTTCCGATGTCGAGCACCTTTTGCAGCGCCTCGATCACCGGCTTCGGACGATGGCCGAGGATCAGAGGGCCCCAGGAGCAGATGTAGTCGATATACGAATTGCCGTCGACGTCGATCATCTTGGAGCCTTCGCCGCGGGCGATGAATAAGGGCGATCCGCCGACGCCCCGGAAGGCGCGGACAGGCGAGTTGACGCCTCCTGGAATGTGGGCTTGCGCCCTCTCAAACCACGCGGCGGATTTTGGAGTGTTCATAAAACAGCGCGGGAATTTTCCGGGATGATGCGGTTCAGGACGAAGTTCATCAGCACTTCGTGCACGGCCCCGTTGACATTGCGAAGCAGACGGCTCTTCAGATCGCAGTAGGGCTGCGTTCCGGCGAACAGATCCTGCATCAGGGTGCGGAAACGGGAGCTGCGGCGGATGTAATAAATCATCCGCGCGGGCACGGAGTCGAAGAAAAAGCTGCCCAGGAACACGCGTTTGGCGAGCGTGGCGGCGAACTCCAGATCGAGCGCGAATTCGCGTGCCAGCATGGCACGGTAGGCGTGGGCTTTCTCTATCAGACCGTGCGCGTCGTTGATCACCACTTGGCTGGCCAGGTCGCCGGAGCGCATGGCGTAATACAGGCCCTCGCCGGTGATGGGGTCCACCAGGCCTCCGGCGTCGCCGACGGCAAGCCATCCTTCACCCGCCACGCGATTACTGCGCCAGGTGGGCGTTTCGAGCGACGGCAGCATGTGGCTATAGAACTTCCCGCCTTTATAAGAGATGCCTCGCTCCGTCATGTAGGCTTCCAGGCGCGTACGCAGGGCCTGGGCGGATTCACCCTTGCCGCAGATACCCACCGACAGATGGCCGCAGCGGGGAAATACCCAAATGTAGCCTTCCAGGCGCGGCAAAAATTGAATATCGATGTGATCCTGCGTGCTCGGGACGTAATAGCCGAGCGCGGACATCGTATCCTTGGCGCCCCACTGGGTACCGACCTCGCGCAGAGGATTGCGGGCGCCGGTGGCGACGATGCAAAAATCGGCCTGGGCCGTGCCGCAGCGCGTGCGGAGGTTCCAGGTTTTTTCGCTCCGCTCCATACCCATCACCCGGGTCTGCTCGATGGAGGCGCCGGCTTTCTGAGCGCGGTCGAGAAGCAGGCGATTCAGGTCCATTCGAGAGTAAATGACCAGGGGACGATCCAGCTGTAGCTTGACTTCACCGGCGCGGGGCGCGGAAAGGGTTGTCTCGCTAACGAATTTCTTGGGGGTGTCGTTCTCGATGAGGAAAGGGTACTGATGATACGCCTTAAACGTCAAGCCGCCGCCGCAGGGCTTCTCCCATGCCAACTTTTCGTCGAACAGGATGGTTTTCATGCCGGCGGAGGCAAGGCGCTCGGCAGCGAACGCTCCCGCCGGCCCGCCGCCCAGTACGGCGACCGTTTTCATTGCTGCTTATCCGCTGGTTTCTTGTCGGGCAGAGGCGGCAAGGGAGGCATAGCGCCACCCTGAGGATTATCGCCCACCGCGCCGCCGTGAGGACTCGCGCCCACGCCCGCGCCGCCGCCGTGTGGATTTTCGCCTTCGGGCCGCGCGCGCACCACCCACTTTCCGTCCTTGCGTTCCAGGGAGTATGGCATCTGCATGCCCGCTCCCCCGGCTTTCGGCGTAAAGGTCACGGTGGCTTGCGCTTCCGCGCCATCGGCGCTGAACAGCAGCGAGGTGACCTCCACCTTCATCATGTCCATATTCAGGCCGGTTTGACCCTGCCGAGCTTTGAGGTAATCGACAATTCCGGCTTGGACGGCTTCCTTGTTTTGGATGTCTTTTTTGCACGCAGCCAACAAGGATAGGACCGCGAAGAGAGCGATTTTTCGCACCTTTCGATTATACTTGACCCGGAAGGACACCGAATCTTCGACGGGTGGCGGGATGGGACGCCTTTTGGCCGGCGTACTGCACCGGCTTTGGAGGGAACCTGGAGGAAGGTTCCGACAATTCGATGTTTGACGCCATGGCGTTGGGTAGGAACAATTTTCGCACCTCGGAGAGAAACGCAGGCGGGTGTATACTCAAAGTGCACTCCGTGTGCGGGAAGGCCGTTTCTGCCAACCGATTCCTGCTGTTTAACATGCGCGACCATTGCCCTCTTTCAGGAAGACGGGCATCAGGTGGCGCGCATGATTCCCGCGTCGGCAATTCTCACGGTGGAGAATGCGGATCTCTTCGACCGGGACGACCTCGTTGAGGTTACTTGGGGCGAGAAGAAAATCATGATGTTTGGCCAGGACCTGCGTTCCCGGGCCAAACGGACCTGATCACTTCGATAGCAGCGCCGCGATGCGGTCCGGGTCGTTGGGCACGACCACGGGTTGGTTGCCATAGGTAGAACGGATCGGCACGCCGGCCGGCGTCTCCAATTTTCCGGTGTGATAGCGGTAAATATAATCCGTATCCTTCAACACGTGGCCGGTGAGGACGGCAACAACGTCGGCATCGTGCAAGATGGTACCCGCGGCGATCAATTTACGAAGTCCCGCGAGCGTCGCTGCCGAGGCCGGCTCACAGCCGATGCCGCAGCGGCCGATCTGCGCCTTCGCGTCTGCGATCTCCTGTTCGGTCACCTGTTCCACCACGCCATGTGACGCCGTCACTTCGTGCCACGCCTTCGGCCAGGACACCGGATCGCCAATACGGATGGCAGTGGCGAGCGTTTCCGGCTTCCTCACCGGGACGAAATCGCCCACGCCGCGGCGCCGGCTGAATTCGTAGAATGGCGCGGAGCCTTCGGCCTGAATCACGCCGATCCGCGGCATCTTGTCGATGAGGCCGTGGGCGTGAAGCTCGCGCAAAGCCTTGCCGAACGCCGATGTATTCCCGAGGTTGCCGCCGGGGAGGACGATCCAATCAGGTGCACGCCAGTCGCGCTGATCCATCATTTCGATGGCGATACTTTTCTGCCCTTCGATGCGAAAGGGGTTCATGGAGTTGAGCAGATAGATGCCGAGCCGTTCGGCGAGCACGCGAACCAGCGCAAGGATCTCATCGAAGTTCGCCTCCACTTGCAGCGTCCGCGCGCCGTATTCCAGCGCCTGGGACAGCTTGCCAAAAGAGATGTTCCCGTGCGGCAGAAAGATGAGAGGTTCCAGGCCGCCGGCGGCGGCGTAGGCGGCCATCGAGGCCGACGTATTGCCGGTGGACACGCAGGCGACGCGCGTCATCTTCACACGGCGAGCCTGGGCCACGCCGCAGGTCATGCCGTTGTCCTTAAAGGACCCTGTGGGATTGTAGCCCTGATGTTTGAACGCCAGGCGGTCAAGACCGGCGTAGGATGCCGCCAGAGGCGCGTCGAGCAGCGCCGTGTTGCCTTCGCGCAGGGTCACGACGTGCGAGAGATCGTCGAGAAACGGAAACAGCTCGCGATAGCGCCAGACGCCGCTCTGATCCACGTGCGCATTGCTCATCCGGCGATGGCGGAAGACCTGCTTGAGCTCGGCCGCCGAACTCGCGGGCGCATCATAAGCTACTTCGATCAGGCCGCCGCATTTTGGGCAGTTATAGAGAACCTCTTCGATTCCGAACTCCGCGGCGCAGGAATCGGAGATGCAGCGGAGCCTAGCCGGCATTCGTACTCATTTCCGAAAAACTGACGGCGTTGCCACCCGGCTCGCGGACGCCGTACTCAGTGGCACCGTAAAATGTCGTACGCTTCGGGACCAGCACGGGCGCGTCGCCCAGCGCCTCGATCACCTCGTCGATGTTGGTGACGTGGATATAAAGAAGACTGGAACAGGGGAAATCGGTCATCGAAGGCATGTCGCCGGCGACGCTGGCCCGGGTTTGATACATCACCTCGACTGGCCCGTTTTTCAGAATGACGAAGCCGAGCACGTCGCCTTCGGGGACCTCGGCGATGACCGAGAAGCCGAGGCGCTTCCAGAAATCGAGGCAGGGCTCGATGGCATGGACCAGCAGAATCGGCGTCAGGGATTGCATTGTGAAAGCCATGTCATATAAGTTTAAAACGAATGTTGGAAGTTCATCTGGAAAATGGAATCGTCAGTGTGCGGAAATCTCCCTTGCCTCGCGTGGCGAAGGGCTTCGCGCGCATCCGTTTGTTGGCCGCGGGGATCTGCTCCACCGATCTGGAACTGCAGCGCGGCTACTACGGATTCTCCGGCACGCCGGGGCATGAATTCGTGGGCGAACTCGAAGACGGCACGCGCGTCGCGGGCGAGATCAACCTGGCCTGCGGGCACTGCGCATGGTGCGCGCGAGGGCTGGGCCGGCATTGCCCGCATCGCACTGTGCTTGGAATCGTGAAGCATCCCGGAGCCTTCCGCGAATACCTGACACTGCCGGTGAAGAATCTGCATCGCGTGCCGAAATCGATTCCCACCGAGCACGCGATCTTCATCGAACCGGTGGCCGCGGCATGTGAAATTCTGGATCAGGTGAAGATCGCCAAGGGCACGCACGTGGCCGTGCTCGGCGACGGCAAGCTGGGGTTGTTGATCGCGCAGGTGCTGCAGGCGCACGGCGCGAAGGTGTTGCTCCTGGGCCGGCATCGCGACAAAATGCGGCTGGTGGAATGGTGCGGCGTGACGACGGAACTGATCTCCGAGCTACCGAGGGAGACATTTCCCATCGTGGTGGACGCCACCGGATCGGCCGAAGGGCTGAGAGCGGCGATCGCGATGTGCCAGCCGCGCGGAACGGTGGTGATGAAGTCGACCGTGCACGGATTGGTGGCCATCGACACGGCTCCAGCGATTGTGAACGAGATTACGCTGGTCGGCTCGCGCTGCGGGCGGTTCGAGCCGGCGCTGCGGATACTCGCGTCGGGCAAGGTCCGCGTGGGCGATTTGATTTCCGGGGAATTCCCGCTGGATCGCGCGCCGGAGGCCTTTGCGCACGCGGCAACGAAGGGCGTATTGAAAGTCCTGCTGCGTCCGCCAGAGTAATCTCGGTTTACACTGGCTGAGATGAAGCGACTGATTCTGTTGTGCGCCCTTCTGCTCAGCGGCTGTTCGGTGCGGCGGTATGCGATCACTCAGGTGGGCAACGCGATGGCCGGATCGGGGACGACGTTCGCCTCCGACGAAGATCCCGAACTGATCCGCGCGGCGGTCCCGTTCAGTCTGAAATTAGTGGAAAGCCTGCTGGCCGAGACACCGAACCATGAGCGCCTGCTGCTGGCCGCCGCGCAAGGGTTCACCCAATACGCCTACGCCTTCGTGCAGGAGGACGCGGACGAACTGGAGGACACCAACCGCGTTGCCGCCACTGCCATGCGCGTTCGCGCGGCGAAGCTCTATCTGCGCGCTCGCAATTACGGGATGCGCGGGCTGGAGGTGCGGCATCCCGGATTTTCCGAACGGCTAAAGGCGAATCCGCAGTCGGCGGTGAAGGACTTAAAGAAGGCCGACGCACAGTTGATGTACTGGACGGCGATCAGCTGGGGCGCGGCGCTTGCGGCATCGCACGATCTGGCGATGCTGCCCGAAGTTCCGCGCTTCGAAGCGCTGATCGACCGGGTGATGGAAGTAGACGAAGCGTTCGACGAGGGCACGGCGCATACGTTCCTGATCATGTACGAGATGATCAAGCTCGGAGCGAAGGGAGATCGCGCCGCTCGGGCAACGGCGCATTACGAGAGGGCCGTCGCTCTGGGCGGCGGCCATCAAGCCGGGCCTCTGGTGGCATACGCGGAGTACGTCTTGGTGGCGCAGAAGAATAAGACCGAGTTTCAAAACCTGCTGCGACAGGCGCTGCGGCTGGATCTGAACGCCTCGCCGTCGACCCGGCAGTTGAACCTGGCCGTGCAGCGGCGGGCGAGATGGCTGCTGGCAAAGACCGACAAGCTCTTCCCGGAGGGGAAATAAGCGGCTTTATGGGGCGGCCATTTATGGCGGCAGCCGCTTTCTAAGCTTCTTCGGGACCACAACCGAGCCTGCTGAAGCAGGCTTCCGGCTCAATAGCCGGCCCCACGAAAGTTCCTCAGTGCGGGTGCATGCGCTCAAAATATTCGCCGTAAGCCGCTACCGCCAGCGCTGCCAGGCCCAGAAAGCTGCCGAAAGGAAGCTCGTACGTGGCAGCGTCCTCGCCGGCAATGCGGACGTAGATGACGCCGCCGACGGCGCCGATGAGCGATCCCGCGATGAGGGTCAACAACGCGCCCGGCAGGCCGAGAAATGCCCCGATCATGAAAATCATTTTCACGTCGCCGAAGCCCAGGCCTTCGCGGTGGCGAAATTTTTCATATAGCCACCCGCAGAGCCAGATAAAGCCGCTGGAGACTCCGCCGCCGATCAGGGCCTCCCCCAGCGACAGCCAGTGTGGCCCCCACGAATACGGCATCACGAACAAAATGAACTCCTGGCGCATCGGCACGAACCAGGCCAGGATCAGCGCCAGGGCAGAGCCGCCCACGGTGAACTCGTCCGGCAAAATGCGCTCTTCCAGATCGGAAGCAATCAGCGTGATCAGAATGGCGGAGAAGATTGCGTATTTGAGCGCGGGCAGGGTCACGCCAAACACAGCGACTACGACGGCAAAAGCTGCCGCCGTTGCCAGTTCCACGATCGGGTACCGCAAGGGAATGCGGGCTCCGCAGTGGCGGCACTTCGCGCGGAGCAGGATGTAGCTGACCACCGGGATGTTGTCGTACCACGCGATGGTGTGCTCGCAAAAAGGGCAGAAGGAGCGCGCCGGCGACGCGACGGACAAATCCCGCGGCAGGCGATAGACGCAGACGTTCAGGAAACTCCCGATCAACAGACCGGCCAGGAATGCGAGCGCGATTTCCATCATCGAAGAATCTCATTGTACGCGGCCAGCGTGTCCTGCACCATTTTTTCCACCGAAAACTGGCGAATCGCTTTCTCGCGTCCGGCCGCGCCGAGCTCCGCGGCAAGCGCAGGATTGTCGAGCAGGCGGCGGACGGCACCGGCGTAATCGCCATCGCGGACGATCAGGCCCGTGCGTTCGTGTTCCACCACTTCGGGCAGCCCTCCGGCGCCGCTGGCCACCACGGGAACTCCCGCGGCCATGGCGGCAATGGCCGCGGAGCCCAGGCCCTCCATTTCGCTCACGTAGAGGAAGACGCTGGCGGTGGATAAATCATCGAAGAGATTGTACGTGAGATGGACTGGGATGCCGGTAAGCTCGCGATATTTGCTGGGGACGGCGACCACGCGCCCGGGTTCGCGCGTGGAGCGATGCGCGGGGATCGGGATGCCGTCGTAAACGATGCGAATTTTCTCTCCCGGCACGCCGGCATCGCGCAGCTTTTCGGCGACGAAATTCGACACGGCGAGGAACAAATCCGCGCGACCGTACTTCCAGCGCGACGCGGGGCTTTTGCCGATGGGAAACGCGACGCGTCGTGAAACGACCAGGGGCGGGCCTTTGATGGCAGCGCCGAGAGTATGGGCACGCGAATCGTGCACGTGGATCAGATCCGACTGCAGGGCCAGGCTGGCCAGCTTTGGCAGCGTGAACGACCCGTCGAAACGGGCCAGTAACGTTGCGTTTTCGAGGCGCTCGACCAGATAGCGTACTTGCCATTGGCCGCCTTGCATCTCGCGGCCGGTATCGATGTGGAGGGTGCGGGTCATGAAACGAACCTCGCAGCGCATGGCGCTGCGCCACAAAGGGGGTGATCTGCAATTGTGGGGCAGGGCCATGCCCTGCCATATGCAAGCATCGTTGTCATTCCCGTCCCGGGCTCATGAACCGGGCCTTGGCGTACTTCACGAAGTTATAAAGCGCCGCCATGTTGGCAATGGCGAGGCCTTCCACGCCGTCCAAGAATCCCAGCTTCAGCACATACGTCCGGAAAAACGTCCATGGAGGATCGAACAGCAGGCGCGCGAAACTAGGCCGCTCCTTCGCCGCGAGCATCTGCTCCGCCGCAAGCGTGGTGTAGCGGTCCATGGTCTTGAGATGCTCCGACAGCGAGTTGCAGGTGAAGTGCAGCAGGTTCGATTCCAGATCGCCAACGCGGCCGTCCACCTTCACCGATTCATGCACGTATTCTCCCACCCACCGGGCCTTGGCACGATGATAGAGGCGTACCTTGCGGTCCGGATACCAGCCGGAATGGCGGATCCACTTGCCGAGATATTGCGCCATGCGAGGCATGGTGTAGGCGTCGAACTGCGGACCGTTCTTCTTAAGCTGCCAGATCTCGGCTTCGAGCGATTCGCTGAGCGATTCGTCGGCGTCAATCGAGAGAATCCAGTCGTTCACCGCCTCTTCGGCGGCGCGGTTTTTTTGATTCGCGTATCCGGGCCAGGGGCATTCCACCACGCGCGCGCCGAGCTTTTCGGCGATCTCCACAGTGCGATCGCTCGATCCGCTGTCGATCACCACGATCTCATCGGCGCAGCGCAAGCTCTCGATGGCGCGAGGCAGGTTTCGCTCCTCGTTATAGGTAATGATGGTGGCGGAAATTTTCACGGGCCGACAGTGCGGATCGGAGCCGCGGTGAAAGAAAGGATAAACACGACCAGCGCCAGGGCGCCCAGCCAGCATCGCGTGCGGCCCAGAGGAGTTGGATCCACCATGCTCGGATGGCGCATTCCGAAGATGAGCAGAAACGCCGACCAGAACAGCCACATGTAGCCCATCTTGTAAGCCGACGTGAACAACTGATAGATGCCGAGCAAGGCCAGCATCGCGACGGCAAAGCGCGACCAGAGGCGCGTGCGTTCACCGACGAACGAATAAAAAATGTGGCCGCCATCCAGTTGGCCGATCGGCAGTAGGTTAAGCGCGGTGGCCAGCAATCCCACCCAGGCGGCACGCGCCACCGGATGAAGATAAATATCCGTGGTGGAGACGCCCGGGAAAAACGCCCATTCCACAACTCGAAGAATCAACGGCGTACCGAACTCGATTTCCCCCTGCGAGCCGATGCCGTGCACGATCTTCGAGTGGGCAACGCCGGCGATCAGCGGCACGATCAGCACCGCGAATCCGGCTAAAGGTCCGGCTACGCCGATATCGAACAGGATTCGCCTCGACAGAATCACGGAGCGGATGCGGATGAACGCGCCGAAGGTTCCGATCAGAGTCGGCGCAGGCAGAAAGAACGGGAGCGTGGCATTCACGCGGTAATAGCGAGCGGCCAGGTAATGCCCCATCTCGTGCGCCATCAGTATCGTCAGCAGCGTGAGCGAGAACGGCAGGCCGTCCAGCAGGAACGCGGGTTCGCGCCAAAGGCGTACGTAGCCTTGCAGGTCGGTTTCAAAATCGAAGGGACGCGACGCCGCGAAGCTGTGCGCCATTTCCGCGCCGACGATAGTGGTGGACAAAAGAGTGAGAAGAAACAGCAGCGCGTGCAGCCAGTACCGATGGCGCGGACGAGCCCACGGCGCTGCGTCGAACAGGTCCTGATGCGGCATTGCCGCCTGCACCGGAGGATATCCGTTTGCGGACAAGCAGGGTCCTATTGCAGCGTTTGCAGTTCCTTGCCGGGCTTGAAGCGGACGGCCTTCCCCGGAGGAATGGCGACTTCGGCTCCGGTGCGAGGGTTACGGCCGATTCCGGTTTTGCGCGGCCGGACGTTAAATATGCCGAAGCCCCGCAGTTCAATGCGCTCGCCTTTTCCCAGCGCGCGCTTCATACTTTCAAAAACAGTTTCGACTGCCATTTCGGCCTTCGTCTTGGTGATCCCGGTCCTGTTGACCACTTCGTTGATAATGTCGAGTTTGATCAAAGCCGCCTCCCGTTATTGCCGCGAAACCCCATGATAGGATTAGAGTTATCTTCATGTCAAGCGCCCCTGTCTCGCCCGACCTGTTTCGCCGTGCCTGCGCTCTGTTTCCGACCGGCGTCGCGGTGCTCACCACGCGGGCTGCGGACGGGGCTCCGCATGGGCTCACAATTAACGCATTCTGCTCGCTTTCCTTGAATCCTCCGCTGGTTTTAGTGGCTATTGACCGCGCCAGCGGCACTCTGGAAATCTTCGAGAAATCAGGCCATTTTGCGATCAATTTTCTCGCCAGCGGTCAAAGGGGTTTGTCCATCCGCTTCTCGGAAGTGCCCGAAGGCCGCTTCACTGGCGTGCCGTTCGCGACCGGCCCCAACGGCTCGCCGATCCTGGACGGTGCGCTGGGTTGGATGGAGTGCCGAACGGCGCAGATCATCGACGCCGGGGATCATCGGGCGCTGATCGGCGAGGTGGTCGCAGCAGGCGTTACTGACGGCGATCCGTTGGTTTACTTCCGGAGCGGCTACGCAAGGCTGAGCTAGTAAGATGTCCCGGTCATTTTGTTTAGGGGTTGAGTCCCCTGCCTCACACCGGGGGTTGTAAACCCCGCGCGTTAGTGCGGGGACCGGTGTTCGGCAGGCCGGTAACGATATCGCCGGGACATCTTACTAGTTTTCGGTCGGGACTTTTTCCGCTCGGTCGATCGCCACGATGTCCACTTGTGTCTTCTGCGAATCCAGCTTCAGGCCCAGTTGTTCCTGCAAGGCGACCGGCAGCGGCGCGACGTCCGCATCATCCGCCTTGAGCTCCGGTCCGCCGCCGGGAGGAGGACCCATCATCATGGGTCCTCGTCCGCCGAACATCTGTGCCATATCGGGAGCAAACACCAGTTCGAAGTCGTACTTACCCTTGAGTCCGGTTTGATCCACCACGGGCTGATTGAGAAAACGATCGAGCGAACCGGCAAACTGCTCCATCGTCATTTCCTTTGCGGTCAGCTTGGCCTTGCCGGGCATGATCATCATCATGGGGCCGGCGCGGCGTCCGGGCGGAAGCTGCGGGAATCCGTCCTTGCCCATCGCCATTCGGCCTGGATCTGGCGGCGGAGGAGGATCGTTCGGTTTCGGATCATCTTCCTTGGGCGGCTCCGGAACCGACTCTTTCATCTTGGGCCCCTTCTTGCCCACCGTGAGAACGAAGGCGGACATTTCTTTTTTCTCGCGATGCGCCTGAAGCTTGAAGCGCTCGGCCAGAAGCTTTTGCAGCATCATGCTGAACTGCGCCTTCGTAGTGGTGGGAGCCATGGTCGCGGTGATGTCGTAGCGTTCGGAGTCGATCCAGTCAGGGCCCGTGACTTGCGTGCGCTTGACCTCATAGGCGATGGCCACCAGATCCTTCATGCTCATGCCGGTGTAGCTGACGCGCCCGGGATCGGAACTCCCCGGGCCGCCGCTACTGCCCACCCTGAAGCGCCCCTGGGTGGGAGGAGCAGCGGGCTTGACGGAAGCGGCCTCAAACTCCTGGGCGTAGACAAATGTTGCAAACGCGAGCGCCAGCAGAATCCTCATTACGAGCTCCTTGAGTTAACGATAGACGAAGCTGGGGAGAAGAGGTTAGCGAAATTCTGCCCCCCGGCTGCTCCCTTTGCTACGCTCAGACTATGCCGAGCGACGCCGCACTGCCTCCTGCCGCGCTGCTCGTGCTTTCGCCTTCGGGGCAGCGGTCGCGGGTGGAACTGGCGAAGCTCCCTTTCATGATGGGCCGCCAGCCGGACAACCATCTGGTATTGCGCGACAACCGAGCATCGCGCCAGCATTGCCGCATTATTTCGGAGAACGGCGCCTACGTGATCGAGGACCTGCACAGCCGTCACGGCACCTGGGTGAACGGCGAGCGCATCGCGCGGCACGTGTTGCGGAACTCGGACCGCATCGATCTCGGCGTGCGCGATTCGTTTCAGATCACCTTTTCGCTGGAGCAGGGAGAGATCAACCGCATCCTGGGAAAACTGGGCGAAGAGGTCTCCTCGGGCTCGCACTCCGGTGCGCTAGGGGCGAACAATCTGGCAAAGTTGCGGTCCCTGGTGGAGGTCGCACGGGCGCTGCAGAATTCTCTTTCGACGCACGAGGTGTTGGCTGCGGTGGTCGATGCGGCCCTGGCCGTCACCGGATGTGAGCGGGGATTCCTGTTGCTCAAGAAAGCCGCGGAGTTGCAGGTCTCCGTCGCCCGGGATCGCGGCGGCAAGCCTCTGGAGGCGCATGAACTGCGCGTGCCTACCTCAGTGATTCAGCGGGCATTGAACTCGCGGCGCGACCTGCTGAGCATGTCCTTCGATCCGCTGGAGCAACAGGGCGTGCGGCCGGAAATGTCGGTGGCCGCGCTGGAACTGCGCAGCGTCGTTTGCCTGCCGCTGGTACAGATCCACAGTGGAACCTCCGAAGACACGCACATCAGCTCCGCGGCGGAAAATACCGTCGGGCTGCTGTACATGGATTCGCGCCTCAGTCCGGCCGACCTCTCTTCCGGCAACCGCGAGCTGCTGCAAACGCTGGCGATGGAGGCGTCGACGATTCTTGAAAACGCTCGCTTACTGGAAGAAACGCGCGATAAGGTTCGCATGGAGAGCGAACTGAAGATCGCGCGGGACATTCAGCAAGGGCTGCTGCCGGCGTCGCTTCCCAAGGAAGGCTGGTTCCGCGCGGCCGGCACGAGTATTCCGTCGACGCAGGTAGGCGGCGATTATTTCGACGTTCGCCCGCTGCCGCACGATGCCTGGGCCGCAGTGGTGGCCGACGTTTCGGGCAAGGGCGTCAGTTCAGCCCTGCTCGCCAGTTTGCTGCAAGGCGCGTTCCTGATGGCGCTGGGAGGGCCGCCCAACATCGAGCCGATGATGGTCCGCATCAACGACTTTCTGCTGGAGCGCACTCGCGGCGAAAAGTACGCCACCGTGTTCTATTGCGAGCTCGATTCGGCGGGCTTTCTGAGTTACGCCAACGCCGGCCACTGCGCACCGTTCCTCGTCGGCGTCGACGGGCGCATGCGCAAGCTGCATACCTCGGGCATGCCCGTCGGGATGATCGAGGGCGCGCCGATTCAGATGGTGCAGACGCACCTCGCGCCCGGAGACAAGCTGGTGATTTATAGCGACGGCCTCACCGAAGCCGAAGACGCCAACGGCCAATTCTTCGACACCGAGCGCCTGCGCCTGTGCTTGCGCGATAACGCCAAACTGGACGCGGCGGGACTGCACGCGGCTCTGCTGGACGCCATCGACCGGTTCACCGAAGGCGGCGTGATTCGCGACGACATCACCGCGCTGGTATTGGAATATCTGCCATCGTGATCCTGTACACGGCGGCTCATGGAGGGTTTCGCGAAGCGGCGCCGCTGGGCGGAGGCGCGGCGATCTGCGACCTGTTAGTGGATGAATGGTCGCGAACCAGGCCGTTCGAGTTTCAATTGATCCGGCCGGATGCCACCGCGCGCGAAATCGTCTCTTTCAGCGAAAGCCAGTACGCGAACTTTTCCCGGGCCTTCGAGAAAAAAGCGACCGAAGAGATTCTCAGGCATGATCCGAAGACCACGACTGTTCTGGTGAACGACGTCTCCGAAGGCCCGGATTTTCGGGCGATCAAAGACTACCACGTCTTCACCATTTATCACGTCGATGTGGTGGCCTATGTGGCGGACATTTATTTCAACGGCTGGATCCGGCCGGAGACCACGGTGAAACTCTACCGGAGGCTCGGGTGGGCGCTTCCGCCGATTTCGAAGCTGGTCTGGGAAAAGCAGGAGGCCAGCGTCCGCTATTCGCGTGGGCTGATCATGCCGTCTGAGGGCATGAAGGAAACGATGCTGCGCTGTTATCCGGAGTGTCCGTCGGAGAAAATCCATGTGATGCCCTGGGGCGCTGCGGATCCAGGCCCAGCGGGCGATGCGGCTTCGCTGCGTCACGAGTTCGGGATTGCGGAAAACGCGCGCGTGCTGCTGACGCTGAGTCGAATCTCGCCTGAGAAAGGACAGGATCTGCTGCTCGAAGCGTTGATCGAGTGGGAACGGCGCGAGGACTATCCGCGCGAGCCGCTGTGGCTATTCATCTGCGGCGATGCGGCCTTCATGCAGGGCGTGAAGTTCCTCAAACGGTTGCGCACGCTGGCGATGCGCCTCCAGAAGACCCGCGTGATCTTCCCGGGCTATGTAACCGGCGATCGGAAAGGGGCCTTCTTCGCGCTGGCGGACCTGTATATTTTCCCCTCGCGCCACGAGAGCTACGGATTGACGCTGATCGAGGCTCTGGCGGCCGGAGTCCCTGCGGTGTGCCTGAATCATCACGGGGCAAGGGACGTGATTCGAGAGGAATTCGGGGAAATCGTGCAGCCGGAGGATTTGATCGCCGCGATCGCGCGATTGCTGAAGAGTGACCTACATCCGATGCGAGCCGCAGCACGGGAGTTTGCCGCAAAGAACCGGTTCTCAGACCGCGCGGCGGAGTTGGCGAGATTGATCGGTTAACTTTGCGCCTTGGCGTCTTGGCGTTGGACAAATCTCTCTTCCGTCAGCCCGTTCACCACCCTGGAAACCCCATCCTTGAACAGGCAGACATTGAAGTTGATCAACAACCCCAGTCTCTTGTCCGCAAGGCGAAGGTAGGTGAGCGGTTGCTTCTTGTGCACAGGGTGCACTGCATCGACTGATTTGATCTCAACGATTATGACATTCTCCACGATCATGTCCGCACGAAAGCCGGCCTCGAACTGCAGACCGCGGTAGTGAATCGGAATCGGTTGTTGCAATGTTACCTGGCAACCGCGTTGCTTGAGTTCTGCGGCCAGGATTCGCTGGTACACCGATTCCAGCAAGCCCGGGCCGAGCACCTTGTGGATTTGATAAGCGGAATCCACGATTTGGTTAGCGATGCAATTGATGGTCAAACCATATCGTTCACGCCAAGCCGCAAAGATCGCAAAGTTTTTTTAGTTTTCCGCGATCTTCCGGTTAGCGAGGCCGATCAACTTCGAGCAGCAAGCGCTCATCTGGATGTCGATATCCTTGAGCGAAGCGCCGTGGAACTTCAGCCGCGGCGGCTGCTGGTGGTCCGGGCAAACAAGGCCACGAAGCTTGGAAGCGGTGAGTTCCTTGAACTCCTCCACCGTAATTCGCACAAAAACATGTTAGCACAGAAATGTTTTGGCACTCCGAGGTAGCATCGAAGTAGAGATGGATTTTAAGGAGCAACTGAAATCCTCCATCGATATCGTCAAAGTGGTTGGCGAATACGTGCGCCTGAAGCGCGTCGGTTCCACCGGCCGATACGTGGGTCTGTGCCCGTTTCACCAGGAGAAGACCGGATCGTTCAACGTCAATCAGACGCAACAGTTTTACAAGTGCTTTGGCTGCGGCGTGGGCGGCGACGTCTTCAAATTCGTCCAGGAGATTGAAGGGCTCACCTTCCCGGAAACGTTGAAAGCGCTGGCCGAGCGCCACGGCATTCCCATGCCGAAGCGCGCCGAATACTCCGACGCCGATTCGAAGCTTCGCGCGGCGATCTTCGAGATTCACGCCCTCGCGGCGAAGATGTACATGGAAAACCTGCGCGGGCCGCATTGCGCGGAGGCGCGAAATTATCTTGCCAAGCGCGGCGTCACGCCGGAAGCGATTCAAACGTTCGAGCTGGGCTTTTCCGATCCGTCCGGCCAGGCGCTGGTCCGCGCGCTCGGCGAGCGGCAGTTCACCCGCGAGCATCTGGACGCCTCCGGAATCGTGCGCCTCCGCGACGACGGCTCCGGCTACTTCGACTTCTTCCGCGGCCGGCTGATGTTTCCGATTCACAACGAGTCCGGGAAAACCATCGGATTCGGCGGACGCGCCATGCGCGACCAGGATCAGCCGAAATATTTGAATTCGAGTGAAACGCCGATCTATAAGAAAACATCCGTTCTGTACAACCTGCACCGTGCGCGCGACACGATGCGAAAATCCAACCGCGCCGTGCTGGTGGAAGGCTACATGGACGTGATCGGGGTTTATTCGGCGGGAGTCAAGGAAGTGGTCGCCAGCTGCGGGACGGGATTCACGGCTCCGCAGGCGGGGTTGATTCACCGGCACTCGGATCACGTGGTGGTGAATTTCGATCCGGACAACGCTGGCACGAAGGCCTCGGAGGCGGCGATTCAGACGCTGCTCGACCAAGGCATGCATGTGCGCGTGCTGGGCCTGGACGGCGGACTCGATCCGGACGACTACGTGAAGGAGCATGGCGCGGATGCGTATCGGGCGAAGCTGGACTCAGCGACGACGTATTTCCACTGGCTGGCCGATCGAGCGCGGCAGAAATTCGACATGAGCCATGCCGAGGGCCGCATGGAGGCGTTCCGGTTCCTGATGGGGCCGGTGAACAAGCTTAGCGATAAGCTGGAGCGCGCGGCCGTGGTCAACGACCTGGCGGGATATCTGGGGGTGGACGCGGGATTGGTGCTGGAGCAGTTCAAGAAAACGGCAGTGGATCAGCGGGCGAGGGTAAAGCCGGCGCGGGAGCCGGCGTCGGTGCCGGCAATCGAGAAGATCCTGCTGCATACGGCGATTGAAAGCGCCGAAGTGCGCCGGGAAATTCTCCCGGAACTTACGCCGGATCTTACGGTTGAATTCACCACTCGCGGCATTTTCGCCGCTCTGCGGCAGATGATGGACGCGGGGTCCGACGTGACGTTTTCCACCCTGGAAGCACGGCTCGAACCCCCTCTACAGGCTCTATTGCACGATATGGTGGCTGCCGATGATATAGGTGATGAAGCGCTTTCCCTCGAACTGGCGCGAGCCTGTCTCCGGCGCCTCGAAAGCGGCGTGAGGAAGCGCCGCATCGATGAGCTGCGGGCGCGCGTGAAATCGGCGGAGCGCGAGGGGCAGGTGGAACAAGCATTGGCGTGGATGGCGGAATTGGGACGCTTGGAGAAGGAAGCCACGCGCGGTGGCGGTGTTGTACACTGAATCAAATCGTCCTGGCAAACGCGGGAAATTGCCGGGGAAGAAAGCTGCTGGGGCAATCGGGGTAGAGTGGCACTTGAAGAAAAATTCGGCCGGCTGAAGCAGCTCATGGACACCGGAAAAGAGAAGGGCTACGTTCTCTACGACGAGGTCAATGAGCTCCTGACGGAAGGCTATCCGGGCGGGCGGGAACTCGAAGAGATCCTGACCGAATTTGACGGCGCGGGCGTTGAAATCCTGGAAGAACCGAAAATCGACTTCGACAAGAAGCTGGAGGAAGGCGAAGAACCCAGCGATCTTGAGCTTGTCCAGGAGTTCATCGACAAGACCAACGATCCCGTGCGCATGTATCTGCGCGAAATGGGAACGGTCCCCCTGCTCACGCGCGAGGGCGAAATCGAGCTGGCCAAACGCATTGAGCGCGGCCAGACGGCGGTGCGCAAGGCGCTGTCACGCTCGCCTCTGGTCATCCGCGAGATTCTTACGCTCGCCGACACGCTCGAAAAAGATTCCTTCATGGTCCGCGAAATGCTGGTGATGCCGGACCTGGTGGTCACCGACGAAAACGTCGCCGAGCAAGCCGAGGACCTGGTGAGGATCATCCGGGAAATCGAAAAGCATTACCGCAAGGCGCAGCAATTCCGCCAGAAGTTGCAGGCCATCTCCCGCGGCATGAAGCCAAAGATGCACCGCTCGCTGCGCTGGAGCCTGGCGCGCACCATGGTGAACATATCCCGGCTGATTCGCGCAATTCATTTCAGCTCCACCACCCGCCGCGCGCTCGCCGGAAGGCTGCGCAACGCGGTGGACGAACTGAAGCCGATGGAGCGCGAAATCGCGCGCATCCAAAGGAAGTTGGAATCTCCGCAAAACGGCGCCGCGAACACCAGTGCGCTTCGCAAGGAAATGCGCGCGCTGAGCCAGCGCATCCAGCAACTGGAAGAAGAGTCGGGAGCGGGCGTGACGGAGCTGCGGCGGACGCTGCAGATCGTAGAGCGCGGTGAAATGGAGGCGGAGATCGCCAAGAAGCAGTTGATCGAGGCGAATCTGCGGTTGGTTGTTTCCATCGCCAAGCGCTACACCAATCGCGGCCTGCAGTTCCTGGACCTGATTCAGGAAGGCAACATCGGCCTGATGAAAGCGGTGGACAAGTTCGATTATCTGCGCGGATACAAGTTTTCCACCTACGCGACGTGGTGGGTGCGGCAGGCCATCACGCGCGCGATCGCCGATCAGGCGCGCACCATCCGCATTCCGGTGCACATGATCGAGACGATCAACAAGCTGGTGCGCATGCAGCGCCAGTTACAGCAGGACCTGGGGCGCGAGCCCACCACCGAAGAGCTCTCCGTGAAGATGGAGCTGCCGGTGGGCAAGGTGCGCAAAGTGCTGAGAATTGCACAGGAGCCCATTTCGCTGGAGACTCCTGTGGGTGAGGAAGAAGAGTCCCACCTGGGCGATTTCATCATCGACCGCCGCGTGGTGTCGCCTTCGGAAGCGGTGATCAACTTAAATCTGCGCGAGCAGACCGCGGAAGTCTTGAAAACGCTCAGTCCGCGCGAGGAAAAGATCATCCGCATGCGCTTCGGGCTGCAGGACGGCAGCGAACACACGCTCGAAGAGGTCGGCCAGCACTTCGCTGTGACCCGCGAGCGGATCCGCCAGATCGAGGCGAAGGCGCTACGGAAATTGCGGCACCCCAGCCGCAGCCATCGTCTGCGCGCGTTCTTAGACACCACGCTGCACGACTAATTGTGGGGCAGCGCATGGCGCAGTCCCACAAGGCAAAGAACACAAGAAGCCCTAGCGCGGGCCCGGGCCGAAATACCGTGACAGATAATTCAAGATTGACTCGCGATTCCCGGGTTTGACCGGCGCGCCCCAGTTGGTCATTTTCGTGATTTCACGATCCCACTGGGCTCTGGTGAGGCGCTGCTGGCGGATTACGTCTTCTTCGTGGCATGTTAGGCACGTATCTTTGTAGCCGGCGTCCTGAGGATACGATATGCCCGGCTGCAAAACGTCAGGGCCGCCCTGTGGTGGGTTCTCGAGCACATTCACGCCGACTCGCGGAACGACGTTCCAACCATAGCCCGACGGATTCCATTCCGCGACGAAGGGTTGCGTGTCGCCGCTGGCGTCGGTGGCTCGGGCCATGATGTTGTAATAGCTTTCGCGCTCCGGCCTGAACGAAAACGCCCACTGCCGCCAGCCGAATTGCGATTTTTCCGGGCCCAGCTGCGCGGTTTTCCAGGAACGTCCGCCGTCGGTGGAGACATCGACCGAAGCGATCGGACCTCTATCGCCGGACCAGGCCACGCCTTTAACCGCGACCGCTTCGCCGAGTTTGACCGCAGCTCCATCGAGAGGGCTCGCGATGACGCTTTTCACTTTCAGGCTGGTGACGGGAATCATTTTGTCCGGAGCCATCGCCGAACCGGGTGCGATGGGATGATCCGGCTTGCGATAGGCGCTCTTCATCCAGAATCCGTCGAATTCCTTGTCGAGCACCGTGATGTTTATCAGCCACTTTACCCACGAATCGCTGGCCCAACCGGGCGCGACAACGCGCAGAGGGAAGCCGTGCTTCACCGGCAGCGTCGCGCCATTCATTTCGTACGCGAGGAGAGTATTGGAATCGAGCGCTTTCTTCACCGGGATGCTGCGGCGGAAGTCCTGCATCGTGCCGATGGGAACGTCGGCGCCATTGAACAGCACGTCGACTCCCGAATCCTTGATACCAGCGCGCCTCAGCAAGTCCGCCAGGCGCACGCCGCGCCAGCGACCGTTGCCGACGCTCCCGCTCGACCATTGGAGGCCCGGTACCGGGGGATCGGTGAAGCTGCGACCATTGCCCGCGCATTCGACGACACTGACCAGTTCGACCGAGGGCAATTTTTTCAGATCGTCCATGGTCAATGTCAGCGGCGTCGCGACTTCGCCATCCACTGCCAGCCGCCAGTCCTTCAAATCGACCGTGGGCACGTAGACGTGCGTGCGGACGAAGAAGTGCTCAATGGGCGTGATGTAATCCCCGAAGCTGGACAGAGGCATTTCCAGGTCCTCCGGGCGCTGCGAGAGTACCTTCATGCCGACCTTGGCGCGATCCTGGGCAAACAGCGCGGTGCCCGCCGCAAGGGCGAAGAAATTGCGTCTGGAAAGAGTCATGGAGTCCATTCTATAAATTTTGAACTGAGTGCGTTATCCCGAATGTCAACGGTGAATTCCTGCTTTTCAGATCCTTTAAGCACCTGCACGCGATGTGTGCCGACGCTGAGGCGCACATTCGCCGGCGTCTTGCGCGCCTGCTCCTTTCCGTCGATGACGACGGTTAACCCGGGCGGATTCGTCACCAGGCTGAGCGATCCCATCATCTGTTCGAGATCGACGATGAGGCCGGCGTCACGAGGAATTTCGACGATGCGATGCGCGTCGCGATAGCCGGGGTGCTGCGCAACGAAGGTATGGCGCCCGCCGCTAAGCGTGAGCGTGCAAGGCGACTTACAGCGCGTGGATGGATCGCTATCGAAGGTGACACTCGCGCCGGAGGGCGTCGTAGTGACCTGAAATTCCGCCTCGACGGGCTTTTGCGGAGCGGTGCGGATGGGCTCCGGCTTCGGTTCCTCCGTTTTCTTCGGCTCTTCCTGTCTTGATTCCGCCGGTTTTGACTCGGCGGGCTTGGGCTCCTCGGCCTTCGGCTGCTCGGAGGCGGGCACGGGCGTATCGGCGGGCGGCGGAGACGTTTCCGGCTGCGAGTTGACCGCTGTCTGCTGCAGAGGAGGCGCGGGTCGCCGGGAAAACTTTTGAATCGCGAAGAAGATCGCGACCATCAGCAGCGCCATCGCGGCAGCGGAAAGAAGCACATTCCGGACGACGTGGCTCGACTTCTCTGCAGCCTCGCGGCGTTCCCGCGGTGCGAAGGGCGGAGGAACCTCAATGGGAGGCGGCACGGCGGCCGGAGCGGGCATCGGCGGCGGCGCGGCAGGCTGCGGTAGGGGCTGGGGAACCGGCGCGCGCACATCGTCGATCGTCAGCCCCAAGCCGTCGAGCGATCCGCCAGTGGGCATGTTCAGGCTCACGCCGCGCGGAATCGGCATCCAACCATGGGTGACATTCAGCGCGGTGGAAAGCGCAGCGATAAACTCGGAGCAGGTTTCGTAGCGCTCGGCTGGATTCTTTGCCAGCGCCTTGCGCAGCACCGCCTCCACCTGAGGGCCAAGCGTGGGGTTCAGGCGCTGCGGCGAAATCGGATCCTCGCGGACGATCTTGAATAGCAGCGTGGGCAGGTACTCAGCGGCAAACGGTTTTTCGCCGGTGAGAACCTCGTAGGCGATCACCGCCAAAGAGAACTGATCGGCGCGGCCGGTGATCGCGCCGCCCTGCACCTGCTCGGGCGACATGTAGCTTGGGGTGCCCATCATGGTTCCGGCCAGCGTCATCTGCTGGGACACGATTTTCGCCACGCCGAAATCGGTGATCTTGGCGGTTCCGTCCTCGTGGACCATGATGTTGGCGGGCTTAATGTCGCGATGGACAATCCCTTTCTTGTGCGCGTAGTCGAGCGCGGCGGCGGTCTGGCGCAAGATGCTGAGGAGCGTTTCCTTATCCGGCGTCAGCTCGCGCAGCAGCATTTTTTCGAGCGGGGGGCCGTTGACGAACTCCATGAAGATGTACGCCATGCCGTTCTCCTCGGCGATGTCGTAAATGGTCACGATGCCCGGATGGGAGAGGATGCCAGCCGATTGCGCCTCGCGCACCAGGCGCTCCCGGAGGCGGTCGCGCTCGGCTGCATCCGTGAGGTCCTGCAGGCGGATGCTCTTGATGGCGATGGTGCGGCCGATCGTTGGGTCCAGGGCCTGGTATACAACGCCCATCGCGCCGCGACCTAGCTCCCCGATAATTTGGTAGCGCCCGACCTGTTGCACGTGAATTCTTTTATCTTATCGTGCGATACAATCAACGCGGAGGATATCACCCATATGTCTATGAATCAGGCGATCTTGCCGGAGTTCGATCATGAGATGAAAGTGACCAGGAGGCTTCTTGAGCGCGTTCCGGACGACAAGTTCGACTGGAAGCCGCACGTCAAGTCGATGTCCATGGGGAGGCTTGCAACGCACGTGGCAGAGCTGCCTGCGTTCGGGACGGGGATGCTCACCACCGAAGGGATCGACTTCGACAAGGGCGAATACAAACCCGCAACGGCGAACACGCGCGAGGAATTGCTGGCGTTGTTCGACAAGACAACCGCCGAGGCGCGCGCGGCCATCGCCACAGCCAGCGACGAGCACCTGATGAAGAACTGGCACATGATTTACAAGGGCCAGAAGTTCTTCGATCAGCCGCGGGTCGTGGCTCTGCGCGGCATGGGATTGAATCATCTCTATCACCACCGCGGACAGTTGAGCGTCTACCTGCGCCTCAACGACATCCCTGTGCCGTCGATCTACGGTCCGTCGGCTGACGAGGGGATGTAAAGCCCACGATCGTGGATGTAGCGGGCGACTGCCGGCGGCAGTTCCCCGGGTGATTCGCCTCGCGCGAGCGCCTGCCGCGTCTCCGACGAAGAAACCGGCAGCGCCACCGTTTCGAGGCGATGGACTCGCGCTCCGGCGGGAATGGAATAGGTATGACCGGGGCGCGAGACCACGATGAATTCGGCTTCGCGCACCACGTCCTCCCAGCGATGCCAGGAGCGAATTTCGGCAAAGGCATCCGAGCCAACGACAAAATAGACCCGGCCGGCATCGGGCTGCGCTTTTACGCGCTCAATCGTGTTGATGGAGTAGCTCTTTTGCTGGCCTTCTTCGAGGCGCGAAGGAATAAAGCGGGGATCAGCCACGCAGGCCAGCTCCACCATTTTGTAGCGATCCTCGTAACTCGCGCCCGCTTCCTTATGGGGCGGATTCCCGGCCGGAATGAACAACACGCGGTCGAGCAGGAAAATATCCGCGGCTTCGCGAGCCACGGTCAGGTGAGCCTCGTGAATCGGATCGAAGGTGCCTCCAAAGATCGCTGTCCTCATAGGATGTGCCGGAGAAACTCCTCTTCCTTGTCGATTTCGACCCCGATCTTGAGCCACAGCAATTTGTGAGGCGCGACGATCCGCGGCGCCTCCTCGCAAAAGTTCATGATGTCCTTTTCAGTGGTGACCAGCGTGTCCGCTCCGCCGTCGGCGGCCTGCTTCGCCAGCCTTTCCAACTCCGAGGGCTTATATTGATGATGATCGCCGAAGGCCCATCGGAAGGCCACGTCGATTTCCAACTCCTCCAGAGTGCGCCAGAATGTACGCGGGTTGCCGAGGCCGCAGAACGCGGCGACTTTCCCGAACTTGACCTCCGTCGCGGGGCGCCGGACCTTCGACTCGCAGTCGATCCAGAATCGGGGCGCGACGTGCGCAGTGAAGATCGGCGCGGACGCGTTGAAACGCCGGAGGATCTTGGTCAACCCGGCGATATCCTGACCCGGCTCCACGCGGGTGACTACGATGACGGAGGCTCGGGCCAGCGCGCTGCGAGGCTCACGGCGGCGGCCGAGCGGAAACAGGCCGCCGGCGAACGGATCCAGTGCGTCGATCAGCACGACATCGCGGTCGCGCGCCAGGCGGAGGTGCTGAAACCCGTCGTCGAGCAGGAAAATATCGGGCTGGAGCGTCTGCTCCATGCGTACACCCGCGTCGTAGCGGTCCTTTCCGATGCCGACATGCGCATCGCCCGCGCGGACGTAGATCTGCGCCTCATCGCCGGTGAGTTCGGTGGACGCCGCGCCGCCGCGCGGGACAATGACCATCTGATCGTGCGATTTCCGGTGATAGCCGCGAGTGAGGATGGCGGGATTGCCGCCGAGCCCGCGCAGAATGTGAGCCAGATGCGCCACCATCGGCGATTTTCCGCTGCCGCCCATGGTCAAGCCGCCGATGCTGACGACGCGCGTCGACAGGCTGCGCCGCTCCGCAAGCTGCCGTGCGACGTTGGCGCGATGGCCCGCCCCCCAGAGCCAGGAAAGAGGCCGCAGCACGACTTGTTCGAAGAGCGTATGCGGACGATCGGGCACGCCGTTAACACAGGCGGTCCAGACCCGATCGGCGATGCGATCCACAACGCCGCGTTTGGACATAGCGAGCAAGCGGGCGCGGGCGCCAAAGTCCCGCGGATCATCGAACAGCCGGGCAACCGCGGGCGCCAATTCGTCGGCATTCCCGATGCGCAGCAAGGCTCCGGCCGATTGAAACTCTTCGGCGATGGCCGCGAAGTTCTCCATGTGCGGACCGGCGATGACGGGCTTGGCGAAATAGGCGGGCTCCAGGATGTTATGGCCTCCGCGCCGCGCGAGCGTTCCGCCCATGAAAACAACATCGGCACGGGCGAATAACGCCGCCAGTTCGCCGATGGTGTCGACCAGCAGCACGCCGGGGAGTTGCAGATCGCCCAGTTTCGAGCGGCGGACGAAACGAATGCCAGCGCGCTTTAATTTGTCGGCGACCACGTCGAAGCGCTCCGGCCGGCGCGGGGCGATCACGAGGAGCAGGCCCGGATGCGACGCCGCGATCTGCGCGAAGGCCCGTAGAACTTCATCATCCTCGTCGACATCGGAGGCGTCGGCGGGAGGCATGGTGCTGGCGGCGATGCAGACGTTCGCCGGTTTCGTTTTGTCGAGGAATTCGAGAATATCCGGCGCGATGCCCGGCGGCGGCGTGAAGTCGTACTTCAGGTTTCCAGCGGCCTGCACCAGATCGGGCGGTGCGCCGGCTTCAATGAAGCGGCGTTGATCCTGAACGCTTTGGGCGAGAATCGCGTCCGGGAAGCTCAGAGCATGCTGGAAAAACCAGCGATAGCGGCGGTAGCGGGGCAGCGCGCGGTCGGAGATGCGGGCATTCACCACCAGCAGGCTCGCGCCGGCTCGCTTCGATTCGCGATACAGATTGGGCCAAATCTCGGTTTCGAGCACTACCACCGCTGAAGGCCTCAGGCGGCGCAGCACGCGGCGGACGATCGACCGGTAGTCGAGTGGGGCGAAGAACACGGCGTCGGCCAACCCTTCCAGTTTTTGATCCGCCATGGCGCGTCCTGTCAGGGTCGCCGTCGAAACATACATCCGCGTGTGGGGATGTGAGGCGCGCAAGCGGCGCATCAATTCGATGGAAGACAGGATCTCGCCCACGGATACTGCATGAAACCAGATGGCCGGTGCTCCCGTCGATTGAATGGCCCCGGGCAAGAACCCAAGCCGTTCGGCAAGGCCTGAGAAGTACCGCCGGTCCCGCATTCCCCGGTAAAATAGATATAAGGCCAGCGCCGGACTGAGGGCGATCTGGGCAACCTGGTAAAGGAAATAAATGAGACGCGTAGCGCTTTTCTCGACCGTGTGGATATTTCTCTTGAGTATAGCGGCGTGGGCCGGAGACGACAAGGACAAAGACCGCTTCGCCCCCACCGCAGTGTCGTCCTATAAGGGCGCCACGACGATCGAAAAGATCGCCATGGTCGCGGCGCCCTACGTCAGCGACGAGCAGATCCGCAGCGCTTTCGGCAAAGTAAATCCGCCGAAGTATGGCGTTCTGCCGGTGCTAGTGGTGCTGGAGAACCAAACGGGCAAGGCGCTGAAGCTCGATTTGCAGGCCAGTTACATCCGCCCGGACGGCAAGCATATCGACGCGACGCCGGCCCCCGATGTGACGTTCATTGGAGGATCGGGAAAGCCCCCCTCGCTGCCAGGGTCGAGCCCCATTCCATTTCCCCGAAAATCGAATAAGGGTCCGCTGAATACCTGGGAGATCGAAGGCCGCGCGTTCAGCGCCAAGATCGTTCCGGTGGGCGAGAAAGCGTACGGATTTTTCTACTTCCAGACGGACTATCTGCCGGGCGCGAGGATCCTGTTAACAGGTATCTCCGATGCGTCGACGGGCAAGGAATTCTTGTATTTCGAAGTACCGCTTGAAAAGCAATAGACTTGGAAGACTAGAAATTCACGATTGCCCCGAACGACGCCGCGTCCAGGCTCGCGCCGCCCACTAACGCGCCGTCGATGTCTTCCTGATCCATCAGGCCCTTCACATTGTCCGGTTTCACGCTGCCTCCATACAGAATTCGGCAGGACGCTGAGGCTGACGGTCCGAACTTGTCCTCGATCTCACTACGCAGGAACATGTGCGCCGCGGCGGCCATTTCGGGCGTCGCGGTCTTGCCGGTGCCAATGGCCCATACGGGTTCATAAGCGATGACGATGCGCGCGAACTGCTCCGGCGTCAGCCCGGCGATCCCCCCGGTGAACTGCGCGCTCAACACGGCCTCGGTCGAACCCGATTCGCGTTCTTCCAACCTCTCGCCCACGCAGACGATCGGCGTGAGGCCAGCGTCCAGCGCGGCGACGGTCTTCTTGAACACTGTCTCTTCGGTCTCGTGAAAATACTGGCGGCGCTCGCTGTGGCCGATGATTACCCAGCGGCAGCCCGCAGCGGCCAGCATGGGCGCGGAAACCTCGCCCGTATAGGCGCCTTCTTTCAGCCAAAACACATCCTGCGCGCCGATCCCTATGGCGGTGGATCTGGCCGCGTCAACGGCAGCGGCGATGTTGACGAACGGGGGGCAGATCACCACTTCGGCGTGAGACGCGCCCGCAACCAGGGGTGTGAATTTCTCAAAGAAAGAGGACGTTTCTGCGGCCGTTTTGTACATCTTCCAATTGCCGGCCATGACGGGTTTTCGCATTTCTATTTCAGAATAGCAAGCGAATCAGGCCAGACGAAGGTGGTTTTTCGAGCTGATCAAGGCGAACTTGGTGGCCACCGAAGCGATGGTTTCGCCGCGCTGTTGGATCGACGCCGGCTCGATGTTTCCGAGGGAGTGCTCGGACGCCATGCTGAGGTACTCGACCAGTTCCGGATTGATGCCCATGATGCGGCAGCACGTCGCGTCCACGGCCGGAAGGTCGGAGCCCATCACCAGCACGCCCACCGGCTTCGGAACTCCCTGGATCGGTCCGTTCCCTTCCATGCCGACGATGCCGTCGACGATGGCGAAGGTGTTGCGGAAAGTACGGTTCAGCTCGACGATGGACTCGTCGATGCCCAACTGGTGCAACTCGTTCTTTGGCCATCCGTAGATGGAGCCGGGCACGAGGCCGAAGAAGTTTTTCATGGATAGAGTCGCGCCCGCCCAGTGATGCGTCTTCATTTTCGCCAGCGAGACGATCAGATCGGCACGCAGCACGGTATTGGGGAAAAAGAACTCTTCACGCTCTAAGAATCGCGCCACGGGGCTGACGTCGTCGCGGTTCAGATCGGTGAACAGATCGTCGAACTTCGGGATCTCGCGGCGGTAGCGCGTCATTTCCGCGATGGCGTACGTATCGCGGCGATGGCCAGGGCCTTCGCCGATGATCACCTGGGCCGCGCCCAGCGAGCGGAACGCCTCCAATGCGGCGGCGACCACGGCCACATCCGTATTGATGCAGGTATTGGGGTCGAACTCCACCAGATTCGGCTTCAGCAGTACGCGCCGGCCCTTGACGTTCAATCCGCACTGTCTCACGCCGTCGAGAATACGGCTAACCAGATCCTCCGAATACGATTTCGCCTTGACGATCGCTACGGCGGAGGAGGATGGAGGCGTTTTCCGGCGAGGCGCGCCGGTGAATCCGGCATAACCGGCCAGCAGGCTGGCTCCGGCGACGGCTATAAACTCGCGGCGATTCGGACTCATGTGACGGCTCCCGTGCGGAAGAATTGCGGGTTGCTTTCGGCGAGGATCGTCAGTGCGGCGACCGTGGTTTCAGGCGTCGGCGCGATCTGGGCGTCTGCCGGCGGCGCTTCCGCGCCATGCACGCGCAGCGCGATGGTGAGCCAGGCGCGCGCCAGCGGCGAACCCGTTTCGCGTGCCATCTTTGCCGCTAATTCGAGAGACTTTTCGATGTCCGGGTGGCCCTGAAGGCCAATGAGGGCCAGGCCGGTGGTTTCCGGAAATGCGACCAGCGCGTAGCCCAGCGCGCCGGAACTGCCGTAATTCCATCCATTGTCGGGGCAGCGGGCTTCGATCAATTGCGCTTCGGCCATGCGGACGCGCTCGCGCAAGCGGCTCGACGGGAGTTTCGCGGCGGCCTGTTTCAACGCGACGATTCCATGGACATTCGGTTCCACCCAGGAGACTTGTCCTTCTTTCCACGGCCAACCGGTGAGCGCAAAATCGCGGTGCGCGCCAAACCACCCGGTTGCAAGCCCGAGTTGCTTCCAGAGGGCGGTCTCGATTTCTTTCGCGCTGAGCAGCCAGGCGACACCCTTCTTGAACGGCTCCCCGAATTCGCCGCGCGCGATCGCCAAGGAGACGCAGAGAGACGTGCCCCAGCCCGGGATCGGTACGCTGGCCGAAGGCCGCCAGCCGCCATCCGAACCCTGCCAGGATTTCAGCAGATCCCACGCGCGATCCGCGGCAGGCTCGCCGTGGAGGGCCATCGCCGCATACACGGTTGGCTCCAGCCAGGATTGCTTGCCGCGGAAATAGCCCCAGCCGCCATCGGCGTTTTGAGCCTCCCGGAGACGCGCCAGGGCCGTGGAATCTATCACATATCAGTATTCGGCGCGCAAACCTCGGAACTTTAGCGGATAATATTCCCATGCGCCTCTTAACAGCTCTTGCGACTGCGTTGGCGGCTGCCTCTTCCTTGCTGGCTCAGGACGATATGGCCCGTGCCCGGCGGATTTCGGCCGAGGCGATCGGCATCGATAGCCACATCGATACCATCCAGCACGTGATCGCGGACCGCGTCGATCTGGTGAAGCGATTGCCGAACGGCCACGTGGATTTCCCCCGGCTTCGGGAAGGGGGTACGAAGGCGCCCTTCTTCGCGCTGTGGGTCCCCGTGTATTACAAGGGCGCGGAGGCGGTACGGCGCACGCTGGACCTGCGTGACGCCATGCAGAGCGTGCTGGACGCGCATCCGGACCAGATTGAGCTGGCGACCTGCGCGGGCGATATCGAACGCATCGTCAAATCGAAGAAGATCGCCGCATTCCTGGCGATCGAAGGCGGCCACCAGATCGACGACGACCTGGCCGTGCTGCGCATGTACTATCGCATGGGCATCCGGGCCATGACGTTGACCCATTTCAAGAACAACAACTGGGCGGATTCGTCGACCGATAGGCCGGAGCACAACGGCCTGACGCCGTTCGGAAAGGAAGTGGTGCGCGAGATGAACCGCTTGGGGATGCTGGTGGACGTTTCGCACGTCTCCGACAAGACCTTTTACGACGCGCTGGAGGTGAGCACGAAGCCGGTGATCGTGTCGCATTCGTCATCGAGAGCGATTTCGGACATTCCCCGCAACGTTACAGACGATATGCTGCGCGCGCTGGCGAAAAACGGAGGGGTCATCGGCATCAATTTCGGCGAGGGATTCATCAGCCAGAAGGATGTGGCGGCCCTGCGGGCGGCAATCACGTCGAACTCGACCGCGCCTCCGGATATGGTGGGAAAAATCCTTGACGATTACGCCAACATGGAGGAGCGCAAGGACCTGGCGGCGATGCATACCGGCCTTGCCACTCTGGCGGAAGTCGCGGATCACGTGGACCATATCGTCAAAGTCGCCGGCATCGACCACGTGGGCATCGGCAGCGATTTCGACGGCATCACCGCGCCGCCACAGGGCCTCGAAGACATCTCGAAAATGCCCGCGCTTGTAGCGGTTCTTCTGAAGCGAGGATACACCGAACAGGACATTAAGAAGATCCTGGGCGGGAATTATCTGCGCGTGATTCGGGAAGTCACGGGACGATAGCATCGAAGTACTACAAGATTGGGCTATTTACTCTCTAGGTGTTTCCACGTAGATTAGACATAGGCACCTGAGAGCGTGTCCCAATGAATCAGCTACTTCTGCAATACTCATACCTGCAAGTGCTTGATTTTATGACCACTGTGGCATTTCTCCTGCACGGTATCCGTGAGGGAAATCCCCTAGTAAGAGTTGTCTTGCGATACGCGCCGAATCCCCTGGGCGGGCTCTTGGCGGTGAAAATCCTGGCGGTTGGGCTGGGGTTATATTGCTGGAAAGCGGGGCGCCAGGGGCTACTGACGAAAGTCAATATTCTCTTCGCCGTGATCGTCGCTTGGAACATGGTGGCGCTGATTGTCGCCTCGCTGAGCGCTCGTCTCGCATAGTCCGTTTGGCTGACGCAAATCGCTAAACTGCGGTGGTAAGGTAAGAGCGGAGGCCACGGATGAAGAAGACCATTGCATTGCTGGCGATCTCGGCGTTGCTGGCGCTGCCCGTAGTGGCTCAGAAGCACAGCCAGGCGAAACCGCAGGTTGGCGGTGGGCACATTCCGGCCCACGGTCCGGCTCCTGCGAAAAAAACGGCCGCGCCGCCCAAGCCGGGCCAGCAGATGCACTACAACGATCGGGACGGCCACCCGAACGCCCCCCACGTTGATATCAAAGGCGATAAATGGGTTGGCCACGACACCGGCCGGAACGATCCGCGGTTCAAGTTCGATCATCCCTGGGCTCACGGGCATTTTCCCGGCGGCTTCGGACGGGATCATGTCTTCGTGCTCGCAGGCGGAGGCCCTTCGCGCTTCTGGTTCGGCGGGTTTTACTTCGCCGTCGCACCGTTCGACGTTGACTTTTGCGCGGGATGGATCTGGACCAGCGATCAGGTCGTGATCTTCGAAGATCCTGATCACGACGGCTGGTATCTGGCTTATAACCCCAGGCTCGGGACATATGTCCACGTCGAGTACCTGGGAAATCAGTAGTTACTTGGCCGCCAGTGGATAGGCGAGCGTGTCGAGCAGCCATTTCTTATTCGCTCTGACGTCCTCCGTCAGGCGCCGGCACAGTTCCTGGCGATTTTCAAAGAGCCGGTAACCGGCGCGCGGACGCAAATATCCGCGAGCCTTCGGCTCCGCGGCGAATAGCTTCTCCTCCCCGATTTCCGCCGCCCGCTTCTCGTAGCGGGCGCGATTCTCGAGCAGCGCTTTCGCGATGAATGGCATCAGCATCGAATAATCTGCCTGCATGCTCTCTGTTGACTGCAGGTACGTTTCCTTAGCGACCTTGCCCCAGGTGACAGCCTCGCCCGGAAGGCAGGACGACAGCGAGCCATCCGTTACCGGCGAACTAACGATCTGCACGTCGAAATTATAGCCACGCACCTTAGGAATGCCGAGGATCTGGCCAAGCGCGGGCTCCGGCTGCAAGTTGTAATTCTTGGGCACGCCGCCGCCGAGCATCAACGTCGCCAGAGCGTTCGGTTCCTGGTCAAAAAGCCCCCAGCGATGATAAGCGCAGGCCTCAAAGACCTCGGCGTGAAGGTCCAGATCGAAGGAATAATCGGGCATCAGGCCTGCCTGCTTCATCGCCCAGAGCTTCATGGAGTTGAGAAACACGCTGCCGTCGCCGGGCGCGCCGACGAAGACGGGAATCGCCAGGCGATGGCAGGCGGCGAGCAGGCCCTCCGGCACGCCGTTGGCCCGTTCCTGCGCCGCAAAGAACTCGCCAAGGCGGTTGCGCAACTCCGTTCCGGTCATCCTATGCTGAAATTCGGGACGCAGCAGGACGGCAGTCAGGAAACGATCCTGATCGAGCAGCACGTCCTCGTCGAACGCCATGTCGGTGACGCGGATCGTGCGCTCGTCGCGCAGTGCACCGTCGTCGCCCCAAATGGGAGTCTCGAAGATGGGATTCTGTCGCCCGTCGAGCGAGCGGTGGCCATCGTGATAGCAGACCGCATCCGTAGTCGAAAGATAGGCGATCCAGCCGGTTTCAAGCAGCGGAATCAGCCATGTCTGATGCTGGCCGGAGACGGTCACCGGGCCGGCAATGGCAACGGTGAACGGGCATCCCATGCCAATGGCGTGGTCGAGGATCTTATAAATCCGGCGCAAAAACGCCCCGCCGAAGGCCGGCAGGCAGTGGGTAAAGAGGTCGTCTAAGGTGTCGCATTGGTCGACGCGGCGAACGGTTACACGGCGTCGGTTGTCTGAGTTGTGCATGGGATGGATTCCTTCGATAACATGTGGCGCGCACATTTGTGTGTGTGCCACGTCGCGGGCCAAGAGGCTGATATGCCCTTAGTCGAAGCTTTCGCCGAGTTTCTCCTTAAGCTGATGTTTGAGCCGAAGCAACTCCCGTTCGATATTCTCCACTTTCTCCTCGAGCGGCGTCCGCACGACGGCGGCCGGCTGGTTGTCCTCAACCTCAGGGGTTCCGCCCAGTAACTGCACCCAGCGGCCGCGCGAGGCTCGCGCCACCAGATTCAGGTTTTCGAGAGATTCCAGCACCCGCTCGACCTCTTCCAAATCCGCGAAATCGTGCATTCGCTCCGTCCGCCCGCGCAGCTCGCCGACGGTTTGCGCACCGCGCAGCATCAGCACGCACAGCAGTGCCATCTCGCGGCGGCCGAGGTTCAGCGTCTCCCCCAGCCGGTGCGCCCATTTCTCAACGCGATGCCCGGCGCCGCTAATCCGCGTCACAAGGTGTTTGTTTTTCAATAGATCCAGCGCGTGCTCGACGGTCTGCTCGTCGTAGGCCACCACCGGATCGCGGCTCGATTTTTGATTGCACGCGTTCTGTAACGAATTCACGGTAAGCGGGTAATACTCTGGCGTGGTGATATCTTTTTCAATGAGCGCGCCCAGAACGCGCAATTCGACCGGATGCAAAGGATCCACACTCGTCACCATAACAAAAACCTCGAAGGAGAATGTATGAAAAACCTGTTACTGTTCGTGCTGGCCGCGGGAGCGGCATTCGGCCAAACGAAGTCGCTGAGCTGCGACCATGACAATTACAGCCGGGGCCGGCTGGTGAGCAACTGCGACATGCGCGAGCAGACCCTTGCCTACGCTGGACGCCTCAGCGTGGATGGGGGTGTAAATGGAGGCGTATCGGTGAAAGGCTGGGACGGCGGCTCCGTGCTGGTGCGTTCCCGCGTGGAGGCGCAAGGGGTGGACGAGGGCGCGGCCAAGGGCATCGCGTCGCAGATCCGCGTGGACGCGTCGGCGGGCCAGGTCCACGCGTCGGGACCGGAGATGACACGCGATTCGAATTGGTCCGTGAGCTACGAGATTTTTGTGCCGCGCAACGCCGATCTTTCGCTGAAAACGCACAATGGCGGCGTCTCGATCGCCGACGTGCGCGGCAACATCCAGTTCGAGGCGCTCAACGGGGGCGTGAACTTGAAGCGCCTGGGTGGCGATGTCGAGGGCAAGACGCAGAACGGCGGCCTGAACATCGAATTGGCCGGCACGCGCTGGGATGGAACGAAGCTCGACGCGCGCACGACCAACGGCGGCATCAACATCTCCATGCCGGAAAATTATTCGGCGCACTTCGAGACGGCCACGGTGAACGGGCACTTGAACACAGCGTTCCCGATGACCGTTCACGGCAATATCAACAATAAGAAGCTGTCGACGGATCTCGGCTCGGGCGGACCGACGATTCACGTGGAGACCATCAACGGCGGCGTCAATCTGAAGAAGATCTAGGGCGGACGCCCGCGTCCGCGCCACTTTTTCGAACTACTGGATCGCGATGGTCGCCGTGTTGCTGGCCACTGTGCTGTCCAGCGATTTGACCACCAGGGAAACGGCGTCGCCGGTAGGGGCGTTCTGCGGGATGGTAATGTTCACCTGATAGACGCCGGGAAATCCGGGCGCTTGTCCGGCAAAGAGCACCGGGACCGACATCGCTGCCGAGCCCGCGCCGATGTAGACCAGAGGCGTGGCGGCATAACAAAGCCCGGTGGACGCGGGGCAGTTTCCGCTGCCGTCCGCAACCGCCGGTGTCAATCCCCCCAAACCGGTGACGTAGAAATACCCGGTGGTTCCCCGTGGAATCGGAGCAGAAGGATAGCCGAGCGAAGCGGTGACGGGACCGGCGATGGTAGCCGCGCCCGTAGCCGGGTTCGCGTACACGAGAATCGCGTTGCCCTGCCCGGTTGGGGGAATCGTAAAGATGCCTGGCGCGGTGCGCACAATGGTGGCATCCACGGGCGCGGAAGGCGTACTATTCACGGTGATCACAACGGGAACGGTCACGGTGGTGCCGCCTTGCGGTAGCACCTCAAACGGCACCTGCACGTTGACCTGGGGATTCTGGCCGCTGGGCGTCACCACGGCCACCATCGGGGCCGTGAAGCCGCCGAAGGTCACGCTCACCCCCGAAAGCGAATTGGGCAGCGTCGGCGTGTTAAAAGTCGCCGGCTGCGTAGCCAGCGGAGAAGTGAAGATCGCGGCCAGGGAACCGGGCGCGACGGGAGCGCCAACGTTATTGGCCACCGCATAGCTGGCCGCGTTGACGATGCCTCCATTGAGAATGGTGGGCGAACCAGGAGGCGAATACGTGACATTCAACTGCCAGGATCCGGTGTTATCGGCAAAGCAATTGTCGTTCACGCCCAGCAGCAGTTGATTCGCTCCGGAAGGGATGGTGAGCTGTGAAGGGCCATTGCGGACCGGAAATGGTGTTCCCACGATCACTCCGTTGTTGGCAAATGTGCCGACCAGCTCGGAGGTGTAGATCGGATAACGGCTGGGGTTCATGAAATAACTGGGATAGCTGCCGCACGTCGGGCTCACCTTGTTATCGGCGGTGTTTCCCAAATATCCGTTTGCGTCGGTGGGCGGAAGGCCGGTCCCCGGGGATACATTCACTTGCCCGCTGACGTACGTAACCGTAAGAACTCCTCCGACGGGAAACGGAAGTCCGCTCGACCCGCTGACCACGAGGGGCGGGGCGTTGTCGCTGGCCCCATAGTTGAAGCTCGGATTGAGGCTCTGGCTCCACTGCCACGGCCCTTGATTCCCTTTGACCGTGACGGAAATCGACTGCGCGGACGAAAGCCCGGCGAGCAGAACGAAGGCGAGGTAAAAAGCTCTCATGTTCCTCCTTGGAACATCCGGCCGAGGCTTATTCGAAGGCCCCGGCCGCTATGGAGGAGATGCTTGGCGCAACTACTTTGTTTCGCGCACTGTCGGATACTTGATACCTAGCTGATCCAGGTAGGTATCGTACTTAGACGGGTCGTAATACATCGTTTTCATCTGGGGGCGATATTTCTCCATGATCCCTTTATTCAGCCAGATCGCCGGGACGTCGCCGTCGCGAATGAAGGTCTTGTACTTGGTTTCCTTAGTCTGGACGTTGTTGAAATAGTCCCAGGCCTTGTCGATGATCTCCTGATGCAGCAGGAGGTCGATCATAGTCAGCGCCTGCACCTTGGCGCCAGCGACTACGCCCTTATGCGCGATGGGAGTGGCCATGGAAACGCCGTTCGCCCAGTTGTGGCCGGGTCCGCCGGGGATGTTCGACGGGAACATAAGCACCACGGTCGGCACATTCCAGGAAATGTCGCCGATGTCGTCCGAGCCGCCGCCGGTGGGCTGCTGAGCGCCAGGACCCATTTCGTCCTCGCCTCCTGCGGGAACCTCGCGAGGCGCGCGCATCGGCGGAATCTTGGCTGCCAGGCCGTTCACGCGCTGGCCGAGTTCCTTCTGCAAGCCTTTGGCGAGCGCCTGATCCGCGTCGGACCAGGTAGGCAAGCCGACCTTCTTGATGTTCTCGTACATGGCTTCGGCAATGGCCTTATTGAAATGACCTGGCCACGCCTGACCGAGCAGACGCGAAGTATAGGAGGTATCGGTCATCAGCGTGGCGGCCTTGGCCATGTTGTCGCCGATGCGCCACAGGTTCATGATGTGGTCGTAATCGGCTTCGCGGTAGTAATACCAGACGCTGGCCGTGGGAGGAACCACGTTGGGCTGATCGCCCCCGTTGGTGATCACATAGTGCAGGCGCGTGGCCAGGCGCAGATGCTCGCGGCGGAAATTCCAGCCGACGTCCATGAGCTCAACCGCGTCCAAGGCGCTCTTACCGCGCCATGGCGCGCCGGCCGCGTGGGCCGACTCGCCTTTAAATAGATACTCCACCGAAACAAGCCCGTTCTGATTCGGCGACCCGCCCCATCCTACGCCGAGGTTCGAGCCGACGTGCGTGAAGAGGCAGACATCGACGTCCTTAAACAGGCCGGCCTTAACGTAATAGGCTTTCGTCGCGACTTCCTCCTCGGCCACGCCCGGCCACAGCCGGATGGTGCCCTGCAGGTGTTCGCGCTCCATGATCTTCTTCACCGCGAGCGCTGCGACGATGTTGAGAGGCACGCCGGAGTTGTGGCCCTCGCCGTGGCCCGGCGCGCCTTCGATCATCGGATCGTGATAACCGACGCCCGGCTTCTGCGAGGCCTGCGGAATATCGTCGATATCGGAGCCGAGCGAGATGACCGGCTTGCCCGATCCCCATTCCGCAACCCAGGCCGTTGGGATGCCGGCCACGCCACGCTGAATCTTGAACCCTTCTTTTTCGAGAACACCGGTGAGGTATTTCGACGTCTCAAACTCCTGCATGCCCAGCTCGCCGAAGCTGAAGACGCTGTCCACCATGACTTGCGCCTGTTTCTTCATGCCGTCGATCTGGCCGGCAAGGTCGGCCTTGATGGACGCTTCCTTATCGGGAGCGACTTTGTTCTGTGCAAAAGCGTTTTGCGACAAGGCGACATGGACCGCGCAGGACGCGAGCAAAACTGCAAAGGCGGATTTAAACATAGACGCTAGTGTACCTCCGTTCAATGATATTCTTCAGGTAGGTCACCCCCGGTCCAACCATGAGAGCTTCGCGCCTCGCATGCAGCCTGCTCGTCATCGCGACGCTTTCCGCGTTCCAGAAGCCATTCAAGCAATATCCGGGCATTGAGCACGAAACGTACCCCCTGCCGCCCGATTATCAGGAAAAGACAGAGTTCGCCTTCGCCCGCATGATGTTTCCGCCGGGCTGGAACAACGGCTATGCGGGCCGCGACCTGGACTGGCACACGGGGATTTCGCTCTGGAGCCAGGATTTCCCAGCCGCGGATCGCCACTTCATGATGGCCGTGCGCCGCCTTTCGCGCGTGCATGGGCGCAGCGTGGAGCAGGTGGTGAATCTGGACGACGGCGACGAGGTTTACAACTGGCCCTGGCTCTACGCTGTGCAGCCGGGCGAATGGGGCATCACCGACGCGCAGGCGGCGAGACTGCGCGATTACTGTCTCCGCGGCGGATTTTTCATGGCCGATGATTTTCACGGCACCACTGAGTGGGGCGTGTTCGAGGAGTCCATGCACCGGGTGTTCCCAGACCGTCCCATTTTGGAGATCGACGACAAGGACGCGATTTTTCACACCGTCTACGATCTGGACGACAAAATGCAAATCCCGGGACAGGCGCACCTGCGGCTGGGCTATAAGGCCGATGGCAAGGGCGCGCACTGGCGCGGCATCTTCGACGACAAGGGCCGCGTGATGATCGCGATTTCGTTCAACTCCGACATCGGCGACGCGTGGGAGTACGCCGACGATCCGTATTATCCGGAGAAGTTCTCCGGGCTGGCGATCCGCATCGGGGTAAACTACATCATCTACGCGCTGACGCACTGATGTAGGAAAAGGGCACCCTCCGTTCCCCTGCGCCGGAATCATCTGCCTTCTGATGTTGCTGCTGAGGTTGCGGCGTTAGCGGTGGCGCACGCACTCGTGCGTGCCGTGTCGAGACTCTCCTCGACACCTGTTGAAGCCGCCACAAGCCTCTAGCGACCCGCGACGTCGCGAACCGCATCGACAATCGCTTGTGGGCGGTCGTGCGGGATATCATGCCCCGCGCCGTCGACGATTACCCTTTTCCCTTTGGTGGAAAGATGCGCAAGACGCACTTGCAGATCGTCCACCCACACTTTGCGGAACTCGGCGTCCGCATTTTCTCCTGCCGTGAGAACGATGAGCGGTTTTCCCGCGATTCCACCCGCGTGACGGGCCTGCTCCGCGCTCACGCGAATGAACTCGAGTTCGCTGGCGCGGGTCCGCAGAAATTTTGGTTGAAGAAACGCAAACGACCCGCGTGCCCCCTGAAGCCGGAGCGTCAGCCGCGCGACACCGAGATCGATGAACGGGTGGGCCCAGCGCGCCTGGCTTCGGTAGCGACGCAGCAATGCTCCGGAGGCCGCGTTCCAGGACTTCGGGAGCAGGTCGTATTGATCTTCCTGAACGGAATCTACAAGGACGATTCCCGATACCTGATCGGGATACGCGCCGTTGAACACGCGAACGTTGTATCCGCCCAGCGAGTGGCCGACCAGCAGATAAGGCGGCCGTTCGCCCGTGGCTTCGAGCAGAGCATGCAACTCGCCTGCGGCTTGTGCGCTCGTCCGCGGCATCGGGCCGGGGTCGCTTGCACCGTATCCCGCGCGGTCATAGGAGCAGACGCGGGAAAACTCGGCGATGCGCGGCTGGACTTGCGCCCATTCGTTCAGTCCGTCGCCCAGGCCGGCTTCCAGAATCACGGTGGGACTGCCTGCGCCGATACAATAAATACGGTGGCCCAGCACTGTCCAGCCAGGCCCGGGGAAACGGCGGTCGTCGTCCCAGGCGGCAATCGCCTGGTAGAGCGCGCCTGCCAGGGCAACGACCGCAACGAGCCCTGCGAGACACTTCCAAACCATACAAAATCGTAATCTATTCTCATGGTCGAGATTCGCCAACTCGATGCCGCTGAGGCTCGCGAGCACCTCAGCGCGCTCGCCGAAGTGCTGCGCGATTGCGTCGAGGGAGGCGCGTCGGTCAGCTTCATAGCTCCGTTTTCGCAAGCCGAGGCGGAAGCGTTTTTCTATCGCGTCGCGGTCGGCATAGAGCGCGGCGAGCGGATTCTGTTGGCCGCGTTCGATGAGGCCAGGCTCATCGGCACCGTGCAGATCGTCCTTGACACTCCTCCCAATCAGCCGCACCGCGCCGATGTGGCGAAGCTGCTGGTGCATCGGTCAGCCCGAGGGCTTGGCATTGCGAAACGACTCATGAAGGCGGCGGAGGAAACAAGCCTGCGCGCGGGCAAGACGCTGCTGGTGCTTGATACGGTGACGGGCAGCGTCGCCGAGAAACTCTATAAGGACCTGGGATGGACAGTCGTCGGCGTGATTCCGGACTACGCGCTGTTCCCGGATGGGCGGTTCTGCGATACGACGGTGTTTTTTAAGAGGTTGCCGCAATAAGAACGGCTATAAAACAGAAAGGTTCAACTGAACGTCGGATTTTGTCCAGACGGCGTCGAGTTCTCTCTTGACCTCTTCAAAGTCCTTCCCCTGGGCCTTCAGGGACTCCATTAGCGCGTACAGCATGAATCCGTTTCGGGGTGATCGGCGCAAGCCTTCGCGGAGCACCGCTTCGCCTTCGGCTGCCTTGCCGGCTCGAACCAGCTCCGCGCCCAGCGATTCGCGCACGGGGTAATACCAGCCGGGCGGCTCGTCATAGACCAAGCCGTCCTGGATTTCCACAGCCTTCCGCCAGTGAGCGATGGGATCCTCGCCCAGACGCGCCGCTAAGATCTCGCGGGGCAGCTTCAGGATGTCGACAGCCTTGTTCGTCCCCGCCTGTGCCTCCGCGGGCACCTTGCCGGCGGCCTGTTCGAACAATACCCTCTCCTTCGCCGCGCCTGCCCGGTCCCCTTTCGCGAGCAGCGCAAGAACGCGCCCGTATCGCCGCATCGCCGTGCTGAACAGCATTTTCTCTCCCGGCTCCGGCATTTTCAGGACCTGGTCCCAAGCGAGCGTGCGGACGCGCGCGAACACGGCCTGGGTGAGATAGTAATCCGCCATCTCCGGCATCGCCTCCGCCATCGATCCCGCCGCGGCCTGGATCGCATCGGCGGCTTCCAGCGCCTGCGCTCGATGCCCCTGCATGGCCCGCGCATACACGACGAAGTGAAGATTATGGACGTAGTACGGTGTATACGATCCGATTTTGATATTCGTGGCCGCGCTGTATTCACGATCAACGGTGGAGGCGCGTTCGTTCACATCCGCCGCCAGGCCGTATTCTCCTATCACCAGCCAGATGTGCGCGGGCATGTGGACCATGTGCCCCGCCCACGGTACGATTCCCATCAACCGCTGGGCGCTGGGGATCGCCCGCTCCGGGACTGGCGAAGATTCCACCGCGTGAATGTAATAATGATTCGCGCCGGGGTGATCCGGCCAGCGCCGCAACACTTCCTGCAGCGCGCGTTCCGCCTCCGGGACGCCTTCGGCCGGGCGGCCGTCGGGCCCGTACCATTTCCAGCGCTGCGGAATCATCAGGGCTTCGGCGTAGAGAGTTTGCGCGTCCAGATCGTCGGGCCAGTCTTCCGCCAGAGCTTTCGCTGCGCGGATGTGATCCGCCGGGCGATATTCCGGACACCACGTGCCAACCGCCTCCAGGTATCCGCGTTCGCGCTCCGGCGCCGCACTCGCGATCTTGCGCCCTGCCTCCAGCGCCGCGCAGGCGCCCTTGAGGTCAAAGGTCGGATCGCCATCCATGTTGACGTAGGGACCCTGCGCCGCGGCCATCCCCCAGTAAGGCATTGCCGCGGAAGGGTCCAGGTCCGAGGCTTTCTTGAAGGATCGCAGCGCTTCATAGCGGTTGAAGCCGTAGAGCAGCGCTAGTCCCTGATCGAAGAATTTCTGCGCCTCGGGATTCTTGGTCGCAATGGGATGCTTCCAGATCCCGAGCCCTTTATAAAGCACCACCGGTTTCTCCACCGGAGGCTTCATGTCATGATGTTGGCCAAGAGCTAACACCGACGCGAACAGCGTCGCTCCGAAAATGCGCATGCAATACCTCTGTTATTCTTTCGGCAACTGGATGGTGATGTTGCGGTACTTCATCCCGCCGGTATGATCGCCCTGAATGTAGAACGGCCCGGGCTCTCCCTCGTTCGAATCGAGCGCGCCGCCGGTGATGCCGGGGATGTCCTTGCCGTCGACCGTCTTCTTGCCGTTGCGGACGATGGTGACGTTGCGTCCCACCAGCGTGATGTCGAACGACTCCCAGGTGCCGGGCTTGCGCGGCAGATCGAGCTGCGGCGCGATGAAGCCGTAAATCGACCCAATGGAGTGGAACGGATCATTGGCGTCCACGGCCTCGTACTCCACCTGCACTTCGTAGCGGCCGCGGAGATAAATGCCGCTGTTGCCGTCGTCAGGGCAGTTAAACTCGATGTGTAACTTGAAATCGTCGAACTTGCGGGTGGTCTTGATATTGGCGCCATGCGCGAGATTCACCAGCATGCCGTCCTGCGCTACCCAGTTGTTTTTTGCTTTGTCGCTGGTCGGCTCCCACCCCGTGAGATCCTTGCCATTAAACAGAGATTCGGGGCTGGTCCAATGCTTTGGCGGATCGCGGCGTAGCTCGGGAGCCTTCACGCCCTTGATCTGCGCGACGCGATCGCCGGTGGTCTGCGTGCCTATGATTTGCTTGTTCTTGATCTTGATGTCCCACGTCGTCGCGGGACGCTTTTCGTTAGCTTTCTCCATGGTCAGCGTGATGTGGGTACCGTCGACGTCGACGTCGTAGGCCGGATGCACGCTACCTCCGCCGGGCTGGATGCGGATCAGGGGGTCGCGGCCTTGCACATAATCCATCCAGCGGGGCGAGTTGGATCCGTCGGGCATCGTCAGGATGATGTCCCAGCGTCCCTCAAACGGGCTGGTCGTATTGGGCAGCGGCTGGGAGCTGGCCGGCGTGGCCAAAATACACGCGGACACGGCGAAAATTGCGAAAGACAGTTTCATGTTAAATCAGGATATCGCGAATCACATTGCCGGAGATGCCGGTGAGCCGAGCGTCCAGGCCCTGGAATTTCACGGTTAGCCGCTTGTGGTCGATGCCTAATACATGCAGCATCGTGGCGTGGAAATCGGCGATAGGCACGGGATTTTCCACCGCCGCGTAGCCCAGCTCGTCGGTGGAGCCGTAGCTGAAACCGCGTTTGATGCCTCCCCCGGCCACCATGAAGGAGAATCCCTTGATGTGGTGATCGCGCCCGTCGCCGGACTGCGACATCGGCGTGCGTCCGAATTCCCCTCCCCACACGACCAGCGTATCGTCGAGCATCCCCCTCTGCTTCAGATCTGTAATCAGCGCGGCGGTGGCGCGGTCGACCTCCTCGGCCTTCAGCGCGACGTTCGACTTCAGGCCGCTGTGATGGTCCCAATCGCGATGATACAGCTGGATGAAGCGCACTCCTTTTTCAGCGAGTCGGCGGGCAAGAAGGCAGTTCGAGGCAAACGACCCGTCGCCGGGATGCGCTCCGTAGGCGTCGAGCACGCTTTGTGGCTCCTTGCTCATGTCCATCAGGCCGGGAACGCTCGACTGCATCTTAAACGCCATCTCGTACTGCGACACGCGGGTGGAGATTTCGGGATCCTGCACGGCTGCGTTCTCGATTTTGTTCAGCGCATTAATGGCCTCAATGGAATCGTGCTGGAGCCTGGCGCTCATGCCGTTCGGATTCTTGATGTAGAGCACCGGATCGCCGGCCGAGTTGAATTTCACACCCTGAAACTTGCTCGGCAGCAAGCCCGCAGACCATTGCCGCGCCGCGATCGGCTGCGCCTGCCCGCCCTTGCCGGATGACAGCAGCACGACGAACCCAGGTAGATCTTCGGCATCGGAACCGAGCCCGTACAGCACCCATGAGCCCATGCTCGGCCGACCGGCGATGATCGAACCGGTATTCATCAGCGTGTGCGCCGGATCGTGGTTGATCTGCTCGCCCTGCATGGACCGAATGATGGTGACCTCATCCGCCATGCTCCCGATATGCGGAAACAGCTCGCAGATCTGTTGGCCCGATTTTCCGAACGTTTTGAAACCATACTGAGGGCCGAAGCACTTCAGTTCCTTGCCCTGCAGCTGCGCGATCTGCTGGCCCTTGGTGAAGGATTCGGGCATGCCCTTTCCGTCCATTTCGCGGAGCTTCGGCTTGAAGTCGAACGTTTCCAAGTGCGACGGACCGCCCGCCTGATAGAGAAAGATCACGCGCTTAGCGGTCGCCGGATGATGCAGCGGATTCACCACGCCTTTGGACGTCGTAATCGGCGCGCCAAAAAGCTGCGGCCTCAGCAGCGAGTTCAATCCGAGCAAGCCCATGCCCGCCGCGCCGCGCGACAGAAACGTCCGCCTGCAAATCTCGTCAGTTCCGCGTAATGGTTTCATGGAGGTTGAGAATTGCCCTTGCCACCGTGGTCATTGCCGCCAGATCGGCGGGCTTCAAGGCCGGATCGACAGGTTTTTCGCCCGTGTGAATAAACTCGCTCGCCGCCTTGCCATTCGTCCGATACTCGGCCAGCGATTCCTGATACAAGCCCATCAGGACTCTTGATTCCTCGGGGCTCGGCTTACGGCTCAAGGCGCGCTCGAACGCCGCATTGATTTCGGCCTGCGGCGTGCTTTGTAACTTCAACATATTTTCCGCAAAGACGCGCGCCGCTTCGACGTAGATCGGGTCGTTCAACAGATCGAGCGCTTGCAGCGGCGTATTGGAATTGACGCGATTGACCACGCATTCTTCCCGCGCGGGCGCGTCGAAATTCAGCAGGCTCGGCTGGAGAAAGGTGCGCTGCCAGAGTGTGTAAATGCCCCGGCGATAGAGATCGTCGCCGTGGCTGGCGGCGTACTCCCGCTTGGGGAAATTGAGCGTGGCCAGATAGCCGTCGGGCTGATAGGGCTTGACGCTTGGGCCTCCGAATTTCTCGACGAGCAGCCCGGCGACCGATAGTTCAATGTCGCGCACCTCCTCGGCATCCACGCGGTAGCGGCTCTGGCGGGCGATGAGGCGATTATCGGGGTCCTTTTCTTCGAGATCCGCCCTCGGCGCCGACGATTGGCGATAGGCCTGGCTCATCACAATGGTGCGTACGATGTGCTTCATGTCCCAATCGTGGGTTCCTGCCGCCTCATATTGCGGATGCACGAACTCCGATGCCAGCCAGTCCAACAGCTCGGGATGCCTCGGCCATTCGCCCTGCGAGCCCAAATCGTCGAGCGTCTTGAAGATGCCAGTGCCGAAAAACTGGCGCCAGATGCGATTCACAGTAACGCGCGGCGTGAGCGGATTCTGGTCTGACACCAGCCAATTCGCCAGATCGAGCCGCGTGGCACGCCGCGAGCCTGTATCGAGCTTGCCCAAAAAGGCTGGAATCGCCGGCTGCACCACTGCGCCCGATTCGTCGAGGAAATTGCCCCGGGCGAGAATGCGGATTTCACGAGGCTCCGTCGCCTCGCTCACCACCACCTTGGGAATCGAGCCCTCCAGAATCGCCAGTTCTGCGTCGAGCTTCGCCACTTCAATCACCAGCGGCTGAAGATCCGGCTGCATCCACGCGAAATGATTGAGGATTGCCTTTTTCTGCTCGTCCTTGCGATCTTTTTCTTCCAGGGCTTTGACGATGGGTTCGGGCAGACCGTCGTTCTTGGAGTTCTCCTCTTTATATGGGCGCTTTAGAAAGCTGGGCCAAGAGTATTCGGCATCGGAGAGCGCGATCCGGAAGCGCCCGGCGGTTGCGCGGCGCACGTCGGAGTCCTGATGAAGCCGCACCGTCATGACCGTATCTTTCTGCGTATGCACTTTTTCGGCGAAGCGCAGCGCCAGCATGATGTCGTTGTTGTCGCCTGGGCCGGAGATGCCCCAACCGGTCTTCGGATCGCCGTCGATGGCAGCCATCGCCGGAACGTCGCGCGAAAGATCGGAGCTGTTGCTCTGATTGGCGAGCACGAATTTCAGCTTGCGGCCATTCAGTTCGGCATCGACTTCGGTGATCACCACGCGATCCGCGCCGCGGCCCAGCCTCTCGCCGGGCAGGCTGTCTTCCTGCACGATGTGTACACCCAGAGCGGTCCACGTCCCTTCCCCGGGCTTGAGCGATACGGTGTACGTCTCGTTGGCGGGATTCGGGCCGCTGGCGACCACCAGGCCTCCGCCGGGCTTATGCTCGAAAAGCTGCGTGCCGCCGTCGTAGTAGGTGAAGTCGAGCGGCTCGTCGTTATAAATGGTCAGCTTCGCGCCGTCTTGCGCTTTCGCCTCAAACGGACGCTGGTCCTTCCAATTCAGCTTGCCGGCTTTGTAGGCAGCGAGAACGTCTTTCTCCCACTGCTGCTCGCGAGCCGTCATTGTCGCGACTTTGTCGTCGAGAGCCTTTTTCGCGGCTTCGAGCCTGGCCTTCAAGTCCTGCTGCTTCGCCCGCTGCGCATCCGTGGGCAGTTCCAGCAGCGAGCCCCACGCCTTCGTTCCGCGATCCGGAACCAGGCCGGTTTCCTTGATGTCGGCAAAGAACGCCTCCATCGAATAAAAATCACGTGAAGTGAACGGATCGAATTTATGGTCGTGGCATTCGGCGCATCCGACGGTGCTCCCGAGCCACGCCACCGCCGTGGTGCGCGCGCGATCGGCCGCGTACTTCGCCAGATACTCCTTCGGCTGCAAGCCGCCTTCCGCCGACGTGCGATTCATGCGGTTGTAGGCCGAGGCGACCTTCTGATCAACGCTTGCGTTCGGCAGCAAATCCCCGGCAAGTTGCTCGCGCGTGAAGCGGTCGAAGGGCATATTGTCGCGAATCGCGCGCAAGACGTAATCGCGATAAGGCCACGCCGGAAAAACGTTGTCGCCGTGAAACCCGCAGGTGTCGGCGTAGCGCACTGCGTCCAGCCAGTGCATCGCCTGCATCTCCGCATAACGTGGCGACGCCATCAGGCGGTTCACCAGTTGCTCGTAATTGCCGTCCTTGACAAACGCGTCGACGTCGTCGGGCGTGGGCGGAAGTCCCGTCAGATCCAGGGTGACGCGGCGGATCAGGGTGCGGCGATCGGCTTCGGGCGAGGGCTTCAGGCCCTCTTTGTCGAGCCGCGCGCGGATGAAATAATCGATCGGATTTTCGGCTGCGGAAACAGGATAATGCTGCACGGGCTGATACGCCCAATGCCCTTCGTACTTTGCCCCCTCGGCGATCCACTGGCGGATCGTCGCCTTCTGCGACGCCGTCAATTCCTTGTGCGCGGAGGCGGGCGGCATGATCTTCCGGTCCGTGGCGAAGATGCGCTGAATGATCGCGCTGTGGTCGGGATCGCCAGGAACGATCGGCGTAACGCCGCTCTGGGTGGTTTTCAGCGCTTCTTCGCGAAGGTCGAGCCGCAGGCCCATCATGCGCGCGTTCTTGTCCGGACCGTGGCAGCGGAAACAGGTGTCCGCCATGATCGGCCGGATGTCGCGATTGAAGCTCACCTCGCCGCAAACCGGTGGAATCGTGGCGAGCAGACAAAACAGGGTCCAACGCATCTCTCAGACATTCTACCCCTTTGAGCTGTTTACGCCATGTTTACTCGAACTTGATCCAGGATTCACGCTGCGAGCGTATGCTCAGGCGGAAGTCAAATCTCTAAGAAAGAGGTTCATCCATGTCGACGGAACGCCACGAGCATCACAGGAAAGCCGCCGAGCATCATGAGCAAGCCGCCAAGCACCATCGCGCCGCGGCCGAGCATGATGCTGCCGGAGACCACGAGAAGGCGGGCCACCATGCCCATATCGCGCACGGCCATCACACGCACGCCGCTCACCACGCAGCAGAAGCAAGCAAGCATCACGCAAACGAACACACTTCGAATTAGGGCTGCGCCGGGGATGCTACGGAGGAATCCCCGGCGTTTCTTTTCGTCAGCCGTCCTACCGCCGCCTGCACGAGCCACACCAGTCCCCCCAAACACACGGCCATTCCCGCCACGCATCCAAGAATCGCGAGACATTTCCAGAACACCGAATGCGTTGACACAGCCGCCAGCCAGATCCCGACTCCCCACAGAGACGCGATCAAGCATCCGAAGAGAATCTGTACCAGAGCGGCAGCTACGGCCAGCGCCGCGCCGTGTAACGTCAGCCGGGGCTGAAATTGGTGGGGGACGGCGAAGCGTTCGTACAGAGGTCGGGCTTCGCGGTCTGGCATTCCTAGACCCATTATCGCCCAAACCCTTCGTTATTAAGGGTGCCGCTATTTGACGCCCATGCGCAGCAGGATATTCAACCCGAAGGCGAAAATTCCGGCTCCCAGTAACACGCAAACGGGCAGCGTCAGAACCCAGGCCAGCAGCAGATTCCGCAGCGTATCCATCTGCAGGCCCGATCGGTTGGCCGCCATCGTCCCCGCCACGCCGGACGAGAGCACGTGCGTGGTACTAACGGGGAGATTCAGGTTGTCCGCCGCCATGATCGTACCCATCGCCACCAGCTCGGCCGAGGCGCCCTGCGCGTAGGTCAAGTGCGTCTTGCCAATTTTCTCGCCAACGGTGACGACAATACGCTTCCAACCGATCATGGTTCCCAGGCCAAGCGCGAGCGCCACCGCGATCTTCACCCAAGCCGGGATGAACTTGGTGACTTTATCCATCCGTTTCTTGAGCGTAGCGGCCGCGGCTTGCTCCGCCGGATCCTCCAGCTTATGCTGCTTGATGAGCTTGCCCAGCGATTCCGAGGTTAGATACAGATCCGAGCGGAGCGTCTTTCGCTGCTCGGCGTTGAGCTCCGTCAGATGCTTCTTGCCCTCAAGAATCGTCTCGATCTCACGGCATTTGGTGCCGATGGCCGCATAGGTGCGATCCTGCACTTTTCCAGTGGTCTTCAAATACGCCGAAAGCTCGTCCTTGGCCACTTCCACGCCCGCCATCGCGACGCCCGGCGCGTGACGATCCATCTGGAAGGAGATGGTCTGCGCCGAGGCACCCAGTTCCTCAATCGACGTTTGGCTGGTACCCAGGTCCACGCAGAAGGTGAACGGGAGGATTCCGATCATGATCAGCATGATCAGTCCCATGCCCTTCTGTCCGTCGTTGGAGCCGTGCGCGAAGCTCACGCCCGTGCAGGTGCCGATCAGCAGCAGTCGGATCCACCACGGCGGCGCCTGATCCTTCTCCGGCGCCTCATAAAGCCTCTTGTCCTTGACCAGGACCTTCAAGAGCAGCAACAGCAGCGCGGCCGCGCAGAAGCCCACCAGTGGCGAAACAAGCAGGGAGGTGAATACCTCTTTCGCCTTCGCCCAATTGACGCCTTCGCCGAATTCGTGCCCGCCCACCAGCATCGAATTCGCCAGACCGACGCCCATCACCGATCCAATCAGCGCGTGCGAGCTCGACGCCGGCAGCCCAAAATACCATGTGCCGAGGTTCCAGATGATCGCCGCAATCAACAGGGCGAACACCATGGCGAAGCCCGCACCGGAACCCACGTTCAGCACCAGTTCCACCGGCAGCAGCGCCAGCACGCCGAACGCAACGCCTCCGCTCGATTGCAATACGCCGATCAGATTCCAGCAGCCCGACCACACCACCGCATAGTTCGGTTTCAGGCTATGCGTGTAGATTACGGTAGCCACCGCGTTGGCGGTGTCGTGAAATCCGTTGACAAATTCGAAGCTCAGCGCCAAAAAGAGCGCGAACAGCAGGAAGATTCCGGCTCCCACCGAAATCGGTTCGCCAAATAGCTCCACAGGTCCACCTCGTTAAATTTTGGAAAAGCTTTCCAAGGTTACGGGAGGTTCGTTACAGGATTATGAATAAGCCACCAATTCGTGCCTACCAGTTGGTAATGGACCCGTCCGGCCGGTAGTACAAAATCCGGTCCGTGATTGGCTGCGTGATCTCGGCCACCATCCGCAGAGGCTTCAGATCCAGTTCCACGCCGAGGCCGGGACGGTCGTTGGGCCACAGTTTTCCGTCTTTAAAATCGGCGTAAAGAGGCAAATAAGGGATCTGGCGGCCCCGGTAGTTGTATTCGAACAGAACCGGGCCGGGGAACGTCCCGAGCACGTGGACCAATGCCGCCTCCGCGATGGGGCCGGTGAAGTGCGGAACGATGCCGACGAAGTGCGTCTCGCAGATGGCCGCGATCTTGCGCATTTCCGTGATGCCGCCGACGTTCGGCAGCGTGGCACGGACGTAGTCGATATCGTGATTCTCCACCAGCTTGTTGAAGTCCCAGCGCTGGCCCCACTCCTCGCCCGCCGCCAGAGGAACGGTCGTCTGGCGCCGTAGCTTCGGAATATCCTCCAGGAACGCCTCCGTCCGCACCGGATCCTCCACCAGGAAGGGCTCCAGATCCTCCAGCAATTTGCAGCCTCGCAGCGCGTCTGCCAGGTCGAAGCGCTGATGAAAGTCGATCAGCCAGTCGCCGTCCCTGCCGACGCCGTCGCGAGCCTCCTCGCAGTCGTGCCGCATCTGATGGATGCGTTCGCGGGCGTTAAACGTCGTACCGTCGATCACGCTGGCTGCGTCCATGCGATAGGCGCGATAGCCCGCCGCGATCGCCGCCTGCGCTTTTTCCTTGAATGTTGGCCCGCCGCCCACGCCTCCTGTGATGTAGCACTCGCAGTAGTTCCGCGCGAGCCCGCCCAGCAGGGCATGAACCGGCTGGCCGAGCACCTTTCCCTTCAAATCCCAGAGCGCCAGGTCGAGGGCGCCCAGCGCGTCGATCTTCTCACGCCCTGGCGGATAGAAAAACGCGCGATACATGTCCTGCCAGAGCTTTTCGATGTACTGCGGATCTTTCCCGATCAAGCGGCCAGCGCACTGTTCGATGGTGTCCTTCGATCCGCCTTCGCCGATGCCGGTGATGCCGGCGTCGGTCTCGACGGTGATCACCATGTTGCTCTGATTAAAGAGCGGATTCAGATCCGGTGGCGCGTAGGCGCGCACGCGGGTGATCTTCATTTTTGGAGTCGCCGCTTGAACCGGCTCGCGCAGAGCCACACTCGCCGCGGCGACGCCGCCCAGGAAGGACCTTCTCTTCATAGACCTATCATTTTGCCGCCGAAACCAACGCCACAGCGCGGTCGATCTCGCGCGTCATGGCGTCGAGCGTCTTTGCGACCAGTTCCATCTGCGCGCCCGCTTCGTCCCAGCGACGCTCCTCGATCGCCTCCCGCACACCGGGAATCGTCTTCACACCGTAGCCGGTGTAAAACCCCGGCGCATAAATCTGATGCCGGTACCAGGGACGCCGGGGCAGTCCCTCCGGCTGCAGCAGATCCCTCTCGGTCCGCATCAGGATCTGGTCGAGTTGCCGCCGTGTTTCGAGTGGCAGCGACGTCGTATTGAGTCCCTCGAACTTCCCGGCGCTGGTTTTCAGCCGAGCCAGGGCATTCTGCAGGGGAGCGAAATTCAAATACGGCACCGGGCTCTTCGGCGCGGGAGATATATACTGTACTTTCGGATCGGCGGCCAGTTCGAACGAGCGGTCGGCCGCCGAGCGGGCCCGATCCTCCGTATCCGCGCGCATCTGATCCGCCAGTTTGATCAGTTCACCGGCGTATTTTTCCACCGCCCGGACGAATCCGCTGAACCGGAGAGGAATCGTCTCGGCTTCGGCGAGCCGCATCGTCACGCGCCCGCCCAACTCGGAAAACGCCACGGCGTATTGAAAATCCGGATCGTCGAACTTCGTGTAGTGATCGTAGGAATCGTAGATCGAATGGTACACACCCTCGCTCGCGTCCTCGCCGCCGAAGGCGATGTCGAGCGTCGCGATGCCCAGGTGCTGGAGAAATGGCGTGAAATCGGACCCGCTGCCGAGTGCGCCCAGCATCACGTCGCGCTTTTCGCGCGCGGCCTGTTTCTCCTCCGGCGGCCCATTCACGATCATCGCGGCACGATATCGGTCCAGAGCCGGGACTTTGTAGGCCGGATCGTTCACGTCCCGAGCCGCTTCATTGGCGAAATGCTCCAGCGTGTGAGAACCGTTCAACAGCACGAAACCGCGGCCGTTTGTATCGGAGTTGATATACGCCACGGCGTGCTGATCCAGTTCCTTTTCGTGAAACTCCGCCCATTCCGTCGAGCCCAGCAGCATCGGCTCCTCTCCGTCCCAGACGGTGTAGACAATGGACCGCTTCGGCTTCCAACCGGCCTTGACCAGAGCGGCGACGCCACGCGCCTCCGCCATCATCGGAACCAGGCCGCTCAACGGATCGGACGCGCCGAACACCCAGCCGTCGTGATGATTGCCGCGGATGATCCACTCGTCGGCTAGTTCACCGCCCGGCATCCGCGCGATGACGTCGTAAGCCGGCGTCAGCTTCCAATCGAATTCGAGGGCCAGATGCACCGTTGCCGGCCCGGGACCCAGATGATAGGTCAATGGAAGCGCGCCGCGAAACTCCGGCGGCGCCACCGGCCCGCCCAGAGCCTCCAACAGCGGAGTCGCATCCGCGTAGGAGATCGGCAGTACCGGAATCTTGGTAATCGTTTCGGCTCTCTCACGCGCCAGCCTCGGAGCGTCCTTCGTCGCACCCACGCCCGGAGTCAGCGGATCTCCCGGATACGTCGGCATATCGAGCACGCTGCCGCGCTGCGCCGCATCCGCGGGACGCCATCCGCCTTTGGGATAAGTGTCGCCCTGAAAATAGCCGTCGTCCCTGGGATCGGAGTAAATCAGGCAGCCGATCGCGCCGTGCTCGGCCGCGACCTTGGGCTTGATGCCGCGCCACGATTGCCCGTAGCGCGCAATCACGATTTTGCCCTTCACATCGACGCCGCGCTCGGCCAGCTTTTCATAATCGGCCGGCAGCCCGTAGTTGACGTAGACGAGTTGCCCTGTCACATCCCCGTCGATCGAGTAGGCGTTGTAGGTCGGCAACTGATCCTGGCGGACGCCGGACGTCTTGTCTTCGGGCAAAACTGGCTCTTCGAGCTTCGCCGCGAATCGTCGCGGTGAGGTCATCTCGACCAGGCGTTTCCTGGGCGTGGGAAACAGCGGATAAAACGTCTCGATCTGCGTTTCATATCCCCAGGAACGGAACTGCGACGCGATGAATTCGGCGTTCTCTTTCCCGGCGGGCGATCCCAGGTGATGGGGCCTGGCAGAGAGCCTCTGGAGCCACTGCTGCATCTGGCCCCGATCGAGCGACGCGTCGAACTGCTTCTCGCGAGCGATTTCGGCGGCCGCAGCCGCCGCGCTGAATCCGGTCAATCCCGCCGCTGACGGCGTTTGACCTCGCAATAACACCATCGCCGAAGCGAAGGCAATGGCTTTTCTCAAGTTGTTCTGCATACTTGCGCGATTATCCCACGGCGGAGGCAGGATTTCGCATCCTATAATGCATTTATGTCTCGGGCGCCGTGGCTCTTTCTGTTCGCCGGCATTGTTCATTCCCAGGCCCCGCCGCAAGATGTAGTCATTCGCAGCCGAGCTTACACGCCGCCGTCGTCCGTTCTGCGCGCCGAAACCATGCTGGTGGAGGCCTCGCTGGCGGTTCGCGATTCACGCGGCCACGCCATTTCCGGCCTTCAGGCGTCCGATTTCGACGTCCTTGACAACGGAATTCCGCAGAAGATTATTGCTTTTTCCGAGTTGACCGCGGACGGCAGGCCCGCGGCGGCGCCCGGCACGAAGTTCCCCGATGCCGTGCCGCTTGCCCAGGTTCCACCGCCGCAGCCCAAGTACGTCACGTTCTTTTTCGACGATTATCACGGAGGCGCGAGCCTCTTTATGATGAAAGCCGCCCGCGCCTTCATCGCTAAGGGCCTGAAGGCGGGCGAATGGGTATCGATCGTCACTGCGTCCAGCCAGGGCGACCTTGACTTCACTACCGACGCAAACCTGTTGGCCGAGAAGCTCAATCACCTGGCCTCCCACGATCGCCACATCGTCACCCCACCCTGCGGTGTCAACGCGGTGGATTCGTACATCGTCGTTTACAGGCTCGACGTCCCGACAATAGAAGCAGCCATCAACGCAGCAAAGCCGTGCACTTGCGGTGGCGAATCAGAGAGGGAGTGCCGGCCGAAGGCTCAGGCATTGGCCGATCAACTGGCCAGCGCGTCCTGGCAGGAGACGCGGGCCCAATCCATCGACACGATCGACGCGCTCGGCTACGCCGCCAAGCGGCTGTCCCAGGTGAATGGCGCCCGCGTCCTTGTGCTCAATTCGGCCGGTTTCCTGCTTGGCACCAGGCAACCTGAGATGGAACGATTCGTCGATGGCGCAGTGAAGTGGGGCATCGTAGTCCACGCCATTGATGAAAACGCACTCGGGCCTGCCAGCGGTCTTCTGCGGCAGTCGCTGCTTTGGACGCCGCTGGCGGAAGTGACCGCCGGGACCGGAGGCCATCTTTTCAAGAACACGAACGACCTGGCGGGAGCCATGGAACTGGCGATGACGCCAGAGGTCACCTATCTGCTCAACTTCAATCCCGGCCCTCGCGACGGCACGTTCCACAAGCTTCAGATTCGTTTTAAGAAGAAGCGGCCGGAGTCCGTGCAATTCCGGCCTGGCTATTTTTCGCCTCCTCCTGAAGCCGCCAAAGCAGCGCCTGCGGCTCGCGACCCAATGGATGCGGCGGTCTTTTCGAGCGATCTTCCCCGGGCGATTCCGGCCCAGGTTCGCGTAGCGACCGGACCGCTAAAGGACGGCAATGTTCCCGTTTCAGTCTCCGTAACGGTCGACGTGAGCGGCTTGCAGTTTGTCGAGAGTAGCGGCCGCCACGCGCAGCAGATCGTCTTTCTGATGACCCTCCTCGACGAGCATGGCGGATTCGTCACCGGCAGGGAAGCCATCATGGATCTCTCGCTCACCGATGAACGGCTCGCGTCGATGAAAGAAGAAGGATTAAAGGGAGTGGCTACGCTGAACGCTCCGCCGGGGGCCTACCGGGTCCGCGCCATCGTGCGCGAGGGCATGAAGGGCGCGCTTTCGGCGTGGACGGTGCCGGTGGACTTGCAGTGAGATTGCCTACTGCGCAATCGCGAATGCTGCTATATCCGACCCGGCCGCCACCGCGAAATACTGTTTGTGATCGAACACGTAGGTCATCGGCGAGGCCTTCCACCGCGCGTTGAGTTGAAAATTCCACAGGACGCGCCCGCTTTCCGCATCCACAGCCATGAACGCGCCGCTGTCCTCGCAGAAAAACACCAGGCCAGTTGAGGTTGCCAGTGTGCCTCCCCAGGATTCCGCGCGACCCTTCTGCGGCAGTTCCCACTTGATCGTTCCCGTTTGAATATCGATCGCCCGCAGCACTTTTTGGGGATTGTCATTCGGAGCGCGGCGCACCGAGCCGGCGTAATACGATCTGCCAGCCTCCCAAGTCTCTTCGGACTTCATAAAGATGTTGCACTTTTCGAGTGCCTGCAAGTAGAACAACCCGGTCGCCGCATTATAAGACGGCGAAAACCAGTTGGTCGCGCCCTCCACCGCGGGACAGATGAGGGTTCCCTCTTTCGTCGGCTCCTGATTCGCATTCAACACAGGCCGCCCGTTGGGGGTGATCTCCTTGGCCCACGTCAGTTTCTTGACAAACGGGCGGGCGAGCAGCAGTTTGCCGTTGGTTCGATCGAGCACGTAGAAGAATCCGTTGCGATTGGCGTGCAGCAGCAGTTTGCGCGGCTGCCCCTGCCAGTTGGCATCCACCAGCACTTCCGGCTGCGCCGCGTCCCAATCCCAGACGTCGTGGGGAGTGTACTGGAAATACCACTTGAGCCTGCCGGTCTTCGCATCCAGAGCGACCGTGGAATCCGAATACAGGTTATCCCCCGGACGATCGTCGCCGTTGTAATCCGGTCCCGGATTGCCCACTGGCCAGTAAACCGCGTTCAGCGTTGCATCGTAGCTCCCGGTGAACCAAGTGGCGGCAGACGGATGCTCGATGCCTTTTTCGCCCCACGTCTCAGAGCCGGGCTGGCCCTTTTCGGGCACGGTCCAGAATCGCCATGCTTCCTTGCCCGTCGCCTGATCGAAGGCCGCGACGAATCCGCGTACGCCCTCGTCGCCGCCCGCCGTGCCGGTCACCACCAGATCGCCCACGATCAAGGGCGCGGATGTCGCGTTGTAATTCTGCTTCCAATCCGCGATGGCGATGTCCCACAGAATCGTGCCAGTGAAACGGTTCAGCGCGAACAGGTGCGCGTTATCGGTGACCATGAACAGGCGCTCGCCCGCGATCGCCACACCACGATTGAACCCTCCTGCGGCGTCCCCGTTCAAATTCTTGGTCCGCGGGCGGCGGTAATGCCAGACTTCCCTGCCCGATCCGGCGTCCAGCGCATAGCATTCGTTGCCCGCGGTGGCGTACATCAGGCCGCCGACGACCAGCGGAGTGCTCTCCAAGGGAGACGTATTCGGCAGGTTGAACATCCACGCCGGTGCCAGCTTCGCGACGTTGGATTTGTTCACCTGATCGATCTTTGTGAACCGGTTGCCATCCGGCGAACCATGATAGCCCGGCCAATCCGACTGCGAGGTGACCTCGCGATAGCGATCACCTTCGGCGCGCAGGAGATGCACGTGCCCGTCGGCGCCGCGCAGCTGCAGATCCGCAAAGCTCCAGTTCAGCACTTCGCCTTCCAGCGTCCGGCCGTCCGTCGTCGGGACCTTGATGTGGACCGGCGCACTGCCGCGAGGTTTCAGCGACCGCACGTAGCCGATCAAACTCCGACGTTCGTCGTCCGTTATCTTGAATGCCGGCATCCCCGCCGCCGGAATTCCTGTGCGGATCAAGTTCGCGAGTTCGTCATCGCTGCGATGCGTCGCACGTTCGACGATGCCCGGACCCATTTCGCCGCCGTCTCCATCGCCTCCGTGGCAGGCGGCGCAGTGGCTTTCGTACTGTTTTCGTCCAGCGTCAGGAGCCTGAGCAGGGGCTATCCCCGCGAGGATCAACGCCACGGTAAGTCTGAGCATTCTTATATAGTGCCTTATATAGTGTTGGATCCTCGGCTGCTCTACCTCCGCATCGCCATCGTCGCCGGAGCCCTTTCCGGGATGGCTTTGTCCTACAAGCTTTGGTTGAGCGCGCGTTTTTATCCGCTCACGCCCGTTTTTCCCTTTCTGAAGCCGCTTCCGAGCCCCTACGATGCGATCGTGTTCGGTGCGGCGCTGGTCGCGCTGACAGCCTGCGCGCTCACGCCTCGGCTGATCCCGGTCTTCGCGGTGCTCGCCGTCATGCTGGCGGTCATGGATCAGTCACGACTGCAGCCCTGGTTCTACCAATATCTTTTCCTGCTCCTCGGTGTCGCATTCGCTGCGCCGAACGCTTGCCGGTTGATCGTGGCCATGGTCTATTTCTGGAGCGGTATCCAGAAAATCAACGCCGGCTTCATGAACGACGTCTTTCCCTGGATGCTGGAGCCATTTCTGCGCCACTTGCCCCAAGCGGCGGCGAAACTGGTGCATCCGCTCGCGCTTTCCGCGCCATTCATCGAGGCGGCCATCGGTCTGGCTCTGTTGACCAGGAAATTTCGCAGCGCCGGGGTTGCCGCGGCTCTGGCGATGCACCTGTTTATCCTCATTTCGCTTGGGCCGGTGGGGCAAAACTACAACCACGTCATTTGGCCGTGGAACATCGCGATGGCCGCGTTTGTCGTCATCCTGTTTTGGAAGAGCGATGCCGTCGCGGGAGCCTTCGAAGGATGGTTCCAGTTCGTGGCGATGCTGCTGTTCGCCATCGCGCCGGCACTGAGCTTTTTCGGCTACTGGGATCACTACCCCTCCTCGGCAATGTACTCCGGCAACCGCAATCGCGGAATGATCTACTTCAGCGACAGCAACCTCGAGAAATTGCCCGATGGCATCGCCGAATATGCCCGCGAGGAGACGCCCGACATCGACTCCATCGACATCGCCGAGTGGTCGTGGACGGAGCTAAACGTTCCGCCCTATCCCGAAGTGCGAGTGTTCAAAAACATCGGCAGGAGCTTATGCGGATACGCCGACGTGACGCTTTCCATAACCGGCAAATCGACGCTGGGGAGCAGGAGTGTCACCACCAGGTCGTTCGCGTGTGCGGCGCTGAAGACCCCCTAGTAGATCGCTACCGGCACTTCCTCATCGGGAAGCGGGTCCACGAGCGCCTGACGATTGCGTTCGGATGAATACCTCGATCATACGTCATCCGCGATGCTGGTAAATCCCGACCACGTTCGCTCCGGGATCGCGAAATCGCGCCGTAATCTCAGGAAAAGTGGCATCTATTGCGCTCCCTTTATCACGATCCTCGAAGGTATGCTGTAATCCGTCTCAGGCTTGAAGTTCGGGTCGCGCAGGATCTTCAGGCCAATCTCCACGGCCTTGTCGACGCACAGAGGATAGACGAACGTCGCGGCCAGAATCCCGTCTTGCACCTTCTTCACGCCGCCCGCCTCGCCTTCCAACCCATCGACGCCGATAAAGGCGATCTCTTTTTCGCGCCCCAGCTCCTTCGCGGCCAAATACGCTCCCACGGCCATCGGATCGTTGTGGCCGTACAGCACGTCGATCTTCGGCTGCGCGCGCAGAACCTCCGTCATGCGGTCCTTGGCCTTCGCCTGAATCCAGTCGGCCACCGGCTCGGCCACGATGTGAATATCCGGATACTTTGCGAGAATCTCCTTCGCGCCGGAGTCGCGCTTGATCTCGCCCTCCACGCCAAGCAGGCCTCGCATCTGCACCACGTTGCCCTTTGGCGAGCCGTATTTCTTTGTCAGCAGATCGGCGATGAATTGCCCGGCCAGCCGCCCGATCTCCATGTTGTCGCTGTGGACGTAGGTGGTGTAATTGGGTTGCAGAATATCGCGCTCCAGGCAGATCACGGGGATGTGCGCGGCCACCGCCTCGCCCATGACGGCAGTGAGCGCAGCGCGCTCGTTGGGCGCCACGATCAGCAGGTCTGGCTTCTGGCGGATAAACGTCTCCACCTGCGCCACCTGTTTCGAGTTGTCCTGCTGCGCGTCGGCGATGACGAGCTTCACGCCTCCGGCTTCCTGGAACAACTTCGTCATGAGCGCGTTTTGCGCGGCGCGATAGGGCTCGGCGTTATTGCACTGGCTGAAGGCGACGAAGAATTCCTTCTTCTGGGTGGAGCAGGCTGTGAGCAGGAGGCTGATGCAGATAAGTCTCTTCATGGGGGTACATCTATTCATAGCGCTGATCCCCTGGCTGACGCCAGGGGCTGTTGACGGGAGGTGTGGGTCACACGCACAGCCCCGCACGTGATGCGGGGATCGGGCCTACAACGTCGCCGCCGTCATGATCCGTTCTTGCGTAGCCTCGGCTGCAGTAAGCGTCGCCGTAAGGCGGCCTTCGCGCAGGACGATGATGCGGTCGGAGCAGAGCAGCAGCTCCGGCAACTCGCTGCTCACCAGGATGAGGCCCCTTCCTTCAGCCTTCAGGCGTTCCATGATCGCGTAAATCTCCTGCTTCGCCCCGACGTCGATGCCGCGCGTCGGATCGTCCAGGAACAGCACGTCGGGATTCGCAAGCAGGCAGCGGGCAAGAAGCACTTTTTGCTGATTGCCTCCGCTGAGTGAGCTGACCGGTGCTTCCGTCGAAGCTGCCTTCAACCCGAGCGCGCGAAATACCGGATCCAGCGCGCGCTCTTCCTCCGCGCGACGGATCATCCCGAACTTCGAAAACCGCCCCAACGCGGCGTTGCCCGCTACGCTCATCTGCATCATGAGCCCTTCGCGCTTGCGATCCTCGGGTAGCAGAGCGATTCCCAGCCGGATCGCCTCCTCCGGCGAGCGCGGCTGAATTTCGCGGCCCTTCAGATGAATCGAACCCCCTGTGCGAGGGTCGAGCCCGAACAGCGCCGCACCAATTTCGCTGCGTCCGGAGCCGACCAACCCCGCAATGCTCAGCACCTCGCCGCGGCGAAGCTCGAAGGAGACGTTTTTCAATCTGCTCGTCGACAAATTGGAGACGGCCAGCAGCGTCTCCGTCCCCTCACTAACATGAGGGGCTATAGCCCCGCGGCGTGAGCCCTGGGATTCTTCCCTCCCCACCATCATGCGGATCAACTCGTCCGGATTTGTCTCCGCGATGAGGCGCGTGCCCACCGTCTGCCCGTCGCGCAGCACCGTCGCCCGGTCGCAGATGCGAAAAATCTCGTCCATGCGATGCGACACGTACGCAATCGCCACGCCGCGCTGTTTCAGATCTGCGATCAGGCGGAACAGGCGCTCCACTGCGTCGTCGAACAGAGAACTGGTGGGCTCGTCCATGAACAGGACGCGAGCGTTCGACGCCAAAGCCCTTGCGATCGCCACAAGTTGCATCTCGCCCGCGCGCAGCAACCCAAGCATCGCGCGCGGGCTCGCGCCCAGCCCGACAGCCTCGAGAAACGGTTGCGCGAAGCGGCTGAGGTCGCGAAACTTCACTGGGCGGCCGATTGCAATGTTTTCCGCGATGCTCAGATGAGGGAATAGGTCGAGTTCCTGGTAAATCATCCCGATACCGAGCCGCTGCGCGTCCAGCGGGTTCCTAATCTCCACCTGCTTGTCGTCGAGAAAAATTTGCCCGGAGTCCGCCCGCATCGATCCGGCAACGATTTTCGCCAGCGTGCTCTTTCCAGCCCCGTTTTCCCCCATCAGCGCGTGCACTTCGCCGGGGGCGAGAAAAAAGCTCGCGCCGCGAAGAGCCTGAACCCCGTCGAAATGCTTAAAAATTCCCTGGGCGCGCAACATTGTTCTCCAGAATAAGCCACCCGGTCGCTGCCCGCACGAGCCCCATGCCTGAACTTGGGGCTACAGTATAGACCCGATGGGCCCGGCCGATCCGCCCCGACTATAATAAAGCATGGCGGTTGTGTCCCCAATTGCTCGATTGATGACGGGGCTCTCCTTGTGCGCTGGTTTGGCGTTTTCCAGCCCCGCTGTTCAAACGTTTCAAGAGGCCGTCTTTCCTTTCATTCAGAAGAACTGCGTCGCCTGCCATAACGACAAGTTGCAATCCGGCGGCCTGAATCTGAAAGCCCCCGGAGACGTCGCCGCCAAGCGTGAACAATGGGAGCGCGTGGTCGAGAAGCTCAAGCGCGGCGAGATGCCTCCCAACGCCTTTCCCCGCCCCGCCGGCGAACAGATAGCCGCCGTCACCAAATGGCTCGATGATGAGTTCGCCAGACAGGACGCCTCGCTTGCGCCCGACCCCGGCCGCGTCACGGCGCGGCGCTTGAATCGCTACGAATACAATGCCACAGTGCGCGATTTGCTGGCGGTCGACTTCCGCCCCGCCGACGATTTTCCCACCGACGATTTCGGCTACGGCTTCGACAATATCGGCGATGTGCTGACGCTCTCCCCCACGCTGATGGAAAAATATCTCGCCGCCGCGCGCAAGGTGGCTCGCCTCGCGATCGAGGGTGAAGCACCTCCGAAAATGGCGATCAGGGACCGCAACAAGAACGATTCGAGGCGGCCCGGCGAGTTCACCTGGGAGCGCAAATTCCAGTGGGAAGCCGACTACGTGATCCGCCTGGAGGCCGCGACCAAATATCCCGGCGTGCTATTTTTTTCCTGGGATGGTGGCGAGTCGCAGAGCGTTCGCGCCGTGCCCGGATTCGTGGCCGTCGGCCGCATTCACGATTACAAGATCCACGTGCCCTACGGCGTCCACAAGATGACCGCCTGGTTCCAGGTGAATGAAGCCGAGGCGATTGAGCAGCACGAAAAAGAGGAGCTCGACGCGCAAAAGGAGCGCGAGAGGAAAGGACAGCCGGAGCCCGCGGGACCGCCGAAACCGTTCGTGGTGCCCAAGGGCGCAGTGGACTATTTCGAGGTGCTCGGGCCGTATAATCCGAAGCCGCAGCCCACGCCTGAAGGCTATAAGAAAGTCTTCATCTGCGGCCACGCGCCGGGACAGCACAACGCCTCTTGCGTGCGCAGGAATCTGGAGAACCTGGCGGCGCTCGCCTGGCGCAGGCCCGTAACACCGGCGGAGGTCAATAAGTTCGTCTCTTACGTGAATATGGCGCAGGCCGACGGCGATTCGCTGGATCAGGCGATGAAGGTCGGCGTGGAGGCGGTGCTCGTCTCCCCTTATTTCCTATACCGTATGGAGCGCGACCCAGTCCCGGGCGCCGAGCATCGAATCAGCGATTACGAACTGGCGTCGCGGCTTTCCTACTTCTTGTGGAGCAGTATGCCGGACGCGGAACTGTTCCACCTGGCCAAGGAAAATCGCCTGCATGAGCCAAAGGTGCTCGCGCAGCAAGTCACGCGCATGATGAGGGACCTCCGCTCCGACGCGCTCGTGGACAATTTCGGAGGCCAGTGGCTGCAAACGCGCAACCTGGACCGCATCAAACCCGATCCGGACAAGTTCAAGGCCTTTACGCCGGAACTGCGCAACGCGATGAAGATGGAGACGCAGTTATTCTTCTCCTACATCATGCGGACAGACCGCAGCATTCTCGATTTCTTGAATGCGAAGTACACCTTCGTGAATGAGCCGCTGGCCAAACTGTACGGAATCCCGAACGTCACCGGAGACAATTTCCGCAAGGTGGATTTGACCGGCACGCCGCGCGTCGGAATCCTGACGCAGGCAAGCGTCCTGACGGTCTCCTCGTACCCGACGCGCACATCGCCCGTGATTCGCGGCAAATGGATTCTGGAAAACGTGCTGAACACGCCGCCGCCTCCTCCTCCGCCGAACGTGCCGAGCTTGAAGGAGGCCGAGGCAGGCTCCGCGATGAGCGTGCGCCAATCGCTCGAAAAGCATCGCGAGGACCCGGTCTGCGCGTCCTGCCATTCGCGGATGGATCCGCTGGGATTTGGCTTGGAAAACTTTGACGCCATCGGACGGTACCGCACCGAAGACGGCAAATTCCCAATCGATGCGAGCGGCACCCTGCCCGGCGGAAAATCGTTCGCCAATGCCGAGGGGCTGATCCAGATCCTGCAGGACGACAAGGACGCGTTCACCCGCTGCCTGGTGGAAAAAATGCTGACGTTCGCGCTGGGCCGCGGTCTGGAGCGCTACGACCGTCCGGTGGTGAGCGCCATTGCGCGAAAAGTAGCGGATAATCAATATAAATTCTCTAAGCTGGTGATGGAGATCGTCGCCAGCGCGCCGTTTGAAATGCGCCACGCGGAGGCGGTAAAACAGGTAGCCAGCACTGGAGGACTTCGATGATCACACAGAAACGCCTTTCGCGCCGCACGATGTTGCGCGGCATCGGAATCTCCATCGCGCTTCCGTTGCTCGACTCCATGCTGCCCGCGTTCGCGACGCCGAAGGCTCCTCTGCGCATGATGTTCAACTACGTGCCGAACGGCATCATGATGCAGGACTGGACCCCGGCGACGGCGGGCTCGGCGTTCGAACTGCCGAGGATTCTGCAGCCGATGGCCGCGCATCGCGGCAAGATGCTGATCGTTTCAGGGCTGATGCAGAAGGCCGGCGACCCGAATGGCGACGGCGCGGGCGACCATGCGCGCGCGGCAGCCACCTATCTCACCGGCGTGCACGCCAAGAAGACCGAGGGCGCGGACATTTATGTTGGCGTGTCGATGGATCAGATCGCGGCGCAGAGAATCGTCAGCCAGACGCGCTTTCCTTCCATTGAGCTGACCTGCGAGGACGGCAGAATGGTCGGCGGCTGCGATTCCGGTTATAGTTGCGCGTATTCGAACAGCATCTCCTGGCGCTCGGCCACGACGCCGAATCCGCCGGAGTTGAATCCGCGCGCGGCGTTCGAGCGGCTGTTCGGAACCAGCGACGAGGATCCCGCCACTCGCAAGAAAACGCGCCGCTACGACCGCAGCATCCTCGATGGTGTGATGGAAGACACCAAGAACCTGGAGCGCAACCTGGGCCCCTCGGACCGCCGCAAGATCGACGAGTACATGACGGCGGTGCGCGAAATTGAGGCCCGTATTCAGCGCACCGAGGCCGACAATAAAGAGATCGTGCCGCAGATGGACAAGCCCGTGGCTGCGCCAGCCGATCTCACCGACCACGCGCGCCTGATGTACGACCTCATGCGGGTGGCGTTTCAAACCGACATGACCCGCATCGCTACCTTCATGCTGACGCGCGAAGGCAGCTCCCGCACTTACCGCGAAATCGACCTTCCGGAAGCGCATCACCCGCTAACGCACCATCAGGGCAACGCCGACATGATCGAAAAGGTGTGTCGCATCAACCTCTATCACATGGAGCTATTCGCCGAATTCATCGACAAGATGGCGAAGACGCCAGATGGCGACGGATCGCTGCTGGATCATTCGATGATCGTCTACGGCTCGGGCCTGGCCGACGGCAACCGCCACGAGCATCTCAACCTGCCCGTCCTGATCGCGGGCGGCGCGTGCGGCACGATCCACACCGGCAGGCACCTCAATCTGGAAACCAAGACGCCGATCAATAATCTGTTCGTGTCGATGCTGGATCGGATCGGTGTGCCCGGCGAAACGCTGGGCGACAGCACCGGGCCGTTGCGGGAACTTTCGGAAATTGGCTGAGGAGAGTGTGACGCACGCCGCACGCGCCTTGCGCCGGCCGCCCGGTCGACGGATTTCGCCCCCTTGCTGACGCAGGGCGGTTCAGAACCGCTCAATCCCGCTATAAATATTGAATCGCCCGTCGCGCACGAACCCGAGCAGCGTGATGCCGAAGCGCCTCGCGGTCTCGACCGCCAGGCTCGATGGCGCGCCGACCGCGGCCACCACCGGGATCCCTGCCATCGCCGCTTTTTGTACCAGTTCGAAACTCGCGCGGCCGCTGAGCATCAGAATCCGGCCGTCCAGCGGCAGGCGCCCGGCGAGAAGCGCCGCGCCGATCAGCTTATCGACCGCGTTGTGCCGGCCGACGTCCTCGCGCGTCGTCTCAAGGCTGCCCTGGGCATCGAAAAGCGCCGCGCCATGCAAGCCTCCGGTATGCTCGAACGCGGATTGGCTGGCGCGCAGCGATTCGGGCAGCCGGGGAATCACCTCTCGATTCACGCGTGCCCCCGGCGCGACCATGCTGCATCCCGCGGCGCGCAGCGATTCGATGGACGCCTTGCCGCACACGCCGCAACTGGACGTAGCGTAGAAATTGCGCGTCACGTCCACGTCGACGCCGAGCTTCAGATCCACCGTATTCTCGCCGCATTCGATCGAAAGCACATCGGCGCGGGACTTCACCATGCCTTCACTGAACAGGAACCCGACAGCGAGTTCGCCGTCGTTGCCGGGCGTGCGCATGGTAATGGCGAGGTCGCGGCCATTTGCGCGGATTTGCAAGGGCTCTTCGACCGCCAGAACGTCCTGGGCGGGGGAAATCGGACCGTCCGCGGCGGCCTTGTGAATGGGAAAGGTGACGATGTTGCTGCGCACGTCACCCAGAATAAACGGTTTACTGGCTGATCTGAACGTCGGCGCGAAGATCCTGCCAGTCCGGGAGGATCAGCGAACGCGTCTTTTCGATCGGGCTGGACATCTCCTTCGACTCGAAGGGTCCGAGCGAAGGAACCTTGAAGGAGAACCGGCACACCGGAGCTTGCCCGGGCTTGGTGCCACGCAGCGTGACGAGCACGCTGGCGTCGGAGATGTCCGCGTCGGAGTGATTCACCACCAGGTACTGCACTTCGGATTTCTTGCTGCCATCGGCGACAATGCGAAAACCGGTGACCTCCACGAATTTCGCCACCGGATTGCCGGATTTCGCGGGCGCGGCGGTTGGCGGCGCGGCCTCGGCGGGAACCGGTGGTTTCGCATCCGCCACCGTTCGCGGCAATAACAGGAAATAGACGACGCTGAGGGCGATGGAGGTCAGCACCAGGGCCACCAGCCCGCTGAGCAGCCATCCTTGCAGGCCGGCGGCGCTTTCTGCGGTCTTTGCTTTCGCAGCCGTGGGCAGTTCCACGTTGCCGCCGATCTTAGTCACGGGACTCGCATCCTGCAGGCGCGCCAGTTCAGGAGGAAGCGCCGGACCCGGCAGCGTCAGGCGCGGTTCGGTATCGGCCCCAAGCACTTTCCCCGTAGGAGGAACAGGACGGATGGACCGTCTCGTGGCGTCCCCGTGCTTCTGGATCGGCGCCAGCGGCAGAACCGGACCTTCTTCGGCCGGAGCTTCAGTAACGGGGACCGGAGCTTCGATGACGGACGCGGATTCCGGCGCAGCGAGCGCTACGGCGGAAGGAGCGGGCTCGGCTTCCACGGCGACCGGCAAGCGCAGTGTGGAATAATGCGGCTCGTCGGCCTGCGCAACAGGCTGCGGCTCCTGCGCAGGCGTTTCCTGGTGAGGGACGAGCAGCGCGGCCGGTTGGATCTCAGGGGCAGGGATCGTCGAAGGTGAAGCCTCGGGCGACGGCCGATGCTCGTTGATCGCCTCGGCCAATTCGGCGAGTCCGGTCAACTCGGGCTCCGGAGCGACGGAAGCCTGTCCGGCCTGTGCAGATCGAATCTGCTGAGCCATTGCGAGCAGAGGATCAGGCAGTTCGTCCGGTGCCGGAGCCTCGGACTTCTCTAACGACGCCTTTTCAGGCACCGGCTCTGAAACGGCGAAAGCCTCCACAGTGGCGGGAGGAGCGGGTGGCTGCAGGATCTCACGCTCGATGGCGGGGACGGTAACGGCGGGAGCCTCGACGGCGGCCGGCGGCGGCGGCGGCAGCGCGATTTCGTAGATCACCGGACGCACGGAAATGGCCGCACGAGGTTCCGGCTCGGAAGCGGACTCCACGACAGGCAGCTGGGTATCTTGATGCACCACGGGAGGCACCGAAGCGGTCGCTGGCGGTTCCGCCTCGGCCGCAGCCTCAACGACCGGAGGAGCGCTGGGTTGCGCGATCTCGGGAACCAGGGGAGGCGCGGCCACGGCCGCGGGCCGTTCCGGCTCGGAGGCAACCTCGACAACCGGGGGCTCGGTAACGGCGGCTGGCGGCTCCGGCTCGGACGCAGCCTCGACGACTGGAGGAGCGGGCGGCTGCGCGATCTCGTGAACCGGAGGAGGCACGGTCACGGCCACAGGCGGTTCGGGAACAGCGGCGGCCTCGACGACCTGGGGAGTAGTCTCGACAACGACGGCGGGCGGTTCTGGCTCGACGGCGACCTCAGCGACCGGGACGGCGGGCGGCTGCGCGATCTCGTGGATCGGAGGCGCAGAAACGGATAGTTTAGGAACGGGCTGGGCCTCCACGGCGTTTTGCTCGAACAGAGACGGGAGAGCCGGGGGTACGTTCGAGGCCGGCAGGACGGGCGGCAGGGCGGTTTCGCCAAAGGGGACCGCGTCCACCGAAGGCGATGCGACGGGCAGTAGGTCCACCACTTGCGGCTGCTTCGCTTCTTCGGAACGGGGAATGTCGGCGACGGGCAGGGGAGGAGGGCCAGACGGCGCAGGCAGCGCTTCCTGCCCAAGAACCTGTACGGGCAACGGCGACGGTACGGGGGTTGGCGCGACGGCGACCGGTTCCACGGCTTGCGGATGACAGTACTCGCACTCGCGAACCGAGGGAGGAATCTCATGTCCGCATTCGGGGCAGATCCAGTGGAACATAAGTCAAATGTACACGGTAACGGTTTTTCTTCCCTTCAGGGACTCACCCTAAGGGACTCCCCTAGGAACCTTACGCCGGATCGGGATTCGATCTCAGGGGAAATTTAAGGCACCCGCTTCCGGAGGCCTTATCGGGGGTATTTTCGCGGGGAGAACGCAAGTGCTTTTCGATCCATGCGGTTAGTCCTTGCCGTTACTCTTTGAGGATGGCAGCCGCCGCGTTGTGGCCCGGCGCTCCCATCACTCCTCCGCCCGGATGCGCCCCCGAACCGCAGAGGTACAGTCCCTTCACCGGCGTCCGGTACTTTGCCCACCCGGCGGCCGGCCGGAGCACGAACATCTGGTCCAGGCTCATCTCGCCGTGAAAGATATTTCCGCCGGTGATGCCGAAGCGTCGCTCCAGATCAAGAGGCGTCAGCGTCTGCCGCTCGATGACGATGGACCGGATGTTCGGACAGTACTGCTCGATCACGTCGAGAATGCGCTCGGCGTAGGGCTCGCGCTGCTCGTCCCAGGAGCCGTCGCGCAGCGTGTAAGGCGCGTATTGGAGAAAAATTCCCATGATGTGGCGGCCCTCCGGAGCCAGCGACGGGTCGTACATGGTCGGAATGGTCATCTCGATAAGCGGATTCTGCGAAGGCCTGCCGTACTTCGCGTCGTCCCAGGCGCGCTCGATGTATTCAACCGTCGGACAGATGTGCATGGTCGCGCGATGCTGCGGGCCCGGCGCGCCCCTTGGTGAGGTTGGGTAGGCGGTGAACTCGGGCAGGCCACTGAGCGCGAGATTCATTTTGAGCGACGTACCCTCGGAGCGGAAACTCCGGATCGTTTCGCGGAAATCCGCCGGCAGATCCGAAGCATCGAGCATCTGAAGAAATGTCCGGCGCGGGTCCAGGTTGCTGGCGACGGTCTTCGCCTCGATCTCCTCGCCCGATTCCAGCGCGACGCCTCGCGCGCGGCCGTCGCGGACGAGAACCTTCTTGACCGGCGCGCTGGTGCGAACCTTTACGCCCTTCGCCCGGCCCGAATCGGCGATCGCGTTCGAAACCGCGCCCATGCCTCCGCGCACGAATCCCCATAAACCGCGGTGCCCGTTCACTCCGCCCATGCAGTGATGCAGCAAAATGTACGCTGTTCCGGGCGAGCGAGGGCCGCCATTGGCCCCGATGACGCCGTCCGTGGCGAGGGTCACCTTCACCTGCTCCGATTCAAACCATTGGTCCAGAAAATCGGCGGCGCTTTGGGTGAAGATCTTCACCAGGCCGACGATTTCCTCGCGCGTGAGGCCGCGCAATTTCCCTAATAGCTTCAGATACTCGACAAAGTCGCCCGCCCCGCGAGGAGGAAAATCGGGCGGAGCGACGAGTAGCAGGGATTCGGCCACGATCGCCAGCCGCTCCAGATGGGCTTCGTACTTGGGATAAGCCTCAGCGTCGCGCTGGGAAAACTTCGCGATCTCGGCCAGCGTCTTGGCGCGATCCTGCCACATGAATAAGTGGCGGCCGTCGGGGAACGGGGAGAAAAACGCCGGATCCTTGGCGTCGACGCGGTAGCCGAATCTTTCCAATTCCAGCTCCCGGACCACCTTTTCCTGCATGAGGCTCGACAGGTAGGATGCGGTGGAGACTTTGTAGCCCGGCCAAATCTCCTCCGTCACCGAGCAGCCGCCCACCAGTTCGCGCGACTCGAGCACGAGAACCTTTCTGCCCGCGCGGGCGAGATAAGCGGCGGTCACCAGGCCGTTATGGCCTGCTCCCACGATAATGGCGTCAAAGGATTCGGGCATGAGAAGTCTTATGATAACCCTCCTGCTCTGCCGCCGACGCGCTCCCGTTATAATTGAAGAGAGCGTGGATATTTACGACGAAATCGTGCGGTTGCGCAAGCTCGGCCAGAAGTGCGCCCTGGCGACGATCGTCCAAGTGAACGGCTCCATCCCGAGCTACGAGAGCGCCAAGATGCTGGTGCGCGAGGATGGGTCGATGCTGGGCACCATCGGAGGCGGGTGCGTGGAGGCTGAGGTCTGGAACGCGGCGCGCGAGGTGATTGAAACGGAGAAGCCTCGCCACCTGGCCTTCAGCTTGGGGCAGGACGCGGCCTACGATAACGGTTTGATCTGCGGAGGGCAATTGAACATTTTTATCGAGCCTGTGACACCGCAGCCGCGAGCCTACATTTTTGGCGGCGGACATGTATCGAAGAGTATTTCGAAGGTCGCGACCCTGGCCGGATTCGCCACCGTGATCGTCGACGACCGGGAGGCCTTCTCCAACCCCGAACGCTTTCCCGAAGCCGAGGCCACCTACGCGGAACCCTACGAAGAGGTCTTCCCGAAGCTGCCCATCACGTCGTCGAGCTACCTGGTGATCGTCACGCGCGGCCATCGTGACGACATGCGCGTGTTGCGCTGGGCCGTGAACACCGAAGCCCGCTACATCGCGATGATCGGGAGCAAGCGCAAGACGATTTCCGTGGTGAAGGAGCTCGAAAAAGAGGGCCTCGCGCGCGAATTGTTCCAAAAAGTATTCGCTCCCATGGGCTTGGAGATCGGCGCGGAGACTCCGGAAGAGATCGCGATCTCGGTGGTGGCCGAAATGATCGCCATGCGCCGGGGGGCGGAAACGGACTGGCGGGCTCTTTCCAAATCGATTTTCGTGAGCGACAAACTGCAGGCGCTGTTGAAGTGATTGCCGGAATTATCCTCGCCGCCGGAGCGTCGAGCCGCATGGGAACGCCCAAGGCTCTGCTGGAATATCGCGGGGAAACCTTTCTCACCCGCCTGATCCGGGTGCTGGGCACGGTGTGCGATCCGGTGATTGTCGCGCTGGGGTTCCACGCGGATGAAATTCGCGCGGCAGCGCGGCAGCAGGTACGATTCGCCGTCAATCCCGATCCTTCGCGAGGACAGCTGAGTTCGCTGCAAGCAGCGCTGGCCGAAGTTCCCGGAGATGCCGGAGGATTCCTGTTTCAACCCGTCGATTGCCCGGCGGTGGAGGAACAGACGGTTCGAAGCATCGCAGCCGCCCTGCGCGAGCATCCACTCGTGATTCCCCGCCATGAAGGACGCCACGGGCATCCCGTGGGAGTGCGCCGCGAATTGATCGCCGAGTTTCTGGCGCTGGCGCCGGAGGCGCGAGCGAAAGACATCGTTCGCAGGCACGCCGAGCGCACGCTCTACCTGGATACGGGCGACGCGGGCGTGCTCGGCGATATCGACGATCCGGCAGCATATCGAAGCCTGCTGGAGAGCGCGCGGTGAGGCGGGCTCTTATCATCGCGCTACTGCTGATCCTGGCGATTGGACTGGCTGCGCCGCACGTCGAGATCGACTTTATCCGGCCGAGAATCGCGCGAGCTCTGGAGAGGGGATTAGGAAGGCGCGTCGAGGTCGGCAAGGTTCGCTTGAACGTATTCACCGGGCCAGGATTCACCGTGGACGACGTGACCATCCACGAAGATCCGCGCGCCGGGATTGAGCCCTTCGCCTACGTGGGCACGCTGGACGCCCGCGTCCAGTTGCTCAGCCTGCTTCGCCGCCATCTGGATTTTTCCAGCCTGCGTCTTGTCGACGCCAGCATCAATCTGGTGAAGACCAGCGCGGGGCCTTGGAATTTTCAGTATCTGCTCAACAGCGCGCCGGCAAACGCGGGCGCCATGCCGGCCATCAAAATGCGCGGGGGCCGCGTGAACTTCAAATTCGGCGAAACCAAATCGCTGTTCTACTTCAGTGACGCCGATGTGGACGTTTCGCCGTCGATGGACCGGTCGGTGGAGCTTCGCTTTGCCGGCGCGCCTTCGCGATCCGACCGCTCGGCGCAGGACTTCGGCCACTTTTTCGTTCGCGGCGTGTGGAGCCCGCGCAGCGTCGACATGCGCGTGGAACTGGAAAAGAGCGCGTTGGAGGAGGTCGCCCGGCTGATTGACCGCCGTGGCTTTGGATTGCACGGCGTCGTAGCGCTGGACGCGCGCCTCACCGGTGCGCCGTCGCATCTGGACGTCAACGGCACCATGCAGGTGAGCGACATTCATCGCTGGGATCTGCTTCCGCAAAGCGGCTCCGGGTTGCGCGTGCAGTTCAAGGGCGCGCTGGATCCTCGCGCGGAAAAACTGGAACTGGAAAGTGTCTCCGACGCGCCCAATCCGCAGGTTTCCGGATCGTTCCGCGCGTGGGACCTGCTCAGCGCCCCGCACTGGGATGCCCGCGCCCAATTGAAAAAGCTACCCGTGGCCACGGTGCTGGAAATCGCGCGGCACCTCGGCGCGTCGATGCCCGAGAAATTCTCCGCCGAAGGAACCCTTTCGGGCGAAGTGCGCTATTCGGAGCCGGACGGCGCAGCCGGGCGGGTGGAGTTGCAGGATGCCTCGGTCACGCTGCCCGATGCCCAGCCGTTACGGGCGGCCTCAGCGGCGCTGACGATCGATCATCAGGTGATGGCCCTGGAGCCCTCGACCGTAAACGCCGGGGAAAAAGAAAGCGCGGACGTGGAGGGAAGCATTTCCCTGGAAGGCGCGGAGCGGTTGGATTTGAAGATCGCCACGCGGGGGCTGAGCGTCGCCGATATGCGCTCCTTTGGAGTGGCGATTCCGCTGCTGGACAACACGCCGCAGGGGACCTGGCGCGGCTGGGCTCGCTATGAATGGGCGCGCGATGAAGCCGGCCAGTGGTCGGGTGAATACGAGTTGCAGAACGCCAGTGTCCCCGTAGAGGGATTGGTTGAGCCGTTAAGGGTGCAGTCGGCGGCGGTGAGCCTGAACGGGAAGCGGGTGACGGTGAACCGCATCCGCGCCAAGGCCGGCGACATCGCGTTCACCGGCGATTACCGGCTGGATCCCGCGGCGCTGCATCCGCATAAGTTCCATCTGACGATTCCATCGGCCGATGCCGCGGCGCTGCGGAGCGTGTTGGCACCCACGCTGGAGCGCAATGGCGGATTCTTCTCGCGCACACTACGGCTGGGTTCGGCGCCGCTGCCGGATTGGCTGAAGGCGAGACGGGCGGACGGCACGGTGACCATCGGTTCCCTGAAGTTCGGCGAAACACTCGTGCGGGTCGATTCGGCAAGGCTCGTCTGGGACGCGGCGCAGGTTCGATTGACAGGGCTGGCCGCACAGGTGGATCAAGCGGCGTTGACGGGGGAATTGACCGTAACCCTGGCCGGCCGTGAGCCGCACTTTCACTTCGAAGGCAAGCTGAACGACGTGCCCTACAAGAGCGGCAAGCTCGACTTCGAGGGCAGCGCGGACGCCGACGGACCGGATCTTCTGGCCACGGCGCATGCCGAGGGACGCATGCACGGGCGAGCGATCGCATTTTCGCCCGAAGCGGAGTTCCGCACCGCCTCGGCTTGCTTCGAACTGACCGAACAACAGGGGATGGAACGCTGGAAACTGTCGCAAGTGGAGGCGATGCAGGGCTCGGACAACTATACCGGCTCGGGGGCGACGCAGAACGACGGACGGCTGACGCTCGATCTAACGAGCCGCGGACGCCAGGTTCGCTATTCCACACAACTCTCGCCGTCGGGAACGCAATAAAATACGAAGAGAGACATGACCCTGGACGATCACCTCGCCGGCCTCCGCACCGCGATGAACGAGGAGATCGCGCGGGCCCGGAGTGAGGCGATTCACGATCTTCTCCTAGCCGCCGCGTGGATTCGCGCGGCATCGACCGAGGCCGGACAGAAGGCAGCGTTGGAGGAAGCAGCTCGCGCCTTTCCGTCGGAAACGGCGGTGCTGGATTTCCTGAAGACGCTTGCGCCGCCGACTTCCCAGGATGAAATACATCTGCGCGCGCAGCGTTTCGCCCGCGTGCGGGTGGCGGAAATCCAGCTCTATCATGCGGCGGCAATAAAGACCGGCCGGGCGTCGCGCGACGTTTACGCTGCGCTGAAATCGCAGATGGACGCCGCTCGCGAGGCATATCGGGCGGCATTCGTAACGCCCGCCAACGGAACCGCCGATTATCTGCACGCGGAGTTTGTGAGAAGCTTGGCTAACGATGATGCGTCGCTGTTGGGACCGGCATATCCGGGGCCTCTTGTTTAAAACATTACCCGCTGTCGTTGTGCTGGTGTTGCTGGCGGCGTTGTCCGCCTCCACGGACCCACTTGCCGATCTAAAAGCCGGCGCCACGGCGATCGAGCAGAAGAAATATCCCGCGGCGATCGCGGCGCTGGAGCCTCTGGCGAAACAGTTGCCGAAGATCGCCGATTATCCCTCGTTTTTCCTGGCGTCGGCGAAATTCGAGATGCAGGATTACGCCGGTGCGGTGAGGGCTCTCGACGCGGTCTTCAAGATGACGCCCGCGTCGCCTCTGGCCCCGCAGGCCGCGATGCTCGATGCGCGCGCGCTCGAAAAGAACGGCGACCCGGCATCAGCCCTGGCCGTTTTGCGAAGGAATTACGCGTCCCTGCCCCAGCCGCCGGGCGATGTGGCCATGGCCGAGGCGCTGGAGCAAACGGGCGATTTGGCGGGCGCGGCGGCGTATCATCAACGAGTCTATTACCTGTTTCCAATGTCGCCCGAGGCGCCGCAGTCCGAAGTAGAACTGGCGCGGTTAAAGGCTGGGCTGGGCGAAAAATATCCGCTGCCGTCACTCAACGCGATGCTCGGCCGGGCTTTGAAACTGCTCGACGCCAAGCAGCACGCAAAGGCTCGCACGGAGTTGGATGCTCTGGTGCCGCAATTGACGGGCGCGGAAAAGGATCTGGCGCGGGTACGCATGGCCGTGGCCGATTATCAGGCTCGCGAGACGCCGCGGGCGCACACGGCCTTCGCGTCGCTGGAGGTATCGACACCAGAGGTCGACGCGGAGCGCCTGCACTACCTGCTGCTCAGCGCCCAGCGGCTCAAGAATCAGGATGAAGTCGACGCCGTGCTCGATAAACTGGCGCGGCTGTATCCGCATTCGAAGTGGCGGCTGGAGTCGCTGATCGCGGCGGCGAATCACTCGCTGGTGGAGAATCAAATTCAAGCCTACGAGCCGCTGTTCCGGGCCTGCTACGAATCATTTCCCAACGATCCGAAAGCTGCGGAGTGCCACTGGAAGGTCACCTGGGGCCATTATCTGCGCCGCCAGCCGGACTCCGCGGAGATGCTGAGGGCGCACCTCCGTTTGTTCCCCGGTTCCGAGTACGCTGCGGGCGCGTTGTATTTCCTGGGCAGACTTTCCGACGCAGCCAGCGGGCGTGTGTATTACGAGGAGATTGTCCGCGAGTATCCGAACTATTACTACACCGTGATCGCGCGGGACCGGCTGAAGGAGCTCGGCAATGCTACGCCGTCACCCAAGGCCAATGAGTTCTTGCGCGGAATCGCGTTTCCCACCCGCGCGCGGACGCTGAATTTCGAGCCTTCTCTCGCATCGCGGGCGCGGATGGAGCGGGCCGGGCTGCTGGCCGCCGCAGGGCTCGACGAATGGGCCGTAGGGGAACTGCGATTCGGCGCAATGCATGAGGATCAACCGCACGTGCTGGCAGTGGAACTGGCGGCGCGGACGTCAAAAACCGTAGGGCCGGACCAGGCGATGCGATATATCAAGCATTTCGCGGGAAATTACCTGTTCATGCCCTTGAACTCGGCTCCAGTGGAGTTCTGGAGGTACGCGTTCCCGCTGCCGTATCGAACGGAACTGGATCGCTACGCGAAACTGCAGGGCCTCGACCCGTTTTTGGTGGCCGCGCTCATCCGGCAGGAGTCCGAGTTCAATCCGAAAGCGGTTTCGCGGGCGAACGCGCGCGGGTTGACGCAGATTCTTCCCGGCACAGGACGGGAATTGAGCCGCAAGTTGAACATGAAAGCATACGGCACGGCCAGCCTGTTCGTTCCGGCGGTGAATTTGCAGCTGGGGACGTTTTACCTGAAGTCGATCGTCGACAATTTCGGCGGACGCTGGGAGGCGGCTCTGGCAGCATACAACGCCGGGCCGACGCGCGCCAAGGCATGGTCCAGTTGGGGCGACTTTCGCGAGCCGGCGGAGTTCATCGAAACCGTCCCGTTCTCCGAGACGCGGAATTATATCCAAACAGTGCTGCGCAATGCGGACACGTACCGGCGGCTTTACGGAGCGGCGGCGAAATGAGGCAGGATGGTCAAGCCCGTTCGATGCTCAGAGGGGCTTGAAGGTCTGCGTGCAGCCGTTCAGGGTCGGAATGCGGTCGCGAGTGTCGCAGGCGTCAGGTTGAGGGACGGTCTCGTCCGTCACGGTTTTCCGCGCGGCTCTCTAAGCCGCTCTGTTGCTTGCACCTACCGGGTTCGTTTTCGAATCCACGAGCGTGGCTACTCAGGCTTCCATGAGCGGGCTTCCGTTGTCAACAGAAAGTGTGTCGGGTTTCCGCCGGAGCCGCAGTGTACCCGCAGGGTGGGGAGCCGAAACGAGGGTGCTGAGCTGTGCGCTTGTGCTATTATGTTGTTGTGCGAACGACGCTCGACATTTCAGATGAGGCTTACTACATCGCCAAGGCCATCGCCCGGGATCAGAACCGCAGCCTCGGACGAGTGGTTGGCGACCTCATTCTGCAATCGTCGAAGGGCGCTAAGAACGCCTCTATAACGATGAGTGATTATGGCTTCCCCACTTTCCGTTGCGCCCGGCCCGTGACCACCGAGGACGTCAAGGCTCTCGATGACGAAGAGTAAGGTCTACTTGCTCGACTCCAATGTCCTCATCGCACTGGCGACGCCCGAACACAGTCTAAACGTGCGCACGGCGGCGTGGTTCCTCAAGGGGCACCGGTTTGCAACATGCCCCATCACACAAGGCGCGCTTTTCCGCTTCCATTTGCGCGCCGGAGTGGAGGCGACGGTGGAATCCGCAAACCTTCTCCTCAAATCCATATCCTCCCTCCCGCGGCACGAATTCTGGCCGGACGATGTTTCTTATCTCGACATGCCAACCCGGGGAATCGCCGGACATCGGCAGGTCACGAACGCTTACCTGGTGCTTTTGGCGCGGAAACATGGCGGTTCCGTAGCCACCATGGACCAGGCGCTTGCTGCGGTTCACGCGGGAACCACACTCCTCGTGTAGCGCCCTGCCTTATCCGCTCGCTCACGGCGTTTCGTTCGTATCGGAAGCGCTTCCTTGTAGCCGGTCGTCTCCCGGCGAGATCCAACGCTCGTAGACCCTCGGCGAAGGTACCGGTGTAGACGCCGATCGGTCGATCCCGCTCTCCGTTTGGGACCGAAGGGGACCGAGGGACGGGACCGAGGGGACTGCGGGCCGTCCTCCGTACGTGCACTGCCGCAACAGCTCAACCTGTTCCTCGCCGAGTGTGGCGGCATACATCTGGCTCCGCTGGCCGCTCCGCCCGACCGTTCCCAATGCGCAGCTGAGCAGGAGGAGGTACTTTCGCGATCGCTATTGAGGAAGAAGACTCGTTGGCGATCGGTACCCCGTTGCGTCACGTGGTAAGCAATACCGGGCAGGACACATCGAGCGTTTCCCGGCATGCTGAAAAAGTGAGAAATTTGCGAGAAACTTCTCCTGGGACATTTCTGGAGTGTCCCGGATCAAGAAAAAATACCGAGTCGCGTCAGTCTGTCCCCGAGATCCCCAGATCCCCAGATTCCCCCGCCCGGCTAGAGCGGACAGATCGCGTGCTACCGACACCCCCACAAAAAAATCTCCACAAAAACTCTGTTGACATTTTTCGTTCCCCCCAATATAATTCGGGCATGGCGGTGGAATTCAGCGTAAAGTAAGGAGGAATTGTGGCATTCTGCAGAATGAGGCTGGGCCTGTTAGCGTTCGCCTCAGTGGCTCTCGCCCCGGCCGCCAACATGCCGCAAATTACGGACTTAAGTCCGTCCGCCGAATTTTTCCTGGCCAAGTCGATTAATCAACCTCCGTGGCAGCACTTAATTGTCCGCGAAATGCGCGTCTCGTCGGCCGGAATTTGGTTCCTGATCGACTCAAAAGTGCAGCGCGGCTTGTCCGCAATTGTCGCCACTAATCCGACTGGCGGCGTCATCACACTAATGCCGGCGCCAAGCGGCACAAGCCTCGGCGGGTTAACTGTGACATCGGCGGGCGTCGCGACGCTCATCCTAAGACCGCGTTCACCGGCAGCGCTGACCGAATATGCCCCGAGTGGGGCGCAGGTCGGCCAGTGGCCGGTTTCATGTTATGCATCGGAAAACCTGCTTTCCATCGGCGGTAGACCCTCCACAATCTGCGGTAATGGCTTAATTACGAAATTCGGGCAGGGTGCGCCGAGAGAGACTTCTTCCTGGGCGCGGCCAGGGAGCAAGTTTGAGGTTGTCGAGCCGCACACCCTTGCAGTGATAGACCGGTCAACGCTCGGCATTGTGATGAATGACTTGAGCACAGGCGCGATCGCGGTTGGGGCAAGCCAAGTTCCCGAGTTTAGCGCCGCGCTCAATCAAACGGCTCAACAGCGGGCAGCCTACAAGGTCTCGGCAACCCAGGGGCCGCTTGGTGATGCAGTGCTTGCAATGGACACAGCATCGGACGGGTCGGCTTGGTATGTGCTGGTTTTCCCCTATCCAGTGGCCACTGGCCCGACGGTCGTGAAACTCGATTCGGCGGGGCAACCGTTGGCCCGCTTCCGGTGTCACGTTCCGTCCGGAACGGAAGTCTTAACGCAGGTTGAAGCGCAGAATGGCAGCCTGACCGTGTCCACTGCGCATGGCAACGTTCTCACCTACAAAGAGCATTGAGAGGATCCGATGATGCCGTCAGAACGGGTACCGCCGTATTGGGGTTGCTGTGGTTGGGGCTGATGCATATCACGGCGGACGCACAGTGCATCACTTATTCCAACTACATCTATTGCACGGACTGCCCGCAGGGCTGCTCAGACTGCTTCAGCGGGTACAATTGGTCGTACTCGGTCCTTGGCGACCCTCAAGAGACCTGGTGCAATAACCACAGGACGACTTGCGGCTCCGACTCGACCTGCGGAACGGCGGGCTCCATTACGGTTTCTGTCGACTGCAACGGCAACGGCATTGCGACCAGCCGCGAGCTTTGCTGTTCCACGGACTGCTGGAATCTTTAAGGCAAAACGGGCAAAACGGGACAGACGCATTTTCTCAATCGGGACGCGAGGGGACGGACGCGAGGGGACGGACGCGAGGGGGACGCGGGGGACGCGAGGGACAGCCTGAGCAGCCACGCTCGCAGATTTTGAAAACGAGGCCGCCTAAGCAAAGTAAAGACGCCGCTTAAAAGTCGCCGGGACACCCCGGTCGGGCACTTTCGCGAAACTCGCATTTTTCGCGAAGACCCACTCCCGCCCCGGCAAATCGCCCGTCGGCGAGCCAGTAACCCATCCGCCGACCCACCCCAACTCCCGCCATTTGAGCCATTTTCCACTCTCACGCACCGCAGCCCAGCTCCCCCGCATGCGATGACCAAACCGAGAGGAACCTCATGTCACCATCGCAGCCAACCACCCGAGCCGACGTCAACCGCGCCAACGCCCAGCACTCCACCGGACCCCGCACCGCCGCCGGCAAGCGCCGCTCCTCCCTCAACGCCCTCCGTCACGGGCTCACCGGCCAGATCGTCGTCATGCCCTCGGAAGATCTCGCCACCTACCAGCGCCACGTCCAAAACTTCGTCGACGAATATCAGCCCGCCGGAGCAACTGAGGCCCAACTCGTCCAATCCATCGCCGACGCCTCCTGGCGCCTCAACCGCATCGCCGCGCTCGAAGCCAACGTCCTCGCCCTTTCCGTCCAGGGAGCCGACGAAATCCAGGACGCCCTGGCCATCGCTGCCGCCTTTGCCCAGCAGTCCAAGGCGCTCGCCAACCTGAGCCTCCACACCCAGCGCCTCTCGCGCCAGTTCGAACGCACCGTCGCCCAGCTCCGCGAGATCCAGCAAACCCGCCACGCCAAAGAGGAAAAGGACATGGAGCACCTCCTCAACATCCTCGAAGCCCACGAATGTAACGGCGAAGAATACAACCCCTCCGACGATGGCTTCGTATTTTCAGAAGCCCAAATCCACCAGGCCCGCCTCGCCAAAAACCGCTACAACCGCTCCCTATGAAGCCTGGCTCTCCGCCGCGTATCGGACCGTTCGCAATACGGATTGCCTTGCTGAAATTTCTCGTTGACTTGACGGGGAGGGTGAGGCGCGAAGGAAAACGGCGAAAATAGCTAAGATATCTAGATGGCAACCACCACCGAAGCCCTGAATCGCGCCCGATTCCGCAGCGACCGCACGCAGCGCGTCAATGAAAGTGTCATCCGCGAGATGACCCGCCTGGCGGTGGAGCACAAGGCCGTGAATCTGGCGCAGGGGTTCCCCGATTTCCCCGCTCCGGAGATCTTGAAGAACGCGGCGCGCGAAGCGATCACGGCGGACATCAACCAATACGCCATCACCTGGGGCTCCAAGCCCTTCCGCGACGCGATCGCCGCGAAATACCAGCGGACGTACGGCCTCGACATGGACCCGGAGCGGGAAATCACGGTGTGCTGCGGTTCGACCGAGGGCATGATGGCGACGTTGCTAGCCGTCACCAATCCCGGCGATGAGCTCGTGATCTTCGAGCCCTATTACGAAAATTACGGGCCGGATTCGCTGCTGTGCGGCGCGACGCGCAAATTCGTGCGGCTGCATGAGCCGGACTGGACGTTCGATCCGGATGAGCTGCGCCGCGCGTTTTCGCCGCGCACCAAGGCAATCATCATCAACACGCCAAACAATCCCACCGGCTGCGTGTTCGACCGCAAGAGCCTGGAGTTGATCGCGGAGCTGTGCCAGGAATACGACGCACTCGCCATCACCGACGAGATCTACGAGCACATCCTCTACGACGGCGCAGAGCACATTCCGATGATGCAGATCCCCGGCATGCGCGACCGAACGATTCTGATCAACAGCATGAGCAAGACCTACGCTGTCACAGGATGGCGCGTGGGCTGGGTGATGGCGAGCCCGGATCTTTCGCATTCCATCCGCAAAGTGCACGACTTTCTCACCGTGGGCGCGGCGGCGCCGCTGCAGCACGCCGGCGCATTGGCGTTGTCGCTTCCGGACGATTACTACACGGCGATGTCGGCCGACTACTCCTCGCGGCGGGACGCAATGCTCGAAGTATTGGAAGGAGCGGGGTTCCGCTGCTACCGGCCTCGCGGAGCGTATTACATCATGACCGACATCGGCGGATTCGGATATCCGGACGACACCCAGTTCGTTCATCATCTGATCAAGAACGTCGGCGTGGCGGCTGTCCCTGGTTCGAGCTTTTTCGAGGATCCGAAAAACGGCCATAAGATGGTGCGCTTTTGTTTTTGCAAAAAGTATGAGACTCTCAAAGAAGCGCAGGTGAGACTGCGTAAAATCTAGGCGACCTCGTGAAGCCGCCGGGTTCTGGAGGAAGTAATGCCAGAAGTGATCGTCCCGGAAATGGTTGCCCGCGAAGACGGCGCGAGCAACGAAATCGCCCTGGGGAGCAGGGCCGGAAGGCCTCTTCTACTCACCCTGGGTATCACACGAATTCTTGAGCAGGATAGCCTCGATGTCTCGGTCTGGGGATCCGCGGATCGCCAGCAATGGAGACAGATCGCGGCTTATCCGCAGAAGTTCTATTGCGGAACGTACCTGCTTCTGGTAGACCTGTCGCGCGAACCCAACATGCGCTACCTCCGCGTCCAATGGCGGATGGGACGATGGGGTGAGACAGATCCCAAGCCCGTAGTCGGCTTCTTCGTATCCGCGGAGGAGCTGATGTATCAGACCGCCGGCGCGGCCTGACCAGTAGTAATAGACAGGCTTACGGAGCGACGCTGACCGTCGCCGAGTTACTGCTCTGCCCGTTGATGGTCACGATCATCGGATAACTACCCGCCGCCAGGCCGGAAGGTACCGTGATGTCGAGCTGCCACAAGGCAATCAGCCCCGGCGTCAATCCCGAGAAAATTACTGGAGCGTTAACGCCGCCAATGGTCACCGTGGGCGTATACGTGGTCTGCACGAGGCCGGTGGACGGCGTCGCCGCGCCATCGGCCACAGCGGGGCTCACCGGGCCGCAACCGGTGAGATACGCGATGAGGAAGCTGCCCGAGTGCGCCGGATTGGATGGCGAATTTAGCGAGTAATCGTGATTCTGGGCGATCGCGGCACCGGAACTGTAGAAGAAAACTCCGGGCGCGGTGGCCGTCACCGGCACAGTCATCGTATTGCTGGCGATCCCGGCCACGTTCACGACGACGGAAGCCGTTCCCGTCGCCGTTTCCCACGGCACCTGGAAATTCACCAGCGTCGGCGAAGCGTACAGAATCGGCGCGGTCTTGCCATTCACGGTGACGGTGGCTCCGCCGAGCGAGCTTGGCAGAGGCGGGGTAGCCTCCGGCGTCGTCGCGGTCGCCAGGCCGGTTCCCGCGATGCTCGCCAGCGATCCGGGGGCAACCTTCGGCAGGAAGCTGGCCGAGCTGACCACGCCGTTCGCCGCAATCGTGGGCGTGGTGATGGTCAGATCCCGAATTACGTTGTTCTGAGTATCGGAAAGGTAGAAATTCCCCGAGTTGTCGATGCAGATGGAGTTCGGGAAATTGAAATAGGCGCTTAGTGCGGGGCCGCCATCCCCCGCATAGCCGACGTGGCCAGATCCGGCAACCGTAGTGATGACGCCGCTGGACGAAACCATACGGACGCGAAACGCGTTGGCGTCGACGATATAGATATTGCCGGCCTTATCCATAGCCAGGCCGGTCGGGTTGTTCAAAAGGGCTTTGTTGGCCGCGCCGTTGTCGCCGGACGTGCCGATGTCGCCGGTGCCGGCGAAGGTGGTGAGCGCGTTGTTCGCGAATTTCAACACGCGATGGCTCGTGTCGCCGATGTATATGGCTCCGCTCGAATCGACCAAAAGAGCGTTGGGGTGGTTCAGCGATCCACCGGTGTTACCAGTGCCGACGACGGTGGAAATGTACTGGTTCGACGCGCTGACCTTGCGCACAAGGTTGTACACCGAGTCCGTCAGGTAGAGGTTGCCCGAGGAATCCACCGCCACGGCGGTGGGCTCGTTGAGCACGGCGTTGGTAGCAACGCCACCATCGCCGGTAAACGATCCACTGGAGTGGTTACCAGCCACCGTGCTGATGTTGCCGGTCTTGGCGCTGACCATCCGTACGACGTTATTGCCGGTATCGGCGATATAGAGATTTCCCGAGCCGTCGACGGCCAGGCCGGATGGATGGTTCAGGTACGCCTGATTGGCAGCGGCGCCGTCGCCGCCGAATCCCTGGCTGCCCTGTGAGCCGGCGTACGTATTGATGATTCCGTTGGAGATGACCCGAATCACGTTGTTGCCGGTATCGGTAATATAGAGATTTCCGTTGAAGTAGGCCATGCCGGTAGGCAAATTGAATTGCGCGCTTGAGGCCGCGCCTCCGTCGCCGCTGAACCCCGGTCCCGACGAGTAGCTCCCGGCTACCGTATTGACAACAAACTGGCCACTGGCGCTGGTGGCCACACAGGCCAATCCAAGCACAATTCCGCTGAAGCGAAAACGCATATCTTTCTAGTTTAGACGCCCGGCGCGGTCCATGTGGTTTCGTCAAAACCTCACGGGGCTGAACGGTGAGACTCTATAGCCGGTTCATGAGGCTGGCGGCGTACCCCGCGCCGAAGCCGTTGTCGATATTCACCACCGTGACGTTGCTGGCGCAGCTGTTCAGCATGCCCAGAAGCGCGGCGAGGCCGTGAAAGCTCGCGCCATAGCCGACGCTGGTGGGAACGGCGATTACCGGAGCCGCTACCAGCCCGCCGACGACGCTCGGCAGAGCGCCTTCCATCCCCGCGCAGACGATGACGACGCGCGCCTCGCTCAAACGGTCGCGGTTCTGCATCAGCCTGTGGATGCCCGCCACGCCAACGTCGTGGATGGCGTCAATCTCGTTGCCCATCACCTCGGCCGTGACCTGCGCCTCTTCGGCCACCGGCAGATCGCTCGTGCCGGCACAAACGACGGCGATCTTTCCCTTGCCTTGCGCGGACCGTTCCCGCCAGAAGCGGATTGCTCCAGAGGCGGGAAAATATTCCGCCAGGCCCGGATGCTCAAGCTCCAGGCGCGCGGCCGCCGCGGCGTCCGCTCTGGTGACCAGAACGTTTCGCGACGTCGCCAGCAGTGTCCCGACGATGGCGGAAATCTGGTCCGGTGTCTTTCCCTTTCCGAAGACCACTTCCGGCATGCCGTGACGGATGGCCCGGTGATGATCCACCTTGGCAAAGCCCAGATCCTCAAACGGCAGGTTTTTCAGACGGCCGAGGGCCGCGTCGATATCCACATCCCCGGAGCGCACCTGCTCGAGCAGGCTGCGCAAGAACCCCTGATCCATACAACTCCTAGTGTACGGCGTTACTTGCGCGTCGGTGCGAGCAGACGGTTGGGGGCGCTCAGGAATTCGAGGAAGCGCTTCGGTTCCTTGGCGGACGTGCGCCTTTCGATGAGGCTATGGGCGAAGGTATCGAACTGGCGGCCCATCTCCGTCTCAGGATCGAGCCACTTGCCTTCGGTCATGGCCTTGTTGACGGCGTTGTAGTCGTTGAGGAACGTGTGCGCCACCGGCAAGCCCAGCAGTTCCTCCACCTGAGTCTTCGTGAACAATGGCTTCTTATGGACGCGGTTCAATACCACCGACACGCGGCTTTCCAGATCGAATCCGCGCAGGAAGGCCAGTTTCTCGCGGGCCAGGTGAAGCGACGGAATTTCCGGCGTCACCACCAGCATCACGCGCTTGGATTCCTGCATCAGCTCCATGGAGTATTTTTCCAGGTTGCCGGACAGATCGAAGCACAACGCGTCGTAGTTGCGCCGCATGAACTCCACCATGCTGCGGATCTGCGTGCCTTCAATGCGCAGGTTGGGATTGACCCGCCCGGCGTGCAGCACATCCAGCTGGCCCATGGTAGTCACCAGCTGCGGCCAGAGGTTCTCGTCGATGTGGAGCGAGTGCTCCACCGCGTCGATCACGGAATACTCGTTGCGCAGATTCAGCAGGAAACGCATCATGCCGCTGTTCAGATCGAAGTCCGACAGAAGCACGCGCGTGTTCGGCCGGCGCGCGATGGCGGCGCTGACGTTCATGGCCAGGGTTGAGGTGCCAACACCTGCCTTCGACGGCAGAAACGAAAACACCTGGGTGGTCTGGCCGTGGGTGGGCGGCTTGCGCTCCAGCAGCGCCTTCACGTGGTTGATCGAGTCCATCAACACTGCCCGGTCAATCGGGTCGGAGATGAACTCGCGAATGCCCATACGCATGCTCTCGCGGAGGATTTTCGCGTCGCAGGAACGGTGGAACGCGATGATCTGCAGGCCGTCGGCGTCTTTTTCCACGAAAGAGACGATCTCCTGCGCCTTTTCAAGCGATTCGAAATTCAGGAAGAGAATATCGGGAGCGTGGGCACGCAGAGTGCGGACTAGATCGATAGCGGGCGGATAGTTTTCCAGGACACGATTGACTGAGGCCTCGCCGGACAACGTAATCGCAGCTTCCAGACGCTCAGACAACTCGGTGTCCGGGCTGATGATGATGCTTCGAAGCAAGATTCGCCCTCCTTCTCACAGCCTAAAGAGAATATCGGATAGTCGCAATCATTACTGACCCCCATTTCGGCCTAAGGTTCGCTCTAGGAGGCTTGGGTTTTTCCTTAAGCCATGCCCCGTAAAAGACCTTAGTACCCTGACAAGGGCGCTTCGGCTTCTGTATCCTCTTAGGAATGCTCCGCTTCTTTACGCGATCTTTATGGGTGCTGCTGGCTGGGGCCGCCGCGTTCGCGCTGGCCTTTGTCGCTCAATCGCGGGGGGAACCGGTGAACAGCCTTTGGCTGGTGGTCGCTGCCATTTGCATTTATCTGATCGGCTACCGTTTTTACGCCGGTTTCCTGGCCGCGCGCGTGATGGCATTGAACGACCAGCGAGCCACGCCGGCCGAGCGTCTCCGCGACGGCCACGATTATGAGCCGACTAACAAGTGGATCGTCTTCGGCCACCATTTCGCGGCGATTGCCGGGCCCGGACCGCTGGTGGGTCCGACGCTGGCCGCTCAGTTCGGCTATTTGCCTGGATTTCTTTGGATCGTCGCGGGCGCGGTGTTGGCCGGCGCGGTGCAGGACTTCGTAGTGCTGTTCTGCTCCATGCGGCGTGACGGAAAATCTCTGGGCCAGATGGCGCGCGAAGAGATCGGGCGCACGGGCGGCTACGCGGCTCTGGTGACGGTGCTGCTGATCATGGTGATCCTGCTGGCGGTGGTGGCGCTGGTGATCGTCAACGCGCTGAAAAGCAGCCCTTGGGGAGCGTTCACCATCGCGGCGACCATGCCTATCGCGGTGTTCATGGGCCTCTATCTGCGCTATTGGCGGCCGGGGAAGGTGCTGGAGTGCTCGGCGGTGGGTTTCGTCCTGATCCTGGCGAGCATCTTCGGCGGGCAGGCCGTGTCCGAATCGGCAACTTGGGCGCCCTGGTTCACGTTTTCCGGCGTCACCATCGCCGGAGCGCTGATCGTCTATGGGTTCCTCGCCAGCGCGCTGCCGGTGTGGTTCCTCCTGGCCCCGCGCGACTATCTCAGTACCTTTGTGAAGTTGGGGGTGGTGCTGATGCTGGCCGCCGGAGTGCTGGCGGTGCATCCGGCATTGCAGCTGCCTCCGCTGACGCGATTCATCGACGGCACAGGCCCTATCTTCGCCGGCAAGATTTTTCCATTCTGTTTCATTACGATCGCCTGCGGCGCCGTTTCCGGATTTCACGCGCTGATTTCATCCGGCACGACGCCGAAGATGCTGGCCAAGGAGACCAACGCAAGGGGCGTGGGCTATGGATCGATGCTGCTGGAAAGCTTCGTGGCGCTGATGGCGCTGATCGCCGCCGCTTCGCTGCAGCCGGGGATCTACTTCGCGGTCAATTCACCGGCGGGAATCGTCGGGACGACGCCGGATGCGGCTGTGGCCAAGATCACCAGTTGGGGATTCCCGGTGTCGGCTCCGGAGATGGCTCAACTCGCCGGCGACGTGGGCGAGAAAACGTTGTTCTATCGCACCGGCGGAGCGCCTTCCCTGGCGCTCGGGATGGCGCATATCTTTACCTTCGTGGGTGGGAGCCGGAGGCTGCTGGCGTTCTGGTACCACTTCGCGATCATGTTCGAGGCTTTGTTTATCCTGACGGTGCTGGACGCCGGGACGCGCGTCGGGCGATTCATGCTGCAGGATCTTCTCGCGATGAAGAAATCCAGTTCGAAGCCCGGAATGCTGGCCACGAGCGCGGCAGTGGTGGCGGCCTGGGGATACTTTCTCTACCAGGGCGTGCGCGACCCTCTGGGAGGCATCAACTCGCTGTGGCCTCTGTTCGGCATCGCGAACCAGTTGCTGGCGACCATTGCGCTGTGCGTCGCCACGACGATCTTGGTGAAGATGCATCGCGCGAAGTATCTATGGGTGACGCTGCTGCCTCTGTCGTGGCTGGTGACAGTGACATTCACGGCCGGTTGGCAGAAAATATTCTCGCCGCTGCCCGATCTGGGCTTCCTGGCCCAGGCCGATGCGCTGGCGTCCGGCCCCCATACCGGGTCGACCGCAACGCTGATCTTCAACGCTCGCCTGGATGCCGCGGTGTGCGGACTGTTCCTGGTCTTGGTGACGATCATCCTGGTGGATTCCGCGCGCGTCTGGGCGGGGATTTTGGCGGGTACGCGCGACGCACGGCTCAATGAGACGCCGTACGTGCAATCGGAGCTGGCATGAAGCGATTTTTCGAGATTCTACGGGGCCTTATCGACGAATTGACGGATCAGAGCGCCTACCGGCGGCACCTGGCGGCTCATGGGGTGGCGGAATCGGCCGAGGAGTGGCGGAAGTTCTGTGACGAACGATACAAGTCGAAGTCAACGCGGGTGCGGTGCTGCTGACCGTGTTTGTTTTGAGGCCAAGTGGGCGGCCATTCATGGCGGCAGCCGCTCTTCGAAGCGCTTTGTGCAAGGATCACCAAGCCCGCTGAAATTGCCCGCCCGACGCGACTGATGATGGTAGTAACCTGACGGGGTTGTGGCGCCCATTGAAGCCAACGACGAACAAAAGGCCTGGCAAGAGCAGAGTCGGCGGCTATTCGAAGCCGCGTATGCACGCGAAGACACTGTCTATGACCAACGACTCAATGAATCCGCAGACTCTAAGCCTGCCGGAGATTGAAGCGCTCTTTTCGCGAACGCTCGTTGAGAATTTCGATACCGAGGACGCGATGGAAGCCTTGCGCGCGTTGCAGTCCAGGGGCAGCCGCGACGTTTTGGAGTACGCAACGGCGTGGTGCAAGTCTGATGAACCGCTAAAAAGGTCGAGCGGCGTCATTGTGTTGGGCCAGTTAGGTGACGCGGAGCCTTATGGCGTGATTGCTGAGATGCTGAAGGCCGAGCTTGACCCTGGGGCAATTCACTCGGCGATCAGTGCGCTTGGTCACCTGGGAGACCTTCGCGCAATCCCATTGATCCTACCGTATGCGGATCACGTTGCGCAGGAGGTGCGCTTCTCCTTGGCAGTTGCCCTGGGGACTTTTGCAAATGACCCGCGCGCGATTAGTTGCTTGTTGCAGCTGACGTCTGACGTCGACGATGATGTCCGGGATTGGGCCGTCTTCAGCCTCGGCGTCCTGGGCGACGCCGATTCACCCGAGATTCGGGATGCCCTCCTTCGATGCCTCCAGGACGGCGACGTGAATGTGCGCGAAGAGGCGGCCGTCGGTCTGGGAAAGCGCAGGGATGAGCGCGTAGTTCCCCGGCTACTCGAAATGCTCGCGCTTGGCCAGTCGGAGGTGAAGGTTCGGGTCGCGGAAGCAACGGTTGCGCTGCTCGGATTGGTCCAGGACCCTCCCGAGTGGGGCATCCTCGACTATAAGGACGCTCTGCGGGACAAGTTTGGGATTCGTTAACCTATGCCACCGCCGCCATCGCCCTGGACCGAGGCTCGCTGGCATCCTCGTAGGCCGAGGCGAACTGAGCGTGCATGCGGGAACAGGCCGGGTCGGTATAGATCTGCACGAATAGCTGGCCAATCATCTTACCCCTCAATCCCTTACAGACCTTCGCCAAGTTCCGGGCGGTGCCTTCGATACAAGTATGACAATCGAGGCCTATTTCCGTACAAATCTGGGGGTAGGTGTTCATCGCTTGGCCAGTATGAGGGATTTCCCTCAGGCGAAAAAGCCGTTTGACGCGGGTTTGGGCCGTCTCCTTTGCGGGTATTGCCATACCCCCTCGTGAGCCTCTATCTTGAAGCGATGTCCCACGTCTTCGAATGGATCTCGCAGTACGGCTACGGGGCGATTTTTCTCCTTCTGATGCTGGGGGTGGTGGGGCTGCCGATTCCGGACGAAACGCTGCTCGTTTATTGCGGATACCTCATCTCTAAGGGCGTGATGCACCCGGTGGCGGCGTTCCTGACGGCGGTGGCTGGGAGCTGGTGCGGCATCAGCCTCAGCTACGCGATCGGGCGCACGGCCGGCCTGGGAGTGGTCCACAAGTACGGGAAATACATTCACCTCACGCAGGAGCGGCTGGACAAGGTCCACGAATGGTTCGACCGCATCGGCCACTGGGCCCTGTTTGTTGGCTATTACATCGCCGGAGTGCGGCACATCACGGCGATCATTGCCGGGACCTCCCGGCTCAAATACACCCACTTCATCGCCTACGCCTGGGCCGGGGGAGCGTTATGGGTGGGCACCTTCCTCACTTTGGGCTATTTTCTGGGCGAAAACTGGAGACGCATCGCCGAGATGATTCACCACTACCTGCTGTACGTGTCGATCGGCGTGCTGGCTCTGACGGGGCTGTATTTGTTGATCCGCCAGCGGCGGGCAGGCTGATATATAATCACGAAATGTTACGCGCCGCGTTGTCGGCTCTCGTCGGGTTCGCAGCAGCCAGCTGCATGCAGCCAGCTCCCGCTGCTCCGCCGATGGTCGCCCTTCGCGCAGATCGCTGCGCCGGACAGGTGAGCATTGATCCGCGCCGGGCGGTGGTGATGCTGCTGGACGTAAGCGAATATTCGCCCGGGGCGCGCTTCGACGTCGAGCTGGTGGACCACGAGGGAAATCGGGTGGATGCGGGGGCGGCCCTGGAGGTTTCCGCGGCGACCGTGGCCTACGCCTGCCACGGTCTCAACGCAGGAGTTTATTTTCTGCGGCTCCGCGAAAATGGCTCTTTGCGGCGGGAGTATAAGATCAGCGCTCAACCGGGCGCGGACGGATGCTAGGCTTCATTCCGGCGCCTTTTCGAGGCTCCGCCACAAATACCAGCAAGCGATGGAGCTGTATGGGCGCCAGGGCGCAGCGATTTTTTCCATCTCCGCGGGTTTAGGGAGATCCTCCAGGCCGTAGGCCTTTTTCATCGCCATGCGGATGCCGAAATCGCCGGTGGGCAAGACGTCGTGACGGCGGAGGGCGAACATCAGAAACATGTGAACGGTCCAGACGCCGACGCCCTTGACGCGCGTCAGATGCTCCACCACGGCGGCGTCCTCCAGCGCAGGGCATTGCTCGAAATCGATCTCGCCGGAGCGGGTCATGCGGGCCAGCTCGCGGATATAGGTTAGTTTTTGCTTCGAGAGGCCGATGGCTCGCATCTTTGCCGGACGCAGCTTTAAAATCGACTCGGGCGTGATCGGGTCCGCCTTGGCGGCGTCCTTGAGGCGGCCGAAGATCGTATCCGCGGCCTTGCCGTTCAACTGCTGCGAGGTAATGGAACGGACCAGGGTCTCAAATCCAGGATCGGCGTAGCGCATTTTGAAGGCGCCGGCTCGATCGATAATCGACGCCAGCACGGGATCGGACTTTTTCAGATGGACGATGGCTTTTTTCATGGGAACACGTTCGACGCCGGGTGCATCTACTATTGTAATTATGAAGGTGCTGCTCCCACTTCTCGTACTGTCTGTCTCCCTGCCCGCCCAGGAAACCGTCATCAAGGTCGACGTCGACCTTGTGAACGTGTTGTGCTCCGTGCGCAACAAAGGCAACGGCCTGGTCGGCAATCTGGAGAAGAACGATTTCAAGGTGTTCGAAGATGGCAAGGAACAAGAGATCAAGTACTTCACCCGCGAAACGGATCTGCCGCTGACCATCGGGCTGCTGGTGGATACCAGCAAGAGCCAGGAGAACCTGATCGAAACGGAGAAGCGCGCGGCCTATCAATTCTTCAAGCAGGTGCTGCGCAAGAAGGACATGGCATTCCTGATGCAATTCGGCGCGGAGGCGGAACTTCTGCAGGACGACACGAACTCGCCGCAGCTCTTGCAGGACGGGCTGAATCAACTGCGGCTGAGCGTTCCTATGGGCGGGCTGCATCCCGGTCCGGTGCCGACGCAGCAGAACATGGCGGGTACGATTCTGTTCGACGCGATCTACCTGGCCGCCACCGAGAAGCTGAAGGGCGAGGTGGGGCGCAAGGTGATGGTGGTGATCACCGACGGCGATGACACCGGCAGTAGAACTCGCATTGACAAGGCGATCGAAGCGGCGCAAAAGTCCGACAGCATCATTTATTTCATCGATTATGAAGATCCGCGCTATCACGGCGGCTTTGGCGCGATCAGCATGGGCGGCGGAGGCTCCGATATGAAGAAGATGTCGAGCGAAACCGGAGGCCGCGTGTTTCGAGTGGATCGCAAGAATTCGCTCGAGGAAATTTTCAAGGATCTGCAGGACGAGATGCGCAGCCAGTATGCAATCGGCTACACCTCTCCGAAGTCGAGTAAGGACGGCAGCTACCACAAGCTCGATATCCGTGTGGCGAACAAGGACTATAAAGTCCAGGCTCGCAAGGGCTACTACGCGATTCCCGCAGAGAACTGATTTTCATTTGGGGCCAGAGCGATCCTGCCCGCAGGAGGCGCTTGAACTCGTCCCTCCCGGCCCGAAGGCCATACGGCGTTGATCCAATAGCATAACTGACTCGGATGTCCACAGGAGGAAACGATGAACGAGTTTCCAGGCAAAGTCGCGGTGATTACCGGCGCCGCGAGCGGCATCGGACTTGCGATCACCGAGCGTTGTGTTCGCGAGGGCATGAAAGTCGTCCTCGCCGACATCGATGAAGCTAATCTGGCCAAGGCCGTAACTGAACTGAAAACCGCTGGCGGAACCGTGCTCGGTGTGAGGACGGACGTCTCAAGACAGAGTGACGTCGAAGTGCTGGCTCGCCGAGCGCTAGATGCATTTGGCCAGGTGCACTTGCTGTTCAACAACGCCGGGGTCGCTGCCGGTGGGGCGCCGTGGGAGGCAACATGGAACGATTGGGCGTGGGTCATCGGGGTCAACTTGTGGGGCGTGATCCACGGGGTCAAGGTGTTCACGCCCATAATGCTCGCGCAAAATACGGAGTGCCACATGATCAATACGTCATCAACCGCGGGGCTCATCGCCGGTAGCGCCTCCGCTCCTTATGCCGTAACGAAGCATGCGGTGGTAGCCCTCTCAGAAAGCCTGTACTTCGCACTCCAACAACGGAACGCACTCGTCAAAGTATCGGTTCTCTGCCCAGGGCTTGTGCGGACAAATATCGCCAACGCCGAGCGTAACAGGCCTGTTGAACTGCGTAACGAACCGGTCACGATGACTGCGGAAATGCAAGCCGGCCTGGCAGCATTCAAGGCCGCCATGGAGGCAAGCATGCCTCCCATCCAAGTCGCTGACGTGGTCTTCGATGCGATTACGAAGGAGCAGTTCTATATCCTCCCGCATCCCGAATGGACCGAGGTGATCCAACTCCGAACGGACAAAATGCTCCGATTGGAAAATCCCCAAAGCCCTACGGCCACGATTCTAAAACTCATTAATCGCCGCTAGATCACATCCGCGAAGCTTCGGCGCAGGCGGTGGAACCACGCGTAGCCGGCGAGCGCCATCACAAGCGACACTCCCGATAGCCACAGCAGCGGAATCGCCGACGGCGCATGATGCTCCAGCAGGATCGCCCGGTAGCTCCGCACCAGAACATACAGAGGATTGTAGGTCAGGATGGTCATGCCGCGCAGCTTCGATTCCTCGTAACAGATCGGCGTGAGGAAAAACCAGGCGGTGAGAATAAAGCCGATAATCTGCCCGAAATCGCGAAAAAACACGCCGAGAGCCGCCAGAAACCAGCACAGCCCGGCGGTGAACAGGAGTTGCGGAACGATCAGTACGGGCAGCCAGAGGATCGACACGGGGAGCGAATGGCGCGCGATCAGCAGGCCCGACGCGAAGATGGCCAAACCGATGGCCTCCGTCACCGCTCCGGCGATCACCAGATTCATGGGCAATATTTCCAGCGGGAACACCAGTTTCTTGACGAAACTACGGTATTCGAGCATGATCGTGGGCGAGCGGCCCACGGCGTCGGAAAACGCGAGCCATGGCAGCATTCCGGCCAGGAAATACAAAATGTAGCTGCCGCCTTCGAATTGCGTCTTTAGAACGCGGCCGAAGACGAAGTAATACGTGGTCATCAGGAGCAGAGGGTTCAGGATGGTCCATAACGACCCTCCGAAGCTGCCACGATAGCGCGCCAGAATGTCGCGGCGGACCATCGAGCCCATCAGCTTATGGTTTTCCGCGACACTGCGCACAGGATAGACGAACGCCTTGGGCACGGCACGAAAGAATCGCTTCCAGCGCATCGCGGCGGCGGAGGTCTTGCGCGGTTGCTGAGCGACGATCAGGCCGCCCGTGACTTGCGCTTCAACGAACGTAAGCTTTTCACGATGATTCGCCGGCGCGACCTGCACGCGATAAGCTCCGTCGCCTTCCGGCAGCGTGACGCGCACGTCGGGATCATCGCAGATGCCTTCGTCTAAAAGCGATTCGGTGGCAGGGTCGATTACCTGCCAGACGCGCTCGGCGCGGTCGTCGAAATGAAGTTCCACCGAAGGCATCAGCTATAGAGCCACGCGGGATAGCGCTCGCGCACCGGACCGGTTTTGCGGCCCAGCACATATATTCCGTCGCCGCGCAGTTCCTTGGAAAGAATATAGCGCTCCAGAAGATGCTCCACCCAGCCGTATTCGGGCCGGTGCTCGGCGTGGAACGGTCCGGTGTCCAGGCGAACAACTTCGAAGCCCGAATTTTCGAGCAGTCGCTTGATCTCCTGGCAGGTGTATTCGCGGTGATGCCGCGCGTCGGTTTCGCCTTCCTTGGGCCGGAGATACGTGCTGAACAGTTGCGGATGAAATCCTTGCATCACGGCGGCAATCGAGCGCAGCGACGCGATGTTCGGCGTGGTGAGCAGCAAATAACCGCCCGGCTTCAGGATCCGGTTGATCTCGCTCATCATGAACATCGGATCGTTGGGCAGGTGCTCCAGCAGCTCACAGCACAGAACGGTTTTGAAGTGCCCGTCTGGATAAGGGAACCGGTCCGATTCGGCGTTGAACAGATCGATGTCGCAGACGAACGTTGCGCCGGTTTCCGACGTCGCCGTTTTGCGTTCCGTCTGGCCCGCAGGCCCGTAATAGCAGCCGCGCACTTCGCCATAACCGAGCTTGAATTTCAGTGCGGGCGTGATCTGCATGTATGCGCCCATCTCCAGCACGCGATCCCCGGCCATGCCTGGAGGCGTCATGGCCAACGTCTTTTCGAACCTCGAGTCGTGCGTTTGCAGATACTCCCGCGCGCCTTCCTGCTCCGGACTCCACGCAGCGACGTATTCAATGGGAACTTCAACGGACTCCGGAGGCTTTTCGGCGACTGGCGCGGGTTCTGGCCATTTCCTGCCTTCCAGAAGCCACGCGTAACGTTCGGCGACATGATGCCAGTTGCATTCGCGGTCGACCCATTCGCGCGCGCTCGCGCCGAGCTTTTGCGCGATCTCCGGGCGCGAAACGAGCAGGTTCAAGTACTCGAAAATCATGTCCTCTTCGCTTGCGTCAACCGGAACTTTAAGGCAAATGTCGTCGGGATATTCGCGAAACGATCCGATATCGGAGACGATCACCGCCTTGCCCATGCCGAGGGCGCGCAGCAGCGTGCCGCTCGATTCTCCGACGGTCGGATAGCGCAGATTCAGCACGATGTCGCACGCGCCGAGGTAGCCGTTGAAATCCTCAATTGGGGCGAAGCCGATGTGGCGCGCGTGCGCTTCCAGGCCGAGGGCGGCGATCATCGAATGTAACGGCAGTTCCTCGTGAGCCTCGCCGACCAGAATCATGCGGGCCTCGGGCGCGACGCGGATCAAGCGGGCGAAGGCTCGCAGTGATTCGGCGATGCGCTTGTAGGGCTTCAGGAAGCCGAATATTCCGATCAGCGGCGTGCGCTCATCCAAGCCGAGCCTCCCGCGGTATGCCATACGATCCGCATCGACGATCCAGGCTCCGTGCGGAATCTTCTCGACCGGGCCCTGGTAACCGAGCGCGCGCAGTTCGCTTTCGACCGCGGCACTATGCACGATGGCGCCTCGCGATCGCTCCAGGATCGGCTTGAGCATCGGAATATCGTAATCTGGGCCAGCCTTCAGCGTCCGCACGTGATGCTCGGCGAAGGCCCGAGCCTCGGCGCCGGCGTTGATCTCCACTTCGCGCACGTAGGCGTCCCAATCGCCGCGACGGATGGTCATATCGGCGATCAGGTGATGCAGATTGGCCTCGTGCAGCACCACGATGCCCGGATGTTCCATGGCCGTTTCATAGACGAAGGTGTGATAAGGATTATTGCCGAGTTGGTAGACAATGGCGTCGTAGCGGGTAGGATCGAACTGCGAAGGCCGCTCGCCGAACGCCTCGACGTTGGCGAAGCGCCTCAAATGATGCAGAAGGACGGCGGAATAATCCGCGATGCCGCTTTTCGCCGGCGGCAACGGCGAGAAGAACGCTATCTTTTTCACCGGATCAGTTCCACCGTGAAGGAGCCAAGCGCCAGTGGAATGCGCGCCAAAAGCGGCGTCCGCGCGGCGTCCCTGGCGAAGAAAATCTCCACCGTCAAATCGGTGACGGGCCCTTTAATCGAGGCCAGAACGCGATCCGCGTCCGCCGTCTGATCGCCGTACCTGATCCTCTGCGCGCCCGTATATACCAGTCGCACCTGATACGCCGCGCCGAAGACCACCGCCTGCTGCGGGGGCAGCCTGCCCTGCGACAGCTCGAACCGCGCGAATTGGAGAAACGTCAGCGCATCCTTGGCGCAGTCGCCGACCGGCAGATCCGTCTTGCCGCCGCCGTTCTGCGTCTCGCGCGCAGCGGTGTGATTTTTCTGATCGAACGTGACCTTCTCGTCGGTCTTGCGAGGGCCGTGCGTGAAAGTCTTGTCCAGTTCGCTGGAGCACAAATCGGCGTTGGCCGAAGAGCGATAATCGTCCCGCAGAACGAAGCCGGGGACACTCGCATCCATGGAGACTTCAAAATTCCAGGCGTCTTTTGCCTTATCGGAACGGACCGTCGCCTCGCCAAGGCTCAGACCACTGGCCCAATTGATGGAATAGCGAAGGGATTCAGCAGAGACGGGCAGAACACAGAGCAGAAAAACAAAATGCCTCATGACGATGACGACGCGCGCACGCTCAGTTCCGGTACAACCCTGCGAACACCGGCGACCTCATAGTAAACGTCCAAGGTGCTCTGCGCGGCGCGTTCCCAGGTGAAGGACGCGGCGCGCTGCGTGCCGAGGCGCTCCAGGCGCACCCGCAGCTCGTCGTCGAGCAGAACATCGCCCATGGCGCGAGCCATTTCCGGAACCGAATACGGATCGAACAGGATGCCCGCCGCGTTGGCAACCTCCGGCATGGCCGTCGCGCTGGAGCAGGCCACGGCCCGGCCGCAGGCCATCGCCTCCAGAATCGGCAGGCCGAAACCTTCGTAAAACGAGGGGAACACGAACAGATCGCAGGCACCGTAGAACTGCCGTAAATCGGGATCTTCCACAAAGTTGGTGAAGTGCACGCGTCCGGCGACGCTCGATTTTTCCGCTGCGCGATGTAGCACCTTGGAATACCAGGTTTCCTTTCCTACGAATACCAGACGATGCGGAAGGTGCGGATGTTGAGCCATCAAATGTTCGAAGGCGCGCAACAGCCCCAGATGATTCTTGCGCGGCTGCAGATCGCCCACTGTGAGAACGAACGGCCCGCGGATGCCGAATTTCTCCTCGACAGCCTCGGCCGCCGATTCGCGATCCACGGGACGGAAGGCGCTCGAAACGGCATTGGCCACCACCACCACTTTGCGCTCGTCGAGCTTGTAATGGCGCAAGATCGCCCGGCGGGAAAATTCGCTGGGCGTCAGAATACGCGCGGCCGCCTCCACCGTTCGCTTCACGGTCAGGCGAAGCTGCGCGGCGCGGAAGCGGGTGAAGTATTGGGGATGCTCAAGGTAGCTGACGTCATGGACACTGACGACCATCGGCGTCGAACACACGAGCGGTCCGGTGTACTGCACGTGCAACAGATCGGGCTTGTCGTAGCGCAGGCGCATCGGCAGGTCAAGTCCCAGGCGGCGGAAGGGATTCTCAGACACACGGCGAGTCCGCACCGTTTCCGGCACCTGCAGATGGGCGCCGGGCTTGGAAACATAGGCGATGAAATCGCTGGACTGGTCCAGCCTCGCAAACTCATTCAATAGATTGCGGACATAGACTTCATTCCCCGTCAGGTGACAACCTATTGCGTGAGCGTCGACCGAAAATCGCATGCGCAAGTAACTCTTAGTATAGCCGCCCCATAGACTTCCTCGGTATTACTAGAACTTTCCTCCTATTTAAGAACCCCACCGAGTGGCGAAGTTCCGTCACGAGCCGCGAGGGCGTGTCAGAACGTAGACGACGATCGCAGAAATCAGCAAAAGTACCGCACTTACAATAAGGATCAACGGCAGGATGTTTCGTTTCTTCACCGCCGGAACATCGGCCGGCGGAACGCTCATTTGCAAGGGCGCCCGCGGAACCTGCGGCGTGATTTGGGGCTGGCCGAAGGTGAGGGGCGCGGGTGCGGAAAACTGGCGCGTGTACTCGCCGGGCCCTCTCGGGATCTGGGGCGTGACCGGAGGTGGAAACGCTGAAGGTGGAAACGCCGGAGATGCGGGCGAGGGAGGTCTCTCAAACGCCTGGGTGGTCATGCCAACTTCATCCGGAGTAGCCTGCGCCACCGGGGGCGGAACCGGCCGCAATACGGGGGGCGGAGGCGGAATGTCCGCTTTTCCGAACACCTGAGTGAACTCCCCGGCGTTGCCCGGCTGAAAATTGGTCCTTGGCGGAACCGGCGGCGCCAGCGACGCGGCGGGCGGCGTTGAAGAAGTCATTGGCGTTTCGAAAAATCGCGTGAATTCCCCCTCCTCGGAACCAGTAGCAGGCGACGCGGGAGAGAGAGGCTCGGCAGGAGGCCGTGCACTGGGAGGGTGCGCTTGCAGCATCTGCGTGAATTCGCCCGGCTGGGCCGCGGACGGCGGCGTCGGCGGAGCGGCAGGCTGAGGCGTGGGGCGCAACGGCGACTGGAACAGGCGGGTAAATTCGCCCGGCGGATTCTTCGGCGGCGCAGATGCAGGCGCAGGATCCGGCCTTGCGGCAGGCGCCGGCCGAATCACGGGTGCGAATTGGCGGGTAAATTCCCCCGGCTCATTTTGAGGCGCAGGATCGGATCTTGGCGCTGGCACTGGCGCTGGCGCCGGCATTGGTGCTGGCGTTGGACGCATCGGCGCCTGAAATAGCCTGGTGAACTCGCCCGGTTCATTTCGGGGCGGTGCGGGTGCGGGCGCAGGCTCCGGTTTCGCAGCAGGAGGCGGAACCGGCCGCAGCACGGGCGCGAATTGCCGAGTGAACTCGCCCGGCTCGTTGTATTGAGCCGGCGGCGGGGCGGCCGGCGGCGGTTCTGGAGCAGGCGCCGCCTTCGACGGCGGAGGCATCTGCAGCGTCGCTTGGCCTGTGTCGGTCAGTACGGGAGTGGACGCCAGTGTCGGCGTGGGAATGGGCGGTTCCTCGAACAGCTTCACAAACTGTGTGTCTGCGGACGGAGCCTTCGGCGCCGGGGAAATCGGAGGCTTGACCTGCCAGGCTCCTCCCATGCTCAAGGGTTTTGCTTCTTTGGATAACCATTCGCTAAAGCCGGAGTACTCGGCCAGCCGGTCGGTAACCAGAAAGGTTTCGCCCGCGTCCTCGCCGCGCTCGATCACCCGCGCGCGTTCGAGCGGAGGTAGCGCGTCGAGTTTGGCGAGCAGAGGACTGTTCGGAGCCAAGTAATGCAGGAGCACAGGCCGGCCAGTGGCGATCTCGCGCGCCTCAAAGGAGCGCGCCTGATCATCGCCCTTGGGGCCGAGGATCTCAAACCGGTCGCGTAAAGACACTCGGCTTTATTGTAATGCTTTAGAGGAGAATCAGGCGCATGCCCAACCGCCAGCCTCGATTCGCGTTTTATGAAAGGAAGATGGGGACGAACCACTCCGTCCCCATTTGCCCTCAAAACTCTACTTCGCCGCCGCAGGCTTCGGTTTGGGTGCCCAGAAATCCGGGTTCGCCGTAATGTATTCCTTCGGCGGATAGCTCATCTTGGGGTTGACTGCGAACGTTGTGACCTCGCTCGAAATCACGGTTTCCTGAAGGAGCTTCGTATAGCGATCCCCGAGGGTTCCTGCCGGAAGCCCAGTGCCGCTGTCCAGGGCCTTCAGCGATTCCATCCCGCGAAGGACAAAATATGTTCCGCCAGGCGCGCCGGAAACAACGAGGTAAACTGCCCTGCGGCCCTTATACCCAGCCTTTTCCCAAGCGTCGCTCAGGATCTTGCGCATCTCCGTGAAATCCGCCTCGCGGCCGGGCCGGATGCGGTAGGTAGTAACGTTGATGTAGCGATACTTGGCAATTTCAGCAGGAACGGCTGTATAGCTCAGGTCTTTTTGATACCGCGCGATCATCGTCCGGGACGCCGTCCGCAGCGCGCCGTCCGCCTCGTCCAACATTGACAGAGCTGTGCTCAAGGGCTCCTCACTCGCGATCTTCGACTCCGCTTCGATTCCCGCATAGTCGTCGTATCGATCCACGAACCAAACCTGGCTGGGTCCGCTCATGGCATCCCAGGCGGTGTAGTTCGGGATTTTGGTTTTCGCAAAAGCCCGGGCGAACGCCATCTCGGTTTTTTGGTGCGCCGCCGATTTGCCCTCCTTGATGTCCTCACGGATGATGCGGAGATAAGCAGAAGGCTCCTGGGCCAGAACGTGCGATGCTCCTGTAAACACCAGGCTCGCCAGAAGAACAGTCATATTGCGTCGTTTCATCAATTCTCCAAGTCTGTTTTTTGCGGGGGTGAACTGCCGGCGAGAACGTATCAGGCCCTTTGTTAGGCCTTGATCAGTCATCGAAACATCTTCTGCGAGTGATACCTGTTTATGCCCAGGCCTTTCCCAAGGCTTCCAGGTTCGCGCCCGCCAGATCCGCGGGTGTCATGGCTACCCGAAACTCCACTTCCGCGTTGAAGACGAGAAACCACGGCTCGGCTAACACGGGGATATCAGAGGCCTTATGGACATTTACGACGAACATGCCGCCGCGATGGCCGTCCTGTTCGGTGAAGTACGCAACCTCGGGCTTGATGGCCTCGAGAATCTTCTTCATTTTTTGCCCAATGCTTCCGTCCCGAACAGCCGTGTTGAACGGATCAAGCGGAAACGTGACATTCATGATCATTTGCATAGTGGTCATCCCAAGGGTGTGGACATCGTGTCAGGCACGAGCCGCACATGGCCCTTGAGCCTATCACAGTTCAACCCCGCACGCCGAGCCTAAGGCAAAACGTCCTCGAGCGCTCCAGCCGCCGAGCTCCCCGGAGAAGCACTACAATCAAATTATGTTGCGGCACTTCACTCTCGAGTACTGGCTCGACGAAGGTTGGTACATCGGCCGGCTAAAAGAGGTTCCTGGCGTGTTTAGCCAGGGGGAAACGCTCGTGGAATTGGAGGAGAACATCCGGGACGCTTTCCGACTCATGCAAGAGGATGCGCAAGAACTTGAAGCTTCTGAGATCCAATCCAAAGAAATCGGCGTCGAAGTCTAAATTCCAAGTTGCTTCCGGATAACCTGAGCGAGTGTGTTCTTCACTTCGTCGTGCCGAGGGACCGGCGCCTTTCGACCATTGCGAGGATTTAGCCACAGGTCGTGACGTCCGCCATGACGCAGAAGCACGCAGCCTGCCCTTGTGAGTTCTCGCAGTAAGTCGCGGACTTTCATCGTTGGCTATACCTTAACTGCTCATCCGCCTTCATCGCAATGAACTTTTGTGTTCTCTGGATTGGTAGGTTTACCCTCTGGAAATCTCGGTGGAAAACGGATGCATGACTGAGGTATTAGGATCGGCTGATTCGAAATGGAGGGAAGATCCAGTATTTTGGTTTTTCCTCAAAACAGAAACGCTTAGAATTGTTTTATAGCCTTTATTGGCCTCACGCTAGCACCACTCGCACATCCATCACATTGGTCCCTGTCGGCCCCGTCTTAATCAGCCCCTCGATCTTTTCAAAGAAATGATACGAGTCATTCTCCGCAAGAAACCGTGGCGCATCCAGGCCCATCTCGCGTGCCCTTTCAACCGTTGACGAATCCGCGATGGCTCCCGCCGCGTCCGTCGGACCGTCGGTGCCGTCGGTTCCGGCGCTCAGGACGGTGACCTCGCCCGCTCCTGCGAGCGCGATGGCAGCGGCCAACACGAATTCCTGATTGCGGCCGCCCTTGCCTGACCCTCGCAGCGTGACCGTCGTCTCGCCGCCGGACAGGATACAGGCCGGTGTTTTCAAAGGCCGGCCCGAGGCGAGAATCTCCTTGGCAATCGCGGCATGAACGCCCGCGACGTCACGCGTTTCGCCCTCGATGCGCGTCGAAAGCACCATCGTCTTATACCCGAGTTCCTTCGCTTGAAGGTACGCGGCGTCGATGGCCTGGGCGTTGCTTCCCACGATCAGATTCTGGACGCGGGTGAACTCAACGTCGCCCGGCTTCGGCGTCTCATGGAACTGCACGGGCTGCACGATGCCGTATTTCTGCATGACGGCGCGCGCGTCGGCGATGGTGGAACGGTCCGGCACCGTGGGACCGGAGCCGATCACGTCCAGGTCGTCTCCGATGACGTCGGAAAAGATCAACGCAATCGTCGTCGCGGGATAGGTGAGCCTGGCGAGCTGCCCGCCCTTGAACGACGAGAGATGCTTGCGGACGGTATTGATCTCATGAATGGTTGCGCCGCAGGCCAGCAGTGTTCTTGTCAGATCCTGCTTTTCGGCCAGGGTGAGGGACACCGGCGCGGGCGTGAGCGCCGATGCGCCTCCGGAGATCACCGCGATGAGCAGATCGCGAGGGCCGGCATTGGAGGCGATCCCGGCCATGCGGCGCGTGCCCTCAACGCCGCGCTCATCGGGGATCGGATGGCCGCATTCGTGTTGATGAATCCGGCGCAGGTGGGCCGCATGACCATCCTTCACGTTGATCCATCCGCCGGCGATCCGCCGCCCGAGCAGCCGTTCCATGGCGCGAGCCATCGAGGCCGAGGCCTTCCCCGCCCCGATCACCTGAATCCGGTCGAACTTCGAAAGCGCGTATTTCCGCTTTCCCGCGGTCAGAGTCCGGCCGTCGAACTTCAGGTGGCGAAGAACGGCTTCCTGCGGATCGGAGGCGGCAAGCGCGGCGCGAAAAATCTGCAAGGCGTGCTTGCGCCGCGTGTTCATGGCCGGAACAGCGGCAGGGCGAGAATTTTCTGGACCGTCGCAGTGACGTGCTCTTCCGGAGCCTCGATGCGGTAATGGGCTTGCGCGTAACGCGGGCGTCTCGCTTCGAATAATTCGCGCAGCTTCTCCGCATTCCTGGCCAGGGGCCGGTGCGATTCGGCGGCCACGCGTTTCTCGATCAACTCGAAAGGTGCGTCCAGCCAGATCACCACGCCGTTGTTGGCCACCAGTTCGAAATTCTCGTCGCGCAGCAACGCTCCTCCACCCAGCGCGATCACCTGGGGATTCCCGGACTGCACTGCGCGCACGCGCTTGGACAGCGTGGTGGATTCCATCTCGCGAAACAAGGCTTCGCCGTGGGTATCGAAAATCTCCCCGATCTTGGCGCCGGCCCCGGTCTCGATTTCATCGTCAAGGTCGAAGAAACTCCACCCGAGCTCGTCAGCCAGGGCCCGGCCGACCGTGGACTTGCCGCTTCCCATGAAGCCTACCAGAAAAATTCCCGGCGTTCGCTTGAGCTTAAGAATCATATTCGGCAGCGCGCTGGCGCGAAAGTGATAATAGTATCATGCAGCCGGGTTTGTTGCCTCTCTTTCCGCTCCAGGTGGTCTTGTTGCCCGGCGCAGAACTCCCCCTCCATATCTTCGAAGACCGTTACAAGGAAATGATCGCCGAGGTGATCCGCGAACGGCAGGAGTTCGGCGTCATCCTGGCCAGCGAAAAGGGCATCGTGAACACGGGCTGTACGGCCAGCATCGACAAGGTGCTGCGCGAATATCCCGACGGCCGTATGGATATTCTGGCGCGAGGCCGCAGGCGGTTTGAGATCTTGATGCTGAACGACGAGCGGACGTTCCTGCGCGGGACAGTGGAATTTTTCGACGACGAAGACGAGTCCGCCGTAGCGCCGGAAACCCGTCAGCGCGCCATCGACGGCTTTAATGACATGCAAAAACTGCTCTCGCAGCAGGCTCTGAACCCGGATGAAATCAGCCGCGTGCCGCTGAGTTTCCGGCTGGCGCAGCCGGTCTCCGACCTTGGGTTCCGCCAGGCTCTTCTTGCCACGCGCAGCGAGAGCGACCGTTTGCGTCAGCTCGCCGATTTTTTCCCGGTTCACAACTTGCGTCAAAAAAGGATCCAGCATGTGAAGGAGGTTGCGCCTCGCAACGGCCATGGGCGGGGGGTGAGCGGAATCGAATGAGTTTCCTGATTTTCGACGCGGACGACACGCTGTGGGAGAACAACATTTACTTCGAGCATGCCTTCGATGACTTCTGCGGGTTTTTGGACCATTCGGAGCTGACTCCAAAGCAGATCCGGGACGTGCTGAACGAAATCGAGCTGGTAAACGCGAAGGTACACGGTTACGGATCGAAGAGTTTCGGCCGCAATCTGCAGCAGGCCTATCATCATCTGGCTCAGCGCGAAATTCGCCCCGACGATCTGGAGCACGTCATGTCGCTGGCGGAGCGGATTCTCATGCAGCCGCTGGAAGTGATCGAAGGCGTGGAGGAAACGCTGGCCGAACTCGCCGGGCGCCACGACCTGACGCTGTTCACCAAGGGCCATCCGGAGGAGCAGCGGCTGAAGGTGGATCGGTCCGGCCTCGGTCATTTTTTTGCCCACTTGGGAATCGTGAAGGAAAAGGACGCGGCGGCGTATCACAAGCTGGTGGAGGAGCGCGGCTTCGACCCCCGCGACACGTGGATGATCGGGAATTCGCCGAAGTCCGACATTAACCCCGCGCTCGAGGCCGGGCTGAACGCCGTGCTGGTGCCGCATCCACACACCTGGGTTTTGGAACATCAGGACTTGCACGAGGGCGGCGAGCGACTGCGGATCGTGGATAGTTTTTCCGATTTACGGCATCATTTCTAACGCAATCTTTCGACACTTCAACGACATCCCATCTTTACCGACGCGGGCGTGGAAAATCCTCCCCTAACCTGCAGGCAAGGAGTTCAAGCGCTCTTTTCAAACGTTGGACGTCACGTCGGACGATACCGGCCCCTCGCCGTTGCGGGCTAAACAAACGGTCTTCGAGCGGGGTCGAAGTAAACTCCATTGCTAAAGGGCCGGCCCGATAAATTGATCTTTGACAATCTCAATCCTGTGTTGTGGGGTGCCATGCGCTGCCGTGAACGCTTACAGCCCCTGGGCGTAAGCCAGGGGATGCGTGAAGGCCGCGCATGCCGAGGTTCAGATAACTCGGAGCACGCTCAGCGTAATTGCCTACTACAATTACGCGCATGGGCCTGAAATTCGCATGCGTCTATATCTTAACTCCGCTGATGATTCCGGCAGCGTTTGGACAATTCACTTCCATGCGCTCGGAAATGAACGGCGACACTATGAAGGTGACGTTGGGCAATCCGAGGTATCAAGGCACGGCCGTCCGCGGCGCTCCATATTCGGCGGAACAGACGACCAAACATGTACAGACACTGGCTGACGGTACGCACATCACCCAGCAGAAGAGCATCGAGAGAATTTGGCGCGATTCGGAAGGGCGGATGCGTTCGGAACGGAACATGGCCCTCGGACCCGCTTCACCAGCACGATTCCCGTTGGCGCGCAGGGCAACGACCGGCCTCTGGTTTCCACCACCGAGAGTTGGTATTCACCGGAGTTGAAAACGACGGCGCTGTCGACACGCAGCGATCCGCGCAATGGAGAATCGACTACCAAGCTCACCAACATCAGCCGCGCGGAGCCGGATGCGGCGCTGTTTCTGCCTCCGGCGGGATATCAGGTGGTGGACGAGAAGGACTCGTTCACGGTTGCTCTGAAGAGGCAATAAACGGCATCGCCAACGTGCTTGCAATGCTCGCGCTGTCCTGCGCGGGATATCCGGCAAGACCGGTTTCCATTTCCTTCAATCCGGCCGACGGACGCGCGGCATAGGTTCCGAACAGGCGGTCCCACCAGGGAAAGATGGTACCGAAGTTGCAATTCTGCTCGCCAATCTCCACCGAATGATGGACGCGGTGCATATTGGGCGTGATGAGCCACAGGCGCAGGAACCGGTCCAGAGGGGACGGGATTTCCACATTCGCGTGTTCGAAAATGTCCTCAAATATGGTCGCGATCTCAGCGGCCAGAACGGCCAGAGGCGGCGGACCCGTGAGCGCGATCAGCGCGAACACAAGCGCCTGCGTCAGCACCGATTCGGCCGGGTGAAAACGAAATCCGGTGGTGACGTCGAAGTCCGGATCGGCGTGATGGACGCGGTGAATGCGCCACAACAGGCCAATGCGATGATAGGCGATATGTGACCCGTAATGCGCCAGATCGATGGCGGCGAAGGAAATCGCGAACGCGAGGAGATAGGGCACCTCCAGGCGATGGAATAGCCCGTAGCCACGCTCGCGAATCAGGATGGCGAACACAACGGCTCCGCCGCGAAACAGGAGCACATTCAAGCCGGTATTGATCGCCAGGAGGACGCCGTGATTCAGCCAACGGCGGGCCATGGAAAGAACCAGAGGCCGCAGCGGCACGAACGTTTCCACCAAGGCGAAGCAGATCAGAGTCCCGAAAAGAATGTACGATTCCAGGCGGCCTCCTTGAGAGAGCCACGCGGAGTCCATAGGCCAGCCCGAACTATTTTTTCTCTTTGCGCAGGTGGCGGATGACCAAAATGGCTCCCAGACCGCCTCCGATGAGGAGGACGGTAGTGGGTTCTGGAACGGGGGGAGCTCCGGCGAACGCCGGTGTAACACAGCAGAGAACAGCAATGCCGAGGGAAAGGAGTTGGGTAGCTCGATTCGTCATTTGACTACTTAAACACGGTTCTGCTGGCGTAGTCAAGAACAATCGACGGGAAGATCCCGAGGGCAAGCGTACCTATCGCCGAGCCGTACATGGCGAGTTGCAAGCCCAAGCCCGCGGGCTCCAGGTTCTCGACTGAGTCGCCGGGCTCCTTCATGTACATCACCACCAGGATCTGCAGGTAGTAATACGCAGCGACGGCGCTGTTCAGCAGGCCGAGAACCGTCAGCCAGACGAGGTTCGCGTCCAGCGCCGATTTGAAGATGTAGAACTTGCCGAAGAATCCACCGGTGAGGGGCACGCCGATGAGGCTCAACAGGAAAATCGTCATCATCGCCGCCATCATCGGCTTGCGCTGCGCGAGGCCTGCGAAATCGTGAATGGCGACATAGCGTTCGCCCTTGCGCGCGAAGTAGGTGATGACGGCGAAGGCGCCGATATTGGTGAAAGCGTACGCGGCCAGATAGAACATGGCGGCGGCGGCTCCGGTATCGGAGTGCGCGGTCACCGCGATCAGAATGTATCCGGCGTTGGCGATGGCCGAATAGGCCAGCATGCGCTTGATGTTGGTCTGCTTGATGGCCGCGAAGTTGCCGACGATCATCGTGGCCAGAGCACAGGCCCAGACAAAGGGCGTCCAGCGCTCCGAAATGGAGCCGAACGCGGTGAGGAAGATCCGCAGCAGGATTGCGAATGCGGCCGCCTTGGGTCCCACCGCGAGAAACGCCGAAACCGGCGCGGGCGCGCCCTGGTACACGTCCGGCGCCCAAACCTGGAACGGCACGGCGGATACTTTGAAGCCAAGCCCGACGAAGATCAGCGCGGCGGCGACGCCTGCAAGCGCGAAAGAATCGAAACCAGGCGTCTCAATCGCGCGACGGACCTGTTCCAGGTTGGTGGTGCCCGTGATGCCATAGATCCAGGCCACGCCGTACAACAGAAACGCCGTGGCGAACGAACCGAGCAGGAAATACTTCAAGGCCGATTCGTTGTTGCGAGGATCGTCACGCAAGTATCCGGCCAGGATGTAGCTGGCGATGGAGGATATTTCGATGCCGATGAAAATCATGATCAGCTCATTGGCGGTAACCATGACGCACTGGCCCATCACACTGAAGATCAGCAGGGCGTAGTATTCGCCGCCGGGATGATCCTCGCGGCGCAGGTACTCGGAGCTGGACAGAACCGCGAAAATACCGATGGCAATGACCAGGACACGGAAGAATGTGCCGAACGGATCGATGATCAGCATGTCGTGAAACGCGGTGCCGGCCTCGGCCGTGGCGGCTGCGATCAGCGCGGCTGCCATTCCGGCGATGGACAATGGCGCAAACATCTTCGCGGCGGGCGAAGGGCGCGCCGAAGGAGAATCGGGCGCTGGCAGGAAGGCTTCCAGCAGCATGATCAGCAGGCCGGTGACCGTGAGAATCATCTCCGGCAGGAAGCGCATGTATTCGGCGGAAGTGGGCATCATGTTAGCGGCCCTCCTTCGTCGGTGTTAGGCTGGCTGCCTGCGGCGCCTTTTGACTTTGCCGCAAGATCGCTGCGTTTTGCGTGCTAATCGCGGGCAGGAAGGTTTGAGGGAAGGTTCCCATCCAGACCATCATCGCGAGCAGGGGCAGAATCGCTGCCCACTCGCGCGGGGTGAGGTCGAAAATGTGATGCGTCACCGATTCGGAAGCCTTTCCGAAAAAGACACGCTGATAGAGCCAGAGCATATAGCAGGCCGAGAAGATCACGCCGAGAGCGGCGGCAACAGCCAGATTGAAGTTCGCCGTAGCGGCGCCCTGCAATACGAGGTACTCGCCGATGAAGTTACTGAGGGTCGGCAGGCCGATGGAAGCCAGCATGGTAATCATGAATACCGCGGACAGATTCGGAGCAGGCGTGGCCACGCCTCCGTAGGCTGAGATTTCCAGCGAATGGCGGCGTTCATATAAATAGCCGACGAGGATGAAGAGCGCGCCAGTGGAGATGCCGTGCGCGAGCATGATGTACACGGCTCCATCAAGTCCTTGCTGCGTGAATGAGAAGATGCCGAGGACGACGAAGCCAAGGTGGCTGACCGAAGAGTACGCCACCAGCTTCTTCATGTTGGGCTGTACGAGGGCAACCAGGGCTCCGTAAACGATTCCGGTGATCGCCAGCGCGTTAATCCACCCCGCGCATTGGTGCGCCACGCCGGGAAACAGAGGCACGCAGAAGCGGAGTAGTCCGTAAGTGCCCATTTTCAGCATGACCGAGGCCAGCATCACGGATCCCGCAGTAGGGGCTTCCACGTGTGCGTCAGGCAGCCAGGTGTGCAGCGGGAACAGAGGCACTTTCACGGCGAAGGCGAAAAAGAAGGCCAGAAACAGCAGCAGTTCCGCGCGCGGCGTGAGCGACAGATCGCCGCTCGCGAGCATGTTGCGGATGGTGACGTAGTCGAACGTATTGGCGTGGTTGTAGAGATAGACGATCGCGCCGAGCATCAGCACGGAACCGGCCATTGTGTACAGGAAGAATTTGACGGTCGCGTAGATGCGGCGGTCGTGGCCCCAGATGCCGATGAGGAAGTACATCGGCACGAGAGCGACCTCCCAGAACACATAAAACAGGAATAGGTCGATCGAGATAAACACGCCGATCAGACCGAATTCCAGAAGAATCAAGAACGCGTAGTATTCCTTCACCCGATGCGCGATGTATTTCCAGGAAATGGCGACAGCGATGGGCGTCAGGAACGTCGACAGCAGCACCAGCCAAAGGCTCAGTCCATCGAGGCCCACGTGATACCGGATGGGCGGAAACTTGATCCAAGCCGCGTTGGTCTCAAACGTGTAGCCGGAGGGATAGGCAAACCAGTATGGAGCGAGCAGCGCGAGAGAAGCCAGGAAGACCACCCCCGAAATCACCAGCGCGGCCCGGCGCGACGCTTCCTTCGGGGCAACGAGCAGAATCAGGAATCCGACCAGAGGGAGGAACAGGACGAGGTCGAGTACGCTCATCGCGTCACCCCCACAATGCCCATCGCCACGACCACGAGAATCGCTCCGGCGAGCACCCATCCGGCGTAGTCTCTGATATATCCCGATTGCAAGCGTCGCAGGACGTCCCCGACGCCGCGTGCGGTGTAGCCGACGCCGTTCACCGTGCCGTCAATCGCTCCTGCGTCAACCGTCCGCCAGAGCAGGGAACGCGAGCCGTCGATGACGGGCTCCACGAAGGCGGAATCGTAGGCTTCGTCGATGAAGTATTTGTTGTAGAGCAGCGTGTAAACCGGCTTGAAGGCGTTACCGATCGCCTCCGGCAGGCCGGGCGACACCACATAGAAGAGATACGCCAGCGCAATGCCTCCGATACCGGCGGCGACTGGCACCCACGCGATGGCGGAGGGCAACGGCGACTCCGCCAGCGGGAACATCGGCTCCAGGTATTTCGGGATGTTGATGAATCCTCCGCCAAGGCTGAGCGCGGCGAGTATCGCCAATGGTCCCCACATCACCAGCGGAGATTCATGCGGGTGGGCATGGCCCCGGTATTTGCCGAAGAAGCAGAGGAACAGCGCCCGGAAAACGTAGAATGCGGTCATGCCGGCCGTGAATACGCCCACCCAGAAAATCCAGGGCGCGTATTGGTAGGCGGATTCGAGAATCGCATCCTTACTATAGTGGCCGGAAAAGGGAGGTATCCCCGCGATGGCGACGCCCGCGCACATCAGCACGGCGAACGTGATCGGAATCTTCTTCATCAGTCCGCCCATGTGGCGCAGATCCTGCTCGCCCGACAGCGCGTGGATCACACTGCCGGCGCCGAGGAAGAGCAGAGCCTTGAAGAACGCGTGCGTCATCACGTGGAAGATGCCGGCCGAAAAGGCTCCCGTACCGAGGCCGACGAACATGTAGCCAAGCTGAGATACCGTGGAATACGCAAAGACCTTCTTAATATCGTTCTGGACGAGGCCGATGGTCGCCGCGAAAAACGCGGTGGTAATGCCAACGACGGCAACGAAACTTAGCGCTAATGGCGAGTGCAGGAAAATCGACGAGCTGCGCGCGACCATGTAGACGCCCGCGGTGACCATAGTCGCCGCGTGGATCAGCGCGCTGACGGGCGTCGGGCCGGCCATCGCGTCGGGCAGCCAGACATAGAGAGGAATCTGCGCCGATTTCCCGGTGGCGCCGACCAGCAGCAAGAGAGCGATCGCCGTGATCCAGCCGGGCGAGGCCTCGACGGGCAGCGCCTTGGCCTGCGAGAACACTTTGCCGAAATCGAGGGAGCCGAAGTGGATCGCGATCAGGAAGATCGCCAGCGAGAAACCAAAATCGCCGATGCGGTTGACGATGAACGCCTTGTTTCCCGCGGTTGTGGCGAAGTCTTCCAGGAAATAAAAACCGATCAGCAGGTAGCTGCACAAGCCCACGCCCTCCCAGCCGACGAACAGCAGCAGGAAATTCGCCGCCAGCACCAGGAGCAGCATGAAGAACATGAACAGGTTCATGTAAGCGAAGAAGCGGTAGTAGCCGCCCTCGTGGGCCATGTAACCGACGGCATAAATATGGATCAGAGTACCGATGCCGGTAACGATCATCAGCATCACGGCGGTGAGACGGTCCACCGCGAAATCCACGCCGATGTTCAGCGCGCCGGATTGGATCCAGGTGAAGTAATGCTCGAAGTGCGTCTCTTCGAGGCCCCCGGTAAAGGCGCCCAGCGCGTTGAGCACTTTCAGCACCACCAGGAACGAGGCCAGTACAGAACCGACGGCGACCGCGTTAATGATCGTTTTCGAAAAACGGCGGCCAAAGAGGCCGTTGATGGCGAAGCCCGCCAGGGGTAGTAAGGGAATGAGCCAAAGTTGCTGCATCGTTTAGTTCGTCGCCTAGTTCTTTAGGGAACTGACCTCGTCGATTTCCAGGGTCCGGCGATTCTTGAAAATCGTCAGAATAATTGCCAGGCCAACGGCGGCCTCGGCGGCGGCCACCACCATCACGAAGAAGCTGAAGATGTGGCCATCGGGCTGTTTAAACTTGTACGAAAACGCGATGAAGCTGAGGTTCACGGCGTTGAGCATCAGCTCGATCGACATGAACACGGTGATCACGTTGCGGCGGAACAGGAATCCGGCCACGCCCAGCGAGAACAAAACGGCGCTGAGAATCAGGTACCAGGTAAACGGCACGCTATCGGGCAGCGGAGGCATTTATTGGATCTCCTTGCGGGCGAGCACGACGGCGCCCAGGATGGCGATCAGGATCAAAATGGAAGTCACTTCAAACGGCAGCAAATATGTCTGGAACAGCAAACGGCCGATTTCCTGAGGCGTGCCGTGCGTCATGTTGCCGAACAGACCGCCGGGCGCGGGCGGGAACATGCGCTGGATCACATACGCCACCACGCCGATAAATAACGCGATCAGCGGCAGACCGCCGTATTTCACCCAGAGATTGCGCGGCATTTTGTGCTCGGTTCCGGCGTTGAGCAGCATGATGACGAAGATGAACAGCACCATGATGGCTCCGGCATAGACGATCAACTGCGCCGAGGCGATGAATTCGCCGCCCAGCTGCAGATAAATGAGCGCCAGGGCGCCCATCACGCCGACCAGCGACAGTGCGCTCGAAATCGGGTGCGTTTGCAGCACCAGATTGATCGCGCAAACTACGGCGATCCCGGCGAAGATGAGAAACAGGATTACGTGTTCCATAGCTAGTTAAGGGCCACCATCAGGGCCGTGACAAACAAGTTGACGATCGCCAAGGGGAACATGAAGGTCCAGGCGAAATTCATCAACTGATCGTAGCGGAAGCGCGGCAGCGTGCCGCGAATCCAGATGTACACGAACAACACAAGTCCGACCTTCGACAAGAACCAGAACAGAGGCAAGAGAATGGCCGAGGCGATCGGAACCAGGAAAATCCCCGCGATGCCGAGGGAAACAACGCCGGCCACCGGCAGCGTGTAGCGATCCAGCGGCCGCGCCGGATTGAATCCGTGATAGAAGCAGAGCAGAGCGGCGATCAAGAAAATGACAGTGGGCACAAACGACGATCCGTATTCGGCGGGCCAGAGCGGCTGCCATCCGCCCAGGAACAGCAGCACGGCGACGCAGGAAACGGTCACCATGTTCGCGTATTCCGCCATGAAAAACGCCGCGAACTTCATGGAGCCGTATTCGGTGTGGAATCCGGCCACCAGTTCGTTTTCCGCCTCAGGAAGATCGAACGGCACGCGGTTAGTTTCGGCGAAGGCGGCGACCAAGAAGATCAAAAAGCTGACAATTTGCGGAAACGGTCCGTGAAAGATGCTCCACTTGGGAATGAAGCCGAAGTAGAATCCGGCCTGTCCGTCCACCAGCTCGCGGAAACTGAGCGAGTTGAGCAGCAGCAGCGGGGCGGCGATTGCCATGGCCATCGGCAGTTCATAGCTGATCATCTGCGCGGAGGAGCGCAGCCCGCCGATGAGCGCGTATTTATTGTTCGAGGCCCAGCCGGCCAGCGCGACGCCGTAGACGCCGATGCCCGAAAGACCGAGGATGAACAGGACGCCGACATTCAGATCCGCCAACTGCATCGGCGTGGAGAACGATCCGATCTTGACCTCCGTTCCAAAAGGGATGACGGCGATGGAGATCAGCGCAAACATCACGGCCAGGAACGGCGCCAGCAAGTAGAAAAACTTATTCACGTGCGACGGAATCATGTCCTCTTTGGTAAGGAGCTTGATAACGTCTGCCAGAGGCTGAAGCAACCCGTGCGGCCCGACGCGCCGCGGCCCGATGCGGAGCTGGATGTGGGCGAGGACCTTGCGTTCCACCCACTGAATATAGGCCAGCGCAGTGAGCAGCACAAACGCCACGATGGCGGATTTGATCAGACTAACAATGTAGAAATTCATTTCGTGGACCCGTAGAGAGTGCCGGGGGATTCCATGACCTCGTTGAGCACCTTGGAGTACCGAGTCAATGAGCCGGACGTGAACAGTGTGTCATTGGAGGAGTGGATGACACCCGGCGACTGCGGCACGTGCCCGTTCAGCGGAGCCGTTGGCGCTGCGCCGAGATCGAGAACTACCTTTGAGACGTTGTAACCATGCACGCTGGCTCGGATCTCTTCGAATACCTTCTCCGGCAGCCAGATGCCCACGTCGAGCTTCATTTCCTTGGCGATCAGGCCCATAATTTCCAGGTCCGTCTTGGTGCCCATCACCTTTACTGCGCGCTTCAGCTTCTGCACTTCGCCGGTGCCGCTAGTAACGGTGCCCGATTTCTCGTACGCCGATGCAGCGGGCAGGACCAGGTCGGCCTGCTTGGCCGTTTCGGTCATGAACAGATCCTGCACCACGACGAAGCGCTTGGGCGACATCGAGACGTTCTTTAGAGGATTCGCTCCGACCACCCATAAAACATCCAGATCGGCGCCGAGCATCTGCTCGAGCGACATGCCGCCGTTCGTCGGCACCAGGCCCATGTCGAACGCACCGCGCGAGTTCGAATAATCGAGCAGGCAGACGTATTTGACCGGTACGCCGAGCGAATCGCCGAAGGCGACCAGCTTGCGAACCGCGTCGCCCTGAACCACGTCGCCGAAGACGATGATTAGTTCGGACTCGGCCTTCAGCTTCTCGCGTAGCGATTCGACGCCCGCAATCTCGCCGCCTTTTGACACTCGCACACTGGCGACGGCCTGCTGATCCTCGCGCACCGGACCGGCGGTGACCGCGTAGACATGCGCCGCATGATGGCGATAGTTCGCGCGGGCCTGATACGCGAGGAAAGGATGCTGCTGCGAGAGATCCGCGCCGACCACCAGAATCGCCTTGGCGTTATAAAGGTCCGCCGTCGTGGCGAGCGCATCGTTCCTGCCCGAGAGCGCATCGAACAGCGTGCCCAGGTCGCCCGTGCGGTGGTGATCGATATTCTCCGTCTTCAGACCCTGGCGCGCCATCTTGGCCAGGAAATAATTCTCTTCGTTGGTGGTGTGATTCGATCCGATGACGCCAAATGACTTCGCTTCGCTGAACTTCTTCGAAGCGATCTCCAGAGCCTGCGTCCAGGAAATGGGTTCGAACCCGCCACCCGAGCGCAGCATCGGTGACTGCAACCGCTCGGGATGCTCCACGAAGTCGAAGGCGTAGCGGCCCTTCACGCATAAGAACTCGCCGTTGATACCGGAGCGGTCGCGATTGTTGCCCCGGATGATTTTTCCATTGCGGACACCCAGGGTGGTGCGGCAGCCGTCGGCGCAATGCGTGCAAATCGTGCCGACGTGCTCCATTTCCCACGGCCGGGTCTGATAGCGATAGGTACCGGACGTCAGCGCGCCCACCGGACAAATATCGATGCACGCGCCGCACTCGTCGCATTGCAGGTGATCCTGCTCGTTGGGAACGATTTCGGCGATCACGCCGCGGTTGCCGATGCCCAGCGCCTTCACGCCCATGCCTTCGTCGCAGACGCGGACACAACGGTAACAGAGAATACAGCGCGGCGCGTCGTAAAACACCACCGGCGACCATTGTTTTTCCGGCGTGTGAACCTTGCGCTCGGTGAACCGGCTCTCACCGGCGCCGTAGCGGAACACCATGTCCTGCAGCTCGCACTCGCCGCCTTTATCGCACACGGGGCAATCGAGAGGATGATTGGTTAGCAGAAGTTCGAGCATGCCCTTGCGGGACTGCTTCACCACCTCCGATTCCGTGTGCACAACCATGCCTTCGGCCACCGGCAGCGTGCAACCGACCTGCAGCTTCGGCGTTTTTTCCACCTCGACGAGGCACATGCGGCACGCGGCTTGCAGCGTGAGTCCTTCGTAATAGCAGAACGATGGGATCTCGATGCCATTTTGCCGCGCGGCTTCAATCAGCAGAGTGCCTTTTTCAGCCGCGATCTCACGGCCATTTACCGTCAATTTGACCATCTCAGCCATGTTCGTTAAACCGCCACCAGTTGACGCGAAAGACGCTTCTCAAAATCCTCGGCGAACTTCTCGACAATGGAGATGGTCGGCATCGCCGCCGCATCGCCCAACGCGCAGAAGGTCCGGCCAAGCATGTTTTTCGAAACCTCGCCCAGCAGGGCAATGTCTTCGTGCCGGCCGTGACCCGCGTCGAAGCGCTCCAGAATCTTTTTGAGCCAGGTCGTGCCCTCGCGGCAGGGGATACACCAGCCGCAGCTTTCATGCGCGTAAAACCGCATGATGCGGAGGGCGAATTTCACCATGTCGGTGGTCTCGTCGAGCACCACCATGCCGCCCGAGCCGAGCATGCTGCCGACCTTCGCCAGGCTGTCGTAGTCCATCGGAAGATCGCATTCGTCGGCCTTCAGAATCGGGCAGGACGAGCCGCCCGGAACCACGGCCTTCAGCTTCCTCCCACCCGGGATTCCGCCGGCAACCTCATAGATCGCCTTCAGCATCGGATAACCGAGCGGCAGCTCATATACGCCCGGCTTGTTCACATGGCCCGAAATGCACACCAGGCGAGTGCCGCCTGCCTTCGGTACGCCGAGGTCGGCGAAGGCCCTGCCGCCGTCGCGAATGATCGCGGGGACCGCGCTGAACGTCTCGACATTATTGAGAAGCGTCGGAAGGGCCCAGGCGCCCGCCACGGCCGGGAACGGAGGCTTCATGCGAGGCACGCCGCGCTTGCCTTCGAGCGAATCGAGCAGCGCCGTTTCCTCGCCGCACTCATACGCGCCCGCGCCGGAGTGCGTATACAGATCGAAGTCCCATCCCGTGCCGGCGATGTTCTTGCCGAGATAGCCTTTGGCGTACGCTTCGTCGATCGCGCGATTCATCATCTCGATCAAGTAGCGATACTCGCCGCGGATATAAATGTAGCCGACGTGCGCATCCACCACCAGGCTGGCGATGAGAATGCCTTCGATCATCTGATGAGGATCGTATTCCAGGAGCAGGCGATCCTTGCAGGTGCCGGGCTCGCTCTCGTCGCCGTTCACGACGATCACCCTCGGCTTCGGCGAGTTGTGCGGCACGAAGCTCCACTTCAGGCCTGTGGGGAAGCCAGCGCCGCCGCGTCCGCGCAGCGCCGAGACCTTCACTTCCTCTAGAACCTGCTCGCGGGTCATCTCCTTGGCTTTCTTAAACGCCGCGAAGCCGCCGTTGGCCAGATACACTTCCAGGGTCTCGGAACCTTCCAGTTCGAAGCGTTTGCTCAGGATGCGCGTCTCCAGCGGACTGGGATCGTTATAGAGTTTCATCGGCATCAGTGAGCTTTCCTCAGATCGTCGATCAACTTATCTAACTGTTCCGGCGTGACGAAGTGATGAAAATCGTAGTTGATCTCAACCGCGGGCGCCCAGGAACAGGCGCCCATGCACTCCACTTCCTCGAGCGAAAACAGCCCGTCCGGCGTAGTTTCCTTGTGCCCGATGCCGAGCTTTTTCCTGGCGTGCGCGTACAGTTCTTCACCGCCGGTGAGCAGGCAGCTGATGTTGGTGCAAACCTGCACGTGATACTTCCCCTGCGGCTTGCGATGCAGCATGGAATAATAGCCGACGACTTCATCCACCTGCAGAGGCTCCACGCCGCAGCGCCTGGCCACTTCCTCAATCAACTCCGGCGTAATCGCGCCTGTCTCGTCCTGCGCGTAAATCAACATCGGCACCACGGCGCTGCGCGTTTTCCCTGGAGGATAGTGCGTCAGCATCTTGGCGAATCGTTCCTCAAGTTGCGGCGAAAAGGTCATGCGTTACCGGTCCGTATCTCCCAGCACGAAATCCATGCTGCCCAGGGAAGCGATGGAATCGGCGATCAGCGTGTCTTTGAGCATCACCGGCAGGGCCATCAGATTGGCGAAACTCGGCGTGCGCATGTGAACGCGGTAAGGCTTCGAAGTCCCGTCGCTCACGATGTAGTATCCAATTTCCCCGCGCGGCGATTCCACGCATTGGTACACCTCGCCGGGCGGCACGCGGAAGCCCTCGGTGACGATCTTGAAGTGATAGATCAGCGCTTCCATCTGCGTCTTCATTTTTTCGCGATCCGGCAGAACCACATGGGGAGCGTCGGCCTGATAGGGACCGGAAGGCATTCCTTCGAGCGCCTGAGTGATGATCTTCGCACTCTCGCGCATTTCCTGCATGCGGACGCGGTACCTGGAGAAGACGTCGTTGCCAGTCTCGGTGCACACCTTGAAATCGAACCGTTCGTAGCCCGAATAAGGAGCGGTCTTGCGGCAGTCGAGCGGTAGGCCCGCGCCGCGCAGCATCGGCCCGGTGACGCCCAGGTCGAGCATGTCTTCCAGAGAAATGAAGCCGACGCCCTTCGTGCGGATGGCCCAGATCGGGTTCGCGTTCAGCAGATCCTCATATTCGTCAACCTTTGACGGGAACCCGCGGATGAACTTGCCCACCGCTTTCTCCCAGCCACGCGGAGCCTCCAGAGCCACGCCGCCAATGCGGATGTAACTGGTCATCATGCGCTGGCCGGAGAACATCTCCAGAATACGCAGGATCTCTTCGCGCTCGCGGAAGCAATAAAAGAAGATGCTCATCGCGCCGATATCGAGCGCGTGGGTGCCCAGCCATACCAGGTGGCTGTTCAAGCGGGAGAACTCCGTCATCATCACGCGCAGCCACTGCGCGCGCTCCGGAATCTCTATCTGCAGCAGTTTTTCGACGGCCAGGGAGTAAACCAGGTTGTTGGCCAGGTTCGAAAGATAATCGACGCGATCTGTCAGCGTCAACGCCTTGGCATAGGTAAGATGCTCGCACTGCTTTTCGATGCCCGTGTGCAGGAACCCGATGTCCGGCGCGGCTGAGCGGATGGTTTCGCCCTCCAATTCCAGCACGATGCGCAGCACGCCATGCGTCGAGGGGTGCTGAGGCCCCATGTTCAGCGTCATGCGCCGCGGCGCGGCTGGATTTTCCGGCTGCTCCTGTTGCGCCTGAATGGTTGCGACGTGATCTACGAGGGACTTATTCATTGGGGTAACTGTACTTGTAGCCGTGAACCGGATAATCCTTGCGCAGCGGGTGACCGTCCCAATCGATCGGCATCAGGATGCGGGTCAGATTGGGATGATTACGGAAGGAAATGCCAAACAGGTCGAACACCTCGCGCTCGTGCCAATCGGCCGCGCGCCAGACGCTGTAGACAGAGTCGATTTCGGGATTCTCGCCGCCCACTTTGCATTTGATTCGCAGGCGCGCGTTCCGCTCCACGGAATGGAGGTGATAAACCACCTCGAAGCGGGGTTCCGCCGGATGCCAGTCGACAGCCGTCAGCCCGCTCAGGCGGTTGTATTTTTCCTCTTCCTTGAAGTAGCGGCACAATTCGACGATCTTCGCGGGGTCGGCGATGTGCGTGGTTTCGCCGAAGGCTTCTTTGGTTTCGAGAATGGCCGGATGGCTCATTTCCTGCCGCCTTTCCGGCCGGTGATTTCACTCGACCAATCGAGGACTCCCTTTTTATATACGTAAACGTAACCCACCAGCACCAGCGCCACAAACAACAGCATTTCGAAAAACCCGAACATCTTCAGTTCGCGATAGACGACGGCCCAGGGATACAGAAAGACCGCTTCAATGTCGAACAGGATGAAAATCATCCCGACCATATAAAACTTCACGCTGAAGCGTTCGCGGGCCGAGCCGGTGGGCGCCATGCCCGATTCGTACGGGGTGTCTTTTTGCGGGCTACGGGCTCGCTTTCCGAGCGCCGCCGAAAGGCCGATCAGTCCGGTAGCCACGGCCATCGCGATGCCGACCTGGACCAGGACTGGGAAGTAGAGTTCGGGCGCGGTTAGAGTTTGCGGCATGGGTGTTGGGGAACAGCTGTAACTATTGACTATAATGATTGCGGAAACATGGTGTCAACGTGCGAACGGAAGCCGATTCGATAAAAATTGTTCTCAACGGCGAGCCGCGCAGCGTTCCGGCTGGGCTGAACGTCGCGAGCCTGCTGGAATGCCTGGAAATAGACCCAGCGAAGGTGGCCGTGGAGTTGAACTGCTCGATCGTCCGCAAGCCGGAATGGGAATCAGCCCAGGTGGGCGACGGCGCACAAGTCGAGGTCGTTTGGTTTGTCGGTGGGGGCTCCGGGCTACCCCTATCGACACCCTATTGACACACCCCCCAACTCGAGTACAATCGATAGGCAGCCCTTTTTGCCCGGAAACGGAAACGACCCGATATGTTTAAAGCCCGAAAGCCCCGTCCCGCCGCCTCGTCCCCCGACAAGGCTCAAATTGAGGAGAGAACTTACTCCTCCCTCGAAGTTGCGCAGGTGGCTCAGGTCAGCCTCCGGCAGCTGCAATGGTGGGACGAGCGCAAGGTGGTTTCGCCCAGGCATGAGGGCCATCGCCGGGTTTATTATGCCGCCGAGGTGATCGAGATTACGGTCATTGCGGAGCTTCGGCGCAAGGGTTTTTCGCTCCAAAAAATTCGACGCGTGCTCCGGTTCCTGCAGAAGGAGATGGGCAAGCGTCTGGCCGAAGTCCTTTCCGCCACCTCCGAACTGCATCTGGTGACCGACGGTAAGTCCATCTATTTAGAGGACCAATACGACCGGATCATCGACATTCTAAAGAACGCCCGCCAGCCGATGTTCCTGGTTTCCGTGAGCGACCAGGCCCGCCGGTTGACCGAAACCGAGCGCAAGCCAGCCCGGATGGAACCCGGCAGCAGCATGCGCCGCGCTGCCCGCATAGGCTAAACGGCTCGCCGCAGTTATTTTGTGACGAATCTTTCCTGGATGGCGTCTACTTTTTAGGCGCCCTTCGCGCGATATACTGAAAATTGGAGGCCATCCTGACGATGCCATCTAGCCGCCGCAGTTATTTCATTGTCCCCGCATTCATAGCTCTGTGTTCGCTCGCCGCCGGACTGTTTTTCGGCAGTGGGCACGTCAAGGCCGCCTCCACCAATAGCGAGGAGCAACTCAGCCAGAGCCTTAAGGCATTCACCAAGGTTTACGATGTGGTGGAAGCCAACTTCGCGGACAACGTGAAGCCGGATAAGGCCATCTACAAAGGGGCCATCCCGGGCATGCTGCGGACGCTCGATCCCCACTCCAATTTCTTCGATCCCAAGGATTACAAGGAACTCCGTACTGATCAGAGCGGCCATTATTCGGGCGTGGGCATGATGGTGGGCGCGCGCAACGACCGGACCATCGTGCTGGCGCCGTTCGCCGGCTACCCTGCGTACAAAGCCGGCCTGCGTGCCGGCGATGTGCTCCTGGAGATCGACGATAAGAAGACCGACGGCCTGACGACCACGGAGATCGCCGAGCGGCTGAAGGGCCAGAAAGGCACCAGAGTTCAAATAAAGGTGCAGCGCGAAGGCTCCAGCGATCCGATTACCTTTAATATTGTCCGAGCTGAAATCGAGCGGTCCACCGTGCCGGATTGCTTCTTCATCCGCCCGGGCATCGCGTACCTGGACATCACCCAGTTCGGCGAAAACACCAGCAAGGAAATGGAAGAAAAGCTGGCCAAGCTGCCCGAGGGCCAAGTGAAGGGTCTGATCCTGGACCTGCGCCAGAATCCGGGCGGGTTGCTGACCGAGGGCATCGATGTCGCCGGGCACTTCCTGAAGCGCGGCGAACTGGTGGTGAGCCATCGCGGCCGCACCCAGCCGACCAAGAATTTCACCGTCCGCCATGATGGCAAGGGCGCGGACTATCCGGTGGTGGTTCTGGTGAACCGCTACTCGGCCTCCGCCGCGGAAATCGTCACCGGCGCGCTGCAGGATCATGACCGGGCATGGGTCGTGGGCGAAAACACCTTCGGCAAGGGCCTGGTGCAGACCGTGTTCCCGCTGAGCGACAACACGGGCCTGGCGCTGACCACGATGCATTACTACACGCCGAGCGGCCGCCTGATCCAGCGCGATTACACCAACCAATCGTTCCTCGATTACTACTACCACACCAATCTGGACATGAAGAACACCAACGACGTGAAGATGACCGATAGCGGGCGCACCGTTTACGGCGGCGGAGGCATCACGCCGGACGAGAAATACGCGCCGCCCAAGCTGAACAAGTTCCAGATCGAGTTGATCCGCAAGTACGCGATGTTCAGTTTCTCCGCCAACTGGTTCGGCGCGCATAACAGCACCAAGCTGCCCTCTGGCTGGTCTCCCGACGAGAAACTGCTGAACGACTTCCACGATTTTCTGCTGAAGAACCATGTGAATTTCACGGAGATGGAGTTCACCGAAAATCACCAGTGGATCAAGGATCAGCTGAAGCGCGAAATGTACATCACGGCGTTCAGCTACGAAGAATCGCAGCGCGTGGCCATTGAGCAGGATCCGGCAGTGCAGAAGGCCGTCGAGGCCCTGCCCAAAGCGAAGGCTCTGCTGGAGAGCGCAAAGAAACAGATGGTGCAGCGCATGAACGGCCAGGAGCGCGCCGCCGCCGCCGAACCCGCGCACCCGTAAAATATCTTGACTCCGCAAATCACCGTCCTCGATGCGGGCGGCCAATATTGTCATCTCATCGCACGGAAGGTTCGCGATCTGGGCATTTACGCCGAGGTCGCAGCTAGCGAAACCCGCGCCGCTGCACTCACCGGGCGCAAAGGCATCATTATTTCCGGCGGCCCGGCCAGCGTCTACGATCCCTCGAGTCCCACGATCGACGCGGCATTGCTCGCCTCCGGCACTCCCGTGCTCGGCATCTGCTACGGCCAGCAACTAATCGCGCATACGCTTGGCGGCCGGGTCCAAAAAGGCGACCATGGCGAGTACGGCCTGGCTCTGCTCGATATCGCCCGCCCGGATACGATTCTGAGCGGCATTAAAGGCCGCCAGCAGGTCTGGATGAGCCATCGCGACCTGGTGGCGGAGGTTCCTTCCGGCTTCGAGGTTCTGGCCAGCACGGAAACGTGCGCCATCGCGGCCATGGCCTCGCCCGCGCGGAAATTGTTCGCGGTGCAATTCCATCCCGAGGTCGCCCATACGCCCTGTGGCCGGACGATACTTAAGAACTTCCTGTTCGACGTTTGCGGCTGCCAAACGGATTGGGATCCGGCGGGCCAGATTCAGGCGGTGGAGGAGCACATCCGAAAGGCGGCCGGCGACAGAAATGTATTTTTCTTCGTGAGCGGCGGCGTGGATTCCACGGTCGCTTATACGCTTTGCTTAAAGGCTCTTGGGCCGGAGCGCGTGCATGGCGCCTACGTCGACACCGGCCTGATGCGGGAGGGTGAGACGGAGTTCGTTCGCGCCAACTTCGAGGCCATCGGCGCGCGGTCGTTTGAGGTGGCCGACGCGAAGGCCGACTTCCTTTCCGCTCTTTCGCACGCCACGGCGCCTGAGCAGAAGCGCCACATCATCGGCGAAAAATTCGTCGAGGTGCAGGAGCGTATTCTAGAAACCGAGCACTTCCTCGATGCAAACTGGATTCTCGGCCAAGGCACCATTTATCCGGATACGATCGAATCCGGCGGCACGGCCAAGGCCGACCTCATCAAGACGCATCACAACCGGGTGGCCGGGATTCAGCGGCTGATCGACGAGGGCCGCATCGTCGAGCCTCTCTCTTCTTTTTATAAAGACGAAGTCCGCGCCATCGGACGTCAACTCGACCTGGCGCCGGAGCTGCTCGAAAGGCATCCGTTCCCGGGCCCTGGCCTGGCGATTCGCTGCCTGTGTTCCGACGAAGCTGCCGCGCCGGAAAAGATCGCAGACGGATACATCGTCCCGGTCCGCTCTGTCGGTGTGCAGGGCGATTCGCGCACATATCGGTCCGTTTTGGCGCTACCGGATTTTCCACCCACCGCGGAAGACGCCGCGCGGCTGATCAACAAGCTCGACCGCGTGAATCGCGCGGTGGTTGCGGTCTGGACCGCTGAACCCATTGGACAAATGCGCGTCCAGCCGGCATTTCTCACCGGCGAGCGGTTGCACCTGTTGCGCCGTGCCGATGCGATCGTCCGCGGTCTGACCCATCATTCGGGATTCGACGCGTCGACCTGGCAGTTTCCGGTGGTTCTAATTCCGTTTGGAACGGCAGCCCGCCGCGATTCGGTGGTTCTGCGGCCCATCGATTCGGTGGACGGCATGACCGCCAGCGTTGTGCGCATGCCGGCGGAACTGCTCGAAAACATCACGCGGGAACTGCGTGCGCTCGATGGCCTTGGCGGTGTGTTTTACGATCTGACCAATAAGCCGCCCGGTACGATCGAGTGGGAGTAGCTACTTCTTCCAGCCCAGAGCCGCCAGCGAATCCTCAAGATACTTGAGGCCTTCCTCCAGCGTCTTGCGGTGCCGTTCGTTGGTGGACACTTCAATCTCGCGCATCACGCGAACGCGTTGCAGCAGCAAACCGTCGCTTTTGCGCTCCATCGCCATCTGTTCCGGAGTTCGTAGGGGCATGCGGTCCTTCCTTGAGTCTTTTCGCGCCTCAACCTGGGATTCGACGTCCTTGCTTTCCCAACCGCGCGCCATTGCTTAAGTATAGCGCCTATTGCTTTTCGCTCGACGGAGGCACCAGTCCCTTGATGCGCAGATAAGTGATCAGGTTGCCGTAGTGCTCGAAATCATGGGCGATGTTGAAGTTCAGGATGCCATTTAAGCTCCGCTCGCCGCGTCCGAACTTCATCATCTGTCCACTCTTGGCGTCAGTCAGCGAATCGTAGGACGAATCGCAATAGGCGAACGCCGCCTTCAGCCCTTCGACGAGCCCCGCCTTGGTGGTGATGGTTTTCTCCGCATTCGATTCCTTGGCCTCGCCCTTGGCCGCAGCGCAGAAGAAATATTGATCGTCGATCAAATGGCCGAGGATCGCGCCGTAACTCCTCACATCCGGCGACGCCTTGAATGAATAATTCGCCTCCGGCATCTTCTCGGCCGACTTGAGAATGTAGCCCTTCACTGCCGTGTACATATCCTTGGTTTCCTTGCTCATTGGATTCTGAGCCTGTATGAGGCATGCACCGGCGATCAACAGCAGGATCTTCTTCATGGATGGTCCCCCTTTAGATTAGGATGCTGGAGAAGGGGAAAGGCTACTCTGTCACCCTTCTTCAGCAACTCCTTAATAGAAGATAGCACTCGCGGATCATCTCCCACTCCTCCCCGGCGTGAATCACCAGAGTCTTCGCCTGCAGGAACGCGAACTGCCGCTCGACGATCTCGCGCAGGGGCGCGCAGTGCTCTCCAACGCCTCCCGTAAAAACGATCGCATCCGCGCCGCCCAAAACTCCGGCCATCGCGCCGATTTCGCGGCATAGGCGATGCGCATAGATCTCAAAGGCGAGCTTGGCGCGCGCGTTCCCCGCATCCATCGCTTCAAGAACCTCGCGCATATCGCTGGAGACTCCGGAGACGCCTTTCAATCCCGATTCGCGATTCAAGATGCGATCCAGATCGTCCGCGCCGTAACCGCGATGGCGCATCAGGTAAATCAGAATTGCCGGATCGATGGAGCCGCTGCGCGAGCCCATCATCAACCCTTCGAGCGGCGTGAAACCCATCGTGGTATCGACGCTCTTTCCATCCCGTACAGCGGAGAGCGACGCGCCGTTACCCAAATGACAGACGATCACGCGCGGCGGGGAGCCGAGAATCTCCGCCGCCCGCCGCGAGGCGTACTGATGGCTTAGGCCGTGGAATCCATAGCGGCGGATACCCATCCCGGCCCATTCGTAAGGACCCGCATAGACGTACGCCTCCGGCGCAAGCGTCGAGTGAAAGCTGGTGTCGAACACGGCCACTTGCGGCACGTCCGGCCCAAATACCTTCACCGCCGCGTCGATGGCCTTCAGCTCAAACGCATTGTGCGCCGGCGCGATTTCGGATGCGCCCTCGATCGCCGCGCGAACTTCCCGCGTGATGCGCGTGGTTTGCCGGTGCTTCCCGCCATGCACGATGCGATGCGCCACCGCATCCATCGGGCCAGGAACGGCCCGGAGCAGCTCCTCCAGTTGTTCTTGCGATTCAACGTTCCGCTGCCACATCGGCGCCGCCGGCTCCGACGCCGGACCGGCAACCTCCTCCAGCCGGCACTTAACACTGCTGGAGCCTCCGTTGACTGCGAGTATCCTCATTTCGCCGCCGGCCACTTCCAGTTCTTGATCTCCGGCATGTCGTCGCCGTATTGCGAGATGTACAGCTTGTGATCAATCAGTTTGTCCCTCAGCATTTGCTTGAAGTGCCCGGCGATGCCGTGGAAGCGTTCCACGCGATCGATGACGTCGCCGGCCAGGTGAAACCGGTCCAGATCGTTCATCACCGTCATGTCGAACGGAGTCGTCGTCGTCCCTTCCTCTTTATATCCCCGGACGTGCAGATTGTCGTGATTCGTCCGCCGATACGCCAGGCGATGTATCAGCCAGGGATAGCCGTGAAACGCGAACACGATCGGCTTGTCGGCGGTGAAAATCGCGTCGAAATCGCGATCCCTTAGCCCGTGCGGATGCTCGCTCTGGGGCTGAAGCGTCATCAAGTCGACGACGTTCACCACGCGAATGCGGATATCGGGCAGATTTTGGCGCAGCAAATCGACGGCGGCAAGCGTCTCGAGCGTCGGGATGTCACCGCAGCAGGCCATCACCACGTCGGGCTCTCCGCCCCGGTCGCTCGAAGCCCATTCCCAGATGCCGACGCCCGCCGTGCAGTGCTTCACCGCCGCGTCGATGTCCAGATATTGCAGCGCCGGCTGTTTTCCGGCCACGATCACGTTGATGTAGTTGCGGCTGCGCAGGCAGTGATCGGCGACCGACAGCAGGCAGTTGGCATCCGGTGGAAAATAGACCCGCACGATGCTGGCTTTCTTATTGACGACGATGTCCACAAAGCCCGGATCCTGGTGGCTGAATCCGTTGTGATCCTGCCTCCAGACGTGCGACGTCAGCAGATAGGTCAACGACGCAATGGGCCTGCGCCACGGCACCGAGCAGGCTTCCTTGATCCACTTGGCGTGTTGGTTGAACATCGAATCGATGATGTGGATAAAGGCCTCGTAGCAGCTGAAAAAGCCGTGGCGGCCCGTTAACAGGTAGCCCTCCAGCCAGCCTTCGCACATGTGCTCGCTCAACATCTCCATCACGCGGCCCTCAGGAGACACGTGATCATCGAAAGGAAACGTGAGGGCCGTGGATTCGCGGTCGGTGACCTCAAACAGCGCTCCTAAGCGATTGGACGCCGTTTCGTCCGGCCCGAAGACGCGGAAGTTCGCGGCCTCCGAATTCTCTTTCATCACATCGCGCAGGAACACGCCGAGGACGCGCGTGGCTTCGCCGTTTGACACGCCCGGTGTCGCCACGTCCACCGCATACCGTCGAAAATCTGGCATGCGAAGGTCTTTCAGCAGCAGACCCCCGTTGGCATGCGGATTCGCGCTCATGCGAAGTTCGCCCTTAGGAGCGATTTCGGCAAATTCCTTGAGGAACCGGCCGCGATCGTCGAACAATTCCTCCGGCCGGTAGCTCTTGAGCCACTGTTCGAGCAGCTTCAAGTGCTCGGGGTTCGTGCGGACGCCGTCCAGAGGCACCTGATGCGCGCGAAACGTTCCTTCGATGGCTAGGCCATCCACGATCTTCGGTCCGGTCCATCCCTTGGGCGAAATCAGCACGATCATCGGCCACGCCGGGCGATGCTTGAAGCTGTTCGCGCGCGCGTCCTGTTGAATTGCACGGATCTCGGCGAGGCATTGGTCGAGCGTCTCCGCCATCGCCTGATGCATCGCCTCCGGCTCATGCCCTTCGAGGAAATAGGGATGATAACCGTAACCTTTCAGGAGGTCCGCCAGCTCAGGCTGCGGGATGCGCGCCAGCACCGTCGGCCCGGCGATCTTGTAGCCGTTCAGATGCAGGACCGGCAGCACGGCTCCGTCCCGCACCGGATTCAGGAACTTGTTCGAATGCCAACTGGTGGCCAGGGCGCCCGTTTCCGCCTCGCCATCGCCCACCACGCAGCAGGCGATCAGATTGGGATTATCGAACACAGCTCCGTAGGCATGCAGCAGTGAATAGCCGAGCTCGCCTCCTTCATGGATCGAGCCGGGCGTCTGCGCCGCGGCATGGCTCGGGATGCCGCCGGGGAAAGAGAATTGTGTGAACAACCGCTTCATCCCTTCGGCGTCCTGCGTGATGCTTGGGAACAGCTCGCTGTACGTGCCTTCCAGATACGCGTTGGCGACCATCCCCGGACCGCCGTGGCCAGGGCCGCAGACGTAAATCATATTCAGCCCGTCGCGCTTGATCACGCGGTTGAGGTGAACATAAATGAAATTGAGTCCGGGCGTGGTGCCCCAATGCCCCAGCAGGCGAGGCTTGATATGCTCCACCTTCAGAGGCTCTGTCAGCAGAGGATTGTCGAATAAGTAAATCTGTCCTATGGAAAGGTAGTTTGCCGCGCGCCAGTATGCGTCGATGCGGCGAAGCTCGTCCGTTCGAAGTGGCATGGCACTTCCATGCTATCTTCCTTCGCTCGACGGAGGCACAACACCCTTCAGCCGCATGTAAACACAAATGTAACCGTAGAGTTCGTTGGTGTGGCCAACCAATCCATACATCATCGCCAGCTTGGAGCGTTGCCCGCCGCGGCCGCTGACCATCGAAACTGCGTCGGCGTCCGTCATGCTATCCACCACCGCGTCACAGGTGGCGAATGTGTCCTTCAGGGCGGCCACCACATCGGCCTTGGTCTTCAGCGTCTTCGCGTCGATGGATTTTTGCTCGCCCTTCAAGGTGGAACAAGGTCCCATGCTGGAAACCGCGATGTGCGCGACGCGCTCCTGGAAGGTCTGCATGTCGGGCGTCGGTTTGAAACTGTAGTTCTCCTCCGGCATTTTTTCGGCGGCTTTGATGAAGTTGGTCTTGATGCGCGTGTAAGAGCCCTTGAGCTCGGTCGAGAGAGGATTGGCGGTCTGGGCCTGCAGGGCTCCGGCGAGGGCGCAGAAAAGGATCGTGGCGGAAATGCGTTTCATCAGGTGTCTCCTTGGCTTTGAACTACGTGGATGTGAATTACATTCTAGCTCAGGAGGAGACGTTTCAGAGGTGAAAACGTAACGGAGAATCAGGGCGCGGGGACTTCGAGGACTTCCAGCAGGTTGAAGCTGTCGTCGTCCGGATTGCGCGCGAATTTAACTTTGGCTTTGATTCGAGTGGCGGGCGTGAGGCGGTCGAATGTGCCGGGCGGCTGGCTCTTGAAGTAGGCCAGGACTGCATCCCAGCCCTTGAGGCCGACGATCCGATAAAAGGTCACACCGAGAACGCGCCTGGGCTGTGTTTCGGGAGAATAGCGCGGGATGCGTGAGATGTCGATGGGCAGGTTCTGGCACTGCTTCACTTGCCTGGTGGTGGTGCGGATGCAAAAGTCGATGTCTATGCACTCTTTGTTGGGCCGGTTGAGGCAATATTTGAGAACGGGTTCGGGGATCCAGAGGACGTAGATGGAGTCTGGTTGTTGCGGGTTGTGGGTGGCCTGGATATAGAGATATGTTTCGAGCTCGGTCGAGAGGGATTGGGGGAACATCGGCGAGGAGCAAGAAACAGTCAGCACGAACGCCGCGGGAAGGATTCGAAGCCAACGCTGTGGGTACATGGTCTTATATCCTGTCACGCGAGAGTCGCAGGCTCACAGAGATTACCTGGTGCCCAACAACCCGTCGATATTTTTAAGATTCTGCCGGGCGTATTTTGCCTCTTCCAGATCCGGATTCAACTCGAGCATGGTGCGGAAGTGATCCCCCGCGCTGGCTAGCGTTTCCAGGCTCTGCGTCCGCTGCGCCTGATGCATGTAGCACAGCGCCAGGGCGTAATGTGTATAGGGATCTTTCGGATCGTAGGCAAGCGATTTTTGGCAATAGGCTACCGCGGCGTCATAGTGGGACAGCCTCCGCTCCGCGTCGCACAGGCCGAAATACGCCAGGCTGCGCATGTCGCGCCAGGTATCCGTCTGCGCCGCACGCTTTTTCTTGCCGATGCCGGCGATATAGCCGAGCACGTAGTAATTCAGCCGCCCCGCGAGCTTGCTGTCGAAGTCGCTCAGCTTCAGATAGGAGATATATTCGCCCGTCGAATCCTGCAGCGCGCCGCTCATCCGCAGGCTGTCGGCGAGCCACAGATGAGCCTCGGCGTTGCCCGGCGTTAGTTTGATAGCCTGGCGCGCCGCTTCAATCGCCTGCGGATACGCTTCCTTTAATCGATACGCCTCGGCTTCGAGATAAAATGCCATGGCATTCGTGGGATCGCGCTGCGTCACGACGTTCAATTGCCGGATTGCCTCATCCACCGCGCCCGTGTCCAGCAGCGAACCGGCGAGGCTTGCGCGCGCTTCGAGGTAATCGGGGTCAATCTCGATCGCGCGCCGGAACGCGGCCTGTGCCTTTTCCTCGTCGAACAGGGAACTGTACGCGCGGCCCAAATAAAGATACGCCTGGCTGAAATTGGGATCGAGTGAGATCGCTTTCTCAAAATGCGCGACGGCCTTCTTGTAATTGTCCGCGAAGCCCTTGTTGTAATACTCGATTCCGTGATTCAGTTCATCCAACGCGGCCTTTGGACGGCGGCGGGCGATCAAGATCTTGATCGACACTGTCGAATCACGGCCCGGATAAACGATTTCTTCGCGCGGGCCATCGGGCTCGTACCCCATCTTCACGCCCTGCACGGTATGATTTCCGGGCTTCAGGCCCGGCAGCCGCAGAGGCGAGCCTTTATTGATCACACCCTGGGAAACGCCATCGACGAATACCTCGACGCCATCCATGTTCGTCTCGAAAATCAGCGTGCCATCCTTCGGAGGGGGAGCCTTCCCTGCCCGCAGACCACTGGGAATGTACGCAAGGATCATGTTCGGATCGAAACTGCCTCGGTCGGAGGTGGGATTCTGCTGGCCCTTCGTCACTTCACGGACGTTGCGGCGCACATACTCAGCCAGTTCATCCGCCGTAACGATGCCATCGCCCGATTCGTCGGCCTCGCCTTCCAGGCCCTTCACGACGTAATACGTGAAAATGCCGTGGCCGTCGCCCCAGTTCTTACTTTCATAAGAAATTTCCCGATCCCGGCTGGCGGTGAGCGAGAACATCGTTCGCGATAGATCCAGCAGATTCTTGTTCACCTGAGCCAGCTCCGCATCGGGCGAAATCGCGCCGGAATGGCAGGAATCGGTGAGCAGGACTTTCCATTTCGCTTTGATCTTCGATCCCGCCACCGCGCCCAGTGTGTCCATGGAGTATCCGGTCGCGCCGACGTTCGACGGATCAATGTCGTAAGGAGCGAGATAGCCTTTGCCGCCGCTGATGAATCCGTGCCCGGCGAAGTAAATCACCACGCGGTCGGATTCCTTGGCCACCGAAGGCAGCCAGACTTCAAGCTCCTGCTTCAGGTTGGCGAGCGTGGCCTTCGGCCCGATCAGCCGGTGGACGTTTTCCGCGCGGAAGTTCCCGCCCTCAGGATTGATCAGCACGGAGTAAACGGATTCGGCGTCACGCTCGGCGAAATCGAGCTGCGCCTTGGCCGGCAAGTTCTTATACTTCGCGATGCCGATCACCAGCGCATAGCCGCGCGGGATCGTCACCGGAGCCGCCGCCGGGCGGTCTTCCTCATACTTCAGGTCGCGCGATTTCTGCTGCGGCTGCTGCTCGACCAGCAGCGCGGCGCTAGCGATGAGCCAGGCGAAGTTCATAGACCACCGGTCCGGTTAACGGCGCGGGCGAGGATACCACCGTCGCGCCTTTTTCCTGAATAAAGAGTAGCTCGCGAGGCGTCGGCGCCGCGATCCCCTCGAGATTTTTGGGCGCGACTTCGCCCTCTTTCAGGGGCTTCACGCCGGCCGAGGTATCCACGCAATCGCCGCGCGATTTGAAGATCGTATCGTCGCAGCGCGGGTGAAAGCTCATGGGAAAATCCGGATGCGGCGGCGGAGGAGGCAGTGCTCGAACCTCGTTTCCAAGCTTGATCGGACTGATCACCCAATAGACAATATCGTGTCCAGCGGGACCGCTTATCTTAAACCAGCCCTGGGCCGCCGGAACCACGTAATCCTTGCCCGCCTCGATGCGATTGTCCGCGCCCGTGTCGTTGCGCGGAAACAACAGTTCGTAGGCGCCCGAAGTTCCGTGATTCATCACATACAAAAAGCCCGAAAAACTGGACGTCATGTGAAACCGCAGCTTGTCCCCGACATCGAAGACCAGCGCCGCGTCGACTGCCTTCCAGACCGACGCTTCCTGACGCTCCACCGTCAGCCGGATCCGCTGAACCTCGTCCGCGCGAAGGGCCGCGGCCACGATCGTCAATAAGATGATCCTGCGCATACTACTTCCCATGCTTGAGCGCGACGTCCACCACCAGGCGTGCGTCATCGGTGCGGCTCGGATTCACCACGTAGGTGGCTTTCTCGGCCGACGGTTCCTTGCTGTCGACTTTCTCAAAGACCAGGTCGCGCGATTTCACCTCTTCGCGCAGGCGATTTACGATGTCGTCGCCCACTGTCGCCTGGGCCATCAGCGTGCGGTTGGACCCCTGGGCGCCGGTGATCGAGTAAATCAATTTGTCCAGATCCGACTCCGGCTTGCGCGACAACACCAGAAACAGCTTCTCCGTCCCGGATTGCTGATCGAACACGAACTGCCCGCGGTCACCCGGCGGAATCTGTTGCGAGGAGCCTTTCTCGATTCGATTGCTGCCGCCTTCGACATCGGCCGCGGGGAACAGCAGCCGCCAGTTGCCGCTCGATCCTTGCATCACCACGTACAGATAGCCTGTGGTGTTGGTGTCTACATGGATGCGGATGCGGTCGCCGGAGCGGAAAGTGGAATCGGCGTCGACCTCGCTGAACGTGCCGGAAGCGTCGCGCTTCAGAACGCTATAGCGCAGTCCAAGAGGCACATTAGCGACGTTGGCGACGTTCACCATCGCCGGATTCGAGGGCGGATTCGCGGCCGGAGCGGTGTTCGAAACCGTGGGCGCGGTCCCCGGGGGCCTTGTCGCACGCGAATTCTTTGGCGCCGGTTTCTTCGCGGCCGCGGCATCCGGCGGCGGTGTGTAAAACAGCTCCCGCGCCTTCATGCTGGGGTCCTGAGAAAACGCCAACCCCGCCAAAGCCGACAAAATCGCCAGTGGTTTCATAAGCACCTCAATCCTTACTCTACTCCGCGCAAAAAGCATCCGCCTCAGCTCAATTCGTCATTTTCGCGATCCTCCAACAGGGGTACTGAGTCCGGCTTAGTGAAAAATCCTACTCGTATCACCCTGCATCCTGGCCAGTTACGTGCTCCTCCACCACCGTCATGCTCGATGCCTTATCGGCAAATATCGAACGCTACATGGATTTGTTGAGCGCGCGGCAAAAACTTGCCGCCTCCAATATCGCCAATGCCGACACCCCCGGCTACAAGGCCAAGGACATTGATTTTCAACAGGAATTCGCAAGCATGCTGAACGGACAACAGCCTCTAACGATCGACGCCCCGGGGTTGCCGGAAAAGCCCGACGGCAACAACGTCAATATCGACCGCGAGGCTAGGATGTTAGCAGAGAACGCCATGCGTTTCAATGTGGCTTCCAATTTGCTACGCCAGCAGATCAATTCGGTGAAGGAAGCCATCACGGGAGGGTCCGGATCATGAGCCTTTTTGCCGCTTTGCAGGTCAGCGCCTCGGGCATGCAAGCCGAGCGCACGCGCGCTGAGACACTGGTCGAAAATATGGCAAACGCGGAGACGACGCGCACACCCGACGGGGGTCCGTACCGCAGAAAGGACGTAGTCTTTTCCAGCGAACTGCAGGAATCGCCCTTCTCCGCCGTCTTTCAAAACGAGCTGGCCACCGGCGTGACGGTCTCCGACATCACGGAGGATAAGAGTCCTCCGGAAATGCGCTACATGCCCAACCATCCGGACGCGAACGCCGACGGCTACGTGGCCTTTCCCAAAATGAACCCGGCCGCTGAGATGGCCGACCTACTGAACACCACGCGGTCGTATCAAGCCAACATCGCCGCCATGACCGCGGTGAAGGACATGATCACCAATTCCATCTCGTTACTGAAATAAGCCATGACACCGATTGCTCCCATCCATGTCTCTCTTCCGTCCCTGCCCTCACATAGCGCCCACGCGTCCCATTCGCCCGGCGCGTTTCAATCCGTTCTGAGCGACGCCATCTCCAAGGTGGAGAGCTTTCAGAACAACGCCGCGACATCGGCGAACAATTTTCTCAACGGCGAAGGCGAGGAACTACACAAGGTCGCTTTGGCGGCCCAGCAGGCCGACCTGTCCTTCCAGCTGTTCATGCAGGTACGAAACAGAGTGGTCGCCGCCTACAACCAAGTGATGCAGATGCAGGTCTGACGCTAGCCAATGAACCAGCTCAGGCAGATCTTCGACCGGCTCTCGTGGCCGCAGCGCATCTGGATTGCCGCGGCCGCGATCGCCGTTGCGGGAGGGCTGGCCTGGATCAATCACTGGAATCAGGAGCGCGATTTCAAGCCCATTTTCACGGGTTTGGCGGACGAAGACGCGGGGGCGCTGCTCACCAAGCTGCACGAATCGGGTGTGGAGTATCGTCTCACCAGCGGCGGCTCGACGATCCTGGTTCCGTCGGACAAAGTCGCTGAAATGCGCCTGCAGATGGCCTCGGCTGGATTGCCAAAATCCGGGCGCATCGGCTTTGAACTGTTCGACAAGGCCAACTTCGGCGCCAGCGAGTTCACCGAACAGGTGAATTACCACCGCGCGATTGAAGGCGAACTGGAGCGCTCCGTGATGTCCATCCGCGAGGTGGAGAGCGCGCGCGTCCACATCACGCTGGCCAAGGATTCGCTGTATACCGAAGCCCGCCAGCCGGCGAAGGCGAGCGTGCTGGTGAAGCTGCGCCACGCCTCGGCGCTCTCTCCGCAGAACATCGCCGCGATCTGCCAGCTCACCGCGAGCGCCGTGCCAGGGCTCTCGGCCGATCAGGTGTCGCTCGTGGACACGAGCGGCAACCTTCTGAACCGTCCGCGGCCGAATGCCTCAGAGGACGGAACCGAAGCATCCGAAGCCGGCCTCGATTATCGAAAATCGGTCGAACAGAATCTGCAGACGAAGATCGCGTCGACGCTCGAGCCGATTCTCGGCGCCGATCACTTCCGCATCGGTGTATCGGCCGACGTGGATCTGACCAGCGGCGAGCAGAGTGAAGAAACGTTCGATCCGCAGAAATCCGTGATGGTCACTTCGCAACGCACGGAAGACGGGCCGGGCATCTCGACCTCCTCCGGGGTGCCCGGAACCGCGTCCAATCTTCCCAATCCCTCGTCGAGGCCATCCACCGGTGCGAGCAACTATGCCCGTCATACCGAAAGCATCACGTATCAGACCAGCCGCCTGGTGAAGCATACGCGCCTGCCGCAGGGCTCGGTGAGGAAGGTGTCGCTCTCGATCCTCGTCGACCACTCGCTGCAATGGGAAGGCGCGAAACGAATCGTGGAGGCGCCGTCGGCCGAGAAGCTGAAAGTGATTCACGACGTGGTGGCTGCGGCCGCCGGCCTCGAGCCGACGCGCGGGGATCAACTGGTGGTGGAAGCGTTTCCCTTCGAATCGACGCTCAACGCCGAGCCTGTGACTGCGCCGTCCGGCGGGCCTCCCGCCGCGACAAACAATCTTCCGCCGTGGCTCCAGACACTCCTGGGCCAGAAAAACGTCCCGGTGATTGCCGGCATAGGCGCAGCGGCCATGCTCGTCCTGGTGGGCGGATTCTTCTTCCTGCTCGCCGGCCGCAAGAAGAGACGCATCGCCGCAGAACTCGCCGCCCAAGCCGCCATCGAGGCCGCCAAGCCGAAAGAACCGACCGTCGCCGATGCGGAAAAAGATCTCGAAGCGCGCTTGGCGAGCCAGGCCGGGGAGCAGGCACGCAGAGACGCCGAGGCCATGCTGCAACTGAAGCTGCCGGAGGTGCAGACCAAGAAGACCGAAGTGATCAAGCGGCACATCACTGCCGAGGCCAAGAAGGACGCCGTTGTGATGGCGCAGGTGGTCAGGAGCTGGCTCAATGGTGAAAACTAGCGCGAGCGGCGTGGAGAGAATCTCCGGCCTTCGCAAGGCCGCTATTTTGATGGTGATGATTGGCGACGAGGCGTCGAGCGCCATTCTGCGCGCCCTGGATGAAGACGAAGTGCAGGACATCAGCCGCGAGATCGCGCGCGTAGGCGCGCTGACGGCCGAGGAAGCCGAAGGCGTGCTGGATGAGTTTTACCAGATGGCCGTCGCCCACGATTACGTGCTGAAGGGCGGCATCGAGTACGCCAAGAAAATCCTCGTCAACGCATTCGGACCGGAGATGGCCAGGAAGATGCTCGACCGGTTGATGAAGACACTGGGCAGCGAAGTGGCCAACTTCGACGCGCTCCAGAAAACCGATCCCGGCCAGTTGGCTAAGTTCATCCACAGCGAGCATCCGCAGACCATTGCGCTGATTCTCTCGCATTTAAACCCGTCGCAGGCCGCGGGTTTGCTGTTCTCCCTGCCCGCCGAGATGCGCTCCGATGTGGCGCTTCGCATGGCGTCGCTCGACCAGATTTCGCCAGAGATCATCGCCAAGATCGCCGGCGTGATCGGCTCCAAGCTGAAATCCCTGGGTGAAATGAGCCGCGAATCGGCAGGCGGAGTGCACGCGGTCGCCGAAATGTTCAACCGGCTGGATTCCACGTCGGCCAAGGAAATTCTGGAGAACATCGAACAGGTAAATCCGAACCTGGTGGAGACCATCCGCCATCTGATGTTTGTCTTTGAGGACCTGCTGCTGCTGGACGTCAACGCGGTGAAGGAAGTGCTGGCCAAGGTAGACCGCAAGATCCTGACGATCGCGCTGAAGGGCACCAGCGAGCAAATGAAGAGTCACATGCTGCAGGCCATGAGCGCGCGTGGGGCGGAAATGCTGCGTGAGGATATGGACGCACTTGGCCCAATAAAGATAAAAGAAGTTGAAGCCGCGCAGCAGCAGATCATCGCCGTGGTCCGCCAACTGGAGACGGAGGGCGTCATCAGCCTGAAGGGCACCGCCGGAGAGCAGTATGTCCTCTAGACTTTACAGGCCCGAGGACGGCGTCGAGGCGGCGCCCATCCAGTGGCGACCCGCAGGCGCGCCTCCCACCCACCACATCCGAGCGCGCAACGCGGATCCGGGAAAGCCGGTTCCGGAGGCGCTGGCTTCCGAATCGCGGCAGGAAGCCGAGGCTCGCGCCCGCGCGGCGTACCATGAGGGCCTGGCCGCGGGAGAAGCAGCGGCACAGCATCGTGCGCAGCAAAAACTGGAACCGTCGATTCAAGCCTTCAACGCCCTTTTGGCCGAACTGGCGTCGATGCGCAAACGCGTCCGCGCCGAAGCCGAGGACGACGCGGTAAAACTGGCCGTCGCCATCGCACGCCGTGTGATCTATCGCGAGCTATCCGCCGATCCCGAAGCGATTCTCGGCCTGGTGAAGGCGGCATTCGGCAAATTGAGCGCTCGCGAAACACACCGGGTGCGGATGGCGCCATCGGACGCGGCCGTGTTGGAGTCCCATCGGGCAAAATTGCAAATCCCGCCAGGGCTTGAAATCGCCGCGGACAATTCGCTGCCGCCGGGATCAGCAGTCTTCGAAACCACGCGCGGCGAGCTGGATGCCTCGGTGGATACGCAGTTAGCTGAGATCGACCGCGGGCTCGCCGACGTCCTGAGGAGGCGCAAATGATTTTGCGCGATCTGATTTCGTCGCTCGCCGCGATGGAGACATTGGAGTGGACGGGCAAGGTGTGCGAAATCGTCGGCCTCTTGATTGCCTCCGATGGTCCGGCCGCGGCGGTGGGCGATTTCTGCGAAATTCGCGGATCGCAGAGGGCCGTGCGCGCGCAGGTGGTCGGGTTTCGCGACGCCAAAGTGCTACTGATGCCTTTGGAAGAAACCGCCGGCTTGCAACTGGGCGACACGGTGATCGCCCGGCCCGAAGCGGCGCGCGTCGCAGTGGGCCCACAGCTCCTGGGCCGCGTGCTGAACGGCTTCGGTAATCCGATGGATGGAGGACCGGCGATCGATCCCGAGGCGCTCTACGATCTGTACGCCGCGCCTCCGGGTCCGCTCGAACGTGAGCACATCACCGAGCCTCTGGTGACCGGCGTGCGCGCCATCGATAGCCTGCTGCCGTTCGGAAAAGGCCAGCGCGTGGGGATTTTCGGAGGCTCCGGCGTGGGCAAGAGCACGCTGCTGGGTGCGATGGCGCGGCATAACTCCGCCGACGTGAGCGTGATCGCGCTGGTGGGCGAGCGCAACCGCGAGGTCCGCGAATTTCTGGAAAAAGAACTGTGCGAGGAAGGCCGGAAGCGCAGCGTGGTGGTGTGCGCGACCTCCGACATGCCAGCGCCGCTCCGCATCCGCGCCGGATTCGTCGCCGTCGCGGTGGCCGAATATTTTCGCGACTGCGGAAAGAGCGTCCTGCTGGTAATGGATTCGGTGACGCGCCTGGCGATGGCGCAGCGCGAAATCGGCCTGGCAGCGGGCGAGCCTCCCAGCCAGAAAGGCTATACGCCGAGCGTGTTTCACCTGCTGCCGAAGATTTTCGAGCGCGCCGGATATTTTGAAAAAGGCTCCATCACCGGCTTCTTTACGGTTCTTGTGGAAGGGGACGATTTCAACGAGCCGATTTGCGACGCCGTGCGAGCGATCCTCGACGGGCATATCATTCTTTCGCGCGAACTGGGCGCGATGGGGCATTATCCGGCGATCGATATTCTCAACTCCGTCAGCCGCCTGGCGAGCAAGGTCGCAACGCCCGAACAGCGAGAGGCAGCGCGCAAAATTCGTGAGGCGCTGGCGCATTATCACCAGTCCGAAGACTTGATCAACCTGGGCGCGTACGCGGCAGGAACGAACGCGCGGCTCGACTCTGCGATCCGGCTGCGGCCCAATCTGCTCCAATTCCTCCGCCAGCCGCCGGACGTCTCAGCCTCAATGGATGAGACGTTGAAGCAGCTTTACGCGTTGGCGTCTAATGCATGAAGAAGTTCGCGTTTTCCCTCGGCCGCGTCATGGAGTTCCGGCGAATACAGGCGCGCGTGGAGGAGATCAAGCTGGAGAACCTGTATGCCGAGCTGCGTGCCATCGACGCGAGGGAGGCGGCGCTGGTTCATCAGAGCGCCCTGGGGGAAAACGCTTTGCGTGAACAGCAATCGGTGAGCGGATTCGACCTGGAGCTGTTCGGCACGCATCGCGAGGCGATCAAGAAAGAGCGAAAGCGGATGGACAAGGCTCGCGCCGAGTGCCGGGGGCGGATTGACGCGCAATTGGCGGTGCTGGCCGCGAAGCGCCGGGACGTGAAGCTGATCGAACGGCTCAAAGAGCAGCGGTTCACGAAATGGGAGCAGGAGATGCTGAAGGAGATCGATCGGCAGGCGGAGGAAGCGTATCTGGCGAAATGGAATCGGGAGTAGACGCAGTCATGCCGCATCTTGTACGGAAATTTCAAGGCGTTTGTTCAGGGCGCGGAATGCGCCTTCAATCTGCTCCCACCGCGACCCGTGCTGGAGGTCGAGCAGACGCTCGACTTGAGATTTTGAGATACCCATCTTCCGCGCGAGGTCGGCGTTGCGCACCCGCCTCGCCGAGCATCGCCGAATAAAGAGAGAGCTTCGCCTGGGTAAGCAATGGAAGCTCAATCAAGCGGACGGGCTTTCCCCGGCGCGGCTATGGCTTTGGTATCGACAACTGGCGGCGCATATATTCGGCCAGCACAGCCTCGATCGCATCGATGGCGAAGTCAGTGGCTTCTTCGATGGAGTCGCCCTCGGTGACGACCTCCGGGATCGAAGGTACGGTGACGACGAATCCTCGTTTCTCGGGAGTGAATCATGCCGGGTAGATATACATGCTCACCTCTTCGACTCCTCGATGCCAAGCTGCTTCAGCGTGGCTTCACGGTTCCTGTCTTCAATTCGCGCTTGCCGTGGCGCGGGATTGGCGCGAAGCGTTCACCGTAATGTGCCAGCGTGTGCCTATTACCCTCCGTAAATGTGCATCCGCGTGCCGCCAGGAGCCGCTTAAGTTCATTGCTCGTCAAGATTCTTGTATACACATATGTATACTCGTCAACGAGCCACCCACGCGAAACTGACCCACATACTACTGCTGCGGCGAGCCCGCCGCTTCCTTCGCCGTCGTCCCCTTGGTGATCTCCTTGGTCCGCTCCTCGATGTGATCCTTCATCTTTAACAGCGGCACTCCCTCGATCAGCCACTTGGGCGGCTCTTTGTCGGATAAGCGGAAGTCGAAAAATTCCTTCATCCGGACCGTGTAGTCCTTCATGTTCTCCGGCTTGCGCAGGCCGTGGTTTTCGCCTTTGTATTGCAACATCACGACGGGCTTGCCCATGCGGCGCAGCGTGTTGAAGTATTCGATGCCCTGCGTCCAGTCGACCGCGCCGTCCTTGTCGTTATGCAGGATAATCAGCGGCGTGGTGACGTTTTTCGCGTGATAGACGGGCGAGTTGCGCACGTACGCGTCCATGATCTCCGAAGGACTGCCGGTGAATCGGCCCTGGCTGCTCTCGAAAATCGGCTGATTGGCCGAGCCTGTGTTCCAGTAAATCGCGTTGTACATGGCGATCATATCCGTCAGCGGCGCGCCCGCGATGGCGGCGGCGAACATATTGGTCTGCGTGACCAAGAACGCCGTCTGATAGCCTCCCCAGGAGTGGCCGTGAATGCCGACGCGCTTGGGGTCGACGATGCCCGTCGCGATGGCCGCCTTTGCCGCCGGCAGCACGCACCACACCGCCGACATGCCCGGATCGTTGACCTTGTACACGATATCCGGCGTCAGCACCGCGTAGCCGTTGCTGGTGTAGGCGGCGATATTGAAGCCGTTATACGTGGGCTGCGGATAAGCGTTCGTGGACTGCGACAGCTTCTCGTAAATGTAGGTGATGGTGGGATACGTCTTGCCCGGTTCGTAATTGGCGGGCAGATAGAGAGTGCCCTGGAGCTTGTCTCCCTTATCGCTGGTGTACTCAATCAGGCGGGAACCCTTGGTCCATAGAAAATCCTTCTGCTGCGGATTGGCGTCCGTAATCTTGGCCCCACTCATGACGTGGACATCGGGGAATTCGAGCGCCGTTTCGCGGGTGTAGAGATACACCTCGGCCTTCTTCGCCTTCATCAGATTGGCGTAGGACGCCTCATCGAACATCAGCATCTTTACGGTCTTGTTCGGCTCGATCACTCCGATGCCAGCCTTCTTGGTCCACTCGCCATAGGCGTTCACGTAGATCGGTTGGGCCAGATCGATTCCTTTTTCATCGGGATCGAGGCGATAACGGGAACGGTACCGAATTTTTTCCTGCTTGCCGTTCACCGTCAGATTCACGCCTGCGCCGCCATGCACGGGAGCCTTCCAGATGTCCCAGCCGTCGCTGAGCAGCACAGCGCTCGAATCCTTCGCCCAGCCGATGGGCCGGTGCGGAGGCTTCACGACGTTGTGATCGTCTTCTTCATCCCAGAACGTAGCGGGAATTTTCCCGGTGATGTTGTACGATTTGCCGGTGGCCGATTCGTAGGTGTAGTAGGCGCCGTCCTCGTAATACAAGATGTGCGAGCCGTCGGGCGACGGCCCCATCACGTAATGAGCCTTCTTCACGGCCAGCGTGCGCGCGCCGGTTTTCAGGTCGACGGAATACAAATCCTCATAGCGGCGGCCGCTGAGGTTCGAATCGAGTTCGTAGTTGCGAACGTCCGTTCCCATGGCGAACTTCGAATCGGGCGTGACGGCAACCGTGCGTACATCGTCGTCGGCCAGGCGCAGGAATTTCTTGTCCAAGGTGCGATATTCGCACAGGAAGCTGAAATTCTTGTCGGCATTCTCCTGCACCTGCTGCATGGGCTGAAGGCGCGAGTCCTTGTAATGCCAGATCACCATGTCGGGCAGATCGGGCATGTCATCCTTTGTATTTGCTTCCTCCGCCTTCGCTCCGTCGGCCTTTGCCGAGTCCTTCTTATCCTTCTTAGCGTGAAGTTCTTGGATGCCGAACGTCACCGCGGAAAGATCGGCCATCCACGTGGCGTTGCGATTCGGACTGATCGACATGCCCTTAGGGAAGGACGCGTCCGTAGACGGATCGAAGACGGTTTTCTTGACACCGTTAGGCGTGTCCTGCCAGGCGACAACCGAATAAAGTTTATCTTCCCAGGCCTTATCCTCAACCCCGCGCAGCGTGGCCAGGCCGTCGCCCTTTTCGGTGAACGTCAGGCCTTTGTACACCGCTTTGGCGCTATCGAGAGAAGTCACCATTCCGGTTTCCATCACGCGGACCTGCACGCCGTTGCCGACCTTATCCTGCGCGTCGATGATCCAGGCGAGGTAATTGCCTTTCTTGTCAAAGGCGAACTCAGAAACGTTGCCGATGTTGATTTCCTCCCCCGAGGCCATCGTGTAAAGGATCAGGTCAGCGCCGGTGGGCTTGTCGTCGTTCGTCGGGGAGCCTGCGGGTGCGGCTGCCGGCGGCGGAGCCGGGGTCGCGGGAGTCGGGGCGTAGCGAAGCATCGCGATGGACGTTGCGCGCTCACCTGAAAAGGCGAAGCGGCGGATTTTCTCAAACTCAGTCTTCTTGCCAGTGGCGAGTTCCACCAGGATCACGCGGCTCTGAATCGGTTTCTTCGCCTTCTTCAGACCCTTCGCTTCCTTGTCGGTAGGATAGGCGAGAAAGGCTGCGTACTTACCGTCGTCCGAGATCGCGAGGTCGCGGCCGGGAGCAGGCATAGGCACGGGAGCTCCGGCGGGCGGGTCGACGCGAGGAATCTCGCCCATGGGAAAGTGCTGATCTTTCCCATCCTTGATGTTGCGGATCACCACTTCGCTGTTGCCCTCCGCGGGCGATACGCGATAGGCGAACCACACGCCGTCATTGGAAATCACGGGCGCCTGGATGCGCTTCCAGGAGAGAATATCGGCGAGTTGGATCGGCTTCTGCGCGGCTCCGGCGGGGGCCATCGCGCACGCGAAGACAAACAAGGCGAGAAATGGGCGGTGCTTCATAGGTTACAGTTTATGGCAAACGCACGACCGTGCGCTTCCCCAGCGGATTGGCTTCGTCACCGATGATGAAACAACCGGGGAAACAGTAGGAGCCTCCGTGCACCACCACCAGGCCCACATCGCGCGCGTCGGCCGGGAGTTTGAACACCCGCCGGGCTTCCACCATCTGACCCGGGGTGAGCATCACATCCAAAGGCGTCTCCGCCGCATCGGGCAAAGGATCGAAGCGGCGGCCGTCGGCGTCGGTCAAATAGACATATGCTCCGTTGGCTCGCTGGGTGACGCGTTTCGCCTGGCTCGAGATCTGGAGCCTCACATTGCAGAGGCTGTCATTATTCTCTGCGACGGCATGCTCTACGCCGGCCACGGCGATGCACCAATCGTCGAAGCAGCGAAGGTCGCCGATTTTCAGTAATTTTTGCGGCTTTGCCAGCGCAACGGCGCACACGATGGCCATATAAACGCCAGCGCATATCGCCCACCGGCGCAGGATGCGGAGCCCGCCTTTGCCGCGGATCGCCTGGACGGCGGCGGTCCACAGGGTCGCAACCGAGGCGAGAAACAAGGCAATGAACAGCAAATCGAAGATTGACATAACAAGTACTTTGTACTATAGAGTACTCAACGATGCCTGTCAAGAGTCAGGTTGCCTGGCACTTACACCCCTGCCTCTCGGCGGATGCGAGGCCCATTCTCCAGTGATATCCTTAATCCCAGATCCGGCCAGGAGGCCTCTTCAAAATGAACAGACGCGATTTCTTGATGACGACCGCGGCAGTCGCCACAACTTCTTCCTCCATGCTCGCCAGCGCCAACAACACTGTCCGGATGGCCGTTGTCGGCTGCGGCGGACGAGGCATGAGCCATGTGAACGCCTGGACGTCGCTTCCGGACGTGGAACTCGTTGCCTTGTGCGATGTCGACCAATCCCACCTCGATAAATATGTGAAAGCCGTAACGGACAAAGGCAAGAAAAAGCCCGACACCTACATCGACCTTCGCAAACTCCTGGAAGACAAGAATATCGACGCAATCTCTATCGCCTCGCCCAATCATTGGCACGCGCTTCAGACCATCTGGGGCTGCCAGGCTGGCAAGGACGTGTACGTCGAAAAGCCATGCTCGCACAATATTTTCGAAGCCGAGCAGATGGTCCACGCCGCGCGCAAGTACGATCGTATCGTGCAGATGGGCAGCCAGAGCCGTTCGTCTGTCGCGCTGAAGGAAGCGGTGCAGAAAATGCACGACGGTGAACTGGGCGAGGTTTACATGGCTCGCGCGCTGTGCTTCAAGTGGCGCGATACGATCGGAAAGACGCCTGTTTCCGAAGTTCCCGGCGGCGTCGACTATGATCTTTGGACCGGCCCCGCTCCGAAGCGTCAATTCACCAAGAATCGCTTCCATTACAACTGGCACTGGTTCTGGGACACCGGCAACGGCGACCTGGGCAACCAGGGGATTCACGAAGTAGACATCGCGCGCTGGGGCCTGGGCGTCAAGTTCCCTACCCGTATCACCGCGATGGGCGGCCACTATATGTTCGACGACGATCAGGAGACGCCGAACACGATCAACGCTCTGCTGGAATTCGATGTCAATGGCAAGAAGAAGCTGATGGCCTTCGACGTCCGCCACTGGATGAGCAATCATGAGGCGGGCATCGGCGAAGGCGGCAAGCGCAAGGACTCGAACACCATTGGCAACACGTTCTTCGGCTCGAACGGCTACCTGGCAATCGACGGCTATACGAAATATCAAACGTGGATGGGCCGCGAGGGTAAGGATCAAAAGCCCGGTCCGGCCATGGACAAGGGTGGCGACCACTTCGCCAACTTCATCAGCGCGGTGCGCAGCCGCAAGCGTTCCGACTTAAACGCGGAGATTGAGGAAGGCGCGGCGTCGACGATTTGCATGCACCTGGCCAACATCTCCTACCGCGTCGGCCGCACCCTGCATTTCGACGAGAAAACGATGACCGTGGTCGGCGATCACGAGGCCAACAAGCTGTTCACGCGCGACTATCGTAAGCCGTTCGTGGTGCCGCGCATCGGCTCAGCCTCGGTCGGCGGCTAAGACCATTTCGATCACCGCCATATTCTTGAGCGCATCCTCGAGCGGCACGGGAACTTCCCCGCCCTCGAGGATCGCGCGGGAGAAAAGCTCGCCCTGAATGGTGTACTGATCGCACACCGGAAACTCCTCCACTTCGTCGTTTACAAAAATCCGAGTCGGCTTATCCGGCGGAGCGTTGAACGGAATTTCGACCTCAACCCGGCCCGTTGTTCCGAAGATATGCATCTTCTGATACGGCGCAAGCTGCGTGGAGCAGGTGAAGCTGGAGTGTCCTTGCGGGTATTGGAGAATCACGGACGCCAGCCGGTCGGTCTTAAACTCCGGATCGCGATCGAGGAACGCCCGCGCCGCCACAGGTTCAGCCTGGAACAACATCCGCGAAAGCGTGATCGGGTAGCAGCCGATATCCATGACGCCTCCGCCGCCGATATCGGCCATGTTGCGGACGTTTTGCGGATCGCGATTGAAGTAGCTGAAATAGCCGGAGACCACTCGCAGGTCGCCGATGCGCCCGCTGCGGACAATCTCCGCCGTGCGAATCCACTGAGGATGCGTCCGCGCCATGAACGCTTCGCCGATCTTGACGCCAGCTTTGTCACGCGCCGCGATCAGTTCCCGCGTTTGGGCGACCGACATCGCGATCGGCTTCTCACAGAGCACATGCTTGCCTGCCTGGGCAGCGCGGATCGACCAAGGAACATGCAGATGATTCGGCAGCGGATTATAGATCGCATCGATGGAACGGTCCGTGAGCAGTTCTTCGTAGGAGCCGTAGGCTTTCGAAATCCCAAGCTGCTCCGACGCGGCACGGGCTTTGCCCAGGTCGCGCGACGCGATGGCCGCGACCTCCAGATTCGAGCCGCGCTGCATCGCGGGAATCACCTTCGTCGTGGCGATTTTCGCGGCGCCCAGAACGCCCCAGCGGATTTTCCGCATTATGATGGCTCTTCCCCAGCCTCTTCCGCCTCAATCTCCCTCTTCAAGCGCCCCAGATGCGCGATGGCCTCTTTGATCTTCGCCCATTGTTTTTCCACGCGTTCGCGGCTCTCGCCGGTGATGCCGGAGTCGCTCGCGTGCGCATAGCGAATGAATGCAGCGTCTTCTCCGGTTTCGCACGCCGAAAGGATCGCGCGGCCCTCGCCCAGGGTCGCCGTTGCTTTCAGGTCGATCCAGCCGCGATGCAATGCCCCGCCGAACGTGCCCGAGTCCACCGGTTTACCGCCGAGCCTTTCCACTTCGGCCGCCAGTTCCTTGGCGAACCCCGAGCGCTCCTTGGCGTAACTTTCAAAGATACTCTGCAGCCTTGGCTCTTCCACAAGACGGGCGGCCTCGTTGTATCCCAGTTCCCCGTTCCGGCAGGCTTCGATGAGCCGGTTCAAATGCGAGATCGTTTCCTCTGCCTTCATGTGTCCTGTAAATTGTAAATCATTCGCGATTCCGCCAGCTTTCGCAAAGTGGTCCTTGACGTCCGATAGCCCGGCTGCGCCAGCCTAAGCTCCTCGCGCTCCAAGACCGGCCACAACTCCTTGGCCGCCGGCATAAACCCAAGCTTGCGATAAAACCAGAACGCCCCCGACGCGAGTGCCTCTTCATTCTCATGGCCGATCTGATACGGATCCACCGAAAACGTCCTGACGCCCTTGTGCCACTCCCTGGCGAGTTTCAGGAGCATCGCGTACAGCCACGCCGTTTCGCCTTCCCGAAACGTGTAATACAGATTGAAGCCGACCTCCATGTTCCCCTTGTTCGTCAGACATTCGATATAGCCGACCGGCACGCCGTTCTTGAAGTACATGCCGCACAGGTATTCGCGCACCGGCAGTTTGCGCGCCGGACCGAAGAGGAACACGTCGATTCCCCGCCCCGGGCTCGCATGCTCGATCCGGTCGAGATTGGGATATTGGAACCCATACAGTTCGCGATACCGCACCGCGGAGGCGTCGACGATGACCCCGATGATCTCTTGCGCCCGGTTCCTGCCTAACCTCTTTCGCGGGATGGGCGGCGAGGCCAGCGCCTTGGCGATCATGCCCGGCTCGCGCCGCAAAAATGGGCCCCCGTGGATATAGAAATCGCGCCGCGGAATCCGCAAATGCGATCTGGACCGCTTGCCAGGATCCCACCGCAGCGGAATCTCCATGAGGCCGTACATCTCCGGCGTGAAGGTTCCGAGCAGCCATTCAACGTTACCGCCCCCTTTTTCGAACCACGCCCGATAATCCGGATGAGCCTCCACTGCCCAGTCGTCACGCGAAACCGGAATCAGTTTCTTCAACGCTGGCGCGAGCCTTTCCGGATGCTCGAAATTTTCCCAATCGATCTGGACCGCGCGGCCATGACGCGCGGCGAGACTCCGCGCAAACTCATAACTGAAATTCGTCGAGACTACTGTCCCCGCGATCCCTGAAATCTCCGGATCGCCGAACGCGTCCTGATCCGTGGGCATTCTCTCCGCAAAATGGAATAGAATTTCGTCGGCCAGGCGGAGCACCAGGTGGCTTTGCGGATACGCGCGTAGATAAAGGGCCGTTTCATGCAAGCGGATCAGCTCGGCCGCGTCCCTTATTCGTGTCTGTTTCGCCCGCTCGAGCAGCGACGCCGCATGTGCGGCCGACGCCGGCCCAAACTGCCCTTTCGTCGAGGCCAATTGATCCAAAAGGCGCATTCCCATCCCCTGGCAGAAACAGAATTGAAACCCGAATGCGGGCCATGCCTGCCCGCATCAGTGTACATTAAGGAAAGTGATGCAAAAAACCAGCAATCCGGCCGAACTCGCGGCCATCGCCAAGCAAATGCGGCGCGAAGTCATTGAAATGATCACAGAGGCGAAGTCCGGCCACCCCGGCGGCTCGCTCTCCGCGACCGAAATCGTCGTCACTTTGTTCATGGATGTTCTTCGCCACGATCCAGCCAATCCCAAGTGGAAAGATCGCGACCGGTTCATCCTCTCGAAAGGCCACTGCTGTCCGATTCTCTACGCCGTCATGGCCGAGTGGGGCTACTGCTCCAAGGAGGCGCTCCATACGCTGCGCAAGCTCGGCTCAATTTACCAGGGCCATCCGGATGTCCGCTTCCTGCCCGCGCTCGAAGCCTCCACCGGGTCGCTTGGCCAGGGGCTTTCGCTCGGCATCGGCATGGCGCTCGCCGCGAAGCTCAATCAGAGCCCGTCGCGCACCTACGTCGTCCTGGGCGACGGCGAAATCCAGGAGGGGCAGATCTGGGAAGCCGCGATGTTCGGCGCGATGAATCACGTCGACAACCTCGTGGCCATCGTGGATCACAACAAGATTCAGCTCGACGGCTTCGTGGCCGACATCATGTCGCTGGATCCTCTGGCCGATAAATGGCGCAGCTTCGGCTGGCACGTCATCGATATCGACGGCCACGATATTCCCGCTCTGCAGGCGGCATTCGCCGAGGCCGCGGCCACGAAGGGCAAACCAACGGTGATTCTCGCCGAAACGATCAAAGGAAAGGGCGTCTCTTTCATGGAAAACAATCCCAAGTTTCACGGTCAGGCGCCTACCAAGGACGAATGCGCCCTGGCGCTTAAGGAGCTTGCCTAATGCCGGCCAAAACCAAATTCGAACTGAAACTTGGGCCCGCCACGCGCGAGTCCTTCGGCAAAGCTCTGGTGGCGCTGGGAGCGTCGAACCCCGACGTCGTGGTCATCGACGCCGATCTTTCCAAATCCACATATACCGCCGAGTTCGGCAAGAAATATCCCGACCGGTTCTTCGAATGCGGCATCGCCGAGGCGAATATGGTTGCCATCGGCGCAGGCCTCGCTTCATCGGGAAAAATTCCGTTCGTCTCCAGCTTCTCCGCATTTATCGTCAACAAGGGATTCGAACAGTTGCGCGTCACCGCGGCGTTTCCCAACGTCAACCTGAAAGCCGTCGGCACACATAGTGGCATCTCCATCGGCGAAGACGGGCCGTCGCAAATGAGCATTGAGGATCTAAGTTTGGCCTGCTCCCTGGCCGGCTTCACCGTGCTCAGCCCTGCAGACGACGTTTCCATGACCAAGCTGGTTCAGTTGGCTGCCGCGCACGTTGGGCCGATGTTCATCCGCGCCGGCCGCGTCAAGTGCCCCGTAATCTACTCCCCCGATCAGACGTTCGAGATCGGCAAGGCGATAGAGCTGATCGAAGGTTCCGACGTCACGCTCATCGCCACCGGACTTCTGGTCGCAGAATCGATTCGCGCCTCGGAGCTTCTGGAAGCCGAAGGCATTTCGGCGCGGGTGATCGACATCCACACCATCAAGCCTCTGGACCGTGATGCCATCGCCAAAGCGGCCCGGGAAACCGGAGCCATCGTCGTTTCGGAAGAGCATCTGGTGGATTCCGGCCTCGGCGTGCGCGTCGCGCAGGCGGTGGGCGAAACGCATCCCGCGGTGATGGAGTTCATCGGAATTCAGAACACTTACGCCGAATCCGGCTCCCCGGACGGGCTTCTTGACAAGTACGGGTTCCGTGCGGCGCAAGTAGCCGAGGCCGCTCGCCGGGCCATCGCCCGAAAGAAGAAGTAAATGAAGAAGCCCGGCGCGGACGAGCTGCGCGAACAGATCAAACGCGCCGGGAAATCCCTTCATGACGACGTCGCGCCGCTGCTGGCGGGTGCAGGCCTGAGGCTCCAACTGCTGCGCATGGATCATCCCCAAACAGCAGAACAGGTCAATGATGTGCTGGCGACTTTGGACGACGCCATGGAGCGCGTCCGCCGCCTGAGCCAGGAGCTTGCGCCCTCCCCATTCACACCGCCCTCCGCAGAAGAGTAAACTACTACTTCGATATGCCCATTGAAGTCCTGCTGGTGGACGATCACAAAATCATGCGCGACGGCATCAAGGCCATCCTCGGCCGCGCGGAGGATTTTCGCGTGATCGGCGAAGCCGAGACGGGAACGGATGCGGTGCAATTTGTCAAATCCCGCAAGACCGACATGGTCCTCATGGACATCGGTCTGCCCGGCCTCAATGGCGTGGAGACCACCGCGGAAATTCTGCGCCACAGCCCGGAGTGCCGCGTGGTGATCCTCTCCATGTATGACGACGAACACTCCGTGGTGGGCGCCATTCGCTCCGGAGCGCGCGCGTTTATCCTGAAGCGCGCCTCGGATACGGATCTGGTGGATGCCCTTCGCATTGTCTGGCGCGGCGGGTCGTATTTGAGCCCGCAGGTGTCGGACCGGCTGCTTGCCCGCATTCAAAAGGGTGATCTGGAATCGAAGCCGGCCGTCGCCGCGCTGGAAGGCCTGTCGCCGCGCGAACTGCAGGTGCTGCGCATGGTGGCCGAAGGAAAAACCAGCAAGGAAATCGCCGTGATGCTCGACCTGCGCGAGCAGACCGTCCGCAGCTACCGCAAGACGATGATGAAAAAGCTTGGCGTGAACAACGTCGCAGGGCTGACGCAGCTCGCGTTGTCCACGGGCCTGACGCAGTTGCCGAAAGCGGCCGGCAACTAGCCGGCGAGACGTGCCGCACGCGCATCGGGCAAATTTCCTTGAGAATTATCGGGCGGTAAGTCAACGATTTATTCGTGCAAGTCCGAATCCCGTGGCGGAAACGACCGGCCCTGGTCTATCCGATCCCTCCCGCGCCGCCGACTGCGATCCTGGTGGACGGCTTTCGCTCCTCGGGCAACATGCGCGTGTTTGAAACCGGGTGGAACGCCGAAGCCGCTCGCTTTGCCCCCGCGGCCATCGCCGCAACGCCCGCTCAACTCGACGCCCTGCGCGGCATCTCCATCCCTTCGCTGCGGAACGCTCTGATCGCGCTGGTGCGCCCCCGCGAGCCTCGCCTGTCCGACGAAGCACGCGAGCGCCTGTGGCGGGCCTTCCGCGTGCCGGTCTTCGAACAACGAATCGACGATTCCGGCCGCCTGCTCGCCTACGAGTGCGAGGCTCATGACGGCCTGCATATTGAAGCCCCCGGTGTCGGCCCGCGCGAGGGCGAGATCCTGGAAACCGCGCCTTGCGGCTGCGGCCGCTCCACGCCTCGCCTGGTGGCACCGGAAAGAGTCGAAAACCTGCGGCGCGTCGCGGCATACGCGAGATAGTATTGCGCCGTACGTGGGGCGGACCGAGCGACTGAATTCCCACAAAACTTCGAGAGATTCTATAGACCTCATCTGGTCATCCCTGGTGTCGATTATCTGTTCAATTACGGCCCCGAATAAGGCGGTGGACGCTGGTATGGCTGATCTTTAATTTCGCAGCAATCGCACGAGTGGATAGGCCACCAGCGGCCATCGCACAGATTTTGTCACGATCAACCACGGGACGTTTTCGGCCAAGGTGATCCGTGCGGCCCTGCTGTTTCAATTTTGCGTATGCAGCATTTCCCCGGACGTTTCGTTCACTGAACAAGTTCCTTGAGCGGATCGACCATGACGAACTTCACCAGATCGAAGTGATTTTCCTTCCAGTTGAAATAGTACCTGCCGCATGTCTTCCGATCTTTGAAATTCCGGCAGGCGTTCCGAAGGACCAGTAAGCTGCTATCGGGCCGCACGTCGGTTTCCATGTCGCTCAAATTGTCCAGAGGCACCCACAACGAATTTTTCTCGGCCAAAGGTGGCTCGTACACCTTTCCAGTCTCGGCGTCAACTGTAGCCATCATCACGCACTGTGACCCGCAACCCCAACGGATAACGAAGTAGTGGCCTGCGAAGTTCGGCCCATTGGCTTTGATTGGATTCTTGTAACTGCCAATCCACACATCGGATCGAGTAGCGACTCCATTTCGTATCCGAGTGCGATACATTCGCTGTTCAGGAGTTGCGAGAATTGGTGCCGCTGGCGTGCCAGTGAAAACCTCTCGCACAGGGTAGTCCTCGAATCGAGGCGTTCCGGCAGTTTGCGCCAGCAGAGATGCGCCACAGGCCCACAACGATACAAGGGCGAACCTAATTGGCTTTCTGGCGCTCATAGATCTCGATCTTACCAACGGTGCCCCAAGGGTGGGAGAATGCTGCTGTGGGCGGATCGCTGCAGTCCCTCGTCATCTTGCTCGTTCTCTGCGCCGCTGCGCTCGGACAGTCCGTCTCTGTCAAAGATGGAAACGTGTTCCTCAAAGCTAGAGACGGTGGCACAATTCAGATCACCTCATCCGGCCTGGACTCGGACCCAAGCCTGTCTTTGAACCAGAAACTCGTAGTGTTCGTTCGCCGCACGCCAGAAGCGAAGATTGCGACTGGCGCTGGTTTGCTCGACACGAACGAGCTTTGGATCGCTGAAACAGTGGCAGGTAGCGAGGCCCACCGAATTCTAGCGGGACATCAGGAGGCGTTCGATTCCAAGAAACCTTCGCTTGCTGGATTCACTTCTCCACGGTTCTCGACTGATGGACGAAACGTGTATTTCTTGGCCCAAATTGCTGCCACTAGTCAACATCTGTTTCTGTTGGATCTGAAGTCCCAACAGGTGCGCTTTTTATGCCGAGCACTTTCGGTTGAGGTTTTGCAAACGGGCGAATACGCCGGATTTCTGATTGTGCTCAAAGACCTTCCCCGAGTGATGCCGGGACGCTTTGTCCGTTACTGGCTGGTGAAATCAAACGGTGAAGATGTAGGCGACATTGGTGAGGAATCTGACCTCCGTGAATTCAGAAGGATGTTTAATAGCAAAAGCTCTGCCGGATGATCTGGATCACCGGACGACCTCGACAACGAAGTTGCGACTCTCTCGAAGAGTAGTCTTTTCCCGGGCAGGCACATCGCCTGGGGCGAGAATTGTTGGCAGAAATTCTCCGCAGTGAAATTTGTGATGGAGTCCTCATCCAAGGCCGTCTGAAGAGTCGAGTGTGGAGGTGCAAGGGCCGGGTCAAGAAAGTGCACGAGCAAAATTTGAAGAAGGTACTTCCGAGGCTGGCACAGGTTTCGTAGAAGTTGGAGCTGTGCGAACCCTGGAGCCGCCGCCGTCGCAGTGAGATGCTGTGTGGTCCATCGGGCGCTGGAATCGATCTGGGAGCGTTACCGTGCCCTCCAGATGCTCGGTGTGAGCATGGTCTGATAAACTCTCACTGAGGGGCTGTGGCGGAATTGGCAGACGCAACAGATTTAGGTTCTGTCGTTCGAGAGGACGTAAGGGTTCAAGTCCCTTCAGCCCCACCATTCCCATCATTTTTTTGCTGTGACACGACTGTGCCGCCTGTGACGAAATATCGCTCGGCCTGTCACAGTGATGGGCTACAACAGATTGAAAACACAAGATGATAGTACAGACGCACCAGATTTAGGTTCTGGTTCTCGAAAGGGAGTGAAGGTTCAAGTCCTTTCATCCGCACCAAACCCGCAAGCTTTCTCGTACACTCGACTATATGAGAATTCTCGTCGTCGAGGATGAAAAACGAATTGCCGACTTCCTGTCTCGGGGACTTGAGAGCGCCGGCTATGCAGTCGACGTCGCCAACAACGGCAACAACGCCGTCGAACTGATTCACGGCACCGAATACGATCTGATCATCCTTGACCTCGGCCTCCCGGATGTGGATGGCCTGAGCGTCCTTCAGAAAATCCGCAACCGCAAAACCAGTCCTCCGGTGTTGATCCTCAGCGCTCGTGATGCCGTGGACGATCGCGTAAAAGGCCTGGAAGGCGGCGCCGACGATTATCTGGTGAAACCGTTCGCCTTCGTCGAGCTCCTGGCGCGAGTGCGCGTGCTTCTCCGCCGCGGCCAGCCCACGCCGGAACGTTTACAAGTGGGCGAGCTTTCGCTCGACTGTATCCGCCGCAAGGTGACTCGCGGTGGAGAAAATATCGAGCTCGCGCCCAAGGAGTTCAGTATCCTCGAGTATCTGATGCGCAACCGGGGCCGCCCGCTGAGCCGCACGATGATCGTCGAGCACGTCTGGGACATGGATTACGACGGTCTCACCAACATCGTCGACGTCTACATCCGCCACCTCCGTAGCAAGATCGACGACAATTTTCCGGAAAAGATGATCCAGACAGTGCGCGGCATCGGCTATATGCTCGATATCCCGGAAAAATCGGGCGAACGAGCGATCTAAAATGGCACGGTTCACGCGAGTCTTCGGTGTCGGGCCGCTGCGGGTAGGATTCCTGCGCAGTCTCCGCTTCCGCCTCGCCGTGAGTTACGTGGTGTTTTTCGCGATTCTGCTCGCGGCCATCGGCTTCTTTTTTCGTCAACACTTGAAAACCGAAGTGGAGAGCGACGCGAAGTTGACCGTGGGCGCGGATTGGGAAGCCGTAAAGCTCTATCTCCATATCGTTCACGAACAACCCGATTGGCGAGCCGACCTGACGGACCCCGAGGAGGGTTTTATCGTGGAACGGCTCCGGCGCGTTTATTTCCTCGCAGATGCGGCTGGCAACGCCGTTCAGAACTCGGAAATCTACAATTCGATTGGATTCGACCGGCCGGAAGATATTCGCCGCATTCTGTCTGGACCGGCAACCGGCGAGTTTCAGATTCGCAAGGACAAAGATGGCATTCCGTACATGATCGAAAAAGGCTGGATGCATGACGACGACGCCAGGGACAAGTATTTCCTGGCGATCGGCCGTTCCCTCGCGATCCAGTATAAAACGGTCGATGAATTCACCCGGACTTACCTTCTCTTGGCTCCCGGCATGCTTGTTCTCGCCTGCTTCTTCGGCTGGTGGATCGCGGGCATCGCCATTCGTCCCGTCAACTCAGTCGCCCAGGCGGCGCAAAACGTCACGGGTTCAAACATCACCGTGCAGATTCCCATGCGCGGCGCCGGCGACGAGCTCGATCACCTGATCCAAAGCTTCAACCAGATGACCGAGCGCCTGCACCAATCCTTCGAGCAGATCCGCCGCTTCTCGACCGACGTTTCGCACGAACTGCGCACGCCCATCACCGCCATCCGAGGCCAGCTCGAGGTTGCCTTGTTCACAGCCGAAACGCCGGATCAATACCGCGAGGCCATCATCAACGCGATGGAGGACATTGAAAAACTGTCCAACATCGTGCGCGCCCTCCTGCTGTTGTCCCAGGCCGAATCAGGCCAACTGGCGCTGCAAAAAGCCCCACTCGACCTCCGCGACGTGGCGAAGGATCTGGTGGAGCAGTTCCAGATTCCGGCTGAGGAGAAAGACGTGCGCCTTACCGCCGTCCTCGAACCCTGCTCGCTGGTCGAAGCAGACCGCACTCAGATTGAGCGTCTACTGTCGAACCTTCTCTCCAACGCCGTGAAATATACGCCAAAGGGCGGATCGGTAAGGGTCATTACGGGTTACGCCCGCGAGCCCGGTTGGATCAAGCTTTCCGTCGAAGATACCGGCGTGGGCATCCCCGCCGAAAGCCTGCCGCACATCTTCGACCGCTTTTACCGCGTGCGCAACAAGCAAGCGGAGGCGATTCAGGGCCTCGGCCTCGGCCTCAGCTTCGTCGCCTGGATCGTCGAAGCCCACGGCGGACGCATCGACGTGGCCAGTAACAGCGGCGAAGGCACGCGATTCACGGTGTTGCTGCCCTCCATGGCTCCGGCCTCCGAACCCGCGCCTCCCGAGTCCGCTACACTAGCGTCTAATGAGTCTCGATATTCGTGAAAGCTCGCGCGAGGGCGTCGTGATCCTTGCGTTGAAGGGCCGTTTGGCCGTGGGTGAATCGAGTGCGGTTCGGGAGAAGATAAATTCCCTCATCGCCGCCGGAAACATCAACGTCATTCTGAATCTGGAGCACGTCGATTACATTGATTCCACCGGCCTCGGCGCAATGGTGATCTGCTTTACGTCGCTCAAAAGGGCCGGCGGCGCGCTGAAACTGGTCAACCCGAACAAGCGTAACGTGGAACTGCTGCTGCTGACCAAGCTGCACACCATCTTTGAGGTCTTCTCCGACGAACAGGACGCCGTCAACAGCTTCTTCCCCGATCGCGAGATCCGCCCTTTCGACATTCTGAAATTTGTTCAGGGGGACAAGGACGATCCCATCGAGTAAACATGCGGTCTTCCGGCTCAAAGGCTCCCGGGTTCACACTGCGCGATCTGGACGGCGCGGAACATTCGCTCGACTCACTGCTGGCGCGAGGGCCCGTTCTGCTGGCTTTGTTCAAGATCAGTTGCCCAGTCTGCCAGTTCACGCTGCCGTATCTGAATCGCATCGCGGGCGATAGCCTGGAGATCGTCGCGATCTCTCAGGATGACACCGCGTCCACAAAGCGCTTTCACGCGCGATTCGGCGTCTCCCTTCCCACGCTTCTCGACCGCGAAGATGACAATTATCCCGTCAGCAACGCCTTCGGCATCACCCATGTGCCTTCGCTATTCCTGGTTGAGCCTGACGGCCGCATCTCGATTGCCTCCGAGGGCTTCGCCAAGGCCGATCTGGAAGCCATCGCCGCCCGCGCGGCGCGGCCCATTTTCCAAGCCGGAGAATCCGTCCCGGCATGGAAGGCCGGTTGAGGATCGAAGAACTAAGCGTCCAGTTTGGAAGCTGCTAAACTGATAGGAAATGTCTTCGAAAATTTCGGAAGCTTTCTCGAGCGCGTCGGCCATCGCCAAGGGCATGGGCATCACCTTCATGGAGATGCTGCAGCCGACTATTACCGAGGATTACCCGGAGTCTCCAGCGAAATTCCAGGAGCGTTTTCGCGGCGCGCACGAACTACAGCGCGATGAGAACGGACTGGAAAAATGCGTCGCCTGCTTCCTGTGCGCGGCGGCCTGCCCGGCGGAGTGCATTTACATCGAAGCAGCGGAGAACACCGACCAGTTGCGCATCAGCGGGGGCGAGCGATACGCCAAGGTCTACAACATCGATTACAACCGCTGCATCTTCTGCGGATTCTGCGTGGAAGCCTGCCCCACGGACGCCATCACCCATGGCCACGGATTTGAGCTCGCCAGCTACAACACCTCCACGCTGATCCGGCGCAAGGAACAGATGCTGGTTCCAATCCCCACGGGCGCGCATTTCCCGCTGAAAGCGGAAGAGCCGGCTCCCGCCGGCGGGCACTAACTCAAATCTAGTTCGGGAGGTTAAACTCGGCGCGCACAGCCTCGGCATTCTTCGCCGCCTGGGCCTGGAAATTGCTCTGCATTGCCGCGCAGCGCAGCCAGAACGCCAGCGCATCCTTCGCCCGGGTCGGGCTCGTATCCGCCAGCTTGTAATTCGACATGCCAAGCTCGTACAGCGCGCTTGCTTCCTCCGCCGCGTTGCCGGAAATCAGCGGCAGAGCGGCCCGGAGCATCTGGTCCGCGCGTGCATATTGCCCGTTGAAGCTGCTGGTGATTCCCGCTATGTAGTAAGCGGCCCCTAGCATCTGGGATTTCTTCTTCCGCCAATCCTCGTCATCCACATTCGCCGGCTTGGGCCTTTTCTCCAGCACCTGAGCCAGGTGCGTCGAATAGGCAATAATCTTCTCCCGCGACTCCTGGCGGCTAAAATAATACTCGGACACCGCCATCAGCATGTCCACGTTGTCCGGATCGGAGGCCAGTGTCTGTTCCGCCAGCGCCAGCGCTTTGTCCATCTGCTTCAAAGTCTTGTAGATCTGGAATCGCTCAGCCGCAATGTTTTCCGCGTAGGGACTCTTGGGATTCCTCTGTTGGAGATCCTGGAGCAGCTTGAGCTTGGCCTGTAGATCCGAGGTCTGCTGGGCAACGGTGTATAAACCGTACTCCGCGTATAGCTGCGTCTGTTGCGCGTCAGCGGTGTTTCGCCCTCCGGCGGCCGCGACCTTCGACGCGACCCGCCAGGTAATATCCGCCCATTTCGCGATGTCCTCCGGCTTGCCCTCGCGCTGCGCGGCCTCCAGCGACAGCTTCGCGGCGTCCAGGTTGTCCGGCTCCACGTCGATTCGTTTTTGGCCGATCCGCATTGCCAGATCCCAGGCCTTTTCCTTCATATAAGCCGGCTGAAGCCGCTCGCATACCCACGGAATGGCAGGGCTTTCCGGAAACTGGAGCACGAACTGCTCCATGTAATGGAGTTTTTCCGAAGGGTCGTCCTCCTGCTGAATATGCTGGATTAGCAGTCCCTCTTTGGTTTCAGGGTCGTAGCTTGGCTTCGGATGTTGGGCGACCCCCAACGCTGCAAGAGCCGAGGACAAGCTCAGCACCGATAGCCACCTTTTCACCCGCACTCTCCTTTTTCCGTGGTTTAATGAAATGCGACGCAAATATATAAGTCCATTCGGCTGATGGGAAGCGAATCTTTAGTACGATAACCTTAGCGGCAAGCCCTAAAATCTATGATTCTTCCTGCATCGACGCTGGCAAGCGTCCTTCTTCTTCTTCTGGCGCTGTTTTGTTGGGGATCCTGGGCGAATTTCCAAAGATCGGCGGTGAAATGGCGATATGAGCTCTTCTATTACGACTTCGCACTCGGTGCTGGCGCCTGCGTCGCTCTTGCCGCGCTGATCCTCGGCTCCTCGAACTCGCAGGAACTTACGATGTCCGATAATCTGGTCCTCGCCGGGTACCGGAAAATCGCCTACGCGATCATTGCCGGGGCCGTGGTCAGCCTTGCCAATATGCTGCTTGCGGCGTCGATTTCCGTTTCCGGCATGGCCGTGGCTTTTCCCCTTTCCTTCGGAATCGGACTGGTGGTCACCTCGGTCACGAATTTCATCGACAATCCGCACGGAGCCAATGCGCTTCTCTTGTTTGCCGGGCTGTTCCTGGTGCTGGCCGCCCTGATCGTCGACACCTTCGCCTACCGTTCGCATCTGGACGCGCTGGCGACACAGACCAGGGGAGTTCCCCAACTCGATCCGCGAACGAGGCTTCCGGTGAAAACGCCTCTGGCTGCTCGTGGAATCGTCCTGGGCGCGATCAGCGGAGTTGTGTACGGATTCTTTTTTCCCATCGTCGACGCCAGCCGCTCCGGAGACAACGGAGTCGGACCATATGGCGCGGCCGCATTAATCGGCTTGGGCCTGTTCGCTTCCACGCTCTTTTACGGGCCGTTTTTTGTCAATTTCCCCGTGCAGGGAGCGCCCCTTCATGTGCTCGATTATTTCAAGGGAACGAAAAAACAACATTTCTGGGGCATTCTGGCGGGGTTCGTCTGGGCTGCGGGCCTGGTGGCAGCGCTCGTCGAGGGTGCGGGTCCGGGGGCGCAGATCCTCTCCGCGTTCGCGACCGCGCTGCTTTTCGGCGCCCCGGTCATTGGCGTCTTTTGGGGAAGCGTGGCCTGGGGCGAGTTCAAGGGCTCGGCAACCGGCGTAAAGATGTTGCTGCTCGTGACCCTCGTCGTCTACGCCGCCGGACTCGCCATGGTCGCCCTGGCGCCCAACTACGCCTCGAAGTAGCCTGCACGTTTTTGGGCCGCTCTGCGTCAGAGTTTCTAGGAGACATTTGTCCGGACGCTTCATTATCGCGATCCTTGCGGCACTGCCCGCCTTCGCCGGTGAATACGCCGTTTTGTCAACGGGATTCCGCATCCACGCCGAACGCCACGAAACCGTCGGCGGCAGCGTGAAGCTGTTCACCAAGGACGGCATGATCGAGGTTCCCTCCACCTCCGTGACAGCGTTCGAAGCCGAGGAGTACGTGCCGTCCTCGACTCCCTCCGTTCCGGCACCCGCGCCAGCCGCGCCCGCGCCTCCCGCCCCAAAAAGTGTTGACCCGAAGGCTCTGGTGCGCCAAGCTGCCGAACGAAATGCGCTTCCTCCCGCATTCGTGGCCAGCGTCGCCAAGGCCGAATCGGCCATGAAACAGAACGCGGTATCGCCCAAGGGAGCGATCGGCGTGATGCAATTGATGCCTTCCACGGCCAAGGCTCTGGACGCCGATCCGCGCAATACGGAGGAGAATATCGACGCCGGAACGCGCCTCCTGCGCGAATTGCTCGTCAAGTACGATGGAGACGTGGTGAAGGCTCTGGCCGCCTATAACGCCGGCCCAGGCGCCGTGGACAAGTACAACGGCCTGCCTCCCTATCGTGAGACGCAGATCTACGTGAACAAGGTCATCCAGGACTACCAGAAGAACGGCGGCCAGTAGCCTTCTCATAGGCTTTCTGCAAGATCCTCAGAGCCGCCGCAACTTGCCCGTCCTTCATCTCGAACGCTTTCCAGTCGCCGTCCTTATACGCGATCGAATCGGCAACCTCCAGCGATCGTTTCTCAGGCAGCATCGCGAACACCACGCCCTTGCGGTAAACCGCCCGGAGGCCGAACATCGAACGGGTGGTCAGATCGGGCCAGGCTGAGATCTCTTCGGCCAACAGCGCGGCCAGGCGCTTCATTTCCTCTGAAACAGGAGGTAATTTAGGTCTGCGCGGGGTCCGCATGTTTGCCCTAGAATAAGAGTATCGAATGATCTTTGACTTCGAAGCTTTTTCCTCCCGTCACATTGGTCCTGACCCAACCGAACGCGATCTGATGCTAAAGGCCACCGGCGCTTCCTCTCTCGATGCGCTGATGGACGAAGCCATCCCGCAACGCATCCGCCTGAAGAAGCCCCTGAACTTGCCGGCAGGCCAGAGCGAAGCCGAGTTCCTGCGCGAACTGCGCTCTGTCGCCGCGCAAAACGAACTGTTCAAGTCCTACATTGGCCTTGGCTATGCGGACTGCGTCACGCCCAGCGTCATCCTGCGCAACGTGCTCGAGAATCCGGGCTGGTACACGCCTTACACGCCGTATCAGGCCGAAATGGCGCAGGGACGGCTGGAAGGCCTGCTCAATTTCCAGACCGTCGTACGCGACCTCACAGGGATGGAAGTCGCCAACGCATCTCTGCTCGATGAAGCCACCGCCGCGGCCGAGGCGATGACCATGCTGCACCGCGTCCATCCGCAGAGCGGCATGAAGTTCTTCGTCGCGTCGAACTGTTTCCCGCAAACCATCGACGTGCTGAGGACTCGTTCCGAGCCTCTGGGCATCGAGTTGGTCATCGGCGATCCCGAAACCGCCGACCTTACCGGCTTCTTCGGAGCCCTGGTGCAAACGCCCGATGAAGCGGGCCTGGTGCACAATCTGCGCGGGTTCATCGCCAAGGCGCAGAGCGCGGGCGCGCTTGTCGCCGTCGGGACCGATCTGCTGAGCCTCACGCTGCTCACGCCGCCCGGGGAAATGGGCGCCGACGTCGTCCTCGGCAATTCACAACGATTCGGCGTGCCGCTGGGCTACGGCGGTCCCCATGCCGCGTTCTTCGCCACGCGCGAGAAATTCGTCCGCCAGGTCCCCGGCCGCATCATCGGCGTGTCCGTCGACGCGCACGGCAACACGGCCTACCGCATGGCCCTGCAGACGCGCGAGCAGCACATCCGCCGCGAAAAAGCGACCTCAAACATCTGCACTGCACAAGCGCTGCTGGCAAATATCGCCGGACTTTACGCTGTTTACCACGGGCCGAAAGGGCTGAGCGCCATCGCGCGCCGCGTCCATGGATTCGCCAAGCTTCTCGAACGTGAATTGGCCAAGGCCGGCGTCGCGCAACGCAACGAAGTATTCTTCGACACTCTGAAACTGGAGCCGCCCGCCGGGACTTTGGAAAACATCCGCAAGGCGGCGCTGAAGGCGCGCATCAACCTGCGCTATCGGAACGACGGCACCATCAATCTCGCCGTGGACGAAACCACCGCGCCCAAGGATATCCGGGCGGTCGTGAAGGCATTCGCCAAGGGCACCAATGCCAAGACGCGCGTCAGCTTCTCGCTCGACGGCTTGGTTACTGATTTTCCGGCAAACCTGGCGCGAACGACCGCGTTTCTCATCCACCCCATCTTCAACACGCATCATTCGGAAACGCAGATGATGCGCTACATCCGCTCGCTGGAGCGCAAGGATGTGGGCCTCGATACGTCGATGATCCCTCTCGGCTCCTGCACCATGAAGCTCAACGCGGCCTCCGAGATGCTGCCCATCACCTGGCCCGAGTTCAGCAAACTGCATCCGTTCGTGCCAGTGGAACAAGCGGCCGGCTATCAGCAGATCTTCAAAGAAGTCGAGCAGACACTCTGCAAGATCACCGGATTCGCCGCGATTTCCCTGCAGCCGAACGCCGGATCGCAGGGCGAATTCGCTGGCCTGATGGTGATCCGCGCGTATCATCACAGCCGCGGCGACCATCAGCGGGAAGTTGTCTTGATCCCTTCCTCAGCGCACGGCACCAACCCCGCGAGCGCCGTGATGGCGGGCATGCGCGTGGTGGTCGTCAATAGCACCAGCGAAGGCAACATCGACGTCGCCGACCTGAGGGCCAAGGCTGAGGAGCACCGCGAGCATCTGGCCGCGCTGATGGTGACCTATCCTTCCACGCACGGCGTGTTCGAGGAGAGCATTCAGGACATCTGCGCCATCGTCCATGCCAACGGCGGACAGGTTTATATGGACGGCGCGAACATGAACGCGCAGGTCGGCTTAACGAGCCCAGCGGCGATCGGAGCCGATGTTTGCCATCTGAATCTGCACAAGACCTTCGCCATTCCGCACGGCGGCGGAGGACCCGGCCTCGGTCCCATCGGCGTCGCGGCGCATCTGGCTCCGTTCCTGCCCGGCCACTCCGTGATCAAGACGGGAGGCTCGCAGGCGATTCACGCCCTGGCCGCCGCGCCCTGGTCGAGCGCCAGCATTCTGCTGATTTCTTACGGCTACATCAAAATGCTCGGAGGCAAGGGGATGACCGAAGCCACTCGCTTTGCGATCCTCAATGCCAACTACATTAAGTCGCGGCTGGAGAGTCACTATCCGGTGCTCTACACGCGCGAAAACGGCCGCGTCGCGCACGAAATGATCTTTGATTTGAGGCCCCTGAAGGCGGCCAGCGGCATCGACGAAAGCGACGTCGCCAAGCGCCTGATGGATTATGGATTCCACGCGCCCACCGTTAGTTTCCCCGTCCCAGGCACGCTGATGATCGAGCCGACCGAGAGCGAGCCGAAGGAAGAACTCGACCGCTTCTGCGACGCGATGATCTCGATTCGCGCCGAAATTCAGGCTGTGATCGACGGCAAAGCGGATCGCAAGGACAACGTGCTCAAGAACGCTCCGCACACCGCGGCCGCCGTTTCGGCCGATGAGTGGACACATCCGTATTCACGGCATCAAGCCGCTTATCCACTGCCATTCATCCGCGCCAAGAAATTCTGGCCGAGCGTCGGCCGCATCGACAATCCGTATGGGGACCGCAACCTGATGTGCTCATGCCCGCCGGTGGAAGCGTTCGCTTAACCCCTGGCGTGAGCAAGGGGATCTACTCTTCGCCCGCGTACGCCGTATAGTCGGCGGCGTTCATCAACTCATTGATCTCGGCCGGCGCCGAGAGTTTCACCTTGTATAACCACGCCGCACCGTGCGGATCTTCGTTCAGCTTCTCGGGCAACGTGGCCAGCATGTCGTTGACCTCCGTCACTTCGCCCGAAACCGGCGCATAAATATCGCTCACCGCCTTCACCGATTCCACCGAGCCGATGGTCTGCCCCTTTACAGCCGTCGCGCCCACCTTCGGCAAATCCACGTATACGATATCCCCCAGTTCCTTCTGCGCATGGAACGAGATGCCGATCGTGCCGGTATCGCCTTCCACGTGCACCCATTCATGTTCTTTTGTGAAGCGGAAATTCTCTGGATACATATTTATTTTTCCCTCTTATAGAACGGTGTTGGCACTGTCACCGCCTCCACTGGCTGCTGGCGCACCAGAATTTGGAACGCGCGGCCGGCCACCGCGTGTCCCACAGGCAAATAACAGAGTCCTATGTTCTTATTTAATGTCGGAGAGGGGCCTCCGCTAGTCACCCACCCCGCCGGAGCGCCGTCGACCAGCGCCTCGTATCCGTCGCGGCCGATGCCGCGCCCAATCATCTCAAATCCCACCAGCTTGCGCGTCAGGCCCGCGTCCTTGGCTTTCACCAGCGCCTCGCGACCCACGAAGTCGCCCTTGCCGAGCTTCACGATCCACGCCAAGTCCGCTTCAAACGGATTGATCGACGCGCCGATTTCGTGCCCATACAGAGCCATCTTTGCTTCCAGGCGCAGCGTGTTGCGCGCGCCGAGGCCGGCCGGCTTGATGCCGAACTCCTCGCCCGCGGCCATAAGTTGATCCCAGATTCGCGGCGCGACTTCCGGTGCTACGTATACTTCAAATCCGTCCTCGCCCGTGTAACCGGTGCGCGCGATGCGCGCCGGCTCGCCCGACACTTCACCGTCAGTGAAGTGATAATACTGGATCGGCGCGAGTTCGGTCTTCGTCAGCTTCTGCAGCGTATCGATCCCCTTCGGACCCTGCACCGCAATCTGCGCGTAGCGCGGACCGGCGTTCTCCACCGCGCAATCAAACTTGTTGTGCGCGGCGATGTGCTCGTAATCCTTATCCTGGTTCGACGCGTTCACGCAAAGAAAAAAATGATCGTCTGCGACCTTGTGCACCAGGATGTCGTCGACGAATCCTCCGTGCTCGTAGAGCAGCCCGGAATAATGCGCCTGGCCGATGACCAGCTTCGATGCGTCGTTCGTGGCGACATAATTCACCAGCCGCAGTGCCTCCGGCCCGCGCACTTCAATCTCGCCCATGTGGCTGACGTCGAACAGGCCGACCTTGGTGCGCACCGTGCGATGCTCGTCCACCAGGCCCGAGTACTGCACCGGCATGTCCCAGCCCCCGAAATCGACCATCTTCGCGCCCAGACGTCGGTGGGTTCCGTTGAGCGGAGTTTTCTTGAGAGGAGTGGCGGGGGCGGTCATGAAAGAATCAGGCTATCACAGCCGCACGGAGTGCGATCACGCTTCGAAAACCTCAATCCCGCGAAAGAACACCGGCGCTAGCTTAGCCCCTTTCGCAAGAGCCCGATCTGGCCAGTGTGATACACGTTGTGCTGAATCACTCCATGCAGAAGCCAGTAATACGTGAAATCCTGGCCGTCCAGCAGGTCCCAGAGCTTGTCCTCCCGCATCTCGCCCACCGCTCCCACCAGCGCCTCCTGCGAGCTTTCTAAGATCCCCAGCGCCGCCTGCCACGCCGCCTCGTCCTCAGCCGTGATCGGCGGCCAGTCTTTTTCCGGCGTGAGGATGGCGTACTGCTCCCCGTCCAGCACATTGATCGCTTCATTGATCCACGCCGTCACGTGCTGCACCAGTTCCCAGATTGTGTGCCCATTCGGGATCGGCTTCTGCACCGCCTGTGCCGCCGTGATGCCATCCAGATTCGCCGTGAGCGATGGCCCATGCCAAGGCGCACCCGAATAGGAGAAATTCAACAACTCGACGATACGTTCGACTTCGGACATCGTAATATTTTCCTACTTCGCGGCGAAGCTCAGGGCGATGGCTGCCATCGCGGTTCCGGTCTGGGAAATCCACTGGTCGTGATCGTACGGGAAGCCGCTCTGGAAATAGGGTTGGAACGTAAACGCCCTCGTCTTCACGTGCCAGGTGCCATCGGGCTGCTGCGTGCGGAGCAGGAAGTCCCTGCCGCGCCGGAACACAGGATCGGACGGAGCCACGCCTGATTCGTGCAGCGCCCAGAGGACCTCGCCCGTGGCGTACGCATCGGAGGGTAAGTTCGGGGTCTGCCCCCAGCCTCCGTCGGCCCTCTGCGCGGTAGTGAGCTGCTGAATGCGATTTGCGGGAACCTTTCGCCCGGCCCAGGTGACGCCGAGGATCTGCATGCTTTGGTCCTCGGTGGTGACCGGCTCTGCCTTTTCCAGCCACGCGGCCGCCCGCGCGATCCGGGCATCGAACTCCGCCTTACGGCCGGCGATGGGCCACTGCGTCAGCACGCGAATCCCCTTCGCCGTGTGGGAAAACCCGCCATCCTCGAGCGGGGGCCGGGCCACGCCGTAGTTTGGCCAATCGCCCTCCGCGCGCTGCATTGCGGCGATATGGAAGACCAGCGAATCGATGGCCAGCGTCGGGGCCACACCGTCGGCCGCGAGTTGCAGCATCGAATACTCCATCCCATCGACGCCGGGCGCGGGGTCCACCACCTGATACAGTTGCTGTTCCATGATGCCGCGCAGCGCGGCCGTGACGCTGGCCTCGCGCTGTTCGAGCGCATAATCGGCTTGGATGCCGAGCGGTTTCGCCTTCGAGACGGCGACTCCGTTCAAGTGTTGCGCATGGCAGGAAACGCATCCCCCTGCCTGAAGAAACTTGGAGGCGTTGGGTTGCGACGCGGCCAGGGCCTTCGTGATCGCTTCCCGCTCATTGCGTGAAGGCGCAGCGCCCAGCACGGTCGCGCCGGCGCTCTCCGGTTTGAGGCCGAGCAGGCTGAGAACGGCCGGGTTCTGATAGCGCCTCGCCCAATCGAGCGCGGGTTCGCGCTCCGCGCCGCTCTTCAGCAGCAGCTCGACGATTTTCGGATTTGCATGATCGGTGGCCGCGGCGAAGATCAGCGGCGTGGCGTTCCGAATGTCCTTGGCGTTTACGTAGGCGCCGGCCTTCACCAGAGCCTCCACCGCTTCGAAGTTCCCCTGCCCGCAGGCTTCATGCAGTGCCGTCAGGTGGCCCAATTGGATCGGGCCGTTCTTAACCACTTCCACCGTATCGCCGGTCTTCACATTGACCCTGGCCCCGTGTTCGAGCAGCAGTTTCACCATGGCTGCGTTGCGATCGCCGTTGGCGGCCGCATTGATGAGCGCGCTGAATCCTCCTGCATCCACTGCGTTGACGTCCGCGCCCTTGGCGATCAGCAAGCGGGCCAATTCGACGTTATTGGAGGCGGCCGCCTGCTCCAACGCGGTAGAGCCACCCTCGTCCCTGGCATTGACATCGGCGCTTTTCTCGATGAGCAGACGCGGGGCCTCCAAGGCGCCGCCGTAAGTGGCGGCAATCAGCAGCGGCGTGCGGCCCAGCTTGGAACGCGCGTTGACCTTCGCGCCCTTGGCAAGCAGCAGCCGCACCTTCGCCTCGTCGCCTGCGGCCCACATTAGGGGGGTGGCTCCGAAATCGTTGGCGGCGTTCGGATCCGCGCCCGCGTCGAGCAGCATCTTCATGCTCTCGATGCTCCCCAACGCTGCCGAATACATCAGCGGCGTATGGCCGCGCGCGTCTCGGGCCTTAGGGCCGGGATCGGCGATCAGCTTTCGGAGCGCGGGAAGATCGTTATTGCGGATCGGAAGATAAAATGGGCTGGTTTCGGCGGCGTACCCGCAGCCGACGAGGGCAATCAGCGCGATCGTGAGTTTCATTCTGTTAGGACAGCATACACCGAAAATGGCGCTTAGGGAGCTTCCTGCAGCCTCATGAATGCGTCGCGGACCCACTGCGGCTCGTCCGGCTCGCCTTTGAGTTTCATTTTCTTGGTCATGCACCAGCGGTGAATCCAGGAAAATCCGCCGGTACCCGCGTAGTCGTCGGGCAGCGAGTACGCCGGATCCTTCAGGGCCTCTTCGAGAGAGACGAACGAGTATCCGTGGGCGCGAAACATAGCCACGAGAGCCGGCATCTGGTCGGCATTCAGCTGGCTCGCGTGAATCAGAAGGATCTGCGGGATATCGTGGCCGGTGACTTCCACGGCGCGCTTTTCGAAGAATTCGACGATGGAGGCGATGTAGGGGATGTATTCGCGCAGTACACGCTCTCGAAATACCGGTTCGGTATAGGCGCGGGCGAACATGTAATCCGAGTCGTCGAGCGTGACGGGAGCGTTGATGTATCCGTGCTGGGCGAGGAACGTTTTAAACGATTCAACAATTTCTCGATTTGGACCCGTGTGCAGGAAAGGATAGCGAAAATATTGAAGTTTCTTGCCTTTCGCGGCGAGTGCGGCGCGCGTTACAGGCTCTCCGCTGAGTACATCTGCTTGAAACGCTTCAAGAGGCATGGTCGACAAATCGGCGTGCGAGTAGGTGTGGTTTCCCAAATCGGCTCCGGCGTCGAGCCACCAATCGAGAATCTTCCGCAGCTCCGGCGCGGCCAGTTGTCCTTCGTTCACGAAGCCCGTGACGGGAATGTGCTGCTCGCGAAACGGCTTGAGCAATTTTTCCGTCATTGTCCGAATTGAGGCGTAATCGCGGCCTCCTCCGTCGCCACCGCGCGGCACATCGTCGATGGTGATGGCCACGCGGTGATCGGCGCCGAGGCAGAGGGTCGCAGTCAACAGGAACAGCTTCATAAGATTGTTATGATAGCGGGAATATGCGATTCTACGTCCCTCTCCTGCTGCTGTTCGTCGCGACTTCGCTGCCCGCTCAGAAGAAAAAGAAGACGCCGCCGCCGGAGCCCGCTCCCGTGGTCGTACCGCAAAAGAATGATGACGGCTACACGGCGCAGATCCTGAAAGACACGACGGAAAAATTCTTCCTGACCGAACTGGTGGATCATCTGCCCGCCTCCGATACGATCCCGACGCCTGAAAAAGTGTTGGGCTACATCGCGGGCGCTCCGAATCATCTGACGTATTCGAAGGACATTTACAAGTACATGCGCGCGCTGGAAGCCGCGTCGAAGCGCGTGAAGATTTTTTCCATCGGCAAGACGGAAGAGGGCCGGGACACGATGCTGGTGGCGGTGTCGGACGAAGCCAACATCGCCAAGCTGGACCGCTATAAGGAGATCACGGCCATGCTGGCCGATCCGCGCAAGACCGACGACAGGAAGGCCGCCGATCTGATCGCCAATGAGGCGCTGCCGTTCTATTGGGCCTCGGGATCGATCCATTCACCGGAAACCGGGTCGCCCGAAATGCTGATGGAACTGGCGTATCGCATTGCGGTGGAGGATTCGCCGCTGATCCAGAACATCCGCAAGAACATGATCGTGTTGATCACGCCATGCAGCGAAGTGGACGGGCGTGACCGCGAAGTGGACGTTTACAACTATCGCAAGGAGTTTCCCAATAAGCCCGCGCCGAACCTTGTTTATTGGGGCAAGTACGTGGCGCACGACAATAATCGCGACGGCATGTCCATGGCGCTGGCGTTATCGCGCAACATGATGAACGCGTTTCTCGCCTGGCATCCGACGGTGCTGCACGATCTGCACGAATCGGTGCCGTTTCTCTATACGTCGACCGGCATGGGGCCGTACAACGCGTGGCTCGATCCGATTGTAGTGGACGAGTGGCAGAAGATGGCGTACCTCGAAATCGAACAGATGACCAAGCGCGGCGTTCCCGGCGTCTGGACGCACGGATATTACGACGGCTGGGCTCCGAATTACATGTTCTACATCGCCAATGGGCACAACTCGATTGGGCGATTCTACGAAACGTTCGGCGCGGGCGGCGCCGATACGGCGATTCGTACCGTACCGGCGGCATCAACCTCGCGCACATGGTTCCGGCCGAATCCGCCGCTTCCGCGCGTGAACTGGTCGCTGCGCAACAACGTGAATCTGCAGGAGAGTGCGATTCTGTTCGCGATGGATTACACGGCTACCAATCGCAAGGAATTCTTGAGCAATTTTTACTTGAAGAGCAAGCGGAGCGCCGGCAAGTGGGCAAATGAAGGCCCTGCGGCGTGGGTGGTTCCGAGCGACGATCCTCGTCCGGTGGGCGCGGCAAATCTCATGGACCTGCTGCAGATCCAAGGCGTGGAAGTTCATAAGACCACCGCTGATACACAAGCCGGCAAAGTGAACGTCCCCGCTGGTAGCTACGTGGTACGCATGGATCAGCCGTATAGCCGCATGGCGGACATGCTGCTCGATACGCAGTATTACAACGTAAACGATCCGGCTCCGTACGACGATACGGGATGGACCCTAGGCGCGCTGCATAACGTGAAGACGATTCGCGTGACGGACGCGGCGATACTGAAGGCTCCGATGACGCTGGTGACGGCGCCCGCGAAGTTCGAAGGCTCGCTGAACGGGGCCAGCGGCGCGGCGGCGTACCTGGTGAACAATAACACCGACAACACGCTGTTCACATTCCGGTACCGGCTGAAGAACGTGAAGATGCAGGCCGCAGAAACAGCGTTCGATGGTGCCGGACAGAAGTTCAACGCGGGGACTTTCGTGATCAAGGTGGAGGGCGCGCCGGTGGATCTGCGGACGCAGCTCGAAGCGGCGGCGAAAGACTTGGGCCTGCGCGTGACCGGCGTGGCGGAGTTACCGCAGGTGGCGATGCACGATATTCCCGCGCCTCGCATCGCGCTGATTCATACCTGGACGAACACGCAGAATGAGGGCTGGTATCGCATCGCGCTCGATCAGTTGCACATTCCTTACGATTACGTCGCAGACCAGAAGCTGAAGACGATGACCAATCTGCGGTCAAAATACGACGTGATTCTGTTCGGCCCGGTGGGAGGAACGGCGCAGACCATTATCAATGGACGGCCAACGACGGGCGAGCCGATTCCGTTCAAGGGCTCGACGATTACACCGAATTTGGCGGGCGCTCCGGACACGACCGACGATATGCGCCCCGGCATGGGCTTCGAGGGTATCTTCCAACTGCACAAATTCGTGGAAGAGGGAGGCCTGTTCATCACGATCACGGGCAACGCGACGATTCCCATCGATTACGGGTTCGTCGAGGGCGTCACGGTGCAGGATTCCAGCACTCTGCACGCCCGCGGTAGCGTACTGAACGCGGTGTTCGCGGACAAGAACAGCCCGATCGCGTACGGCTACGGCGATACGCTCGCGGTGTACTTCAATCAGGCTCCGATCCTGAACGCGGGCGCGGGCGCAGGGTTCGGCGGACGCGGCGGCGGTGGCGGCCGTGGCGGCGCGGGCGGTGGTGGACGGGGCGGCGCGGGCGACACGGGGCCGAACCGGCCTTCGGGTCGAGGCACGATGGACGATCCGGATATTCCGCAGGGCCGTCCGCTGTTCGTTGCGCCAGAGGGTCCGGCGGTGGCGGATGACGAAGGCGGCGGTGGCGGCCGCGGAGGACGCGGAGGGGCTGCTGCGCCTCAACCACGCGTGATCCTGCGGTTCGCGGACGAAAAAGACCTGCTCGTCTCCGGCATGTTGAGCGGAGGCAGCGCGCTCGCCGGGCATCCGGCCGTGATCGATTGCCAGAAGGGGAAGGGCCACGTGCTGATGTTCGCCAACAACCCGATGTGGCGCAGCGAGACGCATGGCAGCTATTTCCTGCTGTTCAACGCGATGCTGAATTTCGAGCATCTGGACGCCGGGAAGTCGGCGGCAAGGGGTGGTCGGGGCAGGGGGGCGCAGTAGGGCTCGCGGAGGTTCTTTGATTGCTCGCCGGACCCGTGCTGGGCAAAATGAAGCGCGGCGTCGAAGATGCGCATTGCTGTTGGACGATCCGGCCTTCGGACGTCCGTCTTGGCGGCGTCGCGCCACTCAATCCGGAGCGGCAGAGTCATTTATCAAGGGGAAAACCGTCCATCATTAGGCCGAACTCGGCGAGGACATCCTCCATCGGGGTCCCCCGTTCGCCGCGCTCCAGCGCCGCACGGGCCTCCTTGATGCGGCGAACATCTTCCTCGGTCACTTCTTCGTCGTCGATGTCGGTTCTAAGCATGGACTTCAACAGCGTGACCGCCGCCGGGATCTGGTCAGGCGGTAGCTGATCGACCAGGTCGTGAACCTTTGTCTGTCGACAGCCCGCATATTCATAGCCTACCCTGAGCCAAACACTCGCGGAAGCGCGCGTAGATGATAAAGTATCTTCGAGCGCCATGAAATATCTCTCGCGAGTTGTGTGGTCCGAAGGCATGTACCTGGGCCCGCACCATTTTCAGGCCCAGAGCCGGTACTTTGAGGATTCCGCCCGGTTTACCATCTCCTCCTTGTGGTTCGAGCCCTGGGGGCTGGTGGCTGCGCAGCTCGACGCGGAGGCCTTGAAAAACGGGACGGTATCGCTGGTTCACGCGCGCGGCATCTTCCCGGACGGACTGGTCTTCCATATGCCCGAAAGCGACACGCTGCCGGACGCCAGGAACATCACCGACCTTTTCCCCCCGGCTCGCGATGCCGTCACCGTGATGCTGGCGGTTGCGCCCCGGCGGCCGGAGGGCGTCAACACCGCCGACGAGGGCGCGCGTTTCCGCGCCGAAGTGCGGGTACTGCACGATGAAACCACCGGTCGCGACGAGAAGCCCGTCCAGGTGGGCCGCAAGAATATTTCCGTGCGCTTCGATACCGAACCTCTGGAGGACCTGATCACGCTGCCGGTGGCGCGGGTAATGCGCGACGGCTCCGGCCACTTCATCTTCGATCCTGAATTCGTGCCGCCCTGCGTCGAATTCAGCGCCAGCCAGCGGCTGATGGAGATGACGGCGCGGCTGATCGAGATTCTGGAGGACAAGAGCTCGCGGTTTTCGAGAAGCGGCGAAGGGAAGTCCTGGGCGGAGTTTTCAACCACGGAAATCGCCAATTTCTGGCTGCTGCATACGGTCAATTCGGCGCTGGCTCCGCTGCGGCATCATTATTTGACGCGGCGCGGCCACCCGGAGGCGCTGTACGTAGAGTTGCTGAGGCTCGGCGGGGCGCTTTGCACGTTCGCCTTCGAGTCCCACCCGCGCAATCTGCCTCTGTACGACCATCGCAATCTGTCGAAATGCTTCGGCCTGTTGGACGATCATATTCGCGTGCATCTGGAAACGATCGTCCCAACGCAATACATCAACATTCCAATGGTGAAGCGCGCCGATTATTTCTACGAGGCCGAGGTGAAGGATCAACGCGTGCTGGACCGGGCGCGCTGGATTTTCGCGGTGAGGAGCAAGATCGCCGAACCGGATCTGATCGCGAGGACGCCGCAGATCGTGAAGCTGTGCTCGAAGATTTTCCTGCCGCAACTGGTGAAGCGGGCGCTGCCCGGCATGACGCTGACGCACCTGCCGGTGCCTCCGGCGGCCATTCCGGTACGAGCCGATTATCAGTATTTCAGCGTGGGCCGCAACGGACCCTGTTGGGACCACATCGTCCAGACTCGCCAGATCGGGCTGTACGTTCCGGGCGATTTGCCCGATCCTGAAGTACAACTTCTCGTGGTGCTGGAGGCTTCATGACGGCTGCGCCCCCAACCAGGCGTGCAGAAAATCTAGCGTTTGTCTTTCAGGAATTGCTGACCGTGGGCGAGCGGCTGCGGTCCAACCGGCAGCAGGTGGGCGACGCCGCGTCGTTCCGCGCGCAATTGTGGGCGGCCGTGCGCCAGGCCGAAGACGACGCGCGCCGCCGAGGCTATCCGACCGCAGACATCGAACTGGCGGTTTTCGCGGTGGTGGCGTTTCTGGACGAATCGATTCTGAATCTCCGGCTGCCCGTGTTCGCCGACTGGCCGCGCCAGCCGATGCAGGAAGAACGCTATGGACATCACGTAGCAGGCGAGATTTTTTTCCAGAATCTGCAAAAGCTGCTGACGCGCTCGGATTCGTACGAGCTTGCCGACTTGCTGGAGGTTTATCAACTGGCGCTGCTGCTCGGTTTTGCCGGGCGCTACAGCATCGGCGGGCGCGGCGAACTGCGCGCTGTCACGTCGCAGACGGGGGAGCGGATTCAACGAATCCGCCAGACTGGCGGGTGGCTCGCGCCGGCGTGGATGCTGCCGCAGGAGCCTCCAGTGCAATCGAGCGGCGATCCCTTGGTAAGCCGCATGGTGGTGATCCTGATTGTCTGTTTCGTGATCATGGCGTGCTGGTTCGGCGTCTGCCTCGTGTTCTTGAGCCAGGGATCGAACGATATTAGCAGGATGGCGGGCGCATAAGATATGGCTTGGATCATTTGGGGAATCGTCATCCTTGCCGTGGTGCTGATTGCCGTGGCGCTCGTGCTATGGCTCCGCGGAAGAAAGAAGGAACGCGCCGCTGCGGGCGGCGCGCCGTCGGGCGAGGGCGAAGCGGACGCGTTGATCCGCGCCGCCAGCACCCGTCTGGCGCAATCGAAGGCGGGCGCGGGCGTGGCCAATCTGCCCATGATTTTCGTGGTGGGCGATAAGGGCACGTCGAAGACCAGTACGATCTTGAACTCCGGGCTGGATCCGGAGCTGCTGGCAGGGCAGGTGTATCAGGACAATGCCGTGGCGTCGACGCGGTCGGCGAATATTTTTTTCGCCCGGGGTACGGTATTTGTGGAGGCGGGCGGAGCGCTGATGGCGAATCCGCAATCCTGGACCAGCCTGGTGAAGAAACTGGCTCCATCGCGGCTGAAGTCGATGGGTGCCAGCGGCCAGGCGCCGCGCGGCGTGCTGCTGTGCTTCGATCTGGAGACCTTCACGCGAGCCGGAGCGACCGAGGCAATCGCCAACGCGACGCGCTATCTGCAGGCGCGCCTGGGCGAGATTTCGGAAATTCTGGGGATCAGCTATCCGGTGTACGTTCTGTTCACGCGCGCCGACCGGCTGCCGTTCTTTGCTGAATTTGTCCGCAATTTGAGCGCGGAAGAAGCCGGGCAGGTGGTGGGCGCGACCGTGCCGATCCGTCCCGCGTCGGCGGGCGGTGTCTATGCCGAGGAGGAAACGCAGAGGCTCACCTGGGCGTTCAATTTGCTGTTCCATTCCTTCTGCGATCACCGGCTGCTGCTGTTGCCTCGCGAAGGCGACGCGACCAAGCTTCCGCAGGCCTACGAGTTTCCGCGCGAGTTTCGCAAGCTGCGGGCGTCGCTCGTGCAGTTCCTGGTCGACGCGTGCCGCCCCAGCCAGCTGCGCGCGGGTCCATTTTTGCGCGGGTTCTATTTTTCGGGAGTGAGACCGGTGGCCGCGGCGGAAGCGCCCGCGCCGATGGTGGCGCCCTCGGCTCCATCCGAACAGCAGGCCGAGGCGGGCGGAGCGACGCGGATGTTCCGCGTGGGATTCGAGGCTGAACAGAAAGCCCGGCAGGCGGTTGCCCAGGGCGGCGGCACCAGCAAGAAGGTTCCGCAATGGCTGTTTCTGGGACACTTGTTCAACGACGTGATTCTGGCCGATGCCAACGGCCGGGCGGCCAGCGGTTCGAGCACCAAGACCAGCGTGGTGAAGCGCCTGTTGATTGGCTCGGCGGCGGCGCTGTGCCTGATCTATACGGGGCTGTTGATCTGGTCCTATTTCGGCAACCGGGAGCTGGAGCAGGGCGTGTTAACAGCGGCCAAGGCCATTCCTGCGAGCGAAGGATCGGGCGGCGCGGTGCCGGGGATCGATTCGCTGCAACAGCTCGACAAGGTGCGGCAGTCGGTGGCGAAGCTGACTTCCTACGAGCGCGACGGCGCACCGCTGCGGCTGCGCTTCGGGCTATATAAAGGAAGCGAAATTCTGCCGGATGCGAGGAAAATTTACTACGCCAAGTTCCGGCAACTGCTATTTGGCTCGACGCAAGCGCAGATGCTGGGATTTCTGCAACGGACGCCCGCGACGCCGGGGCCAAGCGACGATTACGGCACCGCCTACGACACGCTGAAGGCGTATTTGCTGACGACGTCGGAGTGGAAACGGTCGTCCGATGCGGGGCTGCAGTCGTTTTTGGGAACGCGGCTCGACGGGCGGTGGGTGAATGCGCGCGAAGGCGAGATCGGCAAGGAGCGGCTGGATCTGGCCAAGGCGCAGTTCGATTTTTACGCCTCCGATCTGCACAACGGGAATCCGTACCCGGCGATCGCGGACGATAGTGCGGTCCGCCGGTCGCGCGTCTATCTTTCGCAGTTCTCCGGCCTGGAGCGCCTGTATCAGGGCCTGCTGGCAATGGCCGATAAGCAGTATCCGCCGGCGAGCTTCAATCAAAAATTCCCCGGTTCGGCGGCCGCGGTGACCAGCACGGAGCCGGTGCGCGGCGCGTTCACCAAGGAAGGCGCCAAGCTGGTGCAGGACGCCATCCGCAAGCAGAATTTCGCCGGCGAGGAATGGGTGCTGGGCCCGTACGTCGGCCAGATGCCCGACAAGGCCACGATGGAAAAGGGCCTGATGGACCGCTATTCGGCCGATTACATCGCCCAGTGGCGCAACGTTCTTCGCAAGAGCAACGTGAATCGCTATGCCGGGTTGAAGGACGCTTCGAACAAGCTGAACCTGCTTACGGGCAGCACCGCACCCTTGCTGGCACTGTTCTGGTGGACGTCGCAAAACACCTGCGTGGACGTGCCGGGCGTGACCGATAAATTCAAGGCTCCGCAGGCCGTGGTGCCGTGCCCCAGCACACAGATGTACATCGTCGACGCGAACCGGCCGTACAATTCCGGGTTGCAGGCGCTGCAGGCGGCGGTGGATCGCGCGGCCGATCCGCAGGCGAACAAGGACGACGCCTCGCATGCGCTGCGCGATGCCGGGCAAAATGCCACGCTGACGGCAAGGCAGCTCGGCGCGGCGTTTCCGCCGGATACGGACGCGCAGATGGATCAACGGTCGCTGGAACTGCTGCTGCAGCCGGTCAAGTACCTGGACGGCATGGTGTCGAGCGATCTCAAGGGAGCAGGTCAGGGCTTCTGCGCCGCGTTCAATCAGGCGACGCTGCACAAATTTCCGTTCGATCCGCTGGCCAGGGATGAAGCGAAGCTCGACGAATTGGGCGCGCTGCTGCAGCCTAAATCGGGCAAGTTGTGGGTCTATTACGAAAGCAGCCTGAAGAGCGTGATGGCGTGCGCGAACGGAGAGTGCTCGGCTTCGGGCAGCACACCGCTGAATCCTGGATTCACGCAGTTCATCGGCAACCTGATGAAGTTTTCGCATGCGCTGTACGGCGACGCCGGGACGGACATGGCGTACAAGTACACGCTGACGCCCCAGAAATCCGACCTTGTGGAGCAGTTCGAGGTCACCGTGAACGGCGACACCCAGAAAATGAAGGGCGGGGCGCAACATGGTTTCGTCTGGCCGGGCGGAGGGACGCGGAACTTCCGGCTGTCGCTGCGGCTGGCGGGAGGCACCACCACGGAGGCCCAGAGTTACGACGGCCCGTGGAGCGTGTTCCGGTTCTTCTCGCAGGCCGATCACACCACCGGGAGCGTGTTCAGCTGGACCGTCACCTCAGGCCGCGATCAGCAGCCGCAGAAAATTAACGGCCGGCCATTGGTTTACGATTTCAACGTCGCTACGGACGGGCCGGCGGTATTCAGCAAGGAATTCCTGTCGCGGCTGAAGTGTGTCACGCCGGTGTCCCGATAGGATCGATTACACTAAATGATGCCGCATGGCGGACCAGCCTCCCAATACGCGCGTCGGCAAGTACGAACTCGAAGAGTTCCTGGGCGGAGGCATGTCTCACGTTTACCGCGCCAAGGATAGCGTTCTCGGGCGGCGCGTGGCGGTAAAGATTCTCACCGAGGCCGGCGTCAAGGACGCCGAGGCCAAGGCCCGCTTCCTGCTGGAAGCCCGCACGGCGTCGAACATCAGCCACGAAAATATCATCAACGTCTTCGACTTCGGCGAGGATCAGGGCCGGCCGTTCATCGTGATGGAGTTCCTGGAAGGCGAGAGCCTGCGCGACGCTATCAAACGGGGCCACCTGGGCGATTTCCCCAGCCGCGTGGATATCCTGACTCACGTGGGGCGCGCCATCGAATACATCCACACCAAGAAAATCATTCACCGTGACATCAAGCCGGAAAATATCAACATCGACCCGGCGGGCAAGGTGAAACTGATGGATTTCGGCATCGCGAAGTCAGAGGGAGTCGCCCTCACACGCGCCGGGTTTACGCTGGGAACACCGTATTACATGGCTCCGGAGCAGGTGATGGGCCAGCCCGTCACACCCCAAACCGACGTTTACGCGTTCGGCGTTCTGTTGTTCGAGGTGCTCACCGGATTGAAGCCCATCGCCGGCGGCTCCGTGGAGAAGATTTTCAACCAGATTTTGTACGAGCCCATCGATCTTGCGCCCCTGGCGCAATTCCCGCCGCGGATCGCCAACCTGGTGGAGCGCTGCACGTCAAAACAGCCCGCGCAAAGGCCGGATTCGCTCGCCGCTGTGGTGGAGGAGCTCGAACGGATTCTGGATCCGGCACGCCCGGTCACCAGCCGCGGGCGGCAGAAGACCGTTGTACCGCCGGTAAGAAAGCCGGAACCGCCGCGCGACGATTCGTCCATGATCCCCACCATCACCACGGTGGCGAGCACTCCGGAGCCATTTCCTGCGCACCTGGAAGGAATGCCCGCGTTCGTCCGGCATCTGCCCGGGCCGCTGCAATCGCAGGCGGGGCTGATGATCATGGCCTGCCTTGCGGTCGTGGTGCTGATGGCGGTGGTTTACGCCGCGCTTTCGCTGGCGCACGTCATTTAACGATGCAGCTACCGGCACTGATCGGCAAGTACGAGCTCCTCGAATTCCTTGGCGGAGGCATGTCCCACGTCTATCGCGGCCGGGACACGGTGATCGGAAGGCCGGTGGTGGTGAAGCTGCTCACGCCGGAAGCCTGCCAGGACCAGGAGGCCAAGGCCCGGTTTCTGCAGGAGGCCAAGCTGGCGGGCAACCTGCAGCACGACAATATAGTCGGCATCTTCGATTTCGGCGAACACGATGGCCGCCCCTACATCGTGATGGAGTATCTGAAGGGCCAGGATCTGCGCGACGCTATCCGCGGAGGCGGTACCGGCAGCCTGATGGACCGGCTGAAGATCGCGCTGCAGATCGCGCAGGCTCTGGAGCACGTCAACGCGCAGGGCATCGTGCATCGCGACATTAAGCCGGAGAACGTGCACATCGATGCCAACGGCAAGGTTAAGCTGATGGACTTCGGCATCGCCAAGTCCGCCAATTTGTCGCTGACTCGCACCGGTGTGACCATGGGGACGCCGTATTATATGGCTCCGGAACAGATCATCGGCACGAAGCCAACGGAACAGGTGGATGTCTACGCCTTCGGCCTGCTGCTCTACGAACTGCTGACGGGAACCCGCGCGGTGAACGGCGAGACGATGGAGTCGGTGATGTACCAGATCCTGAATCAGCCGCTGGACCCTTCGGCGATGGTGAGCGCAGGCGTCCCTCCGGATGCTCGCAAGCTGGTGCTGCATTGCGTGGAGAAGGTACCGGAAAATCGCCCGGCGGGATTCAGCCCGATTGTCCGGCAGCTGGAGTCGATGGTCGCGGGCGAATCCTCCGGTTCCACGCTACCGGTGGGCACGCAGCCGGTGCAAACGCGGACGCTGCCCGTGAATGCGCGGCAGCCGGCGCCCGCTGCTGTGGCCGAGCCTCCCAAACCGGCGCGCTCGGCCGGACCGTGGATCGGAATCGGCGCGCTGGCGGTTGCCTTGATCGCGGGAGGGATCTGGTGGGCCACGAGGCCGAAACCGGCGCCCGTGGTTCCAACCCAACCGACCTCTGCGGCACAAAAGCCTCCATCGATTCCGGGGATGGTATACATCGCGGCGGGCACGTTTCTTTCGGGCGAGACGAACGCGCCCACCCAGTTGCCCGCGTTTTACATCGATGAGACGGAGGTCTCCAACGGCGACTTCGCTGAGTTCTGCAAGGCCACCGGCTGCCCGGCGCCGATGGGCGCGCCGGATCTGCCGGTGGTGCGCGCGACCATCGCGCAGGCTCGCCAGTTCGCGGCGTGGAAGGGCAAGCGGCTGCCGACGGCTCTGGAATGGGAGCGCGCCGCGCGAGGGACCAAGGGATCCAAGTATCCGTGGGGCGATGCCGAGGACGCCTCGCTGGCCAATGTCGGAGGCGCGGCGCTGAAGCCGGTGAAGTCGTACGCAGCGTACGGAAACGTTTATCAAATGGCCGGAAACGCGTGGGAGATGGTGGAAGGGGAGATCGCGCCGAGTTCGCAGGCGGTGGTGCAGTTCGCCAAGCTTCTGACTCCGCCTCCTACCGCCCAGGAAAAATGGATCGCCATCCGCGGGGGATCTTTCAACACGCCTCTGAGGGCGGCGGTGGGCTATGAATGGAGCCCGATTCCGGAGCGGTTTTCGTCAAGCGACATCGGCTTCCGCTGCGCGAAGTGAATCTCTAAAGAACTCTCACGCCAAGACGCTAAGGGCGCCCAGTGCAATCACTGATTGCAGTGCTATCATAAAGGCATGGCAAGCATCACCATCCGGCGGCTGGAGGACTCGACCAAACGCAAGCTGCGGATGCGCGCGTCGCGGAATGGACACTCCATGGAGGAGGAGGCTCGCCAGATTTTGAGGGTGGCGCTGGCTGAGAAGGAACCCACCGGACGCGACCTGGTGGAGTCTATCCGGAGAAGGTTCGCGCACCTGGGAGGCTTGGAACTTCCCGAGATTCCCCGGGAACCGATGCGTGAGCCGCCAAAGTTCGACGAATGATCGTCCTTGATACGAACGTTCTGTCGGAACTGGCGCGAATCGCTCCGGCGGCCGCCGTCTCGGCCTGGATGGACGCACAGATTCGCTCCCTCATTTTCATTACGGCCGTCACCAAGGCCGAACTTCTCTATGGAATCGAGATCCTTCCAGCGGGCCGGCGGCGAGCGGCATTGCACCAATCCGCCGAGCAGATGTTCCTGAACGAGTTCGCCGGCCGCATTTTGCCTTTCGATAGTGATGCGGCGGAGGCCTACGCGCGAATCGCTGCATCGCGCCGCGCCATGGGACGGCCCATTTCACAAGCTGACGCGCAGATCGCTGCGATTGCTCGTTCACGGGGTGCGACGCTCGCCACCAGGAATATCGCCGACTTCGAGCATTGCGGCATCAAGATGTTGAATCCCTGGACTGAGTGATATCCCCGGGCGATCGCAGTTCGCCAAGCTTCTATCGCCGACGACGACGGCGCAGGAGAAATGGATCGCCATAAGAGGCGGTTCCTTCAACACGCCTGCGAAAGCGGCGGTCGGCTACGAATGGAGCCCGATTCCGGAACGGTTTTCGTCGAGCGACATCGGCTTCCGCTGCGCGAAGACGCCGTGAGGGGCCCGGTTTCGGAAACGTGCGGACTGTCCCCGGTTTTCCCCGAGGGGTGAATTCTCTCAGATTTTCGGTTTGGGAGGGGTTAAGGTTATCCAATCGAAGTGGGTTCCCACTGGGAGGACCACTCTATTGCGTTTGGTGTGAATTTTGATCACTCCTCCGGTTGGGGTGTCTTCCATAGATAGATTGACGCCCCGAAGGCGCGGCTTTGAAGGGATGGCCACGCCCGCGAAAGGGAGGAGATCGCCGCCGATCTCGAGCGCATCGAACGTGATTTCGATATCGAAGCCGCGATCCTCGCTGATGGAGTGTTTGGCGTGCATAATGCGGCCGCGAACGCGGATGCCGGCGGGAACATCGTTCTGCACCTTCGGCTTGCGGCTGGGGTTCTCGATGCGCGCCAATACGATATCGCCCGCCGCGGCTGTGTCGGTATCGATGGGAGAATCCAGGCGCAGGCCGATGCGGGTCGCGCCCGGAAGAGGTCTGGTTTGGACAGTTGCCGCAGGCGTCTCCGGCCGGGAGGGAGCGTCATCGGCATCGAAGCGCAGGGTCGTTTCGACAGCGAACTGGTGGCATCCCGAAAAGGTAGTGGTGCTTTCGGTCGTGGTGCCGTTGGGACCCATGGTTTGGAAAGTGCTGGTAACGGGAATCAGGAACTCACCTTCGCCGACCCTGACGTGGTGATAGATGTTGGTGGTTTTGGTGCGGCACATTCCGGAAAAGGGCGGAAGTGGACCGGCCTCAATCGTGAGGCTGATCAGCTCGGCGGTATCGGCGACAATCTCGAGATCGCCGCGGTAGGCCGTTTTCCAGCGCGCGCCGTCGACCAGTCTCACCATCTGGCTGCTCGATTCGAGCGGAACCGAATAATGATAAACGAAAATCGTCCGGCCGGCGCGAGTCGCGGCTCCTGTGAACTCGATTTTTGCGTCGGGATTCTGAAAAACTCCCGCGAGATTTGTGCCGAAGGCGCCGGAGCTGATGGGGCCGCTTTCGACGATATCAATGCCCCGGGTATCGAACTGGCTCGCCAGCGGCCAGGAGTCAATTTCGCGGCCATCGGACACGGCGACTTCGAGACGGACGCGGTCGGTAGCGCTGAGGCGTAGCTTGAGGCCGTTCTTGCCTCCGACGGCGGGGCAGTAGCTTACCCTCGGCAAGAACGGTTTGAGCGGATGCAAATATGCGCGTTCGATGTTTTCAACGCAGACGTAGCGGGGTAGATTAGAAATGGTCTTGTCGACCTGCTCGCGCGCTCGGCCGAAAACGGCCTGGGCTTGCTCGCCCAAGTCCCGCTTCGCGCGATCATTTAGCGAAAGATCCTGCGCGTTGACGAGAGCGGCGGCGAGCGTCAGCAGCAGGAGCTTCATCCAAGACCATCATATCGATCCTCAGAATTGAACTTGAAACCGGAAAAACCGGGGACGGCCCGCGTGTTTCCGGCACTAAGAGATTCGACCTCCTACCTAACGCCGTGCACAAGCTCGTCACCCACATCGCGATGTTCATCACTCGTTGGCTGGATGAGATTATCGTAAGATGTCCCGGTCATTTTGTTTAGTTGAGTCCCCTGGGTCACGCCAGGGGTTATAACCCCGCGCGTTAGTGCGGGGACCCGGTGTTCGGCAGGCGGTAACGATATCGCCGGGACGTCTTAACTAGTGAGCAAGAGGTTCGAGCGATTCTAGCGCCGCGCGTGGGCAGCCGACCTTCCGGTCAGCTTGATCGAACCGCGCACAGAGCCGCCTTGAAGGCGGCTGCCGCGAGGGCGTTAGCCTCGGGGTGGGCAGGGCCGCGGCCTCGGAAACGGGCGAACTTCCCCGGTTTTCCTTTCACTGCCTTTGTAGTTGCAGTGCCGTCACGCGTGCCGCGCCGTTGGATTTCGGTTCCGCTTCCGCGCCGGCTGGAATCAGAGGGAGCTCGGTAATGGTCAACTCGCCACGTCCCGCATGCGGCGTTTCGACAGTCACGTGAGTGATGCGCCCGTAGGGAGATCCAGCCAGAAGCTTCGTGTCGCGCACCACCTCGATCCGGCCAGTAAAAGCGGAGGGCGTCTTCACAAGGTACCCCGCCTGCAGGACGCAAGCGCCCGTCACCGAGTCTAGCCAGATTTTGCCTTGAATGAGGCCGTGACGTTTCTTCTTGGGAACGATTTGGAACACGTAAGCCGATGTATTCCCGGTTCCAACCTCGCCAAGGTAGCGAAATTTATAATTTGCTGGAGTGATCGCGACAGAAGACACTGGGAGGCCCTCCATCTGCTCCTGCAGCGTAAGATAGCGGCCGATTACCTCCTGCGCCACAGTCGCGTCGCCCTCAATTTGCAGCAGCCGGTACTCGCTTCGTTCAGATTCGCCATTTTGCCTAATCGCCAGCAGCCGGCTTTGTTTGTACAGGTCGGGTAATGACGCGTCGATCTCCACGGCCACCGGTCCTGATTCGGTGAATGCGTCGCGCTCATGCATCGAAGCGATGTATCGGGCGAACGCCACACTCTGACCGGACGCCCGGGGATTGATCAGATCCTGGGCCGGTGCGTGCAAACACGTTAGGAGTGCGAAGAGTCCAAGAAGAGCGGTGCGAGGCGAAATCCCCGGGGTCTGCGTCCCGCAAAATGTTGTTGGTTCCATGCCCCTGGGCGGGGCATTTCAGCAGCCATGCGCTCGTGGCGGTGGATCTGATTGAAAACAGAGGGCCCCGTGACCAGAGGAGAGTAAAGCTAACCACGAATTATGCTCGGGGATCAGCATTTGCTCGAGGATAGCGCAGGGGCGCTGACGAGGGGGCAATTCCGTAGGAAGAGTAATTCTATCCTTGACAGTCCCAGGCTGACGCCAGGGGTTATAACCCCGTCCGTGAGGGCGGGGATTTCACGACTTGCGCATCGGTAGCGATATCGCCGAAACGGCCCACTAGTCCCTGAAACGGTGCTTATTGATTCCCAGGCTTCGGATCGTCGACTCGAGCGTCTGCCGGGGAATCCCGAGCGCCGCCGCTGCCCCAGTCGGCCCCGAAACCCGGCCCTTGCTCTGAATCAGAGCGGCTTCAATGGCTTCCCTCTTGCGATCGACCAACATTTCCGTTAGAGCTACCGGCGCATCCTGCATCCCGGGCTTTTCCTTCTGAAACCACGTCTCGTCAACGGCGAACGTCTCGCCTTCGCAGAGGATGACCGCCCGCTCAATCACGTTTTGCAACTCGCGAATGTTGCCGGGCCAATGGTAGCGGCTTAGCAGATCCAGAGTTCTCTTCTGAATGTTTCTGATCTTCCGGCCGGTCTTGTTGGCGAATTGCTCGATAAAGTACTCGATCAGCAGCGGAATATCTTCCACGCGCTCCCGCAGCGAAGGCATGTGGACAGGGAAAACGTTCAGTCTGTAAAACAGATCGAGCCGGAAAGTACCCGCTGCGACGGATGCTTTCAGGTCCCGGTTCGTAGCCGCAAGCACCCGCACGTCCACTGGAACAGTCTGGCTGCCTCCTACGCGTTCCAGTTCGCGCTCCTGCAGCACGCGCAAGAGAGCGATCTGTGTTTCCGGCGGAATCTCGCCAACCTCATCCAGGAAGATGGTGCCGCGGGTGGCCATTTCGAACCGGCCGAGGCGCCGCTGCATCGCGCCTGTGAACGCGCCTTTTTCATGGCCGAAGAGCTCGGATGCGATCAAAGACTGCGGGATCGCCGCGCAGTTCACACGAATGAACGGGCGGCCATAACGTTGCGAACTTTTGTGAATCGCCCGCGCGACCAGTTCCTTGCCTGTTCCGCTTTCACCCGTGATCAGAACCGTCGAGTCCGTCGGCGCCACCTTCGCCACGTGCCGCAGCACCCGCTGGAGCGGCTCGGAGGATCCCACGATATCGCCGAACATCGCCATCTTATCCACTTCGTCGCGCAACACCAGGTTCTCCAGTTGGAGTTGCTCTTTCAGAACCCGCAATTCCTGGAGGGCCCGTTCCAGCCTCTCATTGGCCATGACCAACTGGCTGGTGCGCTCCTGGACCATGGACTCGAGGCGATCGCGCAAGCGGCGAAGGGAAATGTGGGTCTCGATTCGCGCGACGACCTCTTCTGCGTCCACGGGCTTGGAGACGTAGTCGACAGCGCCACCCCGGAAAGCTCTCACTTTGTCGATCACGTGGTCCGCCGAACTGATGAAGATGACGGGAATCGCCTGGGTGGCCGGATTGCTCTTCAGTGTCGCGCACACCTGATAGCCGTCCATCCCCGGCATCCTGACGTCCACCAGCACCAGATCGGGCAGCGTATGTCCGAGGTACCGCAGCGCCAGTTCCCCCTCATTGGCGGGATGTACTTCGTAGCCCTGCTCCGTCAGAATGGCGAGGAGCACCCTTAGGCTGGCCGGTTCGTCGTCGATCACGAGAATGCTGCCTTTGCTCGTATGGTTATCTTGAAGAGGGGTCATGACGCACCACCCGTATCGACAATGTCGATAATGCGCAGCAGCTGTGCGTACTGATAGTTCGCCGTCAGAGCACGAAGAGTTTCCACGGCGCTGCTGTCAGAACGCGCGATCTCGTCGAGAACGCTCTGCACCGCCGCGACATCCAGTTCCGCCGCAGCCGCACGCAACCTCGCTCTCAGGTCCACCGGCAGGGAAGCAATGGCACGGCCCGAGGACGCGCGGCTTGTTCCCGGAACGTGCGAAGGCTCGCTGGGGGCGTAGGCGAATTGAATTCCGAGATGCTGATGCAGGAACTCGAACAGTTCGGCGTCATCGAACGGCTTGCGCAGAAAACCGTCGCAGCCCGCCTCGCGTGCGGCCGCGCGGGGATCCTCAAAGCTGCTGGCAGTTACTGCAATGATAATCGTGTTTTCCCCCTCCGGCGCCGCCTTGATTCGACGCGTGGCCTCGAAGCCATCCATAACGGGCATCCGCAGGTCCATCCAGATAAGGTGCGGATGCCATTCTTTTGAGACCTCTACCGCCTCGCTTCCATCGGAGGCCTCGCGCACCTCGAATCCCAGAGGGCCGAGGAGCCTTTGTATCAGGTGCCGCATGGCCCAGGCATCATCGGCCACGAGAATGCGGCAGGGCCATTGCCGCGAAGAGAGGACGCCGACGGGTTTCCGTACTTCCGTGGCCGGCGCGGTGGTGGCGATGCGCACCGGAATCTCGAAACGAGCGGTCGTCCCGTGCCCCACCTCGCTTTCCAGCCGGAGTTCGCCTCCCATGAGCCTTACATAGCTGGAACTGATGGTTAGCCCCAGGCCGGTTCCCTGCCTCGACTCCCGTCCTGTTTGCGATTGAACGAAAGCCTCAAAAACGGTTTCCAGCTCTTCGGCCGAGATGCCGCAGCCGGTATCGCTAACCTCAAAAGTAAGACGGCAGCCGCTGGGGGACGCGTCGCCGGTAGCAGCCACGCGCAGGGTCACGCTGCCTTCCCGGGTAAACTTCAGCGCATTTCCAAGCAGATTGATCAGAACCTCGCTGAGCCGAAGCTGATCGATCTGAACCAGCCGTGGAACACCGGGCGATCGCTCGAAACGAAACAGCAATCCCTCGTCTTCCGCCTGAACGGCGAAGGTTCTTTGGAGGTCGTCGAGCAACTGATGCAGGTCGGTCGGCACTTCGTTGAGAGTGGTTCTGCCGGACTCGATTTTCGCCAGATCGAGCACATGATTAATCAGCATCAGCAGATGTTTGCCGTTGTCCTGAATCACCCTCAGATCTTCCTGCACATCCCGAGGCAGCTGCTTACGCCCCAGAAGCCGAGAGAAACCCAGAATTGCGGTCAGCGGGGTGCGAAGCTCGTGGTTGACGTTCGCAAGAAACACGCTCTTGGCGAGATTTGCGGCTTCCGCTTCTTTCTTCGCCTCGCTCAGTGCCTGCTCCGTACGTTTGCGTTCGGCAATCTCAAGCCTCATGGCTTCCGGGCTGGGAAGCGCCAGAGCCTGCGGAACTAATTGAACGAGTACGATCGCTGTCGCGACCGATGCCAGGGCAGTTACGGCCTTAACCGCCCCAGACAGCCAGTAGTTTGCATGCCACAACGTCCATATCTCCATGACGTGGGTAGCGGCACAGGCTGAGATAAAAATCCCAAAGCTAATGAACATCCAGTGGAACGGCAGATCCCGCCTCTTGCGGATGAAATGGATCAGGGTAACCGGAATGGAGAAGTAGGCAAGGGCGATGAGAGCGTCTGAAACCACATGTAGCCAGATAAGACCCGGCTTCCATAAATAGCAGCAGCCGTGCGGCATGAAATCCGACGAGAGCAACGCTGCCAGAAAGTCTTTCATTTGTCTTTTTGCTCAAGCAGCCCATTCTGGATGCCGAACCAGAGGAACTCCTGCGCCGAAAAGCAAAGCCGGCAACCGGCGCACAACACATACGCCGGAACGCCAGCCCTAAGCGTGCCTCTCTTCATCATGCGATAGCGGGTGTCGGGTACTGCAGAGACGGGCAATTGGAACGCCATTAGCAAAGTTGCTCAATCGGAAGGGGTTAGCGTACTCGTACGGAGACGGATCCCGCCGCCAAATGTCGAACCCTCGACATTTGCCCGAGCGCTACGACCCTTGAGAAAAACCGGGGACCCCCGCGTGTTTTCTCCCACGAGATCGCGATGTTCATCATTCGTAGGCGAGGGGAGATTACTAGTAAGATGTCCGGTCATTTTGTTTAGCGGTTGAGTCCCCTGGCTCACGCCAGGGGTTATAACCCCGCGCGTCAGTGCGGGGACCGGTAACGATATCGCCAGGACATCTTACTAGCCGTCGCTTGCGCAGGCGCCTGCCCTGAACGGGTCTCGCCGCCCCACAAGACGCATCAACGCTCGGTTCTCCGTTCCCACCGGTGATACCCTCGATGTATGGGGCTATCCCAATCCTTTTTCGCCGAGCGATTCGGCATCACCGAGCGCGACCTTGAGTCTTACCTTAGCGAGGCTCTCTCGGCGGGCGGTGAATACGCCGACCTGTATTTCGAATACCTGGCGACCACGTCCATCGGCATCGATGAAGGGATCGTCAAGAGCGCGACCGAGGGCGTCAGCCTGGGCGTCGGCATCCGCGTGATCGCGGGCGAGCGCACCGGCTACGCCTATTCGGACGACCTGAGCCCGGAAAAGATCCGCAAGGCCGCTCGCGTTGCCGCGCACATCGCCCGGGGACCAGCGACGATCCTGAAGACGGGCTTCGAAGAAGCGCGGCGGCACAATCTTTACCCAATGCTGTTTGCGCCGCATGAAACCGGGCTGACCGAGCGCGTCGAGCTTGTGAAGCGGGCAGACCACGCGGCTCGCGCCTACGACAAGCGCGTCTTTCAGGTCCAGGCTACGTATGCGGATAGCCTGCGCGACGTTCTGGTCGCCACCAGCGAAGGCCGCCTGAGTTTCGACCGGCAGCCGATGGCCCGCATGAGCGTCAGCGCGCTTGCTCGCCAGGGCGACGGAGCGCCGCAGCATGGCCATTCGGGCGGCGGAGGACGCGTCACGCTGGACTTTTTCGAGAAGGAAAAAACGCCGGAGCATTTCGCAAGGGAAGCGGCGCGGCAGGCCATCGTCCAACTGGACGCCGTCGACGCGCCAGCCGGAGAGATGACGGTGGTGCTTGGGCCCGGCTGGCCTGGCATCTTGCTGCACGAAGCGGTGGGCCATGGCCTCGAGGCCGATTTCAACCGCAAAGGCGTTTCGGCATTTACGGGACGCATCGGCCAGCAGGTGGCGAGCCCTCTGTGCACCGTGATCGACGACGGAACCATCGGCAGCCGGCGCGGGTCGTTGAACGTGGACGACGAAGGCATGCCGACGCAGAAAAACGTACTCATCGAAAACGGTATTTTGCGCGGGTATTTACAGGACAAGCTGTCGAGCCGGCTGACGCACAACCATTCCACCGGCAGCGGACGGCGCGAGAGCTATCAGCACATCCCGATGCCGCGCATGACCAATACGTACATGCTCGCAGGGGAGAGCGATCCGGAGGAAATCGTCAAGTCGGTGGAAAAAGGCCTGTATTGCGCCACATTCGGCGGGGGACAGGTGGATATCACCAGCGGCAATTTCGTTTTTTCCGCGACGGAGAGTTATCTGATCGAGAATGGCAAGCTGACGCGCCCGGTTCGCGGTGCTTCGTTGATCGGCAACGGGCCGGAGGCGCTGAAATACGTCAGCATGGTGGGCCACGATCTGCAACTCGACGAAGGCATCGGTGTTTGCGGCAAGGAAGGGCAGAGCGTGCCGGTGGGCGTGGGCATCCCGACGGTGAAGATCGACCGCATGACGGTGGGCGGGACAGCGGCATGAGCGATCTGGAATCCCTGGCATCCGATGCTGTGAAGCGCGCACTCGCCGCGGGGGCGAGCGATGCCGAATGCACCATTATGGAAGGCGAGGAGTTTTCCTCCTCCGTCCGCATGCGTGAGGTGGAAAGCCTCAAAGAGGCCGGTTCGCGCGGTGCGGGGATTCGCGTTCTCGTGGGCAAGCGCGGAGGGTCGTCCTATACATCGGATCTTTCGCCGGAAGGCATCGCGACGATGGTGCAAGGCGCGATCGACCTGGCGCAGATCACGACGGAAGATCCGTTCGCCGATCTGCCCGATCCCGCCGACCTCGGTTCGCGCCCCGAGGATCTACAGCTGTACGACCCTGCCATTGAGGAGATGGAGACGGAGTGGAAAATCGCCCAGGCCAAGCGCGCCGAAGAGGCGGCGTTTGCCGCCGATCCGCGCATTGAGAACTCCGAGGGCGCTTCGTTCGAATCCTACACGGGCCGCAGAGTGTTCGCCAATTCGCGAGGGTTCGTGGGTAGCTACCGCACGTCGAGCTGCGGGCTCAGCGTTTCGCCTGTGGCCAAGCACAATGGCTCCATGGAGCGGGATTACTGGTATACGTCGGGTCGCGCGGCGGCGAAGCTCGAAAGCGCGGAGGAAGTCGGCAGGCGGGCCGCGGAGCGCGCGGTTCGGCGGCTGAATCCGCGAAAAATCGCCACGCAGAAGGCTCCCATCATCTTCGAACCGCGCACGGCGCGCGCGTTGCTGGGCGACCTGTTCGACGCGGTCAACGGCGGGGCAATTTACCGGCAGGCGTCCTATCTGGCGGGCAAGCTGGGCGAAAAAATCGCGGCCGATGCGCTGACGGTGGTCGACGATGCGACGATGCCCGGGCTGTTCGGAACGTCGCCGTTCGACGACGAGGGCGTGATTTGCCGGCGCACCGTGGTCATCGAAAAAGGCGAACTGAAGAGCTATCTGCTCAATTCTTACTCGGCGCGGAAGCTGGGATTGCAGACGACCGGCAACGCGTCGCGAGGCATCACGGGCAACGCCGGCGTTGGGCCGGGGAATTTCTATATTGAGGCGGGCGGCCGTTCGCCGGAAGAACTTCTGAAGGGCTTGAAAACCGGACTTTACGTCACCGAGTTGATCGGCGGCGAAACCAATACGGTGACCGGCGATTATTCGTCGGGCGCGGCTGGTCTCTGGATCGAGAACGGCGAGTTGGCGTATCCTGTTTCCGAGATCACGATTGCCGGAAATATGAAGCGGATGTTGCTGGACCTGGAGATCGGCTCGGACCTGGAGTTCCGGGGCTCGATCGCCTCGCCGACGCTGCTCATAGGGGAGATGACGATCAGTGGCCAGTGACACATTTTCCTTGCAGCAAACCAGGAAGCCTTCCGGAGTGGGCGCGCCGTTGTATGTGGGCGCGGCACTGGTGGTTCTGGGGCTCCTGGTGTTTCTCTATATGCAGTATTCGGCCAAGCACCAGCCCACCGACGCGCCGCTGACGCCGGAGGCCAAGGCGTACGTCAAGAATCTGCAACTCAGCGACGTCGACATCAAGGCAAACAAGAGCTATCTGAATCAGATGGTGGTGGAGATCAACGGCAAGATCGGAAACGCGGGCGACCGGCCGCTCGATACCGTCGAGATTTATTGTGTGTTTTATGATTCCTACGGGCAGATGGTGCTGCGCTCCCGCGTGCCAATCGTGAGTTCGAAAATGGGCGGGTTGAAGCCGGGCGAAACCAAATCATTCCGGCTGCCGTTTGATGAGATCCCCGAGAGCTGGAATCAGGCGATGCCGCAGTTGGTGATCGCGGGCGTGAAATTTCTGTGAGGGGTCCGAAGGGGACGGACCGCTCTGTCCACGCGGCGCAGGCGGGGTTGAGGGTTTCGCGAAGAGTTGTGGACGCCTTGGGACAGAGTGGTCAGTCCCCTTCGGGGCGACCGTGACTGTCCTTTTGGTGGATGACGATGGCGATGCGCTGGAGCTGCGGCGGATGATTCTGGAAGCGCGCGGACACCGCGTGAACGTGGCTGAGAGCGCGGAGGAAGCTCGCGAGAAAATTCTTGCCGTGCAGCCGGAGGCGGTTGTGCTCGATCTTCGCATTCCCCTGGCGGACGACGGCCTGGCCCTGATTCGGGAATTCCGGGCCGCCTCGCCGGGTGTCCGCATTGTGGTTCTTTCCGGCTGGCCGGCCGATCTTGTGGGGCGAGAAGAGCAGCAAATGGTGGACCGGATCCTGGAAAAGCCGGTGCGATCGGAACTGCTGCTGAACGCGCTTCAGTAGCCGATGTGATCCGGATTGTCTTTCCACGCCTGGAAGCAGGCGAGCGATTCCTCCCGCATCAATTCGCGAAAGGGAATCTTGCGCTCTTCCGGCAGCCGGGCGATCTGCTCATAGATGAAGGCGTCGTCGAAGCCGGCCGCGGCGGCGTCGGCCTTCTTGGCCGCGAAATAAACTTGTGCCGGACGGGCCCAGTAAATTGCGCCGAGGCACATCGGGCAGGGTTCGCAGGTCGTGTAGACGTCGCAGCCATCCAGCTGAAACGAGCCGAGCGCCATGCAGGCGTGCCGGATCGCCACGACCTCGGCATGGGCCGTCGGGTCTTTCAGAGAAGTCACGAGGTTGGTTCCCTCGGCGATGACCGACCCGCTTTTCACGATCACGGCGGCAAACGGACCGCCGCCGTTGCGCACATTTTGCAAGGCAAGCTCGATCGCCCGGGCCATGAAAGGATTCTGCATTCGACCACTAGTCTAAAACGAAAGACCAGCAAAAATTTCGTGGACAGCGTATAATTACTGAGGTCATCCGGCGTTGCGCCGACTCTAATAGATAGGTGCTAGCTGGGTTTTCCATCCTGCTGGGTTCATTGGCCCGGGAAGATCCAGATTAGAGTTAGAATAAAGATAGTTCTACCCCTTATGGAAAGATTCTGGTTACACCGTTACGCAATCGTGCTGGCGGTGTGCACATTGTTCCTGGTTGTTGCCGGGGCGTCGGTTACCAGCAAAGAAGCCGGACTATCGGTTCCGGATTGGCCACTTTCTTACGGCAAGGTGATGCCGGAGATGACCGGCGGAGTTTTCTTCGAACACGGCCATCGCATGGTGGCGACCACGGTCGGGTTTCTGACCATTATTCTGGCTGTCTGGCTGTATCGCGCCGAGCCTCGAAAGTGGATGAAAAAGCTGGGGCTTGTGGCCCTTGGCGCGGTAATCTTGCAGGGCTTGCTGGGCGGGTTGACGGTGAAACTGCTGCTACCGCCGGCGGTGAGCGTTTCGCACGCCTGCCTGGCGCAATTATTTTTCTCGCTGACGGTGGCCATCGCGTTGTTCACATCGAGAGGCTGGTTGGAAGGGCCTGAGATCGTCGCCGATCATGGCTGGCCTTCGCTACGCAGCCTGTCGATCCTCACGCCGGCGATGGTGCTCATTCAGATCGCCCTGGGCGCGGCTTTCCGCCATCGCGCGATTGGCGTTCTGCCCCACGTGATTTTCTCAATGGTGGTGACGCTGATGATCCTGTTCACAGCGACTTTCGTGCTTCATCAATTTCCCGAGCATCGCGGCCTGAGCGCCGCCGCGAAGGCTCTACTGGGAATTACGTTCCTGCAGGTGATGCTGGGCATCGTGGCGTATTACACGCGATCCCAAGCCACTGCCGACCCTCTGGCGATGGTGCTGACCACAGTTGCGCACGTCGCGACCGGCGGATTGACTTTGGCGTCGAGCGTCGTTCTGGCGATTCAGATCCGGCGTAACGTCTGCGCGCACGCGGGCGCGCCTCAGGCGGTGGCATTCTGATGGGCCGTTTTATCGAGTTGACCAAGCCTCGGATCACCTGCTTCATCCTGATGAGCACAGCCATCGGGTTCGTTTGCGGCATGCGAGCGGGTGGGCCCTGGACCTGGGTCACGCTGATCCACACCCTGATCGGCACGGCTTTAATCGCCAGCGGCACGGCCGCGCTGAACATGTGGTACGAGCGCGAGGCCGACGCGAAAATGAACCGCACGATGGCTCGGCCGATTCCCTCGGGTCGCGTCACGGGTCCGCAGGCGCTCGCGTTCGGAATTTTTCTTTCGATTGCCGGATTTGTCGATCTCTGGCTCGGGGCGAACATGCTCACCGGGCTGCTGGGATTGTTCACGCTGGCTAGCTACCTGTTCTTATACACGCCAATGAAGCAGCGCTCGCCGCATTCGACGACGCTGGGCGCGATTCCCGGCGCAATGCCTCCGCTCATCGGCTTCGCGGCCGCCAGCGGCACGCTGAACTGGGACGCCTGGATTCTGTACGCCATCCTGTTCCTGTGGCAGTTCCCCCATTTCTACGCCATCGCCTGGATGTACCGGGCCGATTATGAGCGCGCGGGCATCCGCATGCTTCCGGTGGTGGAACCCGACGGAGAATCCACGGCCCGGCGTATGCTGTATTTTTCACTCGCGCTGCTGCCCATCAGCCTGCTGCCGAAGTTCTTCGCCATGGCGGGAAATTTCTATCTGGCAGGAGCTCTCATTTTGGGCATAATATACGTGTATGCCAGTCTGCGCTCGGTGGTCGACTGTTCCGTCGGCCGCGCCCGGCAGGTACTGCTCGCCAGCGTGCTTTATCTGCCTTTAATTTATGGTCTCCTGGTCCTGGATCGTATCCGGCCTTAGTATCGTGGCTCTGGTGGGCTGCTCGCCCGGCGTCGGGCTGCCCTCCTACGGCGTAGTGCCCTATTTTACGCTCACGGATCAAACCAATCATGCTTTCCAGAGCGCGAAGGCGCTGAGCGACAAGGTCTGGATCGCCGACTTTATGTTCACCAACTGCGCCGGGCCCTGTCCGCGCATGAGCGCCCAGATGCGGCAGGTGATCGACGCCCTGCGCGAGTTTCCCGACGTGCGCTACGTCTCGTTCACCGTCGATCCGGCGCGCGATACTCCCGAGGTGCTGGCGCGCTATTCCCAGCGCTATCAGGCCGAGCCGGGCGTCTGGTTCTTTTTGACGGGCAGCCAGGCGGAGCTGAATCGCCTGGCGCGCTATGTCTTCCTGCTGGGCAACATCGACGGGAACTTGGAGCACTCCACGCGGTTTGTGTTGATCGACAAGAAATCGCGCGTGCGTGGCTATTATCTGACGTCGGAAGAAGAAGCAATCCCGCGGCTCGTCGGCGATGTGAAAAAAGTGTTGAAGGAACAATTCTGACCGTCCACGATCTCCCCACACTGAATGCCGTGTTGAACGGCACGTCGGCGATCTTGCTCGCGACAGGCTATTATTTGATCCGCTCGGGAAAGCGTGAAGCGCACAAGAAGGTGATGGTGACCGCGTTTTTCACGTCGATCCTGTTCCTGATTTCGTACCTGGTGTATCACGCGCAGATCGGATCGAAACACTACACTGGCCCCGTTCCGGCGCTGTATTTCACGATTCTGATTTCGCACACGCTGCTGGCCGCGTCCGTGCCGGTCCTGGCGATCATCACTGTGCGGCGCGCCTGGAAGGGCGAGTTCGCGCGGCACAAAATAATCGCAAAGTGGACCTGGCCGATCTGGATGTACGTGAGCGTCACCGGGGTGGTGGTGTATCTGATGTTGTATCGGATTTGACCGCTCCCGCAGGTCGCGGCTCTAATTGAGACGAAAAAGGAATACAATCCAAGTAGGAGCCCTTCATGCGAATCGCCCTTCTGGTCGCGGTCTTCGCTGTTTCGGCGTTCGGTCAGTTTCGAGGCTTTGCTGCGCCCGCCGCGGGCAGGGGGCGGCCGATGCCGCCTGCACCAACCCACCCCGTCAGTCCGTCGCCGTTTAGGCCGGTAAATCCAGTCCCTCCCCGTCCGAACATTCCGCGCACAGTGGCGGTTCCGTATCCGGTGTTTGTGGGAGGTGGCTACTATGATCCGGGTTACGCGCCTGCGCCGCCGCCCGATCAAGCGCCGGTTGCGTGGGTGAATCCGGGTTTCCAGCCGGACAGAGCAAATCCGCAGATGATCGATTTCTCGAATGCGCCTGAGCCGGCTTCGGCCGAATCCGAAGATGCCGATGCGGCCGCCCTGCGTGACGACCAGCCGACCATTTTTCTAATCGCCCTGACCGATCACTCCGTCTTGGCCGCGATTGCTTATTGGGTGGATGGCGATACCCTGAACTGGGTCAGCCGGGACGCGAAGCAGAACCATATTTCGTTATCGCTGGTGGACCGTGAGTTCTCCAGACAGTTGAACGACGAGCGTCACATTCCGTTCAAGCTTCCCTCCACGCCACGGCCAGAATGACCGTCCGCGAAACACACGTCCCAAAAACGCGCACTGCACACTTTTCATCCCATTGAAAATCTAGGCCTTTTCGCGGTCCCCAACGTGCACTTTCCGTCGATATGCTGCGCCACGACCTGACTTTTGCGATTCGCCGCTTGCGGTCGAGCCCGGGCTTTACCGCCGCCGCCGTTGTCACGCTGGCTTTGGGGATCGGAGCCAACACCACCATTTTTTCGCTGGTCAACGCCATCGCCTTCCGCCCGTTTGGCGTGCAGCGGCAGGATGAGCTTGTTGCGCTGAACATGAAGACGTCGAAGGCGCAGTACCCGGTGATCGGGTATCTGGAATACAAGGACTACGCCGAGCGTAATTCAGTGATGACGGGTTTGGCGATGTACCGGATCATTCCGCTGAACATGAGCCGGGGCGCGCAGAACTCACGACTGTGGGGATACGAGATTTCGGGCAACTATTTTGACCTTTTGGGCGTGCAAGCCATTCGCGGCCGGATGCTCCACGCCGATGACGACGTAAAGCGCGGCGGGCATCCGCTAGCGGTGATCAGTTACGGCTGCTGGCAGCGGCGTTTCGCGGGCGATCCGGACATCGCGGGGAAAAAGGTCAAGATCAACGGCCTGGACTACACCATCGCGGGTGTCGCGCCGAAGGATTTTATCGGAACCGAGCTGATTTACACGCCGGAAATCTGGGTGCCGCTGGCCATGGCGGAGCAAATTGAGCACTTCAATTGGATGGATACGCGAGGCAACGCCAGCGCGTTGGTGGTAGGGAGGTTGAAGCCCGGCGTCTCCGTGAAGACAGCGGAGGCGGCGCTGAACGCGATCGCTGCTCAGATTGGGCGCGAGCATCCTAAGGAGGACGCGGGGGTTTCCGTGGTCCTTTCGCCTCCCGGTATGGCGGGCAATTTTCTGCGCGGTGCCATCACGGGGTTTTCGGCCGTGCTGATCGTGGTGGCTGGACTGGTTCTTCTGATCGCCTGCGTGAACATCGCCAGCCTGCTCCTGGCCCGAGCTTCTGACCGCCGCAAGGAAACGGCGATCCGCCTCGCGCTGGGCGCGAGCCGTGGCCAACTGGTGCGGCAGCTTCTCACCGAGAGCATCGTCCTGTCCATCGCCGGCGGCTTGGCGGGCGTGATACTCGCCATGTGGCTCACGGATCTTGTGAACGTCTGGACTCCGCCGATCGACGTCCCGGTGATTCCTCATGTCGCGATGGACGCAAGGGTGCTGGTGTTCGCCGCGATCAGTTCGCTTCTGACCGCCGTGCTCTTCGGTCTTGCGCCGGCGCTGCAGACGACTCGCGAAAGCCTGGCGGGAGCGATCAAAAACGACGCGCCCTCGGAACGGTTCCGTCGTTTCAGCTTGAGGGACGCGCTGGTAGCCACCCAGGTGGCTCTCTCCGTGGTCCTGTTGATCGGGAGCATTCTGGTGGTCCGGAGCCTGCAGCATGCGCTGAACATGAACCTGGGTTTCGAGCCGAGGCACGCCGCCAGCATCTCGATCGACATGGGAGGCCAGGGATACGACGAAGCGCGCGGACTGGAGTTCCAGCGCCGCCTGCTCGACAAGGTCCGTTCGATGCCGGGGATCGAAGCGGCCGGATCGGTGGACGGAATGCCGCTGACCCTGAGCATCACCAGCAGCCCGATCTTCGTGGAGGGGAAGCCGGAGCCGCGCGCGGGCGACGCGAGCCTCGCGAACCTGTATCGAATCTCCTCCGGGTACCTGCGGGCCATGGGGACGCGCATGATCACTGGCCGGGATTTCAACGAGCGCGATTCGAAGGATGCGCCGCGCGTGGCCATTGTGAATGAGGCCTTCGCGCGCCAGCTTCTTCCCGGCGCGGACCCCATCGGGAAGCGGTTCCGGCACGACACCAACGGGAAATGGATCGAAATTATCGCGGTGGTGGAGGACGGGAAATATCACTCGCTGGGCGAGAAGCCGGCTCCCACCATGTTTGAGCCCCTGTCACAGATCTGGATGGATTCGCAGGAGTTCATCGCCCGTTCTCCCCTGGACGAAAACGAGACCGTGCGGCTGCTGCGACGCGCCGTAGCTGAACTCGATCCGTCGCTCACCGTGTTCGGCGAGGGCAGTGTGACCAGCCGGTTGGGCCTTGCTCTGTTCCCGGCGAAGCTGGTGGCCGCGGTCCTCGGCTCGTTTGGATTCCTGGCGGTGATTCTGGCGGCAACCGGAGTTTACGGCATCATGGCGTACGCGGTGTCGAGGAGAACTCGCGAAATTGGCATTCGGATGGCGCTGGGAGCCGATCCGGGGCAGGTGCTTCGCATCGTGCTCACCCGCACCGGAATTTTGCTCGCTACCGGCGCGGCGGCCGGCTTCGCCCTCGCGTTCGTGACAGGGAAATTTTTCGACCAGATTCTGTACGGCGTCAGCGCGCACGATCCCGTCACGTACCTGAGTGCCATTGGCCTGATCGCCTTGGTAGCGTTTCTATCCTGCCTCGCTCCGGCGCGGCGGGCGATCAAGGTGGACCCTCTCACGGCCTTGCGCACCGAGTGAGACAAACTGCGAACTTTTACTGACCACACCCGTATAAGCTGGATATGGACCGCTTTTTCCAGGATCTGATCGTTTCCTTCCGTAGGTTGCGGTCGAGCCCCGGTTTCACTACCGCGGCGATCATCACGCTGGCTCTGGGCATCGGCGCCAACACGACGATCTTCTCCTTGGTCAACGCCGTCGTCTTCCGCCCCTTCGGCGTCGAGCGCCAGAATGAGCTGGTCTTCTTCAACATGAAGACCGCCAAAGCCGAGTTCCCCGCCGTTTCCTATCCCGATTTCAAGGATTATCGCGACCGCAACAATGTCCTGACCGGCATGTCGATGTACCGCATCGCGCCCATGAACCTGAGCCGCGGCGCGGGAGAAAACTCCCGTGCGTGGGGCTACCTCGTGAGCGGCAATTATTTCGATCTGCTGGGGGTCAAGGCGATCCGCGGCCGCGTTCTGCATCCCGAGGACGATGTGAACCGCGGCGGCCATCCGGTTGCCGTCGTCAGCTATTCGTGCTGGCAGAAACGCTTCGGCTCCGACCCCGATATCGCGGGAAAGAAGGTGAAGCTCAACGGGCTGGAATTCACCGTTCTCGGCGTCACCCCCGCCAACTTCACGGGTACCGAGCTGATCTACACGCCGGAGATCTGGGTTCCCATCGCCATGGTGAAGGAGATTGAGGGAGGCAATTGGCTCGACGAGCGCCGCAATGCCAATGGCTTCGTCATCGGCCGCCTGAAACCGGGCGTTTCCTCGAAGAGCGCCGAATTGGCCATCAACTCGATTACCGCGCAGCTTGGCAAGGAATATCCGGATGCGGACGCGGGGATTTCCATTGTGCTTTCTCCTCCAGGGATGGCCGGCACTTATCTTCGCGGAGGCATCACCGCGTTCTCAGCGGTGCTGATGGTGGTGGCCGGCATGGTTCTGGTGATCGCCTGCGTCAATCTGGCCAGCCTGCTACTGGCACGCGCGGCGGACCGGAGGAAGGATACTGCGATTCGACTCGCTCTGGGAGCCAGCCGCTCGCAACTGATCCGCCAATTGCTCACCGAAAGCGTCGTGCTCTCGGTCTTAGGAGGAACGGCCGGAATCATTCTCGCGTATTGGCTCACCAATCTGGTGAACGTCTGGACGCCGCCGATTGATGTTCCGGTGATTCCTCATGTGGTGATGGACACACGGGTGCTGCTGTTCTCTGGCGTGGTTTCGCTTATTGCGGGTCTATTCTTCGGGCTCGCGCCTGCGATTCAATCCACGCGCGCCAGCCTTGCGGGAGCGATTAAGAATGACGCGCCGTCGGAAAAATTCCGCCGCCTCACGTTGCGCGATGTGCTCGTCACCATGCAGGTGACGCTCTCCGTTGTGCTGCTCATCGGAAGTGTGCTCGTGGTGCGCAGCTTGCAGCACGCTCTCAGCCTGCATCTTGGATTCGAGCCGCGGCACGCCGCCGCGCTTTCTTACGACCTCGGTCTGCAAGGCTACGATGAAGATCGCGGCCGCGAATTTCAGCGCCGGCTTCTGGATAAGGTCCGCTCAACTCCGGGCATCGAGGCGGCCGGGCTCATTGACGGGCTGCCTCTGACTCTGAACATCTCCAATAGTTCGATTTATGTCGAGGGGAAGCCCGAACCTCGCGCTGGCGACGTTCCCCTGGCGAACATCTACAAAATCACCCCCGGGTACCTCAAAGCCATGCAGACGCGCCTGATTGCGGGCCGCGACCTCGGTGATCGCGACGGTAAAGACGCTCCCAGGGTCGTGCTGGTAAACGAAGCGTTCACGCGACAGCTTCTGCCGGGTGAAGATCCCATCGGGAAGCGCTTTCGCCACGGCAAGAACAGCAAGTGGATTCAGATTGTCGGCGTTGTGGAGGATGGCAAGTACCGCTCCTTGGGAGAAACACCTTCGCCCACTGTCTTTCAGGCCTTGGATCAGGGCTGGGGAGGGAATCAGACTCTGGTGGCGCGCTCGCCTCTCGATGAAGCGGAGACCGTTCGCGCACTGCGCCGCGCGGTCGTGGAGCTTGATCCCTCACTGACGATTTACGACGCCGGAAGCATGACCAGCGAGCTCGCTCTTGCGCTGTTCCCGGCTAAATTGGTAGCCATCGTCCTCGGCTCGTTCGGTTTCTTAGCCGTTGTGCTCGCGGCTACGGGGGTCTATGGAATCATGGCCTACGCGGTGTCCAGAAGGACGCGGGAAATCGGCATCCGCATGGCGTTAGGCGCCGATCCGGCGCAGGTGCTGCGGGTGGTGCTGAAGCGCACGGCGGTGCTGCTGGCCGTCGGCGCGGCGGCGGGGTTCGCACTGGCTTTCGCCACGGGACAATTCTTCGGCCAGATCCTGTATGGTGTCAGCGCGCACGATCCGCTCACGTATATGAGCGCCCTTGGGCTGATGATCCTGGTGGCGTTCGCCGCCTGTTGCGCTCCCGCGATTCGCGCGATCAAGACCGACCCGCTGACGGCGTTGCGCACCGAGTGAGTATAATCCAGGCATGACACATGACCTGGTAACGACGGCGTTTACGTTTGACGGCTATCGAATCACGCGGAATCTGGGGATGGCGCGCGGCATCATTGTGCGATCGCGTTCGATTTTTGGGACGATCGGAGCAGGATTTCAGACGATCGTCGGCGGTAACATTACGCTGCTCTCGCAGCTCTGCGAAAAAACCCGTAGCGACGCATATGAACTGATGATGCAGCACGCGGGGGAGATGGGCGCGAACGCGATCATCGGCTGCCGGTACGACGCCACGGAGATCATGCAGGGAGTAACGGAAGTGCTGTGCTATGGCACGGCGGTGATCGTGGAGAAGATTGTTTAGAGGTTGATCAGCTCTTGCATTGAAACCTCGGCATCTCGTTTTTTGCGAGCAATCCCGGCCCAACGGTTTCCCCCGCATGGACAGGAAAGATCGATGAGCGCCCGTCCGGATGCTTGAGAAAATGATGGCTGCCTCTAACGCGGGTGACTTCAAAGCCCGCCTTGGCCAGTGTCGCGATCCGTTGCTTGCCTCGTGGCGCTCTGCTCATGCTGCGACAATGACGCGCTGCACGCCCTCGAATTCGAGCCTCGTGGGTGGTTCACCCTGCACTTCAAGGCAAAGCTCAATGGCCTCTTGGATTCTCTCCATTAAGACATCTAGAGATTTCGCCTGGGTATGGCCGCCGATGTACACAGATAAAACGCCGATCTGCGTTCATCTGTGTTCATCAGCGGCCAATAATTTTTCTTAGCCCTTCGCCTCTTCCTTCTTGAGCTTCTCGCGCTGCTCCTTCAGGATCGCCTTGCGGCTTAACTTGATCTTGTTGCCTTCGAGCGCCAGCACCTTTACCAGGATCTGGTCGCCTTCGTTCAGCTCGTCGCGCACCTGCTTGATGCGGCTCTCCGAAATTTCGGAGATGTGCAGCAAGCCGTCTGTGCCGGGGAAAATTTCGACGAATGCGCCGAAATCGACGATGCGCACCACTTTGCCCAGATAGGTCTTGCCGACCTCAGCCACCGCGCAAATATCGGTGACCATCTGGATGGCCCGATCCGCCGCCGCTCCGTCGGAGGAGTAAATCTTCACGCTGCCATCGTCCTCGACGTCGATCTTGCAGCCCGTCTGCTCGACGATGCCGCGGATCACCTTGCCGCCCGGTCCGATCAGCTCGCGAATCTTGTCGGTGGGGATCTTCATGCTGAAGATGCGCGGCGCATAGGGCGACATTGTCGAGCGAGGCTCCCCAAGCACGGCATTCATCTTGTCCAGTATGAACAGGCGAGCCCGGCGGGCCTGCTCCAGCGCCTCCGTCATGATCTTGTGCGTGACGTTGGGGACCTTGATGTCCATCTGAAGGGCGGTAATGCCGTCCTTGGTGCCGGCGACCTTAAAGTCCATGTCGCCGTAGTGATCCTCGGCGCCCGCGATGTCGGTCAGAACAGCGTAATCCTTGCCCTCCATCACCAGGCCCATGGCGATACCCGCTACCGGAGCCGACAGCGGCACGCCCGCGTCCATCAGCGAAAGAGTCGCGCCGCAGACCGACGCCATCGAGCTGGAACCGTTCGATTCCATAATGTCGCTGACGATGCGCATCGTGTAGGGGAACGTCTTATCGTCGGGAATGACGGCCGAAAGCGCGCGTTCGGCGAGAGCGCCGTGGCCGATTTCGCGGCGGCCCGCGCCGCGCATGAATCCGACTTCACCCACGCTGAACGGCGGGAAATTGTAGTGCAGCATGAAGCGCTTGGACAGCTCGGTGGGATCGAGCAATTCAATTCTCTGCTCGTCGTCCTTGGTGCCGAGCGTGGCCGTCACCAGCGCCTGGGTCTCGCCGCGGGTAAACAGGCTGGAGCCGTGCGTGCGCGGAAGAATGCCCACTTCCACGTCGATGTTGCGGACCTGGTCGAAGGCGCGTCCGTCGGGACGGCGGCGGGCCTTCAGCATCTCATCGCGGAAGATCCGCTCCTTCAGCATGTCGAACAGCTTACTGGCTTCCGGTTTCAGCTCGTCCGCAATCGGCTCGATCGCCTTCTTTTTGCAGTCGTCGATGCGATGATAGCTATCCAGCTTGTCGTACTTTTGGGTATTCATCGCGTCCTGCAGCTCGTCGTGCACGGCGGCCGAGATCTGGTTGTACAGATCCTTGTTGATCCCCGGAGGCGTGTAGATGCGCTTGGTCTTGCCGCACTTCTTCACCAGCTCGCGGATGCCGGCGGCGATCTTTTTGCAGCAATCGTGGCCGAATTCGATAGCGGCCAGGACCTCGGCTTCCGTGGCCTGCTGCGCGCCCGATTCCACCATCACAATGCCGCCTTCAGTTCCGGCGACGACGATGTTCACCTTGGAGGCTTTGGTTTCCTCATAGGTGGGATTCGGAACCAGTTGGCCGTCCACCATGCCGACGCGGATGCCGCCGAGCACGTGTTCGAACGGGATATCGGAGATCGCGAGTGACGCGCCCGCGCCGATAATTGCCAGCGTGGAAGGGTCGCGCAGAGGGTCGGCGGAGAGCACCATGCCGATCACTTGGCTTTCGTTGGAATAGCCTTCGGGGAACAGGGGGCGGATCGGACGGTCGATCAGGCGGCTGGTCAGGACTTCCTTTTCCGTAGGCCGTCCTTCGCGCTTAATGAAGCCCCCGGGGAAACGGCCCGCCGAGTAGGTGTACTCGCGGTAGTCCACGGTAAGGGGAAAGAAGCTGGCGCCGGGCTTGGGATTTTCATTGGAACAGGCGGTGACCAGCACCACCGATTCGCCCGAGCGGACGATGACCGCTCCATTGGCCTGCTTGGCCATTTTCCCGGTTTCGATCGTGATGATCCGTCCACCGAGGTCTACTTCAACCGAATGCAACATGTTTGACATCTTCCTTTAATCAAAATCCGGCCGCACGTTTCAGACGCGGCCAGCCTGCTTTGACTAAGAGGAGACTGGAGTGAGGTTCTACGGCACCCCGGCCACCTGGACCAGGATCGAGAATCGAAGACCGATGGAGGCGCCTTAGTGGCGAATCCCAAGGCTCGTGATCAGAGTCTTGTAGCGCTCAGGACTGCGGCCCCGGAGATAACCCAGCAAGCTCTTGCGGCGTTGCACCATCTGCAGCAGACCTCTGCGCGAATGATGGTCCTTCTTGTGGGTCTTGAAATGCTCCGTCAGCTCGGCGATCCTGCGGCTCAGGATTGCTACCTGAACTTCTGGCGAGCCGGTGTCCGACTTATGAACCCGGAACTTCGAGATAACCTTTTGTTTTGCTTCACCCGCCAGTGCCATTCGGAAAACGAAACTCCTCGTCTATTCTTAATCGATTTGTACAAAAACAGGATAGCACAAAAAACTGCTGTGTTTGAATCGGGTGAATTCTCGAGGGCTCCGCCGGGGCGGAACCACCCACCGGGCCGATGTGGTTACACGTCGAAGATTTCCAGGGCTTGCTCCAGGCTCTTGACGGCGTCGCGCCCTTGCGCGGGCGAGTATTCGTGGGCGACATAGCCCGTGTAGCCCAAATCCGCGATGGTCTTGGCGATGAAGCGGTAGTTCAGCTCCTGCGTGTCGTCGATTTCATGCCGGCCGGGATTTCCTCCAGTGTGGAAATGGCCGAGGTACTGGATATTTTCACGAATCGTACGGGCGATGTCGCCTTCCATGATCTGCAGGTGGTAAATGTCGTACAACAGCTTCACGCGAGGCGAGCCGACGCGCTTCATCACCTCCACGCCCCAGGCTGTGTGATCGCACATGTAGTCCTTGTGGTTCACCTTGCTGTTTAACAGCTCCATGCAGATGGTGACGCCCTTATCCTCGGCGTGCGCCTTGACCTTGTTCAGGAACTTGACGCAGTTGTCCGCGCCTTCGACGTCGGACATGCCGCGGCGATTGCCGGAAAACGTGATGATGTTCGGCACTCCATTGGCCGCGGCCTCATCGAGCGCGGCGTGCATGGATTTTTCCAGGCGATCGTGATTTTCAATGCGGTTGAGCGCGTCCGGAATCGTGCCGCCGGGACCAGGATACATGGTCGGGATGAGGCCGTATTTCTTGAGCATCGGCCAATCGCCAGGGCCGCGCAGGTCGTAGCCCTTGCAGCCGAGGCGCGCGGCTTCGCGGCAGGAATCCTCGAAACTCATCCCACGGGCGAAAACGCCCTGGGTCACGCACTGCTTCAGGCGGCCCTTGCGTTCCACCGGAGCAGACTGCGCCGCGGCGGGAATGGCGGCAAGGGCGGTCACAAACTCTCTGCGTCGCATAATTGTTTATCCTACAGCGGTTTTGCCACCGCGGGCGCGGCGGGCCTGGACGGGCGGAGTAGAATCTTGGCCGGGACGATATGGAACGCTTACAACAGTTCGTCGAGCTCGCGGCCGGCGCGCCCCCGGAGAGGGATGCCCGGCATTTTCGCACTTGGCAGAAAGTGTCCGTGCAGGCGCAGAGGGCGGTCCGCTGTCTGGCGGCGGAGACGTTTTTCGCTGACGAAGCGCGCGTGGCGGCGGGCGCGGACCGGGCGTACACGATGGCTGTCTATTCGGCGTGCCAGCCCTGCTATGGACGCAGGCCGATGGAGTTCACCTACGACGCGGGCGATCTCTCGGCGCTGCCATCGGCGCTGCGGCTGATCGGGCGTTCGCTGCAGGCTCGGCTGGCGGGCATTTCAGAAGGGTTCGAAGACGCGCGATTGAAGCGACGATTCCTGCCTGTGTGGCATTTGGATATATTGAATGCCGCACAGAAGAAGCCACGCACGCTCGTGGAACTCTTGGCGCGGGAAGCCGCGGCGATCAACGCGCTGATCGATTTGGGCACCTTACGCGATGAGCGGGCGGCGAAACGCTTCCGAAGAACCTGCGCGGGCTCGGCACGCGTGCTCGGGGTGGAATCAGCGGCGCTCGAAGACGCCCTGCTGCGCGCAGGCCTCCAGAACCTGGGCGACCGAGGGACGTTCGAGGACGGTGACATGAGCGCCCCGGGGAGTCCAGATGCGGGGATCCGTGCTCATGAAGATGGCGATGACGGGCGTGCCTACGGCAGCGGCCAGATGGCTGATGCCGGAGTCGTTGCCGATGTACAGGCGGGCGGTTGAGATCCAGCGGGCGAGGTCGTAGAGGTCGTCGATGCGATTGGAGCCGTCGGGGTGGGTGGCCCATTCGATACGAGGGAAATTCAGTTGACGGAAATTTTCGATGGGCCAATTTTTCTTTGCGCTACTGGAATAGGGATGAATGATGACGAAGTCTTTGCGCGGCGCGGAGGGAACGTCGATGCGAGGGGGCGTATCGGGCAGTTCCTGCGCGGGGAAAAACCTGAAGGGCAGATGCGCGACGGCTGCGCGGAACTCGGGCCGAGCCGTGCCGTACCAGGAATAAATCGAATCGAAGGTTTCGAGCGCGGGACACTTGGCGGATTCGACGACGCCTACCAAGTCGAGGCCGGTGTCGGCGATGGCTCGGGTGCGGTCGGCGAAGCGGATCAGAGGGAGTGTGACGCGGGGCGCCCAGACCTCGGTGTAATCAGCGCGCGCGGCTTCGAGGGCGGGTAGAGAGAGGATCACGTCGCCGATGGCGCCGGGGCGGATGAGGAGGCGTCGCATGGGTAAGAAGGGATATTGACGGCTGCCGGCACTAGTGTTATAAGTAGTAACACTACGATGTTTAACAGTCGTTTAACTCCCCTCGAACACTTCATTATGGACTACGTCTGGGCCCACCCCAATTGCACCGCGGAAACCTGCCGTGAGGGAATTGCGGAACAGCGATCCCTAAAAGATTCGACAATCCGCACCATCCTCAGGAAACTTGAAGAAAAAGGTTACGTCACACATGACATTGATGGGCGCACATTCGTCTATCGGCCCTCCGACACCCGCCGTAACGTGGCCGTCCGAGCTGCGCAACAACTGATCGATCGGTTTTGCGGAGGCTCGGTGGAAGAATTGCTGGTTGGCTTGGTCGACAGCCAAGTGCTCCAGCCGAAGCAGTTGCAGAGGCTGGCGGAAAAAATCGCATCGCGTAAGGAGAAGAAGTCATGACTATCCCGTTTTTATTGGAGTGGGCCATCCGCTCCTCGGTCCTGATTTTCAGTGGAGCCTTCTTGCTCTGGGCCCTCCGGGTAAGAAGTTCGACGATCCGATTGGCCGCATGGACGGCTATGCTCTTCGGCTCTCTGGCAATTCCCCTCATGACCTCAACGCTCCCCGGCTTAGCGATTAAGACAACGCGCAGGGTCGGAGCGCCAGCCGTATCGAACGACCCGATCGGGACCGTTACAACAGGAGCGCCGCCGCCCGTCGCCATTAACAAGCGGTTCGATTGGATCCAAGCCGCCATCTTTATTTACGCGGCTGTTTGCGCGACGCTCTTGCTAAGGTTATGCGTCGGCCTGGCAGTCAGCTACCGCCTATTAAAAGCCAGCCGGGAAACAGACCGGATCACCGAAGGCGTCGAAATCCGCGAGTCGGACCGCGTCGCCGCACCCGTGACTTTAGGAATTATCAGGCCGGTCATCGTTCTCCCACGCGACTGGCACGACTGGGATGGAGGGAAGCTCGGCGCCATCCTCGAGCATGAGTGGTCTCACATCGTGCGTCATGATCCCGCTGTGCAATTGCTCTCCGCGATTCATCGGGCGCTGCTGTGGCACAGCCCGTTGAGCTGGTTGCTGCATGAACGCATCGTGCGCACAGCGGAGGAAGCCAGCGACGATGCGGCCCTGGCCGTCACCCCCGATCGAGCATCCTACGCCGAGGTATTGCTCGAGTTCATGCAGCGCGGCATTCGCGGCACGAACTGGATGGGCGTGCCGATGGCTCGCTACGGCCGCGCAGATCAACGCATTCTGAGAATCCTGGATGGGAAGACGCTGTCGAGCGGAGTGACCCGCTGGACCGTCGCGGCCATTGTCGCGCTGGGCTCGCCGATTGCATACGTGGTGGCAACGGCGCGTCCGCAGAGTCCGCCAGCAGCGCCCGCGGTACAAATGAGGCCCGTGGTTCAGCCCCAGCCTACGTCACAAAACGACGGATTTCTGCGCGGCCTCGGTGCAGTCACGGCATACACGGTCACCGTCAAACCAAGGATAGACGGCCAGTTGGTGAGTTTGAGCTTTAAAGAAGGAGACTTCGTGCAACAGGGGCAAGTACTAGCCGAAATCGACCCACGCCCCTATCAGTTGCAGCTGGAGCAGGCCGAAGGGCAACTGGTGCGGGAACAGGCGGTCATTGGCAACGAATTCATGGAAAGAGGCGGAAGCAAAGGGTTCGAGGCCAACCTGAAAACCCTGCGCGCGCAGGTCGAAGAGGCGAAGCTCCGGCTTAGTTACGCTACGATCGTCGCACCCATCCCGGGGGTCGTCGGACTCCGCATGGTCGGTCCGGGTAACATGGTTCACGCGTCTGATTCGACCGGTATCGTGGTAATCAACCAGCTTCAGCCCATCGGGGTTGTCTTTACCGTGCCCGAAGATAAACTCCAGGTGGTACTCACGCGGATCAGGACCACGCCGAGTGTGCCGGTCGAAGCATGGAATCGCGAGAATTCAGCCCGGATTGCCTCAGGACGTCTAACCGCCGTCGACAATCAGATTGATGAACAAACCGGAACCGTCAAGCTGAAGGCAACGTTCGACAACAAAAATGGAGCGCTCTACCCGAATCAGTTCGTGAACGTCCGGCTGATGGGCATTAATTAAATTTGTACAGCTTGCGAGCATTTTCGCGCAGCACCATGCGAGCCAGCTCCACCGCGCGGTCCTTGGAGATTTCTTCGTCGTTCACCATCCCGGTGAGCGCGATGCCTAACGCCTCGCGGCCGGTTTTGTTGGCGATGTAGCCCGCTTCCTCCCAGCCTACTTCCTTCGAGAACGGGTAGGCGTCGGTAGCGTAGAGGATTTTTTCGGGC